>JAIXYN010000085.1 GCA_027490195.1 Verrucomicrobiaceae bacterium | reverse complement strand
GCCGATGGAGGCGGTGATTCCAAGGTCATCGTTCACCGGAGCGGGAGCGATAGGGTTTTTAGGAGCTTTGGCGGATGGTCCGGCCACAACGGGAGTGGCGGCCAGAGCCAAGAACCCCAGCGTTTTCAGCAATGCGTTCAATTTCATAGTCTGATTAGTTTGGTATTAGGTTGGTTGGGTTGAGGTCGGACACTCGCATGAGATGGATCAAAACGTGAGTTTTGACCAAAGTACGTGAGCCGTTCAGCCCGCAAGATAGCGTGTCTGTGAAAGCTGCAAAGCCTTTTTCGCAGGGTCTCTGAAGTAACGTATTTTATGAGCGATTTGCCTAGCTGGCCTCAGGGGGCGAACGTGGCGTTTTAATAATGGATCGAGGGTCATCTGGTGTCCGCGCTGGCCATCTTCCGGCTTGCGTCGCCTTCTTGTAAGGCTACAAATCCCCTCCCGCCCACTGGATGGCAGCAATGCCGAAGGTGGTGCCGCAAGAGTCAGCAATGACAACGGCGGGCTGTGGCTCAGCCTGGTAGAGCGCTTCGTTCGGGACGAAGAGGTCGTGGGTTCGAATCCCGCCAGCCCGACCACTGCTGCTCCGCGTATTTGAGAGATAGAGGCAAGTTATGGCGACTCCAACCCCACCCAAAAAAATTCTGCTCGCGGAAGACGTGCGTGCGCTTTCCATGCGGCTTTCGCATGCACTTGAAACACACGGTTACACGGTATGTGTGGCAGAAGACGGCGAGGAATGTCTGGAGCAGATGGAGGCATTCAAGCCGGATCTGCTGGTGCTGGACCTGATCATGCCGAAAATGAACGGGCTTGAGGTGCTGAGGCATTTACGGGCGCAGCAATCCACGCAGCACATGCCGGTGATTGTCTGCACGGCGAAGGATTATTCGACGGAACTCAAACACATTCAGCAGACGGGGCCGGTGGATGTGCTCATCAAGCCATTCGATCCCGAACTTCTGCTGGAGAAACTGCGCCAGTATTTTCATGACGCCTCAACCACCAAAGGGATCACACACCGGGATCACTTGCCTGTTTCGGCGGAACCGTATGCACCGGTGCTGGATACCAAGCGCCCGCATGTGAAACTGTGGGGCACCCGTGGGTCGATTCCTGTGTGCGGCGCACGCTATGCCCAGCATGGTGGCAACACCACGTGCTTTGAATACAACACCGGGAAGGAGCGCATCCTGTTTGACGCGGGTTCCGGGCTGCGGGATGCGGGTCAGTCGTTCCTGGCGGGCGGTCCCTGTCACATCCACCTGTTTATCACGCACACGCACTGGGATCACATTCAAGGGTTTCCGTTTTTCACGCCGATCTACGTGCCGGGCTTTGAAATCACCGTTTATGGTGAGCGTGGCTTTGGCAAAAACATTGAGTCGCTTCTCTGCGGCCAGATGGACCGCGATTATTTTCCAATTCAGCGCGAGGATTTAAGGGCCAAGATCAACTTTGTGTTTCTCGACGATGAACCGGTGAAGATCGGTGACGTGACGGTGACACGCGAATTTACGCAGCATCCCGGAGCGACGGTGGGGTTCAAAGTGACGCATGATGGCTGGAGCGTGGCCTTTGTGCCGGACAATGAATTTCTCCAAGGTTACACGGGTTCTCCAATCCATCTGACGCGTGATTCAGATCTCGTGGTGCCCTACGAGCCGATGCTGGCCTTCCTCGACGGGGTGGATCTGCTAGTGCACGAGGCGCAGTACCTGCCGACGGATTATCCGAAACGGATCGGCTGGGGGCATTCCAACCTGGCCACGGCCTGCGCGCTGACCAAGTTGGTGGGAGCTAAAAAATGGATCGTGGTGCATCACGATCCGGATCACGACGATGCTGCGCTGCAGGCCAAACTGAATCTCACACGCCAGATTTTGAAGGAGGTAGGGCATCCGATCCATCTGGTGCATGGCTATGATGGCATGGCGGAGTACCGTTGATTCAAGTGCCGGGCCCGAAGGCGGCCAGGAGTGCGTCGCCCAGAAGGGCGCATTCCTTTTTCAACTGATCCAGCATGATCTGTGCGCCTTTCAAGTCTCCGGCATGGGCGTACTCGCAGAGCTCGGAGGAAAGCGTTAAAGCCTTCCTGGCGGCATAAACGCCAAGCATGCCCTTGAGCGAGTGCGCGGCTTCATACAGCGGCCTGGCTTTGCCAGCTGTGAGAGCCTTCTCGGCCTTGCGCAGGTATTTTTGGGCATCTTCAGAGAAAATGGCCACGAGCTTGCGCATGAGCTTTTCATCCCCGGTGGATTCACGAAACTCGGCAAGGTCGAAGGGGGGCGTCTCGGTTTGAGGGCGGGGCGAAGGTGGTGTGGGTGCAGGAGGTGGCTGGGCAGGCTCCGGCGCGGCCGAAGGTAACGCAAACTGCTCCACGACCTGGAACAACTCTGCGGAACGCAGGGGCTTGGCGATGTAATCATCCATGCCTGCGGCAAGGCATCGTTCGCGATCGCCTTTCATGGCATTGGCGGTCATGGCGATGATGGGGACATGCCTGCCGGAGGCTTTCTCAGCCTGACGGATCCTGGCGGTGGCTTCGTAGCCGTTGATACCGGGCATGTGCACATCCATCAAAATGGCGTCGAAGGCCTCCTTGTCGCAGCGGTCAATGGCTTCTTTGCCGTTGGAGGCCAGTGTGACGACGTGACCGCGCTTCTCCAGCATGCGTGCGCCGACGAGCTGGCTGACGTGGCCGTCCTCGACGATGAGCACTTTCATTGAGGACTGGGCGATGACCACCGGTTGGATGCGAGGTGACCTGGGCTTGATGGAAATGCCGCTGGTGCGGCCAAAGGCGGCGGTGAAGTGGAAGGTGCTGCCCTCGCCAGGTTGGCTTTCCACCCAGATGCGGCCCTGCATGAGTGCGACCAGATCATGGCAGATGGCGAGCCCGAGGCCGGTGCCGCCGTAGCGCCGGGCGGTGGAGTGCTCGGCCTGAGTGAAGGCCTCAAAGATGCTTTCCCGCATGTCTGCGGCGATGCCGATGCCGGTGTCGTTGATTTTGAAATGCAGCGTGACCTTGTCTGCCGTCTCGGATTCCATGCTGACTTCGATGGTGACGCCACCTTTGTGAGTGAACTTGATGGCGTTGCCGATCAAATTGACCAGGATCTGTCTGAGTCTGCCATCATCCCCGATCAGGCGCACCGGGACTTCCGGGGTGATGTGATGCTTAAACACCAGCCGTTTTTGAAACGCGCGGATGCCCATGGCCTGCGAGATCTCGGTGACGACCTCGCTGAGATCAAACTCATGTGCGTCGAGTTCCATCCTGCCGGCCTCGATTTTGGAGAAGTCGAGGATGTCGTTGAGCAGTTCCAGTAGCGAGTCGGCGGAAAGCTTGAGCATTTCCAGGTATTCGCGCTGGGTTTCGTTGAGATCCGTGCCGAGGAGGAGCTCGCTCATGCCAATGACGCCGTTCATCGGCGTGCGGATTTCATGGCTCATGTTTGCCAGGAAGGCGCTCTTGGCGCTGTTGGCGGACTCGGCGGCACGACGGGCCTGACGCAGCTCTTCCTCGGCCTGCTTGCGCTCGGTCACGTCGGTGTGTGAGCCTGCCATGCGGTAGGGCTTGTCATTTTCATCACGCAAGGCCCGGCCGCGGGCGAGGATCCAGCGCCAGCTGCCGTCCTTGTGGCGGAAGCGGAATTCCACGGAATAACGCGGAATGCTGCCGGCCAGGTAATCATTCAGGGTGTCCAGCACACGGTCGTGATCTTCGGGATGCAGCAACGTCTCGAAAGTGGCGAATACGTTTTCGAGCTCATCGTCCTCATAGCCGATCATGCTCTTCCACGGCGGGGAGAAAAACACTTTGCCGGAGCGGATGTCCCAGTCCCAGATGCCGTCGTTGGTGCCGCGCACAGCGAGTGCAAAACGTTCCTCACTTTCCGCCATTTCGCGCACCGCCTCAGCCGGTGCGTTGGGCATGCGGAGGCGGCAGGCATGCAGCATGCCTGCCAGTTCTCGAATACGCTGCTTCAACTCCGGCACGGAGTCGCCTGCGGCATGCTCATTTGTCTCTGACATGGGGGTTGGGAGTGTCCTCTGCGCGGTTGGGAGCGGACGCGGTGGGATGAATAGACACAATTTGCCACAAACAAACTCAAAAGGTGGTTTCAGAATCGCAAAGTAGGCCCGCGCGGAGCTGCGAAATGCCTCAAAAGCGATCTGGTTGCGTGTTTGGACATGCTGGTGACGTTCTTGAGTCCGCATGAACCGCCGCCACCTGCTCGTCTCCCTGCCCGCTGTTTTCACCGCTTCCAGCTTTGCTGCTGCCGCTGATTCCAAACTTCGCGTCGCCGTCATCGGCCACACCGGACGAGGCAATTACGGCCACGGACTTGACACCATGTGGCTCAAAATCCCAGATGTCGAAATCGTGGCCGTGGCCGATGCTGATGACAAGGGGCTCAAAGCGCAGCTGAAGAAGCTGGGAGTTGAAAAGGGCTTTGCCGACTACCGAGCCATGCTCGCCGAATTGAAGCCGGACATCGTGGCGATCGGTCCGCGTCACCTGGACCAACACCGCGACATGCTGTTGGCGGCGATTCAGGCGGGGGCACGCGGCATCTACATTGAAAAACCGTTCTGCCGCAGTCCGGCCGAAGCCGATGAAATCATCGCCGCTGCGGACAAGGCGGGAACGAAGATCGCCATCGCGCACCGCAACCGCTACCATCCGGTGCTGCCGGTGATCGCCAAGCTGATCCAGGAGGGCGTGATTGGCCGGGTGCTGGAAATGCGCGGGCGGGGCAAGGAGGATCCGCGTGGTGGCTCGCTGGATCTCTGGGTGCTGGGCACGCATCTTTTCAACCTCGGCACCTACTTCGGCGGAGCACCGCAGGCGTGCAGCGCCACGGTGATGCAGGATGGCAAACCCATCACCAAGGCCGATGTGAAGGATGGGGATGAAGGCATCGGCGCTCTAGCGGGCAACGAGGTGCACGCCCGTTTTGAAATGGCAAACGGCGTACCGTTGTTCTTCGACTCGGTGCAAAACGCTGGAACCAAAGAGGCCGGGTTTGGCCTGCAAATCATCGGCACGAAGGGCATCATTGACTTCCGCATCGACAAGGAGCCTGTGGCGCATCTGTGTCTCGGTAGTCCGTTCAATCCAGCCCTCAAGGATGCACGCCAGTGGCAGCCGATCACTACGGGCGGGGTCAACAAGCCGGAACCGATTGCCAATCTTGGCGCTCAGGTCGCCAGCCATGCAACCGCCGGACTCGATCTGATCGCCGCCATGCGTGAGAACCGGGCACCGCTGATCGATGCGGCGCAAGGCCGTGAAACGATTGAGATGGTCTGTGCCATCTTTGAATCGCATCGGCTTAATGGGCAGCGCGTGACGTTTCCGCTGAAGACACGCGTCAATCCGCTTACGCTGTTATGAAAACGCCGCCTGCACCACCGCTCCTCATTCAAAACGGCACGCTTATTTTGCCGGACAAGGTGATCGAGGGCGGGGCGGTGCTGTGTGAACGTGGCAGGATCAAGGAGGTCGGCCAAGGCGTCGCAGCACCGAAGAATGCAGTCGTGATCGATGCCAAGGGCGGCTACATCAGCCCTGGGTTCATTGACATTCATGTGCATGGGGGAGCCGGGGCTGATTTCATGGACGGCACGGTGCCGGCGGTGCGCACGGCCCTGAAGGCGCATGCGCGGCATGGCACCACCTCAATCTTTCCCACGACCACGACGGGGGCGCCGGAGCAGATCATGGCCATGCTGGGAGCGTGCCGAGAGGCGCAGCGAAGCTGGGAGCCGGGGCATGGATCACGCATTGCCGGGGTGCATTTGTATGGTCCGTATTTTGCGCCAGACAAGGTGGGGTGCCACTCGCTTGAAGGGCGGCGTGCGCCAGATGCGGAAGAGTATGCGCGGTGGTTTCGGGATGATCTGGTGCGGATCGCCACCTGCGCGGCGGAGCTGCCGGGTGCCGGGGCGTTTTATCAGATGGCACGCAAGAAGCGCTGCCTGATCACCTGCGGCCACTCGAATGCGAACTGGGCGGAGATGGAAAGCGCCTTTAAGGCAGGAATGCGCCATGTGGATCATTTTTGGTGTGCCATGAGCTCGGTGGCATCATTGCGCACGCGATTCGGCACGCCGATGCAGGCGAGCATGGAGCAGTTCGTGCTCGCCACGGCGGAAATGAGCACGGAGGTCATTGCTGATGGCATGCACCTCGCGCCAGAGTTGCTGGATTTTGCCTTTCGAATGAAGGGGGCGCAGCGGCTGTGCCTGGTGACTGACAGCAACCGAGCCATGGACATGCCGCCGGGGCGCTACCGATTTGGCTCGGAGGATGACGGGTCTTTTTTTGAGAGCGATGGCCGGGTGGGGGTTGTGCCGGGAGAGGGCCTGGCGAGTTCGGTGATGGGGCTGGACCACATGGTGAGGCATATGAAGAAGAGTACCTCGGCCACGCTGCCTGAGGCGGTGCGCATGGCGAGCCTGACGCCGGCGGAGCGGACAGGGATGGGTAAAACTTGCGGGAGTCTGGAGAAGGGGAAGCTGGCGGATGTGCTGGTGCTGAATCGTCGGCTGGAAGTTCAACGTACTTTTATCGGCGGTGTCGAAGTGCTGCATGACTGACCTTTTTCGCTGTAGCTTCGTGTTTTTCGCATGTGTCCTCGCTTGCCGGGCGGAGACCGATGCGCCGTCCTTTGCCGAGAGGCTGGTGCAGGCGGCGCTGGAGCGGGTGAAGCATATGGTGCGCTATGATCCCGCCTATGTGGTGCTGGATTATCCCAATGGTGATGTGCCTGCGGACACCGGGGTGTGCACGGATGAAGTCATTCGTAGCTACCGAGCGCTGGGAATTGATCTGCAGAGGCTGGTGCATGAGGACATGAAGCGCGCCTTTGCTTCGTATCCTAAGCAGTGGGGGCTGAGCTCAACGGACAAAAACATTGATCATCGCCGTGTGCCGAATTTGCAGACGTTTTTCAAGAGGCGCGGTGCCTCACTTCCGATTACGCAAAACGTGGCGGATTATCTGCCTGGAGATCTCATCACATGCACGGTGGCCGGCAAGCTGCCGCACATCGCCATTGTGGTGCCTGCGGCGGATGGCAGTACGACGCCCTGGATTGTCCACAACATCGGCCAAGGACCCAAGCATGAGAGTCGTCTGTTTGAGTTCCCGCTGACCGGCCATTACCGGTATCATCCTCACTGAACGGATGCAGCCGGGCGCACCGCTTCAAGCGTGAGCTGCCACTGCTCCGCGCCACGGAACCAGCCGCGCTGGATGCGCATGGCGACATCCCATGGGGCGGGGGGGAGATTGCCGATGGGCGCATTGAACCAGCGTGCTTCCATGGAAGCGCCGTCCTGGGTGAGGATGATTCGCAGATGCTTTTCTTTCATCGTCCGGCCCGGCAGCTTGGGCTTCACATTGCGGCAGAGAAAGAGCGGTTCCGAGTTTTTCTGACCAAAGGGCTCCAGCAGCTTGTAGCTATCGAAGAAGCTCAGCGAGAGATCGCGCAGCTTGACCTCGGCATCGAGCTCCAGCAAAGCGGTCATCGCTTCCTTACTCAGGGCTTCGCGTGCGGCTACTTGAAAGGCAGTGCGGAAGGAGTCGATCTTGTCTTCGTGGACGGATATTCCGGCAGCCATGGCGTGACCGCCGCCGCCGAGAAGGTGATCGCGGCAGATGTCGATGGCTTCGACGAGGGAAAAACCGGGAATGCTGCGTCCGCTGCCTTTGCCGATGCCTTCTTCATTGATCGAGACGAGAATCGTGGGGCGGTGGCAGAGGCGCGAGATGCGTGAGGCGACGATGCCGATCACGCCTGGGTGCCAGTTGCGCGAGGCGAGCACGATGGCGGAAACTTTGTCGATTTCGCCGATGTTGGCGAGCATTGCCTCGGCCTCGAGGTGCACCTGCTGCTCGACGTTTTGGCGATCCTTGTTGTGGGCTTCGAGCAGTTCGGCTAATGCAGCGCCTTCGTCCGCATCCGTCGCAAGCAATAGCTGAAGTGCCGTTGCTGCGGTGTCGAGCCGACCTGCTGCATTCAAGCGGGGGCCGAGGCGGAAACCCACGTGATGCGTCTGGACCAAGCCCTCTACGCCGGCGATTTGCTTCAAGGCTTTCAAGCCGGGGCGTGTCGTTTGAGCCAGGGCTTCGAGGCCACGGCGCACCAGCAGGCGGTTTTCATCAATAAGCGGCACGAGATCTGCCACGGTGCCGAGTGCCACGAGATCGAGCGTTTCCTTCAGATCGTAGCTTTCGATCATGCGTGTTTTCAGCAGCGCATGCGAGACTTTGAACACCAGACCAGCGGTGCAGAAGTAGTGGTAGTCATTGCCCAGCTTCGGGTTCACCAGCGCAAGGCAGTCGGGGCGCCCCTGTGGGGAGAGCTCGTGGTGGTCGATGATGACGCAGTCCACGCCATCTGCGCGCAGCTTTGCCACTTCTTTTAATGAGGTGGTGCCGCAGTCGAGCGCGATGAACAGATCCGGCTTGCCAAACTGCTCATAGCACTTGGCGATGCCATCGAGGCTCAGGCCATAGCCTTCCTCCAGGCGTGTGGGAAGAAACAGATGCGTATCGAGCCCGTAGGCCTTCAGGATCAGGTGCATCAGCGCCATCGATGTCACGCCGTCCACATCGTAATCACCGTAAAGGACGACGCTTTGCCTTTCATCGACTGCGAGCAGAATGCGCTCCACGGCGGCTTTCATTTCCGGTAGCACGGTGGGATCACCGAGGGAGGCGAGCTTTGGTACGAGGAAATCACGCGCTAACTCCACGGTGGTGAGCCCGCGCTGCACGAGAAGCTGCGCCATGAGTGGAGACAGAGCCATGTCAGCCGACAGCTCGGCAGCCCCTTCCACGGCGGGCTTCAGCAGCCAGCGTGGCGTACGTATCGAGATGGGGGCGGGTTCAGACATGTGGAATATTTGCGAGATGAATACATCTCTGTATGGAACACGTGCGAAGCGTAGTCAAAGCATGCTTCCCGAAGCCATGTCGCAGAATCAATTTGCATCTCAATCAGGCCGCTTGTGGCTTTGCACGATGGGTTTGTTCCTTATCGTGGCAGGATCGTTTTTTGCGTGGCGGATGTGGTTGTCGTATGAGAAGGCGCAGATCACGCGGAAGTGGTCGCAGGTTCCATGCCGCATCCTGTCTTCACGCATCGTGAGCGAGCGCCCGACGCCGCATTCAAATCCCGCGCACCGGGTGGAGGTGCGCTACGAGTATGAGGTGAATGGTGTCAAACACAGCAGCATGCGCATCCGCCAAGTGGAGTCTGCACCGACGCTGCATTTCGATGACGCTGTGCAGAAGCAGCAGCAGTATCCGACGGGATCAACTCAGACCTGCTGGGTGAATCCGGCGTTGCCTGATGAGGCGGTGCTGCAGCATGGCTCGCGTGCAGCCTTGTATTCCATCTGGTTTCCGCTGCTGTTTGTGCTCGGTGGTTTTGGCATGCTGCGGGGTGCACTGAAGAGGGCCGGGCAGTAGAGGGACATGAACGGAGCTTGCGTGAAGGCCTGGGGTGTGCGCGGACACAGCCTTCTGTAGCGGAGTGGCGGACGGACGCTGCTGGAGAAGACGGCGTGTGAAGAATGCTCTGGGTTGGCTTCCCGGAAGGATGCGGCTGTGCCAGGGTAGCCTCGCTGAGGCTCGACAACCCTTCGCTTTAATTCGGAAGGCCCTTGGCCTTCAAGTCGAGGTGGTCAGTCTATTGCGCAAGTCTCAACATGGCTGAGGGGTTTTACGGCGCGCGGTATGAGGACTGCATGAGCTTTTCGAGTTCCGAGACGAGCTCCGGCTTCTCGGCTGCGAGGTTCGTTACTTCGCCGATGTCGGTTTCGAGATTGTAGAGCAGCTTTTCGAGAGGTTTGGGTTTGCCCTTGGCTTTGCCGTTCTTGGGCTCGGTGCCGGTGTTGTGATGGATCAGTTTCCAGGGCCACTTGAGCACGGCGAGCTTACCGCCTTGCTCGTTGAAGGCCCAGTAGAGATGCGAATGCTGCTGCTGGCCTGTTTGGCCGAGGAGTGTGGGAGCGAATGAGATGCCGTCGGTTTCGGCGGTGAGTTTCGCGCCGCTGAGCTCGGCCACGGTGGGCAGGAGATCCTGGAAGCCGCTCACATGTTCATTAACCCCACCTGCTTTGACCTTGCCGGGCCACCAGGCGATGAAGGGCTCGCGGATGCCGCCGTCGGTGAGGTCGCGTTTGATGCCTTTGAAGTCGCCATTGCTGTTAAAGAAGTCGCTTTGATGGCCGCCTTCCTGATGGGGGCCGTTGTCGCTGGAGAACATGACCAGGGTGTTTTCGGCGAGGCCGAGTTCCTTGAGGCGGGAGAGGATTTTGCCGACATCGTTGTCGAGGAAGCGCATGAACTGGGCGAAGCCTTTTTCTGCGGCGGGCCAGTCCTTGTCTTTGAATTCGCCGTAGTCGGGGGATTCGAGGCCGTGGCCCAAGGGGGAGCTCTTGCCGGCTTCGTTGTTGGCGTGGGGGATGTTGAAGGCGTAGTAGAGGAAGAAGGGTTCCTTTGCCTTCGCACGCTCGCCGAGGTAGCGCTGCACATCGTCGGAGAGCAGCTGTGGGACCCAGGCCTTGCGACCGTCCAGCGGGGCCACGCCGGTGCCGACGAGATCGCTGTCGGAATAATCTTGGGCATCCTTGAATGAGCCGGGGATGACGGAGTTTGGCAGGTCCACGATCTTGCCGTTTCGAACGAGGGCCTTGGTGTAGAAATTGTGAGCGTGGCTGGTGCCTGCGTAGCCGAAGAATTCATCGAAGCCTTTCCGCTGGGGGTCGTCCAGAGGCAGCGGTTTGCCGAGGCCGTATTTGCCGATGCAGGCGGTGTGGTAGCCTGCGGTCTTGAGCAGTTTGGGCAAGGTGACGTCTTCGTCCGGGATATGCCCTTCGCCATTTCCGCGCACGCGGCAGTGGCCGGTGTGGAGGCCGGTCATCAGCACGCAGCGTGATGGGGCGCATACGGTGCAGCCGGCGTAGTGGCGCGTGAACTTCATGCCCTCAGCGGCCATCTTGTCGAGATTGGGGGTGGTGAGGGTCTTTTGGCCGAAGCAGCCAGCGTCGCCGTAGCCCATGTCATCGGCCAGGATGTAGATGATGTTGGGCTTGTCTGCGGCGTGGGCGAAGGTGCCGAGGAGAAGCAAGGTGAGGATGAATAACGACTTCATGAGTTCCATCCAAACGCAGGAACTCGCGGGTTGCTTCAGGAAAAGAGGCTCTCTAGCGTGTGCAGGTCTGCATGCCTCCTGATCTGCTCATCGTCCGCACGTTCATCGTGCAGTTTTTCGTCCTGCGGGATGGTGAGGGACTTTATCTCATCGACACCGGCTTTATTGGCGGGCAGCGGGCATTGCATGCGGCGCTGGTGGCACGTGGTTGGGATACGCTGCCGATTCGAGGCATCCTGCTCACGCATGGCCATCTGGATCATGTGCGGAATGCGCCTGCACTGGCTGCACAGCACGGAGCGTGGATTTCCGGACCGGAGCGTGATCTGGAGCACTATGAGAATCGTGCGCATTACACCGGGTTCGGACGTGTTGCAGGCGTGGCTGAATGGGTGGGGCGGCGACTGTTGAGGCAGCCTTCGTTTAAGCCGGATCGTTTACTCAAGGATGGTGATGAAATACCGGTTTGGGGTGGTCTTCGCGTGGTGGCATTGCCCGGGCATACGCATGGACACTGCGGGTACTACTCGGCTAAACATCGGCTGCTGTTTAGCGGGGACCTTTTTGCCACTTTTGGCCTCGGGCCGCAGATTGCTCCGGCGTATCTGAATCAAGATAACGCCGAGGCGCGGCACAGCATTCATCGTGCGCTGGCGCTGCCGCTTGAGGGTGTGCTGCCGTGCCATTCGGATGGGGCGCCGCCCGAGAGGCAGTTGGAATACTTGCGGAAGCTGGCGCGGGGATGTTGAATCGTGGCACCCATGAACCAAATCCTTGTCCTTTATGATTCCCGCAGCGGCAATGTCGCGAAGATGGCTAAGCTGGTGGCGGAAGGGGCGGGGCAGGTGCCGGAGACTGAGGTGCGGGTGAGGCATGTGGATGAGGCGACGGCGGAGGATGTGGTGTGGTGCGACGGCCTCGCGGTGGGCAGTCCGACGAACATGGGGATTCTGTCGTGGAAGATGAAGCGCTTTTGGGACGAGACGATGGCGGACAAGTGGCTGGAGGTGGATGGCAAGATTGCGTGTGCCTTCAGCAGCGCGGGTGGCTGGGGCGGGGGTATGGAGCTTGCGTGTCAGTCCATTCTCACGGTGCTGATGAACTTTGGGTTTCTGGTCTTTGGGGTCACGGATTACTCAGGCAAGAAGATGACGCTGCATTATGGGGCGGTGGCCTCCAAGGCACCGCGTGAGGAGGAGACGAAGGAGGCTTGTCGCATTATGGGGCGTCGGCTGGCCGAATGGACGGCGCTGTATGTGCATGGGCGCAAGGATCAGAATCCGCTGACGAAGGCGGTGAAGCGGTTGTGTCCGAGTGATTTTGTGGAAGATCATACTAAACCGTCATGACACCGACACTCTGCATTCTTGGTGGCTGCAATGGGGCAGGTAAAACAACGCTCGCCCGGGAGCTGCTGCCGAGGCTTGGCCTTATGCGATTTCTCAATGCGGATGAGATCGCTCGGGGGCTTTCGCCGCTGGATCCGAGCCTCACGGCCTTCAAGGCGGGGCGGCTGTTGATTGAGGAAGCGCGTGGCTTGATCGCGGCCAAGGCGAGCTTTGCGATTGAGTCCACGCTCAGCGGTAAAACGTATGTTGCCATGATTCGAGAGGCGAAGGCGCAGGGCTATCGCTTCCTGCTGCATTACATCCGCATTGGTTCTGGGGATCAGGCGGTTGGGCGCGTTGGCTTGCGGGTGAGAATTGGCGGCCATGACGTTCCGGAGGATGATATTCGCCGCCGTTTTGACCGCAGCCGCAGGCATTTCATCGAGGATTATGTGCCGCTTGCCGACGAGTGGGTGTTGTGGGACAATGCCTCACCGCCCCCCCAGCGAATTGCTGACAGTAGCAAGCACACCCTCGAACAACTTCAAACCATGCTCGCCTCCAACAGACTTCAGGAAGTTCCGCCGCAGGAAATGTCGGAGATGGTTCGCATTGGCCTCGAAGCTGGCCGCGTAGCCACGGAGAAGATGCTCGACTACTACAAGCGGATGGGGATCAAGGTGACGCCGCAGATGACGCTGGTGCCTGAGAAGCCGAAGCGGGCGGGCAGGAAGCGGACCTCGTAGAGACTGGGAGGAATGTCGCTGTTCATGGATACCAGGCCGAGGGACATGACAGAAACAATTTGCCGCAATCGGCTTTTGCAAACTGTGCTGCTTGCGCTGGTTCTTGGTGCAGGCCTGTTGTGGAGATCCCGCTATCTGCCCCTGTCGCCTTTTCTCTCCAAATACGGAGGTGATGCGCTGTGGGCGCTGGCCATCTTTTTGGGGGCAGGGCTATGCTTTCGGCACGCGTCCACATTGCAGATCACGCTGATCGCCCTTGGCTTTGCATGGGGAATTGAGTTTTCGCAATTGTATCATGTTCCTTGGCTCGACCAACTCCGCAGCAGCCTGCCTGGGCGGCTTGTTCTTGGTTCGACTTTCAATGCCCCGGATTTGCTGGCGTACGTACTTGGAATAGTCTTTGGGGCTGCTGCGGAGTGTGTTTGCTGCAAGCGACGAGGCGGATGAATTCCTCGTTACTTCACTTCTTCTCAAACATCGGCTTCCCGTTCTTCATCGTGGCGGTGATGTGATCGCCGTCTTTGAAGCCGCCTTCGAGGACGGCGAGGGAGAGGGGATCGAGGAGGTGTTTTTGGATGGCGCGTTTGAGGGGGCGGGCGCCGTAGACGGGATCGAAGCCGGCGTCGGCGAGGTAGCGGGTGGTGTCGTCGGTGACGGTAAGGTGGATGTTCTGCTTGGCGAGGCGATCAATGACGCGCTGGAGCTGGATCTTGACGATCTGGTCGAGCTGGGCGGCGTCGAGGCGGTCGAAGATGACGATCTCATCGATGCGGTTGAGGAACTCGGGGCGGAAGAACTGCTTGAGGCTGTCGCGCACGAGGGCATCGCGCTGCTCAGGATTGCTGACGTCCTGGATGGCGTTGCTGCCGATGTTGCTGGTCATGATGAGGACCGTGTTTTTGAAATCGACCGTGCGGCCCTGGCCGTCGGTGATGCGGCCGTCATCGAGAACCTGCAGCAGCACGTTGAAGACATCGGGGTGGGCTTTTTCGACTTCATCAAACAGCACGACGCTGTAGGGGCGGCGGCGGACGGTTTCGCTGAGCTGGCCGCCTTCTTCGTAACCGACGTATCCGGGAGGCGCGCCGATGAGGCGGCTGACGCTGTGCTTCTCCATGTATTCGCTCATGTCGATGCGGGTCATGGCGGTGTCGTCGTCGAAGAGGAATTCGGCGAGGGCTTTGCAGAGCTCGGTCTTGCCGACGCCGGTGGGGCCGAGGAAGAGGAAGCTGCCGATGGGGCGGTTCTCATCCTGAATGCCAGCACGCGCTCGGCGCACGGCATTGCTGACGGCGGTGATGGCGTCCTTCTGGCCGATGACGCGCTGGCTGAGGCGCTCTTCCATTTTCACGAGTTTGGAGCGCTCGCCTTCCTGGAGGCGTGAAACGGGGATGCCGGTCCAATTGGCGACGACGCGGGCGATGTCGTCCTCGGTGACTTCTTCGCGCAGCAAGGAATGTGCGGCGCGGGGCTGGGAGGCTTCGACGGGGGCGGCGCTGAGTTTCTTTTCGAGGTCGGGGATGAGACCATATTGAATCTCACCGGCGCGACCGAAGTCGCCACGGCGCTGGGCTTGTTCTTGTTCGGTGCGCAGGCGGTCGATTTCTTCTTTCACCTTGCGACCGGCATCGACAGATTCTTTCTCCTTCATCCACTGGGCTTTGAGTGCGGAGGAGTTTTCTTTGAGATCGGCGATCTCTTTGTCGAGTTTTTCGAGGCGGGCCTTGGAGGCGGCGTCCTTTTCTTTTTTCAGCGCCTGACGTTCCATCTCGCCCTGCATGACCTGGCGTTCGAGGACGTCGATCTCGGTGGGCATGGAGTCGAGTTCGATCTTGATGCGGCTGGCGGCTTCGTCCACGAGGTCGATGGCCTTGTCCGGCAGGAAGCGGTCGGTGATGTAGCGGTTGCTCAGTGTGGCGGCGGCGATGATGGCACCGTCTTGGATGCGCACGCCGTGGTGGACTTCATAGCGCTCTTTCAAACCACGCAGGATGGCGATGGTGTCTTCCACACTGGGTTCGCCGACTTTCACGGGCTGGAAGCGACGCTCCAACGCAGGGTCTTTTTCGATGTATTTGCGGTATTCGTCGAGCGTGGTTGCGCCGATGCAGCGCAGTTCGCCACGGGCGAGCTGGGGCTTGAGCAGATTGCCTGCATCCATGGCACCTTCGCCTTTGCCAGCACCGACGATGGTGTGGAGTTCGTCGATGAAGAGAATGATCTCGCCATCGCTGGAAGTGACTTCTTTGAGGAAGGCTTTGAGGCGCTCTTCGAACTCGCCCCGGAACTTGGCTCCGGCCATCATGCCGCCGAGGTCCATGCTGATGAGCTTTTTGCCCTTGAGGGAATCGGGGACGTCGCCTGCGACGATGCGGCGTGCGAGGCCTTCGGCGATGGCGGTCTTGCCAACGCCGGGCTCGCCGATGAGGACGGGGTTGTTCTTGGTGCGGCGGCTGAGCACCTGCATGACGCGGCGGATTTCTTCATCGCGGCCGATGACGGGATCGATCTTGCCCTGCTTGGCGCGGGCGGTGAGGTCGGTGCCGTATTTTTCGAGGGTCTGGTATTTGCCTTCGGGGTCCTGGTCCACCACGCGCTGGCTGCCGCGCACGGCGGTGAGTGCTTTGGAAACGGTGTCGTAGGTGAGACCGGCCTGCTTGAGCGGATCGGACAGCTCGGTCTTGGTTTTGAAGAGGGCGAGGATGACGTGCTCGACGCTGAGGTATTCGTCCTTGAGCTTTTTCTGCTCGTCCTCGGCCTTGGTCATGAGCTCGCGCATTTCATTGGAGAGATGCAGGCCGCTGGTGCCGCCGCTGACTTTGGGCTGGCGGGCGAGGAGAGCTTCCACGCTGGTTTTCAGGCTTAGCGCCGCCGCCGGATTTACGGCGGCTTTTTCAAAGAGTGGCGTGGCGATGCCACCCTCCTGCTCAAGTAGGGCGAGGATGAGGTGACTCGGCTTCAGCTCCTGGTGGCCATGGCGTGTGGCGATGGATTGGGAGGCATTGAAGGCTTCCTGGAGCTTAACGGTGAATTTTTCGGGTGACATGGTTGGTGGGAGAAGGGTTGTTTCTCTGACTCTCTTGCTGGAAGCATGCCACAGCCGCGGCGTGGGCTGCTACGCTTGATTTGTCTAGGTTGGGGCGCTTTAGATACGCCTAGAGGGCACCTGTTGAGTGCATCGCTGTCGCAATCAAAAGGTCGATGTGGCACAGTTGTGCTGCCCAACTCTGATGAAACGACTTACTTCTCCCGTCCCGGAATCTCCGTGCTCGCGCCGCTGCCGATCGTTTCGTCCTCGCTCATTTGCAGGTCATAGCCTGCTACTTCCACTTCTCCATGACGCACTTTCTTCTTGGACATGGCGACGGAGATCCATTTGAATTCGGTGTTGTTGTCGAGCAGCACCTTGAGGACCATGGTGAGAGGCACGGCCAGAAACATGCCTAGCGGGCCCCAGAGCCAGCCCCAGAAGATGACGGAGAGAATGACCACCAGGGGCGAGATGCCGAAGCGATTGCCAAGCATGGTAGGCTGCACGAAGTTATCGAGGAAGAAATTGATGCCGCCGTAGCCGATGGCGACGAAGACGGCAGTGCCGGGGCCGTGCTGCACCAGTGCCTCCACAATGGCAGGCACGCAGGCGGCGGTGCTGCCGACGGCGGGAATGTAGTTGAACAAGAACGCCAGCAGCGCCCACAGCAGCGGGTAGTGGAGGTCGAAGAACCAGCACCAGAAGCCTGCCATCAGGCCGGTGAGCGCGCTGATGAGTGTTTTGACGCCGAGATATTTCTGGATGTCGTCCGCGCTGCGCATGAGGCCTGTGAGATCTGGTCCGCCGGATAGATGGACGGCATGCAAACGGCTCTGGGTGCCGTGGGCTTCCATGAGGATGAACATCATGACGATGATGATCATGATCAGGCTGGCGAGGAAAGTTGCCAGGGTGCCGAAGGTGGTGCCGAGCAATCCGGTGAGATTTCCCATCACATCCTGCTTGGTGGCGTAACCGATGAGCGTGTTCCAGTCGAAGATGCCGGTCACGGCGGTCTTGGCATCAGCGACGCCCTTGAGTTCAAGCCAAGCTCCGAGATCATTGGAATACTTTTCCAGGCCACGGAGATAATGCGGCAGATCTCTCCAGAAGCTGAAGAGCAAACGCACACCTACAGTGACCATGCCCGCGAGGATACCCAGATTCATGAGCATCGTGATGCCCAGCGCGAGGCCGGCGGGGACCTTATGCCGCCGCAGCCAGCGCACCATCGGGTAGCTTAGCACCGCGAGGAAAAAGGCATAGACGATGGGGACCAGGACATTGGCGGCGATCTTCATGCCGGTCAGGACCACAAAAAGACACGCCAGCGTCACAACTGCCTGCGAGCCTTTGCGGCCCCAATCCACCGTCTGATCATGCTCTTGAAACAATGACATGACGTGCAATGCCGCAAAATACCTGCTGGCTCAAGATTTTTCCATGAAGTATAAGGCGATCCATGATCTCCACGCTTCACCGATTCTTATCTCTCAAGCGAATCTCCTTTTTTGGGGACGACCGCAGAGGCAGCGGCCCGGGCATCAACCCGCGCATCATCCTGGGGTTGCTCATCATTGTTGGTTCATTGCTTTACCATTGGATCTCCACCACCTCCTATCAAAATGAGTTCACCGGCCGGAAGCAGGCACTTGCGCTGGCTACACCGCAGGAGGAGATCGCACTAGGTCTGCAATCTGCGCCGCAGATGATCCGGGAAAGTGGTGGGCTCTCACGTGATACCAATGGGCGGGAACTGGTGGACCGGGTGGGCGCACGCTTGATCGCCTCCACGGCAGCAAGGGAGACCTCGTATCAATTTGAGTTTCATCTGCTGGCCGACACCGAGACGGTGAACGCGTTTGCCCTGCCCGGTGGGCAGATTTTCATCACCGAGGCGTTGTTTCACCGCCTGAAATCTGAAGACCAGCTCGCGGGTGTGCTGGGGCATGAGATGGGGCACGTGGTGGGCCGTCACTCCAACGAGCAGATGGCGAATTCCCGGCTCTGGAGCGGTCTGGCGCAGGGGCTTGGCGTGCTGCTTTCCGACGGGCACAACAACTCGGGGGCGCAGATGGCCAACATGGTGGCGCAATGGCGCGTGATGAAGTTCAGCCGGGATGACGAATCGGAATCGGATGCACTCGGCGTGCGGTTCATGGTGCAGGCGGGTTACAATCCAGAAGCGCTGATTGGTGTGATGGAGATCTTGGCCCAGGTGAGCGGTGGTTCAAGCCGCTCTGACTTCATGAGTTCGCATCCGAATCCTGCGAATCGGATGGAGCACATTCGTGAGGTGATTGCGAAGGAGCGGGCGAGACGTTAAACTATGGGGCGAGGCCCAGCGGGCGGTTTTCGGTGCCTTTGACTTTTAGCAGGGTGTCTCCCAGTTCCTTGCGTGTGGGGTCGGCGAGCTTTTGCAGGCGTTCTACGATCTCTGGGTGATCTTTTGCGACGTCATGCGTCTCGCCGGGGTCGTCATTGAGATTGTAAAGTGACAGGCCAATGTTTTCGACGCGGTAGCCATGCCTTGAGGCAATGCCTGCGATGCCGCTCTGGGTGATCGACTTGGGTTTCATCTGGCCAAAGCGGGCTGGTTTGCCATCGCGGCCCGGTTCGCCATCCACGGTGATGTAGGGGTGTGGGAAGTGCAGCTTCCAGGGGCCGCTGCGGATGGCCTGCAGTTCATCGCCGCCGTAGAAGACCAGTGCTTCGTGCGGTGATTTGGTGCCTGGTTTTCCTTCCAGCAGAGGGAGGATGTTTTTGCCGTCGATTTTGCGGTCTGAGAGCTTCCCGCCGATCAAGCCAGCGATTGTGGGCAGGAGGTCAATTTCCATCACCGGTTCGTCGCAGACTTGGGCTGCGGGGATGTGGCCAGGCCAGCGGGCGATGAAGGGGCTGCGCACGCCGCCATCGAAGGTGGTCAGTTTGCCTTCGCGCAGGGGTTTGGCGCTGCCGGCGTGATTGCCGTAGCTGAGGAAAGGACCGTTGTCGGAGAAGAGAATGACAAGTGTGTTTTGATCGATGCCGCAGCGCTTGAGGGTTCCGAGGATCTGGCCCACGGAAGCGTCGAGTTCCTGCACCACGTCGCCGTAGAGTCCTGCGCTGGATTGGCCGCGAAAGGCGGCGGAGGCAAAGATGGGGACGTGCGGCATCACATGGGGGACGTAGAGGAAGAAGGGCTGGTCTTTGTGGCGCTCGATAAAACTTGTGGCCCCCTCCGTGAAGCGGCGGGTGAACTGGCTTTGATCAGAGTCGGTTTCGATGACCTTCAAGCCGTCGTAGAAGGGCAGGGGCGGCATCTCCTGTGCGAGGGAGGGATGGTATTTGCTGTTGTCGTTTGAATACGGAATGCCGAGGAATTCATCGAAACCGTTGTGCAGGGGATTGAACAGCAGATCGGTGCCGAGGTGCCATTTGCCGAAAGCGGCGGTGGCATAACCGCGTGCTTTGCACATTTCAGGCAGCAGGAATTCTTCGGGGTGGATGCCTTCCTTGCTGGTGTGGTTCAAGGCTCCCTGCATGCCGACGCGGTTGGCGTAGCAGCCGGTCATGAGCGCCGCGCGTGAGGCGCTGCACACGGCCTGAGCCACGTAGAAGCTGGTGAACTTCATGCCCTCAGAGGCCATGCGGTCCATGTTGGGCGTTTTGATTTTCTCTGCTCCAAAGCAGCCCATGTCGGCATAGCCCAGATCATCGACCAAAATGATCACCACGTTGGGCGGGCGTGAATCGGCAGCGGACAGAGTGAGGGAGGTGAGGAGCAGGGCGAGCAGCAGACGCATGAGGGCATCGTGCCAAACGCGGGCTGACGTGGCGAGATTTTTTGCATCAAAATGCCGCAGTGCTTGCCAGTGCGCGCATTTCCTGACTACAATTTGGCAATGATCTGGCGTGTGGCGGCAGTGTTGGCGGTGATTTTCTGGGCGGTGATGTCCGGACTGCTGGTGCGTGACGTCTATTTCCCCGAGGCTTCACGCTTTGCCATCATTCCGCCGCGCATGGTGATGGATTTGTTTTTGCGGCAGTCGGAAACCTTCGGTTGCACGCTGCACCTCTACCATCAGCGCGAAAAAATCGGGCATGCAAACCTGCAGGTGAATCGTCGCATCAAGCAGGATCATGAAACCGTGTATGACCTGATCGCCCATGGAACGGTGGAGCAGGTGGCACCGGAGGATCAGGTGCGCAGCATCATGGCGACGTGGAACCTGGCCTGCACACTGGCCGATGGCGAGCGCTGGCAAAATCTGGCCATCAAAGGCAGCTTTCCACAGCGTGATGCGAGCATGCACCTGAATTGGAGCGAAACAGAACCGGTGCCCGAAGTGCTGGTGAAGCAGGGGGAACGTGTGCTGATGAATTCGCAGGATGTGAAGCTGCTCATGGGCATGGGGGCTGGCCAGGACCGTGCGCTGGCGATGCTATCGCTCATGGGTGGCAGTATGCCAAAATCGAGCACGCAATCGGACAACAAGGACACGATGAAACTGCAGGCGCGCGAGGGCATGATGGTGCTCGCGGGCAGGCAGCGGAAGTGTTTTATTCTTTCAATGCCGATCATGGGAATGTACGAAGTCAAAATGATCTTTACCGAGGCGGGTGAGCTTGCGCGCATTGACCTTCCAGACGACTACGTGCTGCTGGAGCCCACCATCCACGGACTGCAGGACGCCGTGCATTGATTTGAACCTTTTTGAAGCATGATCGAGATTGAAGACCTCACGATGAACTATGGCGAACTGCGGGCGCTGGATGGCTTGAATCTCACCATTAAGCCCGGTGAGCTTTTTGCATTCCTAGGTCCAAACGGTGCCGGTAAAACCACCGCGATGAAGCTGCTCACCGGGCTGATGAAGCCAGATTCCGGACGTGTGAAACTGTGCGGTCATGACGTGCAATTGGAATCCATGCAGGCCAAGGCATTGCTCGGTTATGTGCCGGACGTGGCGGTGTTTTATGAGAAGCTCACGCCGGTGGAGTTCATGGAATTCATCGCCGAGCTGTTTGAGATGGACCTGGACCATGCGACGACGCAAACCGACGCGCTGTTCACCAAATTTGCCCTGCATGAGTACGCGCGCCAGCGTATCGAGAACCTCAGCCACGGCACGAGGCAGCGTCTCGCCATCGCCAGCGCATTGTTGCATGATCCGAAGGTCTTCGTCATTGATGAGCCGATGGTCGGGCTGGACCCCATCCATGCGCGCACGGTGAAGCGGGAGATCAAGGAACGCAGTCAGGCGGGCACCACGGTGCTGATGAGCACGCATCTGCTGAACATCGCCGAAGAACTGGCCGACCGCATCGGCATCATTCACCACGGCAAGCTCATTGCGCTGGGCACGCTGGAGGAACTGCGGCGGGACCATGAAAAGCGCGGGCGGCGGCTGGAAGACATCTTCCTGAGCATGGTGGAGCAAGAATGATGAAACCGGAATGAGGAATGAATGACAAAGCCAGAAGCCCGAAATAGAATGCGTTTGGTCATTGTGACTTCATTCGTCATTCGCCATTCTGGTTTCGTCATTTGCCCGTTTCCATAGCTTCCATTCCTTTCAATCCATGAAAAAACTCCTCTTCCTCCTCATGACCTCAATTGCCATCGCTGCTGACACCAACGTTCAAGACATCGCGATCAAGGACATCGACGGCAAAGACACCACGCTGAAAGCCTACGCAGGCAAGGTGCTGCTCATTGTGAATGTGGCCTCTGAGTGCGGCTACACGCCGCAGTATGCCGGACTGCAGGCATTGCATGAAAAGATGAGCGGCAAGGGGCTGGCGGTGCTGGGCTTTCCCTGCAACGATTTCGGCGGGCAGGAGCCGGGCAGCGAAGCGGAGATCAAGAGCTTCTGCTCCCTCAACTACAAGGTGACGTTTCCCATGTTTGCCAAGGTGGCGATCAAAGGAGATGGCAAACACCCGCTGTATGCTGCGCTGCAATCTGCCGCCGGCGGTGAAGTCGGCTGGAACTTTGAGAAGTTTCTTGTGAGCAAGGACGGCAAGGTGTTGCAGCGCTTCGGCTCGGATGTGGCGCCTGATTCAACGGAGCTGATGGCTGCGATTGAAGCGGCGCTGAAGTAGGCATTTTACTTTTTGCGCAGCAACCCAAGTGCGATCACAGTGACCAAAATGATGACGCCTTGAGCCTTAATAAGGCCGAGACTAATCGCAGGCAATAGTGTGAATAAATGTGGCGGGGCCTTATCATCGTAAATAAACCATGAAATCGGAAAGCCAATATTCCAGACGTAGTGTCTTGGGTCTGAACCTGGGTATTTAAAAAACGGATGCCAATGCCATGGGAAGAAGTCGATAACGGCAAAAATGAGGATCAAGATGCCCAGGTAGTAGAAACGTTTTGATCGTAGTCGGGGCATGATGGTGTGATTGATGAAATTCAATGCTTGGTCATCCAATCCGCGAGCTGCCGTCGCTGCACGGGCAGCTTGCGGTGGAAGCTGTCTTCGATGGCTGCGGCGGCCATGCCGGTTTCGCCTTCGGGGATGATGCCGAGGATTTCGGCGAGGCACTGCTCGAAGCGGGTGATCAAGGCGGGGATGGGATCCTTCGCGGCGAGGTAGTCGAGGGCTTTGACGAGCAGTTCGTGAATCTCGGGGATGGGCGAGTCGGTCTCGGCGACGAGGGTGATGAGTTTAACGAGATAGGTGGCGGCGAGAACGCGGCCGTAGCTTTCGCGCAGGCCGAGGCGGGGATTGGTCCAGCGGGCTTCGGCCAGTGTGTGAAGGTCGCTGGATTTGCTGCGGACGAAGCGCAGGTCGGCGGAGACAAACAGGTCCAGCACGCCGTAGAGCGGTGATTTGGGCCGCAGGGAACCTTTGGCGATGGTTTTGAACAGGCCGACCTCCGGCGAGCACCATTGTACAATGAGGCTGCTCTCCGCATAGCGCGTGCGTCCGATGAGGATGGCCTCGGTTTTTTCCATGATGACAAAAGGCGTTGAACTCGCACGCCAAGCCGCTATCTACGCTGCATGGAAAAGACCAGCAAGACCATCCTCACCGACCTTCAATCCCTCGACACCACGGCTCTCAAGGCAAGGTTGGGGGAACTCCGGAGGTATCTTTGACGTCCCGAAATTAAAAGACGAACTGGCCATGCTGGAGGACCGCCTGGCGGCGCCTGGCTTCTGGGATAACGCGAACGCGGCGCGCAAGACGATCGACCGCACGAACGTCATCAAAAAGAAAATCGGTCCGCTGCAGGATCTGGAAGTGCGTGCTGGTGACTTTGACGGGCTCATTGAGCTGGCCAAAGAAGCGGGCGATACGGACACTTGGCGTGAGGTGGAACTGGAGCACAAAAAGCTGGAAGCGGATGTCTCCAGCTTTGAGCTGAGCCAGTTGCTGGGCGGGCCGTTTGACAGTGGCAACGCCTTCATCACCATCCATTCCGGCGCCGGTGGCACGGAGGCCTGTGACTGGGCGGACATGCTGATGCGCATGTATCAGCGCTGGTGCCAGCGCCGTGGCTACAAGGTGGAACTGATCGACCATGAAGCAGGTGATGACGTGGGCACACGCTCCGCCACGCTCGAAATCATCGGTGAAAACGCCTTTGGGTTCCTGCAAACTGAACGAGGTGTGCATCGCCTAGTGCGCATCTCTCCCTTTGATGCCGCGAAGAAGCGGCATACGAGTTTCGCTTCGATTGACGTGACGCCTGACTCCGAAGAGGAGATCGACATTGTCGTGCGTGATGAAGATCTGCGCGTGGACACCTATCGTGCTGGCGGCAAAGGTGGGCAGAACGTGAACAAGGTCGAGACCGCCGTGCGTCTGACGCACATTCCCAGCGGCGTCATTGTGGCCTGTCAGATCGAACGTAGTCAGCCGAAGAACCGCGCGAAAGCGATGGCGATGCTCAAGGCGAAGCTCTATCAAATCGAAGAAGACAAGCGTCAGGCCGAAATCGACCGCCAGTATGGCGAGAAGAGCGATATCGGCTGGGGCAGCCAGATTCGAAGCTACGTCTTCCAGCCCTACCAGATGGTCAAAGACCACCGAACAGGTGAAAAGACCAGCGGCGTGCAGGCTGTGATGGATGGTGACCTGGATGCCTTCATGGAAGCCAAGCTTCGCGGCCGCAAGGCTGGAGACAATGACAAGGACGACGACGTGTAATTTGGTTTGCGGTGGCTGGCAGTGGTTTGCCGTTGTTTGCGATAGTTCAACAATCGCAAACCATTGCAAACAATCATCAACGACTGCAAACTTCCCCCATGAAGCCAGTTTTCGAGAAAGTTCCCAAGCGCCAGTGGGAGTCATTCCACTGTGAGACGGTGCGTGCGCTGGACTATGGGACGCGCTGGCATTTTCATCCAGAGTATCAGCTGACGCTGGCGATTGAGAGCCGCGGGCATCGGGTGGTGGGAGATAATATCAGTGCGCTCACGGACGGAGACATCGTGCTGATTGGTTCCAATCTGCCTCACGTGTGGCATCAGGACACAAGCGCGAAGTCGCGGCGGGTGAATGCCATCATCGTGCGGTTTGACGAGGATTTCCTTGGCCGTGATTTCATGGCGCTGCCGGAGATGGAGCCAGTGAAGCGGCTGCTGCAGCGTGCGGCGCGCGGCCTGGAGGTGCGCGGTGCTGCCCGTGCGGTGGTGACGGAGCACATGAAACGTCTCGCTGGCAGCGAGGGGCTGGCACGGGTGATCGAACTGCTGACCATTCTCAATGCGCTGGCCGGGGCAGATGATTTGAAGGCGCTGGCCAGTTCCAACTTTGAGCCCAAGCTCGAATCTGCCGATCAGGGGCGGATGGAGCGTGTGATCGACTTCATTCACACGCATTTGACCGAAGAAATCGACCGTGAGCGTCTGGCCAAGCTGGCACACCTGAGTCTGGGGGCCTTCAGCCGCTTCTTCCACTCGCGCACGGGCAAGACAGTGCCGCAGTATGTGAACGAGGTGCGCATCGGCCGTGCCTGCGGCATGCTGGCGGAGGATGTGTCGAACATCACAGACATCGCGATGGACTGCGGCTACCGCAACCTGGCGAACTTCAACCGCCGCTTCCGCGAAGTGATGGAGACCACCCCGAGCGCCTACCGGCAAAAATTTCGTGGCATGGCAGGGAGGTGATGCCCCGCGCCACTTGCGCCGCCATTCATCCGGTGAGATATGCAGTGCATGAGTCAGATGCTTGAACCGGACCTTTCCGTGGTGGACCTCCGCTCCTACTTCGTGCGGAAGCGCAATGCGCTGCTGGTACGGGGGCGTTTCAGTCCGCTCTATCTCGATTACTACCTGCACCTGATGCAGTACGGACTGCAGAATGCGGAGCCGCTGGACCAGATGCTGAAGGACGCGCTGGCCGCGATGGCGCTGCATCTTTGCTCGCGTCCGCAGGATGAAAGCTGTGCGTGGACGATCCACGTCAAAGAGCCGCAGCGCGCGAATGTATTTGTTACGGGCAGCTCACGGCCTAGTCGGGTGGCGGGCCGGGTCTTCACTGAAGATGTGCGCCAGGAGGGCGAGGCGATGTTCATCTCGCAAGCAACCCGCCCTGATCAGGCACCCCGGCAGAGCATGATCGAGTTTTATGGCGACGACATGCTGAAGGCGGTGGAGACATTTTACACCACCAGCGAGCAGCGGCTCACGCGCTTTTTCCGTCTGGAGGATGAAGAATTCGTGCAAATCTCCGCCGAGCCGGACTGCGATGAGGTGTGGCTGTCCGAGCTCACGCTGGAGCAGATGCTTGAAATTGAAACGGCGGAGCATCTGACTTTGCTGGAAACGCGCGGCTATGTGTTTGAATGCGGCTGCTCTATCGAGCGGCTGCTGCCCATCATCATGCGCCTGCCACAGGATGATCTGGACCACATCTTTGCCGACGGCGTGGCGCAGATCACCTGCCCGCGCTGCGGTGCGGTCTTTCGCACGCCGAAGGAGAGCTTTGAGCAGTGGCGGTCCAAGCAGTCTTAGCGCAAGCCTCCCGCTTGCATTAACTCGCCGCAAACGAGACGTTTGCGCCAACTTGCATGAAACTCGCCCTCATCCGCCGCCAGTTCTCCGCCACCGGAGGTGCGGAGCTGTATGTGCAGCGGCTGCTGGGGGCATTGACCGCTGCAGGGCATGAGACGCATTTGTTTGCTGAGAAGTGGCAGGGGCAGGCGGCGGGAGTGCAGTTTCACAGCGTCAACGTGGAAGGATCACGCGCGGAGCGTCCGCTGCGTTTTGCGGAGGGCGTGAACGCCGCTTTGCAGAACGAGAGATTTGACTGCGTGTTCAGCTTGGAGCGCACGCTGAAGCAGGATGTCTACCGCGCGGGAGACGGACTGCACCGAGTGTGGCTGCAGCGGCGCAGGCAGTTTGCGCCTTGGTGGAAGCGCCCGCTGGTGGGGCTGGGGGCTTTTCATCGCCACATGCTGGCGCTTGAGGCGCATACCTTTGATCCGGCAAATACGCAGCGCATCATCGTGAACTCTGAAATGGTGCGCGGCGAGATCGCGCAGCATTTTCCCGATTTTCCTCAGGAGCGCGTGCATACGATCCGCAACGGAGTGGATGTGCAGAGATTCAAGAGCGTGTCGAGATCAGCAGCGCGCCAACGCTTTGGACTTGAAGACAACGATTTCGTGCTGGTCTTCGTCGGCTCCGGCTGGGAGCGCAAGGGCCTGCCCTGGCTGCTGAAGTTCATGGCCGGGCGCAGCGATGATACACATCTCAAACTGCTTGTTGTCACGCGGGACCGCATGCGCGGTAAGATCCCGCCGAATGTCATTCTCACGGGGCCGCTGAGCGATGTGGAGGCTGCGTATGCCGCTGCCGATGTGCTCACCTTTCTGCCCATCTATGAACCATGCTCCAATGTGGTGAGCGAGGCGCTGGCCACCGGCATACCGGTGGTGACAACGACTTTCAATGGCGCAAGCGAGTTGATCGACTCCGGCATCAACGGTCATGTCATCGACGATCCCGCTGATCTGGCAACGCTGGGCATGTGCATCAACCACTGGCGCGCGCGCGGCAGTTCCGTGCTTGTTAAAACACGGCAGCCGCTGGATCTGGAGCTGAATGTGATGCTTACTTTGCAGGTGCTTGAGCTTGCTGCGAAAGAAGCTTGAGGAGCGATGTGTGAAGAACGCGGTTGGAGGAGGTCAGTTCCTTCTCATTCAACTCGCTGAGGCATTCTTTTGCATCGTTGAATTTTTTCAGGTGAATGAGAGTGGAGGCACGATCTAGCTGGCAGCGATGGGAAAAATAGGCAGACACCTTGGAGGTGGGTGGCTGTTTGGCCGCGATAGCCCATGCTGCCACGGCCGTGTCGTCGACGTTGTGGCGTCGCATGTACATGGCGAAATCATTGAGATGAGAAGGGGCTAGCAAGTGGGCAACTTTCAGGATGGCAGCCCGTTCTTTGAGCAGTTCCTCAGCAGTGAAATACTGACGCAGAACCAAGTTGCCCCAGATTTGGCTGGTATGGGTGGCAATGTCTGTGCGGCCGGAAAATTGAGTGAACAAATACAGTCGTTGTTTAAATGAAAGACGGGTCTTGCCAGAGCCAGCTATGGCCGTTGCCAAATCAAGCAGCAGTCCGTAGTCTTTGATGTCGGAGATCAGTTCACTGGGAAGTGGCTCGCCTTTGAGGGCGGATTGCCAGGATTTCAGTGCAAAGGTGATCTGTGGAATCATGACTTCATTGGAGGATGATTGGTTCTTGGCGGCGTCCGCAAGCAGGGAGAGGCGGGAAATTTTGGCCAGATCACGTGCCTCGCCCACCTGCCAAAGCTGCGCGAGACAGTGAAAAAGCGTGTGACGAAAATTAGACTGGGCGGTGTCCACGTTGCCGCTTCGTCCAACGGTTGAATCGTTTTTTACACGCTCGTAATAAGTGTCAGCCAGGGAGGCATCTCCACGTGCCATTTTAAGCGCTGCATGGATGGCGAGAAAGTTAGTCCAAATGCGTATGCCTGACGGCTGCTGAGGAAATGAGTCAGCCTGCAACACCTTCGCCAGTTCATCAAACTGAGGGAGTAGATCGAGTGCCGCAGGAGTGTTTTCAAAGCCCAGGATTACCAGCACAGGTGCCAGACTTTCTGGCTTGAGCGGCTCTGGGGCGGAAGGGAGTTTTTTGACAAAAGCTTCGAAACGTTTGCCACGATCCGGCCATTGTTGATGGGGGTAAAGACAGCGGGTGGCTATGTCATCGGCGTTCAAGGATACGACTTCTGCTAGCATAGCTTTTTCGATGGCGTGGTGCCGCAACCTGGTGAGAGTTTCCGCACTCGCTGGAAGCCAGCCGATGGAATCTTGGGGCTTCGATAAAATGGTTGATATATACTGGAGAAGAAGTGGTTCGATCGCGCGCATCCAGTCGCCGCTCTCGAGCAGGATGCTGGTAAAGAGCCGAGTTTCCTGGCCGGGATTTCCTCTGAGCATGGACCTTAAAACAGCGGAATCACCTGAGCGGGCTGCAAAACGCAAAACGAACGGGTGGAAGGGTGTTTCAATGTAGCGAGTCTTCTTTTGCTGCATGATCTCCTCACGCTGGCTCCAGCGTTCGAGCACCGATTTGCTGATGCGATTCCAGCTTTCATTGACGGGAAGCACCGAGACAGCGTTGAGCAGGGACTCCAGCTCAAAAACAGTGACAGGGGCGCCGTCATGCCAGGCCTGAGCGGCCGCCTGGCCCCAGGTTAGCAGGGTGCCATCATCCAGAAGTCCGGGGTAGGTGGCAGTCAGGAAGGCTGCCAGAGAAAGGCGGACATGTGCAGGAATGGATTCATCCTTGAGCAATGCCACGGAGGATGCCGCAGCACTGGCAAAAGACTTTCCTGCCTGCGGGGTTTTGGCCGGCAGTCGAGTGCTTGCAGGATCTGCGAACGCTGGTGCGGTGGCATCGAGCAAAGATTGGGCAAGGGCGAGTTCAGCAGTCACGAGTTTGATGCCGGAGTCTTTCTGCCTGGCAGCCCATGCCGCCATTTCACGCTGTTCCAGTGGTCCCATGCGTGCGAGCATTTCGTGGAGCAGTGGCAGCCAGAGGCCGCGAGTGCTAGCAAGGTCAGCCAACTTGGCAATGTCCTTGAGGAGTGCGTCAAAGACCACAGCCGGGGCAGCCCAGCCGCCACGATTTTCCCATTCGATCAACAACTGGCCTTTGGTGGCACTGCTCTTTTGAAGTGACATGCGGTCATACGGTATGCGAACTTCCGGCAAATGAGCTGCGGCCTGAAGTTCACAAGCAAGCAATGTGGCTGCCTTGTCGCTGTTGAGGAGAATGGCGCGGAGAAATTCGCTGAGTGTTTCGCCATCGCGAAAGTATGACCTCGTTCCGAAAACGGAGGCTGCGTCCCGGGGTTCAAGCTGGAGACGCATGGCGCGTATGAGACCAACCGCCTTGTCCCGTTTTCCCTCCTCCATCAGCTTTACCAGTTCTTGCGAGACAACGGTCAAGAAGCCCCGGAAGGGTGGCATGACCGCCGGTTTGCCTTCCATGATGGCCGTGAGGCTGGTGCGCTCCTCGTCCTGGCGAAGTTGAAGGAGCGGGGTCAAGAGAGCCTGGCCATCTGCTGCGCTGTCAGAACCTGCAAGAGAGGGATGGTAGCCAGCGATGGCTAGCAGGATCGGTCCAGCGGACCGTGAAGAGAGTTTGGCAAAATGGCCTGAGCAAAGCTGCATGCGGGCAGGTTTGTTAGGAGATTTTTTGTCTGTGAGAAGCGCCGCCATGAGATGATGGCCAAAGCGCGCCCCGGGTTTCTCTGCGAACATTTGTGCCGCCTGCTCCCGCACCTCGGGGCTCGCCGTCTGCAGGCGCCACATGACGAGCGTAAGGAGGCTGGCTTTGGCAATCTCCCGCTCCTCCGTGGTGTCATGCATCATGCGCCATGAGATCAGCGTGAGCACGCTGCCTTTGGAAGGAAGCTGAGTCGGCACTGGATCGAAGGCAGCTGCGTCACTCAGCAGCCCCATTTCCTCGATGGTGCTGACGATTTTTGCGGCACTCTTCAGCGTTGCATCGGGGAGGACTGACTCCATCAATTTGAATTCGTCCCATTCATCCATGCGCCTGAAGACGCGGCTGTCCATCCTTGAGGTGCCCATCAAAACAGCGGGAGCCAGCCGGGGGAAAGAGCCAAGCGCCTGGAGCAGTGGGGACAGCGAAGGAGTGTTGAAGGGGGAGCCGTCAGAGATGAATTCAGCGTGGTGAATGTCCGAGACATGCTGCAGAGCTTTTTGTGCCTTGGCTGGTTCGGTCCTAGCGATTTGCCCCAACTGCTTAGACAGGAAGTCGATGGCCAAGTTGCGCTCTCCCGGCGGGTAGAATCCCGGGGGCCTGCGTGAACCAAAAGGCTGGGGAGGAAGACTGCCGGGCGTCCTTCCTGGGCCGATAGGAAAGTTGCCAGGAAAACCGTTGGGCATGGCTACCGGCCCCCGATTAGGGAGAGACTTGTAAGACAGTTCTTCGATCTGCGCCCACTGGGTGGTTTTCATCAAGTCCTCAAAAAAACTGAGCTGCTGAGCCTCCTGCCGCTGGAGCATAGGAGCGAATTCTTCGTGCAGCGCCGGCACCAGAGGCGCGAGAATCTCCGCCCAGTGCAGCCGCTCAAAAAAAGCGGCGAGCATCTTTTTCTGCTCGGCAGAAGCGGAGGCAATTTCCTCCGCATGTTTTTTGGCAAATGCGGCGATGTCTTCACTGGATTTGCTGCCGCACATCAGCAGTAGGATGCCGGTGCCGAAGGTGCTGGGTTGTCTTTGCTGGAGTTCTTCCTCAAGATTGTGAACCAAGTATCCACCGCGCATTTCATACGTCCAGGTTTCGAGCAGGGTCAGTCGAGGTGAAGCCATTGGATATGGCATGGGCCGGTTCTGCATCTGCCTTTGCATCTCAGCCTGCCTTTCCAACGCTTTTGGCAGAAAATGTGGATCGAAGGTGGCGGCAGGATCGAGCATTCCGAGGTTCTCCAGCAGGGCAATGAACCGCTTTGGCTTGTCACGGTATTTGGGAGTGTAGCTTATGTTGCTCTCAATGTTCTCCATCCAGGAAGCATCCTTGGCCACGCCGCTTTCTTCGGCCCGCTGCATGACAGCGCGATACAACTCAGGGACGGTGGTGGCGTTTCGCAGCCATTGGGCGACTTGAGTTTGAGAGGGCTGCTGGCTTCTACCACCTCGGTTGTTAAGCGCCTCCTGCTGCGCAATGAGCTTGCTGATTTGATCAAGGAAGGCAATGGCGCGTGGCTTGTCTGTTTGAGCGAGGCGGTCAAGCAAGGGCACACAATCCTGGATGGCCTCGTAGGCTTCGCTGCTGGAGCTTTTCAGACTGGTCATCTGCATCCAGCGGGCGATGTCAGCCTCAAATTGAACAGCGCTCGCGCTGATCAAAGGTTGCAGGGCCTGCTGGAGTGCGGCGTCCTGCTCCAACTTTTGATCCAAATCTGGCATGCGGGCCTTGAGCATGGCCAGGAGATTGGTGGCCGAGGCTTGCTGGAGTTTGGCAAAGTCCTCGCGGCGCTTTTGGATGAAGGCCAGAATGGAGGCGTCATCCGGGCGTTTGGTGTTGTAAAAGCTGCGCCTGTTGGTGTCTTCTCCCGGGGCCCGATGCAGAAATGCCAGGAGCAATTCGGTGCCAAAGGTGGCAGGTTGTTTAACCAAGAAGTCATTCACCGTAGTCCGTAGATCATTGCTATTTTCGGTCCTGTTGATAAGGCTGGATAGCAGAGTCGGTTCAAGGCTGCTTTCGTTCCTGGGATCACGAAATTCTGGAGCCTCAGCGACCCAAGGTGTGCCGGAAAATACGAAGCGGACATTCTCGGGCTTATTCAGCGATTCTTCCATGTAACTGCGCAGGTTGGAGTTCCAATTGCGTGATTGTGAGAAGCCTTCCTGCTCGGCGAGAGCAAGCGTGGTGTGCAGCAACTGTGGCACTCGGGCGAGCGCTGTCAGCAGGCGGAACACCGTTGTTTCACGGCTGTTCTGCAAAAGGGATTGCTTCTGCTCAGGACTGCCGCGCAGGAGTTCGACGGCATGACGAGCTGCGGCATCCGCTTTGGCGGGGTCACTGTCGGCAAAGTCACCCAGCAAGATCGGAAACTGCTGGGCAAACCGGTATTCCTGCTGATGCAGATCACTCCAGGTTTTGGCGGCGAGCACTCCGTCCACCTGGCGGGTGAGTTCGATGTTTTCGATCTTGAGCAGCGGAGCAAGGGCACGGGTAAGTTCCTTGCCCAGCCGATCAGACTGCGGATAGCCGCGCAACTCGTCGCGCAGGACGAGGGAGAGCTCAATCTGGCCGTTGGCGCTCATTGCGGCGATCTCCTCAGCATGCCGTGTCAGCACCACCTGCAGCGCGGCACCGCGATAGGCAAAGCCTTCTTCTTCATCGCGGGACTGGAACTTGGTGACATGTGCGGCGTCGAGCGGGGTCGGTTTGCCATCCAGTTGCAGTATTGTGCGGCTGTTTTTCAGCAGCAGCGCCTGCATGAGATCGGCACCGAAGCTGGGTTTGCGTTTGCCGAGCTGGTCCAGAGTGGCGTTCAGTTGCTCGTCGTTCGAGCGTTCGCGCCACTGGCGGACGAGGTTGCCCAGCCAGGTGATGTGCCGCTGGTCCTCGCTCAAATCATAAGCACGGAAATGGGAGGCTTCCCCGAGAAAGCCGAGGGCGGCAGCGCTGGACAAAAACTCCTCCGTTGTGCGAATGCGGTCGCCTCCAGTATGATAGGAAGCGATCTGGCGCAGCCATTCAGGCGAATTGTCGAGGCCGTCTTCCATGGCGAATTTAATCAGCCCGAGGCCGCGGCGGTCCTGCAGCAAATTTTGCAGCCATTGGATGTAACCTTGCACGGCCTGCTGCGTGCGGGAGGACTGAGAGGAAAAGCGGCCGCCGCGCTGCTGCTGCCGCTGATATTCGCGCCAGTCAGCGATGTTTTTGGATCGTAATTCAGGTGTGGAGCCGATCCAGCGGTCACGCAGACTGTGGATGAAGCTGCGCAATGCTTCCGGATCACGCTGCCCGAGGGCAAAGACGTAGGTGTTGACCAGTTGCAGGGAGTAGCCAGAGTAGCCGCTTGTAGGCTGGGCGTATTGAGAGAGGATAAGCTCGTTCAAAGGCTCCTTGATTTTCCGCTTCTGCCACTGGTGCACGATTTCATCGAAGGGGCCGCCCTGCTGCTGGCTGCGGTGAGAATAATTGCCTTTGCCCGGTGGTTTGAGCCAGGCGGATGCAGCGGAGACGAAGTGTGCTTCATCAGCCATGAGCACAGCGGCATAGGCGCGGCAGTACTCCGCAATGGATTTGCCTTCGGCTTTAAGAATGGCGGGAAAGATCACTTCATCGAGCGCGCGCTGATCCCCGCGCAGGGCGGCGCTGTAAGTGGCAAACACGGCGGGCACTGGCATGGCGATGCGCTCTGAGGTAGCAAACAAGCTGCCGAGGGGGGAGACGGGATCGGTGCCGCCGTTGTACCCCTGATAGCTGCCCTGCGCCATGAGCCGCCTTTTAACCTTGGGCATGGCGCGCAGGCTGAGCAAATCGAGCGCGATTTTTTCCGTCTCGGCGAGACTGCGGTTTTCAAACATGGCCAGCCCGCCGAGCGGAGCGAAGCCCATGAGCGCGAGTTCGGGGATTTGCAGCATCGCTTGGCAGAGTTCGTCCTGCGCTGCACGCCGCTGGTTCCTGGCCTTCTGGCTTTCAGGGGTGAGCTTGGGCGTGCCGTCGTCATTGAAGACCCAGTTGCGATTGTTGCGGGAGTTCTCCTTCGTGGAGGGATCCCACAGGGCGGGGAAGGATAGGTTCTGGCTGGAATCGCTCTGCTGAATGTTGTTTAAAGCCTGATTAAAATGCTGAGTGAGACTTGCAGGAAGGGGACGATTGGCGGGCAGGGAGCGTAGCCATGTGGACAGCAACCCTGAAAGTGCGGCGGGCCGTGGAATGGAGATGCTGCTGCTCTCACTGAACTCATGGATCAGCGCAGGCAGATACATCGCCTGGGTGACTTCTGGCAGAAGCTTCCAATGACGCAGCGCAGTCTGGAAGTCTCCCTCCATCGCCAGCAGTGCGGCCAGACGCGCATGCGAGGCAAAAGCGCGCGGATTGGCGGAGATCACGGCGCGATGCGCCTCGATGCCCGGTTTGGTTTCGAGTCCGGTGTGTTCCAGCAGCACCGCATATTCCTGCTGCGGCTTCCATCCAGCACTGGCGGCGGTACGCATGGTTTGCATCACCTGATCTGTCAGCTTGTGCTGGGTAAAGAGATTGATGACTTCATGAATCTGATGATGGGCGCTGGAGCTGTTCTGCGGGTTCAGACAGCCCTGAATGGCCAGTCGCAGCTGTCTGACGATTTCCTGGATGGCGCCCGCTTGGTCGCCTTTCTTGAGCAGTTCCTCGGGGGACACCTGCCGCTTCTGCTGCTGTTGACGGTAGGAATAGCTGCGCGAATAGGGATTGGCGATCACCGGCGTGCTTTGTTGGCGCGATCTGACGCTGCTTCCCTGCGCCGTCTGCATCAGTTTCTGAGACTCCTCCTGCATGCCAAAAGTGTTCATCGTCTCTGCTAGCAGGTACTTCTCTTCCTGAGTGGCGGCGGTCTGGGCGAAGCGTTCGATCACCGGCTTCACCGTGGGGAGGAGCTTTGTGACATCCACTTTGTCCGTCTGCTGCAGCAGACGCTGCGCATGAAAAAGAAGGGCAAGGTCGAGCTGGAATCTTTGTGCTGCATCGGTGGCCAGCGGCTGGGCCTGCTGGATAAAAGCGATCGCTTTCTCGGACTGGTTTAACTGCTGGGAAAGCCAGCCTGCGAGGAGCAGGTCATCCAGCGCGGGATTGGCGGCGAGACGCGGCTTCAGTTCATCGAGCATGGCCTGCTGTTCGCCCGTGATGAGCCGGAGAATCAGTTTCAGCCTTGGCTCCGGGGTCTTTTCAATGAAGGGCTTCAAGCCGTCATGGAATTCTTGGGCCCATTTCTTCCGCGCTTCGCTGATGGTGCTCTCTTCATATTCTTGCTGTATCGACAGTCTTGAAAACCAGTTGAGAGTGTCCGATGGCAGCTTGAGCGAATCGACAGGCACAGGCAGGGGTGACGGCTGAAAATTGTGATAGTAACCACGACTCCGTCCTCCGTACATTGAGAACGTGACCGCCGTCGGTCCCTGGGGCTGAGGCTTCTCAGGCAGGCTGAGCCGATGCTGGATGATTTCCACCAAGCCTTCCCAGTCTTTCACAGCGCCCAAGGCATAGATAACTTCGGCAATCGAATAGGGCTGCTGATCGTCCTCGGCATGTAGCCTGCGTTTCAATAAGGTAGTGATCGCAAGCACTTCGTCTTTGCCAAGTTTGACCACGTCGGCGCTTTGAGACAACTGGGGAAACAGATCAGACTGGGTGCGCAGCATGCTGGTCAGCGTCTGTAACTCCGCTGGGTCAGCTTTTGGCTGGGCCTGGCAAAGGTCGAGGATGCGCCGCACCCAGGCAGAGGATTGATCTCCGGCGGTGCGCCATGCCTGCGCCGCTGTGCGAAGAGCAAGCGAGGGATGGCTTGCCTGAAAGAGCTTGAAGGCACTCTCATAAATTGGCTGCAGCTCGGCGGGATCGCCACTCTGATTCTGCATCAGCCATGCGGCATGCAGCGCGGCGTTCTGCGGCTGATCCGCCAGCATCTCGGGCGTGATGACCAACTGGGGTGAATTCTCCGCAGCTGTGAGCAGCAGCGGTGCATCGCTCACACCGGCCTGCTTGAGACTGCGCAATGCCGGCTCACGCTCTGCTAGGTCCCATACGGAAACCATCTGCAGGACATGGGCGAGAGCGAGCACCGGAGATTCGGTGACGCCGGGCGCCTGCTGAATGAAGCCATTCGCGGGCAGGCCGTTGGAGGCGGTGTTGCCAAAAGTGTTGTAGCTGCCGTAGTTCGCACGTCCGCCCTGCTTCTGCCGGTGGATGTAGGCCGCCTGCACCATCGCAGGAAGCACCAGCCAGTCCTCAGTGCCCGGTGGCAATGACATCGAAGTATACTGCTGGCGCAGCCCGATGCTGCGGCCCGTGCTGAGCACTCCCGGCAGTTCCTCGTGCATGCTCATGATCTCGATGAAGGCACGCACGGCCTCTTTTTCGCGCCCAGCTTCCTCCAAGGCGACGGCGTTCAGGTAATGCAGGCGGTAATCCTTCGGATGCTTTTCCAGCACCTGTTCCAGAAACGCGATAACGCGCTCCCACTCGCCCTTTTCAGCAATAGTGTCCGCCATCTGTTCCAGCGCGCGTGCGTCCATCTGGCTGCCGCCCGCAATCTCAAACAGCATGCGGTAGCCGAGATCGGCATCACCGCTGTCGATTTGCAGGCGTGCGATGTTCTCACGGGTCTTGCTCGTTTTGTCGAGTTTGGCGGCACTTTCGAGCGTGCGCAGAGCTTCAGCCGTGAGGCCGATCTCCTCTTCGCTGCGGGCGATGTCGAGCAGCAGAGCCAGATCTTGCGGGCGCAGGCGCGATGCCTCATAGAGGCAGCGACGGCGTTCTTCATCGTTGCTGGTGCTGCGGTGGATCTCCGCCAAGGCGAGCCATGGCTGCGCGCTGGCGCGGTTTTGCTTCTGGCGCTGCTGGAAGTTTTCGATCAGACGCGGCAGGCTGTTGTGCTGCTGCGCTGCGAGCGCCAGCGGGCTGATCAAGCGCAGGCGTGCGGTGGTGTCCGTGGTTTTTTCATACAGCGCCAGGTAGGTGCGTTCAGCCTCATCTGGCTGGCCGTTTTCCAAACAGAGCGTGGCATAGCTGGATGCCGCCTCGATGGAGTCAGGAAACTTCCGCAAGGCAGCGCGCAGCAGGGCCAGTGCGTCCTTCGTTCGGCTCAGCGCGATCAAGAGCCGGGATTCATCCAGCCATGGCTGCACGGCGCTGGGCGATAGTTTTTTCCATTCGGCGATCCATGTCAGAGCCTGCTCCGGCTTTTCCGCGCGGCGGTAAAAATCCACCATGCGCTGCACACGGGCCGTGGTGCGTGCTCCCGGAAGCGCGATCACCTGCTGCAGAGTCTGCGCCGCTTTTTCCCATTCCTGCCTTGTTTGAAACAGCACCGCGAGCTGGCTTAGCGCGATCAATTGGTCCTCTATCGGTGCAGAGCTCAGCGTCTTTTCCGCCTCGGCATTTTTGCCAGCATTTTCGAGCAGTGCCGCCAGCAGGCAGCGGCTCTGGATGGTGGGGGTTGCCTGGCTTTGAAGTTCCTGCAGCACCGGCGAAGAGAGTTTCCCTGACTCATCGCTGCGCAACACGAGCAGGATGTCCTTCACGGCAGTTTCCATGCTCTCCGCATCCTGCGCGAGGCGGAGGCGAGTGAGTGCCCAGGGGAGCGCACGCTCAACTTCCTTGTTGGCGATGCCCAGTTGCACCAGCAACGCATAGAAGCGCGGTTCACGGGCGAAGTCCTGCTCACGAGGTGCCAGCAGATCCAGCGCGGTGCGTGACTCTTGTCTGGCCTGCAGCGCCTGGGTGATGCGCAGCAGGTCTTCCAGCGCGGCGGACTTTGCCAGCCGGGTCCAAATCGCCAGGGCGGCCTCTCGCTGGCCCTGGCGGTGCAGGTAATGCGCCTGGGCTTCCTGCGCAGAGATGCTGGCGGGGAAGCTTTCCACCAGACGTGCATACGCCTTTGCCGCAGGGCTGTTTGGTTGCACGGGTGGTTCCTCCCAGTTTTCCAGCAGCCTTGCCGCACGCAGGTGATCTGCTTCTGCGGCTCCTGCCAGTTTGAGAAAACGCTCCAGCGTGCTCTGCGCGGCGGCATCATCCTTGGCGCGATGCTGCAAGCTGGCCAGCCGCACGAGCATCTCTTTGTCTGCGGCATTCTGCTGTGTTAGCGTCTGCGCTTGCTCGACGGCCTCCTTGATCAGATCGAGTGATTCGAGCAGGTCGAGAAATCCTTCCTGCAGATCGCGTCGTCCCGGATTCGACTGTAGTAGCGTACGCGCCTCTTTGAGTGCGGCATCTTTCTGCCCGGTTTCTCCGAGCAATTGAGTGTGCTGCCAGGCCAGAGCCACGCGCTGCGGGTGCTCCTTCACGAGGTCGGCCATGAATTTTTCAAAGCCAGCCACATCATCGCTCATGCGAAAGACACGACTTATCCGACTCAGCACATCGCCCTCCACCCAGGAGTCGGAGCCAGTGGTTGCTAGCGTTTCCCGCATGGTCTTCAGGGCTTCATCGCGTCTTTCAGCGAGTAGCAAGATGTCCGTGAGCCGCAGCTGTCGCAAAGTCCGTGCCACCGGATCACGGGAGCGCTTGATCAAGGCCTGCGCGGTTTCGAGCGCGGCCTCATACTGGCCTTCATCTGTCAGCAGATCGATCAGCTCTTCGGAAAGATCCTCGTCTTCGGCGTGTGCGGCGGCCAGTTCCTTCCAGGTGCGCAAGGCTTCTTCATTTTTGCCGAGACGCAGGAGCGCACGGCCACGGAGCTTGCCGATTTCCATCGTGCTGGCGGCATCCGGGCGCGCTTTCACGGCTGCCTCGAGAGACTGCAAGGCAGCGGCAAAATCAAGCGCTCGCGCCTCCAGCCGCGAGCGCTCGATCCACGCGGAAGCATTGGCAGGATCAAGTTTCAGCGCTGCCTCGTAGGCCGCAAGCGCCGCGCGATCATCACCGCGATGCGATTCAAAGACGGCGAGCAGCAAATGATCTGCCGCCGTGGCCGCAGTCAGTTTTGTTCTGGCCTGCAGGAAGTCGCCCAGTTCGGTGGTGGAGCTCTCTTCCAGCCATGCGGCGTAGAAACGCTCAAAGATCGTGCCTGGCTGCGGGCGCTTGATCAGGATGTCCAGATAACGCTGGGCTGGCGCAGGAACCACCGTCGGCGTTTGGGCTGCTGAATTGACGCCCAACAAAAGGAGACAAAGTGCGGTGCGTGGATGCATGTCACGCTTTTAACTGAATGTCCGGGCGTTTGGCAATAGCGGGGGTTGATTTGATGAGCAAAAAGCATTTAACACTTAGGCATGATCCCGGAAGAATTTTCCTCAGCCGCATCGCGCCTCTGCATGGCGTGCGGGATGTGCTGTGACGGGACGATGTTTCAGATTGTGCGGATGCAGCCGGGAGATGTGCCAGCGGAGCTGGGCAAGCTGGGATTGAAAATCCGCTGCCGGGACGGGGAGTATTACATGGAGCAGCCCTGCTCAGGGCTTCAGGAGAAACGCTGCACGGTTTATGATCGGCGACCGGTGAGGTGCCGCTTGTTCAACTGTCAGCAGCTGGGGCGTCTGGAAAGTGGCGAGACCACTGAGGCTGAGGCAATGGCGATGATCATCGAGACGCGTGAACAGGTGGAGAAGGTGCGTGGTTTGATCGAGCGATGTGGACTGCGCGAAGATGGTCAGGCACTGGTGGAGCGCTTCGAGCGGCTGGCATCAACACCGGTCAATGAAGCGTTGGAACCCGACATGGTCGCGGTCCGAGAGGAATTGGAGGCGACGATGCGGAAATTGAAGCTGCGATTGAACCGTGAGTTTCGGTTGCCCCCGAATTCTCATTGACGGAATCATTCGTCTTATATACTTTCCGTGCCAAGATAGATGATGGATAAGAAACTACTGAGGTTGCTCGGCAGTGAGGATTACATACCCTCCAATGTGCCAGAGCTTCTCACCCAACTGGGCATGAAGCCCAATCAACAGCAGGTGCTGCAAAGCCTGCTCAAAAGCCTGGAGAAACAGGGAAAAATCGTACGCACCAAGGGCAATCGCTACATCGTGGCGAAAGAGGCTGATCTGGTCCCCGGTGTGATTCAGATCACGCGCGGTGGCCGTGGCTTTGTGCAGCCCGATGAAGCGGGCATCACCGAGATTGGCATCCCTGAAAGCAACACGGGTACCGCCATGCATGGCGACCGCGTGCTGGTACGCCTCGACGTGCAGCCGGGGCAGAAGGAGAAAAGCGGTAGCGTGGTCAAAATACTGGAGCGCAAGCGGACGCAGTTCGTGGGCACCTTGCAGCGCTCGAAGCAGTTCCTGCACGTGACGCCGGATGATCCGCGTCTGCCCGGGGCGATCTATGTCTCGGAGCCGCGTGATGTGGGCCGCAAGCCAAACATTGGCGACAAAGTGGTTGTGGAAATCACCCAGTGGGATTCCAAGCAGACATCGCCTGAGGGCGAGATCATCGAGGTGCTCGGTCCGCCGGACGAAGAAGGCGTGGACATGCTTTCAGTGCTTCGTCATTACGACCTGCCGCTGCACTTCCCGAAGAATGTGCTGCATGAGGCCCAAACGATTGCCAAATCGCGGCCCGACAACCAGCCGAGTGCGCAGGAGTGTGCCGGACGTGTGGATTGCCGTCCGCACAACGTCATCACCATCGACCCCGATGATGCGAAGGACTTTGACGATGCCATCTGCATTCAGAAGCATGGCGACCAGTGGCATTTGTGGGTTCACATTGCCGATGTGTCGCACTATGTGATGCCAGGCAGTGCGCTGGACGTTGAAGCCAGGAAGCGTGGTAACTCGACTTACCTCGTGGATCGTGTGATTCCAATGCTGCCGGAGGCGCTGAGCAATGAGCTGTGCTCGCTCAAGCCGAATGTGGATCGTTTGACGAAGTGCGTGGAGTTTGTGCTTTCCAAGGATGGCCACGTGGTGAGCTCGAAGTTTTATCCTTCCGTGATCCGCTCAAAGCGCCGTTTCACCTACAAGGAGGCCTTTGCCGCCATCCAGGTGCCACCGAGCAATGAGACCGAACAGATGCTGCATGATGCGCACGCCCTGGCGCAGAAGGTCCGCCACCTGCGTTTCAAAAATGGCTCGCTGGATCTTGACTTCCCGGAGAACAAAATCCGCCTTGATGAGCATGGCAAGGTGCTGCGCATCGAACGCATTGAGAATGATGTCTCGCATCAGTTGATTGAGGAATACATGCTGCTGGCCAACGAGGCCGTCGCAGGACGCCTTATGGGATTGAATCGTCCTTCCGTGTATCGTGTTCACGAATCGCCCAAGGAGAAGAGGCTCAATGATTACCGTGAAGATGTGCTGAGCCATCGCGTGCCGTGTGGAAATCTCACACATCGTCCAGAAGTGCAGAAGCTTTTAAGCCGGTTGGATGATCTGCCGATTGGCCCGGCGTTAAAGATCGGTTTCCTGCGCTCGATGATGCGGGCGCGTTATGCCGTTGAGCCGCTGGGCCACTATGGCCTCGCCAAGACGAAATACACCCATTTCACGTCACCAATCCGTCGATACGCCGATCTCGTGGTGCATCGCTCCTTGTTCGACAAGGTTGAGTTGCAAGTGGGCATCGCCAAGCAGATTGCGGATCACATCAGCACGACTGAAAAGAACTCGGCTGATGCTGAACGCGACAGCAAGGAGGTCAAACTCTACGCCTACCTGCGGGCGCAGCTCGTCTCGAAAAAGCCGCAGCCCTATGTCGCGCTCGTCACCGATGTGCGGAACTTTGGCTTCTTTGTCGATGTTCCGGATCTCGGCCTCAGCGGTGGTGTGCCGCTTTCCTCGATCCAGGATGACTTCTATGTCTTTGATCCCTCCACGCGTCAGGTCACGGGGCGCCACACGCGCAAAGTCATCAGCATCGGCGACAACATCGTCGTGCAGATCTACAAGGTGGACAGCATCAAGAAGCAGGTGGATTTCATGCCCGTGCCGCAGCGCGTCAAGCCAACGCGTTCCGAAGATTCGGAAGGTCAGAGTCGGCGCGGCCCACGGAGCCGCGATCCCAAACGGGCTGCCGCACCGCCGCGCAAGCCGGGGCATGGCCACAAGCGTGCGTCCAAGCAGCCGAAGAAGAGACGATAAAAGAGGATCAACCCAGGCCCACCGCATCGCGCACACGACCGAGAGTCTTGCGCGCGACGGCGCGGGCTTTTTCAGCACCTTCCGCGAGCACTTTGTCCACGTAGCCCTTATCAGCGACGATTTCGTCACGCCGGGCACGGAAGGGGGCGAAGTAGTCGGTCACGCCTTGCAGGAGGCGCTTTTTGAAATCGCCGTAGCCCACGCCGCCATTGAGGTGGTCGGCCACCATGGCGTCGTAGTCAGCCTGTGAGGCCACGAGCTTGTAGAGGGCGAGGATGCTGCTGCCTTCGATCGCCTTGGGCGCTTCCACGGGCGTGGAGTCGGTCTGGATGCCCATGATCTTCTTTTTCAGCGGCCCGGGCTCTTCAAACAGTGGGATGGTGTTGTTGTAGCTCTTGCTCATCTTTTTCCCATCAAGACCGGGGACGACCGCCGTCGTTTCTTGGATGCGCGGCTGCGGCAGTTTGAAGAGGCCAGAACCAAAAGTTTCATTCATCTTGATGGCGATGTCACGGGTGACCTCGACATGCTGCTTCTGATCTCGGCCCACAGGGACGACATCGCTGTCGTAAATCAGGATGTCCGCCGCCATAAGAACGGGGTAGGCAAAGAGGCCGTGTGAAGGAGAGATGCCATTGGCGATTTTGTCCTTGTAGCTGTGGCAGCGCTCCAGCAGGCCCATGGGGGTCACCGTGCTGAGGATCCAGGAGAGCTCGCAATGCTCAGGCACGTCGCTTTGGCGGAAGAAGACGCATTTGTCTGGATCGAGGCCGCAAGCGAGGAAGTCGATGGCGAGTTCGCGGACGAAGCTACGCAGCGCCTTGCCGTCCTGAACGGAGGTGAGCGAGTGATAGTCGGCGATGAAGTAGTAGGCGTCGCCTTCATGCTGCAGCTTGAGTGCAGGCTCCATCATGCCAAAGAAATTGCCGATGTGGAGTCTGCCGCTGGGTTGAAGGCCGGAAAGGATGCGCATAAGACCGCTGATATGGCGGTGCGTATGGGAATCGTCAAGCCAGCCGTTTTCGCGCGGCGATCAGTCCGTGCTTGGGGCCAAAGACAAAGGCGAGGGTGAACATGGCCGCCTGTGCCAGCACAATGCAGGCGCCGGTGGCACCGTTCATGAAGTAGCTGGCATAGACACCGAGGCAGCTGGCGAGAACGGAGGAACTGGCGGCGATCAACAACATGTGATCAAAACGATCGGTGAGCAGCCGCGCGGTGCAGCCGGGGGTGATCAGCATGGCTACGACGAGGATGATGCCCACGGCCTGGAGTGAGGCGACGATGGTGGTCGCGAGGACGGCCAGCAGGATGTAGTAAAGCAAGTTCGTGTTCAGGCCGATGGCGCGAGCATGGGCAGGGTCAAAACAGAACAGCAGCAGATCGTTGCGCATGAAAAGAATGACGGCGAGTGTCAGCAGCGAGGCGACAAGCGTCTGGATCATGGCCGCACGCTCAATGCCGAGGATGTTGCCTAAGAGAATGTGATTGAGGTGGGCATCGGTTTCCACCTTGGTGAACATCACCAGACCGAGCGCGAACAGTCCGGTGAAGACGATGCCCATCACAGTGTCCTCCTTGATGCGTGTGTTGGATTTGATCCAGCCTGTGGCGGCGGCGCAGAAAAGGCCGGAGACGAATGCCCCGACGGCGAGCGGCAGTCCCAGCATGTAGGCCCCGACGATGCCCGGCAAAACGGCGTGGGAGATGGCGTCTCCCATCAGCGACCAGCCTTTCAGCACTAGGTAGCAGGAGAGCACGGCGCACACCGCCCCGACGAGGGCACCGACGAGCATCGCCTCGGTCATGAAGCTGTATTGAAACGGGGCGAGGAGGTTCATGCGGAGGCGGCGGCACGGCGTTGGGCGCGGGCAGCGAGCAGGCCGTGTTTGGGTGCGAAGGCGAGAGCAACGAGGAAGATGACGGTTTGCAACACGACGATGCAGCCACCGGTGGATCCGTTCAGGAAGTAGCTGGCATACGCGCCCACCACGCCGCACAAGACACCGGTAAGGGTGGCGATGCCGAGCATTCGACCAAAGCGGTCGGTGAGCAGGTAGGCTGTGGCTCCGGGGGTGACAAGCATGGCGACGACGAGGCACGCGCCCACCGTTTGCAAGGCTGCGACCGCAGTGGCGGAGAGCAGCGCGAGCAGCAGGAAGTGCAGGAAGCGCGTGTTCAAGCCGATGCTGCGTGCGTGGCCTTCATCAAAGCAGTACAGCAGCAGGTCCCGCCATTTCAGGCCAAGGATGAGGATGGCAACTGCCGAAATGATGAGCACCTGCAGGATGTCCGGATCGGAGATAGCCAGGATGTTGCCAAAGATGATGGTGCGCAGGTTGAGATTGCTCGGGTACAGTGAGAGCAGCAGCAGACCCAGGGCGAAGAAGCTGGTGAACACCACGCCGATCACCGCATCTTCCCGCAGCCGCGAGTTGTGCTTCACCCAGCCCATGCCCAGCGCCGCCAAAATGCCGGCTACGAAGGCACCAACGGAAAACGGCAGGCCCAGCATCCAGGCCAGCGATACGCCGGGCACGATCGCGTGAGACAAGGCATCCCCCATCAGTGACCATCCCTTGAGCGTGATGAAGCAGGACAAAAACGCGCACACCCCGCCAATGAGGCCGCTGACAAGAATAGACTTCACCATGTACTCGTAGTGAAAGGGGGTGAGAAGGTCGGTCATTCGCCCACCTCCATCTCCCGCTTCTTCACCAGATTCTCGCGTCCCTGGCGGTCGGTGTATTCCAGATGGCCGTCCTTGCCGAACACGAGCGGGCGTTCGTCGTCGGTCAGCAGCTTCACGGTGCGGCCGTCATGTTCCTGGATGGTGGAGTGCTCAAAGTGGAACTGCCGCAGCACACCTCCAAAGGCGCGGGTCAGGTTGTCTTCAGTGAATACGATCTCGGTGGGCCCGAAGGCGAGCACCGTCCGGTTGACCAGCACCACCTGGTCGCAAAACTCAGGCACGCTGCCGAGGTTGTGGGTGGAAACGAGAATGATGTGGCCCTCCTCGCGCAAGGCCCGCAGCAGTTCAATAATGGCGGTTTCGGTCTGCACGTCCACGCCGGTGAAAGGTTCGTCCAGCAGCATGATGCGTCCTTTTTGTGCCAGCGCACGGGCTAAGAAGACGCGCTTCCTTTGTCCGCCGGAAAGCTCGCCGATCTGGCGGTCTTTGAGTCCGCCCATGCCCACGCGTTCCAGGCATTCCTCAGCCACGCGCTTGTCCTCCGCCCGCGGGATTCGCAGGAAGTTCATATGCCCGTAGCGCCCCATCATCACCACGTCCCAGACACTGACGGGGAAAGTCCAGTCCACCTCCTCCGCCTGCGGCACGTAGGCGACGAGTTTTTGTTTGCGAGAGTCCTCAACGCTCCGGCCCGCGATGCGTACTTCGCCTTTGGCCGGCCGCAGGAATCCCATGATGGCCTTAAACAAGGTGCTTTTGCCGCTGCCATTGACTCCGACGAGGGCGCAGATGGTCCCTGCTTTGAGGGCGAATGTGGCGTTGTGCAGGGCAACGTTGCCGTTTGCATAGGCCACGGTGACATCGGTGACTTCAATCGCGAGCGGAGGGATGGCGGCAGGCATTGTCAGGGGTGGGCGAACGCCTTCACGATGATGTTGGCGTTGTATTGCAGAAGCTTCAAAAACGTGGGCGCGGGGCCGTCGTCGTTGGTGAGAGAGTCCACATACAGCACACCACCGTAACGCGCACCGGTTTCCTTTGCCACCTGCTGCATGGCCTTGTCGCTGATGGTGCTTTCCGAGAAAACCACCGGGATTTTGCTTTCCCGCACCGTGTCGATGACCTTCCGCACCTGCTGCGGCGAACCTTCCTGGTCCGCGTTGATGGGCCACAAATAAAGTTCCTTCATGCCGTAATTACGCGTCAGATAGGAAAAAGCGCCCTCACAACTCACCAGCCAGCGCTGTTCCTCCGGGATTGCTTCCAGGGCTTTGCGTACAGGCTCATCCACGGCGCGGAGTTCGGCGGTGTAGGCGGCGGCGTTCTTCGTGTAGGTCGCTTCGTTGGCCGGATCGAGCTTCACCAAGGCTTTGCGGATGTTTTCGACGTAGATCACGGCGTTGGCTGGAGACATCCAGGAATGCGGGTTGGGCTTGCCGGTGTAGGGGCCCTCCGCAATTCCCATCGGCTCGATGCCCTCTGTAAGCACCGCGCTGGGGACATCCCTCACCTGCTGGAGGAATTTTTCAAACCAGCGCTCCAGGCCCAGTCCGTTCCAAAGCACGAGATCGGCGTTCTGCGCTTTGACGAGATCAAGCGGCGTCGGCTCATAGTCGTGAATCTCCGCGCCCGGTTTCGTGATGGACTCCACGATGGCTGCCGTTCCGGCGACATTCTGCGCCATGTCCTGGATGATCGTGAAGGTCGTGAGAATGCGCTTCGGCCCGGTTTTGGGTTCGGGTGAAGCCGGTTTGCAGGCGATCAGTGCTAGGCCGAAGAGGGCGAGGAAGTGGGGTCTGATCATGATGGATTAAAAACGAAAGCTGACGCCGCTGAATACGCCAAGGTCAGGAGCAGCACGATTCAGGCCGATGCGAACACCCGCATCAAGTACGAAATCGTCCGTGACGGCAAAGGTGACACCGGTGGCTGAGCGGAGCTGCGCATCGGTGTCCTCGCCAGCGCTGATGATGAGCTCGCTATAAGTGCCCCATCGTTCAGTGAGGGTGAGGCCAAGGCAAACGGTCGCGAGAAATTCGAGGTCGTGGCCATGGGTTTCCCCATCGGGCACGAGGTCCACTTGGCCCATGGAGCCGAGGCTGAAGCGGTCGTTCAGTGTCATGGCAAAGGGCATGACCACACCACCGGCCCAGGCCTCTGCGCTGAGTTCGCTCCCGGTGGGCATGGTGATGAAAGGCATCACCGAAAGGGCGGAGCGTCCGCTGTCGTTGCCCCAGAGGTTATGTTTGAGCCGAAGGGTGACGTCGCCAAAGCCGGAGGTGATTTCGCGCTCGTCGTCGGCCCCGATGGCACGGTTGACAGTGTGGGTGTCAAAGACGACCTGGATGTCGTTGTTGGTGGTGAGGCCGTACTTGAAATTGATCTGGCCATAGATCCAGGAATCCAGCCGGTCAGGGCCGGCGCGATCACGCTCGTAGTCGAAGAAGCTCATTTCGACCTGGAAGAAGCCTGGGGCCACGGAATAGCCGGACTCGGTGACGTCCGGCCGGTCGGTTCTCATCGGGCGCACGACATCCGCCCCAGATGATGCGGTGCAGGCAAGGACTAAAGCAAGGAGTTGGGATAGATTGGCTCGCATTAGAAAGTTAGTCCGGGCTAAAAACATCAGGCTGAGAAAAGCACAAGTGTTAATTTTAGCCTGGGCTAACATTTTCACGGGGAAGGATTCGCTTTGCCTCCGCAGACGCCCCGGCTAAAATTCATTGATGCCCGCCAAGCGCCAAGAACCCACTGCGCATGTTCACTCGCCCGCCATCGAAGATTATCTGGAGCAGATCCACAATCTGATCGAAGGGAAGGGGTATGCGCGGGTGGTGGATATCGCCAAAAATCTGGGCATCTCACAGGCCAGTGTAACGAACATGATCCAGAAGCTCGATGCAGAAGGCTTTGTGGTCTATGAGCGGTATCGTGGGGTGATTTTGACCGATGAGGGGCGCAAGGTGGGGGCAGAGATCGCGCGGCGGCATGAGGTTTTGACGCGTCTGCTGGCGGGTTTTGGTCTCGATCCGCAAACTGTGCACGAGGATGTGGAAGGCATGGAGCACCACATCAGCCGTCAGACCTTGGATGTTCTGACCCTGTTGATGGAAGAGCTGGAGGGTAACGCCGTCTTGATGCGCAAGCTGCGACGCAAACTGGCGGGATTGGGTTAAAGAATCAGCCGATATGGGGTGAAGAAAAATTAAAATTTGTGATAGTCACCATCGGAAACCTTCGTTAATCTACGGGACCCTTCTATCCGTTCTCTACATGCGCTGGTGCCTGTACATTCTTTCGGTTGTTACCCTGCTCTCATTCGGCATTGAGCTATGCTCTTTGTCGTCAGGGGCAGCAGCGGTGAAGGGCACTTCTCACCTCGTCTTAGTTCTGGATGATGATGAGGTCGAGTTGAAGCTTGGTGGGCTGCGTGATCATTCATTCTCGGATTGCGGCCCATTAAGTCTGACAGGGCAGTGCTTGAAGGTCCGGTGGGTGACGAAGGACTTGGATTTTTCGCTCGAAGAAGCAAAAAAATTCAAAGCTCAAACTAGAGTTCGCCTGCACCGCTGGTTGTGCAGGGAGTGCTGTTGATGTTGTGAGAAAGTGCTGCTGAGCAATCCCAAGGGATGCTCTAAAAAGCAGCGGGTATGCCATAAACAGGCACGGGGATTGCTACACACGGGTTGTTCAGCAGGTGGTATGCTTCAGCCTTCTTAGTTTCGTCGCGGCAAGACCGATTCGGTCTCTGTCAGTCTATGTCGCTGTTACTTTTCTTCCACGAGATCACGAATTCCAAATTCATTAATCATGAACACTCTTCTATCGATTCTTTGGAGCCTGCTGCTTACCGGTGTTGCGTCTGCCGGTTCAGTCATGCTCAACGTCAAACCTGCCAGTGAAAACAAAACCGCCGACAAAAAACAAGCCGAAGTCACCCGCGCTTACTGGCTCAATGTGCGTGTCACCAACCTCTCTGGCGTCAAGCTGGAAGGAGTGACGCTGAAATGGACTTTATATGCCGCCAACCTCCGACGTGGTTCGGACAGCATCGTGGTTGAGAAATCTGGCGATATGAAGATCGCCGTCGATGCCAGCGGCAGGTACACGGACTTAGTCACTCCCAAGGTCGCCTTTGTATATACCCCCATGCATAGCGAGCGCAAAGGCAGGTCCTCTAGAATTGTCGAGGAATCTGGGCACCGCTACCATGGTTGGCATGTACAGGTTCTGAATGGAGACACCATTATTGGGGAGGCCATCAGTAATGAGGGCCTGCGGAAGCACCTCGACTAACTCCATTGATCAGCAAAATGTAGCAGGGGCTTCGCCGGAAGTTCCTGGTCGAGCTCCGATGATTTAACAAATAGGACAGTCCGTTCTTAAAGCTGCCTTCGTGGTATGTGGGACGGTTTTTAACTGCCTTTTTGAGTTCACGGGTGCGACACGGTCTCTCAAGAAGAGCCTGCTATTTTTGGGCAATGATAATTCTGATCCTGCCCATTCATAGTCGCAAAGCGACCCTCTTCTCTGCGCCGCAGCAAATGAATCTTAACTTTCCAACCCAAATGTCATCAATGACGCCACACTCTATGAAAACCTGCCGTTACCTTTGTTACCTTTTTCTTCTGTTGTTGTTCTCGGAACAACTGCTTGCAGCTGCACAATCTCCCTCTGTGCCGGAAGGCTCTGAGGGACCTTCCGCTGAACGCCTGGCCGAACTGACCAAGTCCACTTCCCGGCGGACGCCGATCAAGCTGGAGGATTACTTGGACAAAGTGGCCGCTTCAAACCTAGGCTACGCGTCACAGCGCTACAATGTATCGATTGCCGAGGCTCAGATCATGGCCTCAAAGGTTTTTCAAAATCCCGTGCTGCAAATCGGCAACATGCGGGATGTCTCAAACAGCGGCGGGCAAAAGCTCCCGGGCTTTTACAATGGGTATATTTCACAAACCATTGAGCTGGGCGGCAAGCGGCGCGAACGACAGCTTGTGGCCCGGAAAAACTATGCGGCGGTATCTTCCTCGCTGCAGAGTTTCCTGCAAAATTTGCGCCTGGATGCCACTGGCGCTTATGCAGATGCCCTTGCCTCGGGGCAGGTGGCTTCTCAGTATCAGCGCACCGCCTCTCTCCTGCGGGACCTCCTGCAGGCCCAGCAGGAGCGTCAGAAGGCAGGAGACATCAGTGACGTGGATCTGTTGCAGACGCGCGTCGAAGTCCGTCAATATGAGGCCGAGCTACTAGACGCTCAGGCTCAGGCCATGAATGCCGAACTGGGTCTCAATGCTTTTCTTGGGCCGCAGTTTGCAAGCACCCACTGGCAGCCCGTTGGGACTCTGGAAGTCACTCCGCAAAGCACGGATCTCTTCAAACTGCTTTCCAGCGCCATCCGCAACCGCCCGGACCTCGTGGCCATGCGCCATCGGCGTGATGCAGCGGGCGAAAACATCAAACTGGAAAAAGCCAATCGTGTTCCCGATCTGACTGTGGGCGTGGGTTGGACTAACAGCACCTACTCGGGCAATACGACCTCCCCCCAGCCGAATTACAACATGATAGGGTTGCAGTTCTCATTGCCACTCCCGATCTGGAATCAAAATAAGGCAGGAATTGTCGCGTCCCAGGCCATGGCAAGCCAGTCACAGCTGGACCTAGACGCCGCAGAAGTGCAGGCGGGCGTGGATGTGCGCCGGGCACTTTCACTCTATGGCACCGCCCGCGAGCGCGTGGATCTTTATCAAGGCGGCGTTTTGAAGGATGTCGATGCTGCCTTGGAAAAGCGGGTGGTCAGCTACAAGCGAGGCGGCTCATCGCTGCTTGAGCTGCTGGATGCCCAGCGCAAGGCCAATGAGGTCTGGCAGAGTTTTTACGACGCACAAAGCGACCATGCCCGCGCAGTTATCGAGCTTCATCGTGCCGCCGGCATTTGGATCATCCACTTCTAAACCCACTCACTCATGAAAATCATCAAATACACATGTCTTCTGGCGCTGCTCCTGGCGGCCTGCAAACCGGCTCCGGTCGTTGAAATAAATCCGTTTCCAGTCAAAGTGGAAAAGAACCAACTGATTTTTACAGCGGGTGATCCCCAGCTGAAGTTGATCGGTGTTAAGCAGGCGAAAGAGAATGACACGGCGGTCCTGCACCTGACTGGCAAGCTGGTCTGGAATGAGGACGTTACCACGAATGTCTTCTCTCCTCTGGCCGGACGTGTGGCCAGCATCAAAGGCGCGCGCGGGCAGAAGGTGAAAGTGGGGGACGAACTGGCCCGCATCACTTCGCCGGATTTTGGCCAGGCGCAGGCAGATGCGGTGAAGTCAGAGGCGGATCTGGCACTTGCTAAAAGAGTGCTGGACCGCACCCGGGATTTGCTGAAGCAGGGCGTGCTGCCTCAGAAAGAAATGGATACGGCACAGAACGCTTTCGATGACGCTCAATCAGAGCGTGACCGTGCCGTGGAGCGTCTGGCCGTCTGGGGCGGGCGTGGCGGTGATGTGAACGGTGCTTTCGCACTGAAAGCACCCATGGATGGAGTCATTGTGGATCGCAGTGTGCAGCCAGGGCAGGAAGTGAGATCTGACCAGATGCTGGCCGGCATGGCCGTGGTGGCTGCGCCGATGTTCATCATCTCAGATCCTGAATCGTTGTGGGTTTACCTGGATGTCAGCGAGCAGGATTTGTCGAACCTCCAGGTGGGGCAAAAGCTGGAAATTCGTTCCCGGGCTTATGGCAACCAGATCTTCCCGGGGGCGCTCACGGTGATCGGGCAGTCTCTGAATCCTGATACACGGACCGTTGTCGCTAGAGGCACGGTGTCCAATCCGGAGAAGCTCCTGAAGGCGCAGATGTATGTGGATGTGAATGTCATCACTCAAGTTCCTAAGATGCCGCAGGTGCCGATCAAGGCCGTGTTCTTGCGGGAGGGGAAAGCCTGCGTGTTTGTGCGCGCCTCCGAGACCACCTTTGAAATGCGTCACATCACCACCGCTGCGGAGGATGCCGGGAACGTCTTCGTCAGCCAGGGACTTAAGGCCGACGAAGCCGTGGTCTCAGAAGGGGCGCTCGTGCTGGAGAGCCTCCTTGATGCCAATACCAGCACCGCCAATACCAGCACAGAGAACACCCAACACTAATCACTATGGGCACGCTGACCAAATACGTTCTTAAACACCGGCCCATCGCCTTTGCGCTGATGGTGCTTTTTGTACTCGCCGGTGCTCTGGCCTTCAACCGCTTGCCAGTTGAGGCTTACCCCGACGTCACCAATGTTTCGGTACAAATCATCACGCTGCTGCCAGGGCGTGCCGCTGAAGAGGTGGAGCGCCTGGTGACTGTGCCCATTGAGAATGCCATGAACAGCATTCCCAAACGGTCTTCCATCCGTTCGGTCTCCCTCTTTGGCCTTTCCCAGGTCACCATTGTTTTCGATGATGATGCCGACCGCGCCTATTGCCGGAACATGGCTTTCCAGCTGCTTTCCAGTGTCAATCTGCCTCCGGATGCGGATGCCAGCCTCTCGCCTGACACCACGCCCGTCGGTGAGATTTACCGCTACACGCTGGATGCACCCAAGAGCATGCCGTCCACCGAACTGCGCGCCGTGCAGGACTGGATCGTCGAGCGCCAGCTGCGCACCGTTTCAGGTGTCGTCGATGTCATCGGCTTTGGCGGTGCCACCAAGCAGTATCAGGTGCTGATCGATCCCATGAAGCTGCTGTCCTATGACATCTCGCTGCGCCAGGTGCTCGACGCGCTCTCCGCCGGTAACAAAAACGCGGGCGGCGCCTACATTGAGCATGGGCCGGAAATGTTCATCGTTCGCGGCCTTGGCTTTGTGCAGTCGCTTGAAGATATTGGACTGATCACGGTCGAGACACGTGGTGGCACTCCCATCCGTGTCAAAGATCTGGGCCGCGTCCTTATCGGCGAACAGCTGCGCCTTGGGCGTGTAGGCCGCAACATTCCAGCCGAACATTACGATGTGGATGACGCCATCGAGGGCATTGTCATGCTGCGCAAAGGCGAAAACGCCATGGATGTGCTTGAAGGAGTACGGGCAAAGATTGACGTCATCAACTCCAAGTTTCTGCCTGCCGGAGTGCAAATCCACATGCATTACGACCGCACCAATCTCATCAACCGCACCTTGCACACGGTGCATAAAAACATGGCGGACGGCATCGGGCTCGTGCTGCTGGTGCTCATCATGTTTCTCGGTCTGGGAAACATACGCTCTGCTCTGGTGGTGGCGGCTGTGGTGCCGCTGTCGTTGCTGGGGGCCTTCCTCATGCTGGATCTGCGCGGCATTCCCGCCAACCTTATTTCCATGGGGGCTATCGACTTCGGTATCATTGTGGATTCCGCCGTGGTGGTGATCGAGGACCTGCTGCGCATGATGCATGAACGGCGGGATAAAAAAGAGTCCCTCTTCAAACTGCTGCCCAAGGCCGTGGGGCAGATGGGGCGCCCCATCCTCTTTTCCAAGGCCATCCTCCTCACGGCTTTCCTGCCGCTCTACACCATGCAGCGCGTTGAAGGAAAAATCTTCAAGCCGATGGCTCTCACTCTGACCTTTGCTCTGATTGCTGGAACCATTCTGGCGCTGACCATTGTGCCGCTGCTGGCCAGTTACGCGCTCAAGAAGGGCCCCGGAGAGCATGAGTCATGGCTCGTGCGCCTTCTCCTGCGTGTGTACCGCCCGTCGCTTGGTTGGGCGCTCAAGCATGGTCGCATGGTCGTTATCAGCGGTGTGGCCATGCTGGCCGTTGCGGGTGTTGTTTCCTCTCACACCGGAACGGAGTTCCTGCCCAAGCTGGACGAGGGCTCACTCTACATCCGCTCTTTCCTGCCGCAGACCATCTCGCCCTCCGAGTCCGCTCAGGTCATGCGGCGTATGCGCGGTGTGCTGGCCTCCTTCCCCGAATCCAAATCCATTATCACACAAAATGGCAGGCCGGACGATGGCACAGACGTCAATGGTTTCGATGTCGCTGAAACTTCCGTGGATCTTTATCCGCGTGAGGAATGGAAGACCGCCAAGGACCGGGATGGCCTCGTCAAAGCCATGAAGGCGAAACTCAACATCGAAGTGCCTGGCGTGCAGTTCCAGTTCAGCCAGATCATCGAGGACAACGTCAATGAAGCCATCTCCGGTGTGAAGTCTGAACTGAGTGTGAAAATCTTCGGCGATGAACCTGAGAAGCTCCAGCAGATCGCCGATCAAATCGTGGACATTCTGAACACCGTCCAGGGTGCTGCGGATGTTGGCACCGACCGGTTGATGGGACAGCCGCAGGTGCAGATTGCCGTGGATAGGACTGCCATCTCCCGTGTAGGATTGTCGATGGCGGATGTGCAATCCGTCATCGAAACCTCCATGGGCGGTGCTGTCGCCACCAAGGTGCTCGAAGGTGAGCGCACCTTTGATCTCGTGGTCAAAATGATCCCGCGTTCAGTTGCCAGCATTGACGGCATTCGCCGCATTCCAGTGTCCGGATCCGATGGGGAGCGCCTCACACTAGGCGCTCTGGCTTCCGTGGATGTGAAGCCCGGCTTTGCCCGCATCTATCGCGAAGAAAATGCCCGTTTGACCGCCGTGAAGCTCGCAGTGCGCGGGCGCGATCTGGGTACGCTGGTGGCTGAAGCCCAGCAGAAGGTCAATGCGCAGGTCGTTCTGCCCAAAGGGTTTCGCTTGGAATGGACGGGTGCCTTTGAAAACCAGCAGCGCGCCGTAAAACGCCTGATTCTGGTGGTGCCGATCACCCTCGTCGCTATTTTCTTCCTGCTCTTCACCGCCTTTGATTCCGCGAAGCTCGCTACTCTTATTCTGCTCAATGTTCCCTTTGCTGCGGTGGGCGGGATTCTAGTCCTGCCACTGGCGGGTTTGGCGATGTCAGTCTCCGCACTGGTCGGTTTCATCGCCCTCTTTGGCGTGTCGGTTCAAAACGGGGTGCTGCTGGTTGAACGCATTCGAGAACTGCGCAAGGAAGGCATGCGCATGGCCGAGGCAGTGCGTGAGGGGGCCATCAGTCGTGTACGACCGGTTGTGATGACCGCTGCCATGGCTGCCTTGGGGCTGCTGCCTGCAGCTTTGTCCCACGCCGTCGGTGCGGAAACGGCACGTCCTTTTGCCTGTGTCATCATCGGGGGACTGATCACAGCCACCTTGCTCACACTCTTCATCCTTCCGGTGCTATATCCCCATTTTGATGCTGGGGAAGAAGGTTTGCACAGCAAGTACGTCCTCATCGAAGGCCCGGATCAACAGTCAATGATGTCTCTGGATGAGAAGAAAAACCCGGAACCTCCGGACAAGCCCGAGTCAGCGGATGGCTGATTTTGCTCAATTTTTCATGCTAGATAGTGGTGGCGGGCTATGTTAGGTAGTTCAACAACGACCTGACATGTACGCACATCGCCATCACTCCACGCCTTTAAGCAGGCTGGTGCATCTGCTGCTGCTGTTTGGCTGGCTGCTTTCCTCCCACGGGATTGCGCCAGCCATCTGCATGGCGGCGGCATTGATTGATGGTGACCATGCGGTCAAAGTGGGTGTTTCCAATGAGGGCACTCTGAAGGTTGTTCTTTCCCATGCGGGTAAATCCACCGCCGAACTTACTGCTCACGAGCACGACGCTCTTTGCAGGGTGCTGGTCGCTTTTGCGGTAGCGCCTGAATCCGGTGCTTCAGATCATGTGCTGGCATTCAAACCCGTTGATGATGCATCAAGCACCCAGCGGCTGCTTTCGTCCATGCGTTGCATCGCCAAAGCGGCGGTTCCTGTGCTGGTCTTGGACTGCAACCTCACCAAGCCGTCCTTTGTTGACGGTGTGGTTGGGCGTATGCAGAGGAGTTCGTGGTCGCATGGTCTTGCACTGAAGTCAGGCAGGACCGTCATGCGTTGTTGAGGGCAAGGGATTGAATTTCGGGTCCGCAGGCGCGGACACAATGGGCACCACTGCGGACGATTCCGCTTAGCCCATGACTCATCCTTTTCCCACTTTTTACGCGCATGAAACTTTCCTCACTATTCCTCTCTTTGTTCCTTTGCCTCCAGTTGCCCGCCAGCGGTGCAATTGAGCCCGTCTCAGTCAACTCCCTCGTTCTCAAGGCTCTATCCACACACCCGGAGCTTCGCTATTACGAGGCTCAAATCGATGTTGCTCAAGGGGGTAAAACCAAAGCGGGCGAAATCAAAAATCCTGACATGATGGTCGGGGTCGGCAACTGGCACATACGCGACCTCGCCACGGGCGCATCGGGCGATGGTCCCACTTGGGCGGTGCAGCTCACGCAGACTTTCGACTGGCCTGGGCGCCTCTCCTTGCGCAAAGCCATCGCACAAAAAGACATTGAACTGGCTCAGCTCGGAGTTGAGCAGTTTCGTGCGGCGCTTGCCGGGCGGGTGCGGACCATTTCATGGAAGCTGCTTGCCGCTCAGGAACAGACACGCGCCTCCGAGGAGGTCGCAAAACGTTTCCAGTCCCTCGCGGCGGTGCTCTTGCAGCGTGACCCCGCCGGTGCTGCACCGCGTTTGGAGGCACGCATCATTCAGGCCAGCGCTCTCACACTCGGCGCGGAGGCCACTCTAGCACGCAATGAATTGGCTGCCGCCCGCTTTGAACTGAACCAGTTGCTGGGTGAAAAGGCCGAGCATCCGCTGGAACTGCGCATGGAAAATCTCATGCTCAACCCGCCGCCGCCGCTTGAGTTTCTGCTCGCCGAGGCACGTCAAAAAAACTTCGCGCTGCGCGCCCGCTTCATTGATGTCGAACAGCAGGGGTACCATGTGGAACTCGCCAAAAACGAGCGCTGGCCCTCCATCACCGTGCAGCCTTACATTCAAAAGCAGACGACGTTCACGCGGGAAACCCAGGTGGGAATCGGTGTTTCCATCCCACTGCCATTGTGGAATCGCAACAAAGGGGCCATAGACGCCGCGAAAGCCAAGGAGGTGCAGGCGGAGGTCATGCTCACTGCGCAGATGCGCCTGCTGGAGCGTGACGTCGCCGCTCAGGCCGCTCACTACCGCATCCACACCGAGGAACTGGCCAAATGGCCGGCGGACACGCTGGAAAGCTTCCGCAAGGCAGCTGAAGAAGCCGATGAGCATTATCGTCTGGGTGCGCTGCCACTGGCCACATACACAGAGCTCCAACGTCAGTACATTGCCTCTGTCAAAGCGGTGCTCACCTCCCAGTTGGGAGCCGTGGAATCACGCCTGCAGCTTGAGCAGCTCACGGGTAGCCCTCTGGCGAAGTAAGCCTCGTCGCATCTTTGCACCCCATCTTTTGCGGCCATGCTCAATTTCATTCTCGAATTCTCTGTCCGTCAGCGTGCCCTCGTGCTGCTGGGGGCTTTCGGCCTGCTTGGTGCGGGCTTGTATTCACTTCTCCATCTGCCCATTGATGCAGTGCCGGATCTCACCGGCCCGCAGGTGCAGGTGAACGTGGCCGTACCAGCCCTGGCTCCTGAGGAGTCCGAGCGCGCCGTCACCCGCCCCATCGAAATGGCACTCTCCGGGATGCCCGGCGTGCTCGAATCCCGCTCGCTGACAAAGTTTGGCCTCAGCCAGGTCACGATCCAGTTTGAAGACGACGCGGACATTTTTCGTGCGCGCCAGCTCGTCACCGAACGTCTCACATCCCTGATGAACGATCTGCCGCCGGGCAGCTCGCTCAGCCTGGCCCCCATCAGCACGGGACTCGGTGAAATATTCTACTACACCCTCCATTGGAAGAAGGGGGCCAAGGAGAAGCCTGCCGATGAACGTGAAGGCCTCATGCGTCTGTGGGAGACACACGAATACATCGTGAAACCTCACCTGCGCGTGGTGCAGGGGGTGGCGGAAATCAACAGCAACGGCGGCCATCAGCGTCAGGTCACTGTGGAGCCCATGCTCGACAAACTAAAGGCAGCGAACATGACCGTGGGCGAACTCGCCGCCATCATCCGCGGCAATGTCGAAAACGCCGGTGGTGGCGTCATCAATCGTGGGGACGAGCAACTCACCATTCGCAGTGTGGGCCGTGTCAGCACGGCGGAAGAAATCGCCCAGTTGCCGATCAAATTCGGGGCCGCGATCGAGCCGCTGCGGGTGAAGGACGTGGCCAAAGTACAGTGGGGCGCGGGCTTCCGTGGCGGTGCCGCCACCATGGACGGTGAAGAGGTCGTGCTCGGAACCGTGATGATGCTCATGGGGCAGAACGCACGCGTCGTCTGCCATCGCGTGGCACCACGGCTGGAGGAACTGCGGGAGAAGCTGCCCGCTGGCATGGATGTGACTGTCGTGTACGAACGTTCCGATCTCGTCGAGGCCACCGTTGGCACGGTGCAAAAAAATCTCCTCGAAGGTGCCGTGCTCGTCATCGTCGTTCTGCTCATCCTTCTCGGGAACTGGCGTGCGGCTTTGATCGTCGCGCTGGCCATTCCGCTTTCGTTCCTGTTCGCCATTTGTGGCATGGTGCAGGGTGGGTGGTCTGGTAATCTGATGAGTCTGGGCGCGGTCGATTTCGGTCTGATCATCGACGGCGCCGTGGTCATGGTCGAAAACATCATCCGCAGAATCGGGATCAAGCAGCATCACCTCGGACGCATTCTCACCAATGAAGAGCGTTCACGCGAAGTGCTCGCTGGCAGTAAGCAGATGGCGAGCCCGATGTTTTTCGGGGTGCTCATCATCACCATCGTTTACTTGCCGATTCTGACCCTCACAGGCATCGAAGGTAAAATGTTTCGCCCCATGGCGGTGACGGTGATTTTTGCACTCGCCGGGGCCCTTCTGCTGGCGCTGACGCTCATGCCCGCGATGTGCTCGTTCTTCCTCGGCGGCAACGTCGCCGAAAAGGACAACTGGATCATCTCGGGTCTCAATCGCGTGTTCCAGCCCATGCTGCGTGCCGCCATCAAAATGCGCTGGGCGGTGGTTCTTTTGGCCGTCGCCTTCTTTGCTTTCTGCGGCTGGCGCTTCAGCACACTGGGGGCCGAGTTCGTGCCCAAGCTGGACGAAGGCTCCATCGCCGGGATGATCTATCGCAAGGTCGGCATGAGCCTCAAAGAGTCGCTGCATCAGGACCTCGTGCTCGGCCAGATGGTGCGTGAAAAGTTTCCACAGGTCACCAGCTTTTTCACCCGCAGCGGCACCAGTGAAGTCGCCACTGACCCAATGCCGCCCAATGAAACGGATTTCTACGTCTTCTACATGCCCGTCTCCGAGTGGCCAAAAGGTCCCGGACTGCCGACCAACAAGGCCGAGCTTTGCGCCGCCATCGAGAAGGAGGCGCTTAGCGAGCACGATGACCAGAGCATAGAATTCGGCCAGCCGATCGAGACACGCTTCAATGAAATGACAGAAGGTTCCAAGGCCGAGCTCACCCTACGTATCTATGGCATCGAGTTTGATATGCTCGAAAAGCTTGCTAGCCAGAGTCGGGACATCATCAACAACACTCCGGGGGGATCCGCCGAACTTGAAACAGATGGCCGTACCAGCACCGTTGTGATGCAGGTGAAGCGAGAGATTCTGACCAAGTATAACATCCCCCTTGCCGAGCTCAATCATGCCGTCTCTGCCGGTCTCGGCGGGGAAGTGTCCGGCCAGGTCGTCGAAGGCAATCGCAAGCGTGACATCGTCGTGCGCCTGCCGGAGGAGGATCGTGCCAAGGAGGAGATCATGAAGAGCCTGCCATTGCGTGTCGGCGACTTCGGCATGCTTTCACTTGGCGATGTGGTGGACATTCATACCGAGAAAACCGTCGAACCCATCCGCCACAGCCGCACGCAGCGACGTGCCGCGTTGCTCGTCGGCGTGAAGGACCGCGACATGGAAGGCTTCGTCAACGAAGCTAGCGCACGCATCAAAAAAGAAGTAACCTTCCCCGAGGGCTACAGCTTCGAATTTGGCGGCACCTTTGAAAATCTTCAGGAAGCCCGTGCCCGCTTGATCATCGTGGTGCCTACCGCCTTGGCGCTGATCCTGATGCTCATCTTCTTTGCTTTCGGCAGCATCCGTCAGACCTTGCTGGTCGCCACGGGCATTCCGCTCGCGTTGACCGGTGGCATCATTGCCCTGGAACTGCGTGGCATGCCCTTCAGCATCACCGCCGCCGTCGGTTTCATCGCCTTAAGCGGCGTGGCCGTGCTCAATGGACTCGTGCTGGTCAACTACTTCAATGAACTACGCGAGGAAGGCATGAGCGTCCGTGATGCCGTGCTCACAGGCGTCTCCACACGATTGCGTCCCGTCATGATGACCGCGCTCGTGGCCGCACTTGGATTCGTGCCCATGGCCCTCGCCCATGGGGCGGGGGCCGAGGTGCAGCGCCCCCTTGCCACCGTCGTCATCGGCGGCATCATCAGCTCCACATTGCTCACGCTGCTGCTTCTGCCAATGTTGTATGATTGGATCGAGCGTCAGCCTAAAAAAGATTGATCAGATCAGCTCCGCAATCGGCACGCCGCGCTTGGCTCCGGTGCCGCCATAGATGCTGAAACTTCCGCTGCTGCCGGCGGAGATGGTTTCCTGTTGCGGCACGCCCAGCAGCGCACCGATGGTGGCGTGAAAGTCGAGCACGGTGACGGGATTCTCAATCACATGGGTCCCTGTCTCATCGGTCTTGCCATATGCCTGACCGCCTTTGACGCCCCCGCCTGCGATGAATGATGAAAACGCGATGGGGTGGTGCCCGCGTCCCGTCCCGTCGATTTTGGGGCCGCGGCCAAACTCGGTGGTGAGCACCACCAGCGTGCTGTCCAGCAAGCCGCGTGTCTCCAGATCCTCAAGCAGTGTGCCCACCGCATTGTCCACAAGGCTGGCGAGGTATTCCACCTGGGCAAAGTTGTCCGAATGCGTGTCCCAGCCACCGAGATCGATCTCCACAAACTTGGTGCCGCTCTCGACCAGCCTGCGCGCCAGCAGCAGGCCCTGGCCAAATTCATCATTGCCGTAGTCTTCCGCCAGCTTGCTTTTTTCCTGCGTGATGTCGAAGGCATCGAGGTCCTTGCTGGTCATAAGTTTGAGGGCATCGGCATAGACATCGACATGCGCTTTGACGTCAGCCACCGGGTACTGTGCAAGGAAGTCGCGGTTGAGTTTTTCGGCGAGACCGCTGCGTTTGCGCAGATTGGTCATGGAGTCTCCGTTCTGCAGCAAGGTGTGCTCCAGGCCCTTGCGTGGATCCAGCACCGGGACAGGCGCATACCGTGCATCCATGAACCCGCTGCCGGGATGCCCCGCGAGACCGGCAAGGCGGATGTAAGGCGGCAAGGTGGAATGTCCCTGCGTGACCTGCCGTGCTACCCAAGACCCGAGCGCTGGATGGCGCATGGTGGCGGAGATCTCGTAGCCCGTGAGCACTTTGTACGTGCCCTGTTCATGCGCACCTTGCGTGTGGTGCAAGGAGCGGATCACCGCGATTTTTTTGCCATGTTTCGCCAGTTTGGGAAAGTAGCCGGAGATGAGCAGGTCATCGGCCTTGGTCTTGATGGTTTTCACCGGGCCTTGATGACCGTCAGGTGCATCGGGCTTGGTATCGAAGGTATCAATGTGGCTCATGCCCCCGCGCATGTTGAGGTAGATGACGTGGCTGGCAAATTTCGCCGTGCTACTCGATTCCAAAGCCCGTGCCAGCCCCAGGGGCGGCACCAAGCTGACGCCGAGGCAGGTGCGGGCCATGCGGGTGATGAATTCACGGCGGGAGGCGTCATCAAGCTTGTTCAAGGAGTGCTTCATAAAGTGAGGGATTTATTTTTGAAACATGAATTCGGCAGTGGATAGCAGCGTGCGGGCAAGCGCCTTGGCGTTGCGTGTGTCACCCAGGGCTTCCTTGCACGCATCCAGCTCGGCCTGCGTCGGCTCACGTGTCAGCACGGCCAAGAAGGCACCGCGTGCGACTTCGCGGACATTGTTGAAGCCGCGCAGACTATCGGACAATGGGCTGCCGGAACGCGCGACATGGTCAAAGAAATCGCTGTTCAGCATGAGCAGCGCCTGTGGCACCGTGGACGAACTCCACGCATCACCAATGAAGTCACGGTTGCCTTGTCCGAACATGCGCAGGAAATGACCGTCAGGCGTTGGCTGCGGCAGTTCCGAAGCGCGCTCCAGGCCACCTCCGGCAAACTCCCGGGCCATGTCCTTGCGCAGCCTTGCGCGGCGTTCCTCCGCCTGCATGGCGCGTTCTTCCTTGCTCACGATTTTGCGTGCCATGGCAGTGACCTCGCTGGCCTTTTTCGCAGCGATGGCGGCTTCAAGCTCATCGACACCTGGCGGATCAAAATTCAGTTTCAAATCAAGATCCTTCACAGCCAGCGCCATCATGGAATCCCACACCTGCTCAGCAGTCAAACGACGCACCACCGGACCAGGGAAGCGGTACACCACGGTGGAATCCTGCGGAGGTAGCCCAGCTTCCCGCTGATAGGCGCGGGTCAGGGTGAAGATGTGCAGGATCTTCCTCACATCGTACTTGGCATCACGCACCACGTTAACGAGATACTGGGCCAGATCAGGATTGGCGCAGTCGGCGACTTCGCGCACCTGATCCACTTTGCCTGCGAACGGCAGACCAAACAATTTGGCCCACAGGCGGTTTCCAAGAGTGAGTGCGAAGCGCGTATTGCTTGGAGCGGTGAGCCACGCAGCAAGAGTTTCAGCAGGGCGTGCGCCTGCCGGTGGAGAGTCTCCGTAAAGCACGGCCGCAGAAATCAGCTCACCGGGCTTCCCATCCGTGTATTGGTAATCGTCCGGCAGCTTGGCCTGCTTGCCCTCACCGTTGACCACACCTGCGCCGCCTGCTGCGCGCTGGAGCGCCAGCAAGGCATCCCTGATGCGCTGGTTTTTCTCCCGCCGTTCGTAGTCCAGCTTGTCCATCGCCATGCGGTCATAGCGCTCTGCCGCTTCGCGGATCGCTTTGCCGCCCACTTCTCCGACCCCGTCTTCCTTGGAAGCAGTCGTGATGCCGGAGGTCCAGGCAAGGAACTGATGGTAATCTTTCCGCGTCCAGCGGCTGTAAGGATGATCATGGCACTGCGCACATGAAATCTGCGTGCCAAGAAAGAGCGTGGCCGTGCTCTCGATGTTCGCGGCGCGGTTTTCACCGTCACGCAGGTAATAGCCCGCAGCAGGTGCGCGCCAGCCATAGCCTTCGGGGCTCAGCAGTTCACGCGTCCATTCGTCGAAGGGTTTGTTTTCACGCACGCTCTGTTTGATCCAGGCGAGATAAAAATCTCCCTGCACACCTTCGGCCAGATCGTCTTTGGCGCGCAGCAGATCGCACCAGTAGTTGAACATGTGGCTGACGTGTCCGTTGGAGGCCAGCAGTTCGTTGATCAGGCGTCCGCGTTTGTCGCTTTCCTTTTTGGCGATAAAACGTTGGGACTCCTCGCTGGTGGGGATGCGGCCAACAAGGTCCAGATACACGCGGCGTAGCCAGGTGAATTCACTGGCCATGGGACGAGGCTCTTCCGCATGCCTGCTCAGGTCTTGTTCGATGAGCTGATCAATGCGGGCAGCCACGGCCTGGAGTTGAGTGACATCGACGGCCTCGTTCAGCGTCGAGATCTTGACTTCTTTCGCCTGCATGGAAGTCCACGTGCCGAAGCTGGCACCTTCTTCCACCCAGCGCCGAATGAGCGCAATTTCCTCGGCGCTCAGCGGCTTGCCATCGTTGGGCGGCGGCATGAGGTCATCGTTTCCGGGCTTGTGAGAGATGGATTTCACCAGCGCACTCTTGGAGGCCTTGTGCGGCAGGATGAGATTGTCCGTCTGGCTCTTTTCACGAATCGCTTCCAGATCATCTAGGCGGATGCCTCCTTTAGGCTTCTTCAGTTTGCCACTGTGGCATTCAAAGCAGGAGCGCTCCAAAATGGGCAGAACCTGATGCTCAAAATCAATCTTGGCGGAAACGTCGGGAGTCTCCATGGCCATGTCGAGCTTGGGTTTCGAAGCGAGATTCATCGGAGGAATCTCGCCTGTCTCCATTTTTGCTGGCACCTTTGGCGCTACGTTCACCATCGTGGTTGCGGGTGGCGTCACAGGAGGTGGCGGAGGAGCAGGTTCCGTTTTTTTCTCCACGACCATCACTTCTGGAGTCTGCGGAATAGGAGCGGCAGGTGCAGGTGCAGCAGCAACTGCTGATGGTTGAATCAGAAGCGGTTCAGGAATCACAACTTCACGAGGTACAGGCGAGTCCGCGACAATGCGTCCGTTCAGGATGACGTGTTTGCCTGTGCGCTGAGCCACGACTGGACCAAGGTCCAGCCGCTGAAACAAATCCGGCCATGCGAGATTGCCGCCGATAAAACCAATCAGCATCGCCGCCGCCGCTGTGGTCCAGCGGGGCAGACTGGTCAACCAGCGCCGCTGGCGACGGCGAATCGTTGCCGCTTCGATGCTGGACATGAGGTCATCAAGTGATGACACATGGACGCTGGCTTCAATGGCGTCCGCCAGGGCAGCGGGAGTGTCATTTTTTTCCAGAGCCACGCGAAGCAGCGCATCCATGCTCAGCTGCTCTTCCAGTTCCTTGAGCGTGGTGGGGTCGCTCATCAAAACCTGCCATTCATGATCGGAGAGCACTCCCTCCAAAGCCTTGTCGATCACATCGTCAGAGTTCATGCTGTTTTTTGTTCCAGGTGAAGTTCAATGCACTTGCGCAGTTGCTGGCGCACACGCATCAGCAGCGTGCGCACCGCGAGAGTGCTGCGTCCGGTGCGCTGCGCGATTTCTTCGCAGCTGAGCTGCTTCTCGTAACGCAGATCGATGATGGTGCGCTGGTGGTGGCGCAGCTTTTCAAGGCAGGTCGCGAGATGATCTGATTCATCACTCACGGGCTTGTCAGAAGCCTCCAGCGCCATCTCCCAGCGCACCTGCTCGGAGTAGCGCTCGTGCTTGGTGAAATCTCGCGCATACGCCTTCAGCCGGTCACGCAGATGATTGTAGGCGATGGTTCTCAGCCACGGCTGCATGGAGCCCTCCGTGAAATCTCTCATGTTTTGATAGGCAAACACAAAGGCGTCATGCGCCACTTCATCGATCAAATCAGGCACCGGTGCCCGCAGCGCCAGATAGCCGCGCAGCGGCTGCAAATGCCGCTGCATCAGCAGACGAAACGCGGCGTCGTCACCGGCTTCCACCTGTCTGGCGAGTGCGGCGTCCTGTGGGGGTTGGGGCGGCGTGAGGGAATCCATACACCACTGATATGGACGCTCGATTCCAAAGTGTGGCAGAAAAATGTTTCTGCTTTTGCAGCCGCTCTTCAGCGATAGCCCGGTGGTGGCGGCGGAATGCCTGGAGGCATTGCCGTGGTACCATACCCTGGGGGGGGCGCAGAAGTGCCATACCCAGCAGGCGGCAGATTGCTGGGCTTACGGTAGCTGCTGGTTGCTGGAGGAGCGTGATACGTTTGGGGCGCCTTGTAAGTCGTGGGTGGCGCCGTGCTGTGCATGGTCGGAGACTGCGTGTAATAATTGGCTGACGGTTGAGCCGCGTAGCTGGCTGGAGGGGCACCGTAGTTTGCCGCTGGTGCAGCACCGCCCGCAATGGTTTTGGCAGTCACCGTGACATCGCCGAGCTGATGATAGGGAATCTGAATTTCCTGAGCTGCGGCACGTGAAAGATTGATGACGCGGTTCGGATAGGACGGGAAGCGGTCGTTCACCGTCACATTCACGGTGCGTCCATTGCTGTTGTTCTTCACCTTGACCACGGTCCCGAAGGGCAGGGTGTTGTGCGCGGCGGTCCAGCCCAGTGGCTGATAAATGGCCCCCGAAGTGGTGTAACGCCCCGCATACTGGTCCGCGATGTAGGAGGCATAACCGCGCTCCCGATAGGCGGGCTTGGCGCAACTAGCCAGCAGAGCGGGCAGCGCGATGGCAAGGACTCGAAGAAGCACGGAAAATTTCATGATCTGCTGTTCGGCAACATAACAAGATTGGCACGCCGCACAATCTTGCTCATCATCCGCACGTGAAAAGAAAACGAGTCATCTTGGGGGTCGCGCTTCTGCTGGTACCACCGCTGGCCGGCTGGCTGGCCGCTGATCAGTTGGCACATCCGCCACGCAGACCTCTGCAGGATTATCATCGGGTGTTTTTGTCTGATCCGGCGGCTCACGGCGTGATATTGAAATCCTTCACCTGTGCCGATGGCACTCCCTGCCTCGTCTGTGAGCCTGATCCGCGTGGAGGCCTGGGAAAACGCGGGCAGGTGATCCGTGAGCAGTTGTCGCAGAAAGGCCTCACCTTGCCAGCCCCGGGGAGCGTGGCTGGCAATCTGGTCCTCGTGCATGGCCGCCGGGGGCGAAAGGAAGACTACCTGCTCATCGCAGAGCGTTTCTGCGCCGTGGGCTTTCGCTGCATTCTGCCCGACCTGCCTGCTCATGGCGACCACCCGGGAACAACTGCCTGCTACGGGGTGAGAGAGTCGCACCTGCCCGCGCAGGTGCTGCGTGAGGCGGCGGCGAAGTTTGGATTCAATCCGCAACCTGCCGGAATCATGGGAATATCGATGGGGGGTGCGGTCAGCATCCGCTCAGCGGTGGACAAGGACTCACCATGGCGTGCTGCTGTGTTCGTTTCGACCTTCGATTCATTGGACCATGTGGTTCGCTATCAGACATCCCGCTGGTTGGGGGAAAGGCTGGGTTCAGTCTGGAGCCGCATCACCGGTTGGTTTTATCAAACACAAGCTCATATGGAACTCAGTGATGCGAACTCGCTCGCACTGGTTTCTAGACTCAAATGCCCAGTGCTTATCGCCCATGGGACGTCAGACCGGGTGATTCCCATCGAGTGTGGACGCCGCCTCTATGACGCTCTGCCATCCGGCATCGAAAAACGCTGGGTTGAAATCCCCGACGCCGATCACGACAACGTGTTGATCACCGATTTTCCGATCTATGCGGAGATGGCCGAATGGATGCTGCGCCACGTTCCCAATGATTGAGGCGTGAGTAATAGACCAGTTCTCGAAAAGAGGGTCCTATGGAACCGGCGAGCGCAGCGGCCCCAGTGGCAAGGCGGGAGAGCCGCCTGTTATTGAACAATAACACGCAAACGACCAACGCAGCCAATGGGGCCGCTCCGCCGTCCGGGCAATGGTACAAGATTTTTGAGACTTGGTCCAAATGGATAGTCTATGGGCGGAGTCAGCCTACTCCACATCACGCAGGAGTGCCCTGACTGGGCTCCCAGCAGGGAGCCGAGAGATTAGCCGGTGGTGGAGCGAAACCGCAGAGCGGTGCAGCGTGAACCACCGGACCCTGCCATGCAAACATTCTCATTCAGAAACGCCTGCCGAAGGTAGGCGAGAAGCCTTCATTCGCCCAACGCACACGAGGAGGCCCGCGCACGACTCTCGCATACCTCCGGCTGGGGAAAAGCAGCCTAATCAGCCGGTTGTCGCAGTTCCACGCCACCGCAGTCGGCGCAGGCGCTCATGCCGCTCTGGTATTCAGCACCGCAACGCGGGCAGGTCGGCTGTTTGGCTACGGCAGGCGGATCGTAATCACCTTCTGCGACGCCTTCCTGTCGGAAGAATTTTTCCAGGGCTTCGGCTTCGAGCGGAAGCGATTCGTTTTGCGGCCAGTCGGGCACGTAGCGTGACTCACGCCAAAATTGCCGTGCATGCTGCAGCCAGCGCTTCTCATCCGTCCCGCAGGCGCTGCGGGAGATCGTCAAGGCGAGGTTTTTACCAGATTCGTAATTGGCATAAGAAGCCTTAGGCGGCATGTTCTGCCGTTGTTGACTCTTCCTTCATCCCATGGCTGAACCAAATCCTGCACCAGCAACCGCGCCCCGCCGCGGGCCAGGATGCTTCTCCACAATGGCCCTGACGTTCTTGGCGATGGTGCTCATCGGTGGCATCATCGCATGGAAGGTGGTGGATTCAGGTTTTGGCATGAAGTGGCTGGCTCAGCATTTCCAGAAGCAGACCATCACCGAGAGTTTTCATGAAAACGTGAAACGCATCGCTTCAACTCAGGGCGATGTGCTGGAACTGGCCACGCTGGAAACCGAGGAGACGGTCACGAAGTATGACACGAAGACCCTGTTCAACGACGCTGTTTACCTCGGCACCACCGTGGCGGAGATCCGCGCGATGGTGGTCTATCGGTACCATTTGAAGCTGTCCGACGAATGGAAGCTCACGGTTGAAAACGGACGTTGTGTGGTGGTCGCTCCCGCCATCCGGCCTTCGTTGCCGCCTGCGATCCGCTCGGAAACAATGGAGAAAAAATCCGAGGCGGGCTGGCTGCGATTCAACGCGGCGGAGAACATGGCCGAACTGGAGAAAGGATTGACTCCGATGTTGGAACGTCGTGCGGGTGTCCCTGGCAAAATCAAGCACGTGCGCGAAGCCAGCCGTCTCTCAGTGGCCAAGTTTGTGCAGCACTGGGTGCTCAAGGAACAAAAACAACACGAGCAGGGCGGCATACGCGAGATCGTGGTGATTTTTCCTGACGAACCAAGTGTAGCCGAAGCATCAAAGCTGCCTGCCACATTAAATTTGGAAGTGAGAGCCGATTAACTCGGAGGCTCAAGGCTGCTGCCCTGCGGGATCATAGAGCAGCAGGTCGGACTCGAATTTCACAAAAGTCAGCGCTCCTGGCAGATCAGTGGGGCGCAGGTTGGTGAGGCTGAAATGTTTACCTTTCCACATCCCTTGCTGACCGGTGACTCCGCCGATCAGTTTGGCAGCAGTGGCCTGCTTGTCGCCGGGAATGACAAAATCCGCTCCACCTAAGGTGGCATAGACCCCGAGAGAAACGATTTCCTGAGCGTTGCGCTGGTTGGTTACCTGCTCAATGACGTCCAGGGTTTTTCCGCCATAAGAGCCGATTGAAATGCTGATAAGAATGCCGACCAAGCAGATAACGGCGAGCAACTCCAACAATGAAATGCCAGCTCTCGTCCAGTTTTTCGGCTGGGTTTGCTGACGGGGGAGGGTGGCAGAGATGCGCAACACAAGATTTATAATTATCATAAACATCCTTTCCTCGCAATCTCTCGTTTTGACGGGTGACTGTCTGCATCTAGACAGATACAGCAGCACATGAAACCAGACTCAATCGCACAACTTCCCAGACCCCAGCGCGAAGCTCTCGAGTCTGCCGGTTATCGAATGATTCGCTGGGTGGCGGCACGTGAAGTCTTGCAGGCGCGTGTCTCCAAAGGCCGTATTGCGGGTCCATTGGGTGATTTTTTGACGCATTGGCTCTCTCTGGCTCCTGCGATTGAGGGTGGCTCAGAGCTTTGGCTTTCATTCGATTATGCATTGGAACAGGCGAAACTGAAACTCACGGGAGGCAGTACCACGCTTGCCCAATCGCCGCTGGAGCAGGCACTGCTGCATTTGCCGGCATTGCGCCCTTTTTGGAGCCAGGAATTGCGCCAGCAGCACTTTGAGGCTTTGCGGTCCCTGGTTCCGCAGGCTTGGCTGCTGGACGCTGCCGGGATTCCTCCCGGTGCGGTGATTCAGGGACTGGGCACGGTTTCTTGGGAACAAACCAAACAAAAAGGGGCCAAGAAGTGGGAAATCAAAAATTTCAAAGGGCAGGTAAGCGAGGACTGGGCACTTTCCTTGGCTGGGCGGAACAGCATTTTGACCTCAAAACAGGATTCAGGCCTAGCACTCAATGCACGGTATGGGCAGAATAAAGCAGGTCAGGTTGTTTTAAGTATTATTGAAGAAGCGGCACCTTGACGTACATCCCGCTAACGTGCGACATTCTGCCATCCCCAAAAACCATGGCACGCGGCTCCAACGTTACTCTCTGCTCCTTCTGCGGCAAAAGCCATGCAGAGGTCAAAAAACTCATCGCTGGTCCGGGGGTGTACATTTGCGATAACTGCATTCACGTCTGTAAAAACATCCTCGACAAAGAAACCTCGGTCGATTCCGAAGGCAGTCCAGCTCTGCTGGTGCCACGCCCGGCGGACATCGCCGCACTGCTGGATCAGCATGTGATCGGCCAGTCGCAGGCGAAGAAGGTGCTCAGTGTCGCGGTGCACAATCATTACAAGCGCATCCTGCACAATCAGCAGCAGGCCACACGCGTCGGCTCCGGAGCCCCCCGCAAGGTGACGACAGCCCTGCCCGACCCCAATGATGTCGAAATCGAAAAGAGCAATGTTCTGCTCATGGGCCCCACCGGCTGTGGCAAGACCCTGCTGGCCAAGACCCTCGCACGCATTCTCAACGTGCCTTTCAGCATTGCGGATGCCACAACGTTGACTGAAGCTGGTTACGTCGGCGAAGATGTGGAAAACATCGTTCTGCGCTTGCTGCAAGCGGCGGATTACGACGTCTCACGCGCCGAGATGGGCATCGTGTACATTGACGAGATCGACAAGATCGGCCGCAAGACCGAGAATGTGAGCATCACACGCGACGTTTCAGGAGAAGGTGTGCAGCAGGCGCTGCTGAAGATCATCGAAGGCACCGTGTGCAATGTGCCGCCGCAGGGCGGTCGTAAGCATCCGCAGCAGGAGTACATCCAGGTGAACACAGAAAACATTCTGTTCATCTGCGGCGGAGCCTTTGTCGGCCTCGACAAGCTGATGGAGCGCCGTCGCGGCGGCAAAACGATGGGCTTTGTTAATTCCCAGGCCACGAAGCCCGAGACGGCTAAATCCAGGTTTGAAGTCGAGCCTGAAGATCTGCTGTCATTTGGCCTGATTCCTGAGTTCATCGGTCGTCTGCCAGTGGTTTGCTCGCTGGAGTCCCTAACAGAGCAGGAACTCGTGCGAGTGCTCACCGAGCCGAAAAACGCTTTGATCAAGCAGTATGCGAAACTGATGAACATGGACGGCGTGGAGCTTTCCATCACACGTGACGCCATGCTTGCCATGTCGAAGGAGGCCGTGACACGCGGCACCGGTGCACGCGGTCTGCGCAGCATCTTCGAGCGCATCATGCTCGACGTCATGTACGACGTGCCCAGCCGGATGGACGTGCGCGGCGTCACCATCAACGAAGGCGTCGTCAAAGGCGAGCGTGCGGCCATGCTGCGCAAGCGCGTGGAACGCAAGGCCGCATAAGCCTCGGGTTACAAAGTCGGGGCAAAAATTCTGCTGGAGGTTTGGGGGCTCCTCACATCATAGTGGGCGCTACCACATCCATGACCTCCCGCCGCCACTTTCTTCAACTCGTCACTACAGCCATTGCCGCTGCAGGTTCACGCCAAGTCATCGCCGCTGACAAGGAACCACCATTCAAAATCTCGCTGGCTGAGTGGTCGTTGAACAAAGGCATCTTTGGAAAAGGCGGCGCGGAGCGTCACGAGCATCTCGACTTCTGCAAGATCGCCCGCAGCCTCGGCATCGATGGCGTCGAGTATGTGAACCAGATGTTCTTCGACAAGGCCGCTGACGCCGCCTACCTCGGCGAAATGAAAAAGCGCCAGGAAGGCGAAGGCGTGAAAGGCCTGCTCATCATGTGCGACCGCGAAGGCAATCTCGGCGATCCCGATGAGGCCAAGCGTGCGAAGACCGTTGAAAATCATCTCAAGTGGCTCGATGCCGCTGCCACCCTCGGCTGCCACAGCATACGCGTGAATGCCGCCAGCGATCCGAAGCTCAGCGGGGACGAGCAGATGAAACTCGCCGCCGATGGCCTGCATCGCCTGTGCGTGGAAGGCGACAAACGCGGACTCTTCGTCGTGGTCGAAAATCATGGCGGCCTCTCCAGCAACGGCCTCTGGCTCACCGGAGTCATGAAAGCAGCAGACCACGCCCGCGTCGGCATTCTGCCGGACTTCGGCAATTTCTACACCGACCGCGTCAAAGGCGAACTCTACAACCCCTACAAAGGTCTGCGTGAGTTCATGCCCTGGGTGAAAAAGGGCATGAGCGCCAAGGCCTATGACTGGGACACCGGCGCTGGCAAGTTCTACACCGAAGACCGCCGCGAAGGCCGCGAGATGACCCTCGATTTCGAGCGCCTGATCAACATCGTCGTCAAGGCTGGCTACAATGGCTACATCGGCATCGAATACGAAGGCGACAAGCACACCGAAATCGAAGGCATCAAGCGTACCAAGCAGGCGCTCGATGAGATCAAATCGTTGCTCTGATTTTCCAACCGCATCCAAAACTCACACACCCTCGCACATCATGGCTACTGACGAAGCTCCCGCTCCCTCCGCCGCAGCGGAAACCACCCTCTGGTCCGGTCACACCTCCCAGTGGGTTCACTTCTGGTATTACTTCTTCTGCCTCCTGCTTGCCGGGGGCATCGGCTTTGCCGCTACCGTGTTCGGTCTGGCAACGGCAGGCGTTGGCATGCTCGGTTATGTGGCGCTCATCATTCCATTGATGATGTGGCTCTTCCGCTGGTGGGTCACGAAATGCACCACTTATGAGCTCACCAGCCAGCGCTTGCGCATTCGTGCAGGGATTCTCAACAAAAAGGTCGATGAACTGGAACTCTTCCGCGTGCGTGATTACACCATGGAACAGCCACTGCTGCTACGAATGGTAGGGCTTGGCAATTTGACGCTGATCACCTCTGACGCCACGACACCCTCCCTCGTCATGCGTGCCATTCCTGGGGTTGAGGCGGTGCGTGAAAAGCTGCGCAATGCCGTTCAAAATGAACGGGATCGCAAGCGGGTGAGGCAAATGGATGTGGACAGCGTGGATGACCACGGCGGGCTTAATTGACCGCTGGTGTTTTGGATGAAGAGCTTTCGAGGTTTTTGAAGCTTACCACGGTGGTTTTGCCATTTTTGACTTCGAGTTGCACTTTCATGCGCGCGAATTCCTTTTTGTAGCTCCAGCCGACTTCGGCGTCCCAGGTGGTGGCGCTGGTGGGCTGGAGGCTGCGCAGCTGGAGGACAAATGCGGCGAGTCTTGTGTCGGGATCCGCAATGGTGTGGTCGGGCTCGATGTCCTTCAAAAATTGCGCGTTGATGAATTTGAGCTTCAAGTCGGCCAAGCGTTTCGTGAACTCATCGGTGGCCGGGGTCATACCGTCGCGGTTGATCTCGCCGAGGACGATGGAGTAGCTTTTGGCGACGCCGGGATTGATGTCGGGCAGTTGGGTGATGAGGTGGCGCAGGGCGGTTTCGCCGGCGTCGCATTCGTAGAGGTTCAGCGGGAGGGGGGCGGTGTCTGAGGAATCGCAGGCGGCGAGACCGAGGCAGAGGCTGAGCAGAAGGTGGCGGCGTGTCATGTGGGTGTTCATGGCATGGAATACGCAGCTTGGCAATGCGCTGGCGTGCTCCATACTGGCTACCCCATGTTTGACATCCGAGAAAAACCCAATGCCGTCGAAAACGCTTTTCTGGTCGGTGCGTACTTTGACCGCCGCCAGAAGCAGGAAGCGACTGATCTGCTGGAGGAGCTGGCCGAACTGGTGGGTACGCTGGGCATCAACATCATTGGCAAGGAGCTGGTTTTTGCGCGAGAGCACACGGCGCGCTACCTCATTGGCAGCGGGAAATCGGCGGAGCTCATGAAGGAGGCCAAGGAGCTGGGGGCGGATGTCATTGTCTGGGACAATGAGCTGAGTCCGGGGCAGCAGCGGGCTTGGGAAAGTGAGGGCGATATCTGTGTGATCGACCGGCATGAGGTGATTTTGGACATTTTCAACATGCGGGCGAAGACGCGTGAGGCGCGCCTGCAGGTGGAGCTGGCAAAGATGGAGTACTCGATTCCGCGGCTGACGCGCATGTGGGCTCACTTGGACCGTCAGGGCGGTGGCGCCGGCGGTGGGGTGGGCGGCGCGGGTGCGGCGCGTGGTGAAGGGGAGACGCAGTTGGAAGTGGACCGCCGTCTGGCGAGCAAGCGGCTGGACAAGCTGAAGGCGGACCTGGAAGAAGTGAAGAAGCAGCGGGAGACGATGCGCAAGGACCGCCTCCGCACGCCGGTGCCGCATGCGGCCATTGTGGGCTACACGAATGCGGGGAAGTCATCGCTGCTGAACAAGCTGACGGAGGCAGATGCGTATGTGGAAAACAAGCTGTTTGCCACGCTGGACACGACGACGCGGCGGATGGAGCTGCCGGATGGTCAGCCGTTGCTGGTGACGGATACGGTGGGCTTCATTCGCAATCTGCCGCATGATCTGGTGCAGTCATTCCGCGCCACGCTGGAGGAGGCCATTCAGGCGGACTTTTTGATTCACGTCATCGACGCCAGTTCACTGCAGGCCGTGGAGTTTTACCAGACCACGTCCAAGGTGCTGGCGGAGCTGGGCGCGGGGGAGAAGAAGGTGCTGCTGGTGCTCAACAAGGTGGATTTGATCGATGATCCGCGGCTGATGGAGCTGAAGCGGGAGTTTCCTGAGGCGGTGACTATTTCGGTGAAGACGGGGCAGGGGATGGACGATCTGCTGCATCGCCTGCATGATTTCTTGATCGACCGTGTGGTGCGGCTGACGCTGAGCCTGCCGCTGGATCGCATGGACCTCGTGGCGCTGATCCATCAGGAAGGGAAGATGCTGAGCGAGGACTATGAAACGGGTCTGGCGGAGATTCAGTGCGTGATGCCAAAGCGGTTGGAGAGCCGGTTCGCGGCGTTTCTGCCGGTGGATCCCGAGGCGGGAAAGAAGAAGGGGAAGAAGTAGAGGGGGCGGGGGGCGGGGGAGTTTGCGGTTGTTGACAGTGGTTGGCGATTGTTTGCGGTTGTTGGGAAGAATCCAGAGTTGAGGTGGCCGCAATGGGGCGCAAAAAAGCGCAAGAGGGGGATGAGTGGCGGGGGACTCAGAGGGGGCAGGAATGCCCCGGTTACGGGCCGGGAGTTTCCAACGCGAATGATGCGAATAACCGCGAATTTTCACGAATGGCGCTGGGCGGGTTCTGATTCGCGGTTATTCGCGGTTATTCGCGTAGAAAGCGTGCCCCCACACCTACAGCCCTCCGGAAAAATCATTCTACCCCTCATCATTTGACCATCCCTCTGGACAACCAACCCTTCTGCAACGCGATGGCCGTGAGATGAAAAAGGCTGCGGCGGGAGGTGGAGCGCTGGATGGGATGCGGTGCGCTGGGGCTGCGAGACAGCGCTGGGACGAAGGATTCCAGGGACGCGCACAACGCATCCCTACCAGCCCTTCAGGGCGCGTCAGGAATGGTAGGGAACTGCTGTGCGGGTCCGTGATTTCGGGTCTGTCGCGTCGCTGGCGATCAAAAAGGTGCGCCGTCCAGGGAGCTGTGAAAGGCAGGCCTCTTTATCCGACGGCATGAGACGCCTTGGGTTCAAGGTGCCGTCCAGAACTCGCCAAAGTAGAATCAAGCGGTGGTATGCGTGAGGTGGTGGGTGGATTGGTGGGATTCGTGCGGGGGAACTCAGAATTGTTTGGCGAAAACGGCGAAAGGGGTAAAAAAGGGCTGCCAATCACAGTTCTCTTCTGCTCATGTTCTCACTCGCCAATAAAACCGTCATCATCACCGGGGCCGGATCAGGCATCGGCCAGGCCATCGCCATTCTTTTCGCCAAGCAGGGGGCGCATGTGGAGGTGCTGGATTTGAAGCAGGAGGCGGCGCAGGGGACGGTGGATCAGATCCAGGCTGCCGGCGGCAGTGCCCGTGGTTCGGCCTGTGATGTGGGCAGCTATGCGGAGGTGAAGGCGATTTTTGATGAGGTGGCAGCCACGCATGGGAAGATCGACGTGCTGGTGAACAACGCGGGCATCGCGCACATCGGCACGGCCTTGACCACGGCGGAGGAGGACATGGACCGCCTGCACCGGGTGAACATCAAGGGCGTGCATGCCTGCGCGCAAGCGGCGCTGGCGCACATGACGGCCAAGAACTATGGCGTGATCCTCAACATGTGCTCCATCGCGGCGCAGATGGGGCTGGCGGACCGCTTTGCTTATTCGATGACGAAGGGCGCGGTTTTGATGATGACGTACTCCATCGCGAAGGATTTCATCAAGCAGGGGATTCGCTGCAATTGCATCGCTCCGGCGCGGGTGCACACGCCGTTTGTGGACGGGTATCTGGCAAAGACGTATCCGGGCCAGGAAGCAGAGATGTTTCAGAAGCTGAGTGAGGCGCAGCCGATTGGGCGCATGGCCAAGCCGGAGGAGATTGCGGCGCTGGCACTGTATCTGTGCAGCGATGAGGCCTCCTTTGTGACGGGCAGTTCCTACCCGATTGATGGGGGTGCGGTGAATCTGCGGTAGGGGAAGGGGAAGTTGGCGGTGGTTTGCCGTTGTTTGCGATGGTTTGCAGTCGTTTGCCCTGAGTTCCTGAGAAGGGGCTCGGGGCTTTTTGTTGTTGCGGCGGGGCGGGGTAGTTTGGTGGGTGTGCTTTTTTGCAAAGGAATGGAGAGCAAAGGAATGGGGACAGGGGATTTTTTCCGTCACATTCCTTTGCCTGAATATTTGAATGATCCAGCCAAGGGGACCGCAGGTGCTGTCTTGTTGCTGGATGATTAGCGTCTTGTTAGCGCCACATGAGCGGTTCAAATCTGGGCGTTTCACCGAGAGGCAGCGCGGCCAGAACCAGAAGTTTTTAACCGCTGATATGACGCTCATGAGACGCTAATAAAGGCATTCAGAAATTGATTTGCTTCGCTCTTCCGGCGGTCGTCGGTCTCGTTTGCTCGGCTCCGGAGTTGGGAATGTTATTCTGGAATCATGGCGGTTTCTTTGGAGGTGGACAGCGGGTTCTGGCGTTGCGGAGGCGTGGAAATTGGCACGGGAATGGATTGGCAGGGGAATTTGTTTCCCGTCACATTCCTTTGCCTGAATATTTGAATGATCCAGCCAAGGGGACCGCAGGTGCTGTCTAGTTGCTGGATGATTAGCGTCTTGTTAGCGTCACATGAGCGGTTCAAATCGGGGCGTTTCACCGAGGGGCAGCGCGGCCAGAACCAGAATTTTTAACCGCTGATATGACGCTCATTAAACGCTGATCAAGGCATTCAGAAATTCCGGATTCAGGAATGTTATTCGGGCGAATGGCTGGCGTGGGTCCGTTCGTTTTTGCCGCAGAGGAGCAGAGAGGCGGAGGGGGCAGAGAATTGGCAAGGGAATGAACTGATTTCAGGCTGTACGCCTCGGACGATCCTGGAGCTTTAAACAAAGAGCTTGAATTTGAAAAAGCGGACCCAAGGGTTGTGGTATGATGTGGTGGGCGGGTGATGAATACCAGGGCCTGCCATCAACTTTTGACGGCTTTGATGATGGATGCTTCTTCTCCAAAGAAAAAACGTGCAAGCCGCGCCAAGGTGCGGCGGCGTGGGGTGCAGCGGGCGAGTTTGCGGCGGTGGCTGGCGCGGGCGCGGGGGAAGGGGCTGACGGGGGCGGATCTGGTGTTCGAGCTGCGAGTGCGCCGGGGGCTGTCGCTGCGGGCGGCGGCGGGGGTGCTGGGGATGCGCCTGTGGGAGGTGCGGGAGTTCTGGCGGGAAAGCTGTGCGGCACGGGCGGCGCTGGTGCCGAAGCCGGAGAGGGTGCTGCCAGTGCGGGCTCCGAAGTCGGAGGGGGATGTCACGGCGCTGCGGGAGCAGGTCAGTGTGGCGCTGTGGGAGACGGTGGTGGGGACGTTTGCTGAGGTGCAGGGGAATGCGGGGGGCGAGAAAGAGTGGGGTGTCGGGGCGGTGTCGCCAATGACCAATCCGCCCATGCTGTCGGTGCGGCTCAGGGCGCTGAGGCAGATGAGCAAGCTGTACGGTGTGGACTGCCAGGGTCGGGCGGCTGCGGTGCCGGTGAACTGCGCAACGCCGGAGGAGATTGCGGAGTCGGTGAGGGAGTGGATGGGAAGCAGAGTTTAAAGTTTGAAATACCATGTAGCCCCTGAATCGGAAACGTAACAGCAGTGATTTCAGAGACCGGGAAGTGGCCGCGGTCATCTTGGGCTGGCCTGTGCCTGATGTGGCAGAGCAGATCGGCATTGGCACCAGCTTTCGTCAGATCCGCCTCGGCATGTAACTGCCGCGTAGCAGCTTCTACCACGCAGCCGAGGCCGTCCAGCTTGAGGACCAAGGGGGGGCTGAGGTCAGGAGTCGAGGGGGATGGGGGGAGGGTTTGAGGTTAGAATGTTTTCTAGGCGGTTGAGGATATGGGAGGCCACTTGGCTGGCAGTTTTGGTTTTTGAGGTGCCTATTTTTAGCAGGCCACTACCTGACAAAATTTTGAGCTCTGGCCGGTCTGGCAACTGACCAAAATATAGGGGCATGACCCGATGCTGGTCCTTGGTCGCGAGCACCTGGCAGATGTGAGTCCACTCCAAAAGACACCATTCTTTCTCAAAGTAATCGTCGCATAGAAACACACAGATGAGCTCTGACTCTGCGGAGTACAAAGCGGGGAGATGTTTACTTAGATCGACGCGGGCAAAGAGGGATTGAAACTCGTCATCATATAGCACGCGCTCGTTGCCCAGCCGAGTCTGAAGCACGCTCGCCACACGTCTGACGAAGGGCCGCTTCTCACCGGCAAAGCTTAGGGCTACGTGATACTTTTTCGTCGGCACAGCCCGGGATGAATTTTGGTCTGGTTGGGGCTGGGTGATAACGCGTTCGATCCCCAGAAACATGGGATTGGGCAGCTCAAACTGGCAGGCTGTTTTGTCCCATGGCTGGGTCAGCCTGCGGGCATCCAGGTTTGCGAGCAAGTCCAAGAAACGAGCCGCATTTTTTTTGGGGCAGCCATTCACTCGTAGCTCTAAGTGAGGGAGGAGGAGCAGAAATTCGGACATGTCTGCAAGTCCCACGGCGGCAGGCAACCAGCGTGCGAGAGCCGCTCGTGTAGACTCGATAGAAGAGAGGCTGCCAACCATCCGGGATTTAGGAGCGGACATAGATGTTTGGATAATAGTTAAGAAGTTCTAATTATTAAGTTGTTACAACTAGGAATTTTGCCATTTTTTGAAAATGAGAATGCGGTGAGTCGCATTGAGGAATATATTTCAAATAATTCCGCATTTGTGGCATCCCAGTCTACAATTTCTTTAGCAGCGCGACAAAAATTTGGTTTGGATGTACGAGCCAAGCGGGGGGATTGTGGGCAGAGCGAATTCGCCAAGAGCCTGCATCTATCTTTGTCACAAGGCACTCTGTCTAAGATTGAGAGCGGTGACCAAAGTATCTCTGCTGCCAAGCTGCGCGCGCTTGCCAAGAAGCTGGATTTTCAGATGGACCTGAAGCTGGCTTCTGTTGATCCACCTTCAAGATGCGGGTGCTGCGAAAATCCAGATTGCCACACGGTCAGCATCGGGTGTGACAATACCAATCTTTTCTTTGTGCCCACCAAATACCGAATTGAGAGCGTGAGGGGGAAATGCCCGGTGGGCCATCCTCTCAACACCAAGTGCAAGAGTTGTGGGTCGCCCATCGATGAGAACTCTACTCATCTGTGCAGTTCCTGTGGCCAGCCTCTTATTGACCTAGATGTCGTGAGGGCGTCTTTGTTCAGTGCCGTATTCCTTGCAGACTTTGAGAGGCTTAAAGCTTCCAAAGCATCCTCTCTCTTGACACAACCCTCAGAAGATCTGCGCCGGAGGGTGAAGGAATTTGCCGCCGAGGTCGGCAAGGAAAATGAGAAGCGTGACCAATTGTTGTCGCGGCTCACCCGGGGCTTGTAAGCGGGGCTGCGTTGAAGCACCTGTTCTTAGAACCGACTTTGGTTGATTGCTATTCTCTTTCGGATTGCAGACGGTGTATTAGATCGCAGGCGGTGTCTTGTGAAGCGCCCTTTTGGGCAGGTGCTTGAATGGAGTTTTCTGACCAGCTTCTCTCTCGTGCTTTCAAGGCGCAGGTCTGAGAAAGCTCATGCTTACGGGGCGAGGACGGATAGCTTAAGACCGGATTGACTGCCACTTTCAGAAAGTAGGTGCGATCCCGCCTTGCGGTGGACTCTGCTGCGTTTTGCCGGGCCGGTTGTGACGCTCTATTTATTAGAGGGAGGGCGAACCATTTGCGTCAATATGAGGCTATTCAGCTTTATTCAGGAATATTCAAAATGGAAGGTCATTGCACTATGAGGACAATGAGCACAAGATCTGTGCATGAGCCGCCCTTACCGTGTTTTTGTAAGCTCAACGACGGCTGATTTGCGCAGTTATCGGGAGGCGGCGGCGGCCATTATTCGGGAGAAGGGAGTGGAGGTGATCGATGAGGAGATGTTTCCCACGATGATTTATGAAGCTGTACGCCGTCATCTGTGGGAGAGGGTGCAGATCAGCGATGCGGTGCTGTTTCTGGTGGGCTTTCAGCATGGACTGGAACCGGGTAGGCCGATGCCAGCGGGTGGACAGAGATCTTTCACGCAGTTGGAGTGGGACTTTGCGGAGCTGCTTTCCAAGCCGCGACATGTGCTGGTGGCCATGGAGGGGTGCGTGTTTGATAATGAGGGAGCGGAACCGGAGGCGGAGGAGAAACAAGAGCTTCAGCGGCGGCACCGCGAGGAGGTCATGGGGCGACGCGTGGACCAGCTATGGTGGTCGTTTGAGAACAAGGAGGAGATGGAGCGTCTGGTGCGTGCCATTGACTATCCCACAGTGAGACCACTGCGGCCACGCAAGCCGCGAGTACTTCCGTATGCAACTTTGGGGGCGCATTTCCTGGGTCGTGAAAATGAACTGGCCGAGCTGCGGAAACACTTTATCAACTCAGGCGGTGCCGCAGCTCTGGTGCCGGCTCAGGCGCTGTATGGCCTGGGAGGGATTGGCAAAACACGTCTAGCGGTTGAGTATGCGGTGGCGTTCGATGACACCTACCAGGCTGTGCTATTTGTGTCTGCGGAGATGCCATCCATTTTGTGGGCCAACCTGGCCCAGCTGGCCAAGCCTGAGGCCCTGGCGCTCCAGCAGAGTGCAACCGAAAGCGATGAGCAGCGGCAGCTTGCCGCTGTTCTACACTGGATGGAGACGGAGAGCGGCTGGTTGCTGATTTTAGACAATGCTGACACGCTGGAGGCGGCACAGGCGGTGCGAGCCTTGCTGCCCAGGCTGGCGAACGGGCATGTGATTGTGACGAGCCGCATTGCGGACTGGAGCGAAGGTGTTCATCCACTCGCGTTGGATGTGCTTCCAGAGGATGCGTGTGTGCAATATCTGCTGGAGAAATGCTTGGCCCGCCAAAAGCTGCCAGATGACGAGGAAGAGTCGCAAGCGCTGGCAGGTGAGGTAGGCTTTCTGGCCCTGGCACTGGAGCAGGCAGCGGCGTATGTGGACAAGCACGGGCTGAGCTTTCGCGAGTATCGTGAACGCTGGCAGCGGGAGGATGCCGGGGTGCGAGGGTGGTTCAACGAGGACCTGATGCGCTATCCCAGGAGCGTGGCGACGACTTGGGAGACGAGCGTCTCTGAGCTGGGAGAGGAGGCGTGCGCGATTCTTCGCATGCTCTGCTGGCTCTCTACCGAGCCTGCTCCACGAGGCCTGTTCCGCACGGACAAGGCGGCCGAGATAGTACGGGGGAGGCTAGGAACGGTCCGTGTGAGGCTGATGCCGGCCCTGAAGGAACTGGTGGATTACACCCTGATAAAGCTGAGGGGGGACGACGATATACAGATACACCGGCTGGTGCAGGAAGTGACGCGTTCACGTCTTCTGCAGCCGGAGGAGCGGCAGCAGGCGCTCGAGGACTCGCTGGGCGTGGTGGACGCATTTGCGACTGGGAATCCTTATCAGCCCGAAGCCTGGTCGGTATGGGAGCCGCTGAGGCCGCACATCCTCGCCATCAGTGAGTGGGGCGAGCAGGCGGGCCTGCCGCAGCCGACGGGACGGCTTTTGGGCCAGCTCGGCGTTCTACTGTTGCGCAAGGCGGCGTACTCGGAGGCGCAATCATGCCTGCGGCGTGGGAAGGCCTTGCATGCCTCATCACTAGGGACAGGGAGTGCTGAGGTGGCGGTGCTGGAGGGGAATCTCGGCGTGGTGGCAGAGCGGCTGGACGAGCTGGCCCAATCCGAGAAGCATTACCTGCATGCACTCTCCCTGTATGAGAAGCTGGGCATGGTCGAGAGCGACGAGGCATGCGCGGCGCTGAACAACCTAGCCGGACTCTATGTGGGAATGAACCGCTTTGAGGAGGCGCTATGTTTCATCACCCAAGTTCGCCGGATTGAGGATGCGAATCTGCGGGCAGGCAGCTTGCAGCGTACTGCGAGCCTCGCGACCCAGGGTGTCCTGTTTTGGCGAATGGGGGCGTATGGTGAGGCGGAGGCGGTGTATCGCGAGGCGCTTGAGATCCTGACTGCCCAGCACGGGTGGCAGCATCCGGAGGTATGTACGCTGCTGAGCAATCTGGGACTGCTGATGCAGGACCTCGGCCGTTTTGTTGAGGCGGAAGACTGCCTACGCCGGGCGCTTGCGGCTGACCTTGCGACGTATGGTGCCAAACATCCTGCGGTGGGGCGCGATTCGAACAATCTGGCGCTGCTGCTGAGGGCGCGTGGGGACCTGGAGGAGGCGGAGCGCCTGCTTCGGGAATCTCTTCTCCATGATAAAAACGTCTTTGGTGACGAACACAGTGAAGTGGCGGATGGCTGGAGCAATCTTGGCTTAGTGCTGGTGGATCAGGGGCGACATACTGAAGCGGAGGAGGCGTTTCAGCGGGCGCTCTTCATTGATGAGGCGCTGCATGGTCCGGTGCATCTCCGGGTGGCCACTGCGTGCATCAACCTGGCCTTGATGCGGCAGCAGCAGGAGCGGGTGGATGAGGCACTGGCTCTTTGCTTCCGTGCACTCGATATTCAGAAGGGAAAGCTGGGTAGCGAGCATGCGGATCTGGCATCTACCTTGAACAATATTTCACGCAACCTGCAGCTCATGGGGCATCTGCCAGAAGCACGTCAGGCACTCGCACGTGCCATGGAGATCGATCGCAAGGCTTTCGGCAGGAGGAATGCGCGTCTGGGCACACGGCTGAACAATTTTGCCCACATCTATTGGCAGGAAGGCCGATTGCGGCGGGCGGACTGGTTCTACCGCGCCGCCGTGATTGCGGACCGGACAACGCACGGGGCATCGCATCCTGAGATCGCCGTGGATCTTTATAATCACGCTGAGTTGCTTCGTGCTCTTGGTCGTGATCAGGAGGCGGATGAGCAACATGCGGCTGCTGCGGAGATCGCGGCGCGGTTTCTTCCGCAAGATGCAAAAGTGGGAGACAGGAGGCTTAAGCAGATTCTAAGAGGCCGGAAATGACGAAGTGGATGGTGTTGTGAACTGCCCCGGATGTGGCTGATGTGCGCAGGGACGAAATGGGTGAACGGAGGGGCCTTGGCAAGGAACTGCAGGGTGCCGTGCATGGTATATCGAGAGGGGCTCTACTTCGCAGCTCTCGTTGGAGTTGGCTGGAGCAGAGATGGCATTTTCAGAAAGCGATTTCCAGAAGTGCGCATGGCGATGTTCCGAGGTGGCATGGGAACAAGCCTGCCTACCTGTGATGTGTGCGTGCAGGTGGTGCCCGAGGAGGGAATGGCGGAGTGCTAGGGTTTCGGACCGCCTAAGGGCGTGACCACAAAGAGGCGCTGGGTTTCTCGAGAGTTTGAGGGTATGAAAAAACGGCAGCAGGTGAGCGCTGCCGTTGTTGTTTGAAGGTTGATGTGGGATTCCAGTTGCCGGATAGGATCGGGGTCAGGAGACCCCGATGCCTTTGGATCAGGCTTTCCAGCCGTCGCGGTAGGAGGGGCGGGTGATGAATTGGTTGGGGGCTTCGACGTTGGTGACTTTCATGGCGGATTTGTCCCACTGGACGGTCTGCTGGGCGCGGATGGCGAGATTGCCAAGGAGGACGAATTCGGTGAGGGGGGCGGAGTAGTCGAAGTTTGAGGAGGGGAGGCCGCCATGGACGATGTGGTGAGCCCACTCGCCCTGGGGATTGTCTGGCATGACGGAGCGGGTTTCGGTCTGCTTGATCTTGCCGGACTTCATGTCTTGGCGGACCTGGGTGTACTTGTCCAAAGGATAGATGATGGGGCTCTTGCAGTAGGCGTCGCCTTCGAAGATGACGCCGTCGGTGCCGATGAACATCATGCCTGAGGTGGCTTTTTTGTAGGTTTCTTCGGGGATGTCGGGGTGGCGCTCGGGCTTATTGGGGGTGCCGTCTTTTTCGCCGTCGTGCCAGGAGACGGTCATAGCGGGGTGTTTGCCGGCGGGCATGTGGTAGATGAGCTTGGACCACATGGGGGCATTGAGAGCGGTGATGGGGCCGGATTCGGCTTCGATCTTTTCGGGGATGAGCTGGCCGAGGATGGAGAAGGTGGAGTCCATGATGTGGCAACCCATGTCGCCGAGGGCGCCGGAGCCGAACTGCCACCAGCCGCGCCAGTTGAAGGGGGCGGGGCCGGGGGAGCGCTGTTTCTTTTTGGCGGTGACTGGGTCGAGGTCGAACTCGAAGTAGGGCTCGGAGGGCTCGCAGGAGAGCCAGAGGTCCCAGTCGAGATTGGCGGGGCATTCGACGAGCTTCTTCTTAATAGGGCCCTGGGGCCAGATGGGGCGATTGGTCCAGAGGCGGATTTCTTTGAGGGTGCCAATGGCACCCTGCTCGATCCATTCTTTGGCCATGCGCTGGCCGTCCATGGTGCGGCCCTGATTGCCCATCTGGGTGACGATTTTGGCGTCTTTGGCAGCGCGGTGGAGATCGCGGACTTCGGAGATGTAGTTGCAGAGGGGTTTCTGGACGCAGACGTGCTTGCCGTGCTTGATGGCGTGCATGGCGGCGAGGTAGTGGGTGTGATCTGGGGTGGAGACGATGACGCCGTCGATCTGGTTCGACATTTCGTCGAACATCTTGCGGAAGTCCTGGTAGAGCTTGGGGGCGGGGGGAGCGGGCTGGGAGGAGTCGAGGTGGTGCTTTTCGCGCTTTTTGGCGGCTTCTTCGAGGCGCTTGGAGTCGACATCGACCATGGCGATGATGTTATGATTGAGGGTGACCATGCCGGTGTCGGCGAGGCCTTTGCCGTTGGCACCGATCTGGACGAGGTTGAGGCGCTTGGCGGAGGCGTTTTGGCCGCGGAGGAGGAGATTGGGGCTGGTGAAGGTGCTGGCGGCGAGGCCGGCGGTGGTGGTGAGGAAGTGACGGCGGGAGAGGGGGCGGGTGCTCATGGGCTGGTGTTCTCTATATAAGTGAGGGGGAAACGTGGGAGGGGAGGGGATGTTTCAGGGAGTGGGGGTGGCCGTGGGAAACGGTGGTCCCAAGAGTGGTCGGGGTGGGGAGGGAGAAAAGTGGGTGAGGCAGGGGGTTGCAACTTGCATTCGGGAGTTGAATGATGGCGGGAACCGGTGGAAAAGTGCCGGGCGTTCGTTGTCCCCGTAGTTCAATGGATAGAACGAGGGTTTCTATCCTCCCCCTTTCGGATTTTAATTTCACTGGGGAAAAGACAAAATGGGACACCGAAAAACAGGTGTGGACATTCTTACTTTTATTCTTACCGTTTTCAGCAGCACATTATGGCCTCGCTCTGGAAACACCCGAACTCACCCTATTGGACGGCCTGCTTCACCGATGAGACGGGGAAGCAGGTAAAGCGGTCCACGAAGCTGGAAGACCGAAAGCTGGCAATGAAGGCTGCGGAGGCTTTCGAGGAAGCCGCGAAAAAGGCCAGGGGGGCAGAACTGACCCGCGCCGCTGCTGTGAAGATGCTCAATGAACTCATGGAGCGCACGCACGGGGAAGGGTTGGACACCCGTTCCACCCGTGAACACTTCACCGACTACGTTGCCAGCCTGGAGGCACGCGGCACGAAGTCAGGGACGCTGAAGCGCTATCAACCGATCTTCGATGGCTTCCTTGCCCATCTTGGCGAGCCACGCTCAAACGCCCGCATTGCCAGCGTCTCAGCGCAAGAGATTGAATCGTTCCGTGATGCAGAAATGAAGGCAGGCAAGACCGCAGGCACCGCAGGCTTTGCTCTCAAGGTGCTCAATGGTGTGTTCGAGGATGCACGCCGTAAGGCGGTCATTCTCTCTAATCCCGTTCAGGCTGTGAGGCCCATGGCCAGCGCCATGAGCGAGGAACGACGCCCGTTCACGGATGCGCAGGTGAGTGCCTTGCTCGCGGTGGCGGACACGGAATGGCAGGGCATGATCTTGTTCGCCTATCACACGGGGATTCGTTTGAATGATGCCGCGAACCTCTCACGCCTGAACATTGAAGGTGGGAAACTGCTTCGCTTTCGTGAGGCTAAGACAGCGCACCGAAAGCAGCGAGCCAGCGAGCGGGAAACCGTGGTCGTCATGGCCTCCGATCTTCGCGATTACTTCAAGAGCCTGCCCATTCCGATGAAGAAGGACGCACCGCTTTTCCCGTCGCTTTATGGGAAGACAACGGGCAGCGCAGGCGGGTTGTCGAATGCGTTCGCCCGCCTGTTGGACAAGGCAGGCATTGACCGTGAGCAAGGCGAGGCGCGGAAGGGCAAGGGCCGCCGTTTCAGCGCTCTGAGCTTCCATTCGTTACGGCACACGATGATTTCCCGGCTGGCGAACTCCGACGCGCCGGAGGCCGTCACGAAGGCCATGAGCGGGCATTCCACCGATGAAGCGCACCGCCGCTATGTGCACCTTGATACGGAAGCACAGTCCCGTGTGGTGGCTAAAGCTCCACGCCTTTGGAGGGCTGTGGCGTGAAAGATGCGGCTGCGCGACGGAATGAGGCGCTCATGGCAAGTCTGGCACTGATAGCGGGTTTTGATGTTGATCAATTGAAGCTCCTTAGATCACTCAAAATTCCTGCTAAATACTGGGCTAAGATTGACGGTTTGAGTAACTGGGAGCACGAGTTGAGCGTGGTTTCAGGGGCTTTGCTTCTTGCAAGAAGTTTGGGTCGTGAAGAGCTTGAGAAGTTAGTCGCAACGGAAATTGGAGCCATCATTGCCGCACGATTAGCGCGGCGGAAAGACGAGGTGCTGAGCTTGACCTGCGAAGGTATCAAGAATTTGCAAAGGAGCGATCCGTTTAGACTATTTACGCGACGCCGGAACATGCACCAACGCCTCCAAGTCTTACTGGTATTTTTTTTCCTCCAAGGTAGGAAACAACAGCCTACTCAAAAATGCGTCGTCAATCTGCTGGGGCAAGGTTCTAGCCCGCTTAAGACTGGGAGAATTGCGAAACTTTTTGATGAGTTGGGGCTGAGGGAGCATCAGGGGGATGAACGACGCAGGGCTGTGCCGTCTCTGAATAAAAAACGCACGTTGGAGGAGCTTCTCTTTAGAGCAGCCTCTTTGCCTTCCCCATGTGCATTATATTCCGAATGGAGGAAGTATGAGCCGCTAGTGGCTGTGCTTGACAATGGTGGCTATCGAACGGCGGAAGCTATTTTGTGGATGACGAAAAAGTGATTCTTTTGCGCATGGAGTTTACTGAACGCTGGCCGTTTGGATTTTCAAATATGTTCATTCATCCATGCATCCATGTATTTATGTATTTATGTATGTATTACTCTTTTTGGCCGCTCAGTTCCGCTGGGTGGAATCATAGCGGACATCCATAAATCTGGGTGAATAATAGGAGTCTTCAATGAAGACAACATCCCCCTCCCCGCAATCGGCGACAGTAACATCACTGCCGGAATTCGCAGATCATCGCACCGCCCGCGCCTTGTTCGGGCTGTCCCGCTCGTATCTCTACAACCTCGCCAATGAGCGAAAGATTCGCAGCGTGTCCATTCGCAAGCCGGGAGCATTGAAGGGCCGCCGCCTGTTTGATTGCGCCAGCATTCGCGACTTCATTCAGGCCTCATCGCAGAGCGTTTAACCCAACAACAAACCCGCTCCAGTGATGGAAAACGGGCTGCTGTTTTGTGGGGTTGAGATGCCACTGATAGTAGGCGTTTTGGAGTCATTGGCAAGCGATACCACATCGCACCATGAATGCTTCTCAACCCATGCGAGAGGTCTATTTTCAGACGCTGCCGCAAAGACCCTATTGCACGAATCAACTTGGCCGACGGCTCCGCATAATGGACGCCACAAGAGCGGCAGGCTATGCCAACATCCAGCACAACACGCCACTGGTCTGGCGATGGATTATGTTCGACATCGACGGTGAAGATGCATACACGCGGGCAGAGAATCGCGGCTGCCCACCTCCCAATTTCATCGCTTTGAACCGGGCCAATGGGCATGGTCACGCAGGCTATTTATTGGAATCACCCGTCACTGCTTTTGACACATCCAGCCGACGGGCCATGAAGTTTTTTGAGGATGTCGAAAGAGGCATGACCAACCGGCTAGGGGCAGACCATGCTTACCCTGGCTTCCTTTCCAAGAACCCGCTTTGCTCACGCTGGGAGACTGACTGGCAGGCCGTGAAACCGTATCGACTCGACACGCTCAACGATTACCTCGACAAGGCAGACAAACGGAAGCCGCTAGCTCGTGAAATGTCAGCCGTGGGGCGCAATGCCACCTTGTTTGAGCACTTGAGCGAGTGGGCCTACAAGAACTGGTTCAAGACCATAAAGGCGGGGAAATCACAGGCCGAATTTGAAACTATGCTTCGCGAGGTGGCTGATGGCGTGAACGCCGCGTTTCCAGTTCGCTTGTCTCATGCGGAAATGAAAGGCGTCTGCCGCTCAGTGGCAAAATGGGTATGGCGAAAATTTTCCATGGCACGCTTTTCCGAGATCCAACGACATAGGGCATTAAAGCGATGGTCAAATTTACTCACTCTCACAGCATCCAAGCCTTGGGAGGCACAGGGAGTCTGCCGCAGGACGTGGGAGCGGAGGCGGGCACAGTCCCCTTAACCCGCTATTATCCTGATATGGCATTGCGACACGCAAGCAGAGAGCGAAGCTGAGACGTTCAAATCATCCCGACGCCGAAAAAAAGCGCCTTTCTGTGCGAGTGCGGGCGGTTCAGCGTGAGGGCCGGAGCGGTTCGCTCCAGCGCTTGGTTAGGCGATAATGGCCACAACAGGCGAAAAGCAACGACGAGCGAAAGAAAACACAGGACCCATAGAACTATCGGCCCGGACGCTCCTCGGAATTTGAAACCTAGCGCCTCGAACTCAATTGGGCCGCTGGTAGCCTTCAGCAAGGACACGATGCAGAAAGCGGTAACTGCCGACATGGGGGTGCCTACCAAAGCCGCATAGTTGTTTTGTGTGAGCATGGTAAGCCAATTAGTTGGCTCTGGCTCGCCCCAAATGGTTTGGTACATTATGAATCCAAAGAAGAAACCTCCGAGGAGGACTGTTCCTGTGACGCCAAACCATGTGACCCATTTGCGCAAAATGGCGTCGGATGCTATTGAAGTGCTCTTTTGATGAAGTTCAGCGGGTGCTTCCGCCGTTGGTGTTTCTAGCTGTTGATTAGTCATCCAATTGTGATTGTTTGTGATAGGCAGGTGTTGCCTAAGAGGTGGCTGGTGAAGTGGATGGTTGGAAATGTCCTACCGCCTTTATAGCCGTCTGATTTGCCACTATTGTACGCATAGCCAACAAAGATGTCGGTTTGTGCGCAAGAAATTTGTAAGACGCAAGAAGTGACTAGCAATCATCCCCCCCCCGCCAGAAGCTCGTCATCGAGCATTTGAAGCCGCTTTGACGCATCCAACGCCGTAACCCTCGCACGGCCTCCAAAGCCGCTTCTCGCTGTCCTAGCTGCGATTTTTTCTGACGAAGCCATATGATAGTTCGACTGCCTTTTCATTCAGTTTGCCTTTGAATCAATGCCAATAGCAGGCAGTCTAGCGGATTGGCGAACGGCTTCGTAAATCTTGTTGGCCACAATTTCCACCCCCTCATTTGTCGGCGCACCAAGTTTGTCGGCCAGCATTGGAGAAAACTGAACGACCTGTCCATGTGTGACATTGTGCCAAACAGGCAGGATAACTTTGTGGCCAGCCATTTCGCGGGCAAACAGCCCACCCAACTCGGCTTTCGGCCATGGCTTGGCGAAGAAGTCTTTGGACAGAACGAGGATTCCGAAATCTGAGGCCAGCAAGCCTTCGTCAATTTTTTGTCGTAGGCTATCTCCGAGAGTCAGCGTCCACTCATCGTACCACACCTTCAGTCCCAGCAAGGTCAAAGCAGCAGCGAGAGGCCGGACGAAGTCATCCTTGTCTTCGCTGGCGTGCGAGATGAAAACGTCGAACCTCACACCGGATGAACCGCTTGCAGCAGATGGTGCCGCTGTCGGGGGGGGAAGAAGTTTCGGCCAGTCGTGGGACAACGTTGAGTAGAGCGGACATTCGACGTAGTGCTGAGGGACTACCGAGCACCAATTCCAGCGGGGATCATCGGGAGATGCGCCTTCCTTCTGCAATAGGGTCGCCGCGAAATCTCGGTCAATTTCTCCCACGTGCCTACCCAGGTAAGTGGCAAAGAGACGAAAAGTGTCATAGGCAACTTCAGGGCAAAAGTTGTGATAACCGTTTGGCCCATCGCTACCGCCAAAAATACCGGTCTCTTGATCTCCCGTTGCCGGCCTCAAAGGATGTTTTTCCCATCGCGTTTTGAGCGCATCGTCCTCGTCCTTCGGAATGGCTGTGCAGCCAGATTTTCCCAGCAACGAGAGACTTTGATAATATCGTGGACAGGCATGCACCGATGCAAATGGGCAGCGCGGCGATTTTAGTCCAAGCCGGGTGCTTTCGGCCAAATACCAAGCGAAGTCTGGAACAATTCGTTTCATACATAGTGCAAGCCACTATCGCTCATTATCTCAATATTCGTGTAAATGATCTCGTAAGCGGTCCAATTCTGGAACCAGTCCGAACACCTCACTTTGAGCGCGGGCTGAAGGCTATACGCCTCGCTCATCTCAGTCAGACCACTCATGGCTTCAGTCCCTCCAGCGCCGGTCCCAGAGCTGACTCCAAGCGCCGCATGGCCTCGATCATCGCTTTTTGAATGTTGGGCCATTCGGTTTCGGGACTGCTGAGGCCACCCACGGAAACCACATGCTTGATGCGGCAGGCGCGCTTGTTGTCGAGCCGCTCCCAAAACAGTGGCTCTCCGAACCGAACGTCAATCTCCGCCTTTTGGGCCTCCAGTTTGTCAAAGAGGGCTTTGTTCTTCTGCTTGTCGCCTACATCGAGGTACAAGTTCACAGCAGCACTGTCTTTCACCACCACGTGGCTGTAGTGCAGCCCGGAGATGCCTGATCCGGCAGTCAGAAAGTGCGCAGTGCCCGGCTTGCGGGTGCCATGCCGCATATCTTTGGCGCGGGCGAGTGCCACGAGCTGCGTCCAGAAACGAATATGAGCTGTGTGCCTTTCGGTTTTGCTGCGGCGTTCCTGCTGCTCCTTCTCACGCACCTGCACCTGATACTCCACCGCCTCAGGCAGGGGGATGATCTGCTGCACGTCGATGAAGGTCTTGCCATCGTGCTTGTAGGGGCGGAGACGCAGACAGCGGATGTCGATTTCTCGATCTCGAAGCCACAGCACGGCGGTGGTTAGTTCCTTACCGAAGTCCTCGGACACCAAAATGATGCGCACATCCTCCGCAAAGCTGCCGTCGTCCTTCGATTCCCAATCAAGAAACTGTAGAATGCGGTCCTCAGCCTCAGCTCCAGGCTGTCCTATCTTCTCAAGAAACGCGGCATGAATCTCCACCGCACGCTCCAGCGTCATCGTGGAAACCATGCTGGCATAGCGGATGGCTTGCAGTTCCATGTGCCCGCCGTCTTTGGTGCGCTTGAGTTCGATCACCACGAGGTTGGCTTCCTTGTCCAGGGCCAGAAGGTCGATGCGGCGGTTGCTCTCATCCCAGTCGCCAAACTCCTCGGCCAGCACGTAGAGGTCATCCCCCAGCGCGTCGATCTGTGTGCGCAGCAGTCGTTGCAGGTCGTCACGTTCCTTGATCTTGAGGTCGGCAAAAGAAGCCTGCGAGACTTCAACTAGGCTGTCGGGAGTAATTTCAAAGAGTGCCATGAGATGTGATTCGGTTACTGCTTTTTGAGCCACTCACGGCCTTTTTTCGGAGAATAGGGCTGAGAGAATCGGGTGATGCATAAGAGCTTTTGAAGAATTCAGGGCTTTGGTGAAGACGTGGATGGCTTGAATCACAAAAGATCGCCATCCATCTCCTTTAAGAGCTTGGCGGCTTCACGGTAGAATTCAGATTTCGGGTTGCAAAGCAGAAGGGCTTTTTGCAGCCAGTGTTTGGCCGTCTGTGGGTTAGGAGTGGTCCCAATTCCATCCCGGTAGTGCCTGGCTAGGGCAACCATTGCGCGGCCAGCACTGCTGCTTTTACCCTCGGCTACGACAAGCCACCATTTCACCGCTTCGACGGGATTATAAATGTCAGATTTCCGGTCATCATAGAGCATTGCGAGAGCGACATGGCTTTCGGTGAATCCTGCCTCTGCTGCACTGAGATACCACGGCACCGCCTTTGAAGGTGAGCGCAAATAATCTGCATACATGCGCCCAACATGAATCATTGAGTGACCATCACCTGCCTCCACGGCCTTGATGAACCAGCCGACTGCTGTCTCAAAGTCTGCTGCCACATTCGTTCCGTCGCGAAACGCAAATCCCAGCCAGATCATGCCTCTTGCGTTACCCCCGTCAGCGGCCTGATGAAACCATCGAATGGCTTCCTTCCCGCCCTCAGGTGTTTCCTGTCGTTGCAGGCATAGCCCCAGGCTCACCATCGACTTTGCGTGACCAGCGTCTGCGGCACGTCGAAACCAGAGGATACCTGCTTCCTTATCCGGCTGGGTGCCACGACCATAGTTGAACGCATCTCCTAGAGCATGCCAGACCTCAGGATCTCCTGATTCAGCTACCTCCATGAGCGAGTGGAAACAACTTTCCCACTCCTTCAAGACTTCTTTGATTTGACGCGTACGCTCCGGTCCATCTTCAATGGATTGAACGTCGAGGTAGCGTTTGCTTGCTAGATGGTATGCTGCTGCCGGAGTCGAAGCGTTCATGCTTTGGGCAAAAAGAGGTCACTTCACCAGCTCCATCAGTTTTCCATAGCTGTTCACCACGTCGTATTTCACCTGGTCACTGGTGATTTTGGCGAAGAATTTCCGGGCGCATTCGATCTTGGACTCTTCGATTTTGCGCAGGTCCATGGAAGACATCGAGCCTTTGGTCTCGGCGATGAAGTAGATGTGTTTCACCTTGCCAGCTTGGAAGGCGATGGCCCAGTCGGGGTTGTAGTTTCCGACGGGGGTCGGAATCGAAAAGGCTTTGGGGAGCTTGGCGTACACCACCACTTCGGAGCTGGCGTCCAGTTCACCCACAAAGGTGCGTTCTCCGCCCGAGTCGGTGAAGACGTAGTCGTAGATGTGTTTGTTGGCTTTGAAGCCTTTGCTCAGGTCTTCTTTGCGTTGGGTGAAGATGTCCGGGGCGTCGTAGGTGCCGGTGGTGGTGTCGTAGCTCAGGTGCTCCACGATGATCGTTGCCTTCTGCTCATTGATCAGGCGAGCCGCCTCCATGATGAAGTTTTCGGGATTCGTTCGGTACTGGCCGAACCGGGCGGCCAGAATCCCTTGCAGGATGGCTGCGATGGTACGGCGGGTTAGTTGGGTGGCTTCGCACAACTTGCCGATGAGGTCATACTTCACGGCAGAGCTGGCGGTTGTCGTCAGTGTCTCGGTGGTGTTGGACTTTGTCTGGAAAGAGTCCCCCTTCTTCACCTGCTCAAAACTAGCTTCGTCCTTTTGCTCACCTGCCGTCACGGTGTATTGCAGTGGTGTCACCTTCAGCTCCTTGTCGAGCGTTTGAATGCACTTCTGTATCAGTTCCTCCGTCTGGAAATCCACTGCATAGACAGCCTTGTGATTGATCCGGTGCCAAAGTTCCTGGAACTCCTGCTTCTCAAAGTTGGCGTTCAGCGGGTTTGGTTTGGCTTTCAGCTCGTCGTCAGGAATCGGAATCTGACCTGCGCTAAAGACAGTACTCACCAGTTGGAAGACCTGTTCCTTGTAGGCGGCAAGCTCTGGTGGCAGTGGAGCGAGGGTGCCTTCTTTCTGAGCGATGTGGTAGGCTTCCGTGATTTTGTCGTCGTCGTCCGTGTAGCCCTGGCGTGTTAGATACTTTTCCAGGGCTTTCGCCATCTGCGGCGTTACCTTCACGTCACCCTTCTCAGTCTTGAACACCTTGTCTTTGAAGTATTCCTCGTTCGCCTTCTGCGGACGGGCGGACAATGATGCGCTGATGTCCTTTTGCAGCCCGGCCACGAAGTCCTTGTAGCTCTCGTTTGCCACCACGGTCAGGACGTTGATCTGATGGACGATGGCCGAATCGTCGATGCGGTCCCCGTTTTGATCACGGCAGAGACGCATGCCACGTCCGACTTCCTGACGGCGGGAAACCATGTTGTCGCTGTGCTTGAGGGTGCAGATGACGAACACGTTGGGATTGTCCCAGCCCTCGCGCAGGGCGGAGTGGGAAAAGAGGAAGCGAACAGGCTCCGCGAAGTCTAGCAGGCGCTCCTTATCTTTCAAAATGAGGTCATAAGCGTCCACGTCGTCAGCCTCTCCGGCGTTTTCGCCCGTTTTCTTGGCTGCGGGGTCCACTAGGCGCTTCGTTTTCTTGTCGATGGAAAAATAGCCGTTGTGCGTACGGTTGGCCGAGATGCCTTTCAGGTAGTGGTTATAGGGCGTGTCGTCCAGCGTCAGCACCTCGTTGAGTTGGGCATTGTATTCCTCCTCAAACATTCGGGCGTACTCCCCGGCCTGTTCACCGGCATCCGTGTAGCTCCGATATTTCGCCACTTCGTCGATGAAGAACAGGGAGAGCACCTTGATGCCCTTGGCGAAAAGCACTTTCTCCTTTTCAAAGTGCGCCTTGATGGCCTCGCGGATCTGTACCCGGCGTAGTGAGGACTCGTTCACGTCTCCGGCGGCTTTGCCTTCTTGAATGACGGTACCATTGGTGAATGTCACCACCCCATCGCGGGCGTCTATGTCGGAAACGACAAAGCCGTCATACTGGTCCAGATCGCCTGAAGTGACCTGAAGGTTGGTTCCTTTCGTCACCTTGCGAACTTCACGCTTGATCCCAGCTTTCTGTTTGATCTCAAGCTCGATCCGAGCCTCCGGTGCTTTGGAGGGGGAGATGTCGATGCCTTTGAGATACAGGTAGGCATTCGTCCCGGCCAGTCCCTTCACACTGATGCCGCGCACGGCGATCTTTTTCACCAGCTTCTGATTGTAGGCGTCCAAAGCGTCGAGGCGATAGACCTTGTTATGCTCCGTCTTGTGCGTGGCGGAGTAGCGCAGAATCATCAGCGGATTGAAGTCCGCCAACTTCTCTACGGTGGCTTTGCCTTCCATCTTTTGGGGTTCATCCAGAATCAAGATGGGCCGGTTTTTGGCGATCACGTCGATGGGTTTGCGAGACTGGAAATCATCTAGTTCCAAATAGATGCGACGGGCATCTTCGCCGCGTGCATTGAAGGCCTGCACATTGATGATCATCACGTTGATCCCGGCATCTGAGGAGAAGCTCTCCAGGTTGTGGAGCTGCTTGCTGTTGTAAATGAAGTGCCGGATTCGCTTGCCATAACTTTCCATGAAATGGTCTGCCATGGCACCGAACGATGTGGCGACGCCCTCGCGAATGGCGATGCTGGGCACCACGATGATGAACTTGCTCCAGCCATAGGCCTTGTTCAGTTCAAACATCGTCTTGATGTAGCAGTAGGTCTTGCCCGTACCGGTCTCCATCTCAGTGTCCAGATTGATGTCGCAGACGGTGGTCTTTTCCAGTTTTGTGGAGATGGGCAAATCCTGACGTCGCTGCACTTCCTGGAGGTTCTCCAAAATCTTGGCTGCCGGAATGGCAAAGGGAGCATTGGCAAAGCCGCTGCCCACCACATCCGCCAGCATCGCCTGTCCTTGGGAATCCCCACGTCCTGGATCAATGGCATACTTGAAGCCTCTGCTCGGCGGCTGGCCCGCAAAGCAGTCACGGATGGCGAGGACGGAATCCGTCTGGTAGGCCTGCTGTTTGAATTTCAGCTTCATGGCTTACAGGGACTTCAGTTCTGTTCCGGGACTCAGGAGCTTGAAGATTTGCTCCACGTTGATCTTGATGCTGTCGCTGCCGTAGCTGCTGTCTCGAAAGACGGCCCGCAGGGGTTTCCGCTGCGCCAATGCCTTCACCAGATCCTCGGTGATGTTTGGGTCAAAACAGGCCGCCAAAGCGTTGCCATCCACAAAGAAAACATCCTTCTTCGCGATGATCTCCTGGGTAATGGGCAGAGCCAGATCGACGCCCCAGTCCACCAGCACTTGGAAGAGGAGGTCCTCTGGTGCGCGGTCATCCTTGATGTTGTCGGTCAGCATTTCGAGCTGCCCCTGCTTCACCTCATCCGGGGTGTAGTACACGTCCTTCATGTTGGATGTGTCGATCTTGAGCACGCGGAAGCCGATGTCGAGGTTGGGGGTGGTGGTGGAGTTTTCTATTTTTATCTTCGATCCGGCGCGGCGAATGCGTTCCTTGGTGATTTCTGCGATGGTGTTATAGGTGCCTTGGTCCAATGGCTCTGGGAGTTGCACCAGGACGAACCTGTCTCTTCGATTGAGTGCTGCATTATTCTGCATCACAGCGTCTGCCGTGGTTCCACTGCCACCGAAAAAATCTAAAATAATATTTGGCTGGTCGGAATTTGTGACAAGCCCCAAGATTCGTCGAATTAACTTTGTGGGCTTCGGGTTATCGAAGACGCTACTGCCAAATAGCGACTTTACCTCCATTCCGCCCTCATCTGTGGTGCCTGTTTCTTCGTATGTCCAAAGATCAATTGGGACGACGCCATCTCGCATCTCCAGAAGAAAATTTTTCAACCGTGGAAACTTTGCCTCTCCATCTTGTCCCCACCAAAGCCTATTCTCTTTTACGTGTCGCTGATGTTCGGAGTATTCATATTTCCAAGCGTGCGTCGGATGTTCGATTTTTTGCTTTGTCTTTGGGTTTTCAATCACATAAGAAAGGTTGGGGCGTTCCTCCTTCGTTGCCGGGTTTACATACGAGGAACTCGTCCAGTCGCCTCGATCATCTCGGTCTGGATTTGTGTAAATGTCGCGCGACTTATCAGAGCGTGCTTCTCGAAGAACTGATAATGCATCACTTTTCCTGTAAACAACTATACTGTCTTTAAGGGAGTAGAACATCTTAGCGTTGTTGCTACGAGTGTAACGCTTCTCCCAAGCGATGCAGGCTACAAAGTTATCTGCACCAAAGGTTTCATCCATAACAGAACGTAAAGTTGCAACCTCGCCATCGTCGATGCTGACGAATATAAGACCATCGTCGCGCATTAGGTTGCGGGACAACTTGATTCGTGGATAAATCATCGAAAGCCAATCGGAATGAAATCTTCCATTCGACTCAGTGTTGGCAACCATACGGTTTCCAATCTCATCGCGTTGATTGGAGCGCCGTCTATAAGCTTCGGTATTTTCAGCGAAATCATCCTCATAAATGAAGTCGTTTCCCGTATTATAAGGCGGGTCGATGTAGATCAGCTTCACCTTCCCGAGGTAGGTTTCTTGAAGCAGCTTCAAGGCATCCAAGTTATCCCCTTCAATGAAAAGGTTTTTGGTGGTATCAAAATCCACGCTCTCCTCACGGCAGGGACGCAGCGCCTTGGCGATGGGCGCATTCGCAGCCAGCAAGGCCTCGCGCTTGCCTGGCCAGTCCAGGTGATACCGCTCACGCGGCCCTTCTACCACATGGTCGGAGAGTTCCTGGCGAAGCAGATCAAAGTCGATTCCGCGTTTGAGGTTCCCCTTGGCGTCATTGGTTTCGGTGAGGCAGTTCGGGAACAGGGCGACCAACTTCTCGATGTTCTGAGCCGTGATGTCTGGCGTGTGGAGCTTGAGCTTTTCCATGAGCAAAAGGGACTGAGTCAGGTGTAAAGGGATTCGAGTTCTTGGCGGAGTGTGCGCAGAGCAGCGTTCATCTCCACTTTACGGTTGAATTGTTTCTCCTTGTTTAGGCGGGCTTCCATCTGCTGGCACTCCTTTTCTTTGGCCTGAATGGCCATGTATCGGGCCACATGATCACGGATGCCTTCACTAGGGCGCTGTGGAAGAGGGAGATGGCGGCGAACGAGGGACTCGTAGAGGCTGGCAAGGTCGAGAGCCACAGGGAGCGGCGGGCGTTCGAGGCTCGACGGCTGCCATTCCGTGACGAAGCTGGTCTCAATCACCCATTTGGACGCATCTGCATCGCTGGGACGCTTGTACGACGCCGCGAACCGAATACGGCTGCCATGGGTGAGCTGGAAGAGGATGGGGAATGGAATGGCGCGGTCAATGGTGGGCAGTACCCTCTCATCGAGATCCTCAGACTTGAGGGCAATCTCGAACACCTGGATCTCGCTGATGCCGTGCCGCGCCGGAAGATTGAGGGTCTCAGGCGAGAGCTTGTATTTCCAAACGATTTCCCCGATCTGGGAGACGAAGAGGTCCTTCACCGCCCGCCCTGGCTTGGCATGGGCGTAAATCTTGCTCTTGGGCAAGACGCGGTTGAACTCTGCCTGTTTGGGATACGCGAACATCGAAAATCAAGCCGTGGGCTGGACAACGAGGAACGCGATCAATTCGAAGTCGTCAAGGCCGCTGATGGTGTTGAGCAGGGCACTCGTCCTGCCGCCGGAGAAGAGGCTGTCGATGTCCTTCTCCTCCTTCAATTCTATCATGGAGCGGATGGCTTTGTTTAGAAGCTCTGAATATGCATTCATGCGCCGACCGTCTTTGGTGGCCTTGTTGAAGGGCTGGTACACCTCGGGGATGGGTTCAGGGCGCTCCTTGCAGGCGGCACGGGCGAGGTCAAGCAGGCGCTTGGGCTCGGTGTGATTGACGATGATCTGACCGTCCTGCCCCACGTAAACTAGGTAGTAGGGGTGCAGGCGGTTTTGCTGATTGATGTTCACACCGTCATTGCGATTGCGCAGGGCAAAGATGGCCCCTGGATGGAGACCACGCTCAGGGGCGGCAGGAATGACCGCATGCATTCCGCTGGGAAGCCTGCTGAGATCGCCATGCTCCCGAACGTGATTGAGGAGATCCATGCGGAAGTCGTTCAGCCCCAGATCCGTGATGGAGATGCCCGTTTTGAGGTCTTCCAGCTCAATGACTTCTTCCTGGAGCTTGCGGAGCTGCTCACGGCGGTAGGAGACATCGTTGGCCTTGGAATCGAGCGGATTGTCATCCCCAGTGGCAGTCACGTCTGCAATGACCATGCGGCTTTCCACACGCTCTTTGAGATTGATGTATTCATCGAGCGTGATGTCCGGCCAGTAGTTTACGAGCTGGATGCACTTGTTCTTGGAGCCAATGCGGTCCACCCGGCCAAAGCGCTGGATGATGCGCACGGGGTTCCAGTGGATGTCGTAATTGATCAGGTAATCGCAGTCCTGGAGATTCTGCCCCTCGCTGATGCAATCGGTGCCAATGAGGATGTCAATCTCAGCGTTTTCCTTGGGCATGATGGCCGCCTTCTCCTTGGAGCGCGGAGAGAACAGAGTCAGCAGGGCTTGGAAGTCGAAAGGCTTCTTGAGGGTGCTGGCCGTCCGGTTGCCACCCACCACCATGGCGGAGTGGAGATGATTCTTCTCCAAAAAGAAGGGGGACAGATGCTTGAAAAGGTACTCCGCTGTGTCGGCGAAAGCGGTGAAGACGATGACCTTTTTGTTTCCTGGGTTGATCGGGGAGGCCAGCTTGCTCAGGATCGTCGTCTTGAGGTGCTGGAGCTTGGTGTCGTCGGAAGGCGTGATTTTAGCCATCTCCGCCAGCAGTTCCTTGATCACGACAAGATCAGCTTCGAGGGCCTGCTTCCAGGCTGGGATGTCCATGTCACCCATACTGATTTCGACCTTCCCGCCGATGGAGCCTTCCTCATCATCAAGGATGTCGCCCTCATCTTCCTCGTCTGCATCTGCAAAGGATTGGGAGAGGTCGGCAAACGTGGCGTCTTGCCCGTCCTTCTGGTAGTCCGCAATTTTCTTCAGAGTGCGGTGGTGATTGTCAGCGAGGCTCTGAAGAGTGAGGCGAAAAGAATGAACGGAGCTTTCGAGACGCTTCAACAGGTTCACGGTCATGAGGGCCTGAAGTCCTTTTTCTCGCCCGCTCTGGCCGAGATTTGAGGCCCCGGTAAAATCATCCTCCGCATCGGGCTCATACTTGGAGCGTCGGCTTGGCTGCACGAAGGCCATGGGCGTGTAAACTGCCAGCGTGAGCATGGTGAGCTGCTCAAAGATGGCATTGAAGCCAATGACGTCCGTTCGGTTTGTGAGCTGGCAATGGTGCGAGATGGGTTTCAGCCGCTCAGGGAATTCACCGATGTCCTTGGTATCGTAGTAGGTCTGAATATGCCGCCGGGAGCGAGCGATGGTGACGCTGTCGAGCAGCTCAAAGAAATCAAAATCCAGCGATGTCAGGATGGCCGTTGGCGTACGCTCCGCAGGGGGGAGCTTTGACCAGGTGGTGAAGGTCGCCTGGGCACGCTTGAAAATTTCGTCGATGTCCTTCTCGGTGCGGAGCTTGGAGTTGAGGTTCTCAGGATCGCCTTCGTAGGCGAGGGCTAGCTGGTTCTTGAGATCGGAAAAGCGATTGTTTACCGGTGTCGCTGAAAGCATGAGCACCTTTGTTTTCACCCCCTGACGGATGACTTCGTTAAGAAGCCGCTGGTAGCGGGTTTCACGATCACGGTAAGGATCATTCGTGCGGAAATTGTGCGACTCGTCGATCACCACCAAGTCGTAATTGCCCCAGTTGATCTTCCGCAGGTCCATCCCGAATGACTGGCCGCGTGTGCGGAGCAGATCCGTGTGGCAGAGCACATCGTAACCGAAACGGTCTTTGACGAAGATGTTGGTAATCTGATTGCCTTTGTAGGTCAGCCAGTTGTCCGCCAGCTTTTTCGGGCAGAGCACGAGCACGGACTTGTTGCGCAGTTCGTAGTATTTCACCACGGCCAGCGCGGTGAACGTCTTCCCGAGACCGACACTGTCTGCCAGGATGCAGCCGTTGTAGGTTTCCAGCTTGTTGATGATGCCGGTGGCGGCATCGCGCTGGAAGTTGAACAGCTTTTTCCAAATGAGGCTGTCCTGATAGCCGGTCAGGTCGTTTGGCAGAACGTCTGCATTCAGGTCTTCAAGGAACTCATTGAAGATGTTGTAGAGCATCAAGAAGTAGATGCTCTGCGGGGAATTCTCCTTGTAGATGGAGGCGATGTGTTCACAGATTTTCTCCGTCACATCTTCGAGCTTTTCTTTGTCGCCCCAGATTTGATCGAAGAGGGCCAGCCAATGCTGAGCCATGGATGGCTCCGCCGACTTGGTGACGAAGTTGGACACGGCATTGCCTTTCTCATACCCGAGGTCCACAGCGCTGAACCCCTGCAAGGTCCAGTAGGAGGAGACAGCCTCAGCGGCGCTGGCCGTCATGAACTGCTGCATGGGTGCCTGCGTCCGGTTTGAACGGAACTGGGCCTTCCTGCGCATCCACTCCGCGCATTCCTTGGCTATGGCCTTCTGGGTCAATTCATTCCGCAGACGCACCTCAAACTCAGTGCCGTAAAGATTGCGCTCACGCTCCAGCTTAGGGATGTGGAATTCCCGGTGCTCCTTCCTGAGCTTGTCCGTGACATCCGTGGGCACGAAGGTCGGGGAGGTGAAGATGAATTCGAGAGATTCGATCTGTTCCAGCTCGGCTTTCAGCGCCTCAAACGCATAGATCGAGAAGCAGGAGGCCGCGATCCGCAGTTTCGAGCCAGGCGTGATGGTCTTCTTGAGGTTGTCGCCAAGGAGCTGATTGATGTTGTCTATGATTTCCATCCGAGGAGGCAAAGTGGGGAGGGCTAGATATTTCACTCATCAAAGCCGGGGATGAATCCGATGGCAAGGGAATGCACCAACGCAAACTACGCGCATTTGAGGAACAAGCTGGAATGAATACGACCAACGCATGAACCACCTGCACGCCCGGAGCTATTTTCCCAATGCCAGCCGATGAGCATACTTGCCCGGCAAACCTGCGGTGAGAATGGCCTGCTGTGCCGCCGCGATGTCATACGAGATTTGCCCGGCTAATGCTTCCAATAACCACCGCTCCATACTTGCGCCACGCATGAACTTGCGTTCTCCATTTTGTGACCCGAGCCGTGAGACATGCACCGCCAGCCCGCCCCCTTGCCCGCCAAGCACTCCGTCAGCGTGCGCAGGGCATCGAGACAGAGGAAAGGGTCTGGAAGCTCTACGTCACCGGGAGAAGGCAGGCAGCTATCGCCGGACAAGCTAGACAGAGAAAAACAACAACCTTATGCGCCCTCTCACCCTATGCCGCGAACGCCTCGAACGCATCCAGAGCATTCTCAGCAGGAACGCCGGAGCTTTGTCCGTGCGTGAATTCGCCCGCTCGTTTAGCGTTTGGGAATGGGAGATCGAGCAAGCCGCCGCGCTTGGCTTCATCAAGATCGAAATACGCAAACCACGAACGGGCCGCCCCTCGCGCATTGCCAAAATTGTTAGCGAATCTCAGGCCGCAAAACTCCCGCTTTGGCGCTGGTTTATAGAGAAGCCAATCAATTATCGGCATCAGCTTTTTGCCATGCACACAACGTGCGCCATCAAATACGGCAGTCGTAAACTCGTTTCCATTCCAGCCATCACAGACGCTTACCAAAGCGTTTTCAATCGGGCCAAGAAGCGCCGGGCAGCAACCGCCAGCGCAAGCCGCCTCATGCGCCGGAGCGATGTCAAAGCAGCCCGTGCATGGTTCTACGCCCGATTTGAGCACGCTACCCCACGCGGCGAACCCATGCCCGACACCGCCAGCGGCATTTGGCAACGCCTCCGTGAACTCGGAAGCTGGCGAGCCGGGCCACGCAACGGGACCGCCTGCAAGTGATCGGCTGAAAACCTTGTGAAAACCTTGGGCTTGAACGCAGCCACACGGTAAGGAATCTTTTTGATACTCAGTCTCAAGATGTTTTATAATCTACCAGTCTTTTCGTGCGAATTGTTCAAAATGCAGGTTCCCATGAAAAACACAAACCTTGCCCACCGACCAGGGGTGGAAGGGATGAAAAGGGTGTAACCACTGTTTACACCCTACGCGTGCGCTGTCCGTGGCAGGGTGAACGATTCGTTCATCCCTTCGGCTTGCTGATACCCCACCTTGCATGCCTGCCGGGGCAGGAAGCGTGAATTGCCCCGCTCATTGTGCTGGGTGCGGTAAATCGCCGCCCCCTTTGGTAATCACATCGCCCACCGACCAGGGGAGGAAGTGAAAAGGATGAAGAGATTGCCGACACCCTTCCTTGCCCACCGCCGGGGAGGAAGTGAAAAGTCGTTAATGCCGACAGTAGGCCCGCCCGCTGCTGCGGAGGAAGTGAAACTATTCCCCTAGCTAATGCCGACGGTAATCCACGCGCCGCCGATGGATGGCACTGCATGAGGCCTTAAGCCAACCTGATGCTTGAATGGCCTGCCCTACCTCCCGGCCATGCCGAAAAGCTCGGGGGGGCTCAGGGATGCCATGCCCGGGATGGGTGCGGCTGGCATCCTATATAATGGGCCAGTGACGAATGGAGGTCAAACTAGCCGTTCCGCTGGACAAAGGACAGGCCAGTATAATAGTGGAAATGGGTGGACGTATTCTTACTTTCATTCTTACTTTGCCCCTATCCGGCGAGGTGATCAGCGTAAAACACTGATAATCAATTGTCCCCGTAGTTCAATGGATAGAACGAGGGTTTCCTAAACTCTAAATACAGGTTCGATTCCTGTCGGGGATACGCGGTGGAGAGCGAGGAAGAGGGGCTAAAGGCCAATTTAGGGTGGTGAAGGTACAAAAAATTTGCTGATTTAGTGATTTTTGCTGAAAGATTCGCATTTTATGCCGATTTCCTAAGTTGATTGCTTGTATTGGGAGGTGGTTCTTGGATTGCGTAAAGCACTGATAATCAACGAAGTAGATTTTTTTTGCGAAAGGATAAAAATAGGTTGTCGAATAAGGGTCGGCTGTGTTTTGATATTGGGAATACCTTTAGATGCCATCAACCACAGACTGCGTACTTATCAAAAGCGCAGCAGCCGCACCTCTTTTGAAGAGACTGCGAGCTGCTGTGCCGTTGTATTTGTGATCGCAGACATGAGGTTTTTTTAAATTTTTATTACCTATTATGAAGACACTCCGCCACCACCGCCAATTCCTTGGATGGTTCATGATTTGCCTCATGGCAACTTGGCTGCCTAGTCCCATTGCCGTGAATGCAGCGACCCTTTATTGGGATAGTGATACTACTTCGATCAACAACGTCGTCACAGGAGGTGGCCTTGGTGGAGTGGGCACATGGAGCAATGGAACGGGTGCGAACTGGTGGAACGCCAATGGTTTGCTGCCGACGACGCTTTCCACCTGGAACAATAGCAACAATGACACCGCTGTTTTCACGGGTACGGCTGGTGCAGTGTTCCTGGGCTCTGCGATCACGGCGGGTGGGCTGCAGTTCAATAACACGGGCTATTCGCTGGGTGCTGCGGGGAATGCCAACGTGCTGACGTTTGGTGCCACGAATAATTCCATCATCCTGAACAACGTGGCGGCGGCGACCATCAATGGCTCCTTTGCAGGCAATAACGTGACTTTGTCTGGTGGTGTGTTTGGTGGTAACACCCCTGGTGTGCTGACACTTGCGGGGACGGCGGCGAGCCTGACGGGGTGGAGTGGTAGCACGACCCTCAACAACGGGATGACGATGGCCTTGGGCCAGAACAGCCGTGCATTGCTTAGTACCAGCAGCATGACGCTGAATGGTGGTACGCTTTTGCTGACGAACACGACAAATACGGAAGCGGCGCTCAACCGGGTGGGAAATGCAGCGGCGATCACGTCGAATGGTGGCACGATTCAGGTGACGAATACAGCGGCTGCGGTGACGGCGGCTGCGGAGACGTTTGGTGCGGTGACCTTGGGTGCGGGCCGGTTGAACATTTTCAGCACCAATGCGGTGGCCAGCGGTACGCAGGCGATCATTTTGAGTGGTCTCACCCAGACTGGTACTGGTACGGTGTCGATTTCCGCTGGCACGGCTCTTAACACCACGACCAACCGGATCAACAACAGTGCCTTTGGTGCCGCGACGACGGCGGGGCAGATCATCGGGCCATGGCTGACAACAGGTACGGGACTTGCAGCCAACAATGACTACGGGGTTTACGATGCATCAGGAAACATCCTGCAGGCGAACATCGCCGCCTCGGCGGAAACCGCTTGGACGAATGCGGCTAACAGCTACACTTTGAGCGGAGCCACGACACTGACTGGAACGCGCAATATGACGGGCCTGCGTTATACGGGGGGGGCTGCCTCGCTGACTTTGGCAACCGGTTTTAACCTTGGCACGACCGGCATTCTCAATGGTGGTAGCGGTACTCTGACCATTGCACCTGGCACCGGCGGCGTGGTGACGCTGCCAACCACGACTTCGGCGAATCTGTATGTTGCCGCGACGAACGGCCAAGGGGTCACGATCAGCGCACCGATCAATGACAATGGTGCGGGCGTGCTGACGCTGGTGCTTTCGGGGACGAACACGACGACTCTCAGTGGCACGAACAACTACACTGGTGGCACGGTGATCAATGCAGGAACCCTGAGCATCACGGGTACTACCAACTTGGGAAATTTGAATGGAGACATCGCTTTCAACAATGCTGGGAACACCGGTGGTATTCTTAGCATCACTGGGGCGTCCCAAACGCTCGACACCGGCCGCGATATTTTCCTCAACAATGGTTCGCTGGGAACGATCAACACCACGAATGCTTCGGTGACGACCATCAACGGGATCATTTCAGGCACGGGTGGACTGATCGCCACACCGGTGACGGCGGGCGTGCTGCTGCTGGCAGGACAGAACACGTATACAGGCCCGACTTTGGTCAACTCGGGGACACTCAGAGCTGGGATTGCATCGGCTGTGGGCTCTGGTGCGTTTGGTAACAATTCGGCTGTTACGATGACGAATGCGTCAACGGTGTTTCTGGAACTCAATGGGTTCAACACAACCATCGGCTCACTTTCTGGTGGTGGTACCGGGGGCGGGGCGGTGCTCCTTGGTAGCAATGCACTCACCGTGGGTGGCAATAACGAAAACACGACATTTGCTGCTACGATCATTGGTGCTGCTGCTGCAGGCGATGTGACGAAAGTGGGAAATGGTATTTTGACGCTCACTTCGTCCCGTGCTGTGACAGCAACTGCAGCAACGGCGGGCACCAACACGCTGACTGTGCCGACAGCGGGGCTTCAGGTTGGAATGGTGGTCGCGGGAGCGAATATTCCAGAGGGAACAGTGATCACAGGGATCACCAGCGGTACGACTTTGACGATTTCCAATTCTGTCACGGTGACCAATGGTGCTCCCATTGTGTTTGGTGGGAATGGCTTTGCTGGCAATCTCAATGTGAACGGAGGCCTGATCAACTTCACCAATGCGGTGATGCTCGGAAATGGAAGCATCAATTTTAACGGCGGCGGGCTGCAGTGGAACCCGAATAACACGGCGTTTGGCAGCATTGATCCTTCCAACCGTAACATGACCTTCAACAGCGATGCCATCTTTGACACCAACAACAATCAGGCGGTGCTGGCAAACGGGGTGGGTAATTTAGGTGTGGGCGGACTCAATAAGGTCGGCATTGGCAGCTTGTTTCTGCAAGGTGCCAACACTTACACAGGAAACACCACCGTTGTGGCCGGCTCGATCGTTGCGCAGAACGGCCAGGCTTTCGGAACCGGGTCCGGCGGCATCACGGTGCAATCGGGTGCGGCGGTGCTGATCAATGGCGGCATCACCACGGGCGGGGCGGGCATGGGCGGTTCGCTGACACTCAATGGCAACGGTGCGTTTGCCGGTCAAAGCGGTGCGCTCGTCAGCAGCGGCGGAAACAATACTTTTGCCGGAGCCATTATTCTGGGGAGTTCGGCCACGATTTCGGTCGATTCTGATACTCTGCTTCTTAGCAGCGGCAGTGCGGTGACAGGCGCGGGGACTCTCACACTCACGGGCGCTGGCATTGGCCTTCTTATGGGTAACCTCGAGCACACAGGTGGATTGAACAAAGTAGGTGCAGGCACTTGGTTTCTCACGGGAGTCGGCGGTTCTTACACGGGTGCCACCAGCATTACTGGCGGTGTCTTGAGCTTTGATGGCGGGGCCTTGGGTGCCACCTCTGGGACTACTTTGGGTGGTGCAACGCTGAATCTTGTCAGTGGCAGTCAAAACGTGGGCAACCTCACGATCACCGCGAATACCAATAACAGGGTGATTCTTGGTTCTGGAACTGACCTGGCCTTGGGCAGCACGATTACGCGTGGGAGTGGAAGCACAGTGGCATTTGATCTCGTTGCGGGCGGTACGCTGACAACATCAGCAAGCAGCACGCTGCTGGGCTATGCCACGGTCAAGGATGGCAGCGGAGCTGGCGTTGCTCTTGCCAATGGCACCAACATCGTGCGCTACACGGGAGCCGGGGCAAGCGTGCTGGCCGACAACAGCAACAATGCCGCCGTCGATTACACCACCAACGGTATGGCAGCCAATCCGCTGCTTTGGAGCAACGGCATCACCACCCGCTCGGTTAATTCCCTGACCATTGATACTTCCAGCGGTGCGCAGACGGTCAACATGGGGGCGGCTGGTAATGTGCTTACGCTGACAAGCGGAGTGGTACAGTTCATGGGTTCCAGCAACGGCACACTGCTTGGTGGCCAGGTTGGGGCAAACAACTCGGAAGTTTTTGTGCATCAGTACGGCACCGGCATCCTCAGCATCAACAGTCCGATCAGTGGTGGCACTGGCAGCTTGATCAAATTTGGAGATGGCACCCTGCGAGTCTCGGGCGGGATTTCCACGGCAACTGCCACGCTGAACGGAACAACGACGGTTCAGGTGGCTAGCACTGATGGGCTTGCCGTGGGCCAGGCGGTCACGGGCTTTGGCATTCCTGCAGGCACCACCATTGCAAGCCTTGGGGCCACTACTGTGACGCTGTCACAGGCGGCAACGCAATCGACTTCCACCTCTCTGACCTTTGGTGCGGGCAGCACCTATGCTGGCGCAACTCTTATCAATGGCGGTACTCTGCAGGCGGGTTCCTCCAGCCGGTTCTCCATTGGAACCGTCACTGACAGTGTTGCAGCGGCGCAGACAAATTTGGGTGGCCCGCTGGGAATAGGCTCGGCGGTGACGCTGGCCAATCTGGAGGGAGCGGCGCTGGACGTGAATGGATTCACGGTGGCCATTGGCTCACTCGCTGGAGGCGGAGCAGCGGGCGGCAATGTTCTTCTCAGCAATGGTGGCACGCTTCAGGTCGGCGGCATCAACTTCCTGAACAATGCTTCTTCCATCGGAACGCGCACGAGTTTTGGTGGTCAGATCTCCGGTTCGGGTAACTTGACTCTTGTCGGAGGTGGAGTGCTGAGCCTCACCAACAGCGGGAATAATTTCACCGGGCAGGTGAACATCAATTCCGGAACTTTGGTCATCAGCAATCAAGGGCAGCTGGGAGCAGGGACTTCGCCAATCTTCGTGAACGGCGTCAACAGCAGTGTGGGCCTGCCCAGCGGCACGCTGGTGTTGCAGGGTGGTGGTGGAGCCACGGGCATGACCTTCAGCCGTGACATCAATCTTGCGAGCCGTGGCAACAATAGTTTTAACGGCATGTCGCTTTTGAACATTGGCAACAACACTTATACGGGTGTCATCAGCAACTCAACCAATGGTGCTGAGAACCGCGTCGGTTCCTCGTTTGGCACGATGACCGTTGGGAGTTCGGGTGTGGTTTCAATGGGAAATGGAAATCAGGGCTTCTTCCTCACTGGCGGGCCCGGTAATGTGATCATTGACGGTCTGGTCGTTGGCGGAACAAGCGGGATTTCGGGCTTCAACAAGTCATCGGCTGCTGGCTTGAACAACACTTTGGTGCTGACCAACATCAACAACAGCTACATCGGGGATTTCCGAGCTGACTCGGGCTCCATTCGTATCACCGATGCGCGGCAGTTGGGTATCGGGACCTCGGCCAACGTGATTCGTGGCACTAACGGCATCTTTGAATTCCGCACGGCCAATCCTTCCGGTTTTGCCACTAAAAACACCGGCCGCGTTGATGACGGCACGCTTGTCATTCTGGTTGATCGTGAGATGGGGGGGGCTTCGACCATCAATCAAACGGTGACCTTTGGTTCGCTGGGTTCTGCTCCTGGAGGGGCAGCGAATAGTGCGATGAACATCCTTGGTCGTAACGGTTACGCGGTCAGCTATGCGTCCTTCAATCCGCTGGGCAACAGTGCCAACTTGGCATCGTTTAGCATCACTAACAGCGGCAGTGGCTTTGCGACTTTTAATGGCGACATGTGGAAGACCACCGAAAACGGAGCGTTGCGCACCTTAACGCTGACTGGCGGCGGTGACATGCTGGTGACTGGCAGCATCATCAATCCTGCCTCGCGAGGCATGCCCTTTGTCAAATCAGGCAGCGGTACGGTCAGCGTCCTGGGGGCGGCTTCGAACTATGGCGGTACGACGAGCGTCAATGGGGGCACCTTGATCATCAACAGCATCGGGGGCATAAACAACAACGTGACCGGCGCAGGAGCTTTCTCTGGTCTTGTCGGTCTTGGCACCACGACGACGGCGGGCACCTTGAATTACACCGGCGCGGGCGAGACAACGGCCAAAGTTTTCAATCTCGCTGGCACGACGGGCGTGAATGCCATCCTTCTGGCCAATCAAACGGGATCCACAGGGCTGGCGCTTACCAGCAACGTGATAGCAACCGGGGCAGGGGCCAAGACCTTCGTGCTGGGGGGCGACAGCCCGACCACGACGATCAACGAAATTCGCGGCATCATTCTGGACAGCTCCACGCCGACGACCTCCCTGCTGAAGATCGGCACGGGCACTTGGCTCTATAATCCGGCTGTGGCCAATTACGCAGCGGCATCGTCTGGCATTACGGTGACCACGGGGTCGGCGAACTTGAATCAGATGGTGCTCAGCAGCGTCGCGGGACTGGTTCTGGGGCAGGCCATCACGGCGACGCCAACGAATGGTCCTGCTGTGGGCACAGTGATCACAGCAATCGATGCGACCACCAATACGGTGACGTTCAGCGCCAACATTGGTGGCACGTCGATCACCACCGGGTCTGCGATTACCTTTGGTGCCGTTGGCACGGGATTCACCGGTGGGATCACCGTTTCAGGTGGCAGGCTGCAGTTCAGCCCAAGGGTTGCCTCTGGAACGGGCTCGGACCTCATCAACGGCACCACGGGATCGCTTACTTTCAACGTGGACTCCGTGAGGGCCAACGGCTTTGCTGGCGGCATCTTTGAGTACCGAGGCTTCAGCAGCGGCAGTTCGGAAGCTGCCGGGTCCCTCATCGCCACGGCAGGTGCGGGCACGGTGCTGGTCACCGCTGGCAGTTCAGGAACGACGGCGCTCACCTTCTCCAGCCTGGGGACCGTGTCTGCGGGATCGAGCCTTAACTTTATCACCGACACCACTGCTGGCGGGGCGGCAACGATCACCGCGACAGGGCTTGCCACGACGACTGCAACCACATTGCCAGGCAATGGGCGCCTCTATTTCAATGGTTCGAACTTTGCTCGTTCGAACGGCGGGCTGATTGTTGCGCCTGTCTATGGTACTGACGCGGGCTTTGTGACCAGCGCTACGGCGCTGACAGGGGCGAACCACAATCAGATTACCGGTTCGTTTTCCAATGCTGCAGCTTCCATCAGCTCGCTCAGGATCAGTGGTGCCCAGACCCTGACCATGACGGGTCTTTTGACTGTCAATGTGGGAGCGAATACATCGGGTGGCATTCTTCTCACGGGTGGGTCAGGAGCTATTGCCGGTGCTGGTGGTGTTACCACGGCTGGGTCAGGAGATTTGGTCATTCGTGTGAATGGAGCCAGTGATGTGCTCACGCTTTCCACCCCCATCACCGCGACTACAACGGGTGGCGTGACCAAAAACGGTGCAGGCACATTGGTACTTAATGCCGTCAATGCCGCGACAGCCGCCGGAAACTTCGTCATCAACGAAGGTACGGTGAGGCTTTTAGGTGCCACCACGACCCTCGGTGCCACCAATATGAACGTGACGATGCGTCAGAACACCACCCTTGACATGAACGGGGTGAACATCAGTTCGGCTGCGGTGAGCGGCACCAACACCCTTCCAATCAACGCCTTGTCTGGCACGGGTATCATCACCAACAGTGCGGCTTCTGGGACGGCGACCCTCACCGTTGGCAGTGGCAACACCGCCGGGGTGTTTACAGGGATCATTCAGGATGGCACCAATGCCAAGATTGCCCTGGCCAAGACGGGCACGGCCGCGCAGTCACTCTCTGGAGTCAATACGTTCACCGGTGGATTGCAGATTCTTGGTGGTACGGTGGTGGCCAACAACTTGGCAAACATTGGTGTGGCGAGCAGCATCGGTGCGGGAAATGGTACTGGTGCCAACCAGGCAGCGATCGATCTGAACAATGCCGCAAGTCTTGTTTTCAACGGCGGCACGCTGCAATACACCGGCTCAACAACGAACGGCATTTTCCAAACGACGGCCACACCGTCAGTTTCCACCAACCGCCTGTTCACGCTGGCAGGGAACGCCACCCTTGATTCCTCGGGAACTTTCGGCAATAACATCGTCACCGCCGGAGGTGCTGCGAACAACGCGACCCTGATCTTTAACAACACTGCTGATGTGGTGTTCAGCGGGGCCGGAGCTCGAACACTCACACTGACAGGGGGCTCCATTGGTGACAACGAGATCGCCCTGCGCCTCATTGACAATCCGAACGGCGGGACGCTTTCCATCACCAAGTCAGGAGCAAGCTTGTGGATTTTGGGCAACAATGCCAATGCCTACACGGGAGCGACGACGATTACGGCCGGCCAGTTGCGCGTTGTGGATGGCTCCAGCCTGCCCACGGCCTCCAATTTGCGTCTCGCGGGTGGTGTGCTTGAAACATCCGGTACATTCACGCGCAGCATTGGCTCCGGCGCGGGCCAGGTGACATGGACAGATGCCGGTGGCACTGCCATCAGTCTGAATGGTGGTTTCGCCGCCAGCACCGCCAAGCTTTTGGTTAATTTTGGGGGTGCCAACGCACAACAATTCTGGGGAATCGGCGGTATTGGCAATGGCACTGGCACTCTGATCCTGAGTTCCACCACGGCGCTGTTTGACACGGAGGTGACCAACGCCATCAACCTGAATGGCGGGGTGCGCACGGTCCAGGTGGATGACAACACCAGCACGTTCATGGATTACGCGACACTTTCAGGGGTGATCAGTGGTGTGGCAGGAAGCGGTCTGAACAAGACTGGTGGTGGTCTGCTTTATCTGACGGGGGCTAACAGCTATAGCGGCAACACCACGTTGTCGGCAGGTAGCTTCGCCGTGACTTCCATCGGTGGTGGTTCCGTGGCGACGAGTGCTTTTGGTGATGGTTCGGGTCAGTTGAACCTGAATGGCGGCACCTTGGTTTATGCAGGTGTGGGAGAAACAACGGCGCGCCAGATCAACGTGAATGCCTCCACGACCATCGATGCGAGCGGCAGCGGTGCCTTGGTCCTGAGCAACGTTGTGAATGCGGCAGCAGGCAACAAAACCTTGAACTTGATCGGTTTCAGCAATGATGCCAACAGCATCACCTCTGTGCTGGCTGACAACGGCGGATCTCTGCGCATTCTCAAGACAGCAGGCGGCACGTGGGAATTGAACGGCAGCAATACCTTCACTGGCGGTGTGCGTGTGGACGGTGGCAATCTCGGCATTGGCAGTAACAGCAGCCTCGGTGCCACTGGAACTACCAGCTTGGTGGCCAATGCGGTTGGTAACACGGCAACGGTGACTCTCTCATCTGGCACGACTGCGGGTTTGGTCGTGGGCATGAACATCAGTGGCAACGGCATCGCCTACGGGGACACGATCGCCAGCATTGTGGACGCCACAACTTTTACGATTTCAGCAGCCCGCACGGTGGTTGCCGGCAGCCCGCTGATCACTGGCGGCTTGCTGATGTCAAACGCAGGCATTTATGCCACCGACCCCGCAGGTCTGACGCTTACGCAACCCGTCGTCATTAACCCGAATACGACAGCTCAATTTACGGGGAACGCGCCGATCACGCTGAATGGCGGGGTTTATGGAGTGGGTGGCAATCCTTGGACCCTCAGCAATGCTGTCACCGGTGGGCTGACAATCAATGGGAGCATCCTGAGTCTTGAAAGCGCCACAGCACGCGCGCTGAATATTGTAGGCACTGGCAATACCAACCTGAATGCCTCCATCGGTTCGGTGGGCGGTGCGGCGGCCTTGGTCAACGTGGTTTACAACACGATGGGCACGGTGACCATCGGCGGTGCGACTGCCGCAGGGGCTGGGTATGCGGGAGGCACAACGATCAATCAGGGAACGATCCTTGTGAACAAGGCGGGCAATCTTAATCCATTCGGTACTGCGAACGTTCTTGCCATGCCTGGTGGCACCTTGCAGTCCAATGTCGCATTGACGGGAGCCAATGCGCTGGTGACACCGCTGCAGCTGACGAATGTTTTCGGAGTGATTTCGGGGACCAACTCCATTGAATTTGTCGGCAACGCCACCCAGGGCTATTCTGTGCAGAACAACGGTGGCAACCGCATGATCACCAACAATCTCAGTGGTGGTGCGGTGCTGACGTTTAGCTCGCTGCCGGTGAACCTGAGCAACGACGGGACAGGTCGTACCCTGACCATCGCGGGGTCTGGAAACACCAATATCAGCAGTGTGGTGCAAAACGGCGGAGCGGGAGCGGGTGGACTGACCTATGCAGGCACGGGCTTGGTGAATCTGACGGGTATCAACACGGCAACCGGAGCTTTGACCGTCAGCAGCGGCACTGTGAGTTTGAATGGTGCCAATGGTGCCTGGTCAGCGGGAACCATGGCGGTCAACGCCACGGGGATTCTGCGGCTCGACAACAGCGTGAACGGCAATGCGAACCGCCTGTTCGACACGGGTGGCATCACGCTGGCAGGCGGCAGGCTTGATTTCATTGGCGGCAGCGGAGTGACGACCGAAACGATGGGTGCACTGACACTCAACGGCGTGGACTCAACGATCACGATCTCGGGTGGCAGCACGCTCACCTTTGCCTCGGTGAACTTTGCTAACACGGGTTCATCTCTTGATCTGAGCGGGATCACCGGACTGGGAAGCACGAACAGGATTATCTTCACCGCAGCTCCTACACCCTTGCCTGCGACGACAGGAATCCTGCCGCGTGTGTTCCTCAATGGCGGCAATGATTTTGCCACCTACAACAATGACGGGGTGGCTGCCAATACGAACGGGGTCCAGGCCATGATTGCGGGCGGGTATGTGAACACCAATGACCTGAATGGTTCAGCGGCCACAGCCACGATGAATCTGACTGCCACGCCGGCGGTGCTAACGGCTGCTAGGACGTTAAATGCGCTGAAGATCAACGGCACTGGCCTGACCATTGGCTCCAACAACGGCTTCATCATGACCTTGACGGCGGCGGCTATTCTGAACACCGGCGGCAATAATACGCTGGCCCAGACGAATACAGCGTTTGGGACCAATACGGGCTACTTCCAAATCAAAGCAGGCACGACGCTGAATGTGACCGGGGGCCTGACTGGTGCGGGTGGCATGGCGATGGCAGGAGGCGGCCAATTGTCCCTCTCTACGCCCACATTCATCACCAGCACGATCAACATTCTGAACGGCACGGTGATGCTCAATGGTGGTCTGAATTCGATTTATCCCAACCAGTTGTTGAACATCGATGTGGGCGGTGTCCTGGACCTCAATGGGAACACCCAGTATGTCGGCCAGTTCCAGTCGGCGGGTGTGGTACCCAACAGTGGTGGCACCATTACTTCGAGCGCTGGAACGGGAACCTTCGTGACGAACATGAACGCCGGCGGGACGATCTTTGCCGGACAGATCACCGGTAACGTGAACTTCAACCGAGTGGGTGGCAACACGCTGACCTTGCAAAGTGCGCAGACCTACACCGGAGGGACGACCCTGATGGGCGGCACAACCCTGCTGCAGGACGGTGCAACGTTGCTCAACACTTCGGCCATCGCTCTCAATTACGCCACGTTGACGATGGACAACAACGCCAGTTTCGTGACTGACAACACCAACCGGGTGAGTGACACTGCGCCGATCACGATGCGCGGCGGTGTGTTGAATTTCAATGGCCGTGCCAACTCCTTCAGCAGTGAAGTGGTGGGTGATGTGACATCTGCTCAGGGGGCGAACCAGATCACGGCAAGTGTGCAGACTCTGGGCAACTATGCCAATTCACTGCTTACTCTGTCCAGCCTGACCCGCAATGCAGGCACCACGGTGAACTTCACCGCCGGCAACGGTACCCTTGGATCCGTGGGGTCGAACCCGCGCATCGTCGTTGCAGGTGGAATGAGCAATCTCAGCAATGGAGCGCTGGGTGGCTGGGCGATTGCCAACAGCACGGATTTTGCGGCCTACAATGCGGCCCAAGGTGTGGGAGCCATCGGCACAGCTGGGTACGCAGGTTATGACGCTGCGTTTGCCTCCGGCAACATCACGCTGCTGCAGGGTCCGGGGAACACCCTGACCAATTCGGTGTCCTTCAACACGACGCTTTCCGACCCGACCACCTATACTTCCTTGCTGCGACTTGGCGGCACCTCAGATGCGAACGTGCTTTTCAGCGCTGGTGGCAATGTGCTCAACCTCGAGGCGGGTGGCCTTCTGCGCAGCAATCAGACAGGCGGTGCCACCCTCGGCAGCACGGCTTTCCGCGGTGTGCTCACCGCCGGTGGTACGGTGACCACTGGCACCAATGAGCTGGTGGTGTTCAACGCCGCGACCGGAACCACGGCAGCCACTGGCGTGGTGAATGCGGCCACTGTGGCAGGCTCCAAGGTGGTCAGCGTGCTCACGACGGCCAACCTTTCTGCGGGCATGGTGCTGACTGGCCCCGGCATTCCGGTCGGCACGCTGATCACATCCGTGGACAGCGGCACTCAGTTGACTCTCAGCAACAATGCGACCTCCACCAACAACGGGGGCACTTACACGGGAACCTCCAACGTTGTGATCAATTCGGTGATCGCGAACAGTGGTTTTGGCACGTCGAATGTCGCATTTGTGAAATCGGGGGCGGGTCTGCTGACGCTGACCGCCGCAAACACCTACACTGGCGGCACCACGGTGAACCAGGGCACCCTGGCACTGAATGGTGAGGCATCGACCGTGGTCATCCCAGCGGGTGGACTGACGATCAATGGCGGCGTCGTGAACCTGCTGATCAATGGCGGGCAGATTGAGGCGTCCAACGTGGTCACCCTGAATGGAAGTTCGACCTTGAGCTTGGTGGGTTCCAACTCGCTGGACAGCTTGGTCTTCAACAACAACGGTGGCACCACCAATCCCACGGTGAACACCGTTGGGGCGCTGACGCTCACTGGTGCCAATGCTGTGACCGTTACTTCGAACAATGCACTCACACTTCCGACCATTGCGGGCGGCACCCTGAATCTGGGCTCAGGCACAAAGACGTTCAACGTCGGCGCGCCAACGGCATCCGGCCAGATCTACACCACGATCAATCCAGCGCTGAATATTGCCTCAGTGATGACAGGCACGGCGACGATCAACAAAACCGGAGCGGGCTTGCTGCAATTGAGCAGTCTCAGTTCCTTCAGTGGTGGCTTGAATGTCAATGCGGGGGGCTTGTTTTTTGGGATCGCCAATGGTGGTGTGTTGAACTCTACGGTGACGCTTGCCGGAGGCACGATCATTGATCTGAATGGAACGACCGGAATCATCGGCGGGCTGGCCGGATCAGGCAACATCACGAATACTTCCGTCGCGGGCACGGCCGGCACGCTGCTTGTGGGCTATAACAATGCGGACACGGTCTTCTCTGGCAGCTTCAGCAGGCCGCGCCTGGACTTCCCAGCGATGGTGAACCTGACCAAGATGGGCACCGGAGTGCTCAATCTCACGGGAGTCTCGACCACTCAAGGTACGATGACCATCAACAACGGCACGGTTTCGTACAGCGGGAGTGGCGCGAGCGATTTCGTGACGCAGACGGTGAATGCGACCGGGGCGCTCACGCTGGACAACAGCGGCACGAACGTGAACAACCGCCTCGGAGGCATTACTTCGCCAGCGAATGCTACACTGGCGCTCGGTGGTGGTGCGTTTAACGTGACCGGCAACGCTGCTGCAGGGACGACGGAATCCATAGGCACCTTCACGCTTGCCGTGGGTGGAAGCAGAGTCACACTGACACCGAATGCGGCACAGAGCCTGACCATTAATGTCGGAGCATTCAACCCGCTCACCGTCACAGCGGGTGCCTCGCTCCTTCTGCGTGGAACCAACCTCGGCGGTACGGCTGGCACGGCGAATACGGCCAATTTTGTGGCGGTGACCACTGTTCCTACGCAGATTGGTGCAGCTGGGGCGGTTGGAACAACCACGATGTCGATCCGGCCTGACATTCTGGTGGACGCCTCTGCCACCGGCAATGGCACATCATTTGCGACCTACGTCGGCGCTGCGGGTGCTGCCAACGTGGCGGGTGGGAATGGATTCCGGGCGCTTACAGCGGCTGAGTATGCCCCCTTGTTGAGCTCCTCTGCCACAGGGAACGACCTGTTGGCGGTGGGAACTTACGGCGGCGTCTATGCTGTGAACACATCGATCAACAGCCTGACATTCGCTGCCAACGCCGGTACGCGCGCAGCAGGCGCTTTAGCCTTGGTGAATACTCTGACGATCACCAGTGGTGGTATCCTGGTCCAGTCTGGCAGCAGCGTGATGAATGGTGGCCTGATTGGCGCTCCTGGGACTTCGCTGTTTCTCTGGACGCCGGGAGCGAGCACCTCGCTGACCATCAATGCCTCTATCACCGGCACGGGTGGCATCACCAAGGATGGGGCAGGTACGTTGACACTTGGCGCGCGCCAGCTCTTCACTGGCACGACCAACATCAATAGTGGCACGACAGTGCTCAATGGTGGTGCCAATACACTGTTCACCACCGGAGTCGGTGTTGGTAATGCCTTGAACGTCAACAACGGGACGCTGGATCTCAATGGCAACAACCAGCTTGTAGCTGCGCTGGCCAGTTCCAACACAACCCTGGCCAACACGGGCGGGACGATCACGAACACATCTGGAACGGCCGCGACGCTGACAGCGACCGGAACCGGGACTTTTGCCGGGGTGATTGCAGGCAACCTCAACTTCACACGTTCGAGCAACACGACGACGACCCTTCTCAGCAACAACACCTACACAGGTACGACGATCATCCGTGGCGGCGTCCTGAACCTGCAGCAATACGGTCAGCTTTCTGGTACGAGTTCAGTGTCGAACTTCTTCGGCACGGTGAACCTCGACAGCACGAATGCTCCAGCGGTGGACATCAACCGTCTCAATGCTGCAACGCCGATCACCTTGCAGGGCGGTACGCTGGCGTTCCTTGGATTCAATGGCAGCAGTTCGACTCAGAATGTGGGTGACGTGACGATCCTTTCCGGGGCCTCTGTGATCAATGCGTCCCGCAGCACGGTGAATACGGCTTCAAACGCCATCCTCACTTTGGCGAGCTTGACGTTGAGTGATGTGAGAACGGCCACGGTGAACTTCACCAGCGCCGGAACACTCGGCCAGGTGTCGGTGGGCAACAGCCAGATCATCATCACCAGCGCACCTACCTTGACCAACAACCTGATCGGCGGCTGGGCTATTGTGAACGGCACGGACTTCGCCAGCTATCTGGCACCCGACTCCGCGCAGGGCGGCGTGGGAGCCTTGGGCAGCGCCGGATATGCAGTTTATTCTGGCAACTTACTGACCGCTGGCCTCGCCACAGACAACATCACTGTAGGTGCCAGCGTGGCGGGCGTGACCACGCGTACCGTCAACTCAATCCGTGTGAGCGCGGCCTCGACGATGCAGATGAACACGCTGGCGGACAGGTTGACCATTGCTTCTGGTGGTTTGCTGCTCAACGGCGCGGCCAGTGTGCTTGCTGGCGGCAGGCTCACAGCGGGCACGGCTCCGAACACCCCTGCGACGCTTTATGCCTATACCAACAACACGGCGACCATCTTCACTCCGATCACCAACAATGGAACGGGTGCGGTTTCCTTGGTTAAGTCGGGCGGTAATACCCTGACGCTGACACCGGCCAACTCGATGGCCGCGACCACGACTGCAACCAGCAATGTGGTGACTGTGGCCAGCACCGCTGGCCTCGTGGTTGGCCAAGCGATCACGGGCAATGCCAACATTCCTACGGGTGCAACCATCACCAGCATCACGGGACCGACCACCTTCACTATTTCGACTTCCACGGGTGTGTTGGCTGGTGCCAACGTTCGTTCAGATTTCAACCCGGTGCCGATCGCGGCGACGACCACCACGTACGGTTCTCCTGTCATCACTGTAGCGAGCGCCAATGGCCTCTCTGTAGGCATGGCTGTCAGTGGTGTGGGTGCACCGGTGGCGCTGGCGGGTATCGCCACGACCAGTGGCAGCAACACGGTGACCTTTACCGCGAATGCGGCTCTCTTTGCCGGCATGGCTGTGACCGGGCCCGGTATTCCGCTGGGAGCCACTGTGGCGAGCATCACAAGCGCCACGACCTTTGTCCTTAGCACGAATGCCACTCAAACTATCACTGGCGGTGCTTTGACTGCAAATTCCGTGATCCCTGCAGGTGCTGTGATCACTGACATCACCGGCAACAACGTCACCCTGTCACTCAGTGCCACGGCCAGCGGTACTTCAGTGCCATTGACGTTTGGCCCGCCAGTCCTGACTGCGACGGCCAACGGCAGCAACGTCGTGGTTGTCCCAGCCAATGGGAACCTCGTGGTTGGGCAGACGGTCACCGGCGAAGGAGTTCCTGCGGGAACAACGGTTTCAAGCATCTCTGGCAACAACATCACGCTCTCCAACAGCATCGGTGCCGGGTCGGTTGCTCTTACCTTTTCGACGGTCCAGTCCAACACTTACACTGGTCCGACCAATGTGAATCAGTCCACGCTCATACTCGCGGGCCAGGCAGGTTCGACCGTCATTCCGGGAGACCTGACCCTCAACAATGCGCTGGTGACAATGACGCTCAATGCGGGCCAGATCGCTGCGGCATCGAATATCACGATCAACAGTGGCAGTACGCTGACCTATTTCGGTAACAACGCACTCAATGGGACGCTGGCGTTCAACAACCCAGGTGGCCCCACCGCGCCGACACTGGCTGTTGGCTTTGGTGTCCTGACCTTGGGCAACAACATCACTGCAAGCAACGACAGCTTTACGCTGCCTGCCGTCATATCCGCCACAGCGGCAGCAGGAACCGCTGCTGCGCCGAACACGGGTGTCGTGAATCTTGGCGGCGCAGCGCGCAGCATTACGACCTCAGGTCTGGCTTTGGTCAGCCTCGACATCAGCGCAGCTCTGCAAGGAACTGGATCCAGTGGCATTACCAAGGTTGGCAATGGCGGGCTCAGGCTGACTTCCGTCGGCAACAGCTATGCTGGTGCGACGACTTTGAGCGCTGGTACGCTCTTCCTGGGGGCCTCCAACGTCCTGCCAGATTTCTCCTTCTTCACCATGGCGGCAGGTTCTACTTTGGATCTGAACGGGTTCAGTGAAGCCATCAGCCAGCTCTCGGGGGAAGGCAGCATCACCAACAATGGCGCTGCAGGTACGCTCACGGTTGGCTTGAATAATGCCAACTCGAGCTTTGCGGGTCAATTCCTCGCCTACAATGCCACTACGCTTGCTAACCTCAGCGTAACGAAGATCGGCACGGGCAATCTGACCCTCACAGGAACTGGCAGCACGGCCACGGGAACGCTCACTGTGAATGGTGGAACGGTGACACTGTCTGGCAACGGGCAGACTGCCTTCGGCGCCTATACGGTCAATCCCGCAGGTCTGTTGGTTTTGGACAATTCCACAACGGCGGTGAACAACCGTCTTGGCGGACCCAATGCTAATGCTGCCGGCAACAGCCGCAGCGTGACGCTCGCGGGTGGTGAGTTCAGGTTGCTTGGCAATGCGGCTGGCACCTTTGAATCTTTTGGTACACTCAGTGGTGCTGGTGGATCTGGCATCCTCACCTTGGTACCTGGAACTGGCTCGACCACGGTGAATTTTGCCGCGCTTCCGGGCCTCAACGCCAACACCTCGTTGTTGATTCGAGGCACCAATCTCGGCTCCGCGCCGGGTGCGGGCGTCGCCAACGTCTTCTCTTCCACTCAGGCGGGTTTCCTCGGTGGTGCCAACGTCTCCGGAATGGCCAACGTGAGCATCCGTGACGACATTCTTGCGGACAACTCTGCCACAGGCACCGGCGCGGGCTTCGCCACTTACTTCCCGGGCATCGGTTTCCGGGCTCTGGCGGCCAATGAACTTCTGGGCAGCGTCACTGGCATGAACGTCACCACGGCGAATTTGGGCTTTAACTCCAACCAGACGTTTACGACCAACACGGGCAACAGCCTGACCCTTCTGAGTGGTGGTGGTATTACTGGATTCAACACTGGGAGTATCCTGAGCGCGCAGCACTCCATCCTCGCCCTGGCAGGCAACACCGGCCTCACGGGCGGTCAGTTCACTGCGGGCTCTGCCACGATGATCGTATTCGCGAACGGCAATCTGGCCGTGTCCACTTTCCTCACTGCCGGGGGAGGTCTTGTGAAGGGTGGTGCTGGCAACATGACGATGAGCAATCCGCTGTTTGTCACTGGCACCCACGTCATCAATGAAGGCACCCTTACCCTCAGCAGTGCTGCCGATAACACCATCCTAGTGAATCCAACCGCCGCAGCCGTCGGTCTGCAAGCACTCAGTCTCAATGCTGGCACGCTGGATCTGAATGGTCGCAATCAGGCCGTAGGTGCTCTGGCGAGTACCAATGCCCTGCCTGGTACAGGCGGCACGGTCACCAACAGCAGCGGCACCGCGGCGATCTTCACGACGAGTGGCGCCGGCACCTTCGGCGGTGTTCTCACCGGGAACCTTGCATTCACCCGCTCCGGCAATACCACAACCACGCTGACCACGGCGCAGACCTACAGTGGAGAGACCGTCATCCGTGGTGGCACGCTGCAATTGAGGGATAACGCAAGCATCAGCAATGCTGCAGGCTTGAAGAATTACTACGGTATTCTGAGCCTCGACAGCAGCAATCTCACGATTTACAACATCACTGACCGGGTGGCTGACACCAATGCCATCACCCTGCGCGGCGGTTCCGTGATTCTGACCGGCGCGCCTGGTCTCACCTCCACGGAGACACTTGGCACGGTCACCCTGGAAAGCGGTGCCGCTGCCGGGGGTGCGAACATCATCACCTCCACGGCAGGCAACTCGGGCACAACCATTTTGACCATCAACAATCTTGTTCGCAGTGGTGCCGGCACGACCTTGAACTTTACAGGCACCAATCTCGGCCAGGCGGGCCTAGGCAACTCACAGATTCTCCTGAATCAGATCAACGGCGGCGCTCTGGCGCTGACCAACGGCATTATCGGCGGTTGGGCCACTGTGAACGGCAGTGACTTTGCTACCTATATGACATCCACCACCACTCAAGGTGGTGTGGGTGCGCTGGGCAGCTTGAACTATGGTTTCTACTCTGGGGCCGCATTGACCGCAGGCACCGCCACAGACAACATCACGGTGGGAGCGAACGTGTCGGGTGTCACCGCACGGACGATCAACTCTCTGCGTGTGAGTGCGGCATCGACCATTACCCTGACTGGTGCGCTGAATGTCGCAACTGGTGGTATCATCCTCAATGGCGCGGCCAGTGCCATTACTGGCAGCACCCTCACGTCGGGTGGCTCTGAATTGTTTGTGCATGCCAACAACACCGCCACCATCTCTAGCCAGATCATCGGTGCTGGTGTGACTTTGGTCAAATCGGGCAGCAATACCCTCACTCTCGCGAGTACAGTGGCCAACACTTACGGTGGTGGAACCATCGTGAGTCAAGGCACACTGACCTTGGGTGGTGCAGCTGCAATTGCACAGGTCCCCGGCAACCTGACCATCAACAATGCCACAGTGACCATGGCCACCAATGCAGGCCAGATCGCCAGCGCAGGCAACATCGTCATCAACGGTGCGGGCGTGCTCAATTACGTCGGCAACAACACGCTCACTGGAACCATCACTTTCAACAACAGCGGTGGCAATGCGGCTCCGACGATCAGTGCTACGGGGAACGCCGTCAGTTCCACCACAGTGCTGGGCAGCAGCACGGTCACGGTTGCCGTGACTGGTCTGGCAGTCGGCATGCAAGTCACGGGTCTAGGGATCCCTTCTGGCACCACAATTACTGCGGTGGGTGCCTCCACGGTGACGCTTTCCAATAATGCCGTCGTCTCTGGAACCAACACGCTAAACTACGGTGCGTTGACCTTGGGTGCAGGAAGCAGCATCACCTCGGTGAATGACAGCCTCAGCTTCACCCCGACGATTTCGGGTGGTATCGATCTCGCTGGTGGTTCCCGCACGATCACGACCTCTGGGTTGTCGCCGAATGACTTGGTCTTCTCCGGTATCGTCCAGAACGGCTCGCTGGTTAAGGCGGGCACGGGATCGCTCTCCTTCAGCGGTGGTCTCAACACTTTCTCAGGTGGCATCACGCTTGGTGCCGGATCTCTGATCGCTGGTGCGAGTGACACGTTGTCATCCGGCATCGTCATGGGCGGTGCGTTTGGACTCGGCACCGTCAACCTCACGGCGAATGATGTGAAACTCATTGGTGTCAACACGACGGTTTACAATGCCATCTCGGTTTCCAATGCCAGCAACACGTTGATCTTTGGCGGCGTCTCCGCGAACAACCTAGCCTTGAATGGGCTGGTCACCTTCGGCGCTGGCACTAGGACCATCACCGTGGAAAGCCCGACAGTGGTCGGCACCCTTGGTGCGGCCTATACCGGCACGTTTGCGTTGACCAAGAATGGAGCGGGTATTCTCTCAATTTCCAATATTGCGAACAATTACACGGGCGTCACCACGGTGAGCGACGGCACACTGCGTGCGGGTACGGCCAATGGACTTTCCCGCAATTCACAGATCAGTGTTGCTGCGGCAGGCACGTTTGACATCAATGGCGTCAGCGTGAACACCGGTTCCATCACCGGTTCCGGCCTGGTGACCAACAATTCGGGTACTGCTGCGACGCTCAGCACAGGCTTTGACAACTCCAACTTCACCTTCTCCGGTATCTTCGGATCTGGCACCCAGATCAACACCTCGTTCAATCTGAATAAGATCGGTACTGGCAACATGACCATCAACAGTGCTGCCGGCACCGGTTCGATCACAATTGGTACGCTGACCTCTTCCCAAGGTGCGGTCACTCTCAGTGGTGCGGCAGGCAGCACCAAGTTCGGCACTTACACGATGTTGACCGGTGGTACACTCACGCTGGACAGCAGCGCGGCCAATCTCAACAACCGCTTGGGTGGCACCGACTTCAACGTTGGCGTTCTTGGACGTACCGTCAACGTCAGTGGCGGGCGCTTGAACATCATCGGCAGTTCGACTTCCGCCACATCTGAAAGCATCAATACTGGTACGGTAGGAACGCTTCAGGCGGCCAATGGATACAGCATCATCACGCTGACACCTGGTGCCGGCCAGTCGGTCTCCTTCACTGCGGGTACTTTCGGCAACATCACTGGTGGTGCCACGATGCTGATCCGCGGCACGGGGCTTGGTACGACACCAGGTGCCAATGTGGCCAATCTCTTTGTGAACGCTCTGGGGACGCCATTCGGCGGTGGCACAGGGGACGGTTCCAACACCATCAGCATCCGCCCTGATGTGCTGGTTGATACCAGTGTCAGCGGACTTGGCCAAGGCTTTGCCACTTACTCGGCGGCAGGCGGCTTCCGTGCGCTCAGTGCAGCCGAACTGGCCCCAGGCCTGTTCCGTGCGATCAGCACGAACTCCAACGTGGCGATTACGAGTGATCAGACATTTGGAACGTTGACGGTCAACAGCCTGACTCTCAATGGTGGTACGGGCCTGACCGCCATCAACAACGCGGCAGTGCTCACCATCGGCAGCGGCGGCGTGCTGGTCTTTGACGCCAGGGCTGGTTTCACCAACGGCATTGTCCAAGCGGGTGGCAACCAGCTCATCGTCCACCAGATGGACACGGTGCGTGCGCTGAATTTCAACAGCTACATGCAGGGCGGCAACGGCTTCATTAAGAGCGGGGCTGGGGCGATGAACATCAACAAGCAGCAATTCTACGTGGGTGGCAGCCAGACAACTATCAACGATGGTCTGATGGTCCTCAACAGTGGCGTGGACAACACCTTGACGGTGCTTCCAACCGCGACCACCCCGACATTGCTCTCCGTGCGTGTGAACGGCGGCACGCTTGACATCAACGGTAAAAATCAGGCCGTGGGCCGCATCGACAGCGTTTCCGCGCTGCCGGGTTCTGCGGGAACCGTGACCAACAGCAGCGGCACCATCGCGACGCTCACGGCTACTTATGACGCCGCTGCCACCTTTGCGGGCCTGATCACGGGCAATCTGAACTTTACGCGTGCAGGTAACAATACGACCACCTTCACCAGCACCAGCACCTATACGGGTGCGACATCCGTGCGCAACGGTACGCTATCGCTCCGCGACCAAGGACGTTTGTCCGGCACATCCAGTGTCGCCGTGAATTTTGGTGGTCTCACGCTTGATGACACCGGGCTTTATACGACGGCCGATCTTGCCGGCCAACGTGTGACCGCAGCGATTTCCCTGCAGGGTTCAACGCTGGCCTATCTCGGAGCGCAGAGCAGTGCCACAGTTGCCGCAGTGACTCTGCAGTCCGGTGCCAGCACCATCACGGTGACGCCTGCCACCAACTCCGTGGCTGTGTCCACCCTCACGCTGGCCAGCCTTACCCGCAATGCTGGTGCGACTCTGAACTTTACGGGCAACAATCCCGGACTCGGTGGCACGAACAACAGCCAGATCATCATCACTTCAGCTCCGGTTCTGAGCAACGGCATTATTGGTGGCTGGGCCGTGGTGAATGGTGCGGACTTTGCAGGCTACATCACACCAAGCGGTGTGGCGGGTGGGGTTGGTGCATTGAACACCATCGGTTATCCTCTTTATTCGACCAATGCGCTGACTGCGAGCGCGACCACCGACAACATCACAGTGGCGGCCAGCGTAAGCGCTGTGACCACACGCACGATCAATTCGCTTCGCGTTAGCGCGGCTGCCACCATCACGCAGACGGCTGCCAACGTGATTACCATCAGCAGTGGTGGTCTGCTTCTCAATGGCGCGGCAAGCGTGATCACCGGGGGTGACATCACCTCTGGCGGCACGGAGCTGTTTGCCTACACGAACAACACGGCGACGATCAGCAGCCGCATCACTGGCTCTGGCGTGGCATTGGTGAAGTCCGGCAGCAGCACGCTGACTCTGGCGGGAACTGTCGCCAATACCTACACCGGCGGGACCGTGGTCAATCAGGGAACGCTGAGCTTGGGAGGTGCAGCCAGTATTGCGCAGGTTCCAGGAGATCTGGTGATCAACAACGCTACCGTAACGATGGTGACCAACCAGGGGCAGATTGCCGCTGCTTCCAACATCACGATCAATGGTGGCGGAACACTGACGCTGGTGGGCACGAACAGCTTGGCCAGCCTCACCTTCAACAGCAGCGGTGGTCAGGCCACACCGACGGTGGCCACCGCCACTTCCTTGACGCTGACTGCGGCTAACGCCATCACCTCGGTGAACGATACGTTTGCGTTCACTCCCACGATCTCCGGCACGGCTTTGGCCTTGAGCAATGCAGCACCGGTGATCAACGTTTCCGGCCAGTCAGTGGATGGATTGCTCATCACTGCTCCGATCACCAGCGCAGGTGGAGTCGTCACCAAATCTGGCAGTGGGGCGCTGATACTGAATGCGGCCAACACGTTTACCAATGGCATCAACCTTACCGCAGGCTCAATCGTCATCGGCAATGCTGCGGGCCTCGGCACCGGTACGCTGACCATCACGGACGGCGCCAAAATTCTTGCTGGTGGTGCAGGTGTCACGATCACCAATGCGATCACAGCGAATACCAGGCTTATCTTTGGTGTTACTGCACAGAACCTGACTCTGAACGGAACCGTGACCTTCGGTGCAGTGACGCCTACCATTACGGTGGAAAATCCTTTCCAGGGCAACACGGCTGTGGTCTCCACCATCAGCCAGTCCTTTGGTGGTTCGACAATCACCGGCTTTGTGAAGGACGGCCCGGGCACGCTGTTGATCAACGCCGCTTCGAATGCACGTCTCACCGCAGGTGGCAGCGGCATCACCGTCAATGATGGCGTGCTGTCCATCGCCACGCAATACGCTCTCGGTGGATCCAACTTCACCGCAGGCTCCACTGTCACGCTGAACACGGGCACCTACAACAATGCCATCACCAACGCCTTTGTGCTGAACCCTGTCACGGTCACGAACAGCGGTATCCTCTCAGCCACCGTAGGCAGCACTGCCATCGGTACGGTGGCTGTCAGTGGTGCTGGTGCGACAGTGCTCGGCGTCCAGGGCGGCCAGACGAGCACCATTTTCGGCGCTCTCACCATGGGCGGAGCCGGTGCGGCGACGATCTTCAACACCAACCAGTTGAACGTCTTTGGCAATTTCGGTGGTGCCTCAACCTCCATCACCAAGGTGGGCGGTGCCAACCTGCTCCTCGGCGGAGCCTCCACCTACGCGGGCAACATCATCATCGAGCAGGGGCAGATTGAATCCCGCATCGGCAGCAGCACATCGGCCAACGAACAGATCACCTCCGCCGGCACCATCACTGTGAACGCAGGCGCGGCCCTGCGTGTTCTCAGCGCCGCCAACATCGGTAGCACAACCACTACGATCAATTCCAGCAATGACGGCATCGGTGCCTTCGGCATGGGCTACAATGGTGCCGTTCCTGGCTCTGTCTCTTTTGCCACCACCAGCGCCTTGGTGGACGGCACGCTCGGCATTGACGTGGTCGGCTTCAGCACCGGCCTCAATCTTGGTGCGCTCGGACCCAACAACCGCGTCTTCCTCGGCTCGACCTCTGGGGGTAGCTACACGGCCACCACCTTGGGCGCAGGAGCTGGCAACGCCTACCGCCTCGGCACGGGCGGCGGCACCCTGCAAATCAACAGCCCTGTTCTGACCGGAGCCAACTCCGTCATCATCGGTTTGGTCACCGGCACTCCTGGAGCCAACCTCATTGGCAATGGTGGCACGGTGATTCTCAACAGCCCGAACTCCTACACGCTCGGCACGACGATCAATGGCAACGCCATTGTTCAGGTCGGCAATGCGGGTGCGCTTGGCAGCGGCACGATCTCCTTCAACAGCGGCACCCTTCAGGGGAACCAGACGGCTCTTGGCACGGCGGCGACTAACGTGGCCCTGCTGCAGCCCCTTAACATTGCCAACAACATCAACTTCAGTGGCTCTGGAGTGCTCAGCGCGCTGGCTGGTCCGGGCAATACCGTTGGTGCCTTTGCTGCCGACGCCTTCATCGGTGCTCCGTTTGCCCAGGCCGACCTTACGCTTGGCGGCACGGTGAATCTCGCTGGAGCGACCTATCGCGCCATCAGTGTTGCCGGTGCGGATCGCATCGTCACGATGTCCGGCGTGGTTTCCGGAGCTTCCACCCTCGTCAAGACCGGTGTGGGCATCCTGCGTCTCACCAACGGTGCCAATACCTATACCAACACCGCCATCTCCCAGGGCACTCTGGCTCTCAGCGCGACCGGTAACCTTCCTGGCAACATCCTGCTCAACACCGGCACTCTGGCCGGCTGGGACAGGTCGTTCACCGTTGCCAATGACATGCAGCTCATTCAGAACAGCACGATCGACGTCGGCGCAGTGACTACGCTCACCGCCTCTGGCGTCATCAGCGGCGACTTCACCTACGTCGGTGCTCAGACTGGTTTCACCAAGACCGGCCTTGGTACTCTGGTGCTTAGCAACGGCGGCAATAGTTACCTAGGTACCACCACGATCAACGCTGGTGTCCTAAGCATCTCCAGCGATGCGAACCTCGGCAGTGTCGGCAACGCGACCGTCCTTCCTGGCGGTATCGCCTTCGGTGGTGGTCAGCTTGCTATCACCAGCAGCCTGACCTCCAACCGCGTGATCACCATGACTGGTGCAGGCAGCATCTACGTTGCTGCGGGCCAGACCTACACGAACAACGGCCTCACCGCCAACAGCACGGGCCTCCTGACCATCAATGGTCCTGGTACGGTGATTCTCAACGGCAACCAGAGCGGTGCCAATGCGCATGACAACTCCGCGATCAGCAATGGCGGAACTTTGCTCACCCAGAACACCCAGGGTACACCCTTTGGTGATGTCGCTGTGACGATCAACGGTGGTTCCCTCCGAGTGAACACCAACGGTCCTGGCGCTGCCCTCACCATTCCGACGGTGACTTTTGCCGGTGGTTCCTACCTCCGCCTCGATGCGCAGCAGGGGAATGACGTACAGATCACCGCCACCACTCTCACCCGTTCGGGTGCAGGTACCCTGGTCATCGTCCCCGGTACCAATGGCAGCTTGGGCAATAGCGGCGACGCCGACGCCCGCGTCCTTGGCACGACCATCCTCGGGCAGACTAGCAACACGGCTGGTGGTCTGATGGCCCTCAATAACCTCACCGCTGGGGCCGGTTCTGGAGTCTTGGCTGGCAGCATCCTCAGACTTGCCTCCTCCACGGATGCGACTGCGAACTTCGTCAACTACGATCCGACCATCGGCTTCGTGACGGCAGCTCCCCTCGCGCCGCTGACCAACACCTTTGTCGGATCCACTTCGGCCAGCGTTGCCAACATCAACACCTCCACGACCATCACTGGCACGGCGGATGTCTTTGGCCTTACCACCACGGCGAACATTTCTGGCGGCACCCTGCGCCTCCGCAGTATGAACGTCAATGACATGGGTGCCCTGATCTTCAATGCCACGAGCACCTTGAGCTCCAATCTCATCGTGAACGGGCTGGCAGCCAACGTGAGCATTACTGGCGCCTCAACCAATGCCTCGACGACAGTGACCATGCCGAATACCGGCGGCTTGGTGGTGGGCATGCCTATCTCGGGTCCTGGGATTCCTGCGGGAGCCACCATCGCCAGCATTGTCAACGCAACGTCCATTACCATCAGCGCTGCGGCCACTACCACTGCCAGCGGGCTCACCCTCGCAGTCAACCCAGCTGTGGCGACGTCCGTCAGCGAAGGTCTTATTTACGTCAGCGGCAATTCAGGGGGCGTTGCGACCATCAGCGGCAACATCAATGCAAGAACGCTTACCAAGTTCGGCGCGGGAGACCTCATCCTTTCAGGTTCCAATGGGATCTACGGAGCCCTGACCGTGAACGAAGGAACGCTGACGTCCTCCGGCACCGTCACTGCCCTGACGACTGGCCTCGTCCTCAACGACACGGCCAAGCTCAACGTGAACGGCGGCAATGTGACCTTCGCCAGCCTCGCAGGAACCGCCGGGACCGTCGGCAATGCGTCCAGCACCAGCAATGGAACGCTGACCATCAGCGGCCTCGCCAGCACCACCTTCCTGGGTAACATTGTCGATGGCATCAACGGCGGCACCCGCACCACGGGCCTGATCAAGAACGGGACCAGCACCCTCACCCTCGGCACCATCACGGCGAACAACATCTTCGCCGGCCAGAACAGCTTCACGGGTGGCGTGACCATCAATCAGGGCCAGATCACCGTGCAGGATCCGCTTGGTCTTGGTGGTGCAAATGGCTCCACCCCCGGAACGGTCACTCTCAACGGCAGCACCGCCACCAGTGGTGTCCTCTCCCTGACCAGCAATGGCAGTGGGCCGAACGGAGTCATCATCTATGGCAACCAGTCCAGCAATGGCATCAACGTCGTATCCACTGGTTACAGCACCATCAATGTGGATCGTGTGAGCGCCAACACCGGCAACCAGATTCAGATTGGCACCTTCTCCGTGGCTAACAACACCCTCATCCTGACGGGTGGTAACAGCTACGGCCTGAAAGTGGCCGGGGCGACCACGCTTGGTGGTGCTTACGCCAACTTCACCACCAGCACCTCCGCACCGACCTTCCTTGAACTGGCTGGCCCGATCACCGGTGCAGGTGCGCTGAACAAACTCGGCGGCTCCGGCTTCGGCACCGTGCGCATCTCCAGCTCTGGCAACACCTACAGTGGCGGCACCAACATCCAGACGGGCGCAATCCAGATCACCACGACGGCTTCAGGTGCTCTCGGCACCGGCCCGGTCAGCGTGCTTCCCGGCGCGGCCCTCCGCATCGCGGGCAACGGCAGCCTCGGTGGTGTCGCCACGTTGAATCTCAACAGCAACATTAACAGCCTGCCGGCTCTCGTCCTCGACACCGACTACAACCCCGGCACCGGTCTGAACTCCATCATGCAGCGGAACGGCGGCTTCGGTGCGGCTCTCCAGCTCTCCGTTCCAGCTTTCAACACCGCGCTGGACATGGCCACCTTTGGTGACGGCACCTCCTTCCTCGGCGGTTATGGCAGCGCGGAAATCCAGTACCTCGCCCCGACCCTCGGCGTCGGCGCAGGCAATACCTACCGCCTCGGAGCCAGCAACGGCCCAACCTTCGCCTTTGTCGGTTCTGACAACGTGCTCACCGGTGCCGGTGCTCGCGTCGTTGTCGGCAACCCGCTCAGCAACCTCAATGGCAGCGCCATCACCAACGGTTCTGGCACCATCGCCTTCCGGAACTCCAACAACTACACCGGCGGCACCAGCATCAGCAAAGGTTCCACGGTCTTCGTTGATACTGGTTCGGTTTCCACCCCGCTGGGCAGTGGCACCGTCGAAGTCTATGGTACCCTGGCTCTGGGTAACTTTGGCGGCTTGAACAGCGCGTCGTTCTACAATTCCGTCACCAACGCCAACAGCAACGTCATCCAGCTTCGCCCTGGTGGCACGCTTACCATTCAGGATCAGCTTGGTTCCGTGGCTGACGGCCAGGGCCGCTGGGCGGATGCCACCGGTCAGGATATCAATGGCGGTACCTTCCGCTACGTTGGAGTCGCCAATGCGCAGTCTTTCGAAGTGGTTGGCACGCTGACTGCAAGCAAGGGCTCCACCATCCAGATCAACCGTCCCGCTGGTGCTGGCTCCGTCACCTTGTCTGCTGGCGGCCTCACCCGAGGCACCAATGGCACGCTCTTGATCAATGACGCTTCGCTGGCTCTCGTCGGCACGGCCAATACCACCACGCAGTCCAGCGCGATGGGCTTGATCAACAGCACGAGCCCGACGCCTGTCACCTCCTTTGCCCGCCTCGTGGTCTCGGGTGGTGTTGCGGTTGCTGGTACGACGCTGCAGGGAGCCAATGTGACTGGCGGAGGCGGTATCGTCGCTCCGTGGATCATTGATTCACAGAACAACACCTTCGTCTCCTACAACCAGGCCAACGGCCTGACCGCTTTGGACACCGGCTTCCAGTCGCTGCTCAGCAATCAGGCCACCAGCACCAACGGTGCCGCGCTTGCTCCAGGCTCCGGCCAGGTCGGCTACAGCCACGTCTATAACGTGGCCGCCGGCACCATCAGTGTGGATCCGGGTGCAGGCAGCGTGATCGACATCGCGGCTGCGCAAACCCTTGGGACGAACATCAACACGTACGCTGCTCGCATCAGTGGCAACCTCACGCCGACTGCCAGCTCCAACACCATCACCTTCGCGGGTGGCAATGCAGCCTTCGGCGGCCTCCTCTTCACCGGCACCCCGACCATCAGCACGGTGATCGCAGCGACCGCCACGACCAAGGCCGAGACCTTGGCGATGACCCTCGCCTTTGGTGCGCGTGAAGCCATGATCTACACCGGTGGCAACACCGTCATCAACGCCCAGATCACCGGCACTGGTGGCCTGACGAAGTTTGGCACGTCCCAGCTCGTCATTTCCAGCAGCAACTCGGGACTCACGGGCAACATTACTGTCAACCAGGGCATCCTGTTCCTGCAAAACCCCGTCTCGAATTCCGGAACCGCCATCGCCAGCGCGACGAACGGCCAGGACATCATCCTCAATGGGGCCAGCGGCACCGGCAGCGATCTGATCATTGACAGCCTGCTTTCCAACAATGCCGGCCGTGACTCCAACATCGCCAGCGGCATCCGTGTCACCGGCAACATCGGCAGCAATGTGTTCGTCAATGCGGATTCAAGGATCTACAATAACAACCAGGGCATCATGCAGCGGATCAACAATCTGACGATTGCGGATCTGGGTGCCAATTCGCCGATTTACCTGAATTTCCCGCAGAACGGCATCACCGTCACCGGCACCACCACCCTTGGGGCCAACAGCAACGCTATCGGTTCCACCTTCGGCACGGCCAATCAGACCATCTTCGAAGGACAGGTCGTCGGCGGTGCCGCTGGCAAGTTGATCAAGTATGGCAACGGAGGCCTGACTTTTGCCAACGGCACCAACACCTTTGGCGCGGATGGTATGATCGGTCTCGAAGTCTGGGCCTCCACTCAGAACACCGCCACCAGCGCGGTCATCAGCACCTCGCTTACCGGTACGCCCTTCGGTGTGGGTGACATCAATCTCCTACCCGGCACTCTCATCCGCCTCGCTGACGCCTCCAACATCGCCAACCAGAAGGTCATCTCCAACAGTGATGCCTGGGGCTACTCTGGCGTGTCCATTGGTTACAACAACAACGGCGCGGCCCTTACCCAGGCGGACATCCTCTCCATCTTGACGGGCGGTGCCGCCACAGACGGCAAGATCCAGTTGCTCACCACCGGAAGCAACCGAGGGGTCATCTCCCTCGACAACGGCGTCCAGTATGGCGCGCTGAACATCGGAGCCATGGAAACCGCCCTCAATGCCGACGGCGGTGCCGTTGAGCGCCTCTGGCTCGGCACCATGACCAGTGGTGCGATCAACCAGGTCTACTTCGCTCCGACCCTCGGAGCTTCCACCGACGGCATTTACCGCCTTGGCGGTGGTGGCAACCAGGGCAACCTGCGGATCGGTGCCTCTGCCTTTGAAAACGTCCTCACCGGCGGTAACACCGTTCACATTGGTGCCCTCGTTGGCGATGTCGGCAGCAATGCCTACAACAACCAGTCCGTCATCAACGGTAACTTCAACCTCTCCCTCGCCAACCGGAACAACTATACTGGTGACACCTGGGCCAATCGTGGAACGACGCTCAATCTCGAAAACAACTTCGCCCTCGGTTCCGGCAAGCTGATCGTCAATCACACCAGCGCCACGGGCGTGAACATCGGGCAAATATCGGAAGGCGCGCTCCAGACCTTCGCTGGTGCCATGAGTCCCCTGAACAATGTGGACCTCGTCGCAGATCTCCGCTGGCAGGGCAATGGCGACCTCGTCTTCCGTGGCAACGTCAACCTCGCCCCTGGCGGCGTTGGTGGTACCCGTGTTCTGGAAGTCGGCATCGGAGGCCAGGGCGCACTCGTCGGTATCAACGGCATCATCAGCGGCAACGGCAGCAACCTGATCAAGAGCGGCAACCAGGCCCTCGTCCTCAATGGCCTGAACACCTACACCGGCACCACCACACTGGCACCTACTGGGCAGCAAGCTGGGGTATACTCCGGGCTGGTGATTGGCACCAACGTGCTTCCAAACGTCGCTGGTGCTCTTGGTAACAGCAACACCCCACTCCTCTACAACGGGGCGGGTCAGGCTGGGAACAACGCCGGCATTGCTCTGAGTGGGCAGATCACTTTTGGACGTGATATTATTGTCAACAACACCGCAGATACCACCAACGTCTCCATCATTGGTAACTCGCTCTACACTTCCAAGCTCACCGGCGGCACCAGCATCATCACCGGTGGCACCAACCGCATCACCCAGTTCCAGGCTGTCAACACCGGTCGCTTCGAGCTGCTCGGCCCGATCACCAGCAACGGTGCCGTCAACGTCCGTATCGGTGACAATGCCACCACCGCGATCCGCTCGGGTGTCGTTTACTTCGGTGCGGATGCCAATGGCTTCTCGCCGAACACCTATTCTGGAACCACCTTCCTTGATGCTGCTCGTATCGTCATTGGAGCGGATTCCCTCTATTCTGGCCCGGCGAATCTCTTGACCATCATCAGCAGCCCCTTCGGCACAGGTACCGTTCTCTTCGGCTCTGGATCGAGCAACGGCGGCACGTCCATCGGCTCAGATGGTGCCAACCGCATCATCGCGAATGCCCTCGCTGGCATGGGAACCGCTGCCACCTTGCCGGTCACCTTTGAAGGCCGTGGCAACCTCACCTTCATCAACACCACCGCGCTGAACCTCAACACCGAAGCCACCACCCTCCGTCAGCGGAACTTGGTGGTCAATACGACCCAGGGCGTGATCCAGCTTGATGCGAACCTCACGTTGACTGCGACTGAAGGCACCAACTTGGTCAAGCAGGGTGGCGGCATCTTGGTCTATACCGGCACCAATCAGGCGTCGAACCGAATCACCACCAACGCCAACTACGGCACCTCATGGTTCATTGATGCCGGTCAACTCCGCGTGACCAATGACAACAACCTCGGTGACACGTCCATTCTATTTGCAGTTGGCACCCCCGCCCACATCGTGGCGGGCCTGCCTTCCGACGTGCAATTGCGCGGCGGTACACTTTCCGTGGGCGGCTCCTTCACCTCGGCGCACCAGTTCCTCCTGAACACGGCCGCCAGTTCCATTGAGGTCTCCGGCAGCAATACCTTTGGCATCGTCCTCCCTATCAGTGTTGCGAACACCGGCTCCGCCCAGGCGCTCAGCAAGATCGGCACCGGCACTCTCGTCCTCAACTCCACCCCGAATGTGAACACCAGCCTCACCATCGGCGGAGTTCCCGGCGGCGGCGGCACTGTGTTGACCCAGATGACCACGGGCACGCCCTTCGGCGCGGGGGCCATCACCCTCACTGACGGTACCCTTGCCCTGCAAGGCACCGTGGGCACCGCCCCGGTCGGCGTCGTGGTCGGAACCGCTCAGGCGGCGGCCAGCTACGTCATCAATGTCGGCAGCAGCACCGGCATCGTCCCTGGCATGACCATCACCAACGCCAGCATCCCTGCGGGTGCGGTGGTGACAGGAGTTTCCGGCAACAATATCACGATCAGCGCACCGACCACGGCAGCCATCGCTTCCGGCCAGGCCCTTACCTTCGGCGTCGCCAACCAGGCCCTCACCGTCCCCACGCTGACCTACAATGTCGGCCGCATCCAACTCACCAAGGGCACCGGGGTGACCTCCCAGCTCACCGCCACCGCCCTCGCCCGTGGCACCAACGGCATGGCTACCTTGATCTCGTCCAATCTGGCCACCGACCTCGGCGTGAATGAGAGGCTCCTCACCGGCACCGCCCAGACCAACGGCAGCGGCATCCTCGCCCTTCCTTCTATCGTTGGTCGCGCCTCGACCGGTGCGGATACGAATTCGCTGAACTTCCTCCGGTACGACAACACCAACGGCTTCCTGCTTCACAACGCGACGCTGGCCACCAACCTCAGCGTTTCCGCAGCCACCTCCCTGGGTGATTTCAGCGCCGATCAGGTGGTCGCCGCGGGCACGATTGATGTCCTCGCCCTTCGCACCAGCGCCAACATCACGCCGACCAACGGTACCTCCCTCCTCCGTCTCGCCAACGGCGGCCTCATCCTGAACGGCGCTGGCGCAGCCGGCACAGGTGCGGCTCCGACGATCAGCAGCAATCTTCGCTTCGGCACGGGACTCACCGCCCAGGAAGCTCTCGTCTGGGTCAGCGGCGGTCAGACCGGCGCTTCCACCCTCTCCGGCAACTTCGAAGCCACCGACTTCACCAAGGGCGGTGGGGGCACACTCCTTCTTTCCGGCACCGGCAATGTGATGGCCCCGCTCACCACCGGTCTTCGGAATCTTACCATTCAGGAAGGCACCCTCCGCTTCGCCGGCCAGAGCAGCGTCCCTTCGAGTGGCCTGATCAACCTCGTGATCAACAGCAGCGCCAACGGCTTTGACCTCAATGGTCAGGCCATCACCGTCGGCGGCCTCTCCGGCTTCGGACGTGTGACCAACAGCGGTGCCTCTAACACCCTCACCGTGAACACCGGCATCGGCCAGAGCACCACTTTCACCGGCACGCTCAACGGCACTCTGGCCCTCGCCAAGTCTGGCGACGGCACTCTGACCCTGAACCCACCCCGTAATGCAGACGGAGCCTCCCTCGGCAACACCTATAGCGGCGGCACCATCATCAATGCCGGCCGCGTCACCAGCGCCAACGCCGTCGCCCCGGTCAGCACCGGCACCCTCGCGGTGCGCAACACTCTCGCCCTCGGCACAGGCCCCATCACTCTCAAGGGCGGTATCCTTGACCTCGCCGCCACCACCGGCAACGGCTACGCGGCAGGTGAACTCACCGACGGCATCGGCACCATGCAGTTCGGCTCCGGCAGCGGCTATAACGTCACTGTCGATGCTCTCAACAACTTCGGCGGAGCCAATACTACCTCGGCCCTCGCCACCGGCACGGCTCCCGTGGCCTGGAATCTGATCAACAACGTCACTCTCAACGCCAACGCCCTCACTTGGACGGGCGGCCAGAACACCAACGTCCAGATCAACGGCACGCTCTTCGTGAACGGGGCAGGGGAGACCTTCCTCAATACCCTCAACCAAGGTGTGATCAGCGGCAAGATCGACGCCGCAGGCAAGACCTTGGTCAAGACCGGTGCTAGCAACCTCTTCCTCACTAACGGCGACACTGGCTCCGGTGCCAACGACGTGGGCGCCTGGAAGCTCGCAGCAGGCGCGACGGAACTCCGCCTTTCCAACGGCGCTTCCAACCCCTTCGGTGCCGCAGCTCCTGTCGCCCTTCTCGGCGGCACCATTAATATTCGCCATGACGGTGACAACACCACGGTCATGCAGGTGATCACCACCTTCGCGAACACGAACCTAACGATGGGCTCCACCGCCGGGATCGGCAGCGGCAGCTACATCGGCAGCGGAGCATTCACCATTGACGCCCGCACCATCGGCGGTGGCAACAACAAGACGATCCAGTTCGGCAACCTCGCCTTCGGCGCTCCGCTCGGATCCGCGTTGTTGACGCTCAACTCTGCCAACTCCTACTCCTACGCCTTCAACAACCTTAGCTTGGTCAAAGACGCCCAAATCGTCACGAACGCCAACACCACCATCAACGGCAACATCAGCGGCAACGGCACCATCCTCAAGACCGGCGGCAACCTTTTCATCAACAGCGACAACAGCGCCACCTTCGCGGGCGGTTATGTGAATGCGGGCGGCACCACCTTCTTCGGCACCTTTGAGGGCAACGTCCTCACCCTGAGTGATACCTCCGGCAGCATCCCAGGTCTCGTAGCCGCCTCCAACTACGGTACCGGCAATGCCCTCATCCAGCCCGGCACCGCCATCCAGTTCAACAGCACGGCCAACAAGGTTGGCTCCGGCAGCGTCGATCTGCGCAGCAATGCCTTGGCCAACTACGGTATCCTCCGCATGGCCGCCAATGCGCCGCTCTCCGACTTCAATCTCCTCATCGGCAATCTCGGCGGCCCGCAGGACACTTCCTATTTCGGCCTCGCTGGTGGCAATGGCCTCAACGGCGGCGGCAAGAATGCCGGCTCTGCCATCATCGCCCTGAACACCGTCTATACCCAGACCATCGACCTCGCCAAGATCGGTGACGGCACGGCCTTCCTCGGTTCCACGACCAACGGCGTCGGCCTGAACGGCAGCTACAACGCCGCCGCTCTCGGAGTCGGTGCGGGCAATACCTACCGCCTCGGCGCGGGTGCCGGCATCCTCTACATCTCCAGTGACATGGTGAACAGCAACGTGCTCACCGGCACCGGGACTGCGCTCACGGTCGGCCTGCCCTTCTCCGGCTTGAATGTGGACAACATCAACGGAGGCAACGGTCGTGGCACGGTGGTGCTCATGACTGCCAACAACTACACCGGCGCGACCCTCGTCAATCGCGGCAGCACCCTTGAATTCCGTGGCAGCCTCACCACCAGCAGCTTCGACACCTGGGGCATCCTGACCGCTGGTGGCCTCGGCGGCACCTTCACGGATGTGGCCGGCACCGCACCGCTCGCTCCAGTCACCCTTCGCAACACCTCGGAAGTCCGCTTTGACTACTCCACCGGTCTCCTCGCCACCAATCGCCTCGAAGGCTACGGCGGCCAGGGCCGCTGGGATGATGACACCGCCATCGTTCTCAATAACAGCACCATCCGCCTCCTCGGCAATCGCGACATCGAAGTCACGGAAACTGTCGGCAACGTCACCGTCGGCAAGTTCGGCCAGCTCATCGTCACGCGCGATCTGCTGAACCGCATCGTGACCCTCGTCATCGGCGCTGGAGCAGGCAATGACATCACCCGCCAGACCCAGACCAACAACGGCCTCACCATCGCCGGTAATGTCGGCACGCTCCAGATCAACCCCGCTAACGGTGGCCAGCTCGGCAGTGACGAGCGCATCAAGCTCTTCGGCGGCACCGGAGCCACCGGCCTCGCCGCCCTCGGCGGTGTCGTCAACGGCATGGTCGCTCCCTGGATGGTCAATGCCACTGACAGCCAGTTCCTCACCTACACCGCCGACAATGGGTTCGTGAACGCGGGATTCGACGCCATCCGCAGCGGTGCATTTGGCGCCACCGCAGTGGTGTCGCCAACGGAACGCACCTACGTGAACGCGGCTACTAGCTTTAACGGCGGCATCGCCGGCGGCATCGGTCTCGACACCTATGCCCTCCGTCTCGATGCCAACATCGCGATTGCGAACAACACCACGGCGGTGGCGGCGGATCGCATCCGCGTCGGAAGCGGCGGCATCATCGCCATCAACAACAACACCACCATCGTGCCAGGTATCGACGTCGGACCGACGGCCAAGGAGCTCAACATCTACAACAACGGCTCCTTCTTCATCGGTGCGCTTTCCAACAGCACTGTCGGCGGCGCGGCACCTGGACTCACGCCAACCACCACGGGCCAGATCACGAACGCCACCCACATCGTCAAGCATGGTGCCGGCACCTTGGTGATTGATTCCCCGCAGGCCAGCTTCAACGGCAACTACATCGTGAACCAGGGCAGCATCGCCTTCCGTTCCACCTCGGTGCAGGCCAACTTGGGCACGAACACCTCGACAACCACGATCACTCAAATGAACGCCGGAACCGGTGGCTTGGTCGTCATCAACAGCTTCGGTGGCAATTTGCAGCTCCGCTCCGACGTTGCCAATACCGTATATAATCTCGGCTTGGTTCTTGGTGAAGGCAATCCGGTCGTCACGATCAACAACGACCGCGCCGCTGGCACTACCAACGTGCTGAGCATCCTCACCGGCGGCATCCGCTTCGGTGGCTCCCCCGGCGAGCAGGGCCAGACCCTCCTCGTCAGCAACGCGGGCAACAACGTCGCCATCCAGGTCAATGGACCGCTCGTCCTCAGCGCCGCCACCATGGAAGGCGCTCCGGCTTACAACACCATTCGCCAGGACCCCAACCTGACCGTTTATGGCCAGGTCACCGGCGGTGCCACGCTGCTCCACTCCGGCGGCGCAACGCTGGAACTCGGCAACGGCTTCACCGGCTTTGCCAACGGCATCAACACCTTCACCGGCGGCATCCAAAATATGCAGGGCACCGTGAATGTCCGCGGTAGGACGACCGGCACCCCGGCCAACTTTGCCACGCTCTTCAGCGGCATCAGCCACGGCGGTATCGGTGCGGGTGATATCACGATGTATTCCGGCACACTCAACCTTCTCATCGATGGTGCCGACACCGCGACTCGCGAGCGTTACGTCGTCGGTAACAACGCCGCTGGCAACAACCTCATCATCAACGGTTCCTCCACCGTGACCGCGAACCGCAACATCGCAGGGACCGCCGCCAACAAGCACCTCGCCTTCAAGGACATGACCATCGGCAGTTCGACGCTGACCACGGCCATAGGCAACGGCTACGTCGTCGAAATCAACGGCGCTACTAACCTCACGGGCACTCCGCTGCTCAACATCGGTGGTACAACGCTGCTCAACGGTGCCATCAATGACGGTGCGGGTTCCGCTCGCGGCACCATCGGCCAGGCCATCATCAAGGGCGGCGGCAGCGACCTCTGGCTGAACGGCACCACCAGCACCTTCGGCGGCCTCTATGCCGGATCGACCAGCGCCAACGGCCTCGGCATCGTTGTCAATGGTGGTCTGCTCCGCTTTGGCGATGTGAACAGCGAGAACGGCACCGCGATGAATCTGGACACCATGCTGCGCGGCAGCACGATCCGGATCAACCCGACTGGCGGCATCTTCCTCAGCAACCCTGCCAACATCAGCTTTGGCACCGGTCAGGTGGAACTCCTCAGTTCTGGCTCGCAGTTGTCGCTCTTCCGCATGGCGAGTGCCAACTTTAACCAAGCATACTTGCAGAATGCGCTCAGTTCTAATTCCAATGGTGTCCTCGCCTTGGAAGCAAACCTTGCCAACAATCTTGATCTGGCCCTCATCGGCAACGGTAGATCGTTCCTCGGCGCGATTTCTGCCACTCGCACCTACTCTGCCACCGCCCTCGGTGTGGGCGCAGACAATCTCTACCGTATCGGTGGCGGCACCAATAGCCTAAATCTGAATTCGACAGCCGCCTCCAATGCCGGTGTCCTTGTGGAGGGTGGTACACCCGGAACCCGTGTCATCATCGGTAGCCAGGCAGCGAATGGGAATAGCTTTGTGGACAATTTTGACTTGCACACCTACACAGGCGGCACTGTCATCAGCCGCAGCTCTTCGACGGCCTTCCATGAAACCTCCACAACCACTTCTGGTCCATTGGGGCTCGGAGGGGCGGTGGATATCTTCGGTCAGCTTCAGGCGTATGACAGAGGCACGTTCCTCAATGCTGCTGGCACAGCCAACATCTACACGGTCAACCTCCACCCCGGTTCCATTCTCTTCCTGGACAACGAGGCCGTGAATGTCACCAATCGCTGGGATGATGCCACTGCGGTCAACCTCAACGGTGGCCAGCTCTACCTCCAAGCTCGCAATGACGCTGCCGTGACTAGCACCGAAACCGTGGGTGCGGTCAACTACTCCCTCGGCTCATCCCTTCGCGTCAACCGTCGCATCACCAATGGCGCGGTGCAGTTGACGGTTGCCAGCCTCAACCGTGCCGGAGTGGGCAGCACCTTGGCGATCGTCACCAACGGTGCCTTCCTTGGTCTCAACGCTGGAAATGACGAAGTGGAACGCATCAAGGTCACCGCTTGGGACACCACGCTTCCGACGCTCTCCGGCACGCTGGCCCGCAACGGTACCCCAGGCTTTGCCAACAGCGGCATGCTGCCTGCCTATTACATCGATACCACGAGCAACACCTTCCTGAGCTACAACAGCACTAGCGGCTTCCAGTCCGTGCTTAGCACGCTGACTCCAGCCACCAATCAAGTGGCCTACAGCAACATCTTTTCTGGTGGTCTCTTTAGCACCAACACCAACGCCAATAGCATCGTGGACATCACCACTGCTGCCGTGACGCTGACGCAAGATCAAACGGTCTATGCCCTGCGCACCAACCAGAGCATCAGCAGCGGCGTGGGTCAATACAACACCCTCACCTTCGCGGATGGGGCGACCAATGCTGATCGCGGTGGTCTGATCACCACCGGCACGCCAACGATCGCGACCAACCTGAGGTTCGGCACCACTGGCACTATGGAAGGTATCATTTTCACGGCTGGCAACACCATCCTCTCCGGCGACATCTATGCGGGTAGCATCACCAAGTTCGGTGGCAGCACGCTGACCATCGCCAAAGACCAGACCGCCGCCGCCAATGGCACGGGCTTCGCTGGCAACTGGACCGTCAACGGCGGTGCCCTGACCCTGAACACCTTGGGTGCCTCCGGCGACGGCGGCACGATCACCTTGAACGCCAGCGGCACCGCCACCGGTGCAGGAACCACGCTGAACTTGGTGGCCAACCCTGGCAGTTCGCTCAATGGCCAATACACCATGGGTCGCATCATTAGTGTCGATAACGCCATTATCGCCGTCAACGTCGGGATCACTGAATCCGCCGTCGGGGTCTCCGACTTGGAGTCTTTCTCCACCGATACCACCGGCCTGTCCCCGGCCCGCCTCCGCGTCACCGTCGCCAACACTCGCTCGGTGCTGAACGCCGGAACGCTCTTCCTCACCGGCCCGGGCAACTCCATCATTGATGTCAACGCCGCTGCCGTGAACAACCAGATCACCTCCGGTGTCACCGGTTCTGGCCTGAACGTCAGCGGCCTGAACGGCAGCCGCGACCTCATCAAGTGGGGCAACGGCTACCTCTGGGTCGGTGGCAACAACAGCACCAGCTTCACGGGTGATGTCTATATCGAGCAGGGTGCCATTGGCGTGACCAACGCCAACGCCTTCGCCAATGCCGGCACGAGCATCACCGCCCGCCGCTACGGTATCCTTGACATCCTCACTACCGGCTTCTCCAAAGCCGTGACCTATGAGGCCGGCTCCATCGAGCGCTGGAGCGTGGACAACGCCCGCAGTGGTACTATCAACCTCGGTGCTGGCACCCTCCAGGTGAATGCCGACCAGAACCTCACCACCGCCACGATTCAGATCAACGGCGGTGCCATCGAAGGCTTCCTCCGCGCTGACGATGCGTCGAGCTCCAACAACGGCATCGTCTTCCGCACCCTCGGCTCCGGCGTGAGCATCAGCTTGCTCGGCAATTCCTTCGTCGGCCAAAACGCCTTCACCGATGGCCCGAACGGCACCGACAACGGCAGGACCCAGGACCTCACCACCGGTGTCGGCCCCGATACCAACAATAACAGCGAGCTCCTTGCCAACGCCCGTGGTGCCATCCTTGAAATCAAGGGCAACATCAGCGGCGCAGGCGGCCTGACCAAGCAGAGCTCTGACACCGTCATCCTCTCTGGCACCAACACCTACGGCGGGAGCACTAACGTCGCCAACGGCACCCTCCGCCTCGGCTCCGGGACCGCCCTGCCCACTGGCACCAACGTCACCACCTCTGGTCGTGGTGTTCTCGACCTTGGCGGTTATGACGCCTCCGTCGGCAACCTCAGCACCTCAGTGATCACGGGGTTGGCCTTTGGCAGCTCAGCTGGTTTCATCACCAACAGCGCCACGGTCTTGAAGACGCTCACCGTCATACCAACGACGGACAGTTCCTACGGTGGTGTCGTCCAGAACAACATCAACGTCACCAAGAATGGCAGCAAGAAGCTCACCTTCACCAACATGAACACCTACGTGGGTGCTACCACAGTGAATGGCGGCGTGATGGAAGTCAGTCATGTGACCTCCGGTGCCATCGACGGCATATCCGGTACCACCTCGCTGACAGTTGCTAGCGGAGCCACCTTCAATGTGCTGACCGGCACCACGGGTGGTGTGCTGACACTGGCTCCTACGACCGGCACCGTCCTCAACCTCGCTGGAGGCAGCCGCCTCGGCGTCGAAGTCGGCACCATTGGCAGCAGCATTCTCCTGAACGCGGGAGCCAAGGCTCTCGTCACCGGCAATGTCACCGTGGATGCTTACTTCCTCAGCGGTCAGACTCCTGGAGCCACCTCCACGATCTTGGCGGCTGCTTCTGGTGGTCTGCTCAACACCAATGGCAGCACTGGCAGCTATTCCGTGGGCAACCTTTACAACGTCACCAACTTCACGGTCACCGGCATCACTGCCTCTGACACCTTGGTGCAGTTTAATGTCGCACCGACGACAGCACTTACCGCAGCCTACTGGAAGGGTGGCTACAGTGGTGGCACCAGTGATGCATGGGCGGTCTCGAATGGCTCCACGACCAGCAACTGGGCGACAGATCTGGCTGGCACAAACACGGGTCTCGTTCCAAGCGTCGGCACGGATGTCTTCCTTTCCGCCACAAGCAATACGAACCAGAACAACATGGTGCTGGGTGCTAACATGAGCATCAAGAGCCTCACGGTGAACACCCAGAGTGCTGGGAATGCGGTGGTGCTGAACAGTGACGGCGGATACACGCTCACCATCGCCAACGGCATTACGACGGATGCAGGCTCTAGTGCTGCGACCATCAACAGCAGTGTGGCACTCAGCGCCGCCACTGCCACGATGGCGGTCAACTCGTCCAATGCGCTTACCATCAATGGTTCTGTGAACGGCACGGCCATCACCAAGACTGGCACGGGCACTCTGGTTCTCGGCGGAGTCAATGCCTTCACCGGTGCCACCACTGTCAGCGCGGGTGTGCTGAGCGCGGCTAACAATCTGGCGCTGGGCACAGTGGCTGGAGCGACCACCGTCGCCAGTGGGGCCTCTCTGGAACTCCAGGGCGGCATCAACATCGGCGGTGAGGCGCTGACCATCAACGGCACTGGCGCCTCGGGCACCGGCGCATTGCGCAATCTTAGCGGTGACAACATCTACAACGGTACTGTTGCCCTTGGCAGCAATGCGGTTGTTCAATCTGATGCAGGAACGCTCTCCATCTTCGGAGCGGTCAGCGGCACCGGCTTTGCGCTCACTGTTCAAGGTGCGGGCAACACGATGATCAGCGGCGTGATCGGGACAGGCACCGCAGGCTCTCTGATCAAGAATGATGCAGGCACCCTGACTCTCGCCAACGCCAACACCTACACCGGTGCCACGACAATCAACGGTGGTACGGTGAGCGTTTCCAATGCCACTGGCCTTGGAACCACTGCAGCTGCCACGACGGTGAATGCAGGTGGTGCTCTCAACATCAACGGCGTCAGCGTGGGGGAAAACCTGACCATCAATGGCGCAGGTGTCTCATCCACGGGTGCGCTCACTGGCACGGGTGTTGCCACCGTCACTGGCACACTCGCCATGGGCAGCAACAGCTCGGTTGGAGCCGCCAATGCAAGCGATGTTCTGAACCTTACCACGGCGGTGACGGGAACAGGATTTGGTCTGACCAAGGTCGGCGCTGGCACGGTGGTTCTTTCCGCCACCAACACCTACTCGGGCAGCACCACGGTTTCGGGAGGCACCTTGCAACTCGGCAACGGCAGCACGACTGGCAGACTTGCCTTGACCAGCGCGGTCAGTGTCGGCACAGGGGCGGTGTTTGCGGTCAATCGGAGCGACGCGGTGGCTCAAGGCACGGATTTCACTGCCAGCGCCATTACGGGTGCGGGTGGCTTTGCTCAGACAGGAACGGGCACCACGACCTTGTCCACGACTGGCAACAGCTACTCTGGCGGCACGACTGTCAACAACGGTGAACTGCGTGTCACAGGCAGCCTGACGGGTGCCGGTTCGGTGATCGTGGGTGAAACCGGTGGTTCGCTGACCAATGCGGCGGTCCTTGCAAGTGCTGGCGACGGCGCGACCACGGGCACCATCGCAGGTGCGGTCACAGTGGGTGGTGTGAACAGCGTCGGTATCCTCACTCCTGGTGCAACATCCTTGAATGCCGACAAGGGCACTCTGACGATCACCGCTAACAACACCGCACTGACGGTGGCCACCGGTTCGCAGATTCAGCTGGGCATCACCACTCCGTCCACCACTGCGGTGACAAACTACAGCAGCGGCACCTTCAGCATCGGCGCCACCAACTACACCAACGCCAAGGCCTACTTTGACGCCCTCGGCGCAGGTGCAGACGTTTACACGAAGGGTGTTCCAACATCCTCCACCAATCATGATTTCATCAACCTCACCGGCACAAGCAGCACGATGGTCGTTGGTAATCGTGCTGGCACCACCTGGGGCCAGGGTTCTATCGTGGTGAACTCGGTCGGCTCGGTGTCAGTGCAGCAAGGCCAGGTGTTCAACCTTATTGACTGGAGCGGTGCCAACCTTAGCGGTGGCTTCAGTGTTGGGGCTTTCAACACCTACGACGCAAGCAGCACTGTCACTGCCGGCGATCTCGATCTTGCAGCGCTTGGCGCAGGACTGGGATGGGATGTCAGCGCCTTCACCTCCTACGGTGTCCTGGTCGTTGTCCCTGAGCCTTCCCGCATGCTGCTGCTGATGTTCGGTCTGCTGGGCCTCTTCTTCCGCCGCCGTCGCCGCAGTTCGATCTGATTGATTTCCAACGAAACGCCCGGTCCGCTTGATGCAAGCGTGACCGGGCGTTTTTTGTGGACTGGTTAGATCAGAGGGGCTGAGGTATCAGACGTTTTGTGGCCTCAGAAAGGAATCTCAAGGAGGAAGCAGCTTGGCCGCGACACTCCGGGCTTTGCGCAGCAATTGCTCCTTCTCTTCCGTCGTGAAATCATAGGGGACCAGCTTGCCGATGCCCAAGGTGCCACAGAGTCGCCCTCCATCCATGACCGGCACAGCCAGCGTGCCCTGCACCTGGGTCTGCTTGGCACCGGGTTTGGCGACGCCGGAGGTGTCTGTTTGCAGATTGCACATTTCCACGGGCTCCTGACGTTCTGCGGCCACTCCAGCGATTCCTTTGCCCATGGGGATCGACTGGATGATTGGCATCAGCGCTTCCGGGATGCCCTGTTGCGCCACGAGCTTGAGATGGCGGTCCGCCGAATCCAAGCGATGCAGCGTGCCCGTGGTGCAGCCAAACTCCGCGATGGTTTGTGTGAGAAATTCAGCCCAGATGGGATCAGAGGAGGAAAACATGACGCAAGGAGGAGGGTTGAAGACGGGAATTGTCGTTGTCGTGGCGGAAGTGGGGCGTTATTCTGGCCACATCTTCGTTTCTGTCATGAAATCCTGCTCTGCTTTTTTTGTCCTTCTTTGGGTCACCTCTGCTCTTGCGCAGCCCGCCGCACCGGCTGGCACGCCGATTGTGGCCAAGAGCACCTACCACCCGGACAACTCGCATTCGGAGACCATCGTGGACAAGACCACGAACGAACTTATCGAGTCCACCTACAACGCAGGAGGGGCGCTGGTAGCCAAGAAACACTACCTGCTCAATGAACGCGGGCTGCCCACGCAGGGACACATCTATGATGGGCGTGGCAACCTAGTCGCGCGCTCACAGGTCTATTTTGATTCGTATGGACGCGCCACGCAGATGCGCTCCTTCAACCTAAGCGGTCAGTGCTATCAGCAGGTGATCTATGAATACGATGCCCAGGGAGCCGCGAAGAAGCCGAAAGTCGTCAATGTCGATCCCCGCGCCGCGCCCTCGATCAGACCCGGCGTCATCGATTTCACTAACCCTGCGGCTCCAGGAATGGTGATGCCACCGCAGCAGGGCGCCCCTGCCCAGCAACAGGCTGCTCCTGCGGAAGAGCCCAAGAAAAAGTCTTTCTTGAAACGTTTGTTTGGTAAATAGGAACCGTTACAAACCAGGCATTGATGGAAGCCCCCGCACCCGGCCAGCGCTGGATCAGTCAAAGCGAGCCCGAACTGGGTCTCGGAATCGTCAGCAGCATTGAAGGCAACTTCATTGATCTGCGCTTTCCTGCCGCAGGCGAAAAGCGCCGTTACGCCCGTAATGGGGCCCCCTTACGCAGGGCCAGTTTTCAGGCTGGCGATAAAATCACCCTGCGTGATGGTGCCGAGCTGCAAATCGACTCTGTCAGTTCCATGGATGGCGCTTTGATCTACCTCTGTGGCTCACGGAGCATCCCTGAGTGCGACCTTGCTGACACTTTGAGCCTCGGCGGGCCACAGGAGCGATTGCTTGCCGCGAGCATTGATGATCTGCAAGCTTTTGCGCTGCGTGCTGAGGCTGTCGAATGGCGCTGCCGTATGCAGGCCTCGCCGGTGCGTGGTTTCATTGGGGGGCGTGTTGATCCCATCCCGCATCAGATGTCCATTGCCGCAGATGTGACGGGTCGTTTGCTGCCGCGCGTTTTGCTTGCCGATGAAGTCGGCCTGGGCAAAACGATTGAAGCTGGTCTCATTCTCCATCGCTTGAATCTTACCGGGCGCGCCTCACGCATTTTGGTGCTGGTTCCCGATGCGCTGCCGCATCAGTGGTTCGTCGAGCTGCTGCGGCGGTTTAATCTGATGTTCAGTCTGTTTGATGAGGAGCGCTGCGCCGCCATCGAAGCCGGTGATCCGGAGGGCAATCCCTTCATGGACAGCCAGTTGGTCCTCTGCCCGCTGTCACTGCTGAGTGGTTCGCCCAAGCGAGCGCAGCAGGCTGCGGGCGCGGCGTGGGATCTGCTCATCGTTGATGAAGCCCACCACCTCGAATGGGCGGTGGGAGCTCCTGGGGTGGCCTATCAGGTGGTCGAAGCCATCGCCCAGCGTGTGCCCGGTGTGCTGCTGCTCACTGCCACGCCGCAGCAGCTCGGCGCAGAAGGACACTTTGCCCGGCTGCGTTTGCTGGACCCGGATCGCTATGGGGATCTGAACGCCTTTCTCGCTGAATCCACGCGCTATGAGCAGGTGGCGCAGGTGGTTGACCGCATTCTGCAAGGTGGCGTCATGAGTGATGCGGACCGCGAACTCTTCGCCAGTCATTCGCCACGCGTGCAGCAGCATGCCGCTCAGCTTGCTGGAGGCGATGAAACCGCGCGTCAGCGACTCGTGGCGGACCTGTTGGATGAATTTGGCACGGGTCGCGTCATGTTTCGGAACACCCGTGCCGTCATTCAGGGATTCCCGCCGCGTAAGTGCCATCTCCGGCCGCTTAAGCTTGAGCCCGGCACAGCGCCAGAGGACATGCTGATCCGCTGGCTTGCGGCCACTTTGCGCGAACTTGGCGAGGCCAAGGTGCTGCTGATCTGCCGCACGCGGAAGCTTGCAGAAGACACCCATGAGCGTCTGCTGCGTGAGATCAATGTACATGCGGTGCTGTTTCATGAAGGGCTCACGCTGATGCAGCGGGACCGGCACGCTGCTGCGTTCGCCGATCCCGAAGGAGCGCGCATTCTGATCTGCTCCGAGATTGGCAGTGAAGGCCGCAATTTCCAGTTTGCCCAGCACCTCGTTTTGTACGATCTGCCGCGCGATCCGGAACTGCTCGAGCAACGCATCGGACGCCTCGACCGCATCGGTCAAAAAGGCGACATCAATATCCATGTGCCGTTCATCACCGGCAGTGAAGGGGAGGTGCTGGCCCGCTGGTATCATGAAGGCCTCGACGCCTTTGAACACAGCCTACAGGGGGCCACGCAGCTTTTGCACAGCTTCGCTGGTGAAATCGAAGCGCTCTGTGCCGGCTTCAATGCCAAAAAGCTCGCCGACTGCATCCTCCGCACCAAGGCGTTGCGTCTTGAAGTGCGTCAGAAACTGGAGCGCGGCCATAACCGGCTGCTGGAGCTGAACTCCTGTAAGCCGCGCCTCGCCGCGCGTATGATCGAGCGCATTCGCGATGTGGATGCGGGGCTCGATTTCGAGCGCTTCTTCATCCGACTGCTCGACCACTTCGGCATGCATATCGAGGAGATGACGCACCGGACTTGGTACATACGACCGGACAATTTGATCACGGACGCGCTGCCTTCATTGCCTGAGGAAGGGCTTACATTTTCTTTTGATCGTGAACGTGCGCTATCTCGTGACCATGAGGCATTCCTCACCTGGGATCATCCGCTTGTGTGTGCAGCTCTCGATGTGCTGCTCGGTTCTCCTGCTGGCAATGCTGGATTTGCCTTTTGGAAAGGGTCTGGGGGGGAAGGGCTAGTCTTGCAAACGTGCTTCATTGCCGAGTGCATCGCGCCGGCAGCCCTGCATGCCACGCGATTCATGCCTGGCATGCCGCTGCGTGTCGCGGTTGATCATCAGGGCCGCGATCTGAGTACGGATCCCTCCTTCACCCGCGCCAAGCTTACGTCGGGAGATCCGACTCGTACGGTCGAAAACGAAACAGTTCGCCACAAGCTTATTCCGAGCATGCTGGGCAAAGCGCAGCAGCTGGCCGAAGGGCAGCTCAAGACGCTGCAGCAGCGTGCTCTCACTGCCATGAGGAAGCAGATGGATGAGGAGATCGCCCGCCTCGAAGATTTGCAGGCGCGCAATCCCCATGTGCGCCCCGAGGAGATAGGTGCCTTGCGTGATCAGCGGGATGCTCTTGCTGCGGCGATTGGTGCCACCACGCTGCGGCTGGATGCGGTGAGGCTGGTGCTGCGGTTGAAATGAAGCATGGGAGGCGCTCCTTCAGGGGAAACGGGGCGCTGGATGAGCGCTGTGCAAACGTGCGGCGGAGCTCTTTGCAGGCGCTGCTTGTGGGAGTTCGAGCCTCTCAAAAGAAAAGGGGGACCATTGCTGGTCCCCCTTCGATGAGTTTTGAATTGAAGGGATCAGGATGATCCCTCTCGCGGTCAAGCTGGGACGCCAGTCAGGCCCGGTGCCATGCCGCCGTCGTCTTCGTCTTCACGCTTCACGGGGCGTGCGTCGGGTGCCTTGGGAAGGGGAGGCGGGGGTGGTGGCTTGCTCTTGTTTTCGGGGGGATTGAGAAGGCGGCCGTGAGCCATGATTTCCTTGATGTGGGTGCCATCGAGGGTTTCGTATTCGAGCAGGGCGTGGGCCAGGACGTCGAGCTTGTCCTTGTGCTGGAGGAGGACTTCCTTGGCTGTGGCGTAGGCCTCGTCGATGAGGCGTTTCACTTCTTCGTCGATCTTCTGAGCGGTGTCCTCACTGTAGTTGCTGCTGCCACGCCCCATGAAGGAGTTGCTCTCGTTTTCACCGTATTCGATCATGCCGAGCTTGGTGCTCATACCCCAGGAGCAGATCATGCTGCGGGCAATGCGTGAGGCCATGCGGATGTCTCCGCTGGCTCCGCTCGTGACATCGCCAAACTGGATTTCTTCGGCCACACGACCGCCCATGGTGACAATGAGATTGGAGATGAGCTCGCTTTTGCGGTGGGTGAACTTGTCTTCCTCTGGCAGCATCATGGTGACGCCGAGGGAGGGGCCGCGAGGGATGATGGTGACCTTGTGGAGGGGGTCGGTGTGTTCCAGAACCTCATTGAGGATGGCGTGGCCGGCCTCATGATAGGCGGTGTTTTCCTTTTCTTTCTCGGTGAGAGCCATGCTGCGGCGCTCACGACCCCAGCGCACCTTGTCACGGGCTTCTTCGAGCTCGGGATTGGTGATGGACTTCATGTTTCTGCGTGCGGCGAGCAGGGCGGCTTCGTTGAGCAGGTTGGCCAGCTCGGCACCGGAGAAACCAGGCGTGCCACGGGCGATCTTGGAGAGGTCGGCGCTGTCGGAGAGCTTGACCTTCTTGGCGTGAACGCGGAGGATTTCCTCGCGGCCTTTCACATCGGGCAGGTTCACAGTGACCTGACGGTCAAAACGGCCTGGGCGAAGCAGAGCGGGATCAAGCACATCCGCACGGTTGGTGGCGGCGATGATGATGATGCCTTCCTGGGTGTCAAAGCCGTCCATTTCGACGAGCAATGCATTGAGGGTCTGTTCACGTTCGTCGTGACCACCGCCCATGCCGTGACCACGATGACGGCCGACGGCATCGATTTCGTCGATGAAAATCAGGCAGGGGGCGTTCTTTTTGCCCTGTTCAAACATGTCACGCACACGGCTGGCACCGACACCGACGAACATTTCGACGAAGTCCGAGCCGCTGATGCTGAAGAAGGGAACGTCGGCCTCACCCGCGATGGCTTTGGCCAGCAAGGTCTTGCCGGTGCCGGGAGGGCCCGTCATGAGCACGCCCTTGGGGATCTTGCCGCCGAGGCGCTGGAACTTCTTCGGGTCTTTGAGGAACTCGACGATTTCCTGCACTTCTTCCTTGGCTTCCTCAACTCCAGCCACGTCCTTGAACGTGACCTTGTTGCGATCCTGGGCAAGCATCTTGGCCTTGCTCTTGCCAAAGCTCATGGCCCCGCGGCCTGCGCTGCGAAGCTGCTGGCGCACAAGGAAGTAGAAGAAAGCGAGTATTACCAGCAGCGGCAGAAGGAAGCCGATGAGGGAGGACCACATCTCATTGTCGTAGTGAGGGATGAGCACGAGCTTGTGGGCGTCGAGCAGCTTGTGGAGTTCCTCCTTTTGAAAGTCGATGTTTACCTGGACACTGAAATCCTTGGACTCCGGTTTGGAGGCTTCTAAGGCAGGCTTTCCAGTGATTTCTTTAGCAGGCTCGGTAACGACGGGCTTGCTCAAGCTCGGCGCTTCCGGCTCGGTGGCACCCGCTGGCGGCGTGATGCTGGCAGGGATTGGGAAATAGCTGCCATGAATGACTTGCTTGGAGGTGGCGTCTGAAGTGATGAGCTCCAGCGGTTTGTTCGGGTCGATGCGGTCAGCTTCAACGTGCTTCTTGAATTCTGCGTAGTCGAATACCTTGCGGCTTCCGGCCAGTCCCTTGTTCATCATGAAGCCCGAGATCAGCAGGGTGATCGCGAGCGCGAATAGCATGAAACCACGCCAGTTGAACTGCGGATCTTGGTTGCGACGGCTGGGGCCGTCGGGGCGATTGTTAAAGGGGTCGTCGGACATGTGCGGGGGTTGTTACAGCTAAGTAACGCGAGCCCGACCATACACGCCGGTAATTTTTTTGCAAAATGCGATTCGATGGGGCTGAAGCCACCTTTTGGGGGTTAAAGCCTGGCGCTAGCGCCCAATAGGGATGCGTTTGAACTCGCGTGTGAGGCTGGTCAGCGAATCCTCGACCCCCATGCGCTCCAGACTGCTGGCACCTACGAAACCGTCTGCTGAGGTCTTGCTGAGGATGAATTCCACATCCTTAGGCGTGTTGATCGGACCGCCGTGGGTGAGGGTGAAGACGTTTGGGTTAACGCTCTTGGCGGCATCAATGATGTCCTGAGTGACTTTGACAGTGTGGTCCCAGCTCACCACGGCATTCGTGACGCCGATGCTGCCACCGACGGTGGTGCCGACGTGCGCGATGATGGCGTCTGCGCCGTTTTTGGCCATTTTGATGGCTTCTTCAGGCGTGGCCACATAGACAATGCTGAACATGTCCATGCGGGTGGCGAGGCCGACCATTTCGAACTCCTTTTCCACGCTCATGCCCGTTTCTTCCAGCACTCCGCGGAAATGACCGTCCACGATGGTGTGGGTGGGGAAGTTGTTTACGCCGGAGAAGCCCATCTCCTTCACACGACCGAGCCAGTGCCACATGCGGCGGCGTGGGTCCGTGGCGTGCACTCCGCAGACCACGGGAATCTCTTTGACCACAGGCAGTACTTCGTATTCGCCGATTTCCATGGCGATGGCATTGGCATCCCCATAGGCCATGAGGCCGCAGGTGCTGCCGTGGCCCATCATGCGAAAGCGTCCGCTGTTGTAAATGATGATCAAATCGGCACCGCCTTTTTCGATGAACTTGGCGCTAATACCCGTGCCTGCGCCGGCGGCGATGATCGGCTCACCCTTGGCGCGGGTGGCTTTGAGACGGTCCACGACTTCTTGCTTCGTGTAGGGGTTTCCGATTCCGGTCCAGGGATTAGGCATATGAGTGAAGTGTGCGGTTGTTTGCGATGGTTGGCACTGCGCGCGTTTGCAGTTGTTTGGGAAACCATTGCAAACCACGTTTAACAACGGCAAACAATCGCAAACTGTCGCTTATGCACGCCCGCGCCGCCATCCAAGAGCTATCCGAAACGCACACACACGGTTCTGACACGGAGTACCGGATGGTGCGTGGGTCGGAGCGGGATACGCGCGCCTGGCTGCGAAGTGCGCCGCTGTGCACTACGCTGGCGACGCACCGAATCGCGCATGCGGGGGTGATGACGGCTCGCGCGCCCTACCGGATCGTGCGGATGCACCAGGGCGGGCTGTATTTCCTGGCCTGTTTGGAAGGGGAGGGGCGTGTGCTGGTGGATGGGGTGTGGAAGAAATGCAGCGCGGGCATGGCGGTGGCGCTGCCGCCTTTCATGGTGAACGCCTTTCATGCGGTGCCAGGCAAGATCTGGCGCTGCTGCTGGGTTCGCTATGAGCAGCAGCCGGAGCAGACGCCGATCCTGAGCAGCAGCTCGCCGCTGATGGCACCCTTTGCCGGTGCGGCGCTGTGGCATGCCATTGAGGGGCTCATTGAGGAGGCTGGCCACGAATCCAAACCAGCGGCGATGTTTCATTGGGTTGAGCTTATCCAGCATTACATCGAGCGCTTTGCGCAGCCCTGGCAGGTGGATGACCGGCTGCACCGGATCTGGGAAAAGGTCTCGGCGAATGTGGGCTATGACTGGACGCTGGATGAACTGGCCCATCAGGCTCATGTGAGCGCTGAGCACCTGCGTCGGCTGTGCCGGAAAGCGCTAGGGCGCACGCCGATGCATCACGTGACGTGGCTGAGGATGCGCAAGGCGGCTGAGCTGCTGAGCACGACGAATTTGAAGATCGAGACGATCTCGCACGAGGTGGGGTATCAGAACCCATTTGTGTTCAGCAACACGTTCAAGAAGTGGATCGGGTGGCGGCCGAGTGAGCACCGGAGCCGCATGGATGGGTGAGGCGCTGGGGTGGCGGGCATCACATGCCGGGTTGTCATTGCAGAGAGAGTGATTCGGCGGTTGGTTGCCGCCGATGACTGGAATTCTTTTTGAACTGGGTCTTTTGTTTGTGTTGCTGATAGCCAATGGGATTTTTTCCATGGCGGAGATGTCCGTTGTTTCCTCCCGCCGGGCGCGGCTGCAGCCCCTCGTTGACAAGGATGCGAGGGGCGCACGCACTGCCTTGGCGCTGGTGGAAAATCCCGGCGTTTTTCTTTCCACCGTGCAGGTGGGCATCACCTTGGTGGGTACCCTGGCCGGTGCCTCCAGTGGTGGCAATTTGATTGATGAACTGAGTCCTGTGCTGGCCCAAGTGCCCTATCTGCACGTCTGGGCGGAGACCATCGCAACGATTATCGTGGTGGGCTCCATTACCTTTTTGACGGTCGTCATTGGGGAGTTGGTGCCCAAGCGCCTTGCCATCCAGTCGCCGGAGAGCACCGCCATGCGCCTCAGTCCGCTGATGGCCGCAATGTCCCGCCTGACCTCCCCGGTCGTGAATCTGTTGGATGCCACCAGCAGCCTCATCGCGCGCTTGTTTGGGGCGGTTCCTGGCACCGAGCCCGGGGTGTCAGAGGAGGAGGTGCGTGCGATGATTCATCAGGGTACCTTGTCCGGTGTCTTCAAGCCGGGGGAGCAACGCATGGTGGAGGGGGTGCTTGAGCTCGACGATCTCATGGCCAGTGACGTGATGACGCCGAAAAACAGCATCGTGTGGATCAATCTGGACGAAAGTGACGAGGAGAACTGCAGTAAAATCACAGTCAGCGGCCACTCGTATTTCCCGGCGTATCGTGGCACGCGCGACAACGTGCTCGGCATCATCGCTCTCAAGTCGTTGTGGGCGAAGTTGCAGCAGGATGGCGGGCCAATTCAGCTGGAGCCGCTGCTGACGGAACCGTTGTTTGTGCCGGAGATGATGTCTTGCCCGAGGGTGATTGAGGAGTTCCGCACGCAGCGTCGCCATCAGGCCTTGGTGGTGGATGAGTTTGGCGGTGTGGCTGGCTTGGTGACGCTCAATGACATGATGGAAGCGATTCTCGGCTCCATGCCCGACCAAGACCAGCGCGAGCGCCCGCAAGCACGTCAGCAGGGGGATGGTGTTTGGATTGCCGACGCCCAGATGAGCATTGAGGAGGTCGTTGCCCTCACCGGCCTTGCTGTTCCCAAGGAGGAAGTAGCTGAAGGCGTTTACCGCACTCTTTCCGGCTTCATTCTCCATCGCCTCGGCCATGTGCCGGCAGAAGGGGTGAGCTTCGTGTCCGGTGAGCATCAGATCGAGATCACTGACACTGATCGTCAGCGCATCGACAAGGTGACCATCCGTCGCGTTAGCAGGTCCGGGATGACTGAGGCCACCCCTGCGGCCTAGTCATCAGAGGCAATATTTCGGATTCGCGTTTTTTGTTTAATCATCCCCATCCTCACGCGAAATCCCGGCGTACAATTCGGGGAAGCGGCGTTCGAGGGATTTGGGGGTGATGTAGCCGATGAGCTGGGCTTCGTTCCAGTCGGCGAGGCCCCAGAATTCGTGGGGGAAGGCCATGATGATGGCGGTACAGGTGGGGACCTTGGGGATGTTGGCGCGGGCGAGGATGTGCTCGGCGAAGTCGTGGAGGCCGGGATTGTGGCCGAAGATCATGGTGTGATTCCAGCTTTCTTCAAAGCTGCGCATGACATCTAGGATGCGGTCGGCTTCGGCGAGGTAGAGGCGAGATTCGAGGAGCAGGCTTTCCACCGGCATGGCAAAAGTTTCGCGCATGATCTGTGCGGTGCTCAGGGCGCGAAGGGCAGTGCTGGTCACGAGCCGGTCCGGCAGCGGCAGCAGGGGAGGGGAATCGCCCCCCCCGAAATAGGTGCGGTGCAAAAACGTGGCGACAGCCGGAGCCGCACGCTGTCCACGCTCATTGAGCGGGCGATCATGATCAGCGAGTCCAGGCTGTCCCCAGCTGGATTTGGCATGACGCACGATGGTGAGGTATTTCATGAATTAAGAGCGAGGTGCGGGGCGGAGAGAGGAATGACGAAACCAGAATGAGGAATGATGAATACTGAATGTGCCGACTCTGCCGCCGTAGGTGGAGGCAATGTTTTGGGCATTCGATATTAGGGTTTCGTTCGTCATTCGGGCTTACTCATTCGTCATTTGCCGTGGTGCAAACACGAAAATGCTGCAGCAGGCTCAGGCGGCTACTTTTTCGAGTTTAATCGGGTAGGTTTGGAAGGCATTCCACTGGCAGACGATGAGGTCGCCGTTGTCGAGAACGCAGACATCGTGACCGTGATCGAAAATGCGTTCGGCCTGCATGAGGGGCTTGAGTTTGCCATCTTCATACACGGGTTCGGTGCCGCCGGGGGCGCTGATGACTCTGCCGGTGGCATCCAGGATGACGGTGAAGCCGCTGGGGTTTTGCGGGAGCTTGTTGATCTCGGGGGTCTTGGACCAGCAGACGCCAGCGTAGAGCTCCTGGCCAGAGATGACGGGACGGCAGACCATGGCGCCGGGGACGGCGAGGGTTTCGAGGTATTTGCCGTCGAGCGTGAAGCGGCGGAAGCAGTTGTCGACGCGTGAGGTGACGATGACGGTGGCTTTGTCAGCGCCCTGGCGGGCATCTATGGCGATGCCGTGGGCGTTGTTGAGGCGTTCTTCAGCGGGGACGCCATCTTTGCCGCCGAAGCGCTGGAGGAACTTGCCGTGTGCGTCATAGCGCAGGACAAACTGTGAGCCGTAGCCGTCAACCACGTAGATGTCGCCGTTGGGGGCGATGGCGGTTTCGGTGGGATTGAAGGCCATGTCGGGCTCATACGCGCCGACGCTCATGGGATGGCTGATGGAGAAGATTTCTTTGCCGCCGAGATCGGTCTTAGTGATGCGGCCGGTCTGGCGATAGCTGGTGCTGCCGGACTTCCAGAGGCCACTGTCGGTGACGAAGAGGAATTCTTCACCGTTTTCATTGGAGAGGGTCAGGCCATGGCCGCCGGGCCACACGCTGCCCCAGGAGTCGAGGATGGTGCCGTCGGGTTTGAAGACGAGCATCTGATTGTCCCGGTGGTCGCCAATCATGAAGAGACGGCCGTCTTTGACCTGCACCATCTCGTGGCAGTTGAGGATGGGGTGGTGGCGGCCCTGGCCTGCGGGCACCCATTCCTTGTTCACCTTGTAGCGATGACTGCCGTGGCCGATGACGACGTCCTTTTTAGGATCAGGAGCGGCGCGCAGTGTTTCAGTGAAACTGGCGGCGGTAGCGGTGGCGAGACCGGAGAGGAAGTGGCGACGTGTTTTCATGCGGAGCGCAAATCTTCACTCAAGCGCGCATGGGCTCTGACTCAATGACGTTTCATCATCGTGGCGACGCGATGTACCACCTGCGTGAGTTCACCGGCTTCGTAGGGCTTGGGCAGGACACCGACGAAGCCGCGTTCGAGGAAGATCATCTGCACCTCTTCGGTCACGCTGCCGCTGGTGCAGACGATGCGTGCCTCAGGATCGAGGTGGAGAATTTCGGCAGCGGTTTCGGTGCCGTTCATGCCGCCGCGCAGGGTGAGATCCATGAGCACAACATCCGGAGGTGTGCCGGTGCGGAAGAGGCTTTGGTAGATGCGTACAGCGTCCTGGCCGTTGTCACACTGGACGACCTCGTAGCCACAGCGGGTGAGGATCATGTTGGCGACTTTGCGGAGGTCGTCCTCGTCATCGACGATGAGCACTTTGCCTTTGCCATGCTTCAGTGGAACCGGTGCCGAGTCAGCAGGGGTGAGGGGACGGGTGCCGCCGGAGCCTGCGGCAGCCGGGAGGAATACGCTGAACTCGGTGCCAACGTTCTGGGTGGAGGTCACGCGAATGTCGCCGCCCATTTCATCGATGAAACGTTTGCAGGTGGTGAGTCCGATGCCGTTGCCATCGGGCTTGGTGGTGAAGGATTCGCGGAACAGGCGGTCGAGATTTTCTTTGGCAATGCCGCAGCCACGATCACGCACGACGATATGAACGTGCTTGCCGGGCTTGAGTTTGCCGTCTCCCGCTGGACCCACCAGATGGTTTGCAGCTTGAACGTCCATGTATCCGCCGCGCGGCATGGCCTGGATGCCATTCATGACGAGGTTTTGCAGCACCTGGCTGAGCTTGACGGGATCGGCAACGGCTTGGCGCAGATTTTCGTCAGTGCGCACGCGCACATGGACGTTGGAACCGGCGCCGGCGAATTCCACGGTGTCGCACATCAGTGAGACGATGTCGGTGGGTTCCAGCTTACGGGGGGAGGACTTGGAGGCTGTGACGACTTGTGAGGTGAACTGCTTCGCGCGCTTCAAACCGGCAAACACGAGCTGAAGCTCCTGCGCCAGTGCCGGATGCTCCTGCACCTGCTGAATCAGCGCCGAGAGACGGACGGTGACGGGGCCGAGGAGATTGTTCACATCATGGGCGATGCCCTGGGCAAGTGCGGCGAGGTTTTCTTTACGGAGCTGTGCGGACTGGGCGTCCAGATCGTCTGCTGCGGGTTTTGGCTCTGGCTTGATGCTGGCCGCAGTGAAAGTGACCTGCGCAGGGCTGATGAGAATGGTGAAGTTCAGCAGCTTGCGCATGCTGTTGAATACGGCGCGCACGCGCCACTTGCTGGGCACCGGCGTTTGGGTGCGCAGGCTTTGCAGTTGGCATTCGCACTCATGGCAGCCGCCTTGATCCACGGCTAGGCGCAGGCTTTGCTGGAGCGTGGCAGCGTCTTTGAGGTTAGCGACGAGATCATTCAAGCCCAGGCCGCGCAGTCCAGCCTCAGGATCGGCACCTGCCAGCATGGCGGCGGCAGCATTGCTGAAAAGGACTTTCTGACCGCTTTTGAGATCGCTGGCTTCGCTTTCGACGATCACCACGCCATCAGCCACCTGATCGAGTGCGACGCGAAGGTAATAATTGGCCACCTTAAGGTGCTCCAGCCCCTGCTCCAGTTCAGCGATTGCTGCTGGAGATGCGGAGGAAGAGGAGAGGGAGGAAGTCATGAATTATCCGCGTGATTCCAGTTCATTTAGCAATCTTAGATAATTAAGACAACTTTAATTTTTGATATTCTCGATATTTCTGATTCCCATATTTGATAGTGGGCGTGGGCAGGAAATTTGCGCAGACTGCAATAGATGGTGAAAAACACCTTGCCGAAGCTGGCATCTCCTTTACCGTCGCCGCCCCTATGTCCAAAAATGCCGGTATCGCCAAGACGAGGAAAGCTTACGCCAAGCGGTTCAAAATAACTGCCACGGGTAAGGTGCTGCGCCGTAAACAAGGCAAGCGCCATATTCTGCAGAATAAGAGCCGTAAGCGTAAACGTAACCTCGGTAAAGTCGCCCTCGTGGCGGAAGTGGATGTCAAAGCAATCAAGGCGAACATGCCGTTCTCCCATCGCTAAGACGACCACGGTCTCTCAATAGAGACCACGATGAACTTGCCTGGCTTCCCTCTGGAGGCCTTCGACCAGGTGAGGCAAGCCATCGCTACCCAAACAACAGCCTGATCATAGAGAAAGATACATGTCAAGAGCCACCAACTCCCCCGCCAGCCGGAAGCGCCGTAAGCGCGTGCTGGCAAAAGCCAAAGGTTACCGCGGCTTCCGTTCCACGCATTTCCGTTATGCGAAGGACGCCGTCCGCAAAGCCGAAACCTACGCAACACGCGACCGCAAGGCCAAGAAGCGCAGCTTCCGCAACCTGTGGGTGCAGCGCATCAACGCAGCCACCCGTCCTCTCGGCTTGAGCTATTCCCGTTTCATGGAAGGCCTCAAGTTCGCCGGTATCGATCTTGACCGCAAAGTTCTCGCGGACCTCGCCGTCAAAGACATCGCCGCCATCGAAGCTCTCGTTCAGCAGGCCAAGGCCGCGCTGGAAAAGAAAGCCGCAGAAGCTCCCGCCGCTGCTGCCTAAACCGCAGGTTCAACCAACGTTTCACCACAGCCGGGATGCAATGCGTCCCGGCTGTTTGCTTTTTCCGATTTTTCTCCTTTTTCCGCCCCCGTCATGCTTTCCGAACTCGACTCACTCAAAACCGCAGCCCTTGCCGCACTAGAATCCGCACAGGATGAATCCGCACTCGAAGCTGTGCGCGTCAATTTTCTGGGCAAGAAAGGCAGTGTCACCGCTCTCAGCCAGGGCATGAAGGATGTGCCGGTGGAGCAGAAGAAGGAGGTGGGTGCCAAGCTCAACGAAGTGCGCACGGCCATCACTGAAGGCATCGACACCAAGAAGCTCGCGTTGCAGGCTGCCCAGGATGCGAAGGCTGTGGAAGGCATCGACATCACGCTGCCGGGGCGTCCGGGATCAGGCGTGGGCGCTTTGCATCCGCTCACGCAGATTCGTGATCTTGCCATCCGCACCCTGCGCCGCATGGGGTTCGCCTTGGCTGAAGGGCCAGAGATTGAAACCGAGTGGCATTGCTTTGATGCGTTGAACACGCCTGCTGATCACCCGGCACGCAATGAGAAGGATACCTTCTATCTGCCGGATGGCCGCCTGCTGCGCACGCATACGTCCAGTGTGCAGGTTCGCACCATGGAGGCTGCCAAAGCGCTGCCGATCCGCATCATTGCACCGGGGGCTGCTTATCGCCGGGATGAAATCGACGCCACCCACCTGAGCGTCTTCAATCAGCTCGAAGGCCTCTACGTCAATCAAGACGTCAGCTTGGGAGATCTCAAAGGCACGCTCGAATATTTCTTCCGCGAGATTTTTGGCCCCGGCACTGCGGTGCGCTTCCGACCGCACTTCTTCCCGTTTACGGAGCCCAGCTTTGAGATTGATGTCAAACTTGAAGCGAAGGGCAAAGAGGCCCGCTGGATCGAAATCGCTGGCTGCGGCATGGTCGATCCCGCCGTTTTCGCCGAGATCAACAAGGCGCGTGGGGATACTCTTTTCGATCCTGACACCACCACCGGTTTTGCCTTTGGTCTTGGGCTCGACCGCTTGGCCATGATCATGCACGGCATCACCGACATCCGTCATCTCATTGAGAATGATGTGCGCTTTCTCCAGCAGTTCGCCGCGTGATCTTCCCGACTCTTTCCTGATCCTTCGCCCCCTTTCTCTGTCATGCAAGTTTCCCTCTCCTGGCTCAGCACTCATCTTGACCTGAGCTCCTACACTGTCCCGCAGCTTTCTGATCTCCTCACCTTCGCGGGTGTGGAAGTTGAAGGCATCGAAGAACGCGGTGTCGCGACCGACAAGGTCGTCGTGGCCCAGATTCAGTCTTTTGAGCAGCATCCGAATGCAGACAAACTCAGCGTTTGTCAGGTGGATGATGGCAGTGGCGCACTGCGGCAGATCGTCTGCGGTGCGAAAAATTTCAAAGCTGGGGACAAGGTTCCGCTGGCACTTCCGGGGGCGGTTTTGCCTGGTGGATTCGCCATCAAGGAAGGCAAGCTGCGTGGTGTTGATTCTCTAGGCATGCTGTGCAGCGGCAAGGAACTCGGCATTGGCGAGGACACCGGCGGGCTGCTCATCATGGCGGCGGATTCACCGGTCGGCACGCCCTTCAACAAGCTGAATCCTGCCGATGTGCTGTTCGATCTGGAAATCACGCCGAACCGTCCTGATCTGCTCAGTCATCTGGGGCTTGCCCGCGAACTGGCTGCACTCACGGGGCTGCCGCTGAAGGGCGAGCGCCATCATGCGAATGCGAGCACGAAGACCAAGGCTGCTGCCGAGGAGCAAATCGTGATCAAGGCTGCTGAAGCCTGCCCGCTTTACACGGCGCGAATCATCAAGGGCGTGAAAGTCGGCCCAAGCCCGGAGTGGCTGCGTCGTCGCCTTGAAAGCATCGGGCTGCGTCCGATCAACAGCATCGTGGACATCACGAACTATGTCATGATGGAGATGGGCCAGTCGCTGCACTGCTTTGATCTGGACAAGCTCAAGGGTGGCATCGTTGTCCGCGTGGCTGCCGAAGGTGAAAAATTCCTCGCGCTGGATGGTCAGACCTACGAATTGAAAACGGATGACCTCGTCATCGCTGACAGCCATCGTCCTGTCGCCATTGCAGGTGTCATGGGTGGTGAGGAAACGGGTGTCACGGAAGGCACTGTAAACGTTTTGCTGGAGAGCGCCTACTTCGCCCCAAGCGGCATTCGCCGGACCTCGCGCCGCCTTGGCCTGAGCAGCGACAGCAGCTACCGCTTTGAGCGCGGCATTGATCCGCAGCAGGTGCAGGGCGGTTCGGAACTCGCCACGAAGCTGATCCTCACCATCGCGGGTGGCACCGCTGAGGATTTGGTGCAAGTCGCGGGCGAAGCTCCCAAGCTCGTCGGTGAAGTGACACTGGATGAAAACCGTGCGCGCAAGCTGCTCGGGACGCCGGACATGACTGGCGATGAAATTCACGCCATCCTCGAAAAGCTCGGCCTCACCAAGAAGTCCGCCAGCAAGCACGAGAGCCACTGGGGCATTCCCAGCTATCGCCTCGATCTTCAACGCCCGGTCGATCTCATGGAGGAAATCGCCCGCGTGATTGGCCTGGATCGCGTGCCGTCACGTCAGGTTGCTGTGGCATCGCCGGTCGAAGCGGCTGATCGCATCTATGATTTCGCGATGAACCTGCGGCAGTCGCTTGCCGCGCGCGGTTTCTTCGAGGCGCAAACGTTGCGCCTGATTGCCGATGCACAGCTCGCCGACAGTCTCGGTGGTGGGCAGGGTGTCGCGGTGAAAAACCCTCTCAGTGAGGATCATACCACCTTGCGCCCGAGCATTGTCCCGGGGCTGGTCGCCACAGCGGCGCTCAACATCCGGCAGGGTTTGCACCGCCTGCGTTTCTTCGAGCTGGGCCGTGTCTTCCTCACGCTGCCGAAGGGCGGCAGCCGTGAAGAGGAGCGTCTTGCGGTGCTGCTCAGTGGCCCCGTTTCACCGACGAGCTGGCATGGCCGCGAGCCACAGGCCGCTGACATTCATGAACTGGTGGGCCAGATCCAAAACCTCACGCGCACGCCGCTCGAAGTGCGTCCCGTGAAGGAGAATGGCGCCAACTACCTGCTGACCAGCGAACTGCGTGCCGGGAACCGCATCCTCGGCTGGATCGCGCAATTGCATCCGGCACGTGCGCGTGAAATCAATGCGCGTCATCCTGTGTATGTCGCCGAATTGCTCATCAGCGCTCTGCGTCAGGGCAGCACCGGCCCGACGAAGTTTGAGGAGCTTCCGCGCTTCCCCGGCATGACGCGTGACGTCGCCATGGAAGTCCCTGCGGATCTTCCGCACGCCAAGGTGGCCGCGTTCTTCGCGACGCAGAAGCACCCACTGTTTGTGGGAGCCGAAGTGTTCGATGTCTTCGCCGATCCATCGGGAACCAAGATGGCGAAGGATCGCAAATCCATCGCCTGGACGCTCACCTACCGGTCCGCAGAGAAGACTCTTGAAACTGCCGAAGTCGATGCTGCGCATACGGCCATCCTCACCGCCCTCGAGAAGTCATTGCCTGCGACGGTGCGGCGTTGAGTCTTGAATTCCAAAGCCATGATGTCATTGTGGCATCATGACTCTGACTTTCCCGCTTCCAGCGTTTCTGGAGCAGAAGATGCAGCCGCAAAAGGCAAAGCTGCATCTGGCGGTGGGCGCGTTTGCCGCAGAAGAAGTGACTTTGGGGCAAGCTGCTGCCATCGCGGGAGTTTCCCAGACTGAAATGATGGGTGAGTTGGCTCGCCGACGTATATCGCTGCACTATGATGAAGCGGATTTTGCGGGAGATCTCAAGACTATCTCGGCTTTAAACGGCTAATTTGATCCGTGAGTTGCTCCCTTTGATTCTGGAAATGATAGCGAAAGGCAATTGCTTGTTTGACCAAGCGTTTTTAGAATCTGTGTGCAATTCGGTGGGAGAGAAATCTGGCTGAGTTCCTTTTAAATCGGCAGGTCGCCGTCCTCCAGACGCAATCGCTGATGTAGGGCCTTGGCTGAGATGGTTTTGCCCGAAGCCATCTGGCTCAGGCTAGTTTGAATGGATTCGAGGGTGATCGGCTCATCAACCTTCTCGCCAGCTTTATGCCCAACGGAAGGGGCATCGGCGTGGCCATTGACTGTCAGTGTCTTATTTTCTCCAAGTTGGGATATAAGTGAATCAGACACAAAATCCCCTGCGATTCCAGCGTCAATCACGCCTTGCGGTTTCATCGTCTTTCCTGCATCTTCCCTGCATGATCGCTGCTGTTGAATCTACGGCTCTGGGGCGCATGCTGCGTCCGATGAGCAAGCTCATGAGCCAGGAGCTTGCGCGTGAACTTGTGGCTTTGAAGGTCGAAGATGACACGCAGGAGCGCTACGACTATCTCGCTGCTGGAAGACGTGAAGGCAGCTTGACTCCAGACGAGGAAGCCGAACTGCAAGACCTTGTGCAGGTGAATTCGATGCTCAGCATGCTCAAAGCCGAGGCGAGACTGCTGCTGGCCAATGCTGCATAAAGCCCTTTCACGATGAACCGCGCCACTATCGAGCGAGTGCGCCAACGTGCGGCTGATCGGTGCGAATACTGTGGTATTCCTGAAACTGATTCGGGCCTGCGTTTTCACATTGAGCACGTCATCGCGTGTCAGCACGGCGGTTCAGATGAACTGGAAAATCTTGCGTTGGCGTGTCCCGATTGCAACTGGCACAAAGGCACCAATTTGACTGGGCTTGATCCTGATTCTGGCGATGTGACGGTGTTGTTCCATCCTCGTCGAGACACATGGCCAGAACATTTTCGGAATGATCCACCCCGAATCACTGGTGCCAGCGGCACTGGGCGAACCACTGTGTGGTTGCTGAACATGAACCATCCGATCCGTCTGCGCCATCGTCTATGGCTACAGCAACTGGGCGAGTGGCCCTGATGGCAGACCTTAATGGTTCAAATCTTTGATCACCTGTGCCACACGGTCCATCTCTGCTTCCGTGTTGTAGAAGTGGGGGCTGAAGCGCAGCAGGGGCTGGCCGGCGCGGTTGTGGCGCAGGGAGGTGGTGATGTTGTGGGCGGTGAGATGTGCGGAGATGTCCGCCAATAAGCGCTGGGGGTGCTGTATGGTGGTGATGCAGGAGGCGTTGATGCTGTGCGGATCGGGGCCGAGGAAGGTAAATCCTAAGGGCTGCAATCCGGCATGGAGGCGGGCTTTGAGCTTTAAAAGCTGGGCGCTGATGGCGGGTAGGCCGATTTCCAAGATCAAGTCGATGCCGGCTTTCATGCCGAGGATGCCGGAGATGTTGAGGGCGCCGGGTTCGTAGCGACGACCGCCGCGCTCGAAGGCGATCTCTTCCTGTGCGATGAAGTTGGGGCTACGGACGTTCCAGGAACCCAGGAGGCTGGGGCGCAGCATGTCCTGCAGTTCTTCGCGGACGTAAAAGATGCCGGCGCTCATGGGCCCGAGCATCCATTTGTGGGAGTCGGCGGAGAGGAAATCGACGTGATCAACGCGGGTCTCAAAAGCACCGACGGTTTGGATGGCATCGAGGCAGAAGAGGATGCCGCGCTCCCGCAGCATTCGTCCGATGCGGTCGATTTCGATGCGGTAGCCGCTGAGGAAATGGCAGGAGGCGAGGGCGACGAGCTTGGTTTTGGGCGTCAGAGCCGCTTCGACGAGCTCAGGGGTGATCTCACCTGGGGCAGCAGGCTGGAGGCGCTTTAAAACGACGCCATGGCGTTCGAGGTCGGTCCACGGGTAAACGTTGGCGGGATAGTCGTCGAGGTAGCAGACGACTTCGTCACCGGCCTGCCAGGTCAGGCCATTGGCCACCAGACTCAGGCCGACGGAGGTCGGGCCGATGAGGGCGATTTCACTGGCTTTGGCACCGATCAATTCGGCGGCCACGACACGTGTTTCGTTCACGGCTTTCCACGCCTCGGGATACTCCTGCATGCGCAGGCAGCATTGCTCCAGGTATTCCTGCATCGTGCGTGTGACACGGCGCGGCAGGATAGTGACGCCGGCGTGGGCGAGGAACAGGCTGTCCTTGATCACCGGAAACTCCTGCTGACGCAGGGCTTCATCGGACAAGAGGGCTTCGAGAGTGAGCATGGCTAATACAACGAATGCCGCAAGACTCAGGGCGACGAATTCGCCGTGCAGGCTGGCTAGGCGACCTTCAGGGTCTTGGCACCTTCATCGATGAGGTGCCAAAAGCTTTTGGACTGGCTCAGGGCCTCGTCTTCACCGCCACCGGGCAGATTGCTACGGAAGAGGAAATCGGTGAGGGTGTTTTTATGCAGCACGCGGTGCACGCTCACATTGCCATCAACGACGGCGAAATAGATGCGGTGGTCACCGGCACGGCAGCGGTAGAGTTTTTTGCCGCCGCGTTCGAGGACGCCGTAGCGTTTGGCGAGAATCGTCTCTTCAATGTCGGCGGGCTGGATGTTCAGCGCTTCCAGCAGGTGAAACTGCACCTGCGTGGGCAGGTGGGAGAGTTCGGCGGCGCTGATGTCATTGAAAACGATCTGGATCATGGTGTGAAAGGGGTAGGGGCGAGCGGGGCCGTGGTGGGTTAGTAGCGCTTGATGACATGCTTCTTGCGCACGGTTTCCACCCACTTGTCGATGTTGCTCTTGGACTTTTCCTGGTTGATCATTTTTTCGATTTCCGGGCGCAACTTTTCGATGTCCGGGGCGACGCCGAGCTTCTTCGCATCGCAGGAGACAATGATGAAGTTGGACTCAAGGTCGAGAACCGGGCTGATGCCGCCGGTTTTTAGTTCCATCGCAGCATCGGCGATGGCGGGCATCAGATCGGTCTTGGACATCCATTCCCACGAGCCACCATTTTCCGCATGGCTGTCCTGTGAGTTGGTTTTTGCCACTTTGGCAAAATCAGCGCCTTGAACGATTCTCGTGCGCAACTCCTGGGTGAATTTTTGCTGCTGTTCAGGGGTTTTGTCACCGGCGAATTTGGGAATGGTGATGGTGGAAATTTTGATCTGATCCCCCTCACGCCACTTGTCGACGTTTTTGTCGTAGTAGTCTTGAACTTCGCGGGGTGTGGCTGGCGGATGCTCGCCGGAATTGCGGGCACGCATGACATTCATGATGACCATTTTCTCGCGCAGCTCGCGGAATTTTTTCACGGTCATGCCGCTCTTGGTCAGTTCATCCACGAAGGCGTCGCGGTTGCCCTTGAAGCTCTCCCGAATGATGCCGTTGATGTCATCATCGACGTACTGGGCCTTGATGACACCACCGATTTTACGGAACTCAGCCAGCAGAATCTCGCGTTCGATCAGCGTCTCGATGGCTCCCTGGCGCAGGATGGCGATTTCCTTTTTGATGCGTGCCGGGTCATTGCGATGCTGGAACTGAATGACCTGCTCCTGCGCCTTGATGGTCTCTTCCACTTCGGATGAGGAGATGGGAATGCCGTCAACGACGGCAGCAATAGTAAATCGCTGGGCCAAAGCGCTTGAGCAGGCAGTGGCGGCAAAAAGGATAAGCAGGCTGAGGCGCAAAGAAATCATAGCAAATGAGAATCTTACCCTAGGGCGTGGGGCCGCTGTGGCAAGGCGAAGTTCGCCTGTCAGGAACGTGGAGATGCAGCTTCACCTTGCACGTAGGCGGCTCCGGTTTCTACTCTATCCCTCCCAATCGCCGACCCCAACCCGCTATGAGCAAGAAAGCCGCCGCCAAATCCTCCCCCAAGAAAGCTGCCAAGACCGCCCCCAAGGCAGCCAGCAATTCCAAATCCCTGATGACTGAAAGCCGGGTGTTCAAACCGAGCGCTGAGTTTTCCAAGAAGGCCCGCATCAGCTCGATGGCGCAGTATAAGAAGATGCATGAGGAGTCGATCAAGCATCCGGACAAGTTCTTCGGACGTGAGGCCAAGGAACTGCACTGGACCAAGCCCTTCACCAAGGTGCTCGACTGGAAATGCCCGAACGCCAAGTGGTTCATCGGCGGTAAGCTGAACGTCAGCGAAAACTGTCTGGACCGCCATCTCGACGGTCCTCGCAAGTCCAAGGCCGCACTGATCTGGGAAGGCGAGCCCGGGGAGAAGCGTGTGCTCACCTACCAGCAGCTGCACCGTGAAGTCTGCCGCTTTGCCAACGTGCTGAAGCGTCACAAGGTCAAGAAGGGCGACCGCGTCATCATTTACATGCCGATGATCCCTGAGGCCGCCATTGCCATGCTGGCCTGTACCCGCATCGGCGCGATGCACAGCGTGATCTTCGGCGGCTTCAGCGCGGAGTCGATCAAGGATCGCGTGCTGGACTGCGGTGCGAAGATCATCATCACCGCCGATGGCGGCTACCGCCGTGGGGCGGTGGTGCCGTTGAAGAAGAACGTGGATGACGCGCTCAAGGGCAAGGACACGCCCGTGGAGACGGTGGTCGTGTACAAGCGCACTGGTCAGGATGTGCACATCGAAGAAGGCCGTGACGTCTGGTGGCACCGCGAACTCGAATACGTGGACGCACGCTGCGCCCCTGTCGCGATGGATTCTGAGTCGCCTTTGTTCATTCTTTACACCAGCGGCAGCACCGGCAAGCCGAAGGGCATCCTGCACACCACGGGCGGTTATTTGCTGCACGCGCAGATGACCTGCAAATACGTCTTCGATCTGCGCGACGACGATGTGTATTGGTGCACCGCCGACATCGGCTGGGTGACCGGACACACCTACATGGTCTATGGTCCGCTCGCTCTGGGTGCCACCTCGCTCATGTTTGAAGGTGCGCCGAACTGGCCTGAGAACGACCGCTTCTGGAAAATCATCGAAGAATACGCCGTGACGGTGTTCTACACCGCTCCGACGGCCATCCGCGCCTTCATGAAGTGGGGTGATGAGTGGCTGAAGAAGCATGACCTCAGCAGCCTGCGCCTGCTTGGCACCGTGGGTGAGCCGATCAATCCTGAAGCGTGGATGTGGTACCACAACAAGGTCGGTGGCGGCAAATGCCCCATCGTTGACACCTGGTGGCAGACGGAAACCGGGGGGCACATGATCACGCCGATCCCTGGCGCGACACCGACCACTCCAGGCACCGCCACACTGCCGTTCTTCGGGGTGGATGCGGCCATCGTTGATGACCTTGGCAAAGAGGTCGGTGTCAATGAGCAGGGCAAGCTGGTTATCCGCAAGCCATGGCCTTCCATGCTGCGCGGCATTTGGGGCGACAAGAAGCGCTACCAGGACGCTTACTGGAGCGACTTCAAAGGCTGGTACTTCGCTGGTGACGGAGCTCGCCGTGACAAGCAGGGCAATTTCTGGATCATCGGCCGCATTGACGACGTGCTCAACGTGGCCGGTCATCGCCTCGGCACCGCCGAAGTGGAAAGCGCCCTCGTGTCCCATCCTGCCGTGGCGGAAGCCGCTGTGGTGGGCCGCCCTGATGAGATGAAGGGCCAGGGCGTCGTTTGCTTTGTGACCGTGAAGGAAGGCATCAAATCCAGCCGCGAACTCGGCGAGGAACTGAAGAAGCACGTCCGCAAGGTCATTGGTCCCGTGGCTACTCCGGATGAGGTCCGCTTTGCTGCGGCACTGCCGAAGACGCGCTCCGGCAAGATCATGCGCCGCTTGTTGAAACAGATCGCCGCCGGCGAGCTGATCAAGGGCGACACCACGACGCTCGAAGACATCAACGTCATCGCGCAGCTTGCTGCGGGTGGGGAAGATTAATTCAAACTGACATCGGCTGGCTGCGGCATTTTCGGTTTTGAAAATGCCTGCAGTCGCCCCCTGCATTCGATGAATGCAGTGCGTCTGCCCAGGTGCCATCGGGGGCGTGGGCGCATGTTTTGGCCACTTCCTGGATGGGTTCGATGATGCGCGGCAAGCAACACGTGGCCTCCATCACCTCCTGCGCATTGCGGTGGGGCGTGAAGAATTTGGCACTCTGGATGCTGTGAGAATAGTTCCGCCGCAAGCCGTTGTGCAGTTCAAACGAGAGCACCTCGGCCAGCCAGGCCCTCAGCCAAGCAGCTCCCGTGCACTGAGGATTATCTGTTTTTGCTTCGACGCAGGCGGCAAATCGATCGAAGCATGCCTTCCTCATCCCCCATCATTTCCATGATCCATCTGCGCGCTTTTTTGCTGATGCTTTTTATTCTTCCTTTCTTCGGCTGCTCAAAGCGGCAGCCGCCGCCGCAGGAGCGTGCTGCGGGACTGCCCGAATGGGTCGAGGGCACGAGTGAACCGCTGCCGCTGAAAAAGTCTGCCACTCCTGCCTACCTCCAGGTGCAAAAGATGGTTTCGGTCATTCGTCCCGAGCCGCTGAGGAAGATTGAGGCGTTGGAGAAGCTCAATCCAGGGCTGTCTTCGGCCCTCCCGCAATTGTCCGAACTTCTGCGCACTGCGGAAGTCTCGCCAAAGTTCAAATCGTTCTATGATGCCAAGATCAGCGCACTTGCCGATGGAGAGTCCATGAGCACGGATGATTACTTTGACTGCGCGACGGTGCTGCATCTCACCGCTCCGGCCACTGGGCGCAAGGCGGTGCTCTTTCAGTCAGACATGGACGTGGACACCGATGGCACGGATCCCGTGAGGCTCGCACGCCTGCAGGATTACGATGACGCGCGCATCTCGCGCAGCTTTCAGCCTCTGCTTGCCTATTCGTGGGCACAGTCCGCAGGCCAGCAGGCGGCCAATCCGTTCGTGCAATATTACGCCGATACGCTGACCAAGCTGCGTACCCTTCACAAGCAGGTGTCAGATGAGGCCGCGCATGACCACGGCTACATCTGGCAGTCGGTGCAAAAGCAGTTTGAGGAGACGATTTCTAGCTTGGACCGACGCGCCAAGTATTATGACGAAGACCTGCGCACCCGGCGCTCCTTGGTGGGGAGTCTTGATCCTTTCATCGTGGTGCCGCAGACCTGGCCTGATCGCTTGAAGCTGCCCTTCAGCGTGCAGGTGGGAGATTTTGTGGCCGTCATTGCCGGTGGAAAGGTCTTTCCCTGTGTGATTGGGGACACTGGGGGCGATGCCAAAATGGGCGAGGCCTCCCTCAAGCTAGCGCAAGCCATCAACCCGAAGGCCACGGGCAGAAACAGTGCTGCGGATCATGTAACTGTGACCTACGTCATTTTTCCACAAACAAGGCTTGCCATGAGCGCGCCCGACCTGTCAGTCTTCCAGAGCGAGGTGGCCCGTCTGCTGGAAGAAATCGGCGGACTCGGCACCGGCACGACTTTGCACCCCTGGCAGTAACAAGAATCGACACCCCCAAGACATCCCATGAGCAATGATGATACGCCACCACCCACTGTGCTGCCGCCAACTCCCGCTGTTCCCGTCCAAAAGCGCCGTCTCAACTTGCTGATCGAGCGTGTGCGCACCCTCCTGGCACCTGAAACGTTCAATCCCAAGTTCAGCTTTCTGGCGCTCCTCATCGTGCCGCTGCTTGTGTTTGGGCTGCACGCGGCTTTCAACAGCGGCATGATCATGGCTCGGCCGCTGGGCGAGCTTGTGGTGCCTGTGGGTGCGGATGTGCCTCCGCATGTGGTCTTTGCCGCGCGCCTCGGCGAGTGTGGTGACAAAGGGGAGCAGATGGACGGAGCGCGCGGTATTTTCATGCCTCCGATGCTGACTGTTTGGGTGCGCAATTTCGACGGTTGGCTCATGGATCGTGCGGAAGGAAATGAAGCCCTGCTCAAAGACTCCGGATTCACGCCGGCCTCCTACCGCACCTATCTTTCTCTTCGATCCAACAAAGGCCGAGTGCAGACCGCCGGGCAGGAGGCTGCCTTCCGCAAATGGCTGCGGGAGATCATCATTGACCCCCGCCTCATTGGGAAGCCCGGCGTGCCTGAGGCCGCCACACTGGAGCAGATGTTCAACGATGCGGATGTTCGCGGCCAGACAGACAAGCGCCCTGAGATGGCTCCAGTCACACTCACCCCCAGCATGATCACGTTTCAGAATTGGCTGGTGGACCAGGTAAAGCTAAAACCCGAACTGCTGGGGAACTTCAAGATCAGCGAGACACTCGCGCACAATCCGGAAACCTTTGCCCGTTTCATTTCTGAACGCGGCATGCGCTGGGAGCAAAAGCTCAAGGATGACAAGCTCAAGTTTCAGGCCTGGCTGGAGAGCAGTAGGTGCAACCTGTGCCTCACCATCGGTGGGCGTGAGTTTGCCAGCATGAAGCCGGATGCCAAGGGCCACAGCAGCCTGGCCAGCGCCACGCTCAAAGGCCAGACGGAGGATGACACGCTCAATGTGCTGCTCTTCCGCCGTATCTCACCCGTCAGCACGGAGGTGGATCAATGGCGTGATCTCGTCGCCACCTATGGCGTGGACAGCAAGGCCTCCATCACCGTGTCCCTTCGAAGTGTGGATGCCGATGGCCGTATCACCACGCTCAAAATGCCCACCGTGGTGAATGGCGGCACGCTGCAGCATGACTGCATCGTGACGCTTCCCCTGCGTCCGGTGCTCATGCGCTCCATCGCCTGGGCGGCCATGGCCGGCGTGCTGTGGCTCATCATCCTCGTGTCCATGCAGACCGGTACTTTGCGGACCAGTGTGCCGGAGAACGATCCGGTGATCACCAACTGGACCCAAAGCCCCTGGAGCGCTTCGCGCGTCGTCTTCGCCTGGTGGCTTGCCATCTGCACCGGCTGCTATCTTTTCCTGTGGGCCATGAAAGCGCAGATGGACGTGCTTTCCGGCTCCGCCCCGCTGCTGCTTGGCATCAATGGCGGCACCCTGCTTGCAGCGTCCTTCGTGGGTTCCTGCGGAAGGTCCGTGCGCAGCCGCTCCTTTCTGGAAGACATCGTCTCCGAAGGCGGCCAGGCGGAAATCTCACGCCTGCAGATGATTATTTGGAATGGCGTCCTTGGCGTCGTCTTCATTTGGCAAAGCCTTGCCGACTGGCAGATGCCCACCTTTGATCCCTACCTCACCACCCTTCTCGGTATCAGTTCCACGGCTTACGTTGGGTACAAAGTTGCCGCCAAGTAGCAGCGTATTCTCTCTCCTCATGAAACTCGCACTTCTCCTGACCCTCGCTCTGGGTCCCCTGGCCACACTGCATGCTGAAAACTGGCCCATGTGGCGCGGGGCGAACGGGGACGGCACCTCTGCCGAGTCGAAGCTGCCGGAAAAGTGGAGCCAGACGGAGAATGTGGTGTGGAAGGTGGAACTGCCGGACCGGGGGAATTCGACGCCGGTGGTGTGGGGGGACAAGGTGCTGGTGACGCAGGCGATTGAGAAGGAAGGGAAGCGGCTGCTGCTGTGCTTTGATAAAAAGACGGGCAAGCAGCTCTGGGAGGCGGGGACGATCTACAAAGAGCCGGAACTGACGCATGCCACGAATCCGTACTGCGCGGCCTCACCGGCGACGGATGGGGAGCGGGTGATCGTGTTCTTTGCCTCGGCGGGCGTGTTTTGCTATGACATGAATGGCAAGGAAGTGTGGAAGCGCACGGACCTGGGCAAGCAGCACCACATCTGGGGAAATGGGACTTCGCCGGTGCTCGCGGGGGATCGTGTGTTTCTGAACTTCGGGCCCGGGGAGAACACGGTGCTGTACTGCTTTGACAAAAAGACAGGCCAAACAATCTGGCAGCACAAGGAGCCGGGCGGGGCCTCTGGCGAAGGTGCGGACAAGAAGTGGCTGGGATCGTGGGGAGATCCGCTGCTGCGCAACACCGGGGCCAGGGAGGAACTGCTGATGTGTTATCCCCGCCGTGCCTGTGCCTTCGATCCGCAGAGTGGCAAGGAGCTGTGGACTTCAGGCGGCCTGACCGACCTCGTCTATAATTCGCCCTTGTATGCCGTTGGCGTGATGATCGCGATGAGCGGTTACAACGGCGCTGCACTCGCCGTCAAGACCGGGGGCAGTGGCGATGTGACGGAGACAAACCGCGTCTGGCAACTGCCGAAGGTGAGCCAGCGCATTGGCAGCGGTGTGGTGCATGACGGCTATCACTACATCTTGAGTGACGGCGGGATCGCCGAATGCCGGGACCTCAAAACGGGGGCGATGGTCTTTCAGGAGCGCCTGAAGGGCAACAACTGGTCCTCGCTGGTTCTTAGTGCGGATGGAAAATGCTATGCAGCGAATCAAATCGGCGATTGTTTCGTGTTTAAGGCCAGCCGGAAATTTGAACTGCTGGCAACGAATTCACTGGGGGAGAAAATCATTGGCTCCATCGCCGTGAGCGACGGCCAGCTTTTCATCCGGGGCTACAAGCACCTGTGGTGCATCGGGAAGAAGTAGGGGCGGGGTATCGGGATTAGCCTGCAAAGGGGAGGCGCATGCCCAGCATTTCCCTTTGACCCCAACCGGGCAAGACGCTAACGAACGCGCTCCCGCCTATGGCCGCCTCAGACCGTCAGCACACACTCGCCAAGTCCGTCTCGATGACGGGCACCTCGCTGCATACCGGCGAACAGGTCACACTCACCCTCCAACCCGCCCCGGAGAACTTTGGTTTCAAGTTTCGCCGCATCGATCTGGAGGACAAACCCTTCATCCCGGCGCTGGTCGAAAAGGTCCAGAAAGTCGAGCGTGCCACGACCATTGCCGAAGGCGGGGTGAATGTGCACACCGTGGAACACGTCATCTCCGCGCTCGCGGGCATGGGCGTGGACAATGCGATCATCGAGATGGATGCCAATGAGCCGCCCATCGCCGATGGCAGCTCGATGCCCTTTGTGGAACTGATCAAGTCCGCCGGACTGCAGGAGCAAAAGGAAGCGCGCAAGGTTTTCGAAGTGCGTGAGCCGATCTACCAGGAAACTCGCGACGGCACGATCCTGACCATCGTTCCCGACAAGAAATTCCGCATCTCCTGCACCAACGTCGGCCCGGGCGGACGCTTCACGCAGTATTTCAGCACCGAGATCAACCCTGAGACCTACGAGAAGGAAATCGCGGCTGCGCGCACCTTTGTGTACTATGAGGACATCGCTCCGCTGATGGAGAAGGGACTCATCAAAGGCGGCACGCTGGAAGCGGCGGTCGTCATTCGTGGGGACACGCTGCTCTCGAAGCAGCCGCTGCGCTTTGCGGACGAGTTCGTGCGGCATAAGATTCTCGACATCGTGGGAGATCTGATGCTCTCCGGCAAACGCATCCTGGGGCACGTCATCGCGGTGCGTCCCGGGCATGGGCCGAACACCGAGCTGGCGCGCGCGATCGTGGCGCAGTACAATCAGATGCGTAGCATGGTGCCGGCGCCGGTACACATCCCCGGTGGCGAGGCCGTCCTCGACATCAACGAGGTGATGAACATCCTGCCGCACCGCTACCCCTTCTTGCTGGTGGACCGCATCATCGGATTCGAAGGCGAATCGAAGTGCACGGGCATCAAGAATGTCACGATCAACGAGCCGTATTTCCAGGGTCACTTCCCCGGCCATCCGATCATGCCCGGCGTGCTGCAGCTCGAAGCGATGGCGCAGGTGGCCAGCATCGTGCTGCTGCGCATGCCCGGCAATCAGGGCAAGATTGGCTACTTCATGAGCGCCAACAATGTGAAGTGGCGTAGGCCGGTGCTGCCGGGAGATACGCTCCTCATCGAAACGGAAATCCTCAAGACCAAGCGCAGCATTGCGACAGGCATTGGCCGATGCAGTGTCAACGGGCAGGTCGTTTCCGAGGCCGAGCTGATGTTCAGCGTGGTGGATCGCTAAAAGTTAGATTGTTCAAGCATGCCCGCCACGATTCATCCGACCGCCATCATTGATCCCTCCGCCAAGATCGGTGCGGATGTCCACATTGGTCCGTATTGCATCATTGGCGCGGATGTGGAGCTCGGAGATGGCTGCTGGCTGCAGCACCATGTGACGGTCATGGGGCCGTCGAAGATCGGTAAGAACAACAAATTCTTCGCCTATGGGTCTATCGGCCAGCAGACGCAGGATTTGAAATACAGCGCCGAGCCGACCTGGCTGGAAGTGGGCGACAACAACACCTTCCGTGAGTTTTGCTCCGTGCATCGTGCCACTTCGGCTGGTGACAAGACGATCATCGGCAGCAACAACAACTTCCTTTCCTACGTGCACATCGCACATGACTGCATCGTGGGGAATCACGTCATCTTTTCCAACAATGGCACCCTCGCGGGGCATGTGGTCGTTGAGGATCATGTCATCATCGGTGGGCTGACGGCGGTGCACCAGTTTTGCCGCATCGGCACGCGTTCGATCATCGGGGGCTGCGCCAAAGTGGTGCAGGACATCCCACCTTTCTGCACGGCAGATGGCAATCCGGCGCGTGCGCGTGGCTTGAACATCGTCGGGCTGCAGCGTGCGGGGTTCACCCGTGAGCAGATGCGCTCTCTGCGTGAGGCGTTTCGCAAAGTCTATCGCTGTGGTTTGAACAACGCCCAGGCCGTGGAGGAACTCCGTGCTGGAGAGCTCACACCGGAGGCGGCCGCCTTCACCGACTTCGTCGCCACGACGAAGCGGGGCATCATTATTGGCGGTAAAGCAGGTGCGGAAGAGCAAGACTGAAGCGGTAATCTCGCGGTGGAGTGCATCCTTGCTTTCGTGCCTGCGCTGAATGGTGCTAAATTGGCTTTCTTCGATGCAAATCCTTCTAGTCACCGAACCTGGCGTTGATGGCGTGTTCCGGCACGTCGAGGCACTGGCGTCGTTTTTGCTGGAGCGCGGTCATGGCATTCATCTGGCTTATTCGGATGTGCGGGGTTCGGACCGGCTGACGCAGCTGGTGGCGAAGGTTTCTGCTGCGGGTGGCAAGACGGTGAATCTCGCGGTGGGCAATGCGCCCGGCCCGGGTGATGTGGCGGCATTGATGAAGCTGCGCAGGCTCGTGAAAGTGGCGCGGCCGGATGTGATCCATGCGCACAGTTCCAAGGCGGGTGCGCTGGCGCGGGCGCTGGTGTGGCTGGGTGTGAGGCAGCCGGTCTTTTACACGCCGCATGCTTATTACGGCTTGTCTGGCAAGGGTGGGATGAAGTCCCGGGTGTTCAATGCGATTGAGACGGTGCTGGGACGTGTTGGCACGACAATCAATTTGTCTGAGGGAGAGCGGGCGTTTGCGAGGGACTCTTTGAAGATTCCGCAGGCGAGGCTGCGTCTGATTGCGAACCCGGTGGATTGCGTGCGGTTTCGGCCTGCGGATGCGGCGAAGCGAAAGGAGATTCGTGCAGCGCTGGGAGTTCCGGCAGATGCCATCCTGCTGGGGTCGGTGGGGCGGCTGGCGTTTCAAAAGGACCCGATCACGTTGTATCACGCGTTTGCCAAAGCCTGCCAAAAAAGGCCGGAGCTGTGGCTGTATCATCTGGGCGAGGGCGAGCTTTCGGCTGAGTGTGCGGCTCTGGCTGATCAACTGGGCATTCGTTCGCGCATTGTGCGCCAGACTTACCTGTCGGAGCCCTTGTCGTTTTATCAGGCGCTGGATGGGATGATCCTGACGTCACGCTACGAAGGGCTGTCCTTTGCGGTGCTGGAGGCGCTGGCCTGTGACTTGCCGGTGATCTTGAGCCAGGTGCCGGGAAACAACGACTTTACGGAGATGGGGCTGTCGCACTGCTGGTCGGCGGGCAAGGAGGATGCGGATGGCTTCGCGGAGGTGATCGGGCAATGGGCGCAGGATTGCGGGATGGGGCGGGTTTCGAATCACCGGCAGATCGCGGAGTCGAGGTTCAGCCAGGAGGCGTGTTTTGGGGCGATTGTGCGGGAGTATGAGAAGAAGTTGGGCATGCTGCCTAACGCTGTTCGATAGTCCAGGGAGGTTGGAGCGCGCCACCCAGAACCGGCTAAAGCCGGGACTACAATACGGCACTCGGTTGTATGAGTACGCAGCTTGATCTCGTGAGCGCAGGCGCGTAGCTTTTGGGCTTTCATGTCATTGTTCCGATATCTTCTGGGATTGTTCTGCTTTGCCGTCCTGGGGGTGAATGCAGCGGAGGTGTCGTGGGAGCCTGCGATGCGGGATGATACGGAGTATTGGGTGAGCACGGTGAAGCAGCAGGCTGAGGCGATGAAGCAGTCCCAGGCCAAGATTGTTTTCATTGGGGATTCGCTCACGGAGAGCTGGGACAAGGATGTCTGGCAGCGGCGCATTGCACCTGCGCAGGCGCTGAATTTTGGCATCGGCGGCGAAGGGCCGCAGCATGTGCTGTGGCGGCTGGAGCATGGCATTCTGGAAGGGCCATCGCCTGAGACGGTGGTGCTCATGATTGGCATCAACAACTTCTGGCGGCACTTCAGCTCTGCGGATACCACACGTGGCATCGAAGCGATTGTGGAGCGCATTCACACGAGGCATCCGACGACGCGCATTGTGCTGCTGGGTCTGCTGCCGGTGTATGAGGCTGCGTCGCCGATACGTCCCTGGATTGCTGAGATCAATGGGGGGCTCAAAAAACTCGATGGTCGGAACCAGGTGGAGTTCTTTGATTTCTCATCCGCTTTTTTGGAAACGGATGGCAATCAGCGGCTGCAGCTTTATCAGGAAGATCATCTGCATCTCTCCAAGGCAGGTTATGTCGTGCTGGCTCGTGAGCTTACGCCTAAGCTCAAACTGCCTGCCGCCCTGCCATGAAGTCAATCAATCCCGCGCTGCGAATCGCTGAACTGGATGCTTTGCGCGGCATCGCGGCCATGGCGGTCATTCTGTTTCATTTCACCAGCGGCATCGCGAAGAACTGGGCGTTTCAACTTTACGATCCGCCCTTTGAGTTTTTGCATGGCGGCAGGGGGGTGGATCTGTTTTACATGATCAGTGGCTTTGTCATCTTGATGACGCTGGATCGTGCGAGGTCGGCGATGCACTTCGCTGTGGGGCGCTTTTCGCGTTTGTATCCGACGTTCTGGGCCTGCGCGGTGATCACGCTTTTTGTCACTGCCAACTATGGATTGCCGGGCATGGAGGTCACGCAGCGTGATGCGCTTTGGAACATCACGATGTTGCCACGGTTCGCACGGGCAGGGATGATTGATGGTGCTTACTGGTCGCTGGAGTTTGAGATCTTGTTTTACGTGGCGATGCTCGTCCTGCATCGGCTGGGGGCCTTCAAGAAGCTGACGGTGCCGGTGTTGCTTTTGTGGCTAGGGGCTGCGGCTGCGGCGCATGGGGTGCTGACCTATGGGCAGCCGGAGTCTTTGGTTTATCACCTGACGGGGAAGATCAAGGCGGTGACCAGTCTCGACTACATTCACCTGTTTGGTTTAGGGATGATTTTATACGATGCGCACCGTCGGCGTGCGTGGAGCAGCGGGCACACGCTGGTGCTGGTGGCGTGTGCGGCACTGGCGTATTGGAAGGCGGTTTTTCCGATGCATTTTGTTTTGGTCGTCGGCTTCGGGCTGCTGCTGCACATGGCCACGACGGGCAGGCTCCCTTTTCTCAATGCGAAGCCGCTGGTGTTTCTGGGAGCCATTTCGTACCCGCTTTATCTCATTCACCAGAACATCGGTCTGGTGCTGCTGAATGCGCTGGGTGGTGTGACGGACTCGGCGTGGCTGCGGCTGAGCGTGACGATGGCGGCGATGATTGGGCTGGCGTGGGTGATTTCGGTCTGCATCGAGAGGCCGTCCATGCGCTGGGTTCGTGATAAGATGCGACGGTTTACGTGAGGTGGGCCATGAACAATGACGAAACCAGAATGAGGAATGACGAATCAATAACCAAGTTCGAATAACGAAGGAGGCATTGGGACTTCATTCGTCATTAGGCATTCTGGTTTCGTCATTCCGCGCAGCGGTTCTACTGCGCCTGCAGCCAGGCCTGGAACATGAGGATGTCCCAGAGGTAGAAGTGCCAGTTGCGAGTGCCGCTGAGGTGTTCCTGCCACTTCTGGCGGATGGGCGCGGGGTGGAAGAAGCCTTCGCGTTTGAGGCGTGATTCGCTGAGCAAATCCTCGGCCCATTCGCGCAGGGGGCCGCGCAGCCAGATTTCCAAGGGGATGCCAAAGCCCTGCTTGGGGCGGTCGATCATGGCCTTGGGCACGTGGCGGTAGAGCGTTTCGCGCATGAGCCATTTGCCTTTGCCATCGCGCACTTTCATGGAATACGGGATGGTCCAGGCGAACTCGATGAGGTTGGTGTCGAGCAGTGGAATGCGGCCTTCGAGACTGACGCCCATGGCAGCGCGGTCCACTTTGGTGAGGATGTCGCCGGGCAGGTAGGTCTCCATGTCGAGGTACATCATGCGATGCGTGAAGTCACTCACGCGCGGCCATGCCTGGGTGTTGGTGATGGCGGTGACGGGGTCTTTGCCGTCGATGACGATGTCCGTGGGCTTTTTCCAGTAGGACATGAGATTGAGGTAAAGCGTCTCCATGCCGGGAGCGGCGACGACTTCGGCAAGTTTGTGCAACTTATCGCCGATAGGAATGTGGCGCTTGCTCTTGGGCAGGAGTTTGGAGCCGAGGGTGTTGAGCGGGCCGGGAGGCACTGCGGTGAGTGCGGCTGCCGTGAGCTTTTTCAACGCGGGTGGCATCCAGGCGAATTTGCTGTGGAGGCTGCGGCCCATGGCGTAGCGTTCGTAGCCGCCGAAGAGTTCATCGCCCGCGTCTCCGCTGAGGGCCACGGTCACATGCTGCTTGGCCATCTTGCAGACGAGATGCGTGGGAATCTGCGAGTAGTCGGCAAAGGGTTCATCGTAGAGCGCGGGCAGTTGCGGGATGACATTCAGCGCGTCCTCACCGGTGACATACATTTCCGTGTGCTCGGTGCCGAGGTGCTTGGCCACGCTCTTGGCGATCTCCGCTTCGTTGTACTGCTTTTCGTGAAAGCCGATGGTGAAGGTGCGCACGGGGCGGGCGCTCTGCTTCTGCATCATCGCCACGATGAGGGAGGAATCGATGCCGCCGCTGAGGAAGGCACCAAGAGGCACGTCAGAGATCATGCGCATCCCCACGGCTTTTTTGAGCATCGACTCAAAGGTGTCGATGGCTTCGGCTTCAGTGCCCTTGAAGGGATGGTCGAGGCCGCGCTCAACCACGAGCGGCAGGCTCCAGTAGTAGCCGGGCTGCGGGCGTTCGGAGGGAGCTTTGAAGCTCAGCATTGCAGCGGGTGGCAGCTTTTTGAAACCTTGATAAATGCAGAGCGGATCGGGGATGTAATTGAAACGGAGCAGGGCGGTGAGGGCTTCACGATCCACGGCGGCATTGAAGCCGGGGAATCGTTTCAGCGCTTTCAACTCGGAGGCGAAGACGAAGGTTTCGCCGATCCAGCCGTAGTAGAGCGGCTTCTCGCCCATGCGATCGCGAGCGAGATGCAGCATGCGCTCCTGCTTGTCCCACACGGCGAAGGCAAACATGCCATTGAAGCGTTGGGTGGCTGCAATGACACCCCACTGGCGAAAGGCGGCCAGCATGATCTCGGTGTCGGAGTGGCCACGCCAAGTGTGGCCTAGGGGTTCGAGTTCGGCGCGCAGGTCCTGGAAGTTGTAGATCTCGCCATTGAACACGATGACGAAGCGGCCATCGGCGCTTTTCATCGGCTGATGGCCGAGTGGTGAGAGATCGAGAATGGAAAGACGGCGGTGGCCCAAGGCGATGCCGCTGGCTGAATCAACCCACGCACCGGCGTCATCGGGGCCGCGCAGGATGATGGCGTCTGTCATCGCGGTGACGATGGCGTTCATCTCGTGCGAAGGGCACGCTGAGGGAGGATTGAAGAAACCAGCAATGCCGCACATGAGTCAGGGATGGGGAAGGGGGGATGCGTGGGATGAATTCAGCAAGGCCGCAAACTTTTGCAGGACGCTCTCGATGGAGAACTGCTGCTCAATGCGTGTGCGTGCTGCGGGATCTTGAATGATACCAGATTCGAGCATTTCGAGGCAGGCTTTGGCAAGTGCGGTGGGATCGCCCGGTGGCACGAGGTGGCCGGCCTCACCAGTGACCCAGCGGGTGTCACCGATGTCAGTCGCGACCACGGGAACAGCGCAGGCCATGGCTTCGCCGACGACGTTGGGAAAGCCTTCGCCAAAGGCGGAGGAGGAGACCGCGATGTTGAGCGAGGCGGTGAGCTCGGGCAGGTCGTGGCGCTCGCCAAGGAGTTGGATGTTGGAGGGGACTTCGAGTGTTTCGGTGTCTGCACCGACGATGATGAACTGCGTGTCAGGGCGTTTTTCCGCGATGAGTTTGGTAGCGGCGATGAAGGTGGCGTAGTCCTTCATGGGGGCATTGCGGCCGAAGCGGCCGATGCGTCCAGGGATAGGCTTGCCGGGCTGCCATTTGTCGAGATCAAAGCCGTTTGGAATGAGCTGCGTTTTGCTGGCGCGGAAGCCGATGGTTTCGTGCTGACGCGCACCGGTCTGTGTGTTGTAGGTGATGCGCTGCGGCAGCCAAGACAGCTTGGCGAGAGCACGGATGACGAGTGCGGAGCCGCGCTTTTCGTGCTTCAGATCGTAGAGGCTCTGGCGCACGTTCCAGATGATGGGCACGCTTTTGAAACGCATGAAGCGTGCGAGCACGGCGGCGAAGCAGCCATGGTACATCCAGCCCATGAGCACATCCGCGCGGGTCTGCCTGACTACTTTGAACAAGAGCCAGAGGGAGCTCAACGTGGGCTTGCCGGCGGGCATGTCGAGGCTGTGGACTTCGATGCCGGCCTCGCGCAAAGCGGTGGCGTGCTTGCCGCCTGCGGTAAGGGAGATGACGACGTGCTGAAACTGCGGCAGGCCGCGAATGAGCTGCACCAGCATCATCTCTGCGCCGCCGCTGCCGAGGCCGGTGGTGATCCAGAGGACCTTCTTGGAAAGTAGGCGGCTGGTGCGTTCGATGAGCTTGGCCACGCTGAATTCATCCACAATGCGCTGACGTGGATTGTGCGGCTGGAAGGCGAGCATGCAATGGGCCAGCGCGGTGTGATCGCCTACAGGGAAGACCTGCGATTTGTCGCCGATGATCCAGGCGCTATCGCCCACGTTGCTGGCGATGCAGGGCACGCCGCAGGCCATGGCTTCGCCGATGACGTTGGAGAAGCCTTCGCCAAAGGCGCTGGAATTTACCAGGCAGTCGAACTTCGCATAAACGGCAGGCATGTCGTGCTGCGCGGGCAGCCAGGTCACGCGGTCGGCGATTCCGAGTCTGCCGGAGAGGTCACGCATCTGCTGCTCGTAGGCGGCATCTCCCGAGCCGACGATGATGAACTTCGCATGCGGATCGAGGGCTGCGGCAGCGAGGAAGGTGGCGTGGTCCTTCATCGGATTCATGCGACCGACGAGGCCGAAGGTGAGGACTTCGTTCGGAGTGCGCGGCTGCGGCTTGAAGCGTTCGGTGTCGATGCCGTTGGGAATGACGTGCATCCTCTGGAGCGGATAACCACGGGCGGCGTAGTACTCGCGTCCGGCCTGCGAATTGCAGAGGATGAGATCGGCGAAGCGGGCGAGCAGGCAGTTCAGGCGGAAGCTGGCCTTGCTGAGGATGCCCCAGAGGTGGGCGTCGGATTGCGAATCGCGCACGCCCCAGACGATGCGCGGGAAGCCGCAGAAGGGCTTCAGAAACAGCGCCATGAGATTGGACTCCGCGAGGTAACCATGAAGCACCTCAGGGCGCACGCTGCGTGCTGCTTGGATGAGGCGGATGAAAAAGCCCGCGAGATCCCAGCGGCTTTTTTTGCCAATGCAGATCGTCTGCACTTGGGCGGCTTCGAGTTCCGCACGAAAGGCACCGTCGTAGAAATGCAGCACGCTGACGTCGTGGCCCTCCTTGACGAGACCACCCGCGAGCAGCACGAGCTGGCGCTGTGCGCCGCCGTGGCCGAGATCGCGGATGATGAAGGCGATTTTCATGACTGCGGCAGCGGGTAGTGAGGAGGTGCCTGCGTCTTCGGAGGTGCGGAGAGAACAAGGCGGAAGCGCCCCGCGAAAACCAGATTGCAGCAGACGGCGGCGGCGAACCAGTAGTGGGGAGATTCGACCAGAATCTGGCTGCAGGGGATGAACAGCCATAGCGGGACCAGGCAGTAAATGCCGCGCATCTTGACCAAGAAACAGCGGAGAGTCAGCAGCAGCAGGCCACCGATGTAGAGCAGCACGCCGGGAATGCCGATGTCGATCCAGAGGGAGACGATTTGATTGTGCGGCTTCCACACACTGGTGCCTGCGCCGGTGCCATGGCCCCAGAGTGGTTTTTTACCTGCGGCCTCCCAGCCGTCCTGCAGGTCTTTGCCACGTTCGGGGGATTTGATGCGCTCGAAGTCGAGTTCGTAGATGGCCTGGAGGCGGTCCGTGGTGTCCTTGTTGGTCACGAGTCCCACCTTGGTGGAGGTCTGGGCCAGGATGGCCACGCCGCCGATGGCGAGGGGAATGCTGACAGCGGCAACAAGCAGCATGCCCATGAAGTGCTGGCGAAGATTTCCGATGATGTAGCAGAGCATCAGGCAGGAAAATACTGCCATGCCGCTGCGGCTGAGCGTGAGGGCGATGGCGGGCGCGACAAAGCCTATCAGTGCGACATTCCACCAGAAGCGGGGATTCAGCGAGAAGATGACCGATAGCATCAGCGTGATGATGATCGGCGGGTCGTTGGGATCGTCCGGAAAGCCGGCCATGCGGCCAGGGATGCGCGTGAAGGCGCGGAAGCCCAGCCACTCGTAATACACGCATCCGGCAGAGAGCACAGCGGTGCAAACGGCGGCCCACATGGCCACGCGACGCCATGGCTCTGTGGAAAGCAGCATCACGGTGGTGAAGGTCACGAGAAAGTTGGAAAGCAGGGACATCACCACCACGCTGTGATCCCCCAGGGCCGTGATGGTGAAGCGCTGCAGAAACGCGGCATCCAGCACGCGCAGCAGCGGCACGATGAGCATGAAAAAAGCGGGCGGGCAGATGCTGGGCTTGTTCAGCAGAGACATCACTCCGGCACCCGCGAGCGTGAGCAGGGTGTAGTCGCGTGGTTTGAAGGGAATGACTCCTGCGCCATCGGCCCAGTACAAGGCTTTGGTCATGGCGGGCACCAGCAGCGCGAGTGCGGCGAGGATGAGGAACTTCGCCAGACGCTCGCGGCGTTTCGCGGCGATCTGCATGTAGGCCGGGATCATGGGCGCGGCGTTCATGCGGCCTCCTTTCGTCGGATCACGATAAGACAGGTGGCGCAGGTGGCGAAGGCGCAGACGCAATGCACGATGGTGGTGGAAAGCGCGATGCCCGCAGCACCCAGATGGCGCATCAAGAGCCAGTTGAGCGAAGCATTCAGAAAGAGCGCGCTGAAAGCGATGGTGAGCATGTAGCGCGAAGCCTGCAAGGAGATGACGATACGTGCGGCCACGGTGCCGAGAATGTAGAACGGAATCTGGAAGGCCGCGTAGCGCAGCACCTCGGCCACGCGTTGCGTGTCCTGCGGGCCAAAGGCACCGCGTTCAAAGAGGATGCGGACGATCCATGGGGCGAGAAAGCACATGGCCAGCGTCATGGGCAGTGAGGCGCTGACGATGATCCCCGCGCTGGCGAAGAGCCGCTTGCGCAGGCCGTTCCAATCACGCTTGGCAACGAGTTCGGCGAAGTGGGGGAAGAGCACATCCGAGGCTGGACCGGCGGTGACGGCGAGCACAATGGCGCAGACTTTTTCCGAATAGCCCAGCACGGCCACGGAACCGGCAGTGAGCCATGCGGCCATGGTTTGATCAACGACTGCCGCACTGCCAAAGGCGACGCCGCCGATGAGGAAGGGCACCGCATTGCGCAGCACCACGCGCAATCCTGGCTCCCCATGGCGCAGGGAGCAGCGCCACCAGCTCAGGCGGCGCGGCAGACGGCGGAGGATGGCCACCAGCAGCACCGCAAGATGCGTCACTGCGCCCCAGACCGTGCCGGAGACGAGGGTCCAGGCATTGACCTGATTTCCAGCGAGCAGCAGGGCGATGACGATGCCGAGGGGAATGAGCATCGGTGCGGAGGCTGCCAGCAAAAAGGTCTTTCCGGCACGCAACCACGCGCCGAGGTGCTGGGCCACGCCAAAGCAAAGCAGGAAGGGCAGCAACCCGCGCAGCAGGCTCACGGCGAGCGCTTGCTTGGCAGGCTCGAAGCCTTTCGTCGTCCATGCGACCACGGAGGGGGCCGCCAGGGCAAGGAGGCCACCGCAGATCAGCAAGGCGGCGAAATGCGATGCGACACTTTGAATCCCAAGGCGATAGGCGCGGCGCAGGCCCCGGCGCTCGCGCAGTTCGGCGTAGGCGGGCACGAAGGATTCGGGAATGCCACCGCCCAGCACGGAGCCGAAAAAGGTGTAAAAACCGAAGACGAGCATGAAGGCATCCAGCTCGCTGGCGGTGCCGAGTTTGTTGGCGACGAGGGCGTCCTTGGCGAAGGCGACGATCTTGCCGACCATCGTGAGCAGGGCCACCAGCAAGAAGCCCGAGACCATGGCCGACCCGGCCCCACGTGCGAGCAAGGCACGAAGGGGGGCAGGTAGGGCGAGGCGGATTGCAGGCATTCCGGTAAACTATAAACACCATAAAACGATTGAGCAAACTTGAGGTCGGGATATTTGGGGTGGATTCGGGGGAGGATGGGTGGTTTTTACCCGCGCTCTGGCAGGGGTATAAAGCGTGTTTTAAGGGGCTTGGGCGCATCGGAATGGGCTCGGCTGTCAATGTATTGGCGGGTGGAGGAGGGCGCGTGGAAGGCGGGTTGTGAGGCGAGGTTCTGGCAGCAAGCCTGGGCGCGACGCCGCTTTCGCTGGCCGGACGGCAGGATGAGGTCGGAGAGCATTCAGCGCCTAGCTAAAGCGGTGCCGCCGATGCAGGCTTGCGCCGTGCATCTCTGCCACCGCAGTCCAAGACGCTGCCGCGTCGTTGAGGTGCCCTAGACCTTCTGCCGCGCTGAGGGGCGGGCGGGCTGTCATGTCGCGCCGGGTTTCGTTTCAGGGTTGGGTTCAGGATCACTCCCCTATATAGGGGAGTGATCCTGTGATCCTGATAGGATCAAGGATCATCGGGATCAAATGATCCTGTTTGATCCTGATCCCAATGGGATCATAGGATCAAATGATCCCATTTTGATCCTGGTGATCCTGAGGGCATTGGGTGGCAGCCAGCGGGTTGGCCATCAGGGCTGTTTTCTGTCCCCGTTGGGTTTAGTTCTCCGTTGGGTTCAGGCTCACAGGCTCACTACCTATATATAGGTAGTGAGCCTGTGAGCCTGATAGGATCATGAGCTCATTAGGCTCATGATCCTCGTTTGAGCCTGAGCCTGGCTCATCGCGGGAAGCGCTGGGCCGTAGGATGGATGTGGCGGCAGCCCATCCGTCCATGAGCGTAAGGAAAGCACCGCGGAGTACGGACGTCCTCGCAGTCGGGCGGTTTGGCGGTGGTAGCGGTGGGGCGTGGGAAGGTGCAGTGCGCCAAACACGGCCGACCTACAGGCCGGAGCCTGGCCCTGCGGCATGTTGGGTGGTTCTGAATGGCAAAACCCGTTGGTCTTTCTCGTCGGGGGTTGGGATTGGTATCAATGATACCGATTTGATACCGGTTGATACTTGATACCATTTCGTGGCAGCTAGCTCTGGAGGAGTGGAATCGTCCAGATCCCTCACGTATGCGTAAGGTCCAAGGGCCCCTTTCAGAGCTTCGGCTCCAGTGTTGCTCGGTCTCCGGCTGCCAGGGTCAGGCAGACGATGCCTTGACCTTGAAGTGGGTAGGTTTGGGAGCCTGTAAAGCTGGGGGTGGGCTTGGCAGGGAAGGAAGGGTTCAGAGCGGTGTCGAACACGAGGGACCAGAGGATGTCCGCGCCACCGGGGAGGTCAAAAGTCTGCGGCTCGGCGCTGTTGTTGAACAGCAGCAGCAGCGGGCTGGAGGAGGTGCTCACGGCACCCAGCAGTGCGCCAAAGCAGCGGCGGGTGTTCTGGTGCCATTCCTCGTGGTGCAGCAGGGTGCCATCGCTTTCCAGCCAGAGGACATCGCGCAGGCCGGTGGCGGGATTGAGTTTGCCATCGAAATAGCTGCTGCGGCGAAACACTTCATGCGTGCGGCGGAAGGCGGTGATCTGCCGGGTGAAGGCCAGCATTTCTTCGTCGCAGTCGTGCCAGTCAAGCCAACTGATGTCGCTGTCCTGGCAGTAGGCGTTGTTGTTGCCGCGCTGGGTGCGGCCGCGTTCGTCGCCAGCGGTGATAAAGGGTACACCTAGGGAGCACATCATGGTGGCGATCAGGCCACGGCGGAGACGACCGCGTGTTTGCAGCACTGCAGGATCGTCGGTGGGGCCTTCTACGCCGCAGTTGCTGCTATGGTTGTTGCTGTCGCCGTCGCGATTGTCCTCGTTGTTGGCTTCGTTGTGCTTGTGCTCGTAGCTCACCAGATCCAGCAGCGTGAAGCCATCGTGCGAGGTGAGGAAATTGATGCTGGCCAAAGGCGGGCGCTGATTCCAGCCAAAGACGTCCTGGCTGCCGCAGAATCGTTTGGCGAATTCGGCGGTAGCGCCGGAGTCGCCGCGCCACCAACTGCGCACGGTGTCGCGATACTTGCCATTCAGCTCGCGCCAGGGTTCGGGGAAATTGCCCACCTGATAGCTGTCCATGCGCGAGATGTCCCAGGCCTCGGCGATGAGCTTGACGCGAGAGAGCACGGGGTCCTGCGCCACGGCGCTGAGAAAGGGGGACTGGCGGTTGAAGCCGTCCTTTTCATCACGGGCAACGGTCACGGCCAGGTCGAAACGGAATCCATCAACGTGCATTTCGGTGACCCAGTAGCGCAGGCTGTCCAGGATGAGGCGCAGGGCAGGCAGGCTGGCGGAATCGACCGAATTGCCGCAGCCGGTGACGTTGACGTAGTCCGCGCCGTTTTCACCAAAGTGATGCCGGTAGTAGCTGTGATCGTCGAGCCCACGAAACATCAGCGAGGGGCCGTTTTCATTGCCTTCGGCGGTGTGGTTGTAAACGACATCGAGTATGACCTCAATTCCGGCGGCGTGCATGGCCTTCACCATGGCCTTGAACTCACGCACCTGCTCCTGCGGGTCCGTGGCGGCGGCATAGGTGTTTTGTGCCGCGAAGAAGCCGATGGTGTTGTAGCCCCAGTAGTTGGTGAGATCACGGCTGAGGAGAAAGCCGTCGTCCAGATGCTGATGCACTGGCAGAAGCTGCACGCTGGTGATGCCGAGATCTCGCAGGTAGGAAGTGACTGCGGGATGCGCTAGGCCGGCGTAGGTGCCACGGAGCTTGGCCGGTACGTCCGGGTGCGTTTGGGTGAAGCCCTTCACATGCAGCTCACAGATGACGGTGTCCTGCCATGGCACGTGAGGTTTGGCATCACCGGTCCAGTCGAAGGATTCATCGATTACCACGCTTTTCAGGGCCTCCGCCCCGTTGTCGATGCAGCCAATGGAATGCCTTGGATCAGGCAGGGTGCGCATGTGCTCGGCCTCGTCTGGAGTGCCATGGATGGCGCGGGCGTAGGGGTCGAGCATGAGCTTCTTGGGATTGAAGCGCATCGCGTTTTGGGGCAGCCATGGGCCATGGGCGCGGTAGCCGTAGAGCGTGCCTGCTTTGACGCCGCGCACGGTCGCATGCCACAGATCGCACTCGGTGCGCTGCATGCGCACCCGGGCGGTCTCGCGGGAGGGGTCGTTGGGATCGTAGAGGCAAAGGTCCATGGCCACGGCATGGCGGGAGTGCACCACGAAGCGAGTGCCTTCACGCAGCAGCGTGACGCCGGGAGTCAGGTGCTCTCCGCTGATTTCGAATGAAACAGGGGGTGGAGAGTCGGGGGCGGACGCACGAGCGGGGCGGGCAGGCGTGGACATCCGGGCAAATTTGCGTTTCAAGCTTGTGAGCAAAGGTTGCATGAGACCCACAACGCACAACGTTTGCCATGCCGCCATGAATTATCGCCATTTCACCGTCCTTTTTCTACTGCTGACTTCCTCCTGGGCCCAAGCCGTCAAGCCGGTGGACCCGGCACGCTTTGAAAAAGACATCCAGGCCTTTGCAGCGGAGGATGCCGCCAAAACGCCGCCGAAGGATGTGACGGTGTTTGTCGGTGCCTCGAACATCCGCCGCTGGAAGTCGCTGCCGGAGAGGTTCAAGAACACGCCGTTGCTCAATCGCGGCTTTGGCGGCTCGCAGCTCAGTGATGTGGCGTTCTTCGCAGACCGCTGTGTCATCCAATACAAGCCAAAGCAGGTTTACCTCAATGCCGGTGGCAATGACCTGCATGCGGGCAAGACACCGGAGGAGGTGCTGGCCTCGTTTGAGGAATTTGTGACGAAGGTGCGCACTGCGCTGCCAAAGACTGCGATTTCCTTCATCTCCATTCCACCTTCGCCCTCGCGCTGGAGCGAGGTACAGCAAGTCAAGCAGGCCAATGCGCTCATTGCCGCGTCCTGCGAAAAGCATGGGGTCGTTTTTATTGATGTGTTCTCATTGCTGCTCGGTGCGGACGGACAACCCCGGCCTGAGCTGTACGTGGAGGACAAGCTGCACTTTAGCGAGGCGGGTTACGATGTCATCACCTCTGCCATTCGCTGGCAGAAGGCTATTCTGGCCTTTGCGAAGAAGGATGCGGACAAGGCACCGCCGGAGAATCCCATCGTGTTCACCGGCAGCTCCAGCATCGTGAAGTGGAAGAGCCTGGAGGAGGACTTCCCCGGACTGCCGGTGATGAATCGCGGTTTTGGCGGCTCCGAGGTGTTTGATTCCTTCAACTACGCGCACCTGACCGTGATCAAGTACAAGCCTCGGCAGGTGGTGATGTACGCGGGTGGCAACGACATCAATGGTGGGAAAACGCCGCAGCGGGTGTTTGCGGATTTCAAAGCCTTCGTGGCCAAGGTGCATGCGGCGCTGCCTGAGTGCCGCATCTGCTACATCTCGAACGCGCCGAATCCAAGCCGCTGGAAGCTGATTGACAAGATGATCGAGGCCAGCCGTCTGGTGGAGGAGTACACGAAGACCGACAAGCGGCTGCAGTTCATCAATGTGTATCCGCACATGCTGGGTGCTGATGGAAAGCCGAAGCCGGACATTTTTGTGTCAGACCAACTGCACATGAATTCGAAGGGCTATGTGATCTGGAAGGCCGTGGTGGGGCCGTATTTGAAGTAGGGGGGAGAGTCATCACAGAAGAGCCGCAGGGGAAGGTAGGGACGCGCTGTGCCGCGTCCGTAGAATCCTTCGTCCCAGCGCGGCCTGCTGACTCATCGCGCTCCCCCTTTTCATACGCCTCCGACTTCTGCTGTTCAGCGCCCCAAGGACGGCGCACCTTTTTGATCGCCTGCGGGGGAGATAGACCCGAAATTACGGACCCGACGCAGCGGTTCCCTACCATCCCTTCTCGTGCCCCATGACTACATGCGCGGAAGTCCGCGTGGTCATCTTTGCCCTCTCACACCAGCCCTTCCTTCACCGCCTTGGCAATCGCGCTGCCACGGCTGCGCACCTGGAGCTTTACGTACACGCTGCGGATGTACTCGTCCGCCGTGTAGTAGCCGATGCCGAGCTGGGCGGCGGCGTCTTTGATGGTGCTGCCGCTGACGAGGAGCTTCAAGATGTCCAGCTCGCGCGGCGTGAGGCCGTAGTCCTTGTGCGGTATGTTGGCCTTCGAAAACATCTCCAGCACGCGGCGTGCGATGTGGGGATTGATGGGGGAACCGCCTGTGGCAGCGCTGCGGATGGCGGCGGCGATGTCCTCGGTGTTGGACGTCTTTAAAAGATACCCAGCGGCACCGGCGCAGATGGCGCGGAAGATTTTGTCGTCCTCTTCAAACACCGTGAGGATCACGATGGCAGTATTGGGTGCAAGCTGGCGCAGGCGCGCGATGCCTTCGATGCCATTCATGCCCGGCAGGCCGACATCCAGCAGCAGCACCTGCGGCGCAGGCTCCGTGGCGAGCGCAGCAAAGGCATCCTCACAAGCCGTGAAGCGCTGTGTGCACGAGATGCCGTCAAGCCGGTTCAAGGCCCTGACGAGGCGCTCGCCGTAGGTCTTGTGATCTTCGATGATCCAGAGGTGGATGGTTTCAGGCATGCAGCGGTAGAGTGAGAGTTAAAACGGTGCCGTGTGGCGATGACGTGATGTCTGCACTTCCTTGGTGCTTGGCGGCACGGCGGTGCAGATGGGTGAGGCCCATGCCGGTGTGTTTGGCGGTGGTGTCGAAGCCGTGGCCGTTGTCGCGGAGGGTGAGGATGATGTCGTTGTGGGTCTGCTTGAGGGTGATGTGCACCTCCGTGGCGGCGGCGTGGCGGGTGATGTTGTGCAGGGCTTCTTTGAACATCAGCATGAGGTCGCGCTGGCGGTCCACGGAGAGGCGGCGGGTCTGGGCGTGGTCATCGAGATCAAGCGTGTGCTGGATGCCGCGCAGCATGCGGTCGGCGGTTTCGCGCAGGAGCGTGGGCAGGTCGTCCATGCCGTAGCGCTCGCTCTGCATGAGGCGCGTGATGTCGCGCATGGCGTCCACGGTTTCTGCGGCGATGTCTTTGATGTCGGTCAGGTCCTCGCGTGACTGGGGGCTTTGGCCGCCCTCTGCGAGAAGGTCCTGCGCGATGAGGGCGATGCTGCCAAGGCTGCTGCCGATCTCGTCATGCAGATCTTGGGCGATGCGCTCGCGCAGGCGTTCGAGTTCAACGCGCCGAATGCGCCGTTGGCGCTGCAACCACAGGAGCAACGCGATGACGACTGCCACGGCCATGCCGATGAGCATTCCGAGTGCAATTTTTTGCCAGTGCTGTGTGAGGGCCTCGCGCTTCTTCTCAATCAATCCAAGCTGCTGCTCCACCTCACGGCGCTGAGAGAGAGCCGCCAGCCAGCCGGGCCAGTCCATGATGTCGGCACCGCTGGCAAAGCCATCCACCAGGGCGGCACGTGACCAGCCGTCCTGCTCGGTGGAATTGGGGGAATTCACATCGCAGCCGGTGGCGATGTTTTTGCCTTCGGACCAGATTTGCATCTCTGCCAAGGCGAGCACGACGGAGCCGTTGCTCACGTGTGGATCGAGAACCTGCAGGCGTACAAAGCGTGCGCGATGCGCGCCGACGAGTGTGACCACATTGTCTCCGGGCAGGGCATGGTAGCTGCCGGACTGGGGTGTGAGCAGGAGGCGCGGCTCGTCATTGTCCTCTTCGCGCAGCTCGATCTGGTAGCGCACGGGGAAGCCGTAGCCGTGGCTGTGGGCGAACTGCGGCGGATGAGCGGGAAAGAGGCGGATCTCATCGATGGGTCTGACGGTGCCAAGATCAATCTCCACCCAGGGGTTGGAGTAGGGGCGGCCTTCGCTGGTGAGCATACTGCGAAAGCCCAGCGCGGGACTGCGGTGTGTGCCGAGTGGTGGGCCGAGCACGGTGTGACCATCGACGAGATTGATGCGGCCCCAGTCCGGGCGTGTGCCCTGGCTGCTGCTGGCTTTGACGGCGGCAGGTCCGATGGCCTCCAGCCGCGCACCGAGGTTTTGTTTCCTTTGTAGCAGCATCACTTCGCCCAAAGCGCAGAAGCTGCGTTCGCCAGTGGTGCAGAGACGCGTCGCGGTGATGCGCACCTTTTGCGCCATGCGTCCGTTCGCTGGGATCACCACGGGGAGCTGCCCCGGATTGGGAAAGTCTGCGCCGGTGTAGTCGGCGATGATCGTGCGCTCATTGTCCTCGCCCTCATCCAGCAGCTCGACATAGAAGCGGATGGGAAATCCATAGCCTTTGCCCACGGCAGCTCCATTTGGTGGCGGGGCGATGAGCACCACGGAGTCGATCTGCTGCGACTGTCCGAGATTCAGCTCCACCCATTCGGCCTTGTCTTTTGATGAAGAGTACTCGCTGTGCCAGCCCAGGCGCTGAGTGAGCTGCACTTCCGGTGCTGCAGGCATGGCGTTGATTTTTGCCTGCAAAGCCGTGCGCTCTAATGCAAGAGCCCGCATTTCTGGAATCCATGATGAAAGCCCGCCATGAGCCGTCCCGCCCCACAGCATGAGGAGAACGCCAAAGCATGGATGGAGGAGGTGACGCACCGTGAAGGGAGCCTAGCGAGTCGGGCACCGCACTGCCACTGGGTTCTGCTGCCGCAGGGTCCCCCGAACATTCGGGGGAGATGTACAAAGCTTCGTTGGGCACCGTTTGAATTCTTGGCATGAAACAAACCCTCTCCTTCATCACTCTACTGTCCTTCTCCGTAGCCATTCCCGCGCTTGCCCTTGATCCGCATGTAGAAGCCGTCATCAAGATTGTCGAAGGTGCAAAGGGAAAGGTCGAAAAGACCGAAGACGGCCAGAGCCTGAAGCTCGTGGACCTCGCCGTGCCGAACACTGGGCCGCATGACCACCGCAAGGATGATCCGTATGACGCTGCCTTCTTTGAGCATCTCGGTCACATCACCACGCTGGAGTCGCTGAATGTGATCTCGACCAAGGCGAACGACGAGTGGATCGCGCCGCTCGGGAAGCTCACGAATTTGAAGGTGCTACGCTTCACCAACAACGGCAAGCTCACAGACGCGGGCATGGAAAAGCTCGCCGGATTGAAAAATCTTGAAGCATTTTCTTTCGTCGGCACTGCCATGACCGGACGCGCCTACGCTAAGTGCGAGGGGTGGACGCATGTGGTTAAAGTCAGCCACCGTGGCAGCAGCATTGATGATGCGGGCATTGAACAGCTTTGCGACCATTTGCCAAACCTCGAAAGCATCAGTCTCGCTCACGCCAAATTCACGGATGCTGGTGCGGTGCATCTGGCCAAGCTCAAAAAGCTCAAGGGCCTCGAACTCGGCACGCACAATGCCACAGCGGCAGCTCTGAAGAACCTCGTGGGCCTGCCGCTCGAATACTTGCAGCTTGGCGACGGGCTTGACGGCCCAGAAGGCATCGCCGCTATCAAGGGCATCGCATCGCTGAAGCGGGTGACGCTGACGCATTGCGAGAAATTGACCGATGAAGGACTGAAGCTCGCCACGGACCTCAAGCAGCTTGAACAACTCGAAATCGGCGGACTGGATTTGCCAGAAGAACGTCTGCCGCAGTTGCAGGGCTTTGCGTTTCTAAAGGAATTGAAACTCATTCGCCGCCCGCAGAGCTACCCACCGGAAACGCAGGCCAAGATCAAGGCAATGCTGCCGAAGGTGGATGTGAAATTCAAGTGAGAGTCAGTCTTAGCGCGGACGGCGTTTGATCACTTCGCCGTCTCGTCCTTCTTTGCATTCTCATCGTAACGGTGCAGGGGGCGCACCCAGATGTTGCGATAGCGTGTCGGGTTGTGATGGTCTTGCAGAGCGAAGCCGACTTCCTGCAGCTTCGTTTCAAGCGGAGCGGCATGCTGCACGATGATGCCGTTGTGCAGCACGGTGATGCGTGCAGGCTGGAGCACGGTGCCCTTGTCACCGAGCTTGGCGCACTCGCAGATGATGTCGTAGCTCTGCCATTCGCCGGGCTTGCGGCTGGCGTTCACGAGCGGCGGATAGTTGCTGTAGATCGCTCCGGCCTGACCATCGGGATAGGTGTCGTTTTCATAGGAGTCGAGCACCTGCACCTCGCCCCAGCCATGGATGAGAACACCGCTGTTGCCACGGCCCTGGCTTTTGCCCACCACCTCGGCGGGCGTGGCCCATTCGAGATGGATCTGGCAGGAGCCGAATTTGTCCTTGGTATCGATGTCGCCGCCCTTGGGCTTGATCTCAGCGTAGCCGTTTTCGATCTTCCAATTGGGCACGTCGCTTTGGTCTTTGTCATCCTTGCGCGGCTTGCGGATGAACTTGGAAAGGTCTTTGCCATCGAAGAGAACGATGGCGTCACTGGGTGCTGTCGTCGCTGTTGGCGGGGTGATCACCGTGGGCCGTGGCCGCTGCATATCTCCCTGCCGGTAGATGCCGCCGGGGGTGAAGGGCTTTTCTTTTTTGGGTTCAGCGGCGGAGGCGAGAACGGCGAAGAGGGGGAGGGTGAGGAGGAGGCGGTGCATGATGTTGCATGCAACGCAATCAGGGGGTGCCCTGTTTCAGCCAACTTGACGCACCGGTTGTCTGACGTTACTGTCAGACACATGAAAACGGTTCCACTTCGCACGCTGTTACGTGATCCCAAGTCAGTGAAAAAACTGACCGGTGGAGGGCACTCTGTACGTATTACGGATGGTGGCGTTGCTTTGTGGGATCTCAGCGCCCCGGCTGCTGATGCAGGTAGCGATGAAGATAAGCGAAATCGTCTATGGGATGAGCATTTCGAAGATTTGCTGGCCCAGCCTCTCCCCATGGTTGACGCACCGTCACTGGATCATGTGCTGGAACTATCACGCGGTGACCGATGATGAAAATGTATGCGGACACCAGTTTTCTAGTGCGCCTGCTGGTGCGGGATGTGGACAACGAGGCGGCTCTGGCGGCTCACCGCCGTGTCGGCCGGCCTTTTCTAATCTACACGCCGTTTCACGCTCTCGAAGTTACCAACGCACTGCGTTTGCGCACCTTCGCTGTCTCGAATGCCACTTCCGCCATCAAACGTCAGTTCCGCAAAGAGCAAGATGAGACGGAGCGGCGTCTGAGAGCCTGCGTGATGAAGGGCCTCTTTCAAACGACTCCGATGCCTTGGGATGCCGCCGCTGAACGCGCTGTCGAACTTTCCGCCAGCTACAGTCAGCGCCTTGACGTCCGAAGTTTTGATCTGTTTCACGTGGCTGCTGCGCTGGAACTCCACTTCAAGGAATTCATCACCTGCGATCTTCGCCAAGCTGCGTTGGCAAAAGCGGCAGGGTTGAAAGTGATCTTGATTCAAAAAGCTTGAGCAGAAAAAAGAAGGCCGACGAAATCGTCGGCCTTCTCCAATCCAGTTGCGGCGCAACTGGACTACTTGGCGAACGCCTTGTCCTTCGCATTGCCACCGCTGGTGAGGTAGGCGATGAGGTCGAGGAGTTCGTCCTGATTGAGGGAGTTGATGAGGCCGGGAGGCATCATGCTGACTTTGCGGGTGCCCTTCTTGGCGATGTCGCTTTCGCTGATGGCCATGTGATCGTTGGGGGCGAAGGGGTTGGTCATGATGAAGACCTTGCCGTTTTCTTCGACGACGATGCGGCCTATGATGATGCTGCCATCTTTTTTGGTGATTTCGTGGCTGTCGTACTGGTCGGAGATGACCTTGCTGGGATCGACGATGTTTTCCATGAGATCGCGCATGGTGTAGCGGTTGCCGACACCGGTGAGATCCGGGCCGATGCTGCCGCCGTCGCCGTTGAAGCGGTGGCAGGTGGCGCACATGGTGCTGCGGTACATGGCCTCGCCATTGGTGAAGTTGCGGCCTTTGAGTCCGCCTGCGGTGAGTGCCACGACTTCATCGACCGTCCAGTTTTTGCCGGGGCCTTTAGGGGCGACATAGTTGGGGATTGAGGTGCTGGCTTCGACCTTGTTGCTGAGGGCTTCGAGGGATGCGAGCTCATCCTTCGGCACAAAGGTGGCGAGGGCGTCCTTGCGGATGTTTTCAATGAAGCCTTTGAAGCTGTTGCCGCCCTTCCAGGTGCGGGCGCGGGGGAACCAGGAGAAGAAGGTCTGGCGATGCTCAGGCGTCCAGCCTGCGGTGGCGTTGCGAAGTGAAAACATGTAGCTGATCTGTTGGGCGTTCGGGCGGCTGCCGGCGGCGGCACGGGCGGCGTTGGCGTAGCCATCGTTGCGGCTCAAAACGGCATCGGTGGCGACTTCCTGGAAATCGTCTTTGGCGGTGGCCATCAGGGCGAGCGTCTTGGAGACAACGGTGGGGGAATCGATGGCGACGAGGATCTGGCAGAGCTCGCGGTTCAGGAAGGCATTTTCAGTGGGATAGACGAGATCGAGTGCCGTGGAGATCTGTGCACAGATGTCTGCGTCCGGTTTGCCCAAGCGGATTAAAACGAGTTCCAAGGCACGCAGGGCGGCGAGTTGCTGGTCGAGCGTGAGCTTGGCCCCGACCAGCTTGCCCAAGGCGAGGAGCATGCGGCCTTCGAGCTCGACGTTTTCAGTTGAAACGTAGCCGATGGGCTCCGAGGAGGTGCCGGTGGGCTTGGCAGCGGGCTTGCCACCTTCGGAATTGGCTTTGGCACCGGTCACGCGAGCGAGGGCAATGATGCCTTCGATCAAGGCGACGGGCTGTGTTTCACTGAAAACTTTTTCCTGCCAAAGCGCGACGGGGAGTTTTTCAATCGCGACGCGGGCGGCATAGCGCACGTTGCGGTCGTCGTGGCTGAGCTTGCTCCAGGCGTCTTGGAGAGCCTTGGCGGCATCGACCTTGCCGGTGTGGTAGGCTTCGAGGGAGGCACGCAGTTTGAAGTCCTCACCGAGAGGCTGCGCTTTGACGGGGGCGGTGGATTCATCGCCCACATAGGTCACGCGATAGACGCCGGACTGGGTCTTGCGACCGCCGACTGCGAAGTACATGGCACCGTCCTGCGGATGGATGACGACGTCAGTGAGAGGGAGCGGTTTGCCGAAGACGAATTCCTCCTTGGTGGCTGCGTAGCTGGCGCCTTTGGCTTCGAGGTTGACGGCCCACATGGTGCCGTAGGTCCAGTCGTTGATGAAGATGGCGTGTTGGTATTTGGCAGGGAATTTCGCGCCTGTGCCAGCGACGACGCCGGTGGGGCTGCCGGGTCCGATGTCAAGTGTGGTGGGGAGGGAGTCAGGGTAATAGTTGGGCCATTTGCCGCTGCCGCTGCGCCAGCCGTAGTCTGCGCCGCTGACGCAATGGTTCACACGGGTGGGGCGGTACCATGGGCTGCCGATGTCCCACTCCATGTCGGCGTCGTAGGTGAAGAGTTCGCCTTGGTCATTGAAACAGATGTCGAACTCATTGCGAAAGCCGTAGCAGAAAAGCTCCAGGCCGCTGCCGTCGGGGTTCATGCTGCAAATGTAGCCGCCGGGTGCGAGGAGGCCGCGTGCGTGGCCGTTTGCGTCCCACATGCGCGGGAGGATGTGGTCTTCGCTCCAGATCTTGGCGGGGCGGCTGTCCATGAGGCCTTCGGGGAGTTTGGTGTGGTTGCCGCAGTTGAAGTAGATGCGTTTGCCATCCGGACTGACGGTCATGCTGTGCAGACCGTGCTCGCCGCCGCCAGCCATGGTGTGGAGCTTGGTGGTCTTGTCGTATTGGTCGTCGCCATTCGTGTCTTGCAGGCGGTAGAGGCCGTTGTTTTTGCCGTCTTCGTTGACCATGACGTAGAGGCTGTCGAATGCGGCGAGGAGGCCATGGGCTTTGCCCAATTCGATGGCGAGTTTTTCCGGCTTGAGGTTCTCGGTTTTGCCAATGGCTGGCACGCCCATGCGGTAGATGCTGCCATACTGGTCACAGGCGATCAGGCGGCCTTTCGGATCGACGGTGAGAGCCACCCAGGAGCCTTCTTGGTCCTTGGGCACGTTGTAGAGTTTTTCCACCTTGAAGCCTTTGGGCACGGTGATCTCTGATGCAGCGATGCTTTCTGCCGGGCCGCTGTTTCTGCCGCCGCCCGGTTTGCCATCCAGCGCGAGTCCCCAAGGGCCTTGGCCATACTCATTGATAACGATGGCGGGTTGCCAGGATTCCGTACCGGTCTTGGTGGCCTCCCATTTGTCCGTGGTTTCCACGACGATGGGCTTTTCGTTGTTCGGCAGCTTGAGGGTGAGGCGGGCGATGAGCGCCGCCGCGCCGCCTTTGTTGTGACCGTTGACGACGATTTCGTTCTGCGCCCCGAGCTTGAGATTCTTGATGATGTCCACTTTCGTGGCCTCCATCCAGTCGGGATTGGTGAGAACCTTTTGACCATTCACCAAGGCCTCAGCGCCGTTGTCACAGGTCAGTTCCAGCGCGGCAGATTGCACCTTGGCAGGCACTTCAATGCGATAGCGGAAGGTGACCTGCGGGTTCTTGTTGCCATCCTTCGACAGCCAAATCCACTGAGGGGCAGCGGAGGCGGTGTGTAGCAGGAGGGCGAAAGCGGCGAACGTGGAGAGAATACGAGGCAACATGATGGGCGGAAAGTACGCACCAAATCGCCTGACGTTGCACGTGATTCCCAGCCTTTGGCTATTGGTCTCCCGGCAAGACCGGCCAGCTCGATTACTGTGAGCTAACCGTGGCTGGCATTCATGGACCCGTCACTGTTTACTTTTTGCACCGACAGTGCCGCCACACGTGACTTGAGCTCCTTGCTGGGCTTGAAACGTACAACACAGCGGTCTGGAATCATCACCTCAGAATTTGGCTGCTTAGGGTTACGGCCAATTTTGCCCCGCGCCACGCGGAGGTCAAAAGTGCCGAAAGTGCGCAATGTGACTTCATTGCCTTCAGCTAGATTCTTCGAAACCAGTTCCATAAAGGCTTCCACCATGGCCAGTGTGTCGGTATGTTTGATTCCCGTTGCGTTGCTGAGATCCGCAACCAAATCTTTTTTGGTGATCGTGGTCATAATGTGGTGACTAGCGAGACGCGTACTGGGGTGCAACTAATTTCTGTCTCGAATTATCGTCTCTACCTACGATTTAGTCAGTAGGATTATTTGGGATGATCAGAAACTATCCGCGATTGCACCTCGGAAGAAGTTCGGAAGTGCATTTTGCACAGCGTTGGCAGGACGCCGCTGCCGTGCTGATGCACCAGATCGATGGCTGTTTGTTTCACGCCTTCTGAGACTCCTTTGGGGATTTCCATGCCGAATTTCTGGCTCTGTGAATTCAGCCAGCCCACAAAACCCTCGCGTGCCAGAATGGAGGCGGCAGCCACCGCCGGGTCACTTTCTGCTTTGGTGCGCTGGACGAGTTCGATTTCTTTGCCGCGGGTCTGCATGGCACGCTGCAGCACGGCGGGATTGGCGAACTGATCCGAAATGGCGCGCTTGCAGCCGGGGACGCGTTCGAGCAGGTTTTCGATGATCCGGGCATGCCCCCAGGCCAGCAGCCGGTTCAAGTTGCCAAATTTGGCATAAAGCTCGTTGTACCGTGCTGGATGAATCGCGATCACCTCCCAGGCGAGGCCGGGAATGGTGCGAATGTCAGTGGCAATTTTATGGATGCGCGCGTCACTGCTGATGCGCTTGCTGTCCACCGCCCCGATGTCACGCAGACGGCGTGTGACATCGCCATCGACATAAACACCTGCAATGACCAGGGGGCCGAAGAAGTCGCCTTTGCCGCTCTCATCTACACCGATGTGAGGCTGAAACATCTCGGGGTTGTGCACTTCCTCGTAGCCGAGCTTGGCCTCCCCCAGCACCTCGGGTTCGAGCAAGTTCGTGATGAAATCCTCGGTCTCCTTGCCCTGGACGACGATCTTGGGGCCTTTCTCATAGACGCAGACGTTCACCTTTGATTTAGCGGCGGCGTAAAGGCAGTAGGGTTTGGTTTGAAATTCAAAGCCGCGCTCCTCCAGCAGGGTGCGGAGCTTCGCCGCTTGAGTGGAGGTGAGCGCATGAGTGTAACTTGTCAGGGCTGGCATGGGCGCGATTTTAATCGCAGGAGTGGCGAAAGACTCATGAAAAATGCGCCGGATCGTTCATAAGTAGGGCACGATGCCCTCTCGAACTGCTAGGCCGGATCCCCATACTATCGCCACGGAGCTTGTGAACTGGTTTGGGCATAACGCGCGTGATTATCCCTGGCGGCGCACTCGCGACCCGTATGCCATTCTCATTGCCGAGGTGATGCTGCAGCAGACACAGATCGCGACGGTTCTGGATCGTGGATTTTATGCCCGCTGGCTGGAACGGTTTCCTGACTTCAAGACGCTGGCGGCTGCACGTGAGGAGGAGGTGCTCAAAACCTGGGAGGGGCTCGGCTACTATCGGAGGGCACGTAATCTTCAGCGTCTTGCCCAAGAGGTGATGACGCAGCATGGCGGGGTGTTCCCAAGGGAACACGCGGTCATTCTAGAACTGCCTGGTGTTGGCCCCTACACAGCGGGTGCAGTGGCCAGTTTTGCCTTCGGTCTCGCGGAACCCATCGTCGATGGCAACGTCGCCCGTGTGCTGTCGCGCATCTACAACGATGCCACGCCGGTCGATTCCACTGCAGGCACGAAGCTGCTGTGGGAACGCTCGAAAGCTCTGGTGCAGACGACGGATGATCCACGGGCATTGAACTCGGCGCTCATGGAACTCGGGCAGACGCACTGCACACCGACGAAGCCGGCGTGTGATCTTTGCCCGGTGCGGGCCCACTGCCGTGCGATTGATCCCGAAACGCTGCCTGTGAAACAGTCGCGCCAGCAGATCACCGCCGTCACTGAGCGAGTCATTTTTTTGCGCACCAAGGCGGGGGTGTTGCTGGAGCTTGAGACTGGTAAACGCCGCACCGGCCTTTGGAAGCTCCCTGCGCTGCATCCCATGCATGAAGATCAACCGCCGCCTGTTTTGCTGCGCATGCAGTACGGCATCACGCGCTACAAGGTCACGCTGTGGGTGCATGAACCGCATGAGCAGGCAGGTGTGTGGCCTGATACACACCGGGTGATCCCTTTCGCCGAACTTGAGTCCACACCCATGCCTGCGCCGTATCGTAAGGCGTTGAATGACCTCCTCCAGCGCGGAGAGTTCCGGCTCAGTGCCTGAATTGTCAGTTTGCCATTGACCGCGTATGCCCTAACAAATGTCATCACCTCATATGAAAACACGCACCCTTCTTTTCTCCTGCCTCGCTTTAGTTTTCGCAGGTTGCAAACCTGCGGCGCAGGCTCCTGCGGAAAAAACCGCTGAGACTGCTGCGGCTCCCACGCCTGCGAAGTCAGGCAAGCCGCAAGTACTGGTAGCGAACTATCCGCTGCAGTACTTTGCGCAGCGCATCGCGGGGGATTCTGTGGAGGTGCGCTTTCTGGCTCCGAAAAATGAAGATCCTGCTTTCTGGCAACCAGACGAGGCGGCCATCACGGCATTTCAAAGCGCTGACCTGATTCTCATGAACGGTGCTGGCTACTCCAAGTGGGCGGACAAGGTCACGCTGCCAGAGTCGAAGGTCGTGGATGCCTCTGCGGCCTTTGCCAACAACTTGATTGAAGTTCGCGACGCCTCCACCCACAGCCACGGCCCAGCGGGCGCGCACAGCCACAATGGCACCGCCTTCACAACGTGGATCGATTTCAAGCAGGCCTCCATGCAGGCGCAGGCGGTGAGTGATGCGCTGGTCAAGCTGGTGCCGGCAGCCAAGGACGCCATCAGCAAGAACACTGAATCCCTCAAGGATGAACTGGAAGCTCTCGATGATCGCATGAGCGCGCTGAGCCGTCGTCTGGTGCAGCACCCGCTGGTGGCTTCGCACCCGGTCTATCATTATCTTGCACGTCGTTATGGGTTGGATTTGAGGTCGGTTTTGTGGGAGCCCGACACGGCGCTTGATGGCACCGCTCTCAGTGACCTGAATGCTATCCTCGCCGGTCACCGTGCCCGGTGGATGATCTGGGAAGGGGAGCCCAGCAAAGACAGTGTGGAGAAGCTCGCTGCCCTGGGACTCCAGAGCATCGTCTTCGATCCGTGTGGCAACGTGCCGGCGAGCGGTGATTTCATGACCGTGATGAAAACGAATGTGGAGGCGATGGAAAAGGCGTTTCCATGACGTGATGGAGTTTTAGGTGTGAAAACGCTTTTGAAACTCGACCGCATAAGAAAAATATAGAATATGTTGTTGACGGTCTAATAAGGCCGTGTCATTGTTCGTTACCTTCAACACAAGCCATGAAAACCAACCAGACACATCTTAACTCATCCGCGCTGACCGAGCGTCGGGGAGAGATCGTGTGTGCGATATTGGATCATGGCTTTATGGCCGCCTATCCAGCACAAGATTGGAGTCTCCCAACAAAGAGATATAACGAGCAGGGCGCTTCAACGCCCCATTAGGCCCCGAAGGCCAAGTTTCCGAAGGAAGCCCTGCTCGCCACTCCAAGGCAGCAGGGCTTTTTTTTGGCCGCGAAACGAACCGCTTATCTATTTTCCAAACTCATTGATTGAACCCGCGGTCCTTTGACCGCTTCCCCACAGCACGAAAAAAACCCCGGCATCCGCGCTAACGGACACCGGGGCAAGGCCAGCCAAGCTGACTCCCGGAGGAGTCGTTTAGAGACGCAAGAGCAAGACCTGCACACAGGTTTGCACCCTCCTTCCGAATGTCAACTGAAGCAGCCATCGAATACGCAATATTCCTACGTCGAGACGAGGAATGTGGGAATTCTTTGCCCATTTTTGACATCACGAAACGGCTTCCCCGGGAGGTGTGCCATAAACACCGAAACATCCGCCGTGAAATACCTGCGGGTGCGACGCCAGCGATGGAGTGACCAACACTCCATCCCGTGCGTGGCAGCGGTGTTCGTTCTTTATTTGGCAGATCACCTCTCAACGAGGCTGATCTGCCATTCAAGGGCGCGGAGCACGGTAACAGGTGGTGTAACCTTGGGAGAGTGTACAGTGGCAAGGCTGTCTCCGTGTCCTTGAATGGCAGAACGGAAAAGATTTCCCAATACGGCGGTGGCAGACAAGCAATGCATGGGTCTCCAAAACCCGAAGATGTGGGGGCAGTACCCACCCGCCGTGCCATTTTATTCCAAATCAAGAACGCGGCGGTAGATCGTTAAAGAGGCGACCTGGACTGTAACCCCAAAGCTCATAGAGACCGCACGGAGCATTACCGTGACGCCGCACCATTTTTTAAAACTGCAGGGAGAGCCAGTGCTCTGACGGGTCTCATAAGCCTGTCTTGGTTGGTGCAACTCCATCCCCTGCGTCCAATTTTTCGGTCGTGAAGAGTAACAGCAGACTCGCCTTCTTGTCAGGGAGGAGATAGCGGGGGCAGCACCCGTCTCGACCGCCAATTTCCAAAGGGACCGTAGTGTAGAAGACTGCACGGCTGGTTTGCACCCAGCAAGCGACGGAGCATTACCGTCCGGCTCCACCATTTCAAACGGAGCACGTCCGGCATAGACGAGGAAACGGTCTCGAAAACCGCTGCGCCCGATCAAGGCGTCCAGAGTGCAAGTGCCTCTTCCGAGGCCATGCCAAATGCGCCGAGCGTTCAAATGATGCGCTATCGCGCAAGGCATTCTCTGGTGCTCCGCCAATTTTTTCATCCCTCTGTAGCTCAACAGCAGAGCAGCCGGTCGATAACCGGCAGACCGTGGAGCGTCACCACGCCGAGGGACCATTTCTCATAGAACGCTGGATGGCTTAGACAGATGAGCAGCGGGTTGAAAATCCGACCAGGTTGGCGCGCTACCAACTCCAACGACCACTTTTCATTGCGGCATTGATGTAACAGCAAGCATGCGAGTGTTGGCGCTCCTGCGCCGATGCAGCCAGTGCTCCGCACCTCATGGTTTTGCGCTTCGCGCAGGCATAACCAAACAGGGCGCGTCGGGGCAGTTGCCTTCGGCTACGCCAAATGACTTCGTCTTAATGTTGCGCTATCGCGCATGGCGTTCCGACATGCCGCACCACTTTTCAATTCCTCCGTGGCCGACGTAGAAAGGGACCTGTTTCGTAAACAGGTTCATGTGGGCGCAAATCCCACCGGAGGATCCATTTCAACACACCCTTCATAGTGTAACAGCAGCATTCTTCGTTGTGAACGAAGCGGTGCCGGGGCAGAACCGGCTGAGGGAACCCTTTAATTCGTGCGCAAGACAAAGAGCCGAGTCAGCGGTCCGCAAAACCGCATTACCCAGTGCAAGTCTGGGGTGCACGTCCATCTTTTCATCGGATACGAGAGAGCCAGCCGTTCTCGCTTGGTTTGGGACCAAGACACGCCCGGGGCAGCACCGGGGTATCCGACCATTTTCACTGGTCTGTAGCTTAACAGTAGAGCGTCGGGCTCATAACCCGGAAGGTGCTGGTGCAATGCCAGCCGGACCGACCATTTCAAAAATAGCCTTGTAGCTCAATCAGCAGAGCATCCGCCTTTGAAGCGGAGGGTTGGTGGTGCAAACCCACCCGAGGCTGCCAGTTTCATGCCCATGTAGTCCAATGCAGAGACAACCGCCTCAGAAGCGGTCCAGTGCGGGTGCGAGTCCTGCCATGGGCACCATTTCAATGCTCCCGTAGCTCAATGTATAGAGCACCGCGCTTCGAACGCGCAGGTTGTAGGCGAAAGTCCTTCCGGGAGTGCCACTTCATCATGGAACGTCAACCGGACCAGCGTGCCGGGACTTGTTGCTAACAAGATCGTGCCGCCCTCGTGCGGCATGAGGAGCATGTCCTCGACGTTCCGCCATTTATCCCATCCAACTCACAAACCCTATGAAACGTAAACTCGCTTCTATTCAGACGGTTCTCGCCATCGAACCCATTGCCAATGCGGACGCCATCGAACTGGCTCGCATTCAGGGCTGGCAGTGTGTGGTCAAAAAGGGCGAGTTTTCTGTCGGGGCTACCGGTGTGTTTTTCGAAATCGACGCCGTGCCGCCCGATGAACCACGCTTCCAGTTTCTCTAGCGGCCCAAAGATGGTACACCCATCGCGCAGCCGGCGGGCTTTCATCTGCGAACGCTCCGTCTTCGCGGCGTGCTCTCCCAAGGATTGTTGCTGCCTTTGAAGCAGTTTCCGGAACTGCCTACAGCTTTGCCCCCGGGCGAGGATGTCACCGATTCTCTGCGCATCAATAAATGGGAGCCACAAATACCCATGAATGACGAAGTAGACGGTCCGTTCCTGCCCGGAGTGCCGAAGACCGACGAAATGCGCGTGCAGAGTGTGCCCGAAGTCATCGCCGAGCTAACGGGGCGCCCCTATGTCATCACGGTGAAATGTGACGGCACATCGGCCAGCTACGGCATCCATTGCCACACCGGGGCATTCACTGTCTGCGGTCGAAACTGGAGCATCAAGCGCGGTAACAATGCCTACTGGAATGCTGCGGAGAAATACCAGCTCGAAACAGCTCTCGCTCGTCATCCCGAAATGATCTTGCAGGCGGAGCTGGTCGGGCCAGGCATTCAAAAGAATCGTCTTGCCCTCCCAGGCATCCAGCTCGCGGCCTTCAACGTCTTTGATCAAAAGAATGGTCGCTACCTCGCGCATGATGAGGCCGGCGACTTTCCAGGATCCATCGGCGTTCCCATGGTGGAGGTGTTGGAACGCGGCGAATCTTTCGCTCATGATCAGGCATCGCTTCTTGCGCTCTCGGAGGGCTTCTATGCTGGAACGCAAAACGAGCGTGAAGGCATTGTCATCCGCTCGCTAAGTGAGAGCATCAGCCAGGTGCTCGGAGGGCGCCTGTCCTTCAAAGCCATCAGCAACCGCTTCCTTCTCAAGGGCGGCGATTGACTCGAATGCGGCCACTAGGGTGACAAGCCAAAGTGGCCGCATTTCATCTTTTCGACCCTGTCGTCTAACTGGCCAAGGCACCCGACTTTCTATCGGGTTATTGCGGGTTCAAATCCCGCCGGGGTTGCCAATTTCAAAGCTTATGTAGCCCAACTGCAGAGGCACGACGTCGAGAACGTCGCCAGTGCGGGTGCAAGTCCTGCCATGAGCACCAACTCTAAAATGTCGGACTCGGGTCCTCAACGATGATGATGCTCCCTTTGCGAACTTTAACAGTATTCGCCTTTTTTTCGTCGAGTTTGGGATATCGCTTTCGCATGCGCATACGATTGCCACGCTCAATGGGCTCTATCAGAATCACATCTTTCCAATTTGCGGGAGCGCAAAAGCCACCTGCTTTTTTGATGCAGTGAGTGAGGGTCATGCCCTCAGTCCAGGTCAACCGTTTCAACGCTCCTTGGGTCTTCACAAGGCCAAAGACTGTCACCGTGCTCTCGGGGCTCGGTATGGCGGAGGTATAAGTCTGTGAAACGCATGAGGTAATCCAGACAAGCAACACCAGCATCAGGATGCATTTTTTGCAACTCGTGGGGTGATTCATGCTCGGAGTCTAGATCGCACGGCAAACCAAACACAATCTTTTTTCGGTCCAAAGCTTAGACAGCGAAGCAGTCGGCTTTTAACCGGCATAGCAGGGTGCATGTCCCTGTGGACCGACCATTTTCACGCCCGTTAGTGAAACAGCATCACGTCTGGCTTACATCCAGAAATCGAGGGGGCAGCACCTTCACGGGCGACCATGCTTTTGCGGCAGTGAGAACGGAGTTACTTCGTAGCAAACAGTACAGCACTGGGTGCGAGCCCAGACATGCGGGTGCAAATCCCGCCGAGATGCCGGTCCGCCGGCGTCACAGCACTTCGTTCGACTTCCTCCGCAATCCTTTTTCAACCTCATCTCAATACAACCTATGAAACACCAACCCACCTAGCCAGCGCATCTTCCCGCTGGCATCACCTTGTTTGGAAGATCGCTGTCACATCCGTCCAGCGTGCTCGTTCGCGGGCAGATCGAACGGATGATGATTCGATGATTCCTTTATGAAACTCGAACATCTCGAACGTGCGTTTGAATCCATCGGTGCACGGCTTCGTGTGGAGACTCCGGCTCGCAGCTGGGGCACCCCTTCGGGATACTCGCTCGACATCGGTCATGACCGTCATGGACAGTTCTTCGCCCTTCGTGGCGATGATGTGAGCCTTGCGGAGGTGGAGTTCTCCCTGCTGCACAAGCAGAAGGAGATTCGCCACCTGCTGCTCCTCGTGAAAAACGAGGACAGCAAACGCAAGGATCGCTTTCTGTGCGGTCACGATGAGCGCGAATGGTTTGTCGCCGCCGTCCCCAGCAATGCATCCACCGTGGTGCAGGCCAAGGAGGCGCTCAAACCAGCTCCCGTGCGTGAGGCGCAGGCTCGCAAGAACCTGAATGCCCGCCAGGCCAACACCCGGAACAACGCGGCCTTCCGCCGTCAGGGTGAGTGGTTCTTCGTGCCCGTGGATAAACCACTGGTCGTTGATCCCAAGCTCATCCTGCGTCACGAGCCCATCTCACGCGGAGGCGGCAGCAAGCCTCACCTTGTGGAGCAGCTCTACCGCACCGGAGGCGAGGTCGTCTATGTCCACCAGCAGCATCCTCGCGGACTCACGCAGAAGCAGTATGACAACCTGCTCCTGCGCCGTCCTGCCGCGAAAAGCTGGCCATGGCGCCAGATGCGCCGAAACCCCGGTGTTTATGCCCGGGGCTCGATTCGTCATGCCGACCATGCCACCATCGTGCTTCACGACTGGCACCAGGTTTTGATGAACGAGGAGCACCGTGCTCCTTCGCGCAGCAATCTGGCCTTCCTTGATTGATTTAATCCGACACGTTCAATCCCTGTGCGTGCGGCATGCTGCAAGTGTGCCGCACGCATTTCAATTTTAGCACATGACTCTGAGGCAGTAAGGCCGGGGATACTCCGGAAATCGTGGGTTCAAATCCCATCATCCTGGCAACAGGGTGAAGCCCTGGCCGGCTTTCTCCTCAGATTCTCTTTTTTCAATTTCGCGGCAGTGAAGACAGAATTTCTTCGCTCCAAACACAAACTGAAGTGCGATTGCCCATGAGTTGGGGGTCGGTGAAAGCCGGCGCCGGGTTCGATTCCCGGCTTTCTCAGTTAGAGCCTGTCTGCTTTTCTCCGCGATTCTTTTTTGGGGCAGTGAGACTGGAGTTACTTCGACTCATAATCGGCTGGTTGCAGGTTCGAGTCCTGCCGGGTGCCCACAGGCATTTGTAGCTCAGTGGTAGAGCAGCTGGATGTTAACGCATCCGTTCTCCGGTCACTTTTCTCCCCAAATCCATTTTCCGAACTCAAGAACACCATGCGGCAGTGATGCCGGGGTTACTTCGGGAGCCGGTGTGCTCGCAAGAGCGCCGGCGGCTTATCACGGGCCGTCTCCCTGGCAAACTTTCTCCGCATTCCACCCAGCAAACCAACACCATGAAATTTAACTTCCTCAAGAAACGCCCGCGTGCTGACACGCTCAACCTCGCGGGTGGCGAGGCCTTCACCGAGTCGCCCAAACTCGAACTCGCCTCCCTCATGCTCACGTCCATGCTCAAGGATGACTTCTACCGCAGTGGCGATGCCACCGCGCAGCGCCTGCGTGAGCTAATCTCAGCCCAGAGTGACAAATGCTTCGTGGCCAAGGCCGCGCTCTATGCCCGCAAATTCGCCGGCATGCGCAGTGTGAGCCACCTCGCTGCGGCGGAGCTGGCCAAAAGCGTGAAGGGGCAGGCGTGGACGGCGCGGTTTTATGACCGTGTCGTGCATCGTCCAGATGACGCCATCGAGATCCTCGCCTGCTACCGCGGTGCGCATGGGAAAGTGATTCCGAATTCGCTCAAGAAAGGTCTTGGCCGCGCCCTCGCGCGTTTCGACGAGTATCAGCTCGCGAAATACCGCAAGGACAGCGCCGACCTTTCGCTGGTCGATGTTGTGAATCTCGTTCACCCGCCTGCAACGGAGGCACTGGGCAAGCTCGTCAAAGGCACACTGGCCGCTGCCGAAACTTGGGAAACCAAGCTCACGCAGGCCGGTGCCGTCGCGCAGAATGACGATGATCTTGCCTCGCTGAAACGCGAGGCATGGTCGGAGCTCATTCGCACGCGGAAGCTGGGCTACTTCGCCCTGCTGCGAAACCTGCGCAACGTGCTCGAAGCTGCTCCGGAAGCCGTGAACGAGGCGCTGGCGATGCTGCGCGATGAAAAACTCATCCGCAAATCGCTTGTGCTGCCGTTCCGCTTTCAGACGGCTCTTGAAGCTGTGCAGGTCAGCAATCTGCCGCGTGCAGCCGATGCACTGGCAGCCCTCAGCGATGCCGTGGACATCTCGCTCGCCAACGTGCCATCCTTTCCAGGCCGCACGCTTGTCGCGCTGGATGGCTCCGGCTCCATGATGGGTCGCCCGCTGCAGATTGGTTCACTCTTTGCCGCCACGTTGCTCAAGGCGAATGACGCCGATGTCATTCTCTTCAGCGACAGGGCCAAATACGTCACGCTGAACAAGCGCGACAGCACGCTCTCGCTGGCCAAATGGCTGCAAGGCCAGGCACAGTCGGCGGGAACCGACTTCCACTCTATCTTCCAGTGCGCAGACCGGGCGTATGACCGTGTCATCATCCTCTCTGACATGCAGGGTTGGGTGGGACACCAGGCGCCCGTGGAGACATTCCGCTGCTGGAAGGCGCGCCACCGCTGCGATCCGAAAGTGTTCAGCTTTGACCTGAACGGCTACGGCTCCCTGCAGTTCCCAGAGCGCCAGGTTTGCTGCCTGGCCGGCTTCAGCGACAAAACGCTGGAGACTCTGAAGCTGCTGGATTCCGACCCAGGCGCACTGATCCGCATGATCGAAGCCGTGGAGCTATAACACCAACCACACACCCGGCCCGCCGCCCATTCCGGGCGGCGGTCCTTTCATTTTACCACTCCCTAGAAAAGGAGGTTTACCATGCCAAACAACGAAGTTTCTCAGCGCGTCCGCAATGCGCTCAACCGTCTCGAAACCGAGCAGGATGTCCGGGTGCTGTATGCCTGCGAAAGCGGCAGCCGTGCCTGGGGTTTTGAGTCCCAAGACAGCGACTACGATGTGCGCTTTCTGTATGTGCACCGTCGTGAATGGTATCTCTCCATCGAGAGCCGGCGCGATGTGATCGAAGAACCGCTCTGCGATGAACTCGATGTGAGCGGCTGGGAACTGCGCAAGGCGCTGCGCCTGCTGCGGAAAAGCAATCCGCCACTCCTTGAATGGATGAAGTCACCGATGGTTTACCATCGTGATCCCGACTTCACACGTGAGTTCGAGGAACTGGCCGGGATTTTCTATTCGCCACGCCGCTGCTTTGCGCACTACCTGCACATGGCATCCGGCAACTGGAAGAGCTATCTGGATGGCAGGGATCAGGTGAGCCTGAAAAAGTATCTCTACGTCCTCCGGCCGCTGCTGGCGTGCCGCTGGATCGAGCGTTCGCTGGGTCAGGTGCCCATGCTCTTTCAGGAACTGGTGGATGCCGTGCTCGATGAACGCGAAGTCCGGCTGGCCTTGGAGGCTCTTCTGGTCCGCAAGCGCGCTGGCGATGAGCTCAGCAAGTCTGCGCCCGATCTCGTGCTTTCGCGCTTCATTGTCGCGGAACTGCAGAGGCTCAAGGCGCTGAACGATCCTGAGGACGCCATGGGGGACCTGGATGAACTCGACATCTTTTTCCGGCGTTATGCCTTGAAGAACTAGCCGGGCCAATCATGCCCAACCCGCAGCCTGGAAGGATTCCAAATCCTTCCAGGCTGCACTTTCCAAACTCCAAGAACGAACACCGCTGCCGGGAGGACCGTGTTCGCATTTCAGCATCTCATTCTATTTCATCATGCAAACTCAAGAACTAACACGCCTTGGCGTAAGCCAGGGCGCAGCGCTCAAGTCTGGCATGGAATTCATTGCGAATTTCATCTCCCAAGGCGGTGAGTCCGCGCGCTTGGAGGAAGAACTTGGTGCCATCATCTCCAAGCCGGAATCATTCCTCGGCGATCCTTTGCGGGAGGCCTTCGCGCGTGATCTCTATGCGCCTGCCTACAAGCAGCGCGATCAAATTGCGCCCTGGCATCAGTGGGGCGTAGGACTCGATGCGAGTGCGGTGCAGCAGCTGGCGAATGCCTGTGCGCTGCCCGTCGCCGTGGCAGGGGCACTCATGCCGGATGCTCATTCGGGTTACGGGCTGCCGATCGGTGGTGTGCTGGCTACGGAGGATTGTGTGATTCCTTACGCTGTCGGTGTGGACATCGCGTGTCGCATGCGCCTCACGGTTTATGACCGCAAGGCCAGCACCATTGCGGGGCAGAAAGACCGACTGGCGAACATCATCGAAAGCGAAACTCGCTTTGGCATGGGTTGTGAATTCAAGCAGCGCCGTCAGCACGATGTGATGGACGAGGATTGGAGCGTGTCTCCGATCACGCGTCGTCACAAAGACAAGGCGTGGGCGCAGCTTGGCACCAGTGGCTCAGGAAATCACTTCGTGGAGTTTGGCTTTTTCACTGTGTCGGCAGATGATGCCGTCGCGCTGAAGGAGTCCGGCTTCGACATCAAGCCGGGCGAGTACATCGCGCTGCTTTCTCACAGCGGTTCACGCGGTGTGGGGGCGCAGGTGTGCCAGCACTACAGCCGCATCGCCATGGATCGACGTTACGATTTGCCGCACGAGATGAAACACCTCTCGTGGCTCACCTTTGAGGAAGAGGCCGGTCAGGAATACTGGGCGGCCATGAACCTCATGGGCCGCTACGCAGAGGCGAATCATGCGCTCATTCACAAGCACATCGCGAAGAAGGTGGGGGCTCATGTCATTCTCGACATCGAGAACCACCACAACTTCGCCTGGAAGGAAACGCATGTGGTGAAAGGCGAATCGCGCGAAGTCATCGTGCACCGCAAAGGGGCGACGCCTGCAGGTGCTGGCGTGCTGGGAGTGATCCCGGGCTCTATGGCGACACCGGGCTTTGTGGTGCGTGGCAAGGGGAACCCCGAGTCACTCCACAGCGCTTCTCACGGCGCAGGTCGTGTGATGAGCCGCAGCCAGGCGCTGCAGAGCTTCGCCTGGGGAAACGTGAAGAGACAGCTCGCAGCCGCAGGTGTCGAGCTGCTCAGCGCCGGTCTTGATGAAGTGCCGGGTGTTTACAAGGACATTCACAGCGTCATGGCCGCGCAGACGGATCTTGTCGAAGTGCTCGGCAAGTTTGAGCCACGCATCGTCAAGATGTGTCCGGCTGGAGAGAAGGCGGAGGACTAACGCCTCCAATGACGAAATCAGAATGAGGAATGACGGATGAATGACGAAGCCAGAAACACGAGCACCAACGGGCTGTCTCACCACGCTTCGAGCTTCGGCATTGGGACTTCATTCGTCATTCAAAATTCTGGTTTCGTCATTTTCCGCTACGCAAACAAACCAACTTACTTTTCCATCTCATGAACGACCTCCTCACCAAATCCACCGTCCTGGTGCTCAACCGCAACTGGCAGGCCATCGCCGTGAAAACGCCGCTGGAGGCCTTCAGCATGATCGCCACCGGAGCGGCCACAGCGCTCGACATCGAAGCGGACGGAAACATTCGTCCGGTGACATGGAAGGAATGGCTGGGCCTCCCGGTGCGTGAAGGCGACAACGCCATCGGCACCGTGAACGGTCCGGTGCGTGTGCCTTCCGTGCTGGTGCTGGCCCGCTATGACAGGGTGCCCAAGAAACGCCCCAAGTTTGGCGTGCGCGGCATCTGGGAGCGCGACGGTGGCCTGTGCCAGTACACCGGCCGCAAGCTGCGCCCTCACGAAGGGAACATCGACCACATCGTGCCGCTGTCCCGTGGCGGGCCCACCTCCTGGGAAAACTGCGTCCTTGCCGACAAGCGCGTCAACAGCCGCAAAGGCAGCAAGTTGCCTGAAGAGGCCGGCCTGAAGCTGCTGCGAAAACCTGCCGTGCCACGCGAACTGCCCGTTACCCACCTGATCCGCAACACGCATCAGGTGCGGGACTGGGAGATGTTTTTGGCCAAATGACCTGTGCCGCCGGGGCAACCCGGCGGCATTTTGCCTATTCAGGCAGGGAAACGATCTTGGCACTTGGCAAACGGCCAAGACTCGCCAGCATAGCTGTCCAACATCAAGGAACGATCACCAAGCGTGTGAGTTCCTTCGTGCCGAAATTCCAACTTAGGAGCTGTGCATGAATGAAACGTTGACCAAAACGACCGTACTGGTGCTGAATCGGCACTGGCAGGCCATCGACTCTAAAACGCCCATGGAGTCCTTCAGCATGATGGCGGCGGGCAATGCGACTGCGCTCGACATTCACGAAGCCGGAGACATGCGACCCGTGACCTGGGAGGAATGGCTGAAGCTGGAGGTGCGCGAAGGTGACAACAGTATTGGCACCGTTCAAGGTCCGGTACGTGTGCCTTCCGTGTTGGTGCTGGCCCGCTTTGATAAGGTGCCCAAGCGCCGCCCCAAATTCTGCGCCAAGGCGATCTGGGAACGCGATGGCGGCATGTGCCAGTACACGGGGCGCAAGCTGCGACCGCATGAGGGCAACATTGATCACATCGTTCCAGTCTCTCGCGGTGGCGCGAGCAACTGGGAAAACTGCGTGCTGGCAGACCGCCGGGTGAACAGCCGCAAGGGGAACAAACTGCCGGAGGAAGCGGGGCTCAAGCTCCTGCGCCGTCCCTCTGTGCCACGTGAGATCCCCGTGACGCATCTCATCAAGAATCACCACCGCGTGCGCGACTGGGAGATGTTTCTCGCAGGCGGCACGGGGGTGTTTGAGGTCTGAGCAAGGAACGGGGGACGCTGTCCCTCGTAAATTTTATAGTGGGGGTCAGAGCCCACCACACCTTGGGCTCAGCCCAGTTTGGCACCGAGATTCTTCAGCATCGCCTCAAGCATGCGGCCGTATTTGACGTAGCTGTCGTACTGTTCCTTGGCCTTCTGTTCGGGGGAAAGATCATCTGCAGCACCTGCGCCGTGGAAGACGACGGCGACGTGGGGCTCGATGCTGATGTAGCCATCGTAGCCAGTTTCCACGAGATCCTTCATGATTCGCTCAGTCTGGCCTTCGCCTTCGCCTGGGAAGGTGTAGACGGCGTCGTTCTTCGCCTTGTCCCAGATGCCGTCTTTGACGTGGACGTGGGCCATGAAGGGCTTCACGGCCTGATACATTTCCCAAGCGTCCTGCTTGTGGCCTGGCTTGTCGCGGTCGTCGATGAAGACGGGGTTGCCGGTGTCGAAGACCCACTTCATGCCAGGCACTGCTTCAGCCATGCGGTTCACATAGGTGGGGCTCATACCGCCCCAGTTCATGCAGTTTTCATGAACGACGGTGAGGCCGGCATCGGCGAAGCGCTTGTTGATCTCCGTCATGCGACGGATGCGTTCGGGGGCGAACTGCTCTTCCAGGTCCTTGCCGCCTTCGTCTTTGCAGACGGCGTAGCTCATGACGCGGATCAGCTTGGCACCGAGGCGCTGCATGCGCGGGATGGCGCGGCCAATTTCAGCTTCGGTGATGCTGAAGTCGTCGGTGATTTTCTTGGCCCAGTTGCCAATGAGGGAGCCGAAGCCGCTGATCTTCATGTTTTTCTCGGCCAGGTGTGCGAACACCTTGTCGAAAAGAGCGTCGGGGATCTCATGCAGATTGCCTTTCACTCCGTCGAATTCGACGCCGCGTGATTCGATGCTGTCCCAGCCGAGTTCCTGGTGTGCCTGGATTTGCACATCCAAGGATGCGCCTGCTTCGTCTGCGATGCCGGTGAGTTTGATCATGGTCGGTGGGATGGGGATACGGGTGGGTAGGATTGATGGATGCAGAGGGCAGGAGCGCAAGGTTTGGCTTTGACAAAACGCACCTCCGCAGAGGCTTCTGCGCTGAATTTCAGGCGAGCAGGGCGGAGGCGCTCTGCCACTGCACCGCCTTGGTTTGCGCGGCATCGAGCGCAGATTCCTGCATTTTTAGGCGGGCGGACTCCCAGTAGAACACGGGGGCGAATGAGCCGAACACGAGCCGCTCCAGAGGAAAGGTCTTGAGCAGGTTTTCCACGCCGCCCACGCCTTCGATCATCGCGAAATCGAGCCAGACGTTTGGGCATTCCTGCAAATGACGAAGCAGCATGGCCGCATTGGCATTGAGCAGCATGATGCGTGATTCCTTCATCTCCTGCAGGATGCCTGAGAGTGGCTTGAGATCTACCGGAGCCACACGTACCTGGGGATTCTGAGTGCGTTCATCTTCCATCTGGACCACCAGTTGAACCAGCAGACGGTGCTTTGCAGCGAGGGGGAGCAGTTGGCGGAAGGCCAGCGCTTGCAAGTCGTAGCCGTGATAGTTCGGATGCAGGCGAACCACGCGCATGCCGTGATCTTCAGCGCAGCGTTTGACGTCATCCTGCCAGTCTGGCAGTGAGAGATTGATGGTGCCGCAGGGGCGGAGAATGGAGTTTTGGCAGGCTTTGGCGAGCTCACGGTTCACGTTGGCCACATCACGCCGCAGCAGGCCTTCAAAGGCACCGGTCCAGGCTTCCGTCACGCCGCACAGGGTCAGACGGTGAATGAATTCCTGGGGATTTTCAGCGCCAAGCTGCCGAAACGGATGGGAACCGAGATAGACGTGGCAGTCAGTTAGTTTCGTCTCTTCCACCGCGCGCAGGGATGAGGCTGCGAGCATGGCGCTGGAGGTCAGCATGAAATTCCGGCGATTCATGCCGGTAGTTTGAATGATTCAGGGGCTGTGAAAAGCATTTCCTCCTGCCTTGCGCTGTTTTGATGTGAAGGTAGCCTAGAGACACATCAAGATGAACTGGTACTACAACAACGCAGGCGCAGCCGAGGGTCCTATGGATGACCAGGCGATGACCGAGCTGGTCCGTGCCAAAAAGCTGTCTTCGGACTCCCTGATCTGGCATGCGGGACTGGAGGCATGGCAGACGGTGGCCGTGCTGGCGCCCGCATGGTGGGCGGCATCGTTGCCGACTCCGGCTGGTCGAGCTGCGCCTGTGGCGGCCAAGAAACCTGCTGAAGAAAAATCGGACGCAGGTGCCCGCAGGCTGGCCGGACCGAACGCCCCGAACACTGAAGCCGCTGAGACCAAATCAGGCGGAGGCTTCTTGCGGCGTCTCTTTGGCTTCGGCAAAAAGAAGGGCTGACGTCACACTTTGATGCCCTTGGCCTGCAGGATGGGCAGCATAAGGTCTCGAAGGTTATCGCAGAAGATCTTTTGTTTGTCGGCATCGCTGATCTGCGCGCCGTGGACTTTTGCCAGCTGGCTGGCGAAGCTGCGGCCGCCGCAGTCGCTGCCGTAGATGACGCGCGCAGCACCGAGCTCACGCACCGCCATCTCGGTGAATCCTGCCGTGGGATCTGAGCCGGCGAGATCGGCATAGAGATTGGTCTGGGCGCGAATGGCACGAATGCCCAGTTCCCAAGTACCCCCGGTGTGGCCGCAGATGATGGGCACATCGGGAAAACGTTTTGCCAGCGCGACGAGTTCATCCGGGGTCGATTCACCGGGGTAGTTGGCGGTGGTTTTGAACCAGGTGTGCTGGAAAATGACGGCTTTCAGTTCAGCGGCGCGGCGGATGATCGAATCGATGGCGGCCACGTTGCATCTTTCCGCCACCCACAGCTTCACGCCCACCATGGGGCCATTGGCCACGCAGCGTTCCAGTTCTGCGAGGCTTTCTTCAGGATGCTTGGCGCTAAGATAGACAAATCCAAAGGCACGAGTGGGGAACTTTGCGATGGCGCGCAGTACTTCGTTGTTTTGCTGCACCAGATCGGTAGGGGTGGGGTCCTGTGACCATTTTAGGCCCATGTAAACGCACAGTCGTTCGATGCCCATGCGGTCGGCATAAACGAGCAGCGCCTTGAGGCGTTCCTCCGGTGTGAGGCCGGGCACACCGGACATGTGGCAGTGCAGATCCCAAATGCGCATGTGAAAGAATGAAGCGGAAGCACATCGCCACGGCAATGTTTTCTTTGCGGGCCTGCTGAGGCGCTTCATTTTGCGCGTATGCCCACCACGAAGTCTACCGACGTCCGAGTCACCGCCGCTGAAGGTTTCTTCCTGCCCGTGACAATGCGTGTGCCGCTGAAGTTCGGACCAGAGACCGTGGCGAATGTCGTTTGTCTGAGGGTGCGCGTGACGGTGGCGGACCGGGCTGGCAAAACGGCGCAGGGCTGGGGTGAAACGCCGCTCAGCGTGTCGTGGGTCTGGCCTAGTACAGTGAGTGTGGCGGTGCGTGCGCAGCGCATGCAGGATTTTTCCACACTGCTGGCAAAGCGCCTCGTGGAGAGCGGCTTTACCGGCCATCCGATGGAGATCGGCCAGGATTTCATGCACGGCCCGCTGGCGGCGACTTTGAAGGAGGCCAATGCGGCTGCGGGTGGGGATGAAATGCCCTACCTAGGCTCGCTGGTGGCCTTCAGCGCCTTCGATATCGCTGTGCATGATGCGTATGGGGTGCTGCACAACCGCGGCATCTACTCTACATACAACGCGGAGTTTATGAACCGCGATTTATCTGCGTTCATCACACCGGAAGAAGGTAGCGGCATTGATTTCAAGGGTCGCTATCCACAGGATTACCTCGTGATGGATGCACCGAAGCATCTGCCCGTATGGCATCTTGTGGGTGGTGTGGATGCGCTGGAGGCAGCGGATTTGAATGGCACGGAGCCGAAAGACGAACATCCGCTGCTGCTGGCAGACTGGATCCAACGCGATGGCTTGAAATGCCTCAAAGTGAAGCTGCGCGGCACGGATGCGGCATGGGATTTTGAGCGCATGCAGCGCATTGGCCGTATTGGTTTCGCAGGTGGCGTCAAATGGCTCAGTGCTGACTTCAACTGCACCGTCAAGGAGCCCGGTTATGTGAATGATATCCTCGACCGTCTGCTGCGTGACGAGCCGGAGATATATGCCCGAACCTTGTATGTGGAGCAGCCGTTCCCGTATGACCTTGAGGCGCACCAGATCGATGTGCGCAGCGTTTCAGCACGCAAGCCGTTGTTCCTCGACGAAAGTGCGCACGACTGGGAGTTCGTTCGCCTGGGCCGCCGTCTCGGCTGGTCCGGTGTGGCCTTGAAGACCTGTAAAACCCAGACAGGCGCGCTGCTGAGTCTTTGCTGGGCCAAGGCGCATGGCATGCCGCTCATGGTGCAGGATCTGACGAACCCGATGCTGGCGATGATCCCGCACGTCCGCCTGGCCGCCCATGCAGGAACGATCCAGGGTGTTGAGTGCAATGCGATGCAGTTCTATCCCGATGCGTCACTGCCTGAGCAGGAAATCCACCCAGGATTGTTTCAGCGGCGCAATGGCATCGTGGACCTTAGCACGCTAAGCGGCCCGGGATTTGGCTATCGTGCGGATGAAGTGAAGCGCGAGCTTATGGCAGCTCCTCAATCGTGATCGTGTAGCGGTGCGGGCTGTCGGCATTGCCGAAGATGATTTTGTTTTCGCCGGTTTTCAGCAGACTGGTGATGCAACCCGCATCTACGCTGACGTGCTCGCCATTCACCCAGGAGCCGAGCTTGCTGCCGCGATCACGCAGGACGAAATGACCGTGCTCGAAATCGATCTCACAATGATTGCGCGAGAGCTGATACGGATGATGCTCTTCAATGGAGATATCGTTGCGGGCAAGGGATGACACTGCGGTGTCAAAGTAAGTGCGACCGATGCGGAAGGGGAGTTTGGTGATCGTTTTTTCCACTGAAGGATGGTCGAAACCGGTTTGATCGTAATGCGAGCGTATCTTCACTCGGAAGACAGGTTCCTTGCCTGGCTTGGGTTTGGAGACCAGCGGCACGGTGGCATTCGTAGTGGTGCTTAGCAGCAGGTCGGTCCTGCGGATGCGCTCAAACAGCGTGGCGAGGTAGACATGCAGGCGGTCGGAGCGCTGGATGATCTGCTGCTCAAACTCCGCTTCAGCAATGGTCTCCAGCGTGGTGTTGTCCAGAGCGGTGGCTGTGGCGGAGCGCGGGCGGTCCATGATCATGCCCATCTCTCCGAAGATTTCTCCCGGGCCGATCTTGGCGAGTGACTGGACACCGTGAGAAGTATTGATGGAAATCTCGACCAGTCCGCTGACAATGAAGTAAGCCTCCTTGGACTTGTCGCCTTCACGGAAAATGACCTGCCCTCGTTGTATATGCTCGGTTGCCATGGGTTCGGAGGATATGGGGTGGTCCTGCAAGGTCAAGCCTCAGCTCGGATAGTTTACAGCCGGTGTATCAGCACGTTGCGAATGCGTGACTGCGTGGCATAGCTGGTGAATCCGAAGGGGAGGCATTTTTCAATGTCACCGGCACGCAGGGAGAGCTTGTGGCCCTTGGTGCTGGTATTGACGAAGAGCTTATTATTGATCAAGACGCGCAGGTCATCATCGCGAACCTCGATGCGCACCTTGTGCCAGCGGTTGTTTTCAAACTGCGCGTTGCCGGTTGTGGTGTTCTCGCTGGCGTCCATGTCATCAATGCTGGAGATGCCCACAAGGGTGCCTCCCCAGCCGCCAACGACGAGCGAGACATGCGAGTCGTTCACCGGAAACGTCACGGTGCCGAAGAAGTCGTTCCCCTCCACGCGCATAGCCTCGTATTCGATGGAATAGCGTGTGAGCGGCAGCCCGGCGGAATTCCACGCTTCAAAACGTACTCCGGTCATTGGCTGGCCGGGTTGCAATGAGATCTCGCCATTTTGGATTAAAACTTTGCCTTCTTCGGGCATGCCTGAGGGCTTCCACGCAGGGGCAAACTCGTCAGAGAGCAGTTTCCACTCGCTGCGGGGGGCTTGACCGCATTGGGTGAGCATAAAAAAGAGGCAGAGCCATGCGGCTCTGCCTCCGAAAAATGGATTGCGGCTGCTCATCAGCCTTTGACATCGTAGCAGGAGATGAACTCCTGGTCACGCAGGTAAAGCTTGCCGTTGCTGATGACGGGATGTGTCCAGATTTTACCCTTGGGCTTGCGTTGCGAGGAGGTGGCTTCGAGTTTGAAGCTGCTGATTTCCTGCCAGCCTTTCTTGGAGACATCGACCAAAGCGACCGTGCCAGAGTCTTCTGAGAGGCAGTAGAGTTTGCCGTCGGCGCTGGTCACTGCACCCTTGCCGATGCCTTTGTCCTGCCAGACGATTTCCCCGGTTTTGAAATCCTGGCAGGTCCATCCGCCTTTGTCGGAATGGCCATAGAGCAGGCCGTCGATGAGAACCACGCCGCCATGGTGATTGACCATGTTGGTGTTGGAATACAATTCGGTAACGTTGCCACCGTCGATTTTGACCGACTTGCAACCGACGCCGTAACCAGCGGCCACGTACACCTGGCCGTCGCTGTAGACGGGGGTAGGAATCACGGCGACTTTGCCCGGGAATTCAGTCTTCCACAGTACCTTGCCTGTTTTGGAGACGCCGAGGATGCTGTTCATGAGAAGCTGCACGTATTCACGTTCACCGCCCTGGGTGATGGGGATCACTGAGGAGTATTGGGCGTTCTCCTTCACATCGGTGGTTTGCCATGCGACTTTGCCGGTTTTCGCATCCAGTGCGGCGACGGCACCTTGGGCGCCACCGGGAGTTACGATGACGAGATCGCCATCCACGAGCGGGGATTCCGTGTAGCCCCAGCCCTGAATTTTGCCGCCAAGATCCTTGGTGAGGCTCTTTTTCCAGACTTCCTTGCCCGTGGCTGCATCCGCACAGATGACTTCGCCGGTGCCATTCGTGGCATAGACCATGCCGTTGGCGACAGTGGGGGTGGCACGTGGTCCATCACCCCAGTCATTTTTCAAAATCGGGCCGACGGCGGTTTCCCAGAGTTTCTTGCCGGTGGAGGTGTCGATGCAGATGAGTTTCTCTTCGGCATCATACAAGCCCATCGTATAAAGCTTGCCCCCGACCACGGCGAAACCTGAATAACCAAGCCCGGCTTCTTCCGACGCCCAAAGGCGTTTCGGGCCGCCAGCGGGCCACTTTTTGAGCAGCCCCGTTTCCTTGGAGACATCGTCGCGGCCAGGGCCGCGCCACTGCGGCCAGTCGCCTGGAGCGCCGCCTGCGCTGCTGGAGGAACCACCGAGGAGAGCCTGATCGGCCTTGCTGAGAGAGGAGACTGCGAGACTTAGCAGGGTGCCGTTTTCACGCTTCAAGGTGACTTTGCCTCCTGCGACACTGACGAGTTCGGCTTTGATTTCGTGGGCACCTGAGGCGTCTTTCCAGATGCGGATTTCAGCGCTGGCCCCGAGGGTCAGGCAAAGTAAGAGCAGAGCGGTGGTGGTGATCTTCATGGATGGGTGTGAATAAGCGGCCCACTTCAAACGGGCGATAAGCACCGGGTTTTAGCACAGACTGCCAAATTCGCGGCATTCAATCTGACAAGGGCTTTTCATCCGCCCATGTCCTTGAGCAGGGATTCGGCGGCAATCTTGGCCGGTTGCTCTTTGAAGCGCACGTCTTGCAGTGCCTCACGCAGCAGCTTGCGTGCGGCATCGGCTTTTTCAATGCGGCGGAGCATTTCCGCACGGTATAATCTCAGACGCAGCAGTTCGGCGGCATCCTGGGTGGTGGATTCGGCGTGTTCGAGCAGGTCGATGGCCTGTGGGATCTTGGACTGAAGGGCGGAGAGCAGAGCGGTGAGTTCGAGCAGGCGTGGTCTTTTTCGTTTCTCGGCAAATTCGGTGAGTGCGGTCTTGATGTGACCATCAGGTTCACCCGCCAGCCGCAGCACCAGGCCTTGATAAAGCGCGTAATCGCGGTCGGGGCCTTCTCCAAGCTTGGTCCCGATGCCTTTGCCGAAGGGGCGGTAGAGGGGATCCCCCAAAACGACGTTCATCCACGAGAGTGCAGGTGTGGCATTCCACGCCGCTTCGCCGACAGTGAAACCCTCGAGTAGGCGCTTGTTGAAGATATCGAAGTGCATCGTGAGTGCGAGGTAAGGCTCAAACACATTGCCGAAAGTGACGGCAGCCCCGTGCGAGAGCAGCGGGCCGGCCCAAGCCTTGTCATGCGAGCGGATGATGCTGGCGCTGAACGAATGCAGGTGGCAGGCAATGGCCCCGCGCTTGAAGTGAAAGGTGGGTGAAGCCAGCGCCCCGACGATGTGATCGGTGTACCAGCCGAAGTAGAAAATCGTATCAGGCAGCGGCCAGCCATCACGCAGCACGTCTGCAGAGCGGTCGGTGAATACAGGAATGCCAGCGCGGCGATACGATTCGGCGCTATTCTTGAGCCAGTCCTCGCCCTCCTGATAGGCACCCGTCTTTTGCGCAAAATCTATGACGGCGCGGCCAAGCAGGCCCGTTTGCTCGGCATAGATCGCGTCATCAATCATGCGTTTTACGGTGGGTTCATCGGGTCCGTCGAGCCTGCCCACGAGAAGGAGTCCGGTAAAGTTTTGAGCAAGGGGAAAACGCGTCTGCTGGTCGAAGTAGGGGTTGCGCAGGCCACCTTTGATCGGTGGCTTGCTGAGGCCGAGCACGGCGAGTTCCGAATCGACACTGGCCTCGTCTTCCTCTGATTGCTTGGGTTTTTGCGTTGAACGGCGGATTTGAAAAGGGATGCCACGCATAAGCACCAAAACGCGAACCTTGTTCGGCTGTTTGGTGGCAGAGGGGATACCACCGTCCGTGAGACGTTTGCCAGGCAGGGGAGGCTCCGGATTCCACCAGTGCTTGGACTCAAAGAGCTGCAGCAACGGACCGCGCAACTGGGCTTCGAATTCACCGCGTGAGATGGAGTCTTCCTGCGAGCAGCGCAGCCCGATGATGCGTTCCTTGGGAATGTGGCGCTTTTCGGCGTAGTAGGCGGCGAGTTCCGCAGAGCCGGGGAAATCCGGGTTGAAAACGACAGCGGTTTCAGCGGCGGCATCCCAGTCGGCGATGAGCTGGGCGTGGACTGAGAGTGTGGAGGCCAGAATGAAGAGGCAAAAATGGCGAATGAATGTTCTCGCAGCTCTGCCGCGTGTTTTCTGATTCAGGATTGGAATCCCAGGCCTCATTTCAGGTCCACTCCAGTTTAAGGCCGTCGAAGGCGATGTTAACTCCTGCAGGCAGTTTTGGATCTTCCACCGAGTGCATGATCTCACACTGGATGTGGGTGAACCAGGTCTGGCGCGGCTGGAGTTCGCGCTGCACGGCCAGGCTTTCTTCAAAGCTCATGTGCGTGGGGTGTGGCGTGTGGCGCAGGGCGTCGATGATGAGCGTATCGACCCCTCTCAGTGCTTCGAGAGACTGGGGCTGCAGCGTTTTGCAGTCCGGGATGTAGGCGCAGAGTTTTTTTCCGCCGCGAGAGAAGAGATAGCCGATGGTTTCCACCTTGCCGTGCATGACGGGCAGGGGGGTAATGGTTGTTTCGCCAAGATGAAACGGGCCGTGAATCGGTTTCGGAAAGGGCTTCAAATAGCCGCGATAACGGTTCTCGCCATTGAAGGCATAGATGAACATGCGCTCCAGAACGGCGAGACATTCCGGGGTGCCGTAGATCGGCAGGAAATGATCTGCTTCGGTGGTGAAACGGCGCAGATCATCGAAGCCGGTGAGGTGGTCCATGTGCGGATGCGTGAAGATCGCGGCATCCAGGCTACGGATGTTTTCACGCAGGCATTGCATGCGGAAGTCCGGCCCGGTATCCACCACCCATGCCGCTTCCGGCGTGTGGATGTAAACCGAACTGCGCAGCCGATTGTCCTTGGGGTCGGTGCTGCGGCACACGGCGCAGTCACAGCCAATCACCGGAATGCCGACGGAGGTGCCGGTGCCGAGGAATGTGAGTTGCAGGGACATGGGAGTTATTCGACCTCTTGCACCGGACGATCCACCGAGCCTTTGTTCCAGCGGCCATCAAGGGTGAATGAGAGATGCGGGGTGTAGAGCTGGGGTTCGAGAAGGAAGGAGTCGTGGCCTTTGTCTGAGTGCACGGTGATGTGCATGTTGGAGACCTCGGCTTTTTCGAGGTGGCTGACTAGTTCGGCCTGCTCTTCGGGGTAGAAGCAGAAGTCGCTGTCGATGCTGAAGACGAGGTAGTGCTGCCCGGCTGCGGCACTGCGGGCGAATAGCTCGGCATATGTGGTCACCCCGGCATCCCCGAGGGGATCGTAGCGAAGCCACATGTCAGCAATGCGTAGGTAGGTGTTGGCATCGAAGCGCTTCACGAATTTTTTGCCCTGATGCAGCATGTAGCTCTCGACGTTGTGTTGGACGCGATACCATGAGAGCGAGGCTCCGCCGGACTTCACATCCTGCCGTGCACGGCGTTCAATGGCGTCGAGGTGGACGAAGGTTTTGTGGCTGATCATGCGTGCCAGGGCGAGGCCATACTCGGGTGCTTTGCCCTCGTAAAAATCGCCGCCCTGAAAGTGCGGGTCGTTTTCAATCGCGAGCACCTGCTCGAACAATGTGAGGCGTGTGAGCACCGTGGTGCGGCAGCCGCTGGCGATGGGGACGACGAGTTTGACACGCTCAGGGTACAGCGTAGCCAGATTGATCGCCAGCAGGCCTCCCACGGAGGCGCCAATGACGGCGTGGAGTGTTTTGATGCCTAGGCTGTCGAGCAGGGCGAGCTGGGACTTCACGACATCACTGGTGCGCACCTCGGGAAAAGTGCTGCCGTAGGGTTTGCCGGTAGCGGGGTTGACGGAAGCCGGCCCACTGCTGCCGTAGCAGCCGCCGAGGTAGTTGGCGCAGATGATGAAGTAGCGGTTGGTGTCGAGCGCTTTGTCGGGGCCGATGAAGAGGTCCCACCAGCCGTTGTGGATGTCCTCCGTCCAGCGTTCATCCGTGTTTGGCACTTCGGTGGTTACGCCAGCCGCATGCTGGCTGCCGGAAAGGGCGTGAAACAGCAGAATGGCGTTCGATTTGGAGGCATTGAGCTTGCCATAGGTTTCGTAAGCGACCGTGATTTCAGGCAATTCGGCACCGGAGGCGAACATGAAGGGTTCCTTGATGCTACCGGTGTGGAAAAACTTGGTTTCTTCTGTTTTGACGGCCTTCGACATGAGTCGCGGAAGAAACAGGGTTTTGGAGAAGCGGCAAGGCGGATTGCTCGCCGTCAGGTCTTGTCTTCCAGTTTCATGAATGGCTTGATCAATAGGGTTGGTGCTTCGCTTGAATGTGCTTTGGTACCACCGTTCGGTGTCCATCAACCAGCGCCTCAAATCCAGGCTCCAGCCATCCCGCCCATGCTAGATCCGTTTGTCACTCTCGAAGAAGCAGGTTTTTCCCTGCGACGGAGTGGCGGCGTGGACCGGCTGGCCGGTTGGTCGCCGGAGTTGATCGCATGCCTGGATTGGGCACGTCTTTCAGAGCTGGCACGTGCGATTGCGACACAGGCAGGCTGCGAACTTTCGGACTCACGCATCATGCCGGACGGCGCGGTGCTGTTTGGCATGATCGAGGAACCCAGATCGGTGAAAGCAAGGAGGGCAATGGTGAAGACCGCTGCATGGAACGAATGGGGTGCGACGCCGGAGACGGTGCAGCGTTTTGCGCAGGAGATGCGCACCACCCCCGATGCCCGCGGTATTTTGATCGCACCTGCGGGTTTCAGCCCGGCGGCGCTTAGTACGGCGCAGGAGCTGCGCATTGAAGCGGTGGATGCCGTGGCTCTGGATGCCGCTGTACGGGGCTTGCCTGCTGAGAAAAGTGATTTTCTCTTCGTCGTCACCACGGCGGGTGACTTTGCCACGCCTTCCTGCCCGATTTGCATGAAAAAGCTGCAGCGCATCGAGCAGGAGGCTTTGGAACTGCCTTCAAGGGCGATCGACATGGACGGACTGATCGCTGATAGCATCGTCTGTGATCGCCTGATAGTGAGCGCTGGCTGTGAAGTGACGTTTTTGCAGGAGGTGCGGGCGCGCTCGGTCACCATCGCGGGCCATGCTTCGGGGGATTTTGTGTGTGAAGGGCCGGTCATCTTGGAAAAGGGTGGTACGCTTTCAGGCACTGTGGCGGCGCGTTCACTCCAGGTGCTTGATGGCGGCGAGCTTCTGGGGCAATTCCGCATTCTGGAAGGCAAGCTGGGTTCGTTTGTGAAGCCTGCGGTGCGCTGGTACTGGCGCTGTGCGGGCACGGACGGGCAGCGCCAGTGCGGCGGGGTGATTTTTGAGCCGCATCAGTGAGATGCGAGATCGTTATTGGCACGCAGGGTCCGTATGTGGCATGTAACGGCCATGTCTTCCAACTCCTCCGGCCCCGGCGCTCTGCTTCGACTGGTGTTTTATGCCGCCGCCATCGTCATGGCGCTGCTGCATGTGTTTGTGACGTTTCGCGGCCTGAGCAGTTCTGAAGGCATGAACCAGGCGCAGCTCGCGCGGCAGATCGCCCGGACGGGCTCGTATCAGACGCACGTGATCGAGCCGTATGCCTGGTCACAGATGGAGGTGGCGCAGAAGCAACCGACGCCTATGGCGATGCCAGAGACCGTGCAGCCGCCGCTCCAGCCGCTGCTGTGGTCGGTGGCGTTTCGTTTCCTGAAGCGCTGGGAGGTTTATGATCCAGGCACGGGTGGGGCTATTTTTTTGCTGGACCGGGTGATCGCGTGCTTTGGCGTGACGTGGTATCTGCTGACGATTTTTTTCACGCATGGCGCGGCACGGCGTTTGTTTGACGAACAAGTCGCTGCCATCGCAGCCATCGCTCTACTGGTGTGTGAGCCGGCGTGGGAGATGATGGTCAGCGGTGCGCCACGGGGGCTGCTGGTGCTGCTGTTTGCAGTGGCGTTTCGTCTTTATGCCTCGGCGGCGGGACGTGCGGTGGAAAATCGTGGCATGCTGGTACCACTCACGCTGCTGGGAAGCGTCTGTTCGCTCATGGTGCTCACGCACTGGATGGCACTTTGGATCGTGACGGGAATCATCATTGGCATGGTGGTGTTTCTTCCGCGTGGGAAAGCCGGAGCCATTGTGGTGGCCTTGTTCCCGGTGCTGACATTGGCCGCCTGGGGCTGGTGGAACGTCCAGCTCTGCGGTGATCCACTCGGCGGCATCAAGGCCTTGTTTCAGGCCCAATCTTCTGCTGTGGCGCATGATTTGCTCCTGCGTGACTTCTCACCCAGCGTGCCGCTGCTGCAGGTGGATGATCTGCTGCGGCGTGTCGGTCTCGGCTGGCAGGACCAGCTGGGGCTGCTCATGGCGCATCTGGGATATGTGGTGCCCGCCCTGCTGTTTTTCCTTTCCCTCATGCACCGCTTTCGCAAGGCAGATGCGGCTTCTGTGCGCTGGACGCTGGCGGTTGTTTTCGCCTGTGTGACCATCGGCATGGGGCTCATCGGACTGAGCGATAAAGAGAAGGATGACAATGCGCTCTACATCGTGCTCATGCCCGCCATGTGCACCTACGGTGCGGCGATGCTCGTGGTGCTTTGGTCCCGCTTTCACATGTCCGGCGACTTCATGGCACGCTGGGGGGCACCGCTGGTGGCTTTGCTCATCACCGCGCTGCCATTGGCGGTGAATCTGCCTGTGCTGATGAAGTTTGGGCTGACCATGGGCGGTAAAATTCCGCCCCACTGGCCGCCCTTTCTGCCGGATCGCGTTTCCATTTTGCGTCAGCTCATGGAAAAAAATGAGTTCGTTATTTCTGATTCGCCAGCATTCATTGCTTGGTATGGCGATGTGCCCTGCGTGGATCTGTGCACGCAGCGCGGCGACTACGAAGTCATGAAATCAAAAGTGGAGCAGCGTGGTGTGAAGCTGGCCGGTTTTGTCATGACGCCTGTCTCAGCCAAAGTCGAGCGCATCACCGACATCTACACCGGCCCCTATGCCGAATGGCGTGACCTCATCGTTCGTGGTCCCATGCTCGCCTTCGACCGTGATTTTGCCCCCAGCCCTGACTTTCCTTTCAAAAACCTCATTCCGCTTGTTGGCCAGACGGTGGGTGACAAGGAACATCTGAGCTTGCCGATGGTGTTTTACACGGACAAGGCGAGGTCGGTGAAGAAGTGAAGCTACAGGGAGAGGCACGCGCTGAAAAACCGCAGCGTGTCCGCAAGATGAGCATTCCAGTAGTCCCAGGTGTGGCCGCCGGGAAACTCCTCATAGATGTGCGGGATGCCAGAGGCTTCCAAATCGCGGTGCAGCGTGCGGTTATGTTCGATTAGGACATCCTCACTGCCGCAGTCAAAGCGCAGATGCGGCAGGCGTGAGTTCAATTTTGCACAGTCAATGACCGCGAGAGGCTCGGTTTCGGCTAGCTCAAATTCTGTGAGGGACTCCTCCACAAAGTCCCGCATCTGCGGCGGCACGTCGGTGATGCTGCTGTGCGCACTGATGGCCGTAAACTTTTTCGGGTGCAGGAGCCCGAGCCGCAACGCACCGTAGCCGCCCATGGACAAGCCGCTGATGAAGCGCGGTGCTTCGACGCAGCGTGCATCGATTTGAGCGGCTGCCTCGGGCACTTCATCGACAATCCAACTCGCGTAATCGGCCGCAGTATGCCGCACATAGCCCGAGCCATCTCCCCAAAGGCCGTCTGAAGGCATGGCCAGCATCATCGGTGGCAAGTTTTCCTCTTTGATCAGTCGGTCGAGCACTTGATGTGCCCCGCCTTTGTAGAGCCAAGCCCAGTGGCTGCCGTAAACACCGTGCAAAAGAATCACGAGAGGAAGCTTTTCTACCTTGGCATCAGGCGGCACATAGAAGCTGATGTCTGCACGACGGCGCAGTGCGGCAGACTTCACCGTGGCGTGATGAATGCCGTTGCCGAGAGAAGCTGATTCGAAACTACGGAAGCTCATGGGACTAAGAATGACGAAACCAGAATGAGGAATGACGAATGAAGTCCGAATGGACCAATGACTCTGAGTATTCGGCATTTGTCATTGATTCGTTATTCCTCATTCTGGTTTCGTCATTTAAGCGAGAACGTCTTTGATCACCTTCGCGCCTTCCACACCGCTGAGTCGCGCATCCAGCCCCTGGAATTTGAAGCTGAAGGCGTCGTGATTGATGCCGAGCTGATGCAGCATGGTGGCGTGCAGATCATGGACGGTGGTGATTTTCTCGATGGCGGCATAGCCGAGATCATCGGAGGCGCCATGCACGATGCCGCCCTGGATGCCTGCACCTGCGAGCCACACGGACATGGCCTTATTGTGATGGTCGCGGCCGCTGCCGCCCTGGGACATCGGGGTGCGGCCAAATTCTCCGGCCCAGACAATGAGGGTCTCGTCCAGCATGCCGCGTTGCTTGAGATCGGTGATGAGTGCCATGCACGCACGGTCGATTTCCTGCGCCTTGAGAGCGACGCCTTCTTTGACGCCACCGTGATGGTCCCAGTCCTTGTGATAGAGCTGGATAAAGCGCGTGCCGCGTTCGGCGAGACGGCGCGCTAGAAGGCAGTTGGATGCGAAGGAGCCATCTCCCGGCTGGCAGCCGTAGAGTTCCAGCGTCTTCGCGCCTTCCTTGCTCACATCCATCAAATCGGGTACGCTGGCCTGCATCTGAAATGCCATCTCGTATTGGGCGATGCGTGTGGCGATTTCGGGATCGTCCACGATGGCGTCGCGCTGCTTGTTGATTGCGTTGATCGCAGCCACATCGCGACCTTGCTGATCCCGCGTAATGCCGTTCGGATTGGTGAGGTACAGCACGGGATCGCCCTGGGCACGTAGTTGCACGCCCTGATACTTTGATGGTAAAAATCCGCTGCTCCACTGGCGAGCGGCGATGGGCTGGTTTTGCCCGCCTTTGCCGAGAGAGGTCAAAACGACGAAGCCTGGCAGATCCGACGCCTCGGTGCCGAGGCCATAGGTGATCCACGAGCCCATACTTGGTCGGCCAGCGATCTGCGAGCCGGTGTTCATAAACATGTGCGCCGGATCGTGATTGATCGCGTCCGTCGTCATAGAGCGGATCAGGCAGATGTCGTCGATCACGCTGCCGATCTGCGGAAACAGCGAGCAGATCTCGATCTGGCTCTTCCCAAATTTGGTGAAGGAATGCTGCGGGCCGAAGCAGTTCAAGGGTTTGCCTTGAAGCTGCGCAAGCTGTTGGCCTTTCGTGAACGACTCGGGCATCGGCTTGCCGTCCATCGCGGCAAGTTTCGGCTTGGGATCAAATGTCTCCAGATGTGAAGGTCCGCCCGCCATGGTCAGCCAGATCACGCGTTTGGCCTTCTGGGGCAGGGGCAGAGTGCCAAGAACTCCACGTACCGGTGCGGCCAGTGCTGGCCGAAGCAGTGATGCAAGCGCTACCGCTCCAAGTCCCTGGGAAGTCTTGCCGAGAAAGGCGCGGCGATGGAGTTGTGTTGGTGTGTGCATGGTTATTTGGAAATCGGTTTCTTGCCTAGATTTTTCAATTCTTCTTCCGTCCACATCGCCATGCGGCCTTTGTTTTGGTCTCGCAGGGTGGTGACGGCTTTGGTTTCGACGGGCGAGCCATTATGCTCCCATTCACGACGGATGTAGGTCAGGACACCAGCGATGTCCTTATCGGTGAGCTGTGGCAGCGGTGGCATGGCGAGGTTGAAGCTGCGCCCGCCAACCTTCACCGGACCGGCGAGACCGTGGAGGACGATGCGGGTGAGAATGTCCGGTTTGCCGAGCACCCATTCGCTGTCCACCAGCGGAGGTGCGAGGCCGTCCAGGCCGAAACCATGCGGCTGATGGCAGGCCGCACAAAGGGTGGCGTAAACGGTTTTGCCTTTTTCAAACAAGGCTGTTTGCGCTTCGTTCAGCGGCACGATTTTTGGGGGCGGTGGGGCTCCCGGTTTGCCGGGCCATGCGAGGCGTGCCTCCACGCTCACAAAAAGCTTGGCTCCCGCTTTGTCGCTCATTGCTGACTTGAGTGTTTTTAATGAGGCAGGCTCTGAGTCGAGCCAGAGCAGCTTCGCGGGAGTTTTGGATTTGGGATCACCGCCATTGCTGGCAAGGCCTTTGATCATGGCTGCCTGCATTGCTCCCCCTTGAGGCTGCGCAGCGGCGAGCTCCAACATGTCTTCAAATGGTTTGGCCTTGTTGGCCTGGGCCAAAACTGCTCCTAACGCCTCCAAGGCCGGTCCAATCTGCTCGCTGTTGTCTTTGGTGAGCTGTCCGGCCAAGAGCTTGGCAAAAGCCGCTTCTCTACCGCGCATGCCGGTCATTGCACCTTCACGAACCAAGGCGTTTTTACCGTTGCTCGCGAGCAGCTTGGCCACGGCGGTATCGGCATCCGGCAGATTGAAGGAGGTGAGCTTGATAGCGAGGTGTGCCAGGACAAGCGCGTCCTTCTCAGCAGTCAGCGCGATCAAGTCCGGGGCGAAGTCACGGGAGGAAATGCGCACGGCTGCCGCACGCACCTGAGCATCTTTGTCAGTGAATGCGACGCGCAGCAGATCCGGTGTGATAGAGGCGAGGCCGTCAAGAGTCCACAGGGCATGCAGGCGCGCGAGCGCCGATTTGTCGGAGAGCATTTCCTTCAGCGCGGGCACGGTGGCGGCATCGCCAGACTCGACGATGAGGCGCTGTGCGGTGTCACGCACCCAGCCGTTGGCATGGGTGAGCAGTTTCACATCTTTGCTCACTTTCACCGGTTGCGGGCGCTCCTTCGCGTCCGGCACGATGCGCCAGATGCGCCCCTGATTGAAAGGTGACTCCAGTTTGCGATCTTTGATGTTTGCGATGAGGTAATGCGTGAGGAAGCTCTGGTGCTGAATGATGCCGCGATACATGTCCACGAGGTAAAGTGCACCATCGGGGCCATTGGCGGCCTGCACGGGACGAAAACGCTCATCGGTGGAGGTGAGGAATTCAGTGGTCTTGGCCGTGTTCGTGGCCTTCACGATGCCGCCTGTTTCGCTCATGGTGAAGCGTTTCACCAGATTCGCACAGGGCTCCGGGACGAAGGCGTTGCCACGATAGGCGGCGGGAAAGGCGTTGCCACGGTAGATCAATGCGCCGCAGGTGCCGGTGGGCCGGGACAGCGTGCCGTCGGCGCGGAGTGATTTCGGATCGTAGCCGCGATTCACGCCGGGCGTAGGATGGGAAGGATACAGCGTTTGATCTGCGGCCACCTTGGCATTGATGCTTGTCGCATTGCGCAGCAGCGGGTTGCGCGTGAAGGCCTCCGTGGGCAGAAGGTCGGCACGAAGCATGTCGGAGTTGTAGTTGAAGTAGAGCCTGCCGAAGTCGTCCTGGCACAGACCCCACTGGCCACGACCCAGGCCCGTATCCTTCTGCCACACACCTCCGCGCAACTTGAAACGGGTGGAATATCCTGCGCTCCAGATCGCATTGTCCATGGCCCAGACCGGAGTGTTGGCCATGTGCTCCGGTTGACCACCGAGTGTGCCGAAGTCGGTTGCAACGACGTCTTTCACATCCGCCTTGCCATCGCCGTCGGTGTCTTTGCAGAAATACAGATTCGGTGGCACGGCAATCAATGCCCCGCCATTCACGGCCAGCACGGCACGTGGCATGACGAGGTTGTCGAGAAACGGCGTCGCTTTGTCCATGCGGCCGTCGCCATCGGAGTCTTCGATTAGTGACACACGGCCGGTGGCCTCTTTTTCGCCTCCTCCCTCGAGGTCATGCATGTAGCCGCGCATTTCCACAACGTAGAGCCGCCCCTGATCATCAAAGCTCATCGCCACCGGAGATTCGATCATCGGCTCGCTGGCGACGAGTTCGATATGGAAACCCTTCTCGACCTTGAAGGTCTTCATCTCCGCTTCCGGCGACAGTGGCGATGGCGGCGGGAGCTTGAACTTCAGTTCGACCTTCTCTGGTCCTGCGTTCTTTTGATGAACAGCCTGGGCAGAGGGCAGAAACGACGACGCTAAAATAAACAGCGACGAACGCAGGATAAATGAGGGGAACCTTTGGGGAGGCATTGAGGTGCGTTTTTTGGGTTCGAGGGGTCAGATTAATCAAACCATATGCCGGTCGAAATCCTAGTCGCTCAATGACCAATAATGATATTTCTGGCGTCGATGTTCAGCTCTCATTTTTCCTTTTTCGGTTTCGGCTGCTCCGAGCTTTTGATCGTCAGCTGCGGTACCGGATCGTTCTTTCCTGCGAAGGTATTCCAAGCCTGCTGAAAGACAGCGGCATCACGTACATCTCCTTCGGCAATGACCCATTGGTAGTGCAGCTTGAAGGGGGCCTCGACCGTGGCCTTGCCTTTCGGGAACATACCAAAGCGGCCGTAATCGCGGTAGGCCGAAGTGGCGGTGTCCTTTGGGTTGTCAGGGTGATTGAGAATCACGACGGTGAAGGTCTTGCCTCCCACGGTGAAGACCTCGGCGGCCCAGGGCAGGTCTTTGACCTTGTGCGCGTCAACGTTTACGCCTGGGAAGATGTAGGTCGTCGTTTTGGTGTCCACCAGTTCGGAGGGACGAAATTGCGCGCCGGCGTGTTCCGGATCGCCACCCATCTGCGCCTCGCCACTGACGGGCTTGATGGAGCTGGTCATCTCGATGCCCAGATAGAACGGTTTTGCGGGCGTGGTGAAGGTGAATCGGCGTTCCTCGGTGAGAAAGGGCGCGGTGGTGTCACCCTGCCAGTCGATGGAGGCGGTGAAGCTGGAATCGCCGGGTGCCACCTTCGTCACTACTTGGTCGCCACCTTTCATGTGCCAGCGGTCATAGGATTTCCCGCCGTAGCTGATCTTGCTGAACCCAAGAAAGATGCCGCGATGATGCGTGAAGCTGAAGCCGTGGCCTTTGGTGAGGCGGGTGGCTCCGCTGGGATCGAAGACATGCAGATAGGGCTTGTAAGTCTCATGATGTCTCTCGGATGTGCTCAGATCATTCGCCATCATGAGCCGGGCGACGACTTTGCCATCGTTCGACACATCGACGTGGTCTTTTTCCGTGACCTTGATGTCGAAGGCGGCGGCGTTGAGTGAGAGTGCTAGGAGGATGATGGCAGTGGGTTTCATGCGAGAATCTGTTTAATGACTTTGGCACCTTCGACGCCGGAGAGCCTGGCGTCGAGGCCTTGGAATTTGAAGCTGAAGGCGTCGTGCTGGATGCCGAGCTGATGCAGCATCGTGGCGTGGAGGTCGTGGACGGTGGTGAGATTTTCCTGCGCGGCATAGCCGAGGTCATCGGTGCTGCCGAAGGTCATGCCGCGCTGGATGCCCGCACCGGCAAGCCACATCGACATCGCTTTGTTGTGATGATCGCGGCCGATAGGGCCTTTGTTGCCCTGTGCCATGGGTGTGCGGCCAAATTCGCCGCTGAAGACGATGAGCGTGTCATCAAACATGCCGCGTAGTTTAAGATCCTTGATGAGTGCGGCGCAGGCCTGGTCCACTTCTTTGGCGCGCAACGGCAGCTCTTCCTTGAGCAGGCTGTGGTGGTCCCAGTCACGATGGTAAAGCTGGATGAAGCGTGTGCCGCGCTCGGCGAGGCGGCGGGCAAGAAGGCAGTTCGATGCGAAGGAACCGTCGCCGGGCTGGCAGCCGTAGAGTTCGAGGGTTTTCGTTCCTTCACCGCTGATGTCCATCAGTTCAGGCACGCTGGCCTGCATTTGAAATGCCATTTCATACTGGGCGATGCGGGTGGCGATTTCGGGGTCATCGCAGAGGGCGGCATGCTGTTTGTTGAGCTCATTGATGGCGGCGAAATCGCGGCCCTGGCGCTCGCGTGTGACGCCGTTCGGGCTGGTGAGGTAGAGCACCGGATCGCCGAGCGAGCGTAACTGCACGCCTTGGTACTTGGAAGGCAGGAAGCCGCTGTTCCACTGTCTTGCTGCGATGGGCTGTGGATTGCGGCCTTTGCCGGTGGACATCATCACAACGAAGCCCGGCAGATCATCCGCCTCGCAGCCGAGGCCGTAGGTTACCCACGAACCCATGCTGGGACGACCGGCAATCTGTGCCCCGGTGTTCATGAACATATGCGCCGGGTCGTGATTGATCGCGTCCGTGGTCATGGAGCGCACGAGGCAGATGTCATCTGCGACTCCGCCTATGTGCGGCAGCAGATCCGACAGTTCCATCTGGCACTTGCCATGCTTTCGGAAGCGGAACATCGGCCCTTTGCACACGAGTTTCTGTCCCTGAAGCTGCGCGAGCTGCTGCCCTTTCGTGAACGACTCCGGCATCGGCTTGCCATCCATTTCCGCCAGCTTAGGTTTGTGGTCGAACAACTCAAGTTGTGATGGCCCGCCGGCCATGGTGAGCCATATGACACGCTTGGCTTTTTGTGGAAAGGGCAGTGGGCCGAGGACTCCGCGCGAGGCTGCATTCAAAAGCTGCGGCTGCAATAAGGAAGCCAGCGCCACACTGCCGAGCCCTTGCGTGGTGCGACCAAGAAAAGCGCGGCGGGTTTGCGGGGAGATCGAATGCATGGCTCAGCTCCGCGTGATGGTTTCATGCAGGTTCAAGAGCACGCGGGCGACGTGCGTCCATGCGGCGAGTTCGCTCGGATTCAAACTGGCGGCGACAGGTGCAGCACCGGTTTTGAGCAGTACTGCCGCAGCCGCAGGCTCCTTTTGGTAATCGGCGAGTTGTTGTGTGAACAAGGCTGAAAGCGTCTTGAGTTCTTCCGCACTTGGTTTGCGCTGCAAGGACTGCTGCACGGCCCAAGTGATTCGCTGACTGGCATCGCCGCTGGATTCGGTCAGGATGCGGGCGGCAAAGATGCGAGCGGCTTCGACGTAAGTCGGGTCATTCAGCAGCACGAGGGCCTGCTGCGGGATGTTGGAGCGGTTGCGCTCGGCCACGCACTCCTCACGACTTGGCGCGTCGAAGGCGAGCAAGGACGGTTGAGTGAAGGAACGCTGCCACCAAGTGTAGAGGCCGCGCCGATACAGGCCTTCGCCGCTGTCGTTCTGCCATTCGCGTGTGGGGAAGTTCAAGTTTTCCCAGTATTTGGCTGGCTGATATGGCTTCACACTCGGACCGCCGATTTTGGGAACGAGCAGGCCGGAGATGGTGAGCGCATTGTCACGCACGAGCTCGGCATCAAGGCGGAAAGGACTCTGACGGGCGCATTCACGATTGTAGGGATCAGCGGCGGTGAGTTCCTTGGTGGAACTGGAGACTTGCTGGTAAGTCGCGCTGTTCGCAATGATGCGGATCATGTGCTGCATGTCCCAGCCGCTGTCCATGAACTCGCAGGCCAGCCAGTCGAGCAACGCGGGATTCACCGGTGGCTCGCCCTGGGCACCGAGATCGTCGAGCACCTTGCTCAAACCGGTGCCGAAGAACTGCTTCCAGAGACGGTTCATCACCGTGCGGGCGGTGAGCGGATTGTCTTTGGAAACGAGCCACTGCGCCAGGTCGAGACGAGTGAGATCGCGGCCTTCGATTTTGGGTTTCGGCAGGTAGCCGGGCAGGGCGGCCTTCACGACTTCGCCGCTTTCATCCATCCAATTTCCACGGGCTAGGATACGAACGGTGCGCTTGGTGGTGTCGCTGACGGAGACGATGCACTTGGGCGCGCTGCTTTCGAAATCTGCTTTTTCCTTTTCGACCGTGGCGATCTTGGAGCGGAGGTCATTGAGCTCAGGAGCGATCTGCTTGTAGGCGGCCGTGAGTTTCTGCTTTTGCTCAGAGGTACGCTTCTCCGGCGCTGTCTTGAGGATGCCAGCGATCTCTGCGGCCGGTAGGGATGTGCCGGGCGCACGGATGGGTTTGGGTGCGCTGGTGCTGCTGAGACGCAGATTGGCGATTTCATGGTTATCACCCCAGCCAAAAGTGAGCGAGAAGGTCACCGTGGCATCTGCTTCGGTGACAGGTGCAGCGAGTTCAAGGTAGAGCGACTGATCGGCTCCGGTTCCGCCCAACACACCCCAGCCGTTTTCCTTCTTATTTGCGATGCCGTCGATGGCGGCAGAGGCTGGAAAGGTCTTTTGCTCAAACGTAGCGCTGGCATGAGCAACGGCGAGTTTGGCCTGCTTGTTCTTCCCTCCCGATGTAAGAGCGACTTCGCTGAGCACGAAATTGCCATTCGAGGAAAGACCGATGCCGGGCAGCTTTTCCTTGAGCGCCTCAATGCGGATGCCCGTGGTGCCAGTTGGCAGCTTGGTGGTGATGGTGTAGGTTTCGGTGCCGTCGTTCTGCTTCCGCTCATTTCGTTTGGCGTCGATGGTGCCGCGCACCACGCCTTCCTTGTCGGCCTTGAGAGCGATGTTCTTCTTGGCCGATGCAGCCACGACTTGTTTCAGGGGCTGCCATTTGCCGCCGCTGAGGGCCGCTTCCAGCGCCTGCTTTTCCCACGCCGCCTGTGCGGGTGCGAGTTCGGGGCGTGGTTTGGCAAAATCGGACTGCAGGGCAGCAAGTCGCTGCGCGATGTCCGTTTGGCGTTTCTGACCTGCGTCATCGAGCACCATCATGCCCGGTTCGCGACGACCAAGAATCGGCTCCTTGATGTCGGCAAAGAACGCGCCCAGCGAATAGAAATCACGCTGGGTCCACGGATCGAATTTGTGATCGTGGCACTGGCAGCAGCCGGTGGTCTGCCCAATCCAGGCATTGCCGACGGCGCGGACGCGGTCGGTTAGCATGCGCTGCTCATAGTCCTTTGCCTGCGCTCCGCCTTCCTCGGTGGAGAGTAGCAGCCGGTTGAAGGCTGAGCCGACCCGTGTCTCCTGATTGGCATCTGGCAGGAGGTCGCCGGCGATTTGTTCGAGGGTGAAGCGGTCGAAGCGTTTGTTGCTGTTGAAGGACTGAATGACGTAGTCACGGTAAGGCCACACGTTGTGTGGATTGTCGCTGTGGTAACCGATGGTGTCGGCGAAGCGCACCACATCGAGCCAGCCGATGGCCATGCGTTCGCCGTAATGCGGGTTTTTGAGCAGGTTCTCGACGAGCTTTGCGTAGGCAGCGGGAGAGGCGTCCTTTTCAAAGGCGGCCACTTCCTCCGGTTTGGGCGGCAGACCGATCAAATCTAGGTAAAGCCTGCGGATCAAGGTCCGCGCGTCGGCCTGCGGGGAAGGCTTGAGGCCGATCTGAGCAAGGCGCTGTTGGACCAGCACGTCCACGCCGTTCTTTCCTGCCGGGATCGCCGCCTTAACCGGTTTTTCATAGGACCAGTGCTGTTGGTAGGCCGCGCCCTGATCGATCCATTTTTTCAAAATGTCCTTCTGCCGCTGCGTGAGCTTCTTGTTCGAATCGGGCGGGGGCATGAGATCGTCTGCATCTGCGGTGAGGATGCGCGACACGAGTTCGCTCTTCGCCGCCTTGCCGGGAATGAAAGCCTCCGCCTTCACGGCTTCGTCGCGAATGTCGAGCCGCAGATCAGCCTCCCGATGCTTGGGGTCGTTGCCATGGCAGTAGAAGCAGTTGTCCGACAAGATCGGCTGCACATCGCGATTGAATTCGATCTTGGCCGGAACAGGCGGCTCGGCGGCATGGAGGCTGAGCGTGGCGAGCAGAAGAAGGCAGGTTGGTTTGGTCATAGTCAATCGGAAAGGAATACGCGCCCAAAGAACGCGATATTGATGCCTGATTTGCCTCAGGAGCACATATCTTGCGAAAAAAAAACCGCGTGCGTTGATCCAGCTAGCGTGTCTCTGCCACCACATCCGAGACTGGATGTAAAATCGTCTCTGCTGAGATGCGCGAGGGCAGGGAAGTGAGAATGACGCAGGTCGTGTCGGTCGCCGGATCGGCCCAAGCGAGGGTGCCGGTGGAACCGCTGTGGCCGAAGCTCTGTTTGGAACAGTCTTTCCCAAATCCTTCCGGTCCCAAGGCAAAGCCGATGCCGCGGCGGGCAGAGAGGCCCGGTGTGTGGTTCTGGAGCATCAGGCGTGCCGTCTCTTCACGGAGCACCTGGCCGGGCGGGTGCATGAAAGATCCAAGAAAACGCGCTACATCTGCAGCCGAGCCATGGGCACCGCCCCACGGTGCCGCAAGATTGCGCCAGTAGGGGCTGTTCCAGTCCCACGAGGCGGCATGCGGATCGCCAGCACCGGATTCAGGCGCGGCATGCTCGGTCTGACAGCGGATCGTGTCTGCTAGTTTGAAGCGACCGAGACCTAGAGTGGTATGATTCATACCGAGCGGCGTAAAAACCTCCTTTGCCAGAAAGTCCGGCAACGATGTCTTCGTGATGCGTTCCACAACCTCCGCAGCCAGCAGGATGCCCATGCTTTGATAGTGATACTTCGTCCCCGGAGCGAACAGCAGCGGTGTGCGGATCGCGCCTCTCACAAACTCTGAGAGGGGGGGGTGGTTGGAGCGGAGCTCGGTGTTGTTCTCCAGTTGATCCGGTAAGCCCGAAGTGTGAGCGAGTAGTTGCTCGATGGTGATCTGTTTCCGCGCGCCTTCATTGAATTCAGGGATGAATTTCATCGCGAGATCGGAAAGCCGCAGTTCACTTCGATCTGCCAGTACCATCACGGCTGTGGCTGTCATGGTCTTCGTGATCGAGGCGAGCAGGAAAATGGCGTCTGCATTCCCAGCTTTTCCAAAGGCCTGCTGCAAGGTGTCTTTGCCCTGCCGAACATGCAGCACGGCGGACTCGAGAATGCCGGCATCGACCTGCTTCTGTATGATCTGGACGGCGGCTTGCATGCGGCCAGGAGTATTGCTGAGGCATCTCGTTGTCGCAAGCCCGGCAACGGAGGTCAGGATGGAGCGGCGGTTCATTGCGCAGTATCTTTTTTTGCGGGTTGTTTGGCCTGGATGATGAAATCAAAGAGCTGGCCGTAACGCCTGCCGTCGAGTGTGATGTCCATGGGCACCATTTGCACTCCTGCAGGTACCTGAGCGGGATCTGCGGTGAGCTTGAGCTTGAAGCTCTGGCGTGATTTCGCCGGGACAGTGCCTTCAAGGAACGCGGGATCTGCGGTGAGGCCGGGAGGAAGCTGAAGCAAGACGTGATGCTGTTGCACAGTGTCGCGGAAATTGCGCACGGTGATGCTGACCTCCTGTGTGGCCTGCTGCTGAAAGTCCACACGATAGGGATAAGCACTGACCCAGTAAGGATCGTAGAGGTACTCATAGTTCGCATCGGGCAGCAGCTGCTTGTATTCGCGGATGATGCGCTGCGCCCAGTCGTGGTAGCGCTCGATGAAGGCCTTGGGCTCCGTCATGAGCACTCCGTGTGCGCCCATGATGATGTCGGGCTGGAGCTTTTGCAGGTATTTGGCGGCGACGAGGTAGCCCTCATCGATGATGGCGCTGTTGCGAGCGTTGACGCATTCGTGGCCGTTCTGCGCGGGGTCAGCGGGATCGCCGAAGAGGTTGTCGCCGGTGAAGACGATCTTTTTGCCGTCGAGTTCCAGCCAGAGCGCGTTACCAAACTCGGTCTGGCCAGGCATCCAGTCGATGTGAAGTTTGTAACCTTCCCATTCGACCACCTCACCTGCCTTGAGAATGCGATCGATCTTGGCCTTTTCAAAGCCGGCGTTGTAAGCGCCGATCATCGCGGGGTAGTCGTAGTAGCGTGGGTTTTCGCATTTGTCGGCGATGGTGTCCATCGTCCAGAATTTCACGCCATGGTCTTTCAGCGCAGGGAAGAGCGTGAAATGGTCGCCGTGCGAGTGGGAGATCCAGCAGGCGTCGATTTGCTTCAGCCCGAGAAACTCCTTCATGTCGCTGATGATGCGTTCGAGGACGAGCTTCGGAAACAGGCCGCAGTCGAGCAGCAAAGCGTGGCCGCTGTCAGCAATGATGATGGCAAAGTTCTTTCCAGCCATCTCCGGACCGAACATGTAGAGATGCGGAGTCACCTTCACAATGTAGTGAGCCTTTGTCGGCTGGGTGGCGGGATGAGGTCCGCGTTTGGAGAGGTTATCGACGGGATAGCCGCGCACGTAATCCGGGCGGAACTGGGTGAGCCGGTCCTTGTAGGTTTTGAATTGGGCTGTGGCATTCGCGATGACCGGCCCTTGTGTCGAAAAGGCGATGTCCGGCTTGAGCACGATCAGTTTGTCCACGGTGGCGATGAGCGCATCGAGCCCCTTGGCGAAGCCGTAGTCCCATTCGGTGTCGAACCAGTTCGTCATCTTGGCACCGTCGTGCATGACTCCGCCGGTAAAGGCCAGCGTGCGCTCGCCTTGCTTCAGCATGAAACTCATCCCGCCCGGTGAATGGCCCGGTGTGCTCACGCAGGTGAGTGTGAGGCCGTTCCAGGTGAAGGAGTCGCCATCTGCGAGTCCCTTGTCGATCTTCACGGGCTGGGCAGGCGGGCGGAGATAGCTGGAACCATGAACCGTGAATTTGTCGCTGAGGCGCGGGTTCCAGTGGCGAAACTCATTGGGCGTTTCGAAGAAGGCCTGCTCCTCCTTTGGTACGGCGATCTGGGTCGCTTGGCGGTCAAGCTTCTGTGCTCCCTGGCACTGCTCGCGATGATGATCAGTAAAGAGAACCCATTCGACCTGCTTGACGCCGATTTCCGCCAAATGCTCCAGCACACTGCCATCACCCAGATTGATGAGCAGTGCACGATCATCGTGCTTTAACACATAGACGTTGCAGGTATCCTGCCAGAGAAACACATCAGGCACCGGTTGTCGGAACTCGGCGAGCGCGAGGCTTCGGAGGATGAAGAATGCGGCGAGGAAGCGAATCATGCGGCTATCAACGGCGCGAACGGGTGATTCGCTTCAATCTCGTTTGAGTTCGTTCAGCACCGCGAGCGTCATCGCTTTGACTCCGAAAGTGATCGAGGGCGCTGGCTCGGGACGATAAAACGGTGAGTGCAGGCTGGGCAAGATTTCGCCGTTGGCTTTTGCCTGCTCCAATTTTGCGGGTGCGACGGTGCCGAGCCAGGCGAGGAAGACTGGGATCTTTTCGGGAGTCATCGTGTAGCGGGAGAAATCCTCGCCGGCCATCGTGGGTTTGCGTTCGATCACGCTGGCCTTGCCAAAGGCATCCGCCCAGACCTGAGTCACGCGTGAGGTGAGTGACGGATCATTGTAGACGGAGGGAGTGCCGGGGCCGACCAGCGAGATTTCCGGGAGCAGATTTTCCGGCAGTCCGGCGGCGATGCCGAGGCCGCGGCAAATGCGTTTAATCGCATCCAGCACCTGTTTGCGTGTCTCTGGGCTGGTGGTGCGCACGGTGAGGCCGAGTTCGACCTTGTCAGGGATGATGTTGCTCTTGGTGCCGCCGTTGAATTTGCCCACCGTGATGACGACCGGTTCCACCGGATGCAGTTCACGGCTGTCGATCGTTTGCAACGCCAGCACAATCTGCGAGGCGAGCACGATGGGATCCTTGGTCAGGTTCGGCATCGCGCCGTGGCCGCCGATGCCTTTAACGACGATGTCCACGGTGTCGGTGCTCGCCGTAGCCGGGCCGCTGGAGAAGCCGAAGGTGCCGGTTGCAAGACTTGAATCGCAATGCAGCGCCAGACAGACATCGGGCTTGGGAAAGCGTCGAAACAAGCCGTCTTCGATCATCGCTAGCGCACCCATGCCTCGCTCCTCCGCCGGTTGTGCGATGAAGACGAGCGTGCCTTTCCATTGATCTTTCGAAGCCGCGAGCGCCCGTGCCGCACCGACCCAGCAGGTCATGTGCATGTCGTGCCCGCAGGCATGCATGACGGAGACCTCGTTGCCCGCGTCATCCTTGGTGGTTGTCTTGCTGGCGTAAGGAACGGAGCCAATCTCCCGCACTGGCAGGCCGTCCAGATCGGTGCGCACGAGCACCGTCCGCCCCGGGCCGTTTTTTAAAACGGCCACCACGCCAAAGCCGCCTACCTTTTTCGTCACCTCAAAGCCCACTTTGCGGATTTCTTCCGCCATGCGGGAGCTCGTTTTCTCTTCATGCAATGAAAGCTCGGGATGTGCATGCAGATGCTCGTAAAGCTGGATCAAAGAAGGCTGTTGTTCCTTGATGAAGGTGTCGAGGGGGGGCGCCGCGTGGAGGCTGGTGGCGAGGATTAGAACGAAAAGGAACGGCTTCATTTGGGAATAGTGGTGAAGAAGCTCAGTACTACAGCTCCTTGATGAAGATGTGTCGGAACTCCACGGCGTCCTTGTGATTCTGCAGGGTGACTGGCCCTTCGGCTGGTATGTCCTTCACGCGTGCGCCTTGGATCACATCCTTGCCGTTGAGCGACACATCCACGCGATCACCACGCAGCGAGATGATGAATCGGTTCCATTCGCCTGGTCCCTTGTCGGCGCGGACGCTGGGCATGGTTTTCATTCGCTCTTCTTTGGTGGCCTGCGTGTCCTTGAACTTCGTGCCCACTTCACCACTGCCACAGGGCTGGCACCAGATGTTGATCTGCGCCGCACGCACACCACGCAGAAATACGCCGCTGTCGCCCCACGTCAGATTGTCCTTCATGATCACTTGGCCGGCTGCATCGATGTGAAACTGGCCGTCGTCCATGAGCCACTGGTGCGGTTTCACATAGGGTTTGCCCGTGAGCCGCCAGTCGATCATGAGGATGAAGTCTTTGTACTTCTTCGTGGTGGAGAGGTTGTAGTCCTTGCCGGCCACGCGCGGCGGTTCATCGGTGCGCAGACGGATGACGCCGTCTGCGATCTCCCACACGCCATCGAGATGCGGGTCGTGCTGCCAGTTTGCCCAAGTGAGGCCATCAAAGAGTGCGATGAAATCTGCGGGCGGCAGATCTCCACCCAAGCGTTGAACATCCTCTACGGATGGCGGCGTTTTGCCACCTGATACGCGTGCAGCAATCATGCTGACCAAGGCACTCAAGGCCGAGGTTTTGACGAAATCACGTCGGGAGGCCTGCGAATGGATCAGTGTGTTCATGTGATGGCTCCAGAGGTTCAACTCATGCTGAGAAAACGCATGGCGGGAAGAATTCATACGGGCTTGTGCCGCGCTGGTTCATCGCGCGGCAGACATGACATTTGCTACCTTCCTGCACGCCGATGCCATACAAGCGGGTATCAAGTGATCACGCCGGCTTCACCGAGAAATCGCTGTCATCGAGCGAGCGCAGCACCAGCTCGCGCGGAACGCAGAAATCGTCCATCTCTATGCAGGCGACGATGCCGTCGGCGATGTGCTCGGGCTTGAGGAAAAGCTGCTTGGGGGCCTGCCGCTGCGAGGCGTCATCCCAAAACGCCGTGTCCACGCCGCCGGGCAGGATGGCGGTGACGCGGATGCGGTGCGCTGCGGCTTCCTCGGCCAAGCCCTGGGTGAAGCCGCGTACGCCCCACTTCGCGGCGCAGTAAACGGTCTCGCTCGGAATGCCACGCAGGCTGGCGGTGGAGATGACGTTGATGATGTGGCCGCGCTTGTGCGGGATCATGGCCTTCAAGGCGGCCTGGGAACCGAGAATGGTGCCCTTGAGATTCACCGCGAGCATGAGGTCGATCTCCTCTTCGGTGTAGTCAGGAATCCAGCGATGACGCGCGAGACCCGCGTTGTTCACCCAGACGTCGATGGGACCGAGTTGCTCGTTGATTTGATCGACGGCTGACTTCACATCAGCAGCGCGGGAGACATCGCAGCGGATCGACAGCACATGCGGATGGTCGAGCGTGACGTTTTCGAGGTCAAGGAGGGCTACACGCGCGCCGCGTGCGAGCAGGGCTTGGGCGGTGGCGAGGCCGATGCCTTTGGCACCGCCGGTGACGGCGCAGACTTGGTTGGTGAGGTTCATGGTTCTTTGTACTTGGTTGCGGGTTGCTCCAACGGCTGTGTCATAGCCTGAAGGGCGGATTCTTTGCCGTAGGCGGTGAGGACGTCGCCGGATTTGATCAAATCGTCGCGGCTGGGGATGCCGGGGTGCGTTTCACCATCGCGTTTGATGGCGAGGATGACGACACCGCGATCCCAAGGGCGGGATTCGCTCAGGGTGCGACCGGCGAGGAAGGTGCCTGACAGGATTTCGATCTCGGAGACGACGTAGCCGTGCTGGATGCGCAGCAGGAGCTCGTAATCGAGGGCGCGCACCATGCCGGTGCGTTCCAAGGTGTATCGGATGACACGGTCGAGCATTGTTTGAAACCAGCTCATGCGTGAGACGAACAGCAGCAGCAGCAAGCAGCCGATCAGCCAGCCAAGCATGAGCATCGTGTCGCCGCCGGAGCCGCTTTGCAGGAGCGTGACGATGAGCGTGGCGAGCGCCGAGGTGAGGCCGACGTTTCCAGCGAGAATGAGATCTCGGATGATGCGGCGGCGCACGGGATGGTTCACGACGAGCTCCGCCTCCTTCGTGGTGAAACCAACGCCAAAGAACGCGGAGTAGGCCTGGAAGCTGGCGGTGTCCCAACTGATGCCGGTCATCATTAGAGCCGTGGAGCCCACACGCACCGCCAGCAGCGAGACGAGGGCGATGACTAACAGGGCGATGACGGGGGCGACCATGAGGAAAAATGACGAATGGCGAAATCAGAATGACGAATGCAAAATTTAGAGGTGCTTCTCGCTGATGGATTTGTCGTGGTCGTAGATTTGCTCCTTCGTCTGATGCCCCTTCATGTCCCAGTAGCGGTTGAGGCCGTGGCGCTGACCGTGGTCAAAGTTGGTTTCTGCGGACTGCTGGCCATTCTCCCACCATTCCTTCATCACGCCATGCATTCTGCCGTTCTGGTAAGGGTATTCGCCTGCGGTCTTGCCGTTCGAGTGTTTGTTGCGGATGAGGCCGGTGTACGGTTTTCCCTTGTAGGTGGCCTCTTTGCCGTCGTTGAGCATTTCGACTTCCTTGTCAGCGAAGCCGACTTCGGCAGGCTGTTTTTGTCCGCAGGAGGCCAGGCAAAACGCGCAGAGCAGGAAGACAAGAAGCTGTTTCATAAGCGCAGGTTGGAGATGGAGCGGGAGTTTTCAACCCGCAGCTCTGCTCACTTTGCCGCCAGCGCCTTCTTCCATTCCGCAGGTGCTCCGGGCAGGGTCTCGGCGAGGATGCGGCGGATGTGGCTGCGTTCGGTGGTGGTGAGGTAGTCGAAATGGCCGGTGGTGTCCTTGCCATCGAGGATGTTCCAGAGGCGTGACAGGACGGTTTGCTTCAGTGGTGCGGTGAGGTGTTGGAAGGTGAGGGAATAAACCATGTAGCTGCAGCGGTGCTTGAACAGGCGGTGCAGGAGCTGGAAGTCCTTCAGGCTGCGGCCGTCGCTGCTCTGCGGGGCGCGTTTGGTGAAGGCGGTCTGGAAAGCGGGGTCTCCCTCGATGCCGCCTTCGGGAAGTGAGGCTTCGTCTTTGAAGAGCAGGGCTTCGACGACGTCTTCTGCAGAATGGTCGATGATGCGGCGAGCAGTGCCGGTGGGTTCGCTCATGACGATTTCGCCCAGTTCGCGCTGAAGGCTGGTCTGCATGTTCATGGCACGCAGGGCGGCGTGGTTCGCCTTGGTGAGGATGTTTTGCACGCTGGTCTGGTGCTCCAGCACCATGAGGGCCACGATGTCGCTCTGCTTGCGCTTGTAAGGGGTGACGTCGAAGAATTTGGCGAGGTTCGTGATGTTTGCTCCTGCCTTAAAATCGATGTTAATGGTCTGATCGTTTTTCTCGGTGGCGGTGACGTTGCCACGATGCAGGACGCTGCCGTGCCTGCCGGTGACATACCAGCCACCCCAGCGGTCACTGAACGGCGTCGTGGTATCCACAACGGTGCTGCCCTGGCTCATGATGGGATGGCCTTCAGGGCCGGGATAGACGGAGCGTACGATGACGCCGGGCACCTCGGGGGTGAAAGGGCCGCCGTGGCAGCTCAGGCAGCTGTTGTCGCGCTGAAAGTGCAGGGGCTTGGCGGGCTCCTCATAGGGGTCCAGCAGGTAGAAGATGGGGCCGAGCTTTGGATCAATGGTGGCAACCTCGATCGAACCCCCGAGGCAGTAGCCGACGTAGGCGTTGTCGCCGAAGTAAACGACGCGGGGTGTCTGCGGGCTGATGCGGTCGTTTTGCTTGCTGGTCTTGGAGAAGACCATGACCTGGGACTCCTGAGGGATGTCGAACTGCTTCATGACATCGCGCAACACGGTCCAGGCGTCCGTGCGGTCAATTTTGACTTTGCCAGCTGCCATGAGGCTTTCGAGTCGCTGAGTGGTGTCGTTGGGCGGGGTTTCAGAGTAGCGGATGGGGGCGTTTTCGTATTCGTCCTCGGCTTGAAGCAACGATGGGAGGCAGAATGACGAAACCAGAATGAAGGCGTATCTCGTCATAGGGTGCGGAAGGTGACAAGCCATGGCGGGTAAATTCAATGTTCGGGGTTCGTCATTACTGAGACATCAAGGTCTCCCTCATGTCTTTGCCTGCGGAGCCGGCGACGAGGTCGCGCAGGGTATGGCGATCGAGGTTTTCGTAAAAAGCGTTCACGGCTTGGGCGAGCGCGCCTTTGAGGCGGCATGAACCGTTGATGGGACAGGTATTGTGCTGCTTGTCGAAACACTCGACGATGAAGGGAGTGTCCTCCGTGCGGCGGACAACCATGCCGATGCGGATATCCTCTGGAGGCATGCCCAAGACGATGCCGCCGCCTCTGCCACGGCGGGTTTCAAGGTAGCCGAGCTTGGCAAGGAAGTTTACCACCTTTACCAGATGATGCCGCGAGATGTCGTAGGCTTCAGCGACTTCGCTGAGTGAAAAAATCTCCCCTTTCAGCGCCGCGAACATGAGCACGCGCAGGGAATAATCGGAGAAGAGGCTGAGTCGCATGCCTCGATTTACGAGGGCATTGAGTTAAACTTGCACAAGAAGTGCATGTTTAAACAAGATGCGCCAAGTGTGGCACATTGACGGGCAAGATCGGCGTAATGCAGGCATAAAAAAGCCCGGAGACGCGTCTCCGGGCTTCGAGACAGGATCTGCCGGAAATTACTTCTTCTTGGCCGGGGTGGCGCAGCAGGCGCTGGTGGTGGTCTTGGCGGCAGGAGCACTGCAGCAGGATGTGCAAGTGTCTTTCTTCTTTGCGAAGATACAATGGCCGTTGGCGCAGCTGCTAAGCAGGAGGCTCGTGGAGACAAGGGCAAGGGTAAGAAGCGATTTCATGAGGATGTGGTGTGGATGTCTTGAGACTGGCAGAGGCTGGATAGCCTATGCACAGTCTATAAGAGTGGAAATAAAACATGTTATTTCAGGCAATCTCAAGAATAAATGAAAATTCGGTCAATCCGAGGCTCAGAACGCAGACATGAAAAAGCCCGGAAGGTTCTCTTCCGGGCTTCGCGGGTGAAATGATCACCTCAAAATGAGATCAGCCTTCCTTGAGGGATTCCACCTTCTTGTGGGAGCTGGTGGCGGTCACTTTCTTGCCGACGAGCTTGTCAGCGCCGGTGACGGCGGCTGTCAGGGTCAGTTTGACGTCTTTGCCGCCGGATTCGATCACGATGGACTTGGAGTCAGCGTCAACGGACTTGAGCTTGCCGCTGGTGGTGTCGATTTTGCCGCAGCCTGCGAAAGCGGACACGGAGAGGCCGAGAACGGCGAGGGTGGTGAGGATGGATTTCATATTGAGTTTGAGTTTGGTTAGCTTTCCGTCAGGAAGTGACCGAGCGGAGTTACGCCTATTCAAAACGAGCCCCGCCCCCCCTGACAATCAAAAAATGTGGGGTTTTTGAAAAAAGCTCGTCACAGGCCTCTGGCATGTGCCAGTCTGGCCGGATGAACAACACGGCAACCAACCTTTTCATGCTCGCCCTTTTGGCGTTCGTAGCCCCAATCCAAGCGCATCCGCTGCCGGATGTGGCGGTTAGGGCCCACTTTGAGCAAAACGGGGAATGGATGCTCCAGGTTGAGATTGATCCGCGCAGTTTCCAGCCGGACCCCAATGTGGCGCCTTACCTCACCAATGCCGACTTGGGTGTCACGCCAGCGGAGCAGAAGCAAAAACTCAAGGCCCAGGCCCATGAATATGTGCAAAAGGCGGTTGAGGTCATCCTCGATCCCGTGACGGAGGTGAAGCCCGACCTCGCCTGGGAGTTTACTGCGGCAGAGAACGCCCCGCTGAAACTTCCAGAAGACCCGGTCATGCTCACGGGCACCTGGCGCACAAAGCTTCCTGCCGAGAGCACGGGCTACTCGATCAAGGCCCTGCCAACTGGAACACTGAGCGTGCTATACCACAACACCGCCCTCGGCAAGAAAGTGGAGCGCTATCAGATCCTCTTTCCCGGTGAAACAAGCTACGTGCTGGATTTGAAAACTTTCACGCCGCGCACGAAGGCACCGCCGCCCATCACGGCGGAATCTCAGCAGGCCGCAGGTGCGATGCCGGACAGCCTTGAGGGCGAATGTGAGCTGTGTGGAACTGGATCTGGCGGAGGGTACATGCTGCCGACGGTGATTGCCGTGGCGGGCATTGTGGTGCTCGTCACTTGGCTGCGCAAGAAGCGGGCAGCTTGATCTGCTGGGGCAACTTCCGTTTGCGCCGCCATCCTGTCCGCGTAAATGCCGCGCGTGAAACAGGCATTTGTATTGGGAGCAGGAATTGGAGAGAGGCTTAAACCGTTGACGGAGCAGCTTCCGAAGCCGCTCGTACCGGTGTTTCACAGGCCGCTGATCACCTATGCGTTTGATCACCTGATGGCGGCTGGCGTGTCGCGTCTGGTGGTAAACACGCACCATATCCCTGAAGCCTATGCTGAGGCCTTTCCCGATCAAAATTACAAGGGCACGCCAATCCAGTTCCGTAATGAGAGCCCGGTGCGCCTCGAAACCGCCGGCGGGATTGCCAATGTGCGTGATCTGCTCGGAAACGAGCCATTCCTCGTCTACAACGGAGACATCCTGACCGACCTGCCGCTGAAGCCGCTGCTCACTGAGCATCGTGAAAACGGCAACCTTGTCACCCTGGTCCTTCGAAGCCATGGGCCGTCCTTGCACATCGCTTTTGATCCCCGGCGGGGTCTGGTCACCGACATCCGCAACAAACTCGGCACGGGTGACGAGGGGAAATACCTCTTCACCGGCATCTACGCCTGTGATCCGGCCATTCATGAGTGGATCACTCCTGGCAAGGTCGAGTCCGTCATTCCCATCTTTCTCAATATGATCCGCGCCGGGGCAAAGCTCGGGGCTGTGGTGATTGATGAAGGCAGTTGGTGGGATCTGGGCAGCCGCACGGCCTATTTATCGGCGCATTCGGCTCTGAACGGCATGTATGGCCCGGCGATCGATCCAGCGGCGCACATCGAGGCCGGGGCCGTTTTGCGCGGCATCAATGTCATCGGTGCCGGTGCTGTGATAGAAGCTGGAGTACAGATGGAGGATAGTATCGTCTGGCCCGGCGGCCGGGTGCAGGCCGGTTCGGTGCTGAAGCGCTGCATAGTCCGCAGCGGCATCAGAGCGGCGGGGAGTGCTGAAGACATCGATTTTTAGGCAGTCGTGGGTTAGCGTTGGACATACGTCGTTTCGCATTCGTCATTCTATATTTCCCAACCATGCTCCCCGAACACGAGGCTTTGCTCATCTTCACCCGCGAACAGTTCCCTGAACTGAACGGCACACCGTGCGAAGTTGAGGTGATCCTCAAAGGGGCCTCTGACCGCCATTTCTACCGCCTGAACTGGCAGGGGGATCGCGCGCCGATGATCCTCATGGTTTACACTCTGGCGCGTCGGGACAATCCGAAGTTCGTTCCCGCCACCTATCGGCTGAAGAAAATCGGCGCGCACGTGCCGCAAGTTTATGCCTTCGATGAGCAGCGCCTGTGCGTATGGCTGGAGGACCTGGGGCGCATCGACCTGCAGTCCTTCAACGACCAGCCCTGGGACCGGCGCCTCCCGCTGTATCAAGCCACCCTGCGTGAAGCGGCCAAGTTTCATGGGGTTGGCGAAAAAACTCTGTCGCAGGCTGACTGTGATGAACTCGAACCCGGCTTTGATGAGGCACTCTATGAGTGGGAGCAGGGCTACTTCCTCGAACATTATGTGCGCGGGTACCTGGGACGCGATGTTTCCAACGCCGAGTTCAATGCTGCGCATGAGACGCTCAGGCAGCTCCGCCGTCGCCTAGCCCGAATCCAGCGCTGTCTGGTGCATCGGGATTTTCAAAGCCAAAACGTGCTCATTCGCGGTGAGGAGGCTTGGCTGGTCGATTACCAAGGCCTGCGCCTCGGACTCGCCGAATACGACCTCGCCTCGCTACTCTACGATCCTTATGTAAACCTCACGAAATTGGAGCGCGACTGCCTGCTGAGCTATTATGCCGAGCACCGCGGCCTAGCAATGAGTGACGTGAGCGAAGTGTTTTACCTCTGCGCCGCCCAGCGGCTCATGCAGGCGCTTGGGGCTTATGCCAATTTGAGCCGTAATCTCGGCAAACCACACTATGAGCAGCACATCCCGGCCGCTGTCTCGAATCTGACCGAAGTCTGTGCCGAAGGGCAGGGGCTGCACGAATTGCGTAGGTTATTTGCAGGCGGGCTGTGATCTGCCGGCCAGATTTTCGACCCGTACTTGGATGGACGGCTTTGAAAATGGTCAACGCACATGTCAAATTTGGCGCTATTTCTGGCCAGATTGGATGACGTAGGCAGCCTTGTGATTTGAAATAACGTGGCATGAAGGAAGGCCAAATGCGAAATCGCATTGCTCTCGCCTTCGGGATGGGCTCTAAATGGCGCACCCCCAACCTGCCGTATGTCCGAAACCGCCGCCACGCCGACCACCGCGCCCAGCAAGCGTCGCGTTTTTGCGTCCCGTTTGTTCAGCACCCTGCTGCTTTGGTCACTGCTTGCAGTGGCCTTCCTGGAATGGCAGAACACCTGGCTGATCATTGCGATCACCGGATTTTTTGGTGTTGCGGGTGCCGTCGAGTATTTTCGGCTGTTGCGCAATGACCCGCATGCGCGCTCCTTCAACGCGCTCGGCTTCATCATCTGCATCACCTACTGGGGCGTGGTGATCTGGTACACGACGACGCGTCACAAGGCACCGCCCATGGAGTTCGATCTCGCGGCGCTCACCGCCAGTGTGCATGGCTCCTTCATTCTCTGCTACCGCCATCAGCTCGAAGGCGCGTCCACGCTGCAGCGCATCTTCAACACCGTCTTTGGCACCGTTTACACCGTCATCTTCTTCGGCTTCATGGTGCGGCTCATGTATTTCCATGGGGATGGCAAGGGCATCACTGACATCTTCCTCGTGCTATTCCTCATCATGGTCACCAAGTTCAGTGACATGGGGGCTTACGTGGTGGGCGTGCTGTTCGGGAAGCACAAAATGATCCCGCACATCAGCCCCGCGAAATCGTGGGAAGGCTTTGTGGGGGCTTTCATCGGTTCCTTTGGGGCCGCTGCGGTGCTACTGGCCACCATTCCCGAAAAGCTCACTCCTCTCACCTGGATGCATGGTATGATTCTCGCCCCGGTGCTCTGCGCGACGGCTGTCACAGGGGATCTGGCTGAATCTGTGCTCAAGCGCTGCGTCGCCATCAAGGACAGCGGCCAGGCGCTCCCCGGTATCGGCGGCATCCTTGATCTTACCGACAGCCTGCTCTTCACCGCGCCGGTGTTTTATTTTTACTTGTCCGCCATCGCACGATAAGCCAAAGCAAGCCTTCGTGATGCGCAAAGTTCTCCTCCTCGGCTCCACAGGCTCCATTGGCACCAGTGCCCTCAAAGTTGCACGCGACATTCCCGAGCGCATGCAGATCGTCGGTCTGGCTGCGAACTGCAGTGTCGAAGCACTTGCAGAGCAGGTCCGCGAGACTCGCGTGAAGCAGGTGGCGCTGACCGATGCCGTGGCTGCGGGAAAAGCGCGCGCGCTGTTGCCTGCGGATGTCGTGGTGCACACGGGCACGCAGGGGCTGGTCGATCTCGTGAACGAATCCGATGCCGACATGGTGCTCGTCGCCATCGTCGGTACCGCAGGCCTCGCCCCAGCGCTTGCTGCCATTGAGCGCGGCATGCACCTCGCTGTGGCCAGTAAGGAGATTCTTGTCATGGCCGGTGAGGCTGTCACCGAGGCAGCCAAGCGCAAAGGCGTGAACATCCTGCCTGTGGACAGCGAGCACAACGCCATCTTCCAGTGCCTCGAAGGCCACCGGCACAGCAGCGTTCAGCGTATTCTGCTCACCGCCAGCGGCGGCCCCTTCCGCACGCTGCCTGCGGATCAACTGCCTGGCGTTACCCTCGCTCAGGCGCTAAAGCACCCCACCTGGACCATGGGCCGCAAGATCACCATCGACAGCGCCACCCTTTTCAACAAGGGCCTCGAAATGATCGAGGCCAAGTGGCTCTTCGACGTGCCGATGGACAAGATCGAGGTCGTCGTGCACCCACAGAGCATCGTCCACAGCATGGTCGAATTTGCCGATCACAGCGTCATCGCCCAGCTCAGCCACAGCGACATGTGCTTCCCGATCCAATATGCAGTGACCTGGCCTGACCGCGTGACGAACAATCTCAAGCCGCTCGATTTTGCCAAGGTTGGCGCCTTGCATTTCGAAGCCCCGCGCGTGCATGATTTCCCGGCGCTTAATCTCGCGCGCCACGCTGGGACCGTGGGAGGCACTTTGCCTGCGGTCCTCAACGCTGCAAATGAAGTGGCCGTAGATGCCTTCTTGAATGGCAAGATTTCGTTCCCCGGCATCTGGCAGACGGTGGAGCGTGTGATGAACGCGCATCAGGTGGTTGAGCATCCCAAACTCGAGGCACTTATTGAGGCGGATGCCTGGGCGCGGCGCACAGCGGCAGCGTCGATCTGAGCGTAAGGTTTCCAAAAACTCTACAAAAATTTCCTCGCCCCTGCGGGTGGCGTGCTACTCTCAGGGTGAACCCACTGTTCGCCATGAAAACCACTTTCAGCCTCGCGCTGCTGCCAGCCATGACGCTGGCGTTTGTTGCCTTCACTGCTCTCTCTCCTGCGGCCCCGGCTAAATCCGGCGCCACGCCCAAAGCGCCGCCGCCACAGGAGTTGCACGCGGACATCACCATTAATCCAGCCGAACTGGCACCGGAATCGACCATCGAAGTCGTATTTCCAACGCCGATGGTGGCGAAGGATCAGATCGGCAAAAGTGCTGCCACCTCTCCCCTGGTTATCACCCCGGAACTGACCGGCACGTTTGAGTGGACGAGCACACGCAGCGGCCACTTTCACCTCACGCAGGCACCAAAGTTCGCCGCCAGCTATGAGTTCAAACTGCGCACCGGATTGACCGACCTTGCTGGTAAACCCCTCGCGGCTGAGAAACTCGATTCCGTGGAAAGCGCCCGCTTTCGCATCATTGACCAGCATCCACGCTGGTTTGATGACGACGCGCAGAATCGCGCCCCTCGTTTTCTCTTTGAGTTCAACGACAGCGTGACGCCTGCAGAGGTCGTCAAGCACATCAAGTTTGTCTCGGAGTCTTCGCCGCAGCCGGTCGCTGCCAAAGTTCGCCACGCCACGGGCAAGGATTTCACCCTCATGGGCACCGAGCCGCAGGCGACCTGGGCGGAGGAAATCTCCAAGGTGAAGCCTTCCGTAGGGGATGATGCAGCTCGCCTCAGCGCCATCATCATTGAGCCTGAAACACAGCTCTCCATTGGCAAATGGCGTCTTACTATCGCTGAAACTCTCAGCAACACCTCCGGCATCAATCAAATCGCTACGGGTGACGACATTCAGCTTGGCGAGATCAAGCCGTTCGAAGTACGCGAGGTCGAGGCACACACACCGTTCGACAATGACTACTATATCGATATCGATTTCAACAAGCGCCTTCTGCCGCCGACAACGGATGAAATGACCAAGGAAATGGTCGAAGCTTTTGCGCAAAAGCTCGCGCCTTTAGTCACCATTCGCCGTGCTTCTCTTGGCCAGAAATTGGCATCGGTGGTTCACAAGGATGAAGGTCCAATCACCGGGCTCAAGGTCGAAATTCTCGGCCGCACGCTACGCTTCAGCGGGCCTTTTGAAGTAAACAAGAAGTACACCGTCACGGTCGATATGGCGATGACTTCAGGGGACAATCTGCCGTTGCAGGCCAACTACAAAAACGAGGTCTCCTTCATCCCAAACCCACCCTATCTGGCTGCGCCGAGTTTCATCAATGCGCAGTTGGCCAAAGGCGGTGCGAATTATGAATTCAGCGCCGCAAACGTGAGCCAGGTGCGTGTGCGGGCGAAGCGCCTCAATGGTCCCGAATTGCTCAAAGCACTTGATGAGTACCGTGCCTACCGCTCGGCCTACTACGGAAACGATAAACAAAAAGCCGCCTTCAAGATGCAGTCCATTGATGCCTACCCTGGCACCCAGGTGTTTGACCGCAGCTTTCCGGTGACGAAGCCGCTCGACCACAGCGAGATCCTGAAACTGAACTGGCGTGAAGTGCTTGGTGATTTCCCTGCTGCCCCGCTGTTCATCGAACTCGAAGGTACTGCCGCCGCAGGACTCACACAGAAAAGCGTCATCACTCAGACCCTGGTGCAGTTTACCGATCTGGGCATCATGCAGAAAAGCAATGGCCGTGAAACAATGGTTTTCGTGACTTCGCTGGAAACCGGCAAGCCTGTTTCTGGAGTGCGGCTCACGCTCGTCGATACCGATTTGAAACTCATCGGATACGGCGACACCGACGCCAGCGGCATCGCCACCGCACCGGGAGTCACGCCTGCGTTCGTGCTCGCTGAAAAGAACGGCGACTGTGCCGTTATTGAGTGCAGCGATAGCGGCATTGCCATTCCCTACGACATCTCGCAGGCCTATGAAAACGTCTGGCAGCCGCAGCGGCGCACGTTTGTTTTTTCTGACCGCCCGCTCTACAAGCCTGGTGAAACGGCGCATTTCAAGGCACACACCCGCCTGCTTATTGGTGATGACTTGAGCCTCGATCAAGCACCCGCGCAGGGGCGTCTCGTGATCCGCGATCCGCGTTACCGCATCGTGATCGACAAGCCGGTTACATTCACTGCGAATGGTGCCTGGGCTGATGATGTCGTGCTGCCAACCGGCCCTGCGGGCTGGTATGATCTTTCGATCAATCTCAAGGCAGCCAATCAAAACAGTCAGAGCGATGACGGTGGCGGCATGACGTTCCGAATTGATGACTACAAGCCAAACACGTTTGAGGTAAAACTCGATACGAAATCAATCAAGTTTCAGCCAGACCGCATCCACCTGCCTCTCAGTGCGAACTACTACATGGGCAAGGCACTCTCTGTTGCCAAGGTGCAGTGGAGCGCGAACTCGCAGCGTGATTACGCAGCGCCGGAGGCCTACAGCCGCTATCATTTCGGCGAAGCACCTTCGTGGTCGCATTATGCGCAGGATCGTGATGCTGATGGCGACTACGCCGGTCATGAAAATGACGATGTGGAAAACGAGTGGTTCGTGAATGGCAATCTCTTCTTGGCAGACGACGGCACCGCCACGCTCGAAATGCCGCAGCCGCCACCAGACCGCGCCGCACTGCCACAGCGCGTGCGGGTGAATGCTGAAGTCACCGACATCAACGAGCAGACCATCAGTTCCACCGCTGAGTTTGAAGTGCCCGGCGCTAATTTTCTGCTGGGCCTCAAAGGTCCTGAGTATTTCGGCACCGCTGGCAAGGCGTTGCAGCTTGAAGTCGTTGCGATTGATTCCAAAGGCGCTCCGGCTGCAGGCAATGTGCACGTTGATCTCAAAGTGGAGCGTCAGGAATACCACACGCTTAAAATCGCAACCGCTGGTGGCGGATCGACAACCAAGGATCAGGTTATCCTGCGTGAGGAGTTGAAGCAGAGTTTAGATTTAAAGTCCGCCACTGCGGGCTCGGCTCCCTCGGTCACCATTCCGTTCACTCCCGCAGGCGGCGGCGTTTACTTCGTCACTGCCGAGGCGGTGGATGCCAAAGGCACCAAGGTACTCTCTCGCATGCCGTTCTACGCTGTCGGCGGCAACGAATTCCCCTGGGCGATGGAGGATGGCAACCGCATGAACCTCCAGCCGGAGAAAACCACGCTCAAGCCAGGTGAAGATGCGGTTATCGTGGTCAAAACACCCATCGCAGGCACCGCGCTCGTCACGGTGGAGCGCAACAAAATGCATCGCCAGTTTGTGACGGAACTCACGCTCGAAAATCCGATCATCCGAGTGCCGCTCGGTGAAGACGAGTTCCCCAATGTCTTTGTTTCAGTTATCGTCATTCGTGGTTCTGCCGCCAGTACCAAGCAGCACAAGATGCCTGAGTATCGCGTCGGTTACTGCGCACTGACTGTGGAGTCGGATGCGAAAGAATTGAAGCTCGCGGTGAAGCCGGATCATGACGAGGTGCGTCCTACGGAAGAGGTGAAAATCACCACGACGATCACCGATGCCAAAGGCGCCGCTGTATCAGGTGCTGACGTGACGCTCTATGCCGTTGATGAAGGCGTCCTCAGCCTTATGAAGTCCGAGACGCCGGACCCTTCCGCGTATTTCCACGCTGAGCTGCCGCTCGCCATCGACAGTTTCACCTCCTTTGACAATCTGCTGTCTGAAGAAACTGCCGCTCGTGATCGTGGCAACAAGGGCTTCGTCGTCGGTGGTGGCGATGGGGACGGCAACGGGCCGAACGCGAACATTCGTAAAAATTTCATCGTCACACCGCTGTGGCTTGCCTCAGGTACCACGGATGCGCAGGGCAGGCTGACGGCCAGCGTCACCGCGCCGGACAATCTTACGCGCTATCGCATCATGGCCGTCGCCGCGCATGGCGTGGATCTATTTGGCAGCGGTGAATCTGCCTTCAAAATCAACAAGCCGCTCATGATCGAGCCCGCCGTGCCGCGTTTCGCCCGCCTGGGCGATGAATTCCTCGTCAAAGCCGTTGTTCACAACACGACGCCAAGCGCTGGTGCTGTGGAGGTCACGCTCGAGCTCGATGCCACGGCGGACTTCATTCAGGAGAAGCGAGATTTTATTCCTGCCTCGCTGAAGGCCGACGCTGTTGGCACCGCCAAGCAGCAGAAGGTCATCCTGCAAATCAAAGCTGGTGAAACCGCCGCCACGGCATTCCCGGTGCAGTTTGTGCAACTGGGCACTGCGAAATGGAAATGGACCGCACGCGGCGTGAACTGGCCGGTGGCAGCCAGTGATGGTACGGAATCGTCTTTTGAAGTGAATCATCCCGTGCCTGAACTGCGCCATGTGAGCTACACGCGTCTCAAGGCCGATGAGCCGAACGAGAACCTCATCAAGGACGTGAACCCTGCGCTGCTCGAAGGCGATGGATCGCTTTCGCTCGGCATCAGCAACAGCCGTCTCTATGAGGCTCGGGATGCGCTCGAATACGTGCTTCAATATCCGTATGGTTGCGTCGAACAGACGACCTCTGCGACGATGCCGTGGCTTGCTCTCGGCAAATACGAGCCGCTGTTCCCAGAGCTAATCGGCGGCGGCAAGGCCAAGCAGGTGGTTCAGGCTGGAGTGGACAAACTACTGCAGATGACCACAGATGAAGGTGGCCTCGCCTACTGGCCCGGCGGCACCGAGTCAAGCTTCTGGGGCAGCGCTTACGGGGGCATGCTGCTGCTGCGCGCGCGCGATCAGGGTGCGGACGTGCCTGCTTCCGCGATCAACAAGCTCGTCGAGTTCCTCTCGAAAAAACTTCGTGGCCTCGATGAGGAAAAAGATCTCTATAACATCACTGATTCGGCTCTGGCGCTCTACACCCTAGCGAAGGCAGGGAAACCCGAGCCTGCCTATCAGAACCTGCTTTTCGGAAGACGTGAACACCTGCCTGAAGTCGCCAAGCTCTACCTCGCGCTCTCCATGTGCCTGAGCAATGCACCCGAGCAGCAGATCAAGGACACTCTCGGCTGGAAGCCTGTCGAGCGCCCCGCTCCTGCGAAGCCCGACAGCAAGGCCAAGAGCGACAGCAAGGCCAAAGTCGCCAGTGCGAAGTCCAAAACTGACGCCAAATCCAAAACGGAAACCAAGGCCAAGGCCGCAGCGGTCCCCGCACCAACTCCACGCCCGGTCGTTTGGAGCCACTGGGCCGGAAACGGCGCGAACAAAGCGCTGCGTTTGATCTGCTACACGCATCTTGGACTCACTGAAGACGCGGAGTCTCTCGCCGTGTCGATCCTGCAATCCCGCAATGGCCGTGGTGAATGGGGCAACACATTCACCAATGCATGGACGCTGACCGCTCTGGCCGCCTATGAACGCAGCTTGAAGAAAGTGGGCGAACCTCTTGCCGCGACGGGTCATTGGGACACCCAGGCCCTGCCGCTCAATCTCCCCGCCGGCTTCTCCAGCACCCATGTGAACTTCGCGCTCAATCAGGCGCTGAGTGCCAAGCCGCTCAGCGTCGAACTTCCCGCAGGTCGCGAGATTTATGGCCGCATCGAAGCCCGCAGCTTCCCGCCGCAGCGCGCTTTTGCCGGTGAGAATAAAGGCTACGCCATCGAGCGCAGCTACGAAGAATTGAACATGGACGGCTCCACCTCTGGAACCGATGACCTCCGTGTTGGAGACATGGTTGTCGTCACGCTGAAAATTGACATCGGCGGTGGTGATCGCTACCTCGCTATCGACGATGCGCTCCCTGCCGTCTTTGAAGCCATCAATCCTGAGTTCGGAACCCAGAGTGAACGCGAGGGTGACCAACTGCCCGATGGCACCCAGGCTTGGTTCTGCGACCATCGCGAAATCCGCACGGATCGCGCCCTGTTCTTCACCGACTTCGCTCCAGCCAAAGGCAAGTTCAGCCTTCAGTACCTCGCCCGCGTCATCGCCGAGGGCGACACCACCGCTCCGCCTGCCCGCATCGAAGCCATGTATCAGCCCGACAAATACGGTCTAAGCCCGACACAACGCATTCGCACGCTGCCTTCGGGAAATACAAAGGTGGCAGAAGTGAAGTGAGACAGATGCATTTGTCCGTCGTAATCGTTTTCAATGCCAGTAACTGCCGCTGAATCGATCTCCCAAATCCGCGCTTCCTTCCCGGAGCAGGGCTTTTTTGCGGAGAAGGAATGGGTCCTTTCTCCAGAAGCGTTCGCCTTGGATACGGCAACGGTGACGTTGATCCGCAATCTGGGACCAGCGCTGCGTGCCTTCCAACGAGCATGCAATCGCTTGTACTTCGACGAGGCGCGTTCTTGGGTGGCAAAGCTGCTGGATCAGGGCAAGCCGCAGCGGGTTACCGATTTGGGGCGCAATCCGCGCTGGCATGAAGATTTGCCGCGTGTGCTGCGGCCGGACTTGGTGCTGACGGAAACCGGGGTGACCATCTCGGAACTGGATTCGCTTCCCGGCGGCATTGGTTTGACAGCATGGCTCAATGAGACCTACGCCGCGCTGAATCAAAGCGTGATCGGCGGAGTATCTGGAATGATTGATTCATTTGCCGCCGCGTTTCCGAGCGAGGACATCCTCGTCTCGCGTGAATCGGGCGACTACCTTCCAGAGATGAGTTGGCTGGCGGAGAAACTGGGTCGCCGCGTTGTGCGACCGTGGGAGGTGCAGCCCTACGAGCTCAACGGCGCGTCGATTTACCGCTTTTTCGAACTTTTTGATATCGCCAACGTGGAGAACGCCGATGTGATGCTGCGCATGGCGGAGCGTGGTGAGCTCAGCTTCACGCCGCCGATCAAGGCCTTCCTCGAAGAGAAGCTATGGCTCGCGCTGTTTTGGTCGCCCACACTGGCAGATTTTTGGAGCTCGGCACTGAGTGCTGAGCATCTGGCGCTCTTGCAGCAATGCATCCCGATGGGCTGGGTCGTCGATCCTGTGCCGCTGCCACCCTTTGCCGTGTGGCCGAAGCTCGACATTCAGAGCTGGCATGAGATGAAGGCCTTTGGTGGCAAGCAGCGGCAACTGGTACTGAAGATCAGTGGGTTTTCCGAGCGTGGCTGGGGTTCGCGGGGCGTGTTCATTGGTCATGATTTGTCGCAGGAGCAGTGGGGCGCGGCGATTGACGAAGCCCTGGCGAGTTTTCCGACAAATCCGTTCGTGCTTCAGGAGTTTCATCGTGCCAAGGTGGTCACGCATCCCGCTTGGGATGAAGACAAGCAGGCCACTCGGGCAATGCAGAGCCGGGTGCGGCTGTGCCCATATTATTTTGCCACTTCGGACGCGGACAATGACCCGGCGCTCGGTGGGGTGCTGGCCACGGTATGCCCGGCGGACAAAAAAATCCTCCACGGCATGCGGGATGCGATGATGCTGCCTTGCGTTGAGCGGTGATTTCCGCTCCAATAACGGCACCATGAAGCTCATTCCCGCCTTTCTGTTTGTCTCCTCCTCCCTTTTTGCCGCTGAACCGCTCGTTGTGAAACTATGGCCTGGAGGCGCACCGGAACAGCCTGGGGTGAAGATCGAGGCAGAGAAAGAGGTGCCGAAAAAATCGGCGGATGATGTGCAGCGCATCACAAATGTGACCGATCCGATGATCACGGTCTTCAAGCCCGAAAAGCCGAACGGCACGGCGGTGATGGTGTGCCCTGGCGGTGGCTACGGAATTCTCGCCTATGAGCACGAAGGCTCGCAGGTGTGTGAATTTCTCAAACAGCATGGTGTCACCGGCATCCTGCTCAAATACCGTGTGCCGAAGCGTGATCCCAAGGACCCAGGCCGCGAAGCTTTGCAGGATGCACAGCGCGCGATGGGCATCATTCGCCACCACGCCGAAGAGTGGGGCCTCAAGCCTGATCGCATCGGCATCCTTGGCTTCTCCGCCGGTGGGCATCTGACCGTGATGACGGCGCTGCATGCAAATACTCGGACATACACGTCTGATCCTGCGTTTGATGTCGAGGACGCGACACCGAATTTTGCCATTCCGGTTTACCCGGCATACCTCGTTAGCAAGGAAGACATCTCGCATTTGCTGCCTGGTTATGAAGTCACCGCCAAATCACCGCCGATGTGCTTCATTCACGCCAATGACGATTCATGGCCGGCCAGCGCGAGCGCCCTGCTTTATCTTGAATACAAAAAGCTCAACATTCCCTGCGAACTGCACATCTACGCTAAAGGAGGCCACGGTTTTGGCATGCGCAAAAGCGGCGGGCCGGTGAACGACTGGCCAAACCGCGTGGCGGAGTGGATGAAGTCGATGGGATTCATTCCTTGATGCGGTATCTCTGCGGTGGCTTGTGCTCACCGCTGGGCTATGGTGACATTGTGCCTGCATGAAGACACGCAATACACGAACTACTGCGCCGCCTGCTTCATCGCAGGCGCTGTTGCCATCAGATCCCTACCGTACGGTGGTGGAGGATCTGACGGAGACGATCTGTCGTTTTCTTCCAGATGGCACCTTCACCTATGTGAATGAGGTTTTTTGCCGCTTCTTCGGCAAGTCGCGTGAGGAGCTAATCGGTCTGCCGTGGCGTCCTTTAGTGGTGGAGGAGGACATGTCATTAGTCGAGTCTGGGCTGCGGATGCTCACACCGAAAAATCCCGTGGTTGTGATCGAGAACCGGGTGCACGACGGCAGAGGGAAGGTGCGCTGCATGCAGTTCGTCACTCGCGGCTTCTTTAATGCTTATGGAGAGTTGTCGGAGATGCAGTCCGTCGGACGTGACATCACGGAGCGTGTGATGGCGGAGCAGCGCCTGCATGAGGGTGAACAACGCTGGAAGTTCGCTCTTGAGAGCTCAGGTTTTGGAGTGTGGGACTGGGACATTACGCGCAATACCATCTTTCGCTCCAGCCAGTTCAAGATGATGCTCGGCTATGGTGCAGGTGAGCCAATCGAAGGTTCGGAGCTTGGCTGGCAGAAATTGGTACATCCCGATGATCTGCCGGAAACCGAACTGGCCGTGAATGATCATCTGATGCGGCGGGCCGACGGCTTTGAACGGGAGTTCCGCATGAAATGCAAAGATGGCTCATGGAAATGGGTGATGGGTCGCGGCAAAGTCATTCGCCGTGACGAGCAGAACCGCGCCCTCCGCATGACGGGCACTCTGGAGGACATATCCAGGCGCAAAGCGGCCGAAGAGCGCGAGGCGCAAAATCTACAATTGATCGTGGAGGGTGCTCCTTGCGCCGCAATTTTAGAGGCCATTGTACGAAGCGTGGAGGCGGGCCATCCAGGCATGCGCTGCAGTGTGATGCTGGCTGATGAAACCGGCACGCGGCTGCGTTTGCAGGCCGCTCCCAGTCTTCCCGAATATGTGAGAAAGGCGCTGGATGGGACACCCATCTCTTCAAACAGCGGCATTTGTGGTTTGGCCACTTTCACCGGCCGAAGAGTGATTTGTGCGGATGTGCATGCGGACCCGCGGTTGGAGCCCTTTCATAAACTCGCGGAGAAAGCCAGATTGCGTGCCTGCTGGTCGGAGCCGGTGGTGAGCGGCACCGGGGATGTGCTGGGGGCTTTCGCCTGCTATCGTCGGGAAATTCACACGCCTGACCAAATGGAGTTGCAGGCAATCACCGCAGCCGCACGTCTAGCCGCACTGGCCATTGAACGCGAAGAACGCAGGCACGCGCTGCAGGTCAGCGAGGAGCGTTATGCGCGCGCCATGCGTGCCACGACGGATGGTTTGTGGGTGTGGAATCTTTTAACAGGCGAAACCTATCTGTCGCCTCGCTGGAAGATGATGCTGGGTTTTGCCGGGACCGATCATCTGGGCAAGAATCAGGAGTCATTTATGTCCCGGCTGCATCCGGATGACTGGCCAATAGTGCAAGCCGCCCGCAAGGCGCATTTCGAGAATCGAGTGCCCTATCAGGTGGAACTGCGGTTGTGTACCAAGAACGGCGAGTATCGCTGGTTCCTCACCCGTGGTGAAGCCGATTGGAATGAGCAGGGAGAGGCAGTGCGCATGACCGGCACCATCTCGGATATTTCAGACCGCAAGCAGACGGAGAGTGCTTTGCAGGAGAGCGAGCAGCGGTTTCGTGCGGTGTTTGAGCAGGCTGCCGTTGGTGTGGCTGAGATGGAAACGGCGACGGGACGTTTTCTCAACGTGAACCAGCGTATTTGCGAAATCAATCATCGTACTCGCGATGAGATGCTGCGAATGACCTGGATGGAGACTACCTGGCCAGAGGATCTGCCGAAGTCCCTGGAGCGCATGGAAGAATTGAAGTCAGGAAAGATCCGCAGTTACAATCTGGAGAAACGCAACTTGCTGCCAGACGGCACCGTCAAATGGGTGAACCTGACGGTTTCTCCGATGTGGCTTCCCGGTGAGCCGCCTTTACGCCATGTCGCTGTGGTTGAAGACATCACAGAGCGTAAAAGGGTGGAGCAGGAACTTCAGGAAAGTGAGCAGCGCTTCCGCGCTATCTTCGAACAGGCAGCGGTGGGGGTGGCGGTGATCGACACATCATCCGGCCGCTATCTCAGTGTGAATCAGCGCATGTGCGAGATCAACCGGCGCAGCCGTGAGGAAATGCTGCAGATGACTTTCATGGACGTCACCTGTCAGGATGATCTGCAGGCTGATTTGAATCAGATGGAGGAGCTAAAGGCAGGAAGAATCTCCAGCTTTCATATGGAGAAACGCAGCGTGGCTCCGAACGGGGATCTGACCTGGATCAATCAGACCGTTTCGCCAATGTGGCGGCCCGGCGAACCACCGCTCCGTCACATTGCAGTGGTGAGGGACATTACGGAGCGCAAGCAGGCGGAACTCAACTACCGTCTTGAACTGGCCTATAATCAAGCGCTCGTGACCCACACCTCCGCGTTCATAGTCGGGCTAGATTTGGCAGGACGTTTCGTGCATGCCAATGCGGCTTTCATCGACGCCATGGGGTACACCAAAAAACAAGTGATCGGCAAAACACCCTGGGAAATCGGCCTCATGGATGCCGCAGAGACTGCGCGCTCCAAGGAGCGCTTTGCGCGTTTGCTGCGAGGAGAGAAAAATCCGCCCAGCGACTCACGACTGCGCACGAAGGACGGGGAGTGGCGAAGTGTTGAACTGCGCAGCACCGCCACCTGCAAACCGGATGGCAGCCTGGATCGCATCGTGGTCACGGGAACGGACATGACGGAACGCAATCGTTTGCAGCAGGAGGTTTTGCGCGTGGTGGAGCAGGAGCAGGCGCGGGTAGGGCATGACCTGCACGATGGCGTGGGGCAGACCATGACGGGCATTGTCTCACTGCTGGAGGCGTTGGAGGCAGATCTGCAGGGCGAGTCCCGGCAACAGGCGCAGCGCATTCATGAACTGCTGCGCCAGTCCGTCTCGGAGGTGCGCCGCATGTCCCATGGTCTCTCGCCCACCAGCGTGAAGTACCGCGGTCTCGTAGGTGCACTGCAACTGCTGGCAGAAACCGTGCGCACCAACTTCCGCACGCCATGTTTTTGCGAAGTGGATGCCGGCATTGCGATTCAAAACAACGATGTTGAGGCGCATCTTTTCCGCATCGCGCAGGAGGCGGTCAACAATGCACTGCGTCACGGCAAGCCCTCGAAAGTGAAGCTGTCCCTGCAGCAGGTGAGCCCGACCGAATGTGAGCTTCGAATCGAAGACGATGGAGCTGGTTTGAAAAAAACCAAAGGCGGGCAGCAAAGCGGCATCGGCGTGAGGGTGATGGATTACCGAGCCAACCTCATTGGAGCGCGACTGACGATCAAAGCCAAACCCCGGCGTGGAGTCGTCGTGACCTGCCGCTTTCCCTACGAGCCAAGCAAGAAGAAGCGGTGATGCGCATGCACGTAGGATGAACAGGGTGAAGCCGGTACAAAATACAGGCACGCAATCAGAAAATCGCGTGCCTGCTTCGTGTTATGCCTGAGCGCTTGTCTGGATCAATGCTTCAACAACCACTCGGTCGAGCGCGGGTTGAAATCACTGAGGCATTCCCAGTGGAAGGCATGGCCGGCGTTGTCGTAAAGGTGTAGATCGGCACCAGGGATGGCGGCTGCGACTTCCTTGCCCATCCACTGGGGGGTGAAGGTGTCGTCCTTGCCGCCGATGACGAGCGTGGGGCATTTCACGTTTTTGAGTTCGTTGAGGGTGTTGTGCGTCATCGCGGCGGCACTTTGCGCCTCGGTGGCGTGCACGGGCTGTGGCGCAGCATTGGTGGCGGCGTCTTTGAGGCCTTGCTGCATGTTGTTCCAGCAGTCGTCGTTGTCGAACCAGGGCTTGGTGAAGATGAGCATCTGAATCCACTGCATGAAGTCCTCTGGCCGCATGTTCGCCTTGGCCTTCATGAGATGCTGCCAAGTGTAGAGACCGAAACGGTCCTGCCGGGCCCAGGTGCACATGAGGATCATGCTTTTCACCTTTTCGGGATGACGCAAAGCGAGCTGCTGGGCGATGACGGAGCCCAGCGAGCAGCCGACGACGCGGGCCTGCTTGATGCCGAGCTTGTCCATGAGGCCGGCGTAGTCGTCAGCCATCATGGCGGTGGTGTAGGGGCCGGCTGGCTTGTCAGTTTCTCCCACGCCGCGATTGTCCCCGAGGATGCAGCGGAAGTGCTTTTCCCAGGCTTGGGCATGCGCGTCCCAAACGCCTCCAGGGGCGGTGACTCCCATGATGCAGACAAGCGGTTCGCCGCTGCCGCGTTCTTGGTAAAACATCTTGATTCCGTTGGTTTCGACGTGGGGCATAAGAGTGAAGTTCTCGGTTGGATGGTTTTCTGTTCGCAGTTCTGGCCGCGAACGACAAATTGTGAACAGAGATCGGTGAAAGCAACAAGCAAAAATCACCTGCCGCCGCACGAACTTCGCGCATAGTGGGTGCACTCCATGCCAGACGCTCCAACTGAAACACCGCAAGCCGCCGTTCCACCTTGGGAAACGAAAGTTCCGATCACACGCCGCAGTCTGGCGCGCAAAGTGGTGTTCTGGTCCTTGGTCGGCGCTCTGGTTCTGGTGATGGTTTATGCCTTGCAGCCACGGGCAGTCGAGGTCGAGACCGGACTGGTTCAGCAAGGGCCGCTGACGGTTTATGTGTCCGAGGAGGGCAAGACGCGCATCCGCAACCGTCACATCGTCGCCGCGCCGGTAGCGGGCAGCATGCAGCGCGTGAATTTGAAGGCGGGAGATGCGGTGAAGGCTGGGGAAACCGTGCTCACACGTATTGAGCCGACGCTCTCGCCGTTGCTTGACGCCCGTGCTCGCTCACAGGCTCAGGCACGTGTCGATGCGGCGACTGCCACCCGCAGCCGGGCCAACGAAGACATCGAAATGTCACGCACAGGTCTGAAATATGCCCAGGCGAACTGGGACCGCATCAAGAACAACACGGACAAGGGGACCGTCAGCGACACTGACCGCGATACTTTTGAGCGTGAGGCCGAAATGAAATCGCGAGAACTTCGTTCGGCGGAGTTTGCCCTCCAGGTGGCCGATTTTGAACTTGTGCAGGCCAAGGCGGCACTGCAGCAGATTGACAAACCGAGCGCTGGCGGTGCATTCATCGAAGTGCGTGCTCCGGTCAACGGAGTCGTGCTGCGGGTGCAGCAGGAGAGCGCGACGATTGTGGCACCAGGTGCGCCGATTTTAGAAATCGGTGATCCCATGGATTTGGAGATCGAGGCAGAAATTCTCTCGCGCGATGCGGTGACGATCAAGCCCGGTGCCTTGGTCACCGTGGAGCAGTGGGGTGGCGAAGTGCCAGTGAAAGCCAGTGTGCGCCGCGTGGAGCCAGCAGCCTTCACCAAAGTATCCGCACTGGGGGTTGAAGAGCAGCGCGTGCTGGTCCTGAGTGATTTCACCGAACAGACACCTGCATTGAAGGCGCTGGGAGACCGTTACCGCGTGGAGGTCCGCGTGGCGGTATGGCACAGCGATGACACGCTGCTGGTGCCAGCCGGGGCATTGTTTCGCGAAGGCAGCGAGTGGAAGACATTTGTTTTTGATGCTGGCAGCGCCAAGGCGGTGGTGGTCAAGGCTGGACGCACCGACGGTAAGTACACTCAAGTGTTGGCAGGCCTCAAGAAGGGGGACGAAGTGCTGATGCACCCGCCGGACACGGTGCGCGATGGCACAAGTGTGGTGAAGCGTGCGGAGGTGAAATAAAAAAGACGGCCTCTTTCGAGGCCGCCTTGGAACTGCTGACGGGCTGATTTTTAGACCTTCCAGTCGCCGCGATACTCGCGGGTGAGCCACTTGGGATCGCCACCGCTCACGAAGGTGTGCTCGGTGGGATTCCACTTGATGTTGGCACCGTACCAGTAGCCAAAGTTCATGAGGTGGCAGGCGATGGCGCTGCTGGCTCCGACCCCGGCGTGGCAGATGGGCTGCTTGCGGCTCTTCATGCAGGCGACGAAGTCGGCGATCTGATCCTTGCTCTCGTAGAGTGAGACCTTCTTGTCCTTGAGGAAGTCACGTTCGGCGAGGGCGACTTCGCGATCCACGGAAGTGCCTGCGGATTTATCTTTGCCGTGGAAGGCGTGGACTTCTTTGCCGCCGAGGCTGAGGGCAAATTTGCCGCGTCCCACGTTCACCTCGCCCTCGGTGCCGTGGAAGGTGCAGCCGTGGCTGCCTTCTGCGTGAGAGAGCACCGTACCGCTGGCGTAGATGAGCTGCGCACCGCGCTTGGCGTTTTGGTAATCGGCGGGCGCTTTGACCTCAACCGGACCGTTTTCATCCATGCCAAGGCCCCACTGGGCGATGTCGATGTGATGCGCGCCCCAGTCGGTGATCATGCCGCCGCCGAATTCGCGGGTCTTGCGCCAGTTGGGGAAGGTTGTGCTTTCGCCGACAGGGCAGAGCTCGTGGTTGAAGGGCACGAGCGGAGCCGGGCCACACCACATGTCCCAGTCGAGGCCTGCTGGCGTCGCTTCTTCGGGGTAGGCGTTCGGCTTGGCAGGGTCGCCAATGCTGATAGTGACGCGCTCGATCTTGCCGATGACTCCATTGCGCACCAGTTCGCAGGCGATGCGGAATTCCTTGCTGGAGCGCTGCATGGAGCCGGTCTGAAGCACGCGGTTGTGCTGTTTGACGGTTTGGACGACGGAGACAGCCTCGTGGATGTTGTGCGTGAGCGGCTTCTCACAGTAAACGTCCTTGCCGTGGCTGAGGGCGCTGTTGGTGATGATGGCGTGCCAATGGTCCGGTGTGGCGATGCACACGGCGTCGATATCGGTGCGCTCGGTGATCTTGCGGAAGTCGCCAGTGGTCTCGCAGGGCTTGGCGCTGCCGCCGTTTTTCGCGTAGTGGTCATCGACCTTCTTTTTGTAAAGATCGCGGCGCACGTCGTACACGTCGCAGACGGCGACGACCTCGATGTCGGGATACTGGAGGAATTTGTTGATGAGGCCGCCCATCTGCTTGCCGAGGCCGATGAAGCCCATGCGGATCTTGCCATTGGCCGATTGTGACCAGAGGCGTGAAGGGAGAATGAAAGGTGCTGCCACCGAGGCGGCGGCAACTTTGACGAACTGACGGCGTGAGGATGCTTTTTGCATGGTTGGTGTTGTGGGATTTGAGGGTGGAGCATTACAGTCGATTTGCCAAGTCTCTTGCACTCGGGGTTGGCGTGGGTATTCGGCAGGATGGAATTCTCAAAACAGCGCCTGGGTCAGTTGATCATCGTTTCGGGACCCTCGGGCACCGGCAAGACGACACTTGCGCGGAAAGTGTGTGACCGCGGCGAGGCAGTTTTTTCCGTCTCCTGCACGACGCGCGCACCGAGAGCAGGCGAGGTGGACGGGAAAGACTACTTTTTCCTGACCGAGGAGGATTTTCTGGCGCGTGTGGAGCGAGGGGAGCTTTTTGAATACGCCCGCGTGCATGGCCGGCTTTACGGCACGCTGAAAAGCTACGTGTATGAGAATCTCAAACGCGGGGTGGATGTGATCATGGACATCGACGTCCAGGGAGCGATGCAGGTGCGCGCTTGCGAGGACGATCTGGTGAAGCGCTGCCTGCTGGAGATTTTCGTGCTGCCACCCAGCCTGGAGGAGTTGCGCAACCGCCTCTCAGGCCGTGCGACCGAAGATGCTGCTGCGTTTGAACTGCGCATGCAGAATGCGGCGGCAGAGATGGAGCATTGGCGCAAGTATGGCTACGTGCTCGTCAGCGGAGCTCGTGAGGATGATGCCCGGAGATTCGATGCCATCCTCGAAGCCGGGCGGTTGCGGACTAGCCTGTGGTGATCAGGACGGGATGCCTGCATCTCGGAGAGCAGGGAATTGAGTGCGCCAGTCTCGGAGCACGGCTGGGTCGATCCGAGCGCTGACAACGCGCTCCTGCTCTGCGGCATCGGCAATAATGAGACCGTGAGGATCCACGACGAGGCTGCGACCCGTATAGGTAAAATCGGGATCAGTGCCGCAACGGTTGACGCCAATCACATAGGCGAGGTTTTCGATGGCGCGTGCCTGAAGCAGCGTGATCCAGTGCTGGATGCGTTTCACTGGCCAGGCGGCGATGAAGACAAGTGCCTCGGCTCCGGCGCGGACGGCATGGCGGGCGAGTTCAGGAAACCGCAGATCGTAGCAGATGAGCGGTGCGATGCGCAGCCCCTGCCATTCAAAGAGGCTGACGTCGGTGCCGGCGCGGTGGGCCTTGTCCTCGCCACCTAGGCTGAAGGGGTGATTTTTTGTGTAGCGGGCAAGGACGCTGCCGTCAGGGGCGAGGGCGAGTGCTTGGTTCATGCCACGACCATCTTCGGTGGAGGTCACCACTCCTCCGATGACGCAGCTTTGATATTGTGCGGCCAGTTCGCGCAGGAACTGCTCGGTTGTACCCATCTCGGGCTCACCAGTGATGGCTAGGTTCATGCTAAATCCTGTGGAGAAGGTCTCCGGCAGGATGATGAGCGATCCGGGCTGCGGACTGGCGCTGGCAATCAACTGGCGCGCCTTGGCGTGATTGGCAGAGCGGTCTTCCCAGACGGAATTGATTTGGACGAGGTGAACATTCATAGGCGTTCTTTGCGGGCACCTGGACGGAGACGATCAGTGGACTCAGAATTGCTGCGGGCGCGAACGCCGATGAAGCCACTGGCGGAAAGAATGGTAAGACCGCAGACGATGGCGAAGGTGTCAAACGACATGACCTTGATCATGGCGAAAGCCAGGGAAGGGGCGATGAGGCCACGCACGCCAGTGAGAAAGGTATGCACGCTCATGTATTCGGCGACGGCGTGTTTGTCCGCGAGCTTGGTAACCCAGAGCGCCCAGGTGACATTGCCACCCGCATTGGCCATACCCCACAAGGCCATGCCAAAGGTCCACCAGAAGAGGCTGTGCCCAAGGAAGAAACAAAGGATGCCGGCGGCAAAAAAGACGTTCAGCACCGCACGCACTGTGAAGAGGTGGAAGTGGTCATACACCAGCCCCCATGGATAAGAAAACACCACGCGGGCCAGCACTGGCACCACGCCTGTGATCCAGGCGACATTGAATTCGCTCAGATTGATGCCGTGCCGTGGGTTAGCAAGGTATTCGACGAACAGACAGGCTGCTGCGAGATTACCGATGCCCATCATCATCCAGGAGATGAGCAGCGTGCGGAAATCGCGATCCTCACGCACCCAGCGCATAGAGCTCCAGAGGCTGGTGCTGGAATTTTCCGGTGCTTCCCAGGCGGTGACTGGCAGGCCATAGGTCCAGAAGCCTGAAATGAAGCCGCTGGCGGCAAAGGCCCACAGCAGCCAGGTGTAGTTCGCAATGTCCCATCCGAGAAGTTTGCCGCCCACAAAGCCGAAGCATACCGCCGCAGCCGCACGTGTGACCCCAGTGACCGCGTAGAGTTTGCCGCGTTTTTCGGCAGGGTAATTGATTCGGTAAATCTGTGTCAGTAAAGGGATCTGCATGGTCAGGCAGAACAAGCCGAGGCTCAGGCCGCCAATGTAGAGATGAGGGTGGTGTGGAAATGCTGCCGAAACAGCCATGCACCCACCGCCCAGCAACTGCACTTTGGCCGCTGTGCGCGCGATGGTGCTTTTGGCTCGCAGCAGAAGTGGAACAACAAACAAGCTGGCCACCATGCCACCACTGGTGGCGCTAAGGAAGACGGACTTTGCCACATCGCTCATGTGAAACACGCGCACGGCGATAAGCATCCCGAAGGTGGCGGTCAGGGTGTCGATGACCCCTGAGGGGATCGAGCGCCACAGTTCGTTGCGCAAGGTCCGGGAGGTGATGGCATCGGCTTCGTTCACACGGGCTATTCGCATGAACAAAGATGCGCGTCCAGCACGGAGGCTGGGCGCGCATCAGCTAGAGATCGCAGACATGCAAGGCGCTGTGGCCTCGCATTCGCACTACGCGGCTTTCTTGGATTTCTTTGCAGCAGGCACCTTGGCCGCAGGAGCCTTGTCGGCAGTCTTCTTAACCAGTTTTGGCGCTGGCATCGGGACGACGGTCAACCATTCCTGATAATGAACCCAGCTATCACTGCCTTCATCACGAAGATAATCGGTTGCAGTGAGGAGGCCACGCTTTTGGAAATCGAGGATTTCTTTTTTGGCGAAGGGGCCAAATTCAACGTAGGAGCGGCTGAGGTAGACGAGGTCTTTCATGGGTATGTTTTTATTGGGGTGTAGGTTTTGGGGACTGGGTCGTAACAGCGCATGAGTTGTGGAACAAGCAGCAATCTTGCCACAGTTCCACAATAAATAGGGCTGGGCCCTCCAGGGGTAATTTTTGCTTCATTGAAGGCATGTCCGCTTGCGACACCCACCTCCGGCCTCTAGTTTATATGACAATTAATGATTATTTGCCTAGAATCGTCCATCCTTGGCGGGTACCTTTCCAATGAAGTACCCGGCTTGGTTACAGGTTTGTTTCACCTCGCCGGTCAGAATCAGCCTGTGCGAGTTGAATTGGTGGGTAATTTTCTGCGCGACATTGCTGGCTGCCGGGTGGACTTTCACAATCCGCTTCCAAATGCCAATGAAGACCATGTGGAAGCCATCTCGGCCATGCAGCATGGATACAGCGGTTTGATGACAGCTTCCTCTCGTGTGCTGAAACTTCCGCGCCGAAGATCACAGTCTGGCATGGTCTGTACCTTGCCTGAGCCGCCCGGGCTGAAAAATCTTCTGTTCTTTGAGTGGTTCAATCAGGATCACCAGCGCATACTGATACAGTCTTGGCATTTGCAGATGCGTGTCTCTTCACCACGCTGGCAGTTGACGAAGGAGGAAGAGGCTGCCTTGCTGCGACAGAATCGCGCCAGACGGAAGCACTTCCTGCTTGGGGCCAGCCGCAATTCAAAATCCGCCGATGCTTTGCACAGTCCCGGCTTTGACGACCCATTTCAGCCCGCCAAACCAGGCAGCGATCCATTCGCCTCAATCAAGGGTGATCCCACCCTCGAGCCCCCCCGTCAGCCTCCCGCCAAAGCAAAGGGTAACACCGATCTAAATCCCGTGGCGCGTTCTGCGGCGCTGGCCAAGGAGCTGCGTCGCTTCCAAAGCTTGCTCGTCTTCAACGATGAGGTGCGCACCCGCCCGGCGGTCTTGCGTCTGCTGTCCACGGTGGCTGATCTGGCTGCGCATCTTATCCATGTGCTGCGTCAGTTCGCCCAGGCAGAAAAAGACCAGTGGCAGTTTTTGGTGATCGATCTTGAACAAAGTCTGCCTCTGTTTGCGGCGGCCTTGAACGCGACAGACAAGCTGGTGCAGCAGCATCCCCAAGGTGCTGATATGGAATGGCTGGCTGGGGTGCAGGCCTGTCTGCTTAACATTGAGCTGCGCATGCGTGAATTGCTTGGACTGCTACGCTGAAGTTGAGAGAGGGTTGATCCGCGCTGAGCTTGCGTCTAGCATACAGCATGCGTCTTTCCCATTATGCCCTGGCTCTAACGATCATTCTGCTCGCCATCACCGGCTATCTGGCCTGGGAGGCGCAGGAGGAGGCCAAAGGAGCTCGTAAGGAACTCGAACTGGTGCGCAGGCAGCAGGCAGCCCATGAGATGGCCATGCCCTCAAAGCCTGACACGGTGACCTATTTGCCACCGCCGCCGGAAGTGCAGGCTACCAAATTGCCGGCTCTGGCCGGAAGTGACCTGATGCCAGGAACCCCGGCCACCTTTGCTTCACCGGCAGCGGCTGCCGCTCCTCTGACAGATCAGCAAAAGCAGCTTCTGGGCATGCCAGCCTTCGCCAAGGTGATTGAAGTTCACAATGATCAGGGCTTTGCCGTAATCAGTGCCGGAAAAGACAAACAACTGGCCGCTGGGATGAAGTTTGATGTGAGACGGGGCAATGGACTGGTTGGCCGCGTGACCGTTGGGGAAACCATTGAAGCAGCAGAAGCTGTGGTAGATATCGATACCTCCTTCATACTGCCAGGGGTGCGCATTGAAGCTGGTGACGAACTGATTTACGGTTCAAGGAAATAACGATCATCCTAGATGCCCCGCGAACGTCTTGATCTCGCCTTGCTGAAGCTCGGTATTGTGCCTTCACGTGAACAGGCCAAACGGCTGATCATGGCTGGTGAGGTCAGTGTCATGGGAAAGCGCATCACCCAGCCGGGCTGGTTGGTGGCTGAGCTCCAGCAGATCGTCGTCCGGGAGCGTCCCAAATTCGTCAGCCGTGGCGGTTTGAAGCTCGAAGGTGCGCTGGTTCATTTCGGCATTGATGTGACGGGTTTGACTGCGCTCGATGTGGGGGCTTCCACCGGTGGATTCACCGATTGCCTGCTGCAACGCGGTGCTGTGAAAGTCTTCGCCTTCGATGTCGGCACCAATCAACTCGCCTGGAAACTGCGCAGTGATCCACGGGTGGTTTCACGGGAGCAGTTCAACCTCCGCCACATGCGCCGGGAAGATATTGGCCAGGAGGTGGACATTCTAGTGGCTGATCTCTCCTTCATTTCTCTGACCTTGGTTCTTCCTGCGGTGCTGCAGGCGCTCCGGGCGGGTGGTCAGGCCTTGGTTTTGATCAAGCCTCAGTTTGAGCTTTCACGAGAAGAAATTGGCAAGGGTGGCATTGTCCGTGAACCGGAGTTGCATGCCAAAGCCTGTACACGAATTGAAGAATTCGTGCGCTCGCAGCCAGAACTGGAATGGCGGGGGGTGATTGAGTCCTCCATTCAAGGCACGGAAGGCAATCGCGAGTTTTTGGCCTGGTTTGGCAGGCAGTGATCCTCGATGTGGAATAAAATGAGTATCAGAGCGTTCCAAAACTATCAATTTTGAGACGCTACTTCGATTGGTTTATGAAAATTTGACGATTTAAAGTTGCATCCCTGCAATAATTATCACAAATTACCATCACTGATACAAACAGCCATGAAAAATATCGTTCACATTTCAAAACAGCGCCTAGCATCCTCTGCGTTCAGCCTTTTTGAGGTCTTGATGTTTGTTGCTATTATTGGAGTGATGGTTGGAATGGTGGTGCCGATGCTTGGCCAGAATGATGCGGCCTATGCTGCGCGTGATCGCCGCAATGCTCAGGAATTGTGCTCGACTTGCATGATGGCACAGGCGGCAGAGCTGAATTTTGTGCAAAACGAGAGCGTTATCGATACCGTGCGTGCCATCGTACGCGGCGGCATGTCTGTGCGTGGTGCGATGCGTGGCCGCGTCTTTGTGGTTCCAGGTCTCAGCGATGAAGACATTCAAGGGGCTGCAAAATACCTTCGGGTGCAAGACGGTCAGCTGATGTACACGACCACCGCAACGATCTCCACACCTGGAGACCAGCGACTGTAACAGGTTTTAGCATCGTGCTCGGACTCACCAGTCGTCGGCAACTGAAATGGTCGGTGGCTCTTGAAAGCCTGAGTGCGGGCTTAAAAGTTTTCTGCCGCAGGCTGGCCAAAGAGCAGACTTGAATTGCCGCGTGTTTTACCTTGCCTGCCGCCACCGTTTCCACCAGCATGCAGGCTTCATGAATTCTGCATTCGTCAAAAAGAACTGGTATTTCTTCACCCCGGCCGTGATCATTCTTATTCCGGCGTTGATGGTTGTTTTTTGCACCGTCAAATACGGCTATTCCGTTCCTGACTCCATCAATGCGGTGTTCCATTTCGGCTCCACTGGCACGCGCTATTCCATGGGTTTTTCGGAAAGAAATTTCTCGCTCGTGAGACCCGGCATGGATGGCAGAACTGTCTATAGCACGATCAGAAACCCCATGGAGGGCAATGACCCGAGTGCGGACGTTGCCAACTGGCGTTACAGCCTTCCCGCCAGCGGGGCAGGGTATTATCATGAGCGCACCATTGTTTTCGTGAAGGATAAAAATGGCATCCCTCGGGTCAAACAGCGCATCAGTCGTTTTCATGCGGCGAATTGATTCCTGCACGAAACAGGCGAAAGTGACGCATACTCTCGCATGAACCATTTTACGCCATCACTGCTCAAAGTTTGTTGCGTCTTACCGCTGCTATTGCTGGCTGCGTGTGAAAATTCTTCACACATCAAGGGGCTTCCCAAAGATCTGCCGGTCATCAATCTGCATGGGTCGCCAACCACTCCTGCGCACACGATGGGGCATGCAGATTATCCTTTTGCGGATAACGGTGATTACAAAAGTGACTGGGCTGCCGAGGGCGGGCAGGGTGCTGGCATGGACTACTCTTCCTGGCGCTCTTCCCATGGCGGGTCGTCCTCCCGCAGTTCCTCCAAGAAAAAAACTTCCTCCAAGTCCGGCAGCAAAAGCTCCCGCAAAGGCGGTTCTTACACCATCAAAAGCGGTGACAACCTAGGCTCCATCGCGCGCAGGAACGGCACGACGGTGGCGAAACTAAAGGCTGCAAACGGGCTGTCTTCCGACAATATTCGTGCGGGCAAAACGCTCAAAATCCCCTAGTAATCGTGTGCCATCTATCCTCACGCATCGCGGCTTGGTGTCTGGCGCTGATCGTGGGCGGTGAGACGGCTTTGGTGGCGGCGGAGACGGTGCGTTTTTCCACAGTGGTGATTGATGCGGGTCACGGCGGTAAGGATGGCGGCTCCGTCTGGAATGGGTTGGTCGAAAAAAAGCTCTGCCTTGATGTCGCGAAGCGCGTCGAGACAGCGCTTAGATCAAGGGGGCTTAGAACCGTCATGACACGGCGTACTGACACCTTTGTGGAACTCGAACAGCGGGCGCGCATTGCCAATCGCGTGCCCTCATCAGTCTTTGTCAGCATTCATTTCAATGGCAGCCGCAAAACCATCATCTCCGGTGGGGAGGTGTATTACCGCAGCTCGCGCGGCAAATGGCTCGCTTCAGCCATCAGCCGTTCGCTCAAAAGCAAGGTCGCCGGCGGTATTCGCGGCATTTTTTACGGCAATTACAAGGTGCTGCGCGAAACCCAGATGCCTGCCGCGCTCGTTGAATGCGGCTATCTCAGCAACAAGCGCGAGGCCCTGCGCTGCACGGATCCCGTGCACCGCCAGAAGCTTGCCGATGCGATTGTCAGCGGTCTTTTGGCCGTCAGGCGAAAGGAATGAGGCTCGGCTTTCATTTCTTTTGAAAGTTCGCTTTTGCGCGGCCTCTGCGTGGCATTTGACGAAGCCCCTGCCGTGGTGGATGGAATAACACAGTTCCATGTCAGCCCCAGTCCTCAACGCCAGCAACCCTGTCTTTCCGTTTCATCTTGTGCGGGCCGACTTGGAACGCGTGGAAACGGCCATTCTCGAACAAGCGCGTGCGTTTGATCCCGGTGTCGAGGGTTACGTGAGTTACGTCTGCAAAACTTCCGGGAAACGCATTCGCCCTGCTTTGGCTGTTCTCGCAGGCGGTGCCACAGGTGGCACGCACGAAGGGCACACTCGCCTTTCCGTCATTCTCGAACTCGTCCACATCGCTTCCTTAGTTCATGACGACATCATGGACGGTGCGGACATTCGCCGCGCCCAGCCGACCGCCGTCGCCAAATGGGGCAGCAGTCTCAGCGTCCTGCTGGGGGACAGCCTCTTTGCCTATGCGCTTGAACTCGCCACAGAGTTTGAAGACACGCATGTCTGCCGCACCATCGCTCGTGCCTCGCGTGATGTCTGCACCGGCGAAATTCTGCAAACTCAGCGCCGCTTTGATTTCAATCTTTCCGTCACCGATTATCTCAAGATGATCGAGATGAAGACTGCCGCGCTCTTTGCCGCCGCCAGTGAACTCGGAGCCCGTCTCAACCAGCAGCCCGACTCCGTTCAGGCGGCATTGAAAGACTACGGACTCAAGCTCGGCACCGCTTACCAGATCTACGACGACTGTCTCGACATCGTTGGGGACGAAAAAACCGTCGGAAAAACGCTTCGTACCGATCTCGCCCGTGGCAAACTCACGCTACCCATCTTGTATCTTCTCGAAGGAGCCACCGATGCGCAGAAGCAAAAGCTCAACCGCATGCTGCTCAAAGGCGAGCCCATGGACACCACCATTCTCGCCGGCATTGCCGACTACGAAGGGGCTGTCGATCGCGCGGTCAAATTCGCGCAAAACATGCTCCTCGAAGCCCGTGCCGATTTGGTCTGTCTCAATGCCTCGCTGCACAAGCAGGCCCTCGAAGACATTGTCGGCTATCTTCACAGCTTGCTGGATCAGTGCCGCGCAATTCATTGATCTACCTCTTAAATCGTGTGAAATGCGCACCGATTCATGAGCCGCATCCACGACATCCCGGAAAACGACCGTCCGCGTGAGCGTCTGCTCCGCCTCGGCCCTCAGGCCCTCTCGGATGCGGAACTCCTCGCCCTTTTCATCAACACCGGCACCAAAGGTGAAAACGCCCTGCAGATCGGCCAGCGCATACTGCGTGATTACAAATCCCTGCGCGACCTCTCCCGCCTTGAGCCTGCCGTTCTGAGAAAGATCAAAGCCCTTGGGCCAGCAAAGACCGCCCTGCTCGCTGCGGCTTTCGAGCTTGGCCGCCGCTCCGCGCAGGAGCCCTCGCACGCCGAGGTCATCCTCGACCGTCCACAGCGAATTTACGAGTACATCGGTTCCGAGATGCAGGCCCTCGGCAGTGAATCCGTCCGCATCATTCTGCTCAACACCAAGCTGGCTGTCATGCGCAGTGAAGAAGCATTCAAAGGCAGCCTGAACGAATGCGTCGCTCATCCGCGCGATCTGCTGCGGAAGGTGCTCATCCACAACGCCTACGCCTTCATCCTCGTCCACAACCACCCTTCAGGCGATCCGACCCCAAGTGAGGCCGACCGCCGCATCACCCGCCGTCTCCGCGAAGCCTCCGAAGCCACCGGGCTGTTTCTCCAGGACCATCTCATCATCGGTACTCCTGCTGAATCGCGCCCGCTGCCCTACTTCAGTTTCAAGGAGCATGGGATGCTGTAACCGCTTTTTGAAGCCCTGGTTCAATGCACATGTCTGGAATTCAGATTGCAGATGACGGTTTGCGGAATGAGAGGGTGGCCATGGGACAAGAAGAAGAAATCGAGCGTAACATGGGCGTGCAGCCTCTGGACGGGATCATGACCGAGCATGAGCTGGGAAATCACGCCTTGGTGGCCGCCAGTGCGGAGCCCATGACCCACAAAGCCGTCCAGCGTGCGCGCAAAGGCCGCCGCCTGACCAAGCACATGAAACAGCGCATGGCCGACGCCCTGAATTTGCTCATGAAGCAGAAGGGCGTTGAAATCGAACGCCCCTGGGTGGTGAAGGATTTGTTCACGTACTGAGTGGCAAAACGGATAGCCACAGGTGCATCGCCCGGCTTGCCGTGGTGATTTCATCACGCTAGCATCCACCCACCATGTCCGACGCCATCGCCAACCGCCGTTTCGTCACCGCCGCAGAAAAAATCGACTTCCAGTCCCCATGGACTCTGGAGGAGTGGATCTGCCGCAGTGACATCGTGAACAACGAGCACCTCATGATGGTGCGGGCGAATATGGAGCCGGGGCGCAGCCATCCCTTCCACTCGCACCCCACCCGGGAGGAGATGATCTACATCATTTCGGGCAAGGCCGAGCAGTGGGTCGGACAGCAGAAAAAAATCCTCGGTCCTGGTGACACGGCCTTCATTCCCATGGGCGAAATCCACGGCACATGGAACATGGGCGACGAAATGCTCGTCTTCCTCGCCATCCTGTCGCCTGCGAAGGCTGATGAGCCCGGCCTCGTCGATCACAGCCAGGAAGAGCCGTGGAAGTCACTGCGAAAGTAATCCGGTTGTGCCGCAATGGGCCTATTCTGCGCGCAGTTTTTTGCGGAGATCGTTGATGCCGTCACGGATAGCGAAGAGCTCGGCGCGGAAGTCACTGAGCAATTCTTGACGGTCGCACCACTCGGGGGCTTCCATCAGCTCGTTCAATGCGGCTGAGGCCTCGTTGGCCCAGTTAAGGCAGCGGCGTAAAATGGCAAGAGTATGACCGGTTTGGAATGAGCCGCCAAAGTCATGCGTGCCGAGCGCGCCAGCCAGCTTGCCGCTGATGTTCATCGAATTGCGGATGAAACGGTCGAGTGGCGTGCTGTCATCGCTCTCTGCTGCGTTTTCGGAGCATTCTTCTTTGATTTCGGTCAGCAGTCGCACGACGAACTCATGCGCCATGGTTTGCAGCGGGTGGGCTTCACGCTCTTCCTCTTCCAGCAAGTCGGAGAAGGTCTCATCATCGAGTTCGTTCTCGATCATGTCCAATTCTGGCAGCACTTCATGGCCGTCTTTCCAGGCTTCACCCTCAGCATCCTCGCCATCGGGTTCGTGCTCGCGGCTGCCACCCAGCATGTGATCCCAGCCCATGACAAAAGCGATGCGGTCATCATGGAGGCCGTCGATGCCGTATTTTTCGATCGCCTCCATGTTCGCGTCGGAGAGGCGATCCGATTGCTTGAGTGAGTTCTCCCAGGATTCCTCACTGTCATCGAATTCCCCATCGTCATCCTCCTTCGGCTCTGGGCGCAAGATGATGCCGGCCAGCCATTCGCGCATGGCGTGGAGGTTGCTCAATTTTTGCGCTTCCTCCAGCGCCTCGTCCATTTCCCAAACCCACGCGGAGATGCTGACCTCAAAATCCGTGCCCTCGATAAAGACACGGCCGTTCTCCTCGGAGAACCACTCGACGTAAAGCACATGTTGCTCCTCGGCGGAAGGATCATTGAAAGCGTCCTCCCCCTCCACCTTGCGGGAGGCCGTGATGTCACCCACTCGGCCCTTCTGTTTCGGCTGCAGTAGGGCGGCAGCATGCTGGGGCGAGGGCTTGGGGTTGGTGAAGGTTATTTTGCAGCCAGCGACATCGCACCAGGCATTTCCTCTCAGATCAATGGTGACGGGATCTTCCCGACCGACCAGCCAGAACTTGCCTCGCACGTTGTCGCGGGTGGTATTGTCGATTTCGCCATGGGTGACGGCGGTGCTGAGACGAAGGGCCATGCGCGCATGAGAGCGTGGGCATGGCGTCAGTGTCAAGGCTAAGCCACGGCTTGACTCTCCCCTCTGGCTCGCTTGAGATTGCCTGTCCGCGCCATGGAACTGATCTCGATCGTCGAAGCCCTTCTTTTTGCCACCCAGGAGCCCCTGGGTGTGCCGCAGATGTGTGCCGCCGTCAAAGAGACGGCCAAGGATATTTGTGATGCTGCCAGCGAGCCACTGGCCGAAGGTAGCCAGATCCAGATTCCGGAGTGGGTTGCCCCATTGGCGGCTACGACAGAGGAACAGGTGCGAGCGAGTTTGGATGAACTGATCGCCCGGTACGCAGCAGAAAAGCATGCCTTCACCCTTGTCGAGCGTGCAAACGGCTGGCGAATTGCCGCCCGTGGCGAGTATGCCGAATGGTGTCGCGCGCTTTATCCCGGTAAAAAAGTGCAGCGCCTGAGCCAGCCTGCGCTGGAAACGCTCGCCATCGTTGCCTATCGCCAGCCGATCACCAAAGCAGGGATCGAAGCCGTGCGCGGTGTTTCGGTGGATGCGATGGTGCAACAGCTCATTGATCGCGGTTTGATGAAAATCGAAGGCCGCGCCGATCTGCCAGGCCGCCCGCTGCTGTATGGCACCACGGAGGCTTTCCTCGACCATTTCGGCGTACGCAGTCTCGATGACATGCCCAACGCCTCCGAACTTCGTCGAGTGAAATTGCCGACAGCCGAGGAAGGTGCCGCCGCTGCCGAGCAACCGCAGGAGCATCAACTCTCACTGGCTCCCGTCACGCCTGCGACGGACGAGTCTTAACCTCTTTTCACCTGCGGCCCCATGTCCCTCGAAGAAGTCCGCAACAAGATCGACAGCATCGATCAGCAACTGCTGCGTTTGCTCAACGAACGCGCAGAGCTTGTGCATGCCGTTGGCGAGATCAAACGCAAGGACGACCTCGACATCTATGTGCCGGGCCGCGAGGACAAGCTGCTGCGCAAGCTGGCGGAGATCAACCGTGCGCAAAACGGCCGCCTCACCGAGCGAGCGATCCGTGCGATCTATCGCGAGATCATGAGCGCTGCGCTGGCTTTGGAGGACAGTCTCAAAATCGCCTACCTCGGCCCCACCGGCTCATGGACGCATCAGGCGGCAGTGAACAAGTTTGGGCACTGCGTCGAATACCTCGCCGAAGCCAGCACTGAGAGCGTGTTTGGTCGCGTAGCTGCGCAAACGGCCGACTACGGCGTGCTGCCCATCGAGCACTCTACGGAAGGCGCGGTGCATCACACGCTCGATCATCTGGCCGATAGCGCCTTGCAGATCTACGCCGAGATTTTGTGGAAGGCAGATGCCGCCGTCATGGCGCAGGGACCGAACAGCACCATCACCGAGATTCATGGCCGGGCGCAAATGCTTGCTCACTGCCGTCCCTGGCTCATCCAGAGTTTTCCCGGTGCACAACTGATCGAGTCCGCCAGCTCCAGCGCTGCGGCCGCTTTGGCTGCTCAGAACACCACCGTGGCCGCGCTTGGCACTCCCTTGACGGCGGAACTGCACGGTCTGCGCGTCATCGCCACCTCCCCGCGTGAATACGCCACGCAGACGCGTTTCATCATCCTCGGCCGCCGCTCCGGCCCGCCCTCCGGCAACGACAACACCATGCTCATGATCCACTCCAAGGATCGCGTCGGCGCGCTCATGGAGGTGCTGCAGGTCTTTGCATCACGCAATGTCAACGTGCGCCAGATTGAGAACCGCCCGACTTCCTGCGGCACCCAGGCGCGCTTCTTCCTCGAAATCAGCGGCCACCATGCCGATGCCACGCTCCAGCAGGCCATCACTGCCCTCGAAGTCGAAGGCATTGCTGTCCAAGTGAAGACCCTTGGCAGCTACCCGGCTCCCGGTTGGGTGGAGGAGAGGTGAGGCCCCATAAAATGCAGTCTGCGTGTGAATGCGAACACGCCGGTCCCAAAGTCCGAGCACTTTTGCGACCCTCACGTTCAGGGATTTGAAAAAGCGCGGCTTGTGGTTGCCTCGATAGGACTCATCATCACATCCCTTTTCTGGGGCTGGTAGAACGGGGTAATAACCTATCTATTTAGGATAGGATTACTCGTGAATAGCTGGTTTTTCCACCAATTGTATTAAGTGGTTTAGAATAAATAATAAAAAAATAGCTTGTTAAAAGAGGTGAATAGATCATAATCATTTAATGATGCTGCTGAGAAATGCTTTCAAGATGCACGAAGGTGCGGTGCGAAGATTATTTTCATCACAGGAGAGAAGCACGCTGATGCAAACTTGGGATCTGCAACCCGTGCGGGTAATGGCTATCCAAGCGGCTGTTTCAGACGTCATCCCGGACAACGTGGGTAGGGGCACCTACACGGCGTCTTCTGCGCCGGATACGCAAGATGGTTATACGGATGAGGTGAAGAGCAAGCTAGGCGTGCTGAACCGTAAGCGCGCCGGGCTGCGGCCTCATGGTCGTACCGTGGATCAGCTCAACAAGGGCTGGTACAAGGAGGTGATCGGATATCTGCTGGGAGCGGGCACACGATCAAATGCGCCTGCGCCAGTACCTGCCCCGGCTTCTTCTCCGACACCTGCCGAGCTACCTTCCAACAAGTAAAACCACGTCAGTAAACACTCTCCAAAAGCATGAACACCTACCTTGTCACCATTCATCTTGAAGACGGCGGCTCAGCCTCCATCAAACAAAGAGCCAACGATGAGGCAGCCTTGGCCGTAGCTGCTAATAATGCGATGGATGGAGGGGGACCGATGCTAACGCTAAATCTCCAAGATGGAAGGCTTGAGGTGAGACGCGACAGGGTGATCGGCTGGTCCGTCAGCCTGGCCTGAAAACTACCTCAAGTGTGATAAACCATGAGTGCCTCACATCACCGCACCGAGGACGATCAAGATCAGGGAGCCAGTGGTGTGAGATTTTTTGACGGCTTATCCTTCAAAAATACAAAAAGTAACATCACTCAAGTAAGCCCTTGAACCCCCAGCTTCACCCCGATGAACTTCAAGCAGCTTTTTAACGTTTCCTCCAAAGCAGGCAGTTCTGCCAGCCAGGCATTTATTGCGGCAGCCAAAACGCCGCCACCGGAGCCTGGATACCGGGAGATGTGTGGGGATGTGTCTGCTTTTTCCACGGGACAGTCCGCTGTGACTTTTGCAGGCGGCTCGGCGCTGGTGACGGTGGTTTACAAGGTGTTGGGCGGGGTGTTTCCTGCGCGGGGAATTGAGAAGTCGGTGGCTTTGGCGCTGAGGCTGCTCGTGGGACTACTCATCTTCCTGCAAAGTGAATCCCTGGCGGCGACGACGAAAGGCGAATTCGCCGAGGTCGGGTTCGAGTTGCTGAACTCTTTCACGCTGGCTGCGGCGGCCTTGGGTATTGACGCGACCATGAATCCTTCGCCTGCGTCCTGATAGTTTCCCCCAAAGAATAACGCAACTCAAACCCAAACAAACCAAGCTATGAGCAAGAAAAAAGCAGCAAAGAAGAAGACGGAACCAGGAGAAAAGGTCATCAAGATCTGCACAGAGATGGTAGCAGCTGATCCTGCAAAGTCGATGCAAGCGGCTATTAGTGAGAGACCTGATAACATAATGCCTCTAGGAGCAGGCTTTGCGCAACCAGGGCTGGCGGCGGCGCTGGCAGGAGTGGATGCACCCGTGAGTATTGCTGCGGTTTACACCAAACTGTGGCAGAACGGCAGGACGCTAGATGTGGCCTTCCTTGGGAATGTGAACGCGCAGGTGAAGCAGAAGATTATCACTTATGCGTCACGCTGGATGCAGGTGGTCAATCTGCGCCTCAACTTTGTGGCGGGCACCGCAGGTCAGATCCGCATCACGACGACACCTGGAGGCTCGTGGTCCTACATTGGCACGGACGCGCGCACCATCGCCGCAGGCAGTCCAACGATGAATTACGGCTGGCTGACGCCGACAACGCCGGATGCGGAGTATAGCCGGGTGGTACTGCATGAATTTGGTCACGCCATCGGCTGCATCCATGAGCATCAGCATCCTGCGGCGGGCATCCCGTGGGATCGTCCGGCGGTGTATGCATACTATGCGCAGCAGGGCTGGAACCGGCAGCAGGTTGACAACAATATCTTTGCCAGATACTCGGCAAATCAACTGAATGCCTCGGTCTATGATAAGCGCTCGATCATGCACTATGCGGTGCCCAATGAGCTGACGGTGGGGAACTTTGAGGTGGGGTGGAACAGGGTGTTTTCGCCACTGGACATCGCGCACATGAGGCGTGTGTATCCAGCCTAAAAGAAGTGGATCGGCTCCTCTGCCCGTGTCGTGAGCGGGTGGAGGGAATGCCGAGGGTTTGGAAGTGCTGCTGATGGCCAGGTGAACCTCTACATTGCTTGTTATCCCAAGATTGAACCCCAAGCTGCTGCGGGAAAAGCAAAGAAAATTGTGAAAAAACACGCTGCCACAAATGCGGCTTCGAAAGCCACGCCTAATCTTCCAGTGAAGGAGGTGAGCGAGCTGTTGGAGAAACAGATGGAGTAGCTTTTTGAGAGTTGGTCTATGTGCCTGAGCAGGTGGGTGAGGGCGCGAAATCAAAAGTGCTGGAGATGCTGAAGGGAGTGCTTCAGGTCAGAAAAACTGCAGGCTCAAGGCTTCCATTGCAGTGCGATATCCATGCATGGCACATCAGGCCACAACATCTCCCGTTTCGCCGCCTCACCGCCCCCGCACCACCCGAAATCCGACATAAATGGCCGCCTTATCACCCGGCAGGCTGAAGCGATTGGCGCAGCGGGCGTCGGTGGCGGTGTGGCGCCAACTTCCGCCTCGGATGACGCAGTTTTTGCCGGTGTCTGGTCCGTGCGGGTTGTTGAGCAGGGGCATGGGGGCACCATAGCTTTCATCGTAGAAGTCCCAGCACCATTCGGCCATGTTGCCAGCCATGTCATTCAAGCCGAAGCCATTGGCTGGGAAACTGCCAACGGCGGCGGTGAAGGGCGGACTGCTCATCAGGGCGGCGGCGGGTCCGCTGCGCTGGCACTTGTCATAGGAAATGAGCGTGGAACCGTGGTAGTTGGCCTGCGCCTGAGTGATCTCATTGCCCCAGGGAAAACGTTTGCCTGCGAGACCGCCACGTGCGGCAAACTCCCATTCGGCCTCCGTGGGCAGGCGATAGCCATTGGCCTGCCATTGGACCTGCTGGTTGCCTATGTCCGCTATGCCTTGGCGAGCGACCGTTTGCCGGCTGCTGTCAGTGTAATAACAAGGCGTGAGGCCTTCCTTTTCACTGAGCGCATTGCACCATTTGACAGCATCCCCCCAAGAGATGCCATAGACTGGGTGGTCGTGTGCTTTGCCGTTGCCAGCAGGAAGATCTGGATAGCCATGGTTGTGGCCCCAATGCATGACGTTGTCCCATAGCTCCAAGCTGACTTCATGTTTGGCCATCATGAACGGCGTCAGGCTGACCTGATGTGGCCGCGCATCCTTCATTCCATCCACCGTATCCCCCATGGTATAGCTTCCGCCACGGAGCGCCACAAGCTCCACCTCGGCTGCGGTGGTGGCAGACGTAGCAGACCCTCCCTGGGGCAGGCCAGAGAAAGCTACCGATGGCGGGTAATTGAAGCCTAAAAAATAACCGGCAACACCGCCAATAAGGAGGCCCGTGATCAATGCATTTTTATGCCAATGCCTCTCTAGCTTGTTACGCTTTACAGGGGGGCTGTAAAAGGGCCGTTCGACGCCCAGACCCACCTCGGTGGGCACCAAATTGTCGGGTGGAATTGCGGCGTCACCTTCAGCCGGAGAGGTCAGGTGGTCCGTTCCGGTGTCCGTGCTTCCGCTTTCCTCCTGGGGCTGGTCGGAAGTAGGGGCGTCGTCTTGAGAAAACATGGCGGCGAGGTGGGCTTCACTGGAAAATGTTTGTCATTCGCTTTCACCGTGCATGCAAATAGGAATAACATTTTTCTGAGCGCACTCTGCGCCAATTCCCCAACAGAGGAAATGAAGCCAGTGACTCATGGGTGAACCATATCGGTTCACCATCTGCACTGCCTGCCAAAGACATCAAGCCTGGCCCAAAGCCCCAAGTACCTTCGCGACGGTGTTCACGACACTGAGACCGTGCTTCTGGCGGAGGACTGAGGGGGTGCCGTGCTCGATGAACTGGTCGGGCCAGCCAATCCGGACGACAGGGGTATGAATTCCGGCGTCGCTGAGTTGTTCGATGACTCCAGTGCCAAACCCGTTGCGCAGGACGTGATCTTCAAGGGTGCAGACGACTTTCACCTTTTTGGCAAAGGACGAGATGCAGTCCATGTCGAGAGGTTTGATCCAGCGCGGATTTATGAGGGCGACGGAGAAGCCTTTGGCCTCGAGCTCAACCTTAGCGGCTTCGGCGATAGGGAACATATCGCCGAGGGCGATGAGGGCGACGTCACTACCGTCGGCAACGACTTCGGCCTTGCCGATTTCGAGACGGACGGGCTTGTCCTTGGGCATGATGCCGGGGCCGTTGCCGCGTGGGTAGCGAATGGCGATGGGGCCGCTTTCGTAGCAGGCCATGGTCCAGAGCATGTCCACGAACTCGTCTTCATTGCGCGGCTGCATGTGGACGATGCCGGGGACACCACGGAGGTAGGCGATGTCGAACAGACCATGGTGTGTGGGGCCGTCGTCACCGCTCAGTCCACCACGGTCCATGCAGAGGCGCACGGGGAGATTTTGCACTGCCATGTCATGCACGATCATGTCGAACGCGCGCTGCATGAAGGTGGAGTAAATGGTCAGGAAGGGTTTCAGGCCACGGGTGGCGAGGCCGCAGGCAAAAAGCGCGGCATGCTCTTCGGCGATGCCGACATCGAAATAGCGCTCAGGGATTTCCTTTTTGAAGACACTTAGGCCGGTGCCGCCGGGCATGGCACCGGTAATGGCGACAATCTTTGTGTCGGATTTCGCAAAGTCAGTGACGCTGCGGGCAAAGACCTGGGAGTAGGTGGGCTTGTCGCTGGTTGGAGTTTCACCGGTCTCGACGGTGTATTTGCCAAGGCCGTGAAATTTGCCGGGATCGTTGAGGGCAGGGGTGTAGCCGCGGCCTTTCTCGGTGATGATGTGCAGGATCACCGGTTCATCCTGAGTCTTGAGGAACTCGAAGGTCTGGATGAGCAGCGGGATGTTGTGGCCGTCGATCGGGCCGTAGTAGCGGATGCCGAATTCGTCGAACAGGGAACTGCGATTGGACGGGGTCTGGCTCTGCGGAAGGAGGATGTTCTTGGCGTGATCTTCGACCTTCTTGGCGATGCGGCGTGCGTCTTCACCGAGGACGAACTCAAGAAGTTTGCCGGCTTTTTGATGCAGGTTCGCGTAAGCAGGGTGCGTGGCGATGGAATTGAAATACTTCGCAATGGCACCGACGTTGCGGTCGATGGACCATTCGTTGTCGTTGAGCACGACGATCAGGCGCTTGGTGTGAGCGGCGACGTTGTTCATCGCTTCAAACACAGGGCCGCAGGTGAAGGCGGCGTCTCCGGCCACGCAGATGACATTTTCGTCAGTGCCGGAGAGATCACGGCCTGTGGCCATGCCGAGGGCGGCGGAAAGGGCGGTGCCGGCGTGGCCTGCGCCGTAGCAGTCGTGTTCGCTTTCGGTGCGAAGGAGGAAGCCATTCAGGCCATCATGCTGGCGGATGGTGTGAATGCGGTCCCATCGTCCGGTGAGCATCTTGTGGACGTAACCCTGGTGCGCGACATCGAAGACAAAACGGTCTTTGGGGGTGTCGAAAACCCGGTGCAGGGCAATGCTGAGTTCCACGACGCCGAGATTCGGGCCGAGGTGGCCGCCGGTCTGGCTGAGGGTCTCGATGAGTGTCTGGCGGATTTTCTCCGCAAGTTCGGGCAGTTTCTCCAGCGGCAGGGCTTTGAGGTCGGCAGGGGAGTTGATGGCAGGCAGTTGGGTATCCACAGGTCTAAAAAAGTCGAATTTCGCCACCTTCAGGCTCGGCGGTTTTACGGCGGCGGGCTGGGGAGCGGAGTTTTTCGGTGTCTTCGGCGCTCTCGTCGTTATCAGCGGCATCGTCAAATGAAGTGAGCGAGGCTTTGCCACCTTCTAGGTCGGCACTGATCACCTCCACCCGGCGGCGGGCACCATCGATGCGCTGGCGGCATAGCTTGAGAAGTCGAACCCCGTCTTCGTAGCTGGAAATCATTTCCTCCAGCGAGAGTTGGCCGTCCTCCATGCCTGCCACGATCTCATCCAAGCGCTGCATCGCGTCTTCAAAGGAGGGGTCGTCGGACTTGGGGCTGGGTTTGCTCATGGTGTCAATCACTAGCCAAGGAGGCACGGAAGGGCGGCCATTATCCGGGCTTCAAAGGAGGCCGCAAGCAGGAAAAGCCGTGCTTGAAAGGCAATTCGAACACTTATGGCAGTGGCCGCGTGCTCAACAGGGCTCTCGAATGAGGGTGGAGTGGTTGGATTTTACACCCCGCGCATCTTCAAACGACACGTGGTATGTGCAGCATGAAAAACTTCGATTGTGAAAATTAATAGAAATAATTGAATTTATATTCAAGGCGACTAAGCTAATGCTTAGCCCGTGAAGATCCTCGAACGCAGATTTTGTCGCTATGCATGCGTCATTGGGGCCATTTTCTGGTCCCAAGATGCGCATGCTTATTTGGGCAGTTTCGAAGAGCAAGATGGCTATCGTGTCCCCATGAACGGCCAAATTCTGTCGTCCTACCTGGCCGGGGATGCCCAGTTTTATCTCAACAACAACTCCGGTAACGGCTACACCGGGGTGGTGCCGCTGGGAGCCTACCCAAACTCCTTGGGGGACGGCACGAATGGTCCCGACGTCACACGCTACAACGCGGGACAGTTTGGCACAAACAACTCGGGTCCTGGAGGGGCGGCTACCGACATTGCAGACGGTTCGGGTCTTTGGCAGGTGCTTTCTGGAGGCAGGCTGTACGAAGATGCCACTGCGCCCTACTACTATGGGAGCCAGTACTATCGGAATCAGATCGTCGCCTACCGGAACACCATGCCGCACTCTGGCTCACAGACTCTTAACCTGATGGCTTCGGATCAAAGCTTCAGTTACCGCTACAGCATGGATTCGCGCGATTATGACGGGATCACTCCTGCCAGCACTGCGGGATTGCAGGTGCAAATGTCGTTTTGGGTCAAGCCCTCGGACTGGGATGACCCGGACACCGGCAATATGCTGGGTCTGTCGCTGCTTGATGCAGCGAATCAGTCCGTGTTTGAAGTGGGTTACACTGGAGACAATTTCCTGCAGTATCGCATGACCGGCGCGTCTTGGCAGACGACGTCCTATCAAATGGGTAGCATGGGATGGTCTGAAATCACTTTGGCGCTGGATACGCTGCACAATACCGCCAGCCTCGGAATAAGCGCCTACAATGACGGAAGTTCATTGCTGGGAAGCAGCATCAGCGTGCTCAACAATCAAAGTCTTGGACTGATCAGTGGTGCGATCACAGGACTGCAATGGGATTTACGTGGGGGCGCTTTGGACAATGGGGCGGTGAGCTACATTCAAAGCTTTGACGACTTTAATTTTGCCATCACTTCCGTCACACCTGTGCCTGAGCCTGGCTGTGTGGTGCTTTTGATCCTGGGTGCCGCTCTGCTGCATGCCCCACGACGGCGGGCCTGAGCCACTGACGGTTATGCAGGAAAAGAGACCATAAAAAAACACCCGGTCTTGCGACCGGGTGCTTCTCATTGAGGAGATGATCCTGCGCTTGGTTATGCGAAGATGTCGAGGACCGGAACGCCCTTGTCACCGACCGTGAACGGACGGTTCGAGGGGGACATGACGACTTCTTCCGTTGGGAGACCCATGGCATGACCGATGGTGGCCTGGAAGTCCTGTGGTGTGCACTGCTTGTCAGCCACACGGCGGCCTTCCTTGTCGGTAGAACCATAGACGAAGCCGCCCTTGACGCCGCCGCCTGCGAAGACGGTGGAGTAAGCGAGAGGATAATGGTCGCGGCCATCATTTTCGTTGATGTCCGGTGTGCGGCCGAACTCGGAACCCATGACGATCATCGTGGATTCAAACAAGCCGTTGGAGACAAGGTCTTCGATCAAAGCGGCGAAGACAGTGTCCATGCTGGCTGCCGTGGTGCTCAGACGGCCGTCGATGCCTTCATGCATGTCCCAGCCGCCCGATTGAACTTCAACGAAGCGAACGCCGGCCTGAACCAGACGACGGGCAAGGAGGGCTCCCTGGCCGAAGTTGTTTCTGCCAAACTTGTCACGCACCGCTGCTGGCTCCTGGCTGAGGTCGAAGGCCTTCAGGTCTTCGCTCTTCATGAGCTTGACGGTTTCGTCATAGAACTCGGAATAGGACTTCACATCGTCCGACTGGAACTTTTTGCGGAAGGAGGTGTCGAATTCGTCGGTCAGGGACAGACGCTTCTTGAACTGATCTTCCGAAGTAGTCGGCTTGATGTTCTGCAGCCCAGTCTCAGGATTGGAGATCGGGATGGGGCTCATCGTGGTGGGGAAGAAACCTGCGCCAGGGAAAGCATTGCCGCTGTTGACGACCACGCTGTCTGGAAGGGTTGGCCCCTTGATGCGACCCAGGAAATGGGATGCCCAAGCGCCGATGCAAGGATGGACAATCGTGCCACGTGGCTCATAGCCAGTCTTCATGACGTAGGTGCCCTGATCATGCACGCCAGTCTTGGAGCTCATGGAACGGATGATGGAGAACTTGTTGGCCACCTTGGCCATCTTCTCCATGGTCCCGCCAAGACGGTCCATGTTGCCGGAGCCAGAGTTGGCTTTGATTGGATCGGTCGGTCCTTTGGTCGCGCCGTCCTTGGGATCCCAGGTGTCGATGTGGGTCATACCGCCACCCATCCAGAGGAAGATGACGTTTTTGGCCTTGCCGAAGCCGGGGGTGCCTGCACCGGTGGTGCCGGCAGCCGCCAGATTCAGAGAGGGCATGACAGTCACGCCGAGTGCTGCCTGGGCCGTGCGCATCATGAAGTCACGACGGGCGATTGGATTGAGTTTGTTGTGTGCTGGTTTCATATGGAAAGTTTAGCGCGTTACTTGTTGTGGTTGAGTCTGTAATTATTGGATGAAGATGAATTCGCGGGTGTTGATGAGCGCCCAGATCATGTTGGCATAGCCGTCTTCACCACCGGAGAGGGCGCGCTTGGCGATCTCTTTTTCCTGAAGCGTCGGGCGGCGGTTGAGAACGGAGACAAACAGAGCCTCAACCTTTTCAGGTGGCGTCTTCACCTTTTCCATGGTGCGGAAGACGAGTGAATCCGGGCTGGTGAGCATCTGCTGCGCCTTGCCGTTCATCATCATCAGCACCTGGGGCACCGAGCCGGTCTTGACACTGCCGTCGATCAATGCGCGAGGGGACTGGCCGAAATCGATCAAGAAGTGGCCGTTTGGAGCGGGCTGCTCCAGTGTGGAGGCTCTGCGAAGGATCATGCCGCCGTAGGAGAGGGAAGCGTTCTCCATCATGTCTCCAGCAGGCTTGACTGCTGCCTTGCCTTTTCCTTTTCCTTTGGCTCCGTCCATCATCATGTCATCACCACCGGCTTCGGCCAGACCACCACCCATAAGGGCGCGTTCCTTTTCGGCCATCTTGCGGAAGGCGTCATACTTGATCAGCACGGTCTGCGCATCCAGTTTGGGATTGCTGAGGTCCAGGTCAATGGAGCGGCTATAGAGGTCTTCCAGCGGCTTAGCATATTTGTCGGGGTCGCCAAGCACTAGGGTCATGTAGGAATCCCAGGCCTGTTCAGCGCTCATGCGGCGAAGCAGGGGGCCCTGGAAGTAGTAGGGTTCGCCCATGGCAATCTTTTCCGAGGTGGCTTCGGCCTGATAGGCGCGTGTGTTGTAGATGATGCGCATGAATGCTTTGATGTCGAACTTCACCCGTTTCATTTCTTCAGCGAGATGGACGAGCAGTTCGGGATTCACGGACTGCTTGGGGTCATCAATATTGGTCACAGGCTCACAAATGCCCTGGCCGAAAGCACGCTTCCACATGCGGTTGGCAATGGCCATGGCAAAGCGAGGATTGCTTGGGTCAGTGGCCCATTTGGCGAAAGCAGGACGGAGTTCTTCGGCGGACTTCATCTTCTGCTTGTAGGCGGGAAGATTTTTGTCGTCTCTGCTCCACGTGATGAACTTGGGTTCCACTGGATCATTGGGCTTGGCATCCGGATACTTGTAGTCATGCGGAAGTTTCATGCCGTTGGTGTCCGTATCGCCGACGATGTAATTATTGGCTCCCATGTAGTTGCGGATGCCATTGCGGAGGCGCTTGATGTCCCCACCGCCTTGGGTGACGATTTCTTCAATCTTGGGCATCAGGTCGTTCATGGCGTTCATCGCCATCATGCCGGAGGAATCCTTGGCTTTTTTGCGGTTTGCAGCCGCACTCATTCGGGTGGTGGTAGCACCGAAGAAGGATGCCATCTCATAGAACTGATGCTGGGTCCAGTCGGAGAACGGGTGGTCATGGCACTGGGCGCAGGCCACGTCGGTTCCAAGGAACACGGCGAGTGTGTTGGCCAGATTGTCCAGCGGCATCCCGGCGTCACGCAGGAGATAACCAGCAGCGCCATCCTGCCACATTTTGCCTTTGGCGGTCAGCATTTCAAACACCATCTTGTCCCAAGGGGCGTTTTTCTCAATCGAGTGCTGCATCCAGCTGATGTAAGGAACGCCGCGCAGGTTGTCCTGTTCGAGGCGGTCTTTCACACGGAGCATTTCCGCGAAGTAGTTGAACGTGTTGCTGTTGTAGCCGGGGCTGTCGAGCAGCATGTCGATCAGTTTGGCACGCTTGTTCGCATTGGAGTCCGCAACGAATTGAGTGGTTTCCGTGTGATTCGGAATGCGACCCACGATGTCAAGATACACACGGCGCACGAACTGCTCGTCGTTGGCCAGGGGATTGAACTTGGTGATCGGTGCCTTCGGCGGATTCATCTTGGCACGCTCTGGATTGGCGCGGATCAGACCATTGGCCACAAGACGGTCAACTGCGGCAGATGCCTGGGCGACCGTGGCATTTGCAAGCATCACCGGCTGGTCCGAAGGCTTCATGTTTTTTGCCAGTGCCTGGTCTTCCTGAGACAATCTGGTCAGCGCGAACTTGTGAGTGGCGCCGTCTGCGGTTTGCAGGATGATGTCCTCACCATCGAGTCCGATGAATGAGGCGGTGACTTGGCGGCCTGAGGTGTCCGTCCAGGTGCGAATTTCCGCAAAGGCGGAAGACGCAACAAGTGCGGAAACAAGCAGGCTGCTGAGCAGTTTCGTGGTTTGTTTCATGGTATTGTGGAATGAATAAAATAGACTTCCCAGTGCACGAACGTGCCGGGGAACTCTTCAATTAGGGTAAATTGCCGTTTTTTTGCATTTTCGCAAGATCGTAAGGGGCCTGACCTATTTACCCGCCTCTGGACGGGCTTTTTCCAGCGCTTCAACCATGCGTCGGGGCTGATTTGGCTCCGTTTTGGTTGTTTCTGACGGTTCAAAGGAGGTTTACTTCAGTGCTTTGGCCATGAACGCGGCGATGTCCGCGTGCATTTTTTCCATGTCCGGGCGGTTGGTGTACATCATGTGGCCGGACTCATATTCAGAGAATTCGATGTTTCCGCGCAGTTCGTCAGGCAGGTGCATCTGGCGCACGCTTAACAGCATGTTGTCAGGTGGCGTCACTAGATCTCGCCACCCCACCAGCGCCAGCACCTTGAGATGTGGGTTTTGCTTGATCGCCTCCGCCAGTTGCCCGCTCACGCTCGTGTAGCTGTTGCCTTTGCCGTGGTTCCAGTTCGGTTGGGGGGCCAGTACTTCATAGGGCAGGTCTTTTTCATAATGCAGTTCCTCGCGCAAGTAGGCGTTCATTGAGGCCGCTGCGATGCTGCCCACCACGCGCATGAACGGTTCGATCTGCGGATGATTTTCCGTTTCATCGCCATCTTTGCCAGTCACGCGAGCATCGTAGGCTCCGAGCACCAGCTTTTCTTTGCGCAGGAGCATCTCACGGAACACCCCACTGTCGATCCGCAGTTCCTGCTCCTCGATCAGCTTCGGTTCCAGACCAGTCAACCGGGCGAGTTTTTTCACCACTGCCTCACGCTCGGCTGCTGTGAGGTCGCTTCCCTTGAGCAGGGCTGAAGCGTATTCGCCGAATGCAAACGCGCGTGATTCAGCCACGGCCTTTTTGAAATCCGCCTGCAAATCCGCCGGCAGCCTCTTGTGATAATGCGCCGTCGCGGTCATTGCTGGCAGCCCCACCAGATACGGTGTTTCATTCAGCGGTCCGGGGATTAGCGTCGCGTAATCCAAGAGTCCGGACACGATCACGATGCCGTTCAGATACATGCGGTGCCTCTGCTGCAGATGCTCCGCCAGCCCGCCGCCGCGAATGCCACCGTAGCTTTCCCCTGCGATGAACTTCGGCGAACGCCAGCGCTCCTCACGGGTGACCCACAAACGCATGAACTCGCCCACGCTGGCGATGTCCTCTTGAACGCCGAGGAATTCACTCACGTTCTTGGGGTCTTCCGCACGGCTGAAGCCGGTGTTCACCGGGTCGATGAACACGAGATCTGTCACATCGAGCAGTGAGAACTCATTGTTCTCCAGCCTGCCCGGCGGCATTGGTGGCGTCAGGCCATCCGCAGGCAAATCGACCCGCTTGGGTCCGAAGGCTCCCAGGTGCAGCCACACCGAGCTGCTGCCCGGTCCGCCATTGAAGCAGAACGTCACGGGTCGCTTGGCCACGTCCTTCTCACCCTTCATCGTGTAGGAGACGTAAAAAACCTGGGCGGAAGGTTTTCCATCCGGTTTCAAAATGGGCAGCGTGCCCGCTTTCGCCTCATACTCGATTTCTTTGCCGCCGATGGTCACCTTGCCTGTCGTCACCACTGGCTTGTCGGGGTCGGGCTTCTTGGCGTCCTTCTTTTCCTCGGCTTTGCCATCTTTTTTCTCAGCAGGCGGTGCTTCAGGTTTGGCTGGCTTGGCTTCTTCGGCGGCAAGACAGACTGGCATCGCAAGGGCCAGTGCAGTGGTCAAAAGGGTCGGTCGGATACGCATGGTGAAAGAGCATGGCATGCGCGCCACGCCATGAGAATCAAAATTCTCAGGAAAGCACCGCGATCACGCCTGACGGCAGGCCTTGATCGTGTTAGCCATCAGCATGGCGATGGTCATGGGGCCGACGCCGCCGGGAACGGGGGTGATGGCATGGCATTTCGGCGCGACTTCATCATAGGCCACGTCGCCGACGAGCTTGTAACCTTTCTCGCTGGTTGGGTCGTCCACGCGGTTGATGCCCACGTCGATCACGACGGCACCTTCTTTGACATGCTCGGCCTTGATGAAATGCGGGCGCCCAATGGCGGCGATGATGATGTCCGCCGTGCGGGTGATCGCGCCGAGATCACGCGTGCGAGAATGGGTGACGGTCACGGTGGCGTCACCGCCCTTGCCCTTGGCCATGAGTAGAAGAGCCATCGGTTTGCCCACTATCATGCTGCGGCCAACGACCACTGCATGCGCGCCGCTCGTTTCGATGCCGGCTTCGATCAGCAGCCGCTGGCAGCCCAGCGGGGTGCAGGGGACAAAACCTGAGGGATCTTCCAGCGCGAGCTTGGCAACATTGACGGGATGAAAGCCATCCACATCCTTGGCGGGATCAATGGCCCGCACGATGGCGGCCTCGTCGATATGCTTGGGAGGCGGGCTTTGCACCAGAATGCCATGAATCGCCGGGTCGTTGTTCAAAGCATGCACATGGGCCAGCAGCTCGTCCTGAGTCGTGGTGGCGGGGAGTTCGAGTTTGACGGAGTGCAGCCCCAGATCACGGCACTTTTTATCTTTGGAACGCACGTAGGCGCGGGACGCCGGATCATCACCCACAAGGACGACTGCGAGGCCTGGCTTGCGACCCAGCGCGGCCAGTTCCGCAATCTCGCGACGGCATTCTTCGAGGACTTTTTCGGCTACGGCGGTTCCAGAGATGATCTGCATGTTTTCTGGTCACGCAGGCGAGGCAGGGAGTCAACCACCGACGCCAAAAACCGTGGGTCGATTTTTCTGTAACCACCCGTCCGCTCCCGGCATTCGGCTCACTGTGCGGTAATCACGTTACGAATCATCCAAACCCAAAACAGATCATGAAAACCATCCTCATCCTCCTCACTCTCGGTGTCACCCTCGGCAGTGTGCAAGCGCGCGATTTTGGCCGCAATTCTACAGTTACCTCCAAGCGCGGCACCGGCTCGCGTGTGGTCGCGGGTAATGTCACCCGTGGCACTGGGGCCAGCCGCACCGCCACCACCACGGGTGCCCAAGGTAAAACCACGACGGCCAGCCAGCAGGTGACCCGCACTGCCAGCGGCCGCGCCTCCACCGGTGCAATCACCGGCCCCAATGGCAAAACGGCCACGACTAGCGGCTCTGTGACTCACGCCGATGGCACCCGCACCGCCACCCGCAGCGCCACGGGGGCGAACGGCCAGACGAAATCCGCGACCACCACGACGACGAAGAATTAACCCGCCACTTTCCAGCTTCCCCACCCCTCCAAAGTATGAAAATACTGATTCTGACACTCCTGGCTGTCTTTGGCCTGGTCACGGCCGTTCCTGCGATGGCGTTTGGCCGCAGCGCCGAAATCGGCGAAGGCATCATCCCCGATCAAACTCGTTCCTCCATCCGGGAGATCGTGCGCACTGCGGTGCGGCATTTCCTGAATTTTCGCAAGCAGACGCCTCTGAGCGAAGAACAGAAGGCTGCGATCGCCAAGATCCTCGCAGAAAACCGTGAGGAAATCCGTGCGCAGATCAACCAGGGTCGCTCTGCCCGCCATGCCATGGAGGCGGCAGTCAAAGAAAACGGCAGCACCAAGGCGGCTGCGGAAAAGATCGGCGATGCCGCCCGTGATCGTGCGCTGCTGATGGCCCGCATCGGATCCCAAGTGCGACCGCTTCTCATCCCGGCGCAGCAAAAGCAGCTCGAAGACGCCCGCGCAGAGATCGAAGGCCTCGTCGATGGCGCTCTCGCCTCCGCGCTGCGCTGACCCAGCTTGTCTCTACGGCAACGGGGCGCGATCTTCGCGGGTCCGACTCGTTGCCATTCTCCGTTTTGCAATTACCTGCGTTACCTGCTGTGACCGCCCCCGCACATTCTGAAAGCTTCGTGGACGATGACCGCGTCCTGATTCAGGCGGCACAGGCGGGAGACCTTGATGCCTTTGATCAAATCATCACACGCCATCAGTCCACCATGACCGCCATGCTTCACCGCTTCGCCTCCAACCGTGCCGATCTTGAGGACATGGTGCAGGAGACTTTTGTGCGTGCCTGGCGCGCACTGCCGAAGTGGCGGCCGGACAAACCCTTTCTGCACTGGCTCAAACGCATCGCCGCCAACATTGGTCTCGAATTCTGTCGCAAGCACCAGCGGTCACCTTTTTCACGTCTCGTTCAGCCTACCGATGAATCGCATCCGCTCGATCGCATCGCCACCGAGGTTGACGCCACCAGTGCCAGCAGCGATCTCGCCAGCGCGCAGTTCATTCTTTCCCATCTCCCGCCGGATGACCGTGCCTTGCTCACGCTGCTGCATCTCGAACAAATGCCGCTGCATGAAATCGCCGCGCATTTCGGTTGGAGCAAAGTCAACGCCAAGGTGAAAGCCTTCCGCGCGCGGCAGCGACTTAAAACCATCCTCACACGCCATGGATACACCCTCTCCTAAACCCAAATCCTGGGACCAACTCACACACCACGCCCGCTCTGCTCCTGCGCCGGCGGACATGGATCTGCGCGCCGCCATCCGCGCTGAAATCGCCTCGTCTCAGGTGCAACTGCGAGCCGCATCTTTGTTTGACGATGTCCTCAGTCTCTTTCAGTCTCGCTGGCTGCAGACCAGTTTTGCCGGTCTCGCTGTGGCAGCCGTTCTGGCCTGCCTAGAGAGCCTCGACGTCGTGAATGAAATTGCCTGGATCTGGCAGCTTCAGGGCCCCGTGCTCGCAGGTATTTGATTTCCATGAACACTCCATCCAACACCTCGTCTCGCTGGAAAGCCGTTCTGCTATTGCTGCTTGTCTTTGCCCTGGGGGCAGGCTGTGGCATTGGTGGAGGGCTGCTGGTCCTGCGTCGAATCGTTCAGCATGCCATTGCGCATCCAGATGAGTCACGCGCTCCGGTTGAGCGGGTTGTCGGCAAGATCGAATCTCTCATGGTGGCGGAGCTTGATCTCACGGATTCGGAGCGCAGCGCGGTGCATGCGGAGCTGCTGCAAGCCGCCACAGAATTCAAGGCTCTGCGCGTCGAAGTCTGGCAAAAAGCAGGCATGAGCGCGGCGGGTGCGCTGGATCGTATTTGCCAACATTTGCCTGCTGACAAGCAGGCGACCCTGCGCCAAAAAGCCGCCGAACGGCTGGGTCCCTGGGGTCTGCTAAGTGGTAAGTCGTAACTTTATTGGCGTTACTTTTGGGCTGTCCTGCCGCGCCTTGGCGGCTAACACCTCAGGCTGCAGCCAGCAGCTTTTGCTTGCCGCCTTCAGCGAGCAGGGCGGCGAGTTCCGGCATGTAGCGGGCGATCTCGTGCGAGAGCATCGAGAGCCGGGTTTCTGACTTCCAGTTGCCTTTCTTGCTACGGTCTGAGTCGGTCATTTCGACTTCGACGAGGGTTGAGAAGACGGTGGAGTCAGCCTGAAGATCGTCTTGCAGTATCATGATGAGAGGGAAGGTTGATCCGGCGTCAAAAGAACGAGTTCGCCATTCTTGAGAGTCCATTTGCGTCTGTCCAAAGCCCCCGTGTTCAACATGGCATCAATCCCATTGCTCAACAGCATCCTCGCCGCCTCGGCGGGGCTGCTGCCAAACGTGCCCTTCAAGGTCATGTCCTCAAGGTACTGCTTGATCTGCGGTGTGATCGCGATCGTCAGTGAAAGTGAGTCGAAGGTGTTTGAGGGGCGGGCCATCCAATAATAACCGGGTTATAACCCCATTTTAATTCCAACCTGACCCAATGGTCAAGGTTGGTTTCGATTTATTTGGGGTTTTAACCCTATAAAAACCCTGAATTTATTTAAGGCCTCTTAAGTATCTGGTGCTTTGCGATGGAAACACGCCATGAACAGCGTTCAAACTGCCCAATCCTATGAAACGATTCCTTTCAATCTCTCTCCCGGCCGCCCTGTTGGGTGTCGCCCTGTTCAATCTGCATGCTGAGACCAAAGACGAAGGAGGCTGGCAGAAGTGGTTTGCCGATGGCTCATTGCAAGGCGGCCAGATCATCAGCGGCAAAGCCACCTACAAGGTCGAAAACGGGGTGCTCACAGGTACCACGACCGAGGGCAGCTCAAACACGTTTCTCGCGATCGGACCGTTCAAGGATTTTGAACTCGAGTTCGAAGTGAATGTGGATGACGCGCTCAATTCCGGCGTGCAGGTGCGCAGCCACATCGCCAAAGAAGGTGATCCAATACCTGAAGGGGCCAAAGGCAAGCTCCCAGCCGGACGTCTCTATGGACCGCAGTGCGAGATCGCCATCAATGGCACAGCGGGTGATTTCTACGATGAGGCCCGCCGCGGCACTTGGTGGAGCATTCTGACGAAGACCGAGGCGGTGCGCACAGATGCGGCGAAAGCAGCCTTCAAAAAGGGCGAATGGAACCTCTATCGCATCGTGGTGAAGGGTGACCATTACCAGAGCTTCGTCAACGGCGTGCCTACCGCTGATTTCACCGAGCCCGGCGATCCGGAAGGCTACATTGGCTTCCAAGTGCATGGCATCAAGGCCGGCACCGGCCCCTACAGCGTTCGCTGGCGCAATGTGAAATTCCGCGAAACGAAGTAAACGCCGAGCAAAGTAAGGCCGCCTGCTCCTGCGGCCGCCATCCAGCCGCGCCACCAGGGCGTTTGCTGAATGGGAATGGGGCGGGAACGATCTCCCGCCAGCAGGAGCATCCATTTGGGCGGTGCTTCAGGCTTTGTCGCGTCTTGCGTCCAAAGCAGCACGTCGTGGAGCTTGCCCTTGGGCATTTCAAACACGATCTCCGGCTCGGCGCTGCGCCACCGCCATGCCGAAGTGATCAATGCATGCGCCTCACCTTCGGTCTCAGATGGCAGGTAGGCGGCGGGGGCGTAGTCAGCCCAGTTGTGGTGCTGTGTGATGGTTGCTTTGCCCAGAGTGGCCAGCGGCACCAGGTTTTCGTGCAGCCGCAGACGAACCGGGTCCGCCAGTGCATCGAGCGCGGCAGATTCATCCGTGATGAGCGGGTTGCTGCCGTAGTCGGCGGTGATCTCCAGCAGTACCTCAGCATCCGGCAGGAGGGTGAGCTTGGCGCTCAAAAACTCGGTCCCATGCCCCAAAGCACACAGGGGGGCCAGAACGGCTCCCCCTGCGGCGAGAATGAGGATGGATCGCGCGAGGCGCATCATTATTTCTTCACGTTCCACTTCAAGACACGGCCCCACTTGTTCCACTCGGTTTCGAGGATGTTGCCGTCATTGTCAAAGCTGATGCCATGCGGGCTGGTCACGACACCCTGCTTCCAGTCCTTGGGGGCAATGCCGGGGGTGTTGGTCATCTGCGGGCTGGTGCCGAGATCGGCCACGCGCTTGTTGGCCTTGTCCCAGACGCTGACGTTGCCGGCGATTTCAGCCACGCACATCAGGTCGCCATGAAAGCTGGCTGAGCTGGGATTGCGCATCTCAGTGGCGATTTCGCCGATGAAATTGCCCGCGAGATCAGTGTGAAGCATGCGCTTGTGGCCGCGGTCGCAGATCATGACGCGCGCTGGTTCAAAGCGCGTGTCGATGAAGATCTTGTGGGCGTTGGCCAGTGCCAGAGGTTTGTCGGGGCCGCCGAACACGCTCTTGAACTTGCCGTCGGCGCTGAACACAAAGATGAAGCTGCGGCCATAGCCGTCGACGACATAGATGTCGCCGTTGGGGGCCACGTCGCAGTTGGTGAGCTTGAGGCCACCGGCGGCGGAGACGCCTTTTTCCTTGGCGATTTTCTTCTCGGTGCCGTCAGCCAGCTTCAGGGTGATCTCTGTTTTTGAATCGGCAACGCGGATGCCGGAAGCGATGGAGGTCTTCTTTTTCGGGTCGGCCTCGTCGCTCTTGGTGACGCTTACAAAATCACGCTGTTCAGCCGGGAAGGCACTGGTGGGGATTTCCATCACAAGGGTGCCATCCAGATTGCATTTGATGACTTTCTGTTCGCCAAGCACGGCGGCGTAGATGTGCTCGCCATCGCCAAGCTTGCGGATCACAAAGCCATGAAGGGAAGGAGGCAGAGGCAGGGTTTTGATGAACTTGCCGTCCTTGCCATACACCTGCAGACCTGCCAGCGCGGGGTCCTTGTCCTGGACGCTCACGTAGATGTTGCCAGCAGAATCCACTGCGATTTCGCCGTGGCCGTCGCCGATGGTTTCCTTTCCGGGAGGGGGGGTGATGAAGTTCGGGACGAATTCATAGGCCACTTCGGCAGCAGCGGTGCTGGCGAGGGCCATGACGGACAGGAGGGAGAGGATGCGGTTGCTCATCAGGCGGATTCAAACGAAGCGAGAGGGCAGCGTCAATCGTACAACAGCGATTTTGCTGGATGATCCTGTCATACGGCAGGAAACTTCAGGTCACACAGCGTGTTCCCATGCATCTCCCTATGAAAAAGGTCCTCTTCATTCTTCTCGGTAGCGCGGTATTGGCCGGTTCTGTGGCCGGCCTGCGTGCGCAGGCCCAACTCACCGAATTCGACGAAAAATTCAAAGCGTTCGACAAGAACAGCGACGGTATAATCAGTGGCGATGAAATGAGCGGAGCGAGTTACCTCCCCCGGCTTGATCTGAACAAGGATGGCAAACTGGCGCGTGAAGAAGCGCTCGAAGCCGTCCAGAAAATGCGCAAGCTCACGGGCAATCAGCCCAAAGGCGTTGGTGATGAGCCGACCGAGGGGCTCTTCAAGCGCTTGGACAAAAACGGCGACGGCAAGCTGAGCGCAGACGAACTGCCCAACAAAAAATGGTTCGGCGGCCTGGATGCCGACAAAGATGGTTCAGTGACATTGGAAGAGGCCGTGAAGGGGATTGCCTCCTTGCGCAAGCGTGGCAGCACAGGCAGCTCCGCTGCTGAGAGCCCGATCAAACCCGCTGCCGAGGATCCTTCCTTCAAGGAAGCACCGCAGTTGCTGAAAGGCAGCGAGTTCGGGGTGGGACGCATGGTTGCCGATCTCGCTTTGAAGACCTTGCAGGAAGGTGAAATCAAACTTAGCGGCGCCGCAGGCAAGAACGGCCTCGTGATTGCGCTCTTCAGCGCGAGCTGCCCGATCAGTGTCAAGCTCGCGCCAGAGATCGCCCGGCTGGAAGCGTCACTGAAGGAACAAGGTGTGGCGATGCTGCTGTTGAATGCACCGCCGGGGCAGAAGGCCGAGGAGGTCACAAAATTCATCGCAGAGCACAAGCTGCTCTCGCCGGTCGCCATTGATTCTGATGGCACGCTCTCGCAGCAACTGGCGGCAACTACCACGACCGAGGTGTTCCTGCTCGATGCCGCACGCACGCTCATTTACCGTGGCGCACTCAATGATCAATATGGCCTCGGCTACACGAAGGACATGCCGCAGCATCATTACCTGCGCGATGCCGTGGCTGCGATGCTCAGAGGCGAGCCAGTTGAAGTGGTCGCGACCAGTGCGCCCGGATGCGCCCTCGATCTGCCTGCGCAAAAAGCCATCGCTAGCACACCGGTGACCTACCACCGCGACATCGCACGCATTTTGCAGTCAAACTGTGTGGAATGCCATCATAAGGGGGGCGTGGGGCCGTTCGCACTCGATTCGTATGAAGCGGTCATTGAGCACGCCGGGATGATTCGCAAGCAAGTGGAGCGTGGAGCGATGCCGCCATGGTTTGCAGCGCCTCTGGAGGGGCTCGCTCATTCGCCCTGGAGCAATGATCGCTCCTTGTCTGAGCGTGATCGTGCCGATTTGCTCGCATGGCTTGGATCGGATCGTGCCAAGGGAGACGTGGCAGATGCGCCCAAGCCTCGCGTTTTCCCCAGCGAATGGAGCATTGGCAAGCCTGATGCGATCATCGCCGCCGCAAAGCCGATTTCCATCAAGGCAGAAGGCACAATGCCCTATCAGCAAGTGACTGTGACCACGGACTTTCCGGAAGACATCTGGGTGCGCGGCTATGAGATTCTGCCTACAGCGCGCGAGGTGGTGCATCACGTCATTGTCAGCGTGCATGAAAAAGGCAGCAAGGTGCGTGGCGGAGGCGAAGAAGGTTCGCAGGGCTACTGGGCAGCCTACGTTCCTGGCAACACGAAGCAGGTCTATCCTGAAGGGTTCGCCCGCAAGCTGCCCGCTGGTGCGACGGTGAGTTTCCAGATTCACTACACGCCCAATGGCAAGGCGGTGGAAGACACGATACGCATGGGGCTGCTTTTTGCCAAAGAGCCGCCGAAATACGTCATTCACACCACGGCGCTGCCCAATGCGCGCATCAGCATTCCGCCGGGAGAGGCCAGTCACGTCGAGGTGGCTCAGCGCACGCTGCCCACGGACGTCAATGTGATGGCCTGGATGGCCCACATGCACGTGCGCGGGAAGGCCTTCAAATTTGAGGTCACACTGCCCGGCGGCAAGACCGAGGTGTTGCTAGACATCCCCAAGTATGACTTTAACTGGCAGCTTCGCTATGACTACGCCGTGCCGCATTTCCTGCCCCGTGGCAGCACGGTGAAAATCACCGCCGTGTTCGACAACAGCACAGGCAACCCGGCCAATCCTGATCCCACCAAAACCGTTCGATGGGGGCAGCAGACCTTCGATGAGATGATGATCGGCTACATGGAGCACTACACACCGCTGAACCCGGAGGTCGCTGGCGTGAGGAAGTGAAATTTCTCAGCGATAGCGTGTGGCACCTTCATTGAGGAAATTGGCATGAATCGTTTTCCTGATTTCTAACAATTCGGGAATGAACTGCTTCACAAAGGGGGCTCTGTCTGCATTCGAAAGCATGCTGATTTGTGAAGATGAAACCTGAGCGACTGAGGCAAAGAATTCAGCAAACACAGGCACCACCTGGGTAATTGCCATGGTGCCTTTCCCGGCCCCCAGTCGTTGATTGACCCTGGCGATGCCGCTGCTGATGGCCGCGCCTAAAGTAAATCGGCTGCCGTCCACGATGACCTGGCGGATAACGTAGTCACCTCGGGGGCGGCTGGGAATGTCAAACCCTCCGCGATTAGGCTTGGGATCGAGATAGCATGCAGCGGATAAAGTTAAGGTATCACGGTCGAAAGCTTTCAGCTCTGCCAATGAACTCATCAGTGAGGTGTATTGCATTTTTCGCCATTGGGTCACCTTTTCAGGCCTCACCGCAAAGCGCCTTACTTTTTCAAAAACGGTTCCGCGGGTCCAAATGTCCCTTTTGCCTGCATCCAGATAGGTTGAAATACCAATCACCTGCTTGGTGTCTGTAAGGACGATGGGCCCACCGCTGTTGCCAGGCACGATCTCACAGCTGACTTCGATTCTGTCTTTCCCCAATCCCAGCACTGCCCCGTCAAGAGAGGTCACGGCGTCACCAGCCAGACTGTTGCCGTAAGCGGTCACTCTCTGATTGATGCTGATGGAAAAATCGGTTTCTGCAAGAGCATACGCGGTCTCGCCATCTTTGAGAGTCACCTGGAAACGCGCCACGTCTTCAAGGCCATGCGAGGAGTTGGGATCGTAGGTATTCGAAAGCTCGATTTCGTATGGAGTGGGGATATTTCGTCCCGAGGCTGTTTTGATGCTCTCAATCTTGGAGGTGAATCCTTCGGGAGTGCCACAGATGACGTGCGCGTTGGTGTAGACATAAGTTTTGCCATCCACCTGGGCGATGAATCCTGAGCCGCTGTCATGGTCGGTTTTGATGATGATGAGGCAGCTGGCATCAAAGGATGCACCCGCCACTGGAGCAGGCGTGGTCCTCGCGACATTCGAGGCGGCTGGGATTTGAGCCGTGGTCATGTCCGGCAGCTTCGAGGTGACCTCTTTGGGATCTCTGGTCTGAACGTCTGCTGACTTTTCGGTGAGCATTCCAGAGGGGGAAGGGGCTTGAAAAGCCGCCAGCGCTGCAAGCAGCTTAGGAACCAGGGCGCTCACTCCCAAGTCATATTTTTCCTGCAAATTCTCGGGCATTAGTTCCGCTACCACATTGCCGACCCCGTCGGCATACATCACTGATATACCGGATTCATCCACCTTGCGGATTTTGGTGCCACGCAAAAGTTTGCCGCTTGTCAGAGTGATGTCTCCCAATTCCTTGCCCGCAGCGGTGGAACGTGCCTGTTCCACAGCCGTTTTGAAGGAGTCGGCTCCCTTGTTTAAGTCAGTGTTAATTTTTTCAAGACGCTTGTGGAGGATGTCCTTGGCCCTGAGAAGGATCTGATTCTTTTCCGTGTCCTCACGATTTTGCTGTAGGAACTCTTTCTTCTGAGCAATGAGGCTGCGCAGGGAGGAAAGCTTGGTGGCGCTTTCCTGCACACTCAGCTCGGCCGCTTTTAGCTTGGTGGTATAGTCGTTGTAGTAATAGCCGCCGCCGAGGCCGCCGACGATTAAAACGAACAGCCAAAACTTGGGTGAAGTTAACATGGTGGGGCGAGTTTGAGACTATTGGGCGTTCAGGGCCTTGTAGGCGTCGAGTTTGGCGTGAAGCTTCTTCAGCAGTTCATCACCCTGAGTGCATTTTTTGCTGAGGTCGGCCAGTCCCTTCTCAAGTGAGATATTCTTTTTCAACCAATTGCCATGCTGCAACTCCGGCAGGACATTATTGGTGTTTAAAGCGGCAATTTGAGAGTCTAAACTCTGCAATTCTGCGATCCCTTGCTGGATCTCTGCATCCAATCCGGCCTGTTCACTAGACAAGACCTCATGCTTATCGCAAGAACTAGCCAATAGAATGCCTGTTAAGGCAGTGAAAATGCATCGATAGTTCATCTTGATTATTCTTAGCATCTGCCCATGGGGTGTCAAAGTTGACAAGAAAAAATGTTACGGCATATCCGGGATGCCCGGAGGACGGCTGATACGGAATTGAGCTGCGCCCAATCACGAAAGGATGATCTCGAATTGAGGCACGCTGCTGACTGCCCCTGTGCCAGCAGGGCGAAAATCATAGCGGTTTAAAAGCTACGGCACCCCGGCCCAGCCTGATCCCACCCAAACGGTTTGCTGGGACCAGCAAACTTGCGATGAGACGGTAATTGGCTGAATGCAGCATTTCACTCCGCCTAATCCGAAGATGGCGAGCAGAGATGGGGCGTTACTTGCCTCTCATCGCATATTCGAGTTCGACGGCGAGCTTTCCACGTTCTTCAATCAAGCCAGCCTTTTGATTCTCCAGCAAAGCTGCTTGTGCTAGGCTTTTATTTGCATTCTCGGTGTGCCGAGTCGACGGCACACCCCGTTCTTTTGCGCTCTCGGCTAGATTTTGATGGCTTTTCGCCGCCGAAAGATGTTGTGCCACTACACTGTGAAAGGCTGTGATTCGTGAATCCAGTTCCGCCATCCGCATCCTGATATTTTTTATCTTTGAATCATCAACGGTGTTCGTTGCAATCGGGCTGACGGAAGGCGGGCTGATAGGCATCGCGGGGGCGGTGGTAACTAGTTTATCTTTTTTGTCCGGTTCAGACTTTTGCAGCAATGTCTTTTGCGCGTTTTGAATCATGGGGACAAGAGCATTTGGCCCGAGATCATATTGTTCCTTTAGATTTTCAGGAACCTGATCGGATGGAATGGTGCCGACGCCATCAGCATGGAGGAAAGAAATTCCGCTATCTTCCACTTTACGAATTTTAACGTCACGCAGAGTCTTGCCATTGGCTAATTTGATTTCTCCCAGTTCGGTGCCTGGAGCATTGTTGCGCGTTCTATTCATCGACTCTTTCATGGATTCGAGGGCATATTTGAAATCGCTATCAGCTTTATGATAGCGCTGGTCCAAGGTATCTTGTGTCCCGAGGAGGGTTGTGTGTCTATCGTTCTCCGATTGCAGCTTGATAGCAACTCGCTCCTTTTCATGCCAAGATTTATTTTTAAGGGATAGCTGCTCCTGCATACTCTTCAGCATAGATTTGGCCTGCTCTAGCGCTTGATTGGCATCATCCAATGTAGACTGGTGGTGGAGGTAATAACTAAATGTAACAATGATGCTGAAAAGAAAAAGCAGAACCCAAGTTTTAGTTTCTTCAATCATGATGTTGGAGGGCTAAAATTAGTAAAGGTATTTGGCTTTGTATGTATCCAAACGGGGGCGTATTTCACTCAGAACAGCCTCTGCCTCGGCGCACTTTTTGCTTAGAATTGCCAGCTTTGCTTCCAGTTCATCATTTTTTTTGGCCACTTCTTCATGGTACCTCTCCAAGGTCATTCCATTGGATATGGGAGCGGCAAGAAGCGCTTGGAATTTGGCCTCCACAGAATGTATTTCCTCACGGGTGTGTTGAATCTGCGCTTCCACTTTAGCCCGTTCTTTGTTCAAGACGCCTGCTTTGTTGCAGGAGCTTGCTAAAATAATGGTCGCAAGGCTGGTTAAAATGAGGGGGCGGTACATCTGGATAATGCTGTGTGAATGCTAAGAGATGGCGAGATTAATGATTGTAAATACAATTAGAAATAATGTTTTGCATGTGGAAATTGCTACAATGATTCAGTTCCTGTTCGCAGCAAATAGGATGTAGTGAAGTTCTCGGATCAGGCCGCCGGTGCGGTTTTAATCTGACAATTTACCTGTCCTCATGCCGGTCAAAAATGTGTGGGGAAAGTTCAAAGGGCTGTCGCCTAGGTTCTAGGACTGGACATCAGAACAATTCAACCACGCCATCAGCCAAGCATTCTCAAAATCACAGGCAAAGACGGCACAGGTTGGTTTGTCGCTTCCAGCTATCGTATTATTTTAACCCTTCTAGTTCACCAATCAAATGTTGCAGACCCAGATGGATGGACTTCGGTCCGAGGTCATATTTCTCAACAAACTCTCTCGGCAGTTCATCCGATTTTACATGCAGGTTGGCCACCCCATCTTCGTGGAGAAAAGAGATCGAATCGTCGGTGATCTTGAAGATCTTCGCATTGTGCAAGGCTGGACGTCCTTCCAGCCGGAGTTCTGGGATCACGTTGCCGATGGCGGATGCGCGGGTGTTTTCCACGGCTGCCGTCATTGAATCTGCCATGTATTTGATTTCGCTGGTCAATTTGCGCTCTTGGGTGTCCAGAAGGTCGCGCTGCCGGTTGACCTCAGCCATGCGTGCCGACAGCTGATCCAGTTTGTTTTTGGCAGCTTTGATCTCTGCCCATTCCTGCCGGCGCAGATCCGCTGTCTCCCGGGCGGCGTCGGCCTGGGATTTCAATTCGGCGAGGTCCGCCTTGAGTTTGTCGAGTTTGGAAAGGTACTCACAGCCGCCGATGACACAGGCGAACATGAGCAGGGCTTTGAGGAGCGTGAAGAAACGAAATTCGAACACAGTGTGTTGGGGGGCTTACTTCGGTTGTGCAGCTTTGAATGCTTCAGCGGCCGGTTTGAGCTTGGCGAACCCACTTTCAATGGCCGACAACTTGCGCTCCCTGGGGGCGTTGACAAATTCTAGCGGACGCAGCTGTTCATCTTTAATCTGAGCCTGCTGGACGATGCGGTTGAGTCCCTCCCGGCCATCGAGTGCGGCGATGTCTTTGTCATACTGGCGGGTGGCTGCTTCGTCGTGTTTAACTTTGGCTTCGAGTGTGGCGATTTCACGCTGGAGCTCCGCATGGCGCTCACATGAGAGGCTCGTCAAGCAGAGCACCAGGCAACTAAAGAAAAGTGGCGGTTTCATGTGAGGGCGCAGGGGATGATCCCCACCAGCGGAGGCTTGCAGGTTTTAATCTTGAATGGTCTGTTGCGCAACTTCCTTGCCATTCGGCAAACCCATCCTAGCATCGGCGAGTGATAGCAATTGCAACAGCGAGTCAGAAAGGCGGCGTGGGTAAAACCACGTTGTGCATCAATCTCGCCTATTCACTGGCGCGGCGCGGCTGGCGTGTGCTCTTGATTGACACGGACCCGCAGGGCGGCGTGGGCCTTTCTCTGGCAAAAAGCACAAAAGCGCGTGAGGGTTTTCATGAGTTTCTCGTTCGCGGCGGGGATTTGAACAAGATTGTGGTGCCAACACGGCTGCCGGAGCTGGAGATCGTACCCGCTGGGCAGTATGACACCTGCGCTAGGCAGGGCTGGTCCGTGCATGAGGTTCCGACTCGGCTGGCCGACCTGCTGCGCGCTGCTGAACTGCGAGGTGTGGATGTTGTGCTGATGGATACGGCGGCCGGGATGAGCAGCACGACGGAGGCAGTGGTGAAGGCCTGTGATTTTGTGGTGCTGCCGCAGCAGGCGGAGCCGCTGGCGATTCGCAGCGTGCCGCATCTGCTGGAGACACTGGCGCGCTTCCGCGCGGAAGGTGCCGGCGTGCGCGTGGCGGGCATTTTGCTGACGATGGTTATGCGTGAAAATGAGATGAGTATGAAGGTGGCGCGGGAGCTGCGCGACATGCTGCCTGCCAATCTGATGTTTCAGCAGAGCATTCCTCGCCTGCCCTCCTTTCTCGAAGCAAGCGCTCTGGGGGTGCCGGTGGCCCTGACAAAGCGCAACCCGCCGCCTGAGGCACTGATTTTTGACCAGATCGCCGCCGAGCTTGAGCAGCGCACCGGATTGACCCACGAACGTGAAAGGGAGCATGGCCATGCAAGTCTCATGGATTGATGCCGAGCGAATCAAGGCTCTGGTGGCACAGATCGCACCTCAGGAGGACTGCGTGAAGGGAGCACCAGGCGTCGTAGAGATCGATACGACGCCTGAAACTTTGCCGGGCAATGCTGCCGAGGCATGGGGATTTGCTACGGACTGGCTGCAACCATCCGTGAGTCCAGCGCCCGCTGTTGCATTGACTGAAACAGTTTCTGAGGATTCTGAGCCGCTGGCAGAAATGGAAGATGAAATGGACGGTGAAGCGCTTGGCCGATCAATTCCCAACCCAGCTGCTGCGCTGCCGCTAAGTCGAATTCGTGACAAGCTGCGAGCGATTCGCCAACGTGCGACTGACGCGGGCATTTTAACGCGCATCAGCGAGAGTGCCCCGGTGGAGCCGGCGTCCCAGAAGAAAAAAATCGTGTTTGCTCCTGTGAATGAAGAGAGTGGCGATGCCGCTGAGGGGGATGTCCGCAAAGATGTGGTCGTACCTGACATGCAGCCGGAATGCAATTTTGTTCTGCCTCAGGCACCCACCTTTGAAGTGCCGCAAGGAACACGCGAGGTGCGTCTGGCGGCATTTGCCGGCTGGGCGCGGTTGGTTCTGCCTGAGGGGGGGGGGGAGGTTCTGGTGATGAATGATGATGGCGAAGTGCTGTGTGGAGGAGCGGCGACAGCCGGGCTGGTGCTTTCCACGATGATGGCATGGGGAGCTGCGATACGTGCGAGCGCGATGTCTGCCTGTGAAACACCCCCGGTGATTCACCAGCCTCTGGCATCTGGGCATGTGCTCACAGTAATTCCGTGTGAAACAGCCATCGGAATGGTGCATGCCGCAGTGGCGGCCCCAGTTGGACTGAGTCATGAGCTGGCGCACATCCTCCGTGGAGCGCTGTGCGCGGCAGTGATGTAACTGAAGCTACCCAGAAAGGCGCTGGCTACTTCTTGAACAGGACCAGCTCGTTGATGCCCCAGTAGTTGCTGGCCGAGCCGAGCTGCGTGATGCGCACAAAACGTGCTTTCTGCGGTGTTTTGAAAACAATCTCAGTCACAGTGCTCCCATCTCCCTGGGCATCTGTGGAGTTCCACTGTGTTCCGTCGGACGACACTTCGACTTTGTATTTGCGGGGGTAGTCCTGATTGCTGCCCTGGCTGTCGAGAGCCACTCCGGCAATGGTTTCCTCGGCTGGAAGCTCGATAGTGAACCACTCACCGCCCTTCATGGCAGCTCCGGTGGACCAGCGGGATCCGGGGTTATTGTCAACGGCTTTAGAGCAGTCTTCCTTTTTGAGGCTGGCACTCAGCTTCCAGGCGCTGCGAGGCTCGATCCATGCAAGCTTCGTCTTTAGTCGGGTATTGAGCGGAGTTGGTAGGGTGCTGAAATACCAATCACGCACACGTCCATCAATGAGCTGGGTCTGGTCGGGTTTCAAGGCGACCGAGTACGCAAAAAATTCTGCCAGATAGCCGCTGAACTGATCCTGTGGGCTGACACTTCCTCCACTGCTGTCCTGGCCACGCCCGATCAGCAGCCAGTTCAGCGGCTTGGATGGCGCGGTGGACTTGCCGCCGGAGGAGGTGAACGCCTTCCCGTCGGCATCGCGTGCGCGGAGTTCCACAACGCCCGTAACGGCGTTCCAGCTGATGAAAGCGAGGCAAGCCAGCGTGCCGTTCACATCTTTGGAGGTCAGAGTGGGGCTGCCTCCCGCGTTTTTCACCTCGGCTACCAGATTCTTCTTCTCATCCACGAGAAGAGATACCGTGGTGCGGTCATCATTGCCGAGGGTAAAAACACGCATGGGGAGCTTTGCAGCATCAGCCTGAAAGACGATGACGGCGGTAAGTCCCTTGTCGTTTGGGACCCCGGCATCCTTGCTTCCGAAGGGCATGGCTGGTGTCTCACTGCCCGTATTATCCAGCTCTAGGATACAAGGCTTGCCATTGCGGGAATGGAAATCGAGCACAACGCGCCCTGATTTGGGGGTGCCGCCTTTGGCTGCCTCCGGCCAGTTATTCCGCTTTGGGGCGTAGTCAGGACTCTTTTGATAACTGCGCAGAATGTTGTCGTTGCCCCGTTCGGAAATATCATGCCACTCGATGACAGGCTCGTTGGGGCTGGCTTGGGCAGGTTTGCCGTCGCTTCCTTTACGATTGGTCAGGTTGCCGGTGTTGCCGACATAAAAAAGAGCGATGCCACGGTCCACGGGAGGGAAAGCACGATCCGGTGGAAGCTGAAAGCTGATTTTTGGAGGATTGGACGAGATGCCGATAGCCGACAGCGCCGAATTGCTGGAAGATGAAGCACCTGGCTTTTTGCCAAAGAAAAAGCATCCGCCGATGCCGAGCAGAACGACGCCTCCGCCGATCATGGCGATTTGTTTGATCAGCTTTGCGTTTGTCTGAATGAATGATGCAGGGGGGGCTAAAGAAGAGCGGACCGCAGATGACGGGCGCTGCATCGAGGTCGTATGCCCAGTTCCTGGCCTGCGCGGCGCAGGGGCCAGCGGCGTCGTGAGGGCGGCGAGTTCAACGACGGGTTGCGCTTCGGCTACAAATTCCACCGGCACCGGTTCAGCATAGATGGGCTGGGCTTCTGGCGGGGGATAGTAACCTGTCAGCGGCACCGTGCCTGTTCCAGGGGGCATACCCGGCTGCATATAGACCGGTGGTGGTGCGTACATGCCCATCCAGGGGCCGTAGGGTACCATGGTGGGCATTTTTTCCCATGCACGGAATTCTTCGATGGCCTGCTGCGCGTTGGTCGGGCGGTCATCTGGCTTTTGGGCCATGAGGCGTGCGCACCAGACCGCCAGCCACTGCGGCACATGCGGGGCTATTTCATTGAGTGGCACAAGCACATGGTCGATGTGCTTATCAACGACTTCGGCCATGGTGCTGCCGTCGAAAGCTTTCCTGCCAGAGAGCGCCTCATAAAAGACGCAGCCCAGGGCATAGAGATCGGTGCGTTCATCCACGGGCTCGCGCGTGAGCTGCTCAGGAGCCATGTAGTAAATGGACCCCATCACCGTGCCTTCCTGGTCCTCCGTCTGCTTGCGTGCGCGCAGGCCTGCTCGCGCGAGACCGAAGTCGATGATCTTCGACTGCATGCGACCGCCGGGAAGGCGCTCCACCTTGATGTTCTCAGGCTTAATGTCCCGATGCAGGATGTGGTGCTGGTGCGCCGCTAGCAGGCCTTCAAGCGTCTGCGAGGCCAGTTCTTTAAAATCATCGTAGGGCAGCGGGCCGCGGGCAACGACATCCGCCAGGTCTTCACCCTGCAGCAGTTCCATCACCATGAACAAGCCTTCGTCATCGCTCGCCACGTCAAAGATGGTCACGATGTTCGGATTGCGCAAGGAAGCGAGTGCGTCAGCCTCACGTCGGAGCTCAGAAGCGACGTTTTTATCGACGTCGGCTTCATTGGCAGTCAGCAGTCGTTTGACGGCGACCCAGCGCTTCAACTGGCTGTCATAGGCACGGAAGACGGCGCCAACGCCGCCCATACCGAGCTTTTCATATATTTTATATCGTTCCGCCATCCGGGGTTAAGCGCTTGAAAATAGGACAAACAGGAGCAAAGCCCATGACTCGCCCCTTTGGCAAGCGGGATATTCCACGAAAATGCTTATGAGCACCTTCTGCTACGCCTTTGACAAAATGGGGGGGCGCGACACACTGACCTCCCCCGTCAGCTCTGGCGGGATTGAATCAAACCCGCTCAGCATCTTGAAAAACGTTCTTTTTGTCTGCACAGGCAACACTTGCCGCAGCCCGATGGCGGAGGCGCTTTTCCGTGATCTGGTGAAAGAGCGCGCCGACTATCAGGTCTCCAGCGCTGGAGTGGCTGCGGCCCCCGGCATGCCCGCCAGCAAACACACGGCTGCCTTGCTCAAGGAACGCGGTCTTGATCTTGCCCGCTTTCAGAGCCGTATGCTCGACCGCCAGACCTTGGAGAAGGCGACGCATGTTTTTGCCATGTCCTCGCATCACATGGCGGCGATTGTGGATGAATTTCCTGCGCAGGCGGACAAGGTTTACCTCGTCTCCGAATTTTCTGCCGAAGATGCTCTTCGCGGCAGGGATGTTTCCGACCCCTTTGGACAGGGCCGTTCAGCGTATGAAGAGACGCTGCGCAGCCTGGACAAAATGCTGCCCAGTCTGATCGCCTACATCGACCAGACCTGGAAGAAAAATGATGGATGACAGCAGCCATCGCCCACCCATCTTCGACCCCCACCCACCCCCACCGCAAAAAATGACCAGTAATTCCAACGGCAGCTCCCCACAAAAACTCGCCATCGCCGCCGACCATGGCGGGGTGGATTTGAAAAATGCCGTCGTCGCCCATCTGCAATCCGCCGGTTACGGTGTCGAAGATCTGGGGGTGAATTCACATGATTCCGTCGATTACCCTGATTACGCGGAAGTGGTCGCTAACAAGGTTCTCTCTGGCGAGGCTGATGCTGGCATTTTAGTTTGCACCACAGGCATCGGCATGTGCATCGCCGCGAACCGCCATGTGGGCATTCAGGCCTCACTGGTCGGTGACGTTCAGACCGCAGCCATCACGCGCGAGCACAACAACTCCAACGTGCTCTGTCTCTCTGGTAAAAACACCCCTGAGGGCGTCGCTACTGAAATCGTGGATGCGTGGCTGAAAACACCCTTTGCCGGTGGTCGTCATGGCCGCCGGGTGGACAAGATGAACGCCCAACCTTACCCGCTCGATATTTTGGAAGCGAATGATCCCGCAGTCGCCGACATCATTCGCGGCGAGCAGCATCGTCAGCAGGACCACATCGAACTCATTGCGAGTGAAAACTTCACCAGCAAGTCGGTCATGGCGGCTCAGGGCAGCTGCCTCACCAACAAGTATGCCGAAGGCTATCCCGGCAAACGCTGGTATGGTGGCTGCGAAGAGGTCGATAAAGTCGAGCAGCTTGCCACTGATCGCGCGTGCGAGCTTTTCGGTGCCAAATTTGCCAACGTTCAGCCGCATTCCGGCTCGCAGGCCAATGCAGCGGTTTACTTCAGCGTCCTCCAGCCCGGCGACAAGGTGCTCGGCATGAATCTCGCCCACGGCGGTCACCTCACGCACGGCAATCCGGCGAACTTCTCCGGCCGTCTTTATAACTTCTGCCAGTATGGAGTGAATCAGGAAAACGAGCTTATCGACTACGACGAGCTCGCTGAAGTCGCCCTGCGTGAGCAGCCCAAGATGATCACCGCGGGTGCCAGCGCCTACCCGCGTATCATCGACTTCAAAAAGATGAGTGAGATTGCCAAAAGCGTCGGTGCCTACCTCTTTGTGGACATGGCCCACATCGCCGGTCTCGTTGCCGGTGGCGCGCATCCCTCCCCGATGGAGTACGCCGACTTCGTTACCACCACCACGCACAAGAGCCTGCGTGGCCCGCGTGGCGGCATGATCCTCACCAATCGTGAGGACCTCTTCAAAAAGATCCAGAGCCAGGTCTTCCCCGGCGTGCAAGGCGGCCCCCTCATGCACGTCATCGCCGCCAAGGCTGTCTGCTTCGGTGAGTGCCTCAAGCCCGACTTCAAGGCCTATTCCGCACAGGTCGTCAAAAACGCTCAGGCCCTCGCTGCTGCCCTCGCCGCGCTTGGTTACCGCATCGTCAGCGGTGGCACGGACAACCACCTCATGCTCGTCGATCTTCGCCCGAAAGGCCTCAACGGCAAGGTCGCCAGCGAGACCCTCGACAAGGCCGCGATCACCGTGAACAAAAACGGCATTCCTTTCGACACCGAGAAGATCACCCTCGGTGGCGGCATTCGCATTGGCACCCCAGCCGTCACCACTCGCGGCATGAAGGAAGCCGAGATGCAGCAGATCGCCGCTTGGATCGACCGTGCGCTGACGAATAAGGACGACGAGGCCGCTTTGGCGCAGATTCGCAAGGAAGTCAGCGAGACGAACCAGCGTTTCCCGCTGCCTTGAGGCTGAGTTTTAGGTTCCAAGTCCTGAACATGCAGCGGGATGTCGAAAGACATCCCGCTTGCCATTTTGGGGGTGTGAGGGCAACTTCTGGGCATGAACAAAGACGAACCCGTCCTGCAGCCAGTTGATTGGAAAAAGGAGGCCGAGATGATGCGTCGTGACACTGCCAATGTGCTAAAGGACCGGAAATCCGCGCGGGCTTTCTTGCGCAAAGTGGGGGTGGACTTGAAGACAGGCAGACTCATTCGCCCCTGATTCGCATGAATTCCCGCTCGCTGGTCATTGGTTACCATGGCTGTGAATTGAAGCTGGCAAAGCGACTGGCCGCAGGTGGAGCAGACCTTACACCCAGTCGGAATCTTTATGACTGGCTCGGGAATGGGCAATACATCTGGGAATACAGCCTTGAGCGGGGCTGGCAGTGGGCGCTTGAAGCTGCCAAAGAGGGGCGCATCAAGACCCCTGCGGTGATCGGTGTCGTGGTGGACTTGGGCAAGTGCCTTGATTTGGTCGAAGCTGAGGCTCTACAGATCGTGCGTGATGCTTACCAGCGGTATCGGCAAATTTGCCAACTCTCGGGCTCGAACGAGGAAAGAAACCGGGGCATTGGGTTTCGTGCTCGCTATTTGGACTGCATGGTCTTTGAAACTCTCCATGCGTGGCGGCAGGAGCAAGGACTCCCGCCCTTCGACACCGTGCGCGGCTTCTTCATCGAAGGCTCCGAGCTGTATCCCGGCGCAGGGCTGCGGGACCGGGACCACATCCAGATTTGCGTTCGCAATCCGAAGTGCATCAAAGGCTACTTTTTGCCGAGATAGGGGCTACCAGCAGACAAAGGACAGGGCTTGATTCCTCCATGGGAGCGGTACATCAGTCCACATGCCACGCAAGCCAGCCGCCAACGGCCAAAATATACCTGCCAAAAGCAGTGCCGACACACCGAAGTGCCGCTACATCCGCAGCGTGACGTTAACGAATGTCCGCACGTTTCGTTCTCAGCAGAAGCTCGATTTATGCACCCCGGACGGAAATCTGGCTCAATGGACGGTGATTCTAGGAGAAAACGGCACGGGTAAAACCTCCCTTCTGCAATACATAGCTGGCATGAAACCCGTGCAGGACATGGGACGTTCAGGCAGGAAGCAATCGTCTGCGGCAATCGTCCCCTATTTTTCGGACAGGCAGTTCCTCAACTGGCACTTCGAGAACCTTTCCCTCCCAAGAGAGAAGCGCAAAGACATCGCTAGTTCCCTGGAACTCACCGAGCCAGTCTCAACTTTGAATGAGGCCCGTCAAGCTGCCGTAGTGCCCCAAGGTTTGCACAGGCCTCATGCTGGTGAATGGCGTTTTTGTGTTCGTTTCGACCACAAGGAGGTTGGGGCCTTCAGGCCTCAGTTAAGGAGTTCAGGAAGTGGCGATTCTTCTTTGGTCGATGAGCTTCGCATCATTGCCTACGGTGCTGGGCGGCATGTGGCCGCCCCCAACGCCCAGTATCTTACCCCGGAATCGCGTGGTCTCGATGCGGATTCTCCAACCAGCACCATTTTCTACGATGACCTACCGCTCATCAGTCCTGAGCAATGGCTGCTCAGCCTTCATCATCAGGCCAGCGCCGGGGACCGAGGGGCGCGTAAGGCCGCGCGCGCGCTGGAGCGAGCAATCAGGTGCCTGTGCAGCATTCTTCCAGGGGTTGCCGGCGTCGTGATCCGGCCCTACGGATACCCCAACCCGGTCATGAGCGTCTTCTTCGAGACCCCCTATGGCCCGGTGCCTTTTTCCGGCCTTAGCCTTGGGCATCGTGCTACCGCCGCGTGGATAGTGGATCTCGTGCGCCGCCTGAACCAATGGTATCCCGATTTGTCGAAACCGGAGACAGGGCCGGCCGTGGTCCTCATCGATGAGTTCGACTTGCATCTGCACATCCGCTGGCAGTCAACCATCATTGAGTGGCTTTCTGAGGCGTTTCCAAATGTTCAATTCATCGTCACCGCCCACAGCCCGGTCATCCTTCTGGCGGCGGATGGTCGGGCAAACATCGCCTTGCTCCGGGAGGAGCCCGATGAGAGCGGACGCCAGAGCGTGACTCTGGTGAATGACCCGCCCTATGTGAAAGGCTGGCGTCTGGACCAGCTAGCCACTAGTGGGCTATACGGCCTTCTCGCTACTCGCAGCGCTTCCTATCAGGCATTGTTTGAACGCGTTCGCGACCTCTCACGGTTGAAAAAGCGCAGCCCGAAGCAGTCCCGCGTGCTAAAGGAACTGCTCAGCAGGCTTGACCTAGAGGCACCACCTGCCAGCCAGTCGGCGGAGGAGTGGCTGGACCAGCGGCTCCGAGCCGCCATGAACGGGCATCACGCGACAGCTAAACTCGCACTTTGATTCTGGAGCCACACTTTTGCCCCTATGATCAAGTTAAAGCGCCCGCCAGCTCCGGCTGTACTTTTGAAATCCGCTCCACCCGCTACTGCGCAGCTATGGGAGGACTGGCGGCAGAAAAAAGAGCTAACCTTCAATGCACGGATCTATGGCTCCAAAAAGGTCAAACAATCACTGCTCCAGGCCCAGCACCGCAAATGCGCTTACTGCGAAACGCGTCTCGTCCGCGATTACGGTCAGGTTGAGCACTGCCGCCCCAAGGCAGGTTGGAAACAAAAGCGCAGTGACCGCCTCAAGGTGCCGGGCTATTTCTGGCTGGCCTATGAGTGGAGCAATCTCTGCGTCAGTTGCGCCATGTGCAATGATGCAGGCCATAAAGGAAACCTCTTCCCCCTCGCAAATCCTCACAGACGCGCCACCCCCGCAAAACCGAGCCACGCAGCCGAGCGTCCGCTTCTTCTCGATGCCTTTGTGGATGATCCTGAAACAAATATCGGATGGCAGGAGTCAATTCCTGTGCCGGTCAATGAATGCCCCCGCGCCGCCCACACGATCAGCACCTTTCGTCTGGATGAGGACGAGGCGCTGGTGGATGAACGCCGCGCTCATCTGAAGCGCCTGAAAGCCATTCTCAATGAAGCGTCACGAGCCAACACTCCTTCAGTGACAAGAAAGGCTCTCATTACTCTGATGCATGAAGCCTGCCTGCCAGAAGCTCCCTACAGCTCCATGAGCCGTGCCTTGCTTGGACCGCAACTCGTCGCGATTAAAGACTGACGTGTAAGTTTAAGATCAGCTATTCTTGGCGCGCCTAACATGCCAAATGGGATAGGGGGTCTTGTTTTTGAGTAGCTTGAGTTCGTGCTCTTCTTTTTTCAAATCGAAGTCTTCTTCGACTTGATGTTGGACCGTCCCAGTGATCAAGATGTTTCCAAAGCGGTAGGTTTTCTCTTTCTTTCCGCTTCCGTCAACTGCGACGAGTTTGCCAGCAAAGGACTCCAACTTTTTCGCCAGATTGACACCTGAACCCAGGGCAGTGAACTGGTCCCTGCCTATGTCAGTTTGAACGATTCCTACCATCGTTTCCTCGATGTGAATTCCCACGCCCAAGCTTATCGGTGGGAGATTTACCCCAACTGCCGCCAAAGTCTGTTTCTTTAGATCAGATTCGAGAGCATCCCAGCGATGTTGAATCGCCAGTGCGGCTTGCGCCGCTTGTTTGCCGTGGTTGCCATCATCATTGTAACCTAGTGCTCCGAAAAGGCATAACGACCCGTCCCCGATGAACTTGTCCACCATGCCATTTTGAGCATGGACTTCCTCAATGATTACCGAATAGAGTTTTTCGAGAAAGTTGATAATGACGTGAGGGTGGGTGCGCAGTTCGTGGGTGGCTTCGGAAAACCCACGGACATCCGTGAACATGATTGCTACCAATCGTTGAGTAAGCTTGCTGCGATTGCTTGTCGCGCCCCAGGCCGCACGCAATTTCATATCGATGTGGCGTGCATACGTGTAAGCTTCTTCGTGTTCCCATCTTCTCTGAAGCTCTAGCTGCAGTTTGAACTCAATCTCCTTTCCCATATCAAGGCCGCGCTGGCTTTTGACAATGCATTCTGACACTCCTTTGTTAAAGGCTTCCTTGTAGCGGTCAAAGTCTTCTGGATACGCCGTCATTAGGATGCAAACGCAAAGCTTGTCCTTGGCTCTTGCATGGTCGATGACAACCAGCCCAGTTTTTAACGGATCATGCTCGTCCAGCCGGTAATCGGTGATGACTGCATCATAAGGAGCTGCTTTCAAATATTCCAGAGCCGAAGACAATGTGTAGGCAGGCTGGAAATTCCAGGCTGGATGGGCCTTCTTGAGCCTTTTCACCAACGAGTCAGCAGTTGGTGCATGATCGTCCACAATTAGGATTGAGGGTGGTTCTTTCATCAGGGATGTGTGGTGCTTGAATGTCGGATCACATTTTGTTCAGGAGGTCTTTTCATTAACGTAATCACAAACCGAGCACCTGCACCAGGAGTGCCGTTTTCCATGATGTATCCGCCGTGCGATTTCATGACCTCGTCCGCGATGGCCAGTCCTAGCCCAGTGCCAGAACCGCTATGATCATTCTTGGCCGCTGTGATGGCGTCACCATTCTCCGGAACCAGGCTGGCGGCACGTCCTGAAATGAAAGGCTCAAAAATTTTTTGTTTTTGATTTTGCGGAACTCCTGGCCCGTTGTCCTCGAAAATGATTTGATAACGACCTGTGCCGGGAAGATTGGCCATGCTGGGTTGTGTGAGATGCAGCGGTTGAACAGAAACACTGATTCGATGGGTGTCCTCTTTTTTCCACGCGAGCGAATTTTTAGCCAGTTCAGCAAACACGTCGAAGAGTTTGGTTGAATCTCCCGTCATCTCATAAGGAAGCGGGTCCCCAAACTTGCTGACGGCATCCCCACCGGATCTGACAACCGCTCCATTAAGCGTAATCTTTGCCTTTTCTGCGAAGGATTTGAGAACACCATGAATGAGGCTCAGGAGATTGAACGGCTGGGGAACGATGCGGTCCGCACTCGTCAATTTCAGAAAGTCCTCTGCGAATTGGGTGATGTCATCAAACGCAGCGTTCAGATCATCCTCATCCGCACCGTGATGAGTTATAGCGACTAAGTTGCGAAGTGTGAAAATGCGCGTCCCTAACTTATGGGCGATATTACGTGCGAGCTTCGGCACTTCCTCCTGTTGTTTAACCTTCTCAGCCATCTCCATCACATCATCGATAAAGGTCGCAACGATGACAACAAAAACTGTTCCGTCGTCATTGATAAGAGGGACCTTAATGGTGTTGAGCCAATGCTTCTTCTTTTGATAATCCGTGTTTTTTTCGATTGAAATAACCTTTGGCTGGCGCGTTCGTCGAACCTCAGCGTCAGCCTTCAAAAAAGCTGACACCTCCTCTTTGTCTGGATTGTAGTCAGCGTCACATTTTCCGACTAGCTTCTTGGGATCTTTCTCGCCCCAAAATTCGGCAAGCGCTTTGTTCACATAGATGAACTGGTCCAGTTCGTTTTTGACCACGATCAAATGCGGAATGCTATGAAAGACACGATCATAGACTTGGCCAAGCCGCTTTTCCTCCTGCTCTTTGGCTGCATTCTCGGTGACATCAAAATGGCTACCGACGATGTGGGTGAAGTTCCCACTCGTTTTCTCACGCAGCGCCCTACCTCGGGATAAAACAGTGCGCCAGTCGCCGTTGCCGTCCTTGAGCCGGTATTGACACCGATATTCGTCAGCTTCAGCCGAAAGGTGGCTTCGCACTGCTATTTCCATCTTGGGGATGTCTTCAGGATGGACCAAACGACGGAAGTCATCCTGATGCTTTGGAGCATCCTCGGGCGGATAGCCAAGCATTTCCCACCAGCGGTCGGAAACCCAGAGTATTCCTGTGTTTAGATCACGATGCCAAAGGCCATCACGATTGCCAGCGATGACCTGCTTGTACAAGTTCAGCTCCGCGCGGAGACGCAGCAGGTCGTCATGTACAGACTTGTCAGAAAACTCAACAGTAGGCTCGGAACTCATGAACGAAATGTAATCGGGAAAAACGGACGAATACCTACATGCGTTTCTCGCATCCACAGTCCTTTATTAAGATCGAAGTGAAAGCCTTTGCGTTTCAGTGCGGTAAGGGATTTGCCAAGTAGCCGGACGCCGTTGGTGGCATATGGGACGGTTTAACGGCAATTGGAATTCTCCTCAATGATTTCGTTTTCGATGCGGCTGCCTTGGTTAAACTGGTGGAGAAGATCATGATGCAGACGTTGCTGATGACCTAAGTGGCGAGTGTGGCGGCAGGCATGGGATTGCGTATGGCATGAGCGTGATTTATTGGGAAACCACGACCAGCGTTGCCGCATTCTAGGGAAAATGGAAGCTATTTCGCACCGATGCTGCCAACCAACCCGGTGCCGAGGGAGACGCGATGGCGCCAGGGATCGAAGAGGTTGTGCTCTTCAGGCAGGAGCTGAGTGGGATCGATCTGTTGGATGAGAGCACTGGAGCGTTCGATTTTTCCAGACGAAGCGATGATGCTGGCGAGGACGGCGGCTTCTCCCTGATGCCAGCGATACTGCGGCAGGGGAATGAGCAGGCTGGCGGCTTCAAATGAGCGGCCTTGCTGATGCAGGGCCAAGGCTTCGAGGAAGCGGAGATAAACGTTCTCCGGGGAGATCTGGCGGCGATTGCGAACGACGGCGAGCATGGCATCCACCTTTTGGCTGGTGAGCAGGCTGAGGTAGATCAGGGATTCCTGAATGGATTCATCCTGCATGGCGGGACTGCCGATGAGGGAACGCATGAGCGTGTCGAGCGGCAGCCGGCCCTGGCGTGCGCTGCGAACGATGGCCTGCATGGTTTTGGCGCGGTCATTGGATATGTCGAGCGCGGCGGCAAAAGCAGTGGCGGCGAGGTTGGGAAGGGTGTGGTCGATTGCAGCACAACCAATGGCGTAGCAGTCCAAAGAGCGGTTCTCGCGCTGAGAAGCGCTGAGAGCTTCATGGAGCAGGATTTCAACGGTGTGGCTTCGCGACATGCGGTTTTGCAGAGTCGCGAAGGCATGGGCGAGGGTGCGTGAATGAGGCAGTATCGGGGCTCCATGAGCGGCGTTCAGGGCCCCCGCTTCGCGCCATTTGCCAAGTTCAAGAAGCGCATCAAAGCGGTGGGCGAAGAGCTTGGGCTCCGTGAGGGCTTCGCGGTCGCTGATCAGGGCGATGATGAGCGCGTGTTCGTTCTGCGACTGGAGAAAAATGGCGACGTTATCTTTCTCCTCCGCACTGAGACCACCGCTCCAGGCGATCTCACTTTCGTAATCGGTGCGGAGTTGCTGTTGGTCGGCGGTGGAGAGCTGGTTTGGCAGGGCAAAGCGCACGGCTGCCAGACGGTGCTGCACCGGAGTGCCGGGAAGGTTGCGGAGGATCTGGGCCATGTGCGTGCGGTGCACGCTGTTGCAGAGCGGCAGGGTGGCCATCTGTTTGGCAAGGGACAGCACATCCTGCGCACGTCCGGTACTCATCCAGTGGCGCAGGCTTTTGAGCAGGCTGCCTTCGATGCGGGCCAGAAGGTCGCGGGGCGTTTTGGCGGAGGCGGCTTTGCGAACGAGATCCAGGACGATTTCGACATCGCAAGGGGCTTGGGCATCCAGCTTTTCCAAAGTATCGGCCACTGAGGCAAAATCTCCGGCTTCACGCCAGATGGACAGCCAGGCATATTGTGCCTGGGGCATGGACTGGGCTTCTTTTGAAATGTTTGAGAGAACCGCCTTGGCTCCCGTGAAGTCGTGGAGCTTTGCCAGCAGGGCGGCATGCCCGGCGTAGTCGGCGTCCGTGGCAAGACCAAGGGCATTGAGCCGGTGGTAGCAACGCCGCGCATCCGCCGGGGAAATGTCGGCCGCCAAGGTGGCCAGGGCGCGGAGAATTTCCGGATTTTGCGGCGAACGTTCAACTTCAGCTTTCAAAGAGGCAAGAGCGGTATGCTGCTGGCCGCTTTGCAACGAGCGCCGAACTTCTTGCATGGGATCAGCAGACCAGTCATGGCGCACGAGTCCAGGGGTGAAATTGGCGGTCGTGAGGATGATCGCAGGAGTGATGATGGAAAGGGCAATGATCGCGTATCGCATGAAGGCGAAGCGCTCAAATGGATCGCCACTTTGGAAACGCAGTTCCTTGTGCCGGGGAGAGGCGGCGGCGGAAACAGGGGCAGCGGGCGGCATCCACCAGCGCTCCAGCCCGGGCACATGGCTTAGCACCGCATGCGTGCTGCGGCTGCGCTGGGGGCGGGGCTCAGGCACACAGACCTCCTTTGCGCTGTCGCCGAAAAACAAAAGCCGCTGAAGAGCCCAAGAGAAGCATGCTCCGGCTGGGTTCGGGTGCTGCGGCCAGACCGACATACCTCAGACCATCGATCCATATCGAATTCTGCCCGCCATTGGCTGTCCCCATGGTGGCGGTGGAGGTGGCCACAAGAGATTCCGTGGTGTCTCCGAAGTTGGCTATGGAGGTGCCACTTGGAATGGTGGACGGCAGGATGTTTTCAGCTCCGAAAACTGCGGCGACATTCGTGGCGATCAGCCCTGGATTATCGTCATGGCCTATGGCGTGAATGAAGCCGCTGGTGTCGCTATTGCGCACCGGGGTGGTGGTTGAAATCCAGACAGTGTCACCGTTGTTGCCGATGGAGATGTTGCTGTTGATTTTGGTTTCAGGGTGGTCCAGCGCCCCTTGTCCGGCCACAAGCTCAATGCTCCAATTGCCATTCAGTGGGTCGTATCCGAGGTTTTGAGTGCCTAGATCAACGCCTTTGACCACGAAGATGGTCCCAGGCAAAAATGCCAGTAGCTGGGCACTGTCGAGCGCCTGCTGCAGCGTTGACTGGGCGAAACGAAACACCCCTTGCAGTTGGGAGGTGGCGTCGTTGCTGTCGCCAAAAGTGAGGCTGGCCAGGCTTGCAGCAGTGGTTTCCCCGACGATGACGAATTCGATGAACTCATCTCTGGCCATCTTGGTTCCGGGTCTGACGGTCCCGCTGCCATTGTAGTACTCATTGACCATGATGTCAGCGCCCAAGAGCTGGGCTGAGAGAAAGGCAAGACACCCAAAGGCACTGGTAATACGGGAGATCAAAAGCTCCCTAAATTATCTGCCAGCCCTTAAGCAATCAAGGATAAATATATATTTACTATAAAAATAGCAAAGACCATCATTTGTGACGGCTGTGTCTGAAAAAGACGGCCATGACACTGACAAACAGCAGCATCGTTTTAGTTGGCTCAGGCACTGCCCCCGCTGGGCTCAATACCGGGCCCCAGTTGTTGCTATCGCCGATGGCACTGAGCCACTGAGCCTTCGAACCTCCATTGGCCAGCAACTGCTGGATTGCAGATGAATTCATGTTCACCCCCCAGGCAGAATGATTGCCGTCGGCGTCTCCGTGAAAAGAGAAGTTGGTGTGGGCAAAAGCGGTGCCATCTAATGCTGACAAACCGGGGGGGATGTCTCCGGTGAGTGGGTCTTCAGAATCAGAAAATCCAGGGTAGTCCGCACTGCCAAAATGCAGGGCGTAGATGAAATGGGTGGGATTCAGCAAGGGATTGTCAGGATGAGCTTGAAACGCATAGATTTGATCAGATTCGAAATTGAATGCCAGATCGCTAAAAACCGCCGCACCCTCCACCTGACCAGGAATGACCCCACTGTTGGTCCAAGTCCAGGCGCTGCTGGCCATATTGCTGGCTATCACGCTGCCTGCTGCAATGGACTCATTCAGAGTCAGTTTGATCAAAGATTCATTTCCGGCACCCTGTGACGGATCGGCCCCGTTGAACATTCCTTGGCTGCTGCTCCAGCCATTGTTGGTGAAATAAATGACTTCGCCCGCAGCCAAGTTGCCCAAGGCCATCATTGAAAATGTGCCGCGATAATCGTCATAGCCGACGACCGCTATGTTGGTGGCTGTGATGGTCGCACCCAGCTTTCCCAGCATGCAGGAGCCCCAAAAAATTAAAAAAAGAGTGTGAGATCGCCAATTTATTAAAGACTTCATGAATAACGGTCTCTAAATATATCTTTATTTGTAAAACAATCAATATTGATTTACAAATTTGCGAACATCTAATCACTGCGGTCTAGGGCCGATCTAAGCTAGTCGCAGGCTGAATCAGCCTCGTTTGGCAGAAGGCTCCCAATCCCCGTCCTTGGCTGCGCGAATGTCCAGGATCGCAATACCTGGGCGGGTGAACTCAATGCGGCGTTGTTTGTAAAGCGAGCCCAGTGCCTGCTTGAACGCCTTTTTGCTGGCTTCGAAATGGCTGCGAATGGCCTCGGGATGGCTGTCGTCGTCAAAGTCGAGTCTGCCGCCATTGTTCTTGAGCGCTTCGAGAATGCGGTCCGTCAGTGATGCGACACGCTGGTAGCCCGAAGCATCCAGGCTGAGGTCGATCTTGCCACTGGGGTGAATGGCGCTGACGAAACCGTTGATTCTTTGTCCGACCTGAAGCGGAGCCCCGATGTTGCTGTGGTAGAGCAGGCCGATGTGCGTCCCCGCAACAATCGCATTGTAACCCAGCGGGGTGCGGGCGGTGATGAGCAGCGGCACAGGCTGCGCCGGCTTGAAAGGCGGTCGCTCGCGGCTCAAATGCCGGTTCAGGCGCGTGGTGGCGATGATACGGTCCGTTTTCTCATCCAGCATGATGTAGGCCACGACCTTATCTCCTACATAAACCTGATCCGCCTGTTCACGAAACGGCAGCAGCAGATCCTTCAGCAGGCCCCAGTTCAAAAACGCGCCGATGTTGCGGTTCACGCTCACCACTTCCAGCGTGGCAAATTCGCCCACCATGGCAAACGGCGTCTCCGTGGTGGCCACGAGGCGATCCTCTGAATCTCGATAGATGAAGACATCCAAAGCATCGCCCAGGCTGGTGCCCTTGGCGATGTAACGGTTCGGCAGCAGAATCTCCCCGTGATCCCCCCCATCCAGATAAATGCCGTGCGGCGTACTGTGGAGGACGATGAGAGAGTTGCGTTTGCCGATCTGAGCCATGGTAGGCAGAGTAAACGTGTCGGAGCTTGAATCCAGCAGTTGCTGCGAGGCACCTGATCCTTATCCGCCGTGCTCACGCGCCTGATCGGTCGGCGCAGCAGCGTCTATCGAACATTGATTTACAATAATTTACGACTTGTGATGAGTACATGATGCCCGGCATCTTTTTTGGAGACCGGCGTGTGGCTCTCAAGAGACCCGGCGGGGTTTGTGGATGGCCCCAATGTCTATGCCTATGTGAAGCAGAACCCTTGGACGTCGTTCGACCCCTTGGGGTTGGCTGATGCTCCAGCAAATAGGCCACCTAACTTGTTGGAATTTTTTCATCCGGATTATTTGGATGATGCAATAATAGAAAAACAGCTAGTTGCAGTAGCGAAAGCCAATCCGACAAAACTTGTCTTTGGCATGCATGGAACTCCTGACAGCTTCTTTGATTCCAATACTGGTAAAAATCGTTATGAAAGATGGGCCGCCAATCAAATTAAAAGCCATCCATTTTATCCTAAAGCTGATGGGATTATATGCACAGCATGCCGCACGGGAAATATTCAACTTAGCGAAGGCAAGTTTCCAATAGCTGCGCGCACTGCCAAAGTTCTTGGCGAGAAGGAATTCGAAGCGCCAGTCGAATACGGGTATACTGATTTAAGTGGCAAGTGGGGGTCGGTTCCGGCAAAAAATGGCGCTACTGAAAAAGGCAAGCTGGGTGACCTTCAAGGTGATTTTTCGAAAGAGGGACACACGAACGTATTTGATAAAAATGGCAAACTAGTGCGCACTAATACCATTCCACCGCTTCGCCCAGAATCTTCTAGCAAAGACAATACCGAAAAGGATTCTCCTAAAACTTCTTTTTGGGGGAAGGTTAAGGATCTTTTCAAAGGAAAAAAATCATGAAAACAAACGCTTTAAAACTTTCGATTGCAGCATCTGTTCTTATTTTGGTTTCCTGCAAAAGCTCTCAACAAAAGGTCGGCGACAGCATGAAGCCCCACTTACTTGTTGAAGGAATTGCCCTTAACTTGCAGGAACAACAAAAGTTCACAAGACTAGCTGAAGCTGGTGATTCCAGCGCGGCAACGAGACTGGCGCATCACTTCTTGTTGGTTGTCTATGATCGAGAAAAGGCCCGATATTGGCTGCGGCAAGCCGCAATTCACGGTGGGGAACGAGAAAAAGGAAGTTATGAATCTTTTATGGAGGGCTACAAAAGGTGAACCCTTGGGGTTAGTGTGCAAAAAGTTGACAGCCACGCTCTCACCCTCAGCAAAGACCGTCGTTCGCGGGCATGGTGGGTCTTCGAGCCATCCACCGCGTTGCGGTGGAGCCAGATCATGCCGCTTGTGAGAACGTCAGAAACCCTCCTCCCTCCGGCTGGAAAAAACATGCCAGGCATTATGTACGCATCGCCTGACCTAAAACATTGACAATCAAAGCCAAATGGAGGCAGAGGCACCGGCGGATGAGGCGCGTGAGTACGACGATGATGATCACGCAGTCACGCGTTCATAATGCCCGGCATCTTTTTCACGCGCAACTGAGATGCGCTGTGCTGCAAGGCGCTGCGAGCCGGGAAAGGGTGGAGTATTCGTGGCTCATGCTGTGTGGCCTCGCCTGGGCTCTTTGGGAGATAATAATGCCAGGCATTATGTACGCATCGCCCGGCGTAAAACATTGTCAGTCAAAGCCAAATTGAGGGGAAGGTGCCGGCGAATGAGGCGCGTGGCTACGACGACGCCCTCGCGCGCATCGACTTCCAACTGAAAGACCTCCTGTCCATTCTGAAGGCGCACCACAGAGCTCCCTGTGCCCGTGGGCACCGCCCTGGATGTCTGGAGAGACCCTGTCACGGCCCCTCACTTCAGGTCTTAGCGGCTCTCAGTGCCTACTTCACCTTCAGCACGACCAATTTCTCCGCGTCCCGCGCATAGAGCTGGCCATTTGAGTAGGCGTCATGGCTGCGGTGTCCCGCCCGGGTGATCTGGCTGCGCTGCAGGAGATTGAATTTCTTCGAGTCGGCGGCGAAGATCCACAGTTCTCCGGCTTCGGTGTGCATCAGGATTTTGTCGCCCACCAGAATCAAGGTTCCGCCCTGGAGGTGATCCGGCGCTTCCCAGGCGATCTTGCCATCGGCCACAGCAATGCAACGCAGCGTCATGCCGCTCTCTTGTCTGCCGTGCAGGCCAAAGACATGCCCGGCGTGATAAACCGGCGTGGTGTAGTGGCAGTCGAGGGTGTCGGCTTTTTTCCACACGTTGGTCAATTTGCGTTCAGTCTTGTTCCACTGCCACAGGTCAGCACCGACATCGTAAGCGGCGGTGAAAAGCAGCCTGCCATCCCCACAAGGCACTGGGGCAGCGGCATTGACAGAGGCGTCGATCTTGGCGCGGAAGTATTCATCTGCCAGGACCTTGCCGTCGCTGACTTGTGTCAGCAGGATTCCGCGGCGGGTGAAAAAGGCGCTCACTCCCGGATCTTCGGGGAGCAGCAGGGGGGAGGAATAGCTCGCTTCGTCGTCCGTAGCCTGCCAGAGGAGTTTGCCCGTGGCAAGATCCAGCGCGATGATGCCTGCGCCGCCCTTAGCGTTCTTGCCACCCACGTTGAGCAGCACTTTGCCATCCGTGACAAGCGGCGAGCAGGCGCGGCCAAAGTACCCCTGCGGTGATTCGAGCTCGGCGACGGTGTCGTAGCTCCAGATCAGTTCGCCCGTTTTAAAATTGAGCGCTTGAACGATGCCTTCCGGGCCATGGGTGATAACTTTGCCTGCGGCGATGCACGGCACGGCGCGGGGGCCATTGTCGAAGCCAAAGCTGTCGCGGTAGGTGGTGGGGTAGGCGTGTTTCCAGAGGGATTTGCCATCTGCGGCTGCCAGTGCCTCGGTAATGATCTCGCCGCCTTGACGGTGCGTCATGATTACACAGTTGTCGCTTACCACTGGTCCGGCGTGGCCGCTGCCAAGCATGCGCTTCCACACAATCTCGGGTTCAGCGGTGCCGACGATGGCGGTTTCGTCAGTGGCGGTGCAGGTGCGCTGCGGGCCGAGAAACTGCGGCCAGTCGCCTGCTTGCAGGCTGGTGAATGCGCAGAGAAGAAGTAGGAGCGGGCGCATAAATAGGAGGATGGGGATTAACTGACGAGGGAGAGGTTGGGATCCACATCCGCCTCCAAAGGAGAGGTGTGGCCGATGCTGAAACGTTGCGCAGCGGCGAATGCAATCATGCCGGCATTGTCGGTGCAAAGATCGGGCGGTGCGAGCAGCAGTTGCAGGCCTGCTTTGGCGCAGCGTGCAGTGAGTGCCGCGCGGAGGCCACGGTTGCAACTGACCCCGCCGCTAACCGTGACGAGTGTCTCGCCGCATTGCTTCGCCGCGAGCACCAGTTTTTCGACCAGCACGTCGATGATGGCCGCCTGCACACTGGCACTGAGATCGGCCAGCACCTGCTCGCTCTTGAGATCGACGCGCGGCAGTTCATACAGCACGGCGGTTTTCAAGCCGCTGAAACTGAACTCCAGGCTGCGGCCATCCAGGAAGCTCCGTGGAAAGGCGAAGGCGGTTGGATCGCCGCGCGTGGCGAGTTTGTCGATCTCCGGCCCACCGGGGTAGGGGAGGCCGATCATCTTGGCGACCTTATCGAAGGCTTCACCTGCGGCGTCATCACGCGTGCGGCCCAGCAATTCGTAGCGGCCCACGCCATGCACGCGTACCAGCATCGTGTGTCCGCCACTGACGATGAGCGCCACACAGGCACGCACCGAGCCGTTGCCATTCATAAAAGGGGAGAGCAAATGGCCCTCCATGTGGTTCACGGCAAGGAAGGGCTTGTTTTCTGCGATGGCGAGCGCCTTGGCCATCGAAGTACCAATGAGCAGTGAACTGACCAACCCCGGACCACTGGTGGCTGCAAAAGCGGACATGTCACCGAGCGTTTTGCCTGCGTCAGCCAGGACCTGCTGAACCAGTGGCCGCACGTGGAGGATGTGATTGCGGGAGGCCACTTCCGGCACGACGCCGCCATACTGGCGGTGGATTTCAATCTGTGAGGCGATACGGCCGGCGATCAGCTCACCCTCGAGCGTACAAATAGCCGCAGCAGTCTCATCACAGGAAGATTCAAGGGCGAGCAGGCAGTCTGGCATGTGGGGATACGATTGGAGTAAAAACGGGAATCCAGCATCCAGATTCCAGCGCAGAGGGCAAAAAAAAGCCACCGTCCCCCGGTTGGGTAGGGAACGGCGGCGCAATATGACAGCTTGCTGTCAGACTTGAGCTTGTGACCGTCTTTGCAGTCGGCCTTCGCTTTGGCGTCGCACTTCGCACATGCCGTCTTAGCTGGAACAGGATGCATGAAGCATCACGGACGCAGCGACAGAACAGTGGCAAGACGGATCATGAAATGATCACACGTAAGTTACACAACCAGCCGCGCTAGGCGGCGGACTGCTTACTTGCCGCTGTGCACTGGTGGTGGTGGTGGCGGAGGAGCAGGCTGCTGGCAAGCGGAGAGGACGGCAGAAGCCGCGATGAGGGCGAGGATAGCGATTTTCATGTGTGTGTGTGGGTGTTAACCTGTTTGTTAAGCTTCCCATCCACCAGACTCCTGGCAGCGGGATTTTTCGAGATTAACGACAACTTCTGTTTTTGCAAACAGCCAAATGCATTCTCTGCGAAAACGCGCAAGGGAGACATAAGAAAGGCGATACTTGGGAGTACCATAATGTCAGGCTATGGTTCGCTGGGATTTACCCATAAGGTCCGTTCTCTCCCAATCCGTAGGCCATGCCCAATATTTCACCGTCGTCTTCGGAGAAAAAGATGCGCAGCGGCCTGCAGCAGATTTCACAGTCGTAGTCCACATCGCAGGGCACCTCATTGTACGAGGGCGCAGGAACTTCAAACTCCTGAAAACAGCTTGGGCAGGTGACGGGCGTGGTGTGCATCAATGACAAGGAAACGTACCATGCAGTGCCGGTGTAAAGAGGTTTCTCATCGGTTGGAGATTCTACGCACGCTTATTTCAATCCCGCCAAGAACGCGATCACATCTGCCGCTTCCTGTTCTGTCATGCCTTGCAGCAGACCTTCGGGCATCAGTGACACCGGCAGCGGTTGCTGACTTTTGATTTGGTCACGCTTGATCGTCTGCGGCTGCCCAGTGGGGAGCTTGAGCGTGATCGCTCCTTCATCGGAATGGGTGACGAACCCGCTTTGCACGCTGCCATCCTTCAATGTGACGAGCCAGGTCTCGTAACCCTTGGCCAGGTTTTTTGAGGGTTTTTGCAGGCTCTCGAGGATTTGCTCACGTGTCAGTCGCGCCCCCGCTTTGCTCAAATCAGGCCCGAAATCGCGGCCTATGCCGTTGACGATGTGGCAGGCGAGGCAGGCGGCCAGCTTGCCGCTCATGCTGATAAGTTCACCACCGCGCCTCGCGTCGCCTTGGACTTCGAGGAGTTTTTTCGCATCAAAATTCACGCCAAGTGTCTTCACCCGCTGGTCTGGCGGCAGGAAGCGTTCAAACAAGGAGGTGATGTTCGGATCGCCACTTGCCATCGCGGCTTTGATGGCGGCTTCACGAGCCTGAGGGGCCAGCAAACCGCTGCTGATCACCATCATCAAATGAGACGGAGTCGGGAACCAGCGCATGGGATCCGCCCCCTCAATTGGTTTGTTGGCCTCAAGCAGAGCAACAGCGTCTTCAAAGTTCGAGCGGCTCTTCCGGTCAAGTTCAGCGATGGAGCTCAGCGCAGGCGTATTTTGGGTGGGGAGATCGCTGATCCAGTCCCACAGCAGCCCAACCCCTGACGGATCAGGATCACGTGCGCCAATCATCGGCATGTGGCCGCTTCCGGTGCGGGCCACACGATGAAACAGAATGCTTCGTTGAGGGGCCAAAGGATGGACGACGGCAGGGTCCTTGATGCCTAGATCACCCCGCGTGGGCTTTTCATACAGCATCATCGTCTCAGCCGTGGGCAGATCAAAGTTCACCATCAGGGGCACGCTGCCGCCGCCATGGCGGCGATGACAATGGGCGCAGTTGGCGTGCAGCCAGGAACGGGCGCGGGTTTCGAGATTTGCTGCTTTATCCTGGCTGGAAACGAGATGCGTGGGCAACCGTTCAAGAAAGGGACCATTAAACAAACCTGATGCTTCGGCTGGTTTTTTGCCGCCAATGCTGACGAGCTGATCCGGCTGAAATCCAAGAGCGAAGCCGCTCCAGCTGGTATGGCAGCGGGCGCATTCGGCGCGGCCATGGATGCGCCAGGGCTGTTTTTGGACGGAGAACTCTGCGCCATCAGCGGCGACGAGTTCGGCATCGGTGCCCTTGTCGTTCCAGCGGTAGGAATAGCCGTTCCAGGTCTCGCCGTCGAAATGAAGAACCTGGGTTTCAATGCGCTGCTGCGTGGCCGGCCAGGTGATGGTACGGGCGAGGACGGATTCGGCGGGCCACTCGACTTTGTAGTTCGGTTTGGTGGGATTGCCGCTGACGGTTGTCTTGATGCTTTTGCCTTCGGGTAGGGCGATGAACCGCGCTGCCTTGGCACCGTCCTGCCACATGGGCTCGGCGATCTCAAAGGGTAGCACTCCAGCGGCGGGTGCTTGCGCGGCGGTGTCGGTGAAAAGGCCGGTGTCACTGAGTTTGCGCGGGAACTGGTTAGGTTTGCTGACGGCGGGATTCGGTGCCAGGCGGTAGATGCGCGTGTCTTTTTCCCAGTTCATCCAATACAGCTCGCCGTCCTCGCTTTGACCAAAGGTCACGATTTTGTGTGGTGTGTCGGCGATTTCCTCGCGGCGGGTGACTTGTTTGCCATCATGCCACAGCGCCCAGATTTTGCCGGTTTCGTAGTCGCCGTAGATGTAGGCGTCGCGCAGTTCGGGAAAACGTGTGCCGTGATAAACATAGCCGCCGGTGATGCTCGCAGCCTCCGTGTGCGGATGTGCTGCCACGGGCGGGATGATGGGCTCGGGTCGCTGGGTTTCGGGCTTGATCGGCTGGCTTGCCTCATACGCGCTCCAGCCATGGTTGCCGCCACGCTGGACCAGATGAATCATTTCCCACTGCTCCCAGCCGACGTCCCCGCACCACAGGCGTCCCTTGGAATCGAAGCTGATCTTCCACGGATTGCGAAAGCCGAAGGCCCAGATTTCCGGCATGGCCTGCGGTGTTTTTAAAAACGGGTTGTCCGGCGGAATGGCATACGCCTTGCCGTCGTCCGCATGATCCACATCGATGCGCAGGATGGACGACAGCAGATCGCTGATATCCTGCCCAGTGTTCAGCGGATCGGGCGGAGAGGGGACTTCGGCGTCACCGGTGGAGATGTAGAGCATGCCATCGGGGCCGAATTGCAATGAAGCTCCATTGTGACCGCCGCTTCGCCAAGTCAGCAGCACGGTTTCCGATTTGGGATCAAGCACCGGTGGCTCCTGCTGAGTGAGCTTGAAACGCGACAGCTTCGTGCCATCGGGTACTTTGTCGCCGTAGGCATAGCAGAGGAAGACGTAGCCGTTCTCCTTCCAACGTGGGTGAAAGGCAATGCCGTAGGCGTATTGCAGCAGCGGATGGTCCGGCTTGAGATCAATGAGCAGGTCTTTTTGATCCGCATCCGGTCCATCCTTGAAGCTCCAAATTTTGCCGCCCTTTTCAACGGCGACAAAGCGATGCGCGCCGGGCGCGGCGATCATCTCCAAGGCATCCTGAAATTGGATGGAAGCAAAAGTCTGCTCCGCAATGCAGGGCTTTGGGGCCTCCGGTGAACCTTGAATGCGCGAAGTGGTCCACTGCGCATGAATCGTGGCAGTGAAGGCAATGAAGAGGAGAAACACTCGGTTCATGGGCGCATCATGGAATGAACGGGCGGTATTCGCCAAGCATGAAATGAGGCCACCCTACATTGGCCCTGCACTTGCCGCTTGTGCTGGCACGCATGGCTTTGGTAGTCTCCCGGCATGCATGCCCCGCTGCGCCTCCTGCTGCTTTTGCTCATCTCCGTTCATCTGAACGCTGCTGACAGTGTCGGCGGGCCTGTGGATCTGGGGGCTCCTTCTTCGCTCCGCACCGGCACGCAATTGCGGGAAAAACGCGAAGTGCGGGTGCAGGAGGGAAAAAGCCGCATGCAGAAGTCCAATTTGGCCAATGATTTCTTCTGCCGCTTCGTTCAACGGGTCAACCTCGTCCGACGCGTGCTGGGAAATGACACCGAGGAGGTGCAGGTGCGCGAGATGGTCTGTGAACTGATCAATTACACTGGCATCGCGCCTCCCCCTGCCGAGCAAGCCGGGCCATTGCAGGGCAAAACCCTACGCTTGCGGAAGTCGAACGGAAAATGGAAATACGCCATGGTCGGAGGCAAGCCCACCGCAGAGCAGCAGAAGTTCCTCAATGATCTGGCGTTCACCCGGCTTCTACTGGAAATTCCTGAAGCGTGCCTCATCAACCAAACGCACCAATCCGGCGAGACATGGAAAGTCAGCATCAATGAGTCCAGCGGCAAAGACTACGGCGCGGTGGTCGCGAAGGACATCGAATGCACCCTGGCTGCGGTGGATCAGGGCCCCGACGGGCCGCAGGCCACCGTTCATCTCGTGGGCAATTTCACCATGGAGCGGCCCATGAACTACCTCAGCCGCATGGAGGTATCTTTCGACATCACGCTCGTCCGCCGCCTCTCTGACATGCTGGATCTGAACACCAAGATCATAGGCAATCTCAAAAACATCGCTCAAGTCAACGACGCGGAAGGCAAGCCTGCTGAGCTCACCCTCGATCTCCCCTACACCCTGGTCCGCTCCCAGGCGGTCGAGCGCAAATAGCCGTCCAGCGCAAAAAATTGTCATTCACATTCGACTTTCGCCAATCTTTCTCCTTCTTCCCTGCCTCAACTCAACCTCACACCTGACATGCCACGCCCAGTCACTCTTTTCACCGGCCAGTGGGCCGATCTTCCCGTTGATACCATGATCCAGAAGGCCAAAGCCTTCGGCTATGATGGTGTCGAACTCGCCTGCTGGGGCGACCACTTCGAAGTGGACAAGGCCGACCAGGCCTACTGCGATGCCAAACGCGCCAAACTGAAAGCCGCAGGGATGCAGTGCCACGCCATCTCCACCCATCTCGTCGGCCAGGCCGTGTGCGACAACATCGACCCACGCCACGCCCAGATTCTTCCCGGCCACATTTATGGCGACGGCAATCCTGAAGGCGTCCGCCAGCGCGCTGCTGAAGAGCTCATCAAGACCGCGCATGCGGCGAAGCGTTTCGGCGTCAGCGTCGTCAACGGCTTCACCGGCAGCAGCATCTGGCACCTCGTTTATTCCTTCCCGCCAAACCTTCCGGGCCAGATCGACGCCGGTTACAAGGACTTCGCCAAGCGCTTCACCCCGATCTTCGACGAGTATCAAAAGCTCGGCATTCGTTACGCCCTCGAAGTGCATCCCACGGAGATCGCCTTCGACATCGCCAGCGCCGAGCGCGCTCTGCAGGCTGTCGATTACCATCCCGCCTTCGGCTTCAACTACGACCCCAGCCACTTCGGCTACCAGGGAGTCGATTATGTGAAGTTCCTCTACAAGTTCAGCGACCGCATTTTCCACGTGCACATGAAGGATGTCGCCTGGGGCATCGGTGACGGCACCGCTGGCGTCTTCGGCGGTCACGTCGATTTCCACAAGCCGAGCCGCTACTGGGACTTCAAGTCCGTCGGCCGTGGCAACATCAACTTCGAGCGCATCATCCGCGCCCTCAACGACATCGACTACGGTGGCCCGCTGAGCGTCGAGTGGGAAGACGGCGCCATGGACCGCGAGTTCGGTGCTGCCGAATCCGCCGCCTTCGTCAAGAAGATCGACTTCCCGCCTTCGAAGATCATCTTCGACGCGCAGTTTGCTGAGAACAGCAAGTGATGGATGCGCACACTCTGTGTGCGATATCTGCAACTCTTCGACGGCCCGGGATTACCTCCCGGGCCGTTTCGTTGATTGAATCAAATCCCCAAAGTGGTAGCTTTAGCCATTATGGGCATCGCAAAAGCCAAAACCAAATACACTGTCGAGCAGTACTACGACCTGGAAGAAAACGAGGTGTACAAAAGCGAGTTTCACGACGGCGAGATATTTGCCATGGCAGGCGGCAGTCTGGAACACAGCTTGATCGTGGCCAGCCTTCTTCGCGAACTTGGCATCAGGCTCAAAGGCAAAACCTGCATGCCCTGTGACAGCAATTTGCGCATCAAGGTTCCCGCCACCGGTCTCGTCACCTACCCGGACGCCTCTGTCTTTTGCAAGAAGCTTGAATTTGATCCCAAGGACAAGCGTCAGCAGACCGCCATTAATCCGACCATCGTCTTCGAGGTGCTGTCCAAATCCACCGAAAGCTATGATCGCGGTAAGAAGGCCGAGAACTACCGCCAGCTTGACTCTCTCAAAGCCTACATTCTCATTTCCCAGACCAGCCCTCACATCGAGATCTACGAACGTCATGGCGACGGCTTCTGGTTCCTCACCGAAGCCAAGGGCCTCGATCAAGAACTCGCCATCAAAAGCCTCGGCATTCAGCTTCCCTTGGCTGAAGTCTATGACCGCATTAAATTCGGGAAGAAAAGCTCCTGAGTGCTGGCCTGCTTTGTTTTCACTCGACGGCCTTCCGCAACTCCATCACCGTGTTGACAATATTCTCCTCGGTCTTGTCGCTCCATCGTGTGGGATGTGAGCCATAGATCATGGCGCCGCCGCCTTCGTAGCCGCCTTCCTGCCAGATGCGGAGGCTGGGAATGTAGGCCATGACGTCGTTGGTGTAGCCGCTGACCCACACGATGGGATCTTTGAGGTCCTGCTTGAGGCGGAGTGAATAATCCACGACGACTTCGCCGCCGAGGGTGACCCAGGTGAGGTCGTTGCCCAGACGCAGCACCTGCACGGGATAGGGATAGGTGGTGGGCAGGGGGCCTTCATCGGCGATGCGCTGCAACACGCGGGTGGCATGTGTGGACATCCACTTGTTGGTGGATTTTTGCTCTTCGAGAAGCTGTTCCTTGGTTGGGAGTGTGTCATAGGCCAGAGGGATTTCACGATACGCGGCACGGATGGGGCCTTTGAGTCGCTGCATGTTCGTTTCCAGTGCCGCCTGCACGGAGGTGGCGAGGGATTTGCCGTGCGTCTGGGCGAGTTCCATCGTCCTGCGCGGGTAAGGGTTCTGATCGCCGCTGCATCCGTTCGCAAACATCGCCACGGCATCAGGGTGCGCTTTTTCGATCTCCTGCTGCGCATAGCCCGCGTAGTCGCCGCTGAATTTTTGGTGGCCGAGCGTGGTGCAATGACAGGCGTAACCAAAGATGATCGCGATGTCCTTGCCTTCGGCGCTGCTGGCTTTGAGCACGGGCACGGTTTGATCGACGGGGCCTTGCGGATTGGGGAAATTGCTCCAGCCGCCTTTGCCATCGGGGGTGCGGCGGTTCATGGAGACACCGCAGCGGGCGGTGCTGTAGTCGAGATGGGCGGGGGCGGATTTTTGAAGAGCTTCGCCGACCAGTTTTACCAAGGTGTTCTCCAACTGGGACGTGTATTCAGCGGCTTCTTTTTCACGCAGCGCCAGATCGTCCGCGCCATGAATCTTGCTGGTGCGCAATTCGGGGCCGCTGTGAGTGTGGGAGGCGTTGATGGCGAGGTTTGCGGGTTCGATGCCGTGTTCTTTTTTCACGCGTTCAGCGACAGCGACGCGGAGATTTCGCGGCACGCCGATCAAATCCATCGTGATGAGGGCGAAGAGCCCGCCCGATTGATCGGTGAGTACGAATGCTTTGGCATAGAGGTCGAGCTCTACGCCCTCGGAGGGCTTGGTGCGTGCCGCATAGCCTGCCATCCACATGGGTTTCTCCGGAGTGATCTTGGCGGAGGCGGCGCCAGCCTTCCAGGCGGGTGGTTCAGGTGCGGGAGCGGCGGCGATGACGAAGACGACGAGGAGGATGGGCAGCCAGAGTTTCATGCTGACTACCAAAGCCGCCAGGCTGACAATTCTTTATCGCTGCGAGCAAATACCCTGTTGCCCGCGAAAGCCGGATGCGCCCAGGTTTTGCCGGTGATTTGCCATCGGGCCAGTTCCACGCGCTTTTCGGGCTTCAGTGTGACATAGACGAGTTCACCGCTGGCGTTGAGCAATGCGGCGAGGTTGTTTGATTCCTGCATCCATACGAGGCTCATCTGCGGATTCCTGTCCTTCGGCGTCAGCGAGTTGTCATCGCTCCAGAGAATTTTGCCGGTCTTGAGTTCGAAGGCCTGGAGGCCGCGAGTCTTGTCGAGCATGTAAACGACGCCGTCTTTGAACAAGGGGGCCGACATGAGGCCGCAGATTTCGGTTTTGTTTTCCCACAGCAGCCCCGGACTCTTGCCGAGCTGAAGCGCCTTGGCACCGTGCCAGTAGCCGGAGACGAGGAGAATGCCGTCATGGTAAAGCGGTTGAGCGATGCTGACGCCATAGGTGATTTTGTATGGAAAGAGCCAGTTCACCCGACCGCTGTCTGGATTGAGGCTCTGCACATGGTCCGGCCCCCAGGCGATGAGCTGACGTGTGCCCGCGTGCGAGATGATTTCCGGTGTGCAGTAACCCGCTGGATCAGGGCCGCCGCGCCAGAGTTCTTGGCCGGAGCTTTTGTCCAAGGCGATGACTGAGCCTGCATTCGCTCCGACATGCAGCAAGACTCGATCCCCATCGACCACCGGCGACGCGGCAAAACCCCAGGTGGGAATCTTTGCCCCGAAGGTTTTGACCGTGTCCACCTGCCACAGCACCTGACCCGTCACGGCATCGAGACATGAGGCCACTCCCGTCGCACCCAAAACGTAGGCCTTGCCAGCGGTGATGTTCACCGATGAACGCGGCCCGGTTCCGTAATCCATGCTGCCGTAGCTGACCTCCCAGGCGTGCTCCCAGACATTTCTGCCGCTCTCCGCGTCAAAGCACAGGATGCGTTCGACCTCTTTTGGCACCTTGAGCCGGTCCATCACATACACCCGTCCACTGCTGACGGTGACACCGCCGAATCCGGCGTTGATCTCCTTTTTCCAAAGTCGTTCGGGCTCTTTCCTGGCAAAGTCCGCAGGGATGTCCTGCGGATTCCAGCCTCCATCCGAATCTGGCCCACGCCAGCGCGGCCAGTCCTCTGCGGCGAACGCACAAGTTGAAACCAGAAAAGCCGCGAAAAATTTCTTCATGTAGCTTCCATACGAAGCAGCCATGGAAATTTCGCAACACGATGTCAAGCCATGGCTCCGACAAAAGTTTTTCACATGTGATCTTGAATGGTTGCTGCGTGTGATCGTCTCGCTAACTCCACCCATCCCAACCGAATTTTCAGCGCTAACTTTTCTATTTTCCAACCATGTCTGCTGCTAACGAACTCAATATCAATGTCACCCATGTCGAGCGTGTCGCCAAGGAGCTGGGCCTGAAGGCCATCCAGGTGGGCGCGACGGCCAAACTCTTTGCCGATGGGGCCACAGTGCCGTTCATCGCCCGTTACCGCAAGGAGGCCACGGGGTCTCTGGATGAAGTGCAAATCCTTAACATTCAGGAGCGCATGACGCAGCTTGTTGCGCTGGATGACCGCCGCACGGCCATCGTGAAATCGCTCGAAGAACGCAAGCTGATGACAGATGCTTTGCGCGGGAAGATCGAGAAGGCGGAGACGATGAATGCGCTGGAGGACATCTTTGCGCCGTTCCGTCCGAAGCGCCGCACACGCGCCACGATTGCGAAAGAAAAAGGTCTGGAGCCGCTGGCGGATTTCATCGAGGCCAATCTGATGACGCATGGCGTGGACCTGACGGGCGAGGTGGCGAAATTTGTGAATCCAGATCACGAAAACGAAGAGCTGCGTGTCAAAGATGCTGCGGATGCACTGAGTGGCGCACGCGACATCATTGCTGAGCGCATCAGCGATCATGCGGAGGCTCGTGCGACCTTGCGCAAATTTTTTGCGGAGCAGTCCACGGTTGTTTCCAAGGTCATGTTCGGCAAAGAGAAGGAGGAAGAGGCGCAGAAGTTCCGCGATTACTTCGACTGGAGCGAGCCGCTCAAGGCCATCCCTTCACACCGCATGCTGGCCATCCGGCGTGGGGAAAAAGAAGGGTTTCTGCTCATGCGCATCCAGCCGGCGGAAGACACGGCAGTTAAGATGCTCGAGAACCTCTTCGTCAAAGGCGGCAATCTCTGCTCTGACCAGATGAAGCTGGCCTGTGCGGACAGCTACAAGCGCTTGATGAGTTCCAGTATGGAGACTGAGGCGCGTCTTGAATCGAAGAAGAAGGCGGACACGGAGGCTGTGCGTGTGTTTGCTGACAACCTGCGTGAACTGCTGCTGGCTGCCCCGCTGGGACAAAAACGTGTGCTGGGCATCGACCCCGGCTTCCGCACGGGCTGCAAGGTGGTGGTGCTGGATGCGCAGGGGCAGCTTCTCTACAACGATGTGATCTATCTTCTCGGCGAGGGCAGTGGTCTGCTGCATGCGAAAAACCTGGTGCTCAATCTGGTGGATCGTTACAAGATTCAGGCCATCGCGATTGGCAATGGTACTGCAGGCCGTGAGACGGAGATGTTTGTGAAGAAGATCGGTGTGCCGGCTTCGATTCCGGTGATCATGGTGAATGAGAGCGGTGCGTCGATTTACAGCGCCAGCGAAGCCGCACGTGAGGAGTTCCCGGATCAGGATCTCACGGTGCGTGGCTCGGTTTCCATCGCTCGTCGTCTCATGGACCCGCTGGCAGAGCTGGTGAAGCTCGATCCGAAGTCCATTGGTGTCGGTCAGTATCAGCACGATGTGGATCAGAACCAGCTCAAGACCAGTCTTGATCAGGTGGTGATCAGCGCGGTTAACGGCGTGGGTGTGGAGTTGAACACGGCCAGCAAGCAGTTGCTCAGCTACGTGTCCGGCCTGAACACTACCCACGCGTTGAACATCGTTGCCTTCCGCAATGAGAACGGCCCATTCAAGAGCCGCAAGGATCTCATGAAGGTGCCAAGGCTGGGCGACAAGGCCTTCGAACAGGCGGCGGGCTTCCTGCGCATTCGTGATGCCACACATCCGCTGGATGCCAGCGCGGTGCATCCTGAGCGCTATCCGCTCGTCGAAAAGATGGCGGCAGAGATTGGCTGCACCGTGCCGGATCTCATGCAGCGCGCTGACCTGCGCCAGAAGATCGACCTGAAAAAGTATGTGAGCGAAGACGTGGGCCTGCCGACGCTGCAGGACATCATGAACGAACTCGCGAAGCCAGGGCGCGATCCGCGTAAGCAGTTTGAAGTCTTCAGTTTCGCCGACGGCGTGAACGACATGAAGGACCTCACCGTGGGCATGAAACTGCCGGGCATTGTGACGAACGTGACGGCCTTTGGTGCCTTTGTGGACATCGGCGTGCATCAGGACGGCCTCGTGCACGTGAGCCAGCTCAGCGACACCTTTGTGAAGGATGCGGCTGAGATCGTGAAGGTCGCGCAGCGGGTGCAGGTGACGGTGACGGAAGTGGACATCCCGCGCAAGCGCATCGCCCTCAGCATGAAATCCAAGCCTGACTTTGAGAAGAAGCAGGGAGCAGCAGGGCCTCGCCCGGCGGGTGGCCCTGCCGGTGGTCAGCGCAGCTTTTCCAGCGGCGGCGGTGGCCAGCGCAGCTCTGGCGGCGGCATGGGCAATCCCTTTGGCGGCGGTGGTGGCGGCGACTGGTTCACGGCAGCAGCGGCGAAGGGAAAGAAGTAGTTTCGGCTGACTGCATTCTTGCCAGCATGTGATCTTCCCATACGATTCAGCCTATGAAATCAGTTCACCTCCTCACACTGGCTCTGCCGCTGTTTCTCACGCAATGCGTGGACCCTTATCTAGGACCGAACGGGACTGATCCCTATGCGAATCCATACCGTCAGGACATGCGGGATCAGGGCTCGCAGATGAACAGCATGGCGTTTGAGCGTGGCCAGCAGGATGGGCAGATGGATGCACAGCAGGGCCAGCCCCAGAACTATCAGCGCCATACTTCGCGTTACGACCGCAACACCGAGATGGCCTATCGCGATGCTTACAACCAAAGTTATGGTTTGACGATGAACAGCCACCGAGAAATCGGTGGCTATCCCAATCACGGCATGGTCCCGCCACCTGTGCCGAATGTGCCGCAGCAGCAGGCACCGCGCGATCCGACCTACAATCAAGGTTACGACTACGGTCTGCGTGATCGAACAGGAGGACGGGTGGCCGATCCGTCGGCTCAGGTAGGACGCTATGATCCGCGCTATCGCTCCAGCTTTGAGCGTGGCTACTACGACGGCTACAATTCAAACTCCTCCAGCGGTGCCCAGGGCGCAGGCGGGAATTTGTGGTTCCGCTAAACGGGTCCTGGAGCGCTTCAGCACAAAAAAACACCGTCACGGCATGCCATGACGGTGGTCTTGTTTTGAAATGACTGTTCGGCGAACCGCTTATTCCTGGGCAGCAGCTTCAGGAGCAGCGGTCTCAGCAACTTCAACGGCAGGAGCCACTGCTTCGGCGGCGACTTCAGCGGCCTTGGGCTTGGTGGTGGCCTTCTTGACGGCAGCTTTCTTGGCTGGAGCCTTCTTGGCGGTTTTGGCTTCGGATTTGACGGCGCGTGCTTTGCGGGAGACGCCGGCCTTGGCCAGAGCTTTCTTGCGGGCAAGATAAAGCTTACGGCGGCGGCGTTTGATGACTTTGTTCAGTTGTTGACCCATGATGGATGATCGGTTGTCGTTTGCGGTTTTGAGGGCGGCAAGAGTTCCACTGATCAAGGTTGAATCAACATCAAATGCAGTCCGCCTCCGGTTTCCCGGGATTAGTGAGTGGAGAAAACCACTTTTAGAGCTGTTTTTAGGGTTTTTTGTCCCCGGCCTTGGGCTCTTCGCTGGGCTTGGGGGCCTCAGCCTTGGATTCCAGACGTGCTTCCAAGTTGTTTGTAGCCTGTTGGGTCGGCGGTACTTTGAACAATTTCCCGGTGTAGGGGCATTTCACGGTCTGGCCAGAACTCATGCCGGAAACATCGACCAGTTGGGTTTTGCCGGCGAAGGGGCTGTTCACCATGTTCATGCGTCCCGGGACTGCAGTGCCATATGGGAGCACTTCCGCCGTGGCTGGGGCGCTGCTGTCGGTGGTTTTGGGGGCCGAACTGACGGGTGGCGGATTATGGGCAATTTTCGGAATGTGCGTGTGGGTGGGTTCTTCCACAGGGATTTTCACATCTGTTCTGCGCTCCCGCGAGGGGCTGCTCGACCGCGAACGAGGCACATACCTGGAACTGCCCAAACCTGTGGAGAGGGCACTGAAATAGTTGCTTGTTCCATAATGAATCCGCTGAGGTTGAGCGGTATAGCGCTGGGCGTACAAGCTGCCGCTGCGCAATGGAGGTGACTGTCTCGAAGAACTCAGGTAGGGCAGCAGTCCTTGAGTCTGAATGGTGCGCCAGGCTTGTTGCGGCGGTATGGCGCATTGGACAAGAAGAACGACGGGCGTCAGGATGGCTAACATGCGTACAACACTGGCGGAGGAACAACGCGAATCTTTCATTGATTTAAGGGGGCAGATGATGACGGTGATGCGGCGAAGTGACTCTACAAGTCACCTGCCAATGCTGACAGGTGTATGGTCAAAGGGCAAGAAAACAGCTCGTCAAAATCCTGCTATCGCATCGTAATCATCTTAATTTTCATACCCGCTAAACTGAGTAATTTCAGACTGCTTGACCGAGGCCAATCTCCTGATCATTAAGATAGCAGGAGGGGTCAGGTGCCCACAGGTCGCCGGTCATTTGCAATGCGCGCACGCGGAAGCCGCCACCGCAGACATCCAAGAAACTGCATTGGGCACATTTGCCAGTCAGGTGCTGTTTGCGATCCCGTAAAGCATTGAGCGTGGCATTGTCACGATTGCTCCAGATGTCGCTGAATTTACGATCCTTCACGTTGCCCAGCGTGAGTTCGTGCCAGAACTGATCGGGATGCACATTGCCCTGCGTGTCGATGTTGCTGATGCCGGTGCCGCTGCTGTTCGCACCACCGCCGTTCCAGGTGAGCAGTTCCATGGCACGTGCGGCGCGTTCGGGGTTCTCCCGTTTCAGGCGCATGTAGAGGTAAGGTCCGTCCACGGGTTGATCGACGGTCAAAACCTCACGCGGTTTGCCGCTCGCGGCCCACTTGGCGGTGCGGTCGAGGATTTTGTCGATGGCACCGCGTGTCTCCTCATGCGGCACTTCCATCAGATCGGCACCGCGTCCGCTATAGACAAGGTGGTAGAAGCAGACGCGCTCAATGTCTTCACGCTCGATGAAATCGAGGATGGAATCGAGATCGGCGATGTTGTGGCTGGAGAGGGTGAGACGCAGGCCCACTTTCTGGCCCACGGCCTTGCAGTTCCGAAAGGCGGCCACTGCTTTGTCAAAGGCACCCACCTTGCCACGGAAGTGATCGTGCGTAGCGCCCATGCCATCAAGCGAGATGCCGACATAGGAGAAGCCGATGTTCTTGATGCGCTGCGCCCACTCGGGATTGATCAGCGTGCCATTGGTGGAAAGCGTGAGGCGGAGGCCCTTGCCGGTGGCGTATTCCGCCAGTTCGAAAAAGTGCGGGTGGATCGTCGGTTCGCCGCCGGAGAGCAGCAGCGCGGGCACTTTGTATTCCGCGAGATCATCGATGACGCCTTGGCACTGCTCCCAGGTGAGTTCGCCGGGGTAGAATTTCGAATCAGAATCCTGGTAGCAATGGACGCATTTCAGATTGCAGCGGCGGGTGATGTTCCAGACGACGATGGGGCGGCGCTCAGCGGCGGAAGTGGGCGAACCGTGGCCACGGCCGTAGCGCAGGTGGTCCATGGGCTGGGCGACATCACAATAGAGACGGGTCAGATTGATCATGACCCGGAATCAACGCACAGCCGCCTCCGGGTCGCGCCGCCGATCTTGCGCAATGCCTGACCAAGCTTGCCAGTTATGGGACTTGCTGAAGAAGCGCGTTCTTAGGGGGAGGGTGCTTGTTGCATTTGAAGCGGGCTTGAATGACGAAACCAGAAATCGGAATGACTTCCTCATTCCTCATTCTGGTTTCGACATTTGGCCAGGATGATCCCATCACCCCAAACAACCGCCCCAGTTCTCCTCAGGCCTGCTCCGTGGTCTGGAAGTCGGGATAAGCGTTGGCGGCGTGTTCGGTAAAGTCGAGGCCGTTGATCTGCTCCTCCTCCGTGGCGCGGATGCGGACGCAGAACTTGATGAAGGCGAAGACGGCTGTGCAGACAACGAATGAATAGACGCTGATGCTCAAAGTACCGAGAGCCTGAACGCCCAGACGCTGGATGCTGAAGCCTTTCTCATCAAACAAGGCCACACACAGCGTGCCCCACCAGCCGCAGGCCAGATGCACCGGCACGGCACCCACGGCATCGTCAATTTTCCAGCGTTCCAAGGCAATGGTCGCCACGGTGGTGATGATGCCACCAAAGGCTCCGATGATGATGGCCGCTCCGGGTGTCACATTGCCGCAGCAGGCGGTGATGGCCACCGCGCCGCCGAGTGCACCGTTCATGGCGATGTTCACATCAGGCCTGCCCTGAATGAACCACATGGAGATCATGGCCGCGATGCCTGCAGCCGAGGGGCTGATGGTGGTGTTGACCACCAGACGACCAATCATGGAAGCACCGGAGAGGGAGGAGCCAGCGTTGAAGCCGAACCAACCAAACCACAGCAGGAAGACACCCAGAGTCACGAGAGGGATGTTGTGACCGGCGATCAATCGCGGCGAACCATCCGGGCCGAAACGGCCGGCTCGTGGTCCAACCGCCAGAATGCCTGCCAGCGCGCAAGAACCACCACAGGCATGCACGACGGAGGAGCCGGCGTAGTCCACGAAGCCCAGGGCCTCCAGCCAGCCTTTGGTCCCATCACCCACGCCAAAGGCACCGCCGAAGCTGCCCCAGGCCCAGTGGCCGATGACGGGGTAGATCAAGGCGGTGAACAGAGCGCAATACATGAGATAACCCAGGAACTTGGTGCGCTCCGCAACGGCACCCGACATGATCGTGCAGGACACACCGGCGAATCCCACCTGGAAGAACCAGAACACCCAGACTCTGTGATCCCCGGGAAAGCTGGAAAGCCAGAAGCTGTCTGTGCCGATCACCCCATTCCAGGATTTGCCAAACATCAATGCAAAGCCGACCAGCAGGAAGACGATGGCGCAGATGCAGAAATCGAGGAACGACTTCATGACGATGTTGATCGTGTTCTTCGCACGGCACGCACCGATTTCCAGCATGACAAATCCGGCCTGCATGAAGAACACCATGGCGGCCGTCAAGACGATCCAGACGTCGTTCAGGTTTAATTGCACCACACCGAGGTCTCCCGAGGCGGGCGGTGCCGGGGCTGCCGGTACCACTGCAGCTGCAGGTGTTGGGGTTGCTGCGGCTGCGGCTGCGGGAACTGCCACAGCCGCAGGTGTCGCGGGCGTGGTGGAAATTTTTTCCAGCTTTTGGTCATGCTCCTTGAGGGCTGACAAAATGGTGTCCAGCTTGCTGGACACACGGTCTCCCGAATCCAGACGGGTGATGATTCCATCCAGCTTGGTGTCCAGCCGCTCATTGTATTCGATCTTGCCGATGATGCTGTCGAGCTTCCCCTCCATGGCCGGAGCGGCAGGCGCGGGGGCGGGTGGCGGCGCTGGTTGCGTCACCTGTGCTTGAACCAGGGGAGCTGCCTGAAGGACTGCCAGAGTGATGAATAGGAGCGTTTGTTTCATGAAATCAGAGTTTGTGATCTGCAAGCACGGCTTCGAGTTCGCTCATGAGTGCCTGGCGTTTGGTGGTGTTGGGTACTTGTTCGATGAGTTCCACTGCGAGTTTGCGCGTCTCGGCGGGAGAAAGTCGGTAAGGGTCTGGCGTGCCGCGCTTGGCCAGCACGCGGTCGATCATCATCGTTAGCTGAGCACGGCCCATGACCTTGCCGAGGATGCCCTCGATGTGCTTGCGCAACGCCCACCAATTGCTGGTGGTGCCGCTGATCAGCTCTGCTTTTTCGGTGATCTGCTGCAAGGCGCGCGGGCTGGTGACGACGAGCTCCTCGACAGCATTTGACGCCGTTGGAGCAACAGCCTGAAATTCCGTCGAGGCCTCGTTCAGCACTTTGGCGTGATCATTGAGCATGACTGACGCAGCACTGGCCGCGAGGTCTGAATCCGCACGAGAAGTGAGGAAGAACAGCATCACCACATCATCCTGTATGGCGATGAGCAGCGAACCGCCGTCAAATTCCAGGAAGACTTGGCGCATTTTACGGCGTACCTGACGGTAACCATCAAGCATCTGGATGATGATTTCCCGCAGGTTTTCCGCACGCATGTCGGAGAAGGGCATCTGGCGGTAGATGGTATTGCGGCCTTTGAAGAGCATCACGCCTGCCACGCCGTCGAGGCGTTGCAGGGAGGCTGCGGAGGTGATCACGGAATTCAAACTCATGAGAAAGTCGGGATCAGCGTGCCATTGACTCGCGCACCTGTTTGATCGAACGGCGGTTGCTGCTGATCATTCCATGCCAGTTGCCATCCTTCTCCCCCGTGCTGATGGAGGTCTGACCTTCACGATCTTCCACGATGGCGATTTCCAAACGGCGCATGCCAAGCGTCTCCGCCAGCTTTTCCGCAAAGTAGCTCACGTATTTCACTTCTCCGGCGAAACGCTGGGCAGACTCGGTGTCGCCCCCTGTCAAAATTTCGCGTCCTTGGGAGGACTCCATCTTGATGAGACCAGGATCGGGTTCCATACGAACGATGTTGCTGGGTTGCGCGCTCGCAGTGGTGCGGGCTGATGAAATCGGAATGATGCGGGTTGGTTCCATCTAAAGGTACATTTAATAATAGCATCACGCGTGCCAACGCGTGTCCCACCTCGTAACAGCTTTGTGATAATTGCCGCATGCACAAAAAAGAACGGCCCTGAAATCAGGGCCGTTCGTGGCAAATAATGAATCACCCGACAGGGGTGAAATGGGATCGAAGCGATTAGAGCTTGGCGAGGCTGTCATCCAGCGCGGCGATCACCGTGCTGATGCTGGCTTCGGACTCGTCGCCCATGTTCGACACGCGGAAGGTCTTGCCCTTCAGCTTGCCGTAGCCGCCGTCGATGATCATGCTGTGGTTCTTCTTCAGCAGAGCGATGAAGGCCGCGACGTCGATGCCCTTGTTGTTCGCCACGCAGGTAAGAGACTTGGAGCGGAAGCCCTCTGGGGCGAAGAATTCGAAGCCGTTGCGGAGCACCCAGTCGTGCACCATGCCGTTGAGTTTGGCGTGGCGTGCGTAGCGGTTGTCCACGCCTTCAGCGAAGATTTTCTGGAGCTGATGGCGCAGGCCGTAGATGAGGCTGATGCACGGCGTGCTCGGCGTCATGCTCTTCTCACCGTTCGCCTTGAACTCCAGGAAGTCGAAGTAGTAGCCGCGGTCATTCATCGTGGACGCACGTGCCATCGCCGCCTCGGAGGCGGTGAAGAGCGCCAGGCCCGGAGGCAGCGCGAAGGCCTTCTGGGAACCGGTGAGCAACACGTCGATGCCGAGTTCGTCGAAGTTCACCGGCACGGTGGTGAAGCCGGACACGGAGTCCGTGATGAACATCACATCTGGGTACTTCTGCTTCAGCGCCGCGATTTCCGCGATGGGGCTGAGCACTCCCGTGGAGGTCTCATTGTGGATGAAGGTCACGGCATCGAACTCGCCCGTGGCGAGGCGTTTGTCGATCTCGTCGGCGCGCACGGGTTGGCCCCACTCGACTTGGTAGGCTTCGGCTTCCTTGCCGCAGCGCTTGGACACGTCCAGCCACTTGTCGGAGAATGCGCCGTTGCAGCAGTTGAGAACCTTTTTCTTCACCAGATTGCGGATGGCACCTTCCATCACGCCCCAGGCGGAGGAAGTGCTCAGAAACACCTGCTGTTTCGTGCCGAAGAGAGTCTGCAGCATCGGCTGGATCTCAGCATAAAGGTCCTGAAACCCCTTGCCGCGGTGCCCGATCATCGGCTGCGCCATCGCAGCGTAGGTGTCAGGGCTGACTTCAACGGGTCCAGGGATGTAAAGTTTGACGTGGGTGCTCATTGCGTGGGTGGAAGGGGGGAGGGGGAAGCGGATTCTAGGGCGCTCCGGCGGGCGCGCAAGGGCTGTGTGGGGCAGGTGCAAGGGGGAAAGCGAGAGGCAGCATTTGGCTGCCTGTTCCAGGTGCGGATTTGTAATCAGAGTTTTTTTATCCCTGCACTGACTGGCAAACGAACAAGCTCAGGCACGGGAGGGGCGGCGGAGTGCATGAACGAAGCAGGTGATATTCAAGTTACGGATGGTGTTGATAGGACCACAAGCGTCCCTCCCGTTGTCCAGCAGCGCCATTGTTATCCTTTGTTCAGTTCTGCATTACGGTCAGGACTGCATATGGGGAGCATTGCTTACTGCATGCCATGAAGTAATTGACGTTCCCGAGGAACAACAAGTAATGATCATCGCCCGTGCCGTTCGGCTGGATTGGCGCTCCACTGGCTGTTGGAAACTCAAAGTTTTCAGGAAGCATCGCGAAATAGTGCATAGGAGCTCCGCAACCACAATTATAGCTTTCTGGATCTTGAGCCCAGCATGGCACACCTCCCACCTTGGCATGATCCGCGCCTGTGTCGCATCCAGGCGCCAAATGCTCGATAGATTCAGTCCGGCGGATGAATTCGATGCGGTGAGGGGTGATCCGTTCGTCAAGTTTCAGAAACCTCTTCTCGTCCTCTGGTCGAGCCAGAATCATTTGGTAGTGCCCTGCACTGGCAGTCCAAAACTCACTGGGCAAGTTCCCTCCATGTAGGTCGGCAATATCGTCATGTTGCCAACACGCGAACGCTAGAAAGTGGCTTCCTGGCCGAAACGGAACGCCGTGACTCTCGTCGATCGTAAACTGCATGAGGAACGTAAGGCGCTCACCACACTGCTTACAATGAGGCCAATCAATGTCTGTTGGAAGCCACGGGGTTCCGCCGATTGAGTTTGGATCGTGCGGCTGCCATTGGTCGACAGGTGTCATCTCGAAGTAGAACTCACTCGCCATATTTTTGTAGGATAGAGTAACTATTGAATGGCCGACAAATCTGTCGAGTACGTATTCTGCACTATGGGCCACAGATTTGTCGAGTGCCAACGGAGTTCGGCTTCATGGTTGTGGCTTTTGATACTCCTGCCTGTGGCGCACCGATAAACGCGGCAGAGCATGGTTGGTCGGCGTTACGTTCGTTTATTTCCCCACACAACTCCCCGTTGGGAATCATAGACCATCAGTCCGTGACGGAGGGCCAGTGTTACGATATTGTTGGTCACAGCTTCGACTTGCGAGTAATTCACGTTAAATGTAACTCACGGCGACGCATTTCCGTGATCAATGCTGTAAAGGAAAGGGCCATCCGGGTTGCTATTTACATTTCCGAATGTCTCTTTTAGGTCGCGTTCTACTGCAACAGTGTCAAAAGGAGCCGTCGCGGGTGAACCTCTCCTCTCCTGTCGCTTGATAAACATCGGCAAGCATCGCTGTTTTTGTGCCTGGTGACCGTTTCCAAGCTAGGTAGTCGTAGCTCATGATAGTATCGTCCAGCTAGGATTCACGATCTCACGCCCAACCCAGCCATCCCTTCAGCGTCGCGAAATCACGCAGGTGCGCCTCGCGGAACTCCTTCAGCACCGCAGCATCCTTCGGATTCCCTTCCAAATACTCCAGATGCAGTGAAATCGGACCGCTGTAGCCGGTTTTCATGAGCATCTTGCCGTAGGCGGGGTCCACCTGGCCTTCGCCGAGGGGAACGGTGACGAGCTTGCGGCCGTCCCATTTGAAGTCTTTGAAGTAGGCGGCGCCGATGTGGTCTTTGACGAGGTTAAACTCCAGAGGCCATGACAGGCCGCCTTCGCAGGTGGAATGCAGGATGTCGTAGGCGAAGCTGAAGTCCGCCGCCGGATACTCGCGCATGATGGAAAAGATGTCCCACACGGGTGCGCCGAAGTAATCCTTGCCGCTGTGGTTCTGGAACATGGGCTGGATGCCGATCTCTTTGCACAGGGCCACGAGGTCCTTGATCTTGGGCCGCACGGCCTGGAGCTGCTCCCAGATGGGCTGCTTGAGGTCGTACTTGTAGTAGTTCATGCGGAAGCGCTTCACGCCCAGCTTGGCCGCCGTGCGCAGCACTTCTTCCGTGCGCTGCTCCTTGCTGACCTCATTGATGCCGGAGGTCAGGATGGTCATTTCCAGGCCCTGCTTCTTCAGCGCCTCGATGTACTTCGGCAGCTCATCCACCACCTTCTCCGGCTCGATGTGCCCTTTGGGGCGGATCGGTGACTCCACGCCATTGAAGCCCGCCTCTGCGCCCAGAGTGGCGATCTCGTCATAGCTCAGGCCAATCAGGTGCTTGGTGAAAAAACACACGGTGTTCTTTTTTGGCTCCGCTGCTGCGGTCGGCAGGGCGCTGGCGAGTGCGGTGGCCGAGAGATTGCGAAGGAAAGTGCGTCGTGTGGTCATGCAGTGCTGGGTATCACCCTCAACGCCGCTTGTCGCGGCATTCTTCTGCCCGGTTTCAGGTCAGTTGCGGTTTAGATTGTCGATGAAGTTGGCGATGGTTTGAACGGTGGGATGCTGCAGCAGATGTTCGCGTGTGTCCGTGCGGCGTGAAAAGAGCGATGGATAGCTCCAGGTGTCCCACGCACTGCCACCAGCAGCGGCCTTGTGAGCTTCAATTTTGGCCTTCGAGGCAGTCAATGGCAGCAATGGGCCGGTTTCTGTGGGAGGCAGGTTTTTTTCAGCCGCCAGCAGTGCTTCCCAGAGACGGCGCAGATCTTGCAGGCGGTTCAAATCGGGGCCAGAATGCCTGCCGGCTGGATCCAGGCGGAACATTTGGAGGGCGGCATTCTCACTTTCTTCTCGCGGGATGTTGGCGGCCTCCGGCAGTGAGGAGAGTTCCTTCCAGGCGTTGAGGTAATCGGGGTCGGTTTTCACTGCCCTCCTATAGGCTTCGGCGGCATCCACTGGCCGGTCCTGAGCTTCGCGCAAGTAGCCGAGCAGGTAGTACACCTGGGCTTTGACCGGTGGCACGCTGGCAATATGGGTGAACACCTTGTCTGCTGCGTTTTGCGCCTGCAGGCTCCGGAATGCGCCTTCGCAGCCAAAGCAGTGGCTTTCCACGCGGCCAAAGCTCCCGGGCATGAGTTCAAAGGCGCGCAGGTAATGCTGCTCCGCCTTGGCAAGATCGCCGACTTCGCTATACCGCAGCGCCAGCCGGGCCTGGATGCAGTAGGCGTCCGCGAAGTCCAGCAGCGAGGCTTCGTAGCGGCGCACCGCTTCGCTCAGCAGTCCAGCCTGCCACCAGTCGTCTGCGGCCTCGGACTTGCGGATGGCGCTCACGGCCCCACGCATGATTTTGGCGGTGGCGGCATCGCCTTTTTTCTCCAGCACTTCCGCCAACACGGCGTAGGCGCGCATGCGGTCGCCTTTGCCCTGCTCGCCGTCACTGGGGTCGATGGTGATCGCGGCACGGACTGCTTTTTCGGCTTCATCAAGCTTTCCGGCGTCCAGAAGCACACGCGCCTTCCAGATGAGCGGCCGTTCCTGGAAAAGGTCGCGTTTCGCCAGTTGATCCAGCAGTTCTTCGAGGGGCTTTTCTGCGCCCACGCTCAGCAGCAATTCATAAACGCTGTCCTGCCCCGGGTAATCCTGCACCGTGCGGCGGATGACACGCCGTGCGTCTTCAGTCCGCCCAACACCATGCAGGGCGCGGGCGGCGATCAACATTAGCGGTGTGCGCCCGATGTTGTTGGACTCAAACGCCGCCAGATCAGGAGCCCCCCAGTCGGGTGACTGCTCAAACAAGGCCAGCACATCAGCGTGGCGGCCTGCCTGCGAATAGATTTCTGCAAGTTTGCCCAGGGCTCTGTCAAGCCGCTGACGACCACGCTGTTGTTTGTCTGGCACCACCTGTGCTGCGAGGAGCTCCACCATCACGGCCTCCGCTTTGGGGCCCCGTTGATGATCCATCAGCAGGTCCACCAACGAATCTACGACCGATTCACGATTAGGATCGGTGGCCGGCATGGATTCAGTGGTGGCGATGGCGGCGGCCAGGGCCTCTTCGATCCATTCCGGTTTGCCGAGCAAGCGTCCCAAATCCGCCAGTTTTGCGCATAAACTGACATGCTCGTTCTGACCTCCCGAGGCACGTCCTCTGGACTCGTTCTGGAAGCGGCTGAGCATTTCCTCCGTGACATGGACGCCCACTTGTTCCCAGCGCTGGCGTGTTTCCTGTGCCTGAGACTTGCCATCCGTGACGGCGTTGCGCGGGCCTGCCTTGATCAGATCTCGCAGCACTTGTGCTCCCTCCTCACGTTTGTCCGCCGCGAGCAGGGCCTGGTAGTGGTGGGATTGCAGGTCGTTCCGCACATCAGCGGCAAGCCCGGGCTTGGCCAGGCTCTTTTCGAGCAGTTCCAGCGCTGCTGCGGATGCATTTTGACGGGCGGAAAGCTCGATGAACTGGTGCCAGCAAGGAAAGCCGGGGTCCTGGCTCAGCAGTTGTTGCAGAAAACCTAGCACCTTGGCTTCCAGCCCCTGCTGTCCCATTCCATCGAGGTCGTCCAAATCCATATCAAGGCGATCACCGTCCTTCAGGCGGCCTGCCTGGGTTTGCACCAGTTTGATCGCCTCACCGGTTTTGCCTGAGGCAATCAGGGACACCAGATAAACACGCTCGGCAAATTCCTGGCCTCCATTCTTGTCCTCCTGCGGAAACTTCTTTTTCAAGGCTTCATAAAGCGGTGCATCCTCCAGAGACTGCACGAGGTCCCACAGCGGTTTTTTGAGTGTGCTGATGTGCTTGAGCGCCAGGGCTGCCGCGAGTTTGCGGGTCGCGAGACCATCAATGTCCAAGGACTGCAGCCCAAGCTTCAGCGCACGGGTCAGCAGGGCTGTCGCACGTTTTTCGTCCGCGAGGCGTACCAGATCAGGGACATCAAGTTGGTCTCCGTGGCGTTCGAGGTATTGCTCATTGGCTTTCTCCAGCTGGGAAAGTTGCTTTTCAAAGGCGGCGACTTTGTCGGCATCAGACCCCGTCAGATTTACCAATGCCTCTTCCACCCCGTTGATGCTTTCTTCGTAGCCCTCCTTCTGGTAGTCCTCCAGCTTTTGGAGCGATGCCAGCTCCTTGCGCAAGCGGCCGATGGACTCCTTTTGCCCAGCCTCATCACTGAGCAGCGCTGCGGCGAGCAGGCGCAGGGCCTCATCCTGCAACGGCTTGGTCCCTTTGCGTTTGCCTAGCTGGGTGCGGATTTCCTCCCAGGCGGCGGGAGGCGGCAGGGCGGTGACGATGGTGCCCAGGCTCAGCCGGTCTTCATAAGCGCGGTTTGAGTAGAGCTGCTCCGCAGGGATGGTGAGGTAGGCGTCCAGCAGGGCCAGCCAGCGCTTGGCCGCTTCGACAGGTGCCAGGGCGGCGGCCTCAGAACGGAGAGCTTTGACTTTCAGGCGCAGTTCCTCCACGGGGTCGGCCTTTTTCTCCGCTGGCTGCTCCTGTGCCTTTTCTGCCAGCAGTTTGAGCACGGCGCTGGCACCTTGGTAATCCTGCGCATGTGAAGAAAGTGCAAAGCCGAAGAAAATAACACTTAAGGATGTCCTCATATTCGGCATTGGAGCGAATCCCTGTGCTAATGACAAGAATAAAATCGTCCGGGCAAGCGGTTGCACCATTCAGTGAGCCGTAAAAAGCAAACCTGAGCGGTTGCCAATGAAAGGGGGCCGTGTGTTCATGCGGCCATCGAATTTTGGACATGACTCACTTGCAAGGCCAGAACATCATCCTCATGGGCGGCACGACGGGGCTGGGTCTGTCTGCGGCTAAAAAACTCGTGGCAGCGGGAGCCCGTGTCGTCGTCTGCAGCCGTTCGCAGGTCAATGTAGATGCCGCCTTGGAAGTCCTCGGACCAAACGCGCGGGGCTTCGCGGCAGACGCCGCCACGCCGGAAGCGGCGGAGCGCGCGGTGGAGCTGGCGGTGGGGGAGTTTGGCAAAGTGGATGCGCTCTACCACATCGCCGGCGGCAGTGGCCGCAGCCGGGGAGATGGCCCGCTTCATGAAATGACCGATGACGGCCTGCGCTACACGCTGGACCTCAATCTGAACTCCGTCATCTACTCGAACCGCGCCGCGATCCGCCAGTTCCTCAAGCAGGGCAGCGGTGGAGTGATCCTCAACATGGCCAGCGTGCTCGGCTATTCGCCATCCGCGCAGTTTTTCGCCTCCCACGCCTATGCGGCGGCCAAGGCGGGCATCATCGGCTTTAGCAAATCCATCGCCGCCTACTACGCACCGCAAAACATCCGCGTGAACGTCATCGCCCCCGCGTTGGTGGAGACGCCGATGTCCCAGCGCGCCGTGAGCAACGAAAACATCATGAACTTCGTCAAAACCAAACAACCGCTCGACGGTGGCCGCATCGGCCAGCCCGAGGACTGCGATGCCGCCGCGCTTCTGCTGCTCTCGCCCGATTCTCAATTTATCACCGGTCAGGTTCTCGCTGTCGATGGCGGGTGGACTGTCAGCGAAGGCCAACTTCAAGCATCATGAGCCAGGCCATTGGAATCGATCTCGGCGGCACGAACATCAAGGCCGCGCTCGTGGACACCGCCAGTGCTCGCACCCTCGCCACGCTTTCGAAACCTACCCGCGATGGTGAGTTCGAAGGCGAAACTCCCCGCTTCGCCCTCACCGTGCGTGAGATCGTGCAAGAGTTCGAAGCGCAGGCCGGGCAAAAACTTCGTGTCGGACTCTCCGCGCCCGGCTTGGCAAACCCCGACGGCCTTTGCATCGACTGGATGCCCGGACGCATGCACGGACTCGAAAAATTTCACTGGTCCGCCTTTCTTGAGCGCGAATGCCGCGTGCTGAATGATGCCCACGCCGCGCTGCTCGGTGAAGTCTGGGCCGGCGCTGCGAAGGACGCGCAGGACGCTTTCATGCTCACGCTCGGCACCGGTGTCGGCGGCGCGATCTGGAGCGGTGGACGCCTTATGAAAGGCAAGATCGGCAGGGCAGGGCATCTTGGTCACATCACCATCGACGCGAATGCACCGTGCGATGATTTCAATACGCCGGGCAGCCTTGAGGATGCCATCGGCAATCAAACCATCGCGCAGCGCGGGGAAGGCCGTTACGCCACCACGCACTCACTACTCGATGCCTTCAGCGCAGGCGATGAACACGCCGCCAAAGTTTGGCTCACCTCCGTTCGCCATCTCGCCGCCGCCATCGCCTCGCTCATCAACGTGCTCGATCCCGAAGTCGTCATCGTCGGCGGCGGCATTGCCACGGGCGCTGGTGCCCGACTGTTTGATCCGCTGCAACAATCCCTCACTGATTTCGAATGGCGGCCCGGCGGCCATCAGGCCCGCATCGTTCCCGCCAAACTCGGCGACAGCGCCGGATGCCTTGGTTCCGTTTTCAATCTTTTGCAACTTCACTGATCAACCACAGAGTTCACAGAGAAACACAGAGGAGCGGAATTCCGGGCTCTGTGTTTCTCCGTGGCCTCTGTGGTTAAATTCAAATCTTCTTTTTCTCCATGACTCCAGCCCTCCAATACCTCGACGCTAGCCAAGGCCTTCTCAACCGTGTCCGCGAGCAACTGCCGCTCATCCAGCAGGCCGCCGACATGTTCGCAAAGACGATCCTCGCCGGACAGATGGTGCACGTCTTTGGCTCCGGCCACAGCCGCATTTTGGTGGAGGAAATGTGGCCGCGCTACGGCTCCTTTCCCGGCTTCAATCCCATCGTCGAGCTCTCTCTCACCTTCCACAATCTCGTCGTCGGCGCGAACGGCCAGCGGCAGGCCATGTTCCTCGAAAACGTCAGCGGTTTGGCGAACCGCATCCTGCGGAACTTTGATCTCCAGCCCGGCGATAGTGCCCTCGTCATCTCCAGCGGCGGCTGCAACGTCGTCCCCGTTGAGATGGCCGAGGAGTTCCAACGGCGCGGCGTCAAAGTCGTCGCCATCATCAGTACGACACACAGCGAGGCCAGCACCAGCCGCCACCGTGACGGCAAGAAGCTCCAAGACTTCTCCGACATCGTCCTCGACACCGGCGCACCCGTTGGCGATGCCATGGTGAAGATCGAGGGCCTCGAAACTCCGGTGGCACCCGGCAGCACCGTGGGCGGTTGTTTGCTGGTGAACGCCGTCAAAGCCGAAGTCGCCGACCGGCTGGTCAAAGCTGGGCAGCCACCGAAGGTGCTCACAGCGGGAGCGGTTGTCGGAGCTGAGAAAGCGACGGAGTTGTTTGAAGCCGCGTATGACGAGCACGCCCGGCGGATCGCGAAGTATTATGCGAAGCTGGGTGTATGAAAATTTTCAAACTGTCATCAGGAACGCAACGATGTCTGTGGGTCTGTGGGCCGGTGTACCTTCTGTTTCTGGTGATATGTCCGCTGGGTTATTTTTACCACATTGAGCTTTTCCAGTCGGCCTGTGCTTTGCTGACCATGCCAGCGTACATAACGTCAATCATTGGTGAGCAGTGCGCAGCCAGAATGATCGGCGGTTATGATTTTAAATGGACTCTGGCGGCACTTTTTTCTTCTTATGCCGCTGCGGCCCTCGTGTGGATTGTTTGCGTCTTAAGCCCATTGTGGCTATTTGTCCGGATGACATGGGGCAAAAGGCTGTGTCTCCAAGTGGTGATTCTCGTGCTTGGTTATTTGGTGTCGATGTTTCTAGGAGTGTTTGTTGATTTTCCTTCCCCAGACTAACCTGTGATTTTCCCGCCGCATCGGTTGTGCTTTGCGGCTTGGGCTTGGCGATGAGTCACTTGAGTCGATAAGGTGCCATCATCATGCAATCCCAACCCCTCCGCACGTCCGTCATCGGCAGTTATCCGTTTCCCGGCTGGCTCGAATTTTCGGCGCGGCATCTCGCCGAGTTTGGCAGCGCTGACATCGCGGAAATGCAGGATGACGCGGCGCAGGTGGCCATTCAGGATCAGATCGCCTCCGGCCTGGATGTCATCACGGATGGCGAGCAGACGCGGTTTGATTTCAATCTGTCCTTCTACGGCTTCATCGAAGGCATCGCTCTGGAGCCGGCCAGTCCGCGACGCTTCGGCCCCCCTGCGCATGATCAGCGCGGCAAGCATGAGATCGTGGGCGAACTGCGCGCGCCGCGTGGACTGGGCGTAGTGGAGGAATTTGAGCGTCTGCAGCGTCTTGCTTCACACACGGGCAAGCGCTTGAAGGTCTCTGTGCCCGGACCCTACACGCTTAGCGGGCGCCTGGCGCCGAATGAGAAGTACAAAGACCGCTACGCCATCACCGAGGCGCTGCTGCCCATCGTGAATCAGGAGATCGCCAACCTCGTGGCGGCAGGTGCGGAGGAAATCTGCGTCGATGAGCCGAGCATGAGCTGCTACGGCTATCGCGAGGACACCAAGCGCTTTGTGGACATCTTCAACCGCACCGTCGCCAGCGGCTACGGCAAGACGCGCATCTGCACACACCTCTGCTTTGGCAATTTCAAAGGACACCCCGTCGGCTGGCGCAAATACGCGCCGCTATTTCCGGCTTTCCTCGATCTGCATTGCGACGAAGTGCACGTGGAGATGGCGAACCGCGAATATGCCGAGCTGGAGGTCATCAAGCCGATGGCCGAGCGCTACGATGTCGCCGTGGGCATCATCGATGTGAAGAGCTACCACATTGAAACGCCGGAGCAGATCGCCGATGCCGTGCGCGCCTGCTTGAAGCATGCACCTGCTAACAAGCTCGTCTTTGCGCCGGACTGCGGACTGTCTCAAACCGCGCGCTGGGCTGCAAAGAAGAAGCTGGCCAGCATGGTGGCGGGGGTGGGCATCGTGAAGCGCGAGCTGGGTCTGTGAAGAAAGTAGTTATGAGCTTTAGCTCATTGTCTGGAGGCCCGGGGCGAGGCAATGCCCTCTCCAGAACGAACTAAAGTTCGGTACTACTTTCTTACCCGATCTTCACCACACCCACCGTCGTGTTGTCCTGACGGTCGTTGTTGATGCGGCGGATGGCGAAGATGATCGCATCGGCGATCTTGTCCGCAGTGGTGTGCTTGCCAAAGCTGAGCAGTTCCTCAAGCGCCTTGTGGGTGAGCGTGAAGATGCCGTCGCTAGCGGCGATGATGATGTCGCCTTTCTTCAGGGGCCAAGGCTCTGCGGGGGTGTCGATCATCGCGAGCGGCATACCCAGCAGGGCGGCTTGCAGCGTGTGACGGTCAGGGTGATTTTCAGCTTCCTCGCGGGTGATTTCACCGCGATCAGCACGGGCATCGATGAGCGGCGAAAGGCTGTGGTCGGCGTTGAGGCGGATCAGTTCGCCCTCGCGGAAGATGAACAGCGGCGAGTCGCCCACGCTGATCCATTCCATCGTCTTCGGCGTGATGAGCACGCCCACCATCGTGGTGCCCATGGGCGGTGCCACGTTTGGCATGCGGCTGGTGATGATGCCGAGGGTTTCATTCGCTGTCTCGACAGCATGCTTGAGCTTCCAGGAGTGCGGTCCGTCCTGCTCATGGTAGGCACGCACAAAGGCGTTTACCCCGATGTAGCTGGCCACACTGCCACCCGCATGGGCACCGAGGCCATCGCCAATGACGAGGAGCAGACGCTCAAGGCTGCGCTCTTCAGGCTCGGCGGCGTCGGCAAAGGCATAGTAGTCCTCCTGGTTGTCACGACGGCCCCGATACTGCCTCGCGGCAAAATCCTGCTCCTGAATGAAGGCAGGTGGCTGAGAATCAAACAAGGGGACTCGATCGGTCAGGACGGTGGTGGTGGCGCTCACTCGGCGGAAAACTGGTAAATCGTGGTGCTGCTGAATTTTTCACCCGGGCGCAGGGTCGCACTGGGGAAGGCGGGATGATTCGGACTGTCGGGATAATGCTGCGTTTCGAGACAGAAGCCATGACGCTTTGCATAAATATGCCCGCCTTTGCCTGGCACGCCATTCAGGTGGTTGCCGGTGTAAAGCTGCACGCCGGGTTCCGTGGTGCGCACGGTCATCACCCGGCCACTGGCGGGGTCCTTGACCGTGGCGGCCAGCTTCAGTCCGCTGCCGGTCAGGACGTAGTTGTGATCGTAGCCGATGCCCTGAATGAGCGGTTTGAAATCTGCCCCAATGCGTTCGCCAATCGCGTGCGGAGTGGTGAAATCCAGTGGTGTCCCCTTGATGCTGGCGATCTCACCCGTGGGGATGAGGTCGTCATCCGTGGCGGTGATTTGCTCCGTCGGAAGCGTCAGCTCGTGGCCGAGGATGTCGCCACTGCCTTCACCGGCAAGGTTGAAGTAAGCGTGGTTGGTCAGATTGAGCACGGTGGGCTTGTCCGTGGTGGCCGAGTAGTCGATCTGCAGGCCGTTATCCTCGGTGAGTGTGTAGGTCACGGTGCTCTTCAGTGTGCCGGGATAGCCTTCCTCGCCATCGGGGCTTGTGTAGCTAAGTGCCACGCCGTTGGGGACCTCATTCGCAGACCATAGCTTTTTGTCGAAGCCTTCCTTGCCGCCATGGAGCTGGTGCTTGCCGGAGTTGGCCGTCACTTTGTATTCCACGCCATCCAGCTTGAACGTGGCATGGCCAATGCGGTTGGCATAGCGTCCCGCGATGCAGCCGAAGAAGGGGTTTTTGCCCAGGTAGCCTTCCAGCGAGTCGAATCCGAGCACGACATCAGCGAACTTCCCGCTTTTGTCCGCCACCTTCAGCGAGACGATGTAGCCGCCCCAGTTGGTGATCTTGGCTTCCATGCCGCTGGCATTGCGCAGCGTGAAGAGCTTCACTTCCTCACCCGCCGGGGTTTTCCCCCAAATGGATGATTCGACGCTGGCAGCAATTGACGAACCGGAGATCGACATGAGGAGCAGGAAAAAGGTGGGTAGCGCGAGGAGGCGCATGGTTAGGTGAGAGGCGGGTTGGAATGTGAGTTTGCTGGTGCTGCCCGGTTTTCGCAAGAAGGGATTCCACGCCTAGTGATGAAGTTTCTGGCCTCGTCCGCAGGATCTTGTGTAACCTTCGCCGCCATCTTCCCCATGCAGCCGGTATCATGGACTCTTCCACTCCCTCATCCGATCCCTTCCACGGACTGAACCCTGCCGACCTGATGGCCGCTGCTGCCATGCCGACGGACGGCGGCGCTGACACGCTCCCACTCACCCCGCGTGATCTGCCCACGCTGGCGGAAATCGCCGCCGCGTTTCCCGATCTCGAAATCCTCGATCTCATTGGCCACGGTGGCATGAGCGCGGTGTTCCGTGCGCGGCAGCCGAAGCTCGACCGTGTCGTCGCGCTCAAGGTGCTGCCCAAATCCCTCGCAGCCACACCGGGCTTTGCAGAGCGCTTCACGCGTGAGGGGCGCGTGCTCGCCCGGCTCAGCCATCCGAACATCGTCACCGTGCATGACTTTGGCGAGAGTGGCGGCTTCTGCTACCTCATCATGGAATACGTGGATGGCGTGAACCTGCGCCAGGCCATGCGTGCCGGCCGCTTCACCCCGGAGCAGGCGCTGAACATCATCCCCGTGATGTGCGAGGCCCTGCAATACGCCCACAGCCAGGGCGTGCTGCACCGCGACATCAAACCAGAAAACATCCTGCTGGATACGAAGGGCAGGGTGAAGATCGCTGACTTCGGCATCGCCAAGATCCTCGATGAAAAGGGCGACGGCGGGATGATGCTCACGCAAAGCGGGGCCAAGCTCGGCACCGCGCCCTACATGGCGCCGGAGCAGATCGAGCAGCCCGGCAGCGTGGATCACCGTGCGGACATCTACAGCCTCGGCGTGGTCTTCTATGAGATGCTTACCGGCGAGCTGCCGCTCGGCCGCTTTGCTGCGCCTTCGGAGAAATCTGCCGTGAATGGCAACATGGACGAGGTCGTCTTCCGTGCGCTGGCCAAAGATCGCGCCATGCGCCAGCAAAGCGCGGGTGAATTCAAAACGCAGATTGAGGGCATTGCCTCCATGCCATCCCGGATGAGGCGCTCGCTGGCCATGAAGTTCAGCAGCTTTGAATACAAGTCCAAACGCACGCTGCTGGGCAGGCCGCTGCTGCACGTTACTTCAGGCATTGATCCCACTACGGGCCGCAAGCGCACGGCTCGCGGTTTCTTTGCATTCGGAGATCGGGCTGTGGGGGTATTTGCCTTTGGAGGCTATGCGCGAGGCTTCTTCGCCTGTGGTGGCATGGCGGTCGGTGTCTTTGCGCTCGGCGGCATGAGCATTGGCCTGATCTCCTGGGGTGGATTCGCCCTTGCCTTGCTGCTGGCCTATGGAGGCCTGAGCGTAGGCTTTTTATCCGCAGGTGGCCTGGCCTTGGGCTGGGAGGCGGCAGGAGGTTTGGCAGCAGGTGTGCATGCGTATGGTGGGCAGGTGTATGCGCTGGTGAGCGGTTATGGCGGTGAAGTGCACGCGCCTCAGGTGCTCAAGAATCACATGGAGGCACCACCCATGCTTCTATGGCTGGTGTGGGTCACCGATCAAAGTGCCTTGCTTGGATCGTGGATCTGGCTGCCGATGATGCTTCCTTCCCTGCTTATGCCGTGGTGGGCGCGCAGGCAGCTCGAATTTGAAGCGCAGGGCGGTGCGCAGCGTGTCACATCATGGTATGAGCGCCCCTCCCGCGTGCTCTGGCTTCTACCCGCTGCACTCCTGCTATTGCTGGCTCTCGGCTGCATGACCCAACATTGGTCCCATGCAGGCAAGTTTGGTGTCAATGCGCAAGCCTTCATCGCGTCTGCGATCGAATTCGTTGGCTTCATCCTTGCAGCGATCAGCCTGCCACTGTGGCTGCGGCTGGTGCCGATGAATTCGTTTTATGGCGTGCGCCTGCCCTCAACTTTTGTTTCCGATGAACGCTGGTATGAAGTGAACGCCGTTTTCGGCAAGCAACTCTTTTGCTGGTCGCTTGCAGTCATTGCTGCGGGCATCGCGGGCTTTTATCAACTGCCGCGCCATCAGGACGCCTACTCGTGGGCCGCCGTTACCCTGACGCTGGTCGCGGTTGCGGCCTCGGTGGCATCCACGCTGGTGTGGATGCACCGGCATCCGATTGGCGGACCTGTCATCAAACCCCATCGGCTCCTGAGGAACATTGAACAGCTTCTCCCGGCGCTTGTTCTGGGCTACTTCATCAAAGCCTTCATCTGCGCCTCGTATTCGATCCCTCATGGCAACGAGCCGGGAGTCGCCAAAGGCAGCCTTTGGCTCGCATCGCGTTTGGACACAGGGTTTGCCGCAGGCGATCTCATCGCCTATGAGCATGAAAGCGGTCATGCCTGGCTCGCACGGGTTATTGCTGTCGAACCCAAAGGCTTGCAGCTAAAACGCGGCGGCAGCCCTGAGGAGTTCTTGATTCCGTGGGACAAGATCATCGGGAAGATGATGTTTTCGTATTGGTCGCCAGGGGTGGTAAATGGGGTTGCCGCCGCTGCTTCCGCATCCACTTCGCCGGTGGCCGAGGGGTCGGCTCATGCATTGGATCAACAGCCTGTGCTGCGGTTTACACGGCTGAAGCGCAACAGGCAGGACTGGCAGTGGCCGCTTTACTCACCGGAAGGAAAGCCTGTGAACGATGACGAATCCAAGCGCCTAGTCATGGCCTCAGCGGGTGGAGATATGAGCGGACAAGGTGCTGAGGACTGCTGGCTGCAGCTCTGGTTTGAGCATCCTGACTTTGACCAGCACAGTTCGATCAGAATTGATATAAACGGTGCCAATGGCCTCCCGTTGAACGAGCGCGATGGGAGCATCGCCAGGCCCGTTAGGCGTCTGGGTGATCCGGAGTCTCCGTTGCTAAGCTATGTTGTCAGCCCCGGGCGCATTGGCAGGCTTCCTTCAGATGTTCAGATCACCCTGCGGTACAACATCGGACCGTGGCAGTCTGGCGTCTTGCTTCCATCAACATTCAATGGCGCCATGACACTCGGTGATGATTGCATTCTCGCTGGCTTTGGGGATGATCCTCAGCATCACGCTTTTGTCTCATGGTCCATGGGTTCTGACGAGACTTTCTATGACGCTGTGGCCCGGCTGAAGGATGGCAGGAGCATCGGTTCCTTCGGCTTGTCACGGAGCTCAAATGGGAAAAACTTTGTGCAGAGTGTGAAATTCTTGGTGCCTCTGCGTGAGGTGGAATCTTTTAAGTTTCGCAGTCGCAAGATTCGAAGCGTGACCTTTCCCCATGTGGTAATCCCTCCCCTGCCATGACCTCCTCCTTCCACGACACCCGCTGGACGCTCGTCTCCCGCTCTCGTGGCGAAGACACGCAGGCGAAGGCGGCGCTCAGTGAACTGTGCGAGGCCTACTATGCACCGGTGGTCGCGTTTCTGCGGCGTGATGGACGTGCGGAGGATGTGGCGCGGGATCTAGCGCATGACTTCTTTGCGAAGCTCCTCACGGGTGGGACCATTGACGGAGCCGATCCTTTGCGTGGGAAATTTCGCAGCTACCTGCTCATGGTCTTGAAACGCTTTGCCGCCAATCAACGCGATCATGACCGTGCGGCCAAGCGTGGCGGTGGCCAGATTCATGCCGTGATCGACGGCGAGTCCGACACGACCGGTGCGGGCCTGCAAATCGCTGATGTCAAAGCCGAAGCGCCCGATGCGGCCTTTGACCGCCAGTGGGCGCTGACGTTGCTGGCGCGTGCGCTGGCACGTTTGGAGTCCGAGATGCGTGACGATGGCAAATCAGAGCACTTTGATGCGCTGAAGCCGTGGCTGACGGCGGAAGCCGATGCGATACCTCAAGTGGATGCAGCCACGAAACTCGGCATGAGCATCGAAGCCGTCAAAGTGGCCGTTCATCGCCTGCGGAAACGTTTCCGCGAGGCGGTGAAAGCAGAGATCGCGCAGACGCTTGGAGAGACAGGAGACGTGCGCGAAGAACTGGACGCATTGATGGGCGCGTTGCGAAAGTAGTCCAGTTGCGCCGCAACTGGACTCAGAGACCGGTTGCGGCGCAACCGGTCAACTTTACGCTGCCGCATGGACTTTCGGTTCTTTGATCCAGGAGCGAAGACAGATGTCACACAGGGCAACCTCCCGCACTGGGAACAATCTGACGCTTTCTACTTCATCACTTGGCGCACGGCGGATTCCATTCCTGCGGACGTGTTTGAAAAATGGCATGAGGAACGCTGCGCATGGCTGAGAGATCACGGGATTGATCCTGCACTTGAGGACTGGCAGCGCGAAGTCGAAATGCTGCCCGAGCGATATCATCGGGAGTTCTACCGCCTCTTCACCGCCAAGTGGCATGGCATGCTGGATGAATGCCATGGCGAGTGCGCGTTGAGACAGCCAGAACTGAGCGGCATCGTTGAGGAAAACCTGCGGCACATGGACGGCGAAAAGTATCAACTGGAGGCCTTTGTAGTCATGCCAAATCACGTACATGTGCTGGCAGGCATTCGTGGGCGCGGCGAGATGCAGAGTCTTTGCCGCAACTGGAAACGCTACACCGCAGGTCGCATCAATGCCCTACTTGGAAAGAGCGGCCAGTTCTGGCAGTGGGAGAGCTTTGACCACGTCGTGCGAAATGGAGCCAGCCTGGAAAAATTCAGGCAATACATCCTGAATAATCCAGTGAAGGCTGTCTTGAAGAAAGGCGAGTTTCGAGCTTGGGCGAAGCCCAAGTAGCCCAGTTGCGCCGCAACTGGAGTCAGAGACCGGTTGCGGCGCAACCGGTCAACTTTAGGCGGTGGGTGTTGCAGCCGTCTCAGGCTTCTTCTCCTTCCAGGTGCTCTGGATGTAGATTTCGCGCAGGGTCTTGAAGTCGATCTGGGTCGGGCTGTCGGTCATCAAATCGCTGCCCTTGTTGTTCTTCGGGAAGGCGATGACTTCGCGGATGCTGTCCTCGCCGCTGACAAGCATGGCGATGCGGTCCAGACCCAGCGCGAGGCCGCCGTGGGGCGGTGCGCCGAAGCGGAAGGCGTCAAGGAGGTGGCCAAACTTGTGGGCCTGTTCCTCTTCATTCACACCGAGGACGCTGAACATCTTGGACTGCAGATCTCTCTCGTGAATTCGGATGGAGCCGCCGCCGAGTTCGTAGCCGTTGAGGACCACGTCATAGGCTTCAGCGCGCACCTTGGCGTATTCGCCGGCGTCCATGAGCGGGATGTCTTCCGTCTTTGGACGGGTGAAGGGATGATGCACAGCCACCCAGCTCTGCGTTTCGGCATCGTGGGCCAGCAGCGGGAAATCGACAACCCACAGGAAGTTCAAGGCGGTGCTGTCTTTGGTCAGCGCGGTCATGTTGGCGATCTCGACGCGCACGCGACCGAGGATGTCGCAGGCTTCCTGCCAGGTGCCGGCGTAGAAGAACACGATGTCGTTTTCCACGACCTCGAGCTTGGCGACGAGCGCCTTCTGCTCGTCTTCGCTGAAGAACTTCCACAGCGGGCTCTTATACTCGAGCACGCCCTGTTCATTGCGCTCCACCTTGATGAAGGCGAGCTGCTTCACTTTCATGCCCGCCTGCGTAGCGATCTCGTTGAGACGGATCATCTGCCCAGTGGTGATGCCTGCGAAACCCTTCGCGTTGATGGCACGCACGACACCACCGTTTTCAATGGTGCTGCGGAAGATTTTGAAGCCGCTGCTGGCGAAGACGTCGGCCATGTCCACGATCTCATTGCCGTAACGCGTATCCGGCTTGTCAGAGCCGTAGCGGTCCATGGCTTCCTGATAGGTCATCCGTGGGAAGGGGGAGGGGATATCGCGTCCGGTGCCGGCTTTGAACATGTTGACCAGCAGGCCTTCGACGAGGTTCAGGATGTCCTCGCGCTCGATGAAGCTGGCTTCGATGTCGATCTGGGTGAATTCAGGCTGGCGGTCGGCGCGCAGGTCCTCATCGCGGAAGCAGCGGGCGATCTGGAAGTAGCGCTCCAGTCCGGCCACCATCATGAGCTGCTTGTACTGCTGCGGGGCTTGTGGCAGCGCGTAGAAGCGGCCGGGGTTCAAGCGGGCAGGCACGAGGAAGTCGCGTGCGCCTTCGGGTGTCGGGTTGCTCAGGATCGGTGTTTCGACCTCAATGAAGCCGGCTGAGTCGAGGTAGTTGCGCGCGGTGTTGGTGATCTTGTGGCGCGTGCGGATGTTCTTGTTCATGCGCTCGCGGCGCAGGTCCAGGTAGCGGTACTTCATCCGCATGTCTTCGTTAGACAGTTCGCGGTCGAGTTGGAAGGGCAGCACGTCGGCCTTGTTGAGGACCTTGAATTCGGTGGCTACGATTTCGACATCGCCGGTGCCGAGCTTGGCGTTTTCTGTGCCCGTGAGGCGTGCAGCCACCTTGCCGGTGATTTGCAGCACATCTTCGTCACGCAGGTCATGGCTCAGGGCGGCGAGCTCAGCGTTTTCTTCCGGACGGAAGACGACTTGGGTCAGGCCTTCGCGGTCGCGCAGATCCAGGAAGATGACGCCGCCATGGTCGCGGGCCGAATTCACCCAGCCACAGAGTGTGACGGTCTGGCCGATGTGCTCTGAGCGGACGGCGTTGCAGTGAAGGGTACGGTAGGCGTTGGGGATCATGGCTGAAAAAGGGCGCGTAGAGTCGGCGGATTCGGCCTGCGTGCAAGGGGGAAGGCAGGGCCAAAACGGAGGATTGGGGCAAGGCCGGAGACGCGGGGTTCATTCCCTTCGCCCGGTGTCTTGGAAAACACCGCTCATTCTTCGTTTTGTTCCTCGTCGATGATCTCGGCCAGTGGGATGTGGGCTGCTATGGCAATATTTTGAACAAGACGCCTCAAATTGACGGTCAAAATAGACAGCCAGTTTGAACCTTTGTGCATCTGGACTCGGCACGGGGACGGATGGAGGTTCATGCCCATGATGTGTTCCCAGAAACTGCCTGCTCTGCTGGGCCGTCCCAATTTCGGGGGGAATAAACACAGCCCCGATCCGTCACACTTTCCAGTGGCCACGCATTTGCGAAGTCTTCAAAAGTTAGACAAAATTCGATTTAAAATTAGACAAAAGTGAAACAAATCTTTGACGAATGGCTGTTTGTCGCAATTATTCCATTCTGTCAGGCATCCCCCAACCACCATGAACACGACTGAAAACTCCCCTGAGGTTGACCCCAATGTCGTCGAAGACATTCGACTCCTGAAGCGCATCTCGGAACGTGATTCCGCCAGCTTCCAGACCTTCTACAAAAAATACAGCGGACTCATCTTCGCCTCTATTTCGAACGTCTTGAACGATCACCACGACACCGAGGACGTCATGCAGGAGGTTCTCGTGCAGGTCTGGAACAAGGCCCACCTCTACGAACCCCGCAAAGGCAAGCCGCTCACCTGGCTGACGACTTTGGCCCGCAATCGTGCCATCGACCGCATCCGCTCCAAGCAGCGCCGCTCACGCCTCAACGACGACTTCGAGTCCGAAAACAAGAAGGACCAGTACGAATTTGAGCCTTCCGGTCACGAAAATCTCGAGTTCAAGGAGCGCGACACCATCCTCCACAGTGCGGTTTCGCGCCTCACTCAGGACCAGCGCGAAGCCATCGAGTTGACCTACTTCAACGGCCTCACCCAGGCCGAGGTGGCCGAGCGCCTGCACGAGCCTCTTGGCACGATTAAAGCTCGCATTCGTCGTGGCGTGAACCGCCTCGAAACGCTGGTGAAGCCACGACTTGCCTAACTTTCCAACCCCCAAAACTTGGAAAACCCAATGAGAAGGGCGGACTTCGGTCCGCCCTTTTTATGTTTCATGAAGTAGACAGGGCTACTTTTTATTCCCGTGCCCTTGAGTCGATGCAGATCGTCACCGGTCCGTCATTAACCAGCGCCACCTTCATATCGGCACCAAAGATGCCGCGCGCCACGGGCTTGCCCATCTCTGCCTCCAGCAGCGCCAAGAACTGCTCATAGAGCGGGATCGCGGTCTCAGGACGCGCAGCGCGGATGAAGCTGGGACGGTTGCCCTTTTTCGTGCTGGCGTGCAGCGTGAACTGGCTCACCACCAGAAGTTCGCCGCCGATGTCCTTCACACTGAGGTTCATCTTGCCCTCCGCATCGCCAAAGATGCGCATCTGCGAGAGCTTTTGCACCAGCCACGTCGCGTCATCAAGCGTGTCTTCATGTTCGATGCCCGCGAGAATCATGAGGCCCATGCCGATCTGGCCGGTGATGGTGTCATCGACGGTGACGGAGGCGGAGGAGACGCGTTGGAGGACGAGGCGCATGATTGGAAATGACGAAAACAGAATGAGGAAGGACGAATGGCAGAAGAAGGAAGCATTCCGTTTTTGTTCACATCGCCTGCTCAGATTGCATTTTGTGGGCTTGCTGGCGCAGCGCAGCAATGAGTTTGTTAGCCCGCACGTAGCCTTCGTATTCATCACGTTCGTTCATGGTTAGCCCGTCTTCAGTGGACTTGGCGGCGAGTTCCTCAATGCGGCCATGCAGCGCCTGATCCGGCTGCATAGCGAGGACCGCCGCATCCTTGCCCTGGAGAAGTAAACCTAGCAAGGGCTGAACACCGCGATGAAAAGCCGATTGAGCACTCATAGTGGGCATTTTCAGACTCATCGTTGCCGAAGTCAATTCATCGCATCAAAACCGGTGTCGGAAATCGCCATGGCATTTCTTAACCGCGTAGCGGTGGCACAATCGTAGCCGTGGGTGCCAACCCACGGAACCGCAGTCTACATGTCTTTCGAGCCCCGTGGAACCGCGTAGCGGTGACACAAACCGCGATGTGCTCGGGGGGATGATAAAACCCATGCACTGGGCGGCGCGGAGATAGGTTTCACCGCTACGCGGTTCCACGAAATGGAAACTTCATTTCGCGCTTGATCCGTGGGTTTCACCCACGGCTATGGCTATGGCAGCCCTCCGGGCTTGGATTGGATCAACCACGTTCGACCCACCGATACGCCGCCTTCGAGTTCTTCCAGAAGTACTTCTCGCAGGCTTCGGGGCCTTTGGCGCGGAAGTACTCGTCCACCACTTTAAAGACGCCGGCATACGAGGCACCTTTGTCAGAGACTGGCCAGTTGCTGCCGTAGATGAGGCGGTCGGGGCCGAAGGATTCCCAGAGGTGGTCGAGGATGGGGAGATAGTACGAGGTATCGCTCGGAGCCTTGCCGTACTCGCATTTCACCTGCTCCACGAGGGCGGAGACTTTCATGAAGACGTTCGGCTGCTTGGCCACAGCACGGATGTTGTCCTTCCACTCGGGACGCAGAGACTGGGGATCGCCGGAGGCTCCGAGGTGGTTGATGAGAACGCGCAAGTCGGGCACATCTGCGGCGAGTTTGGAGGCGTGTGGCAGATAGGCAGGTGAGCCGTTCAAATCGAGCTCCAGTCCGTGTTTGGCCAGCTGTTTGGCACCGGCGAGCACGGCCTCCTGTTTCGCAGCATCCTGCAGAAACGCACCGCTCCAGCGCACCCCACGAAAGATGGGATTCGCAGCAAAACGCTCCAGATGGCCTGCAAACTCCGCGCCAGGATCGAGATGGCCCACGAATCCCACGATGCTCTTCTCTTTGGCGGCGAGATCGAGGATCCACTGGTTGTCTTCCACCAGCGGGCTGGCTTCGACGATGACGGTTTCTTTGACGCCATGCGGCGCTGCCACCGCCAGCCAGTCGGCAGGCAGCACGGTGCGGTAGAGCTGCGAGCCCTTGCCCGGCCAAGGCACGCCACCGGGACGTGTGGGATCATAGAAATGCGTGTGCGTGTCGATGATGCGCGTCGCAGGCGGTGCGGCCTGGACGGATTCATGCAGCAGGGCTGCGGCAGCGGTGGTCTGGAGAAAGCGGCGGCGGTTCATCATGTGGACAAAGCAAACGTCAGGAAAACAGTGATTTATTCCGCAGCGGCTGAAACGATGCAGAGCGCAAAGTGCTCGTGAGCTTTAGCTCACTCTGGGAAACTTGGCACTTTCCAGAGCGAACTAAAGTTCGTGAGTACTTTGCTTCGCTCCAGCGATACTCAGCGTCTTCTCACACGATGCTGATGCACTCCGGCAAAAGATCGAGCGTGCGAAACAGCGCGCCTTTCGTCCGTGCATGTACGCGCAGCAGCACATCGCCGGTTTGTACCTGCGTGCCGGTCTTGGCGATTTGATCGCAGCCCACGGCGAAGTCGATGGCATCAGCGGCTTTGGAGCGGCCTGCGCCGAGTTCGAGGACGGCCTGGCCGATGCCTCGGGCATCCATGCGCGTCAGCGTGCCGCTGGCGGTGGCTTTGAGCTCACCGATGAAGGGTGCGCGATGCACGGTGGTCATCTTTTCCAATGCGTCCACGTTGCCGCCTTGCGCGGCGACCATCTTCTGAAACTTCCGCCAGGCATCGCCGCGATGCAGCATGGTAGCGAGATCGGCGCGTGAGGAAATGGAAACGGCGGAGGCGAGGTCGAGCACGATGTCCTCCAGATCTTGCGGGCCTTGGCCCTTGAGGCAGCGCACGCATTCGGCGACTTCCAGCGCATTGCCGGCGGACTCTCCCGTGGGCTCGTTCATCTCGCTCAGGCGCACGCTGGAGCGCACGCCCATGGCCTGGCCGACGGTGAGCATGCTTTCTGCGAGTCGTTGCGCCTCCTCCTTCGTCTTCATGAAAGCGCCGGAGCCGTACTTCACATCCAGCACGAGGCGGTTCAGACCTTCTGCGAGTTTCTTGCTCATGATGCTCGCGGTGATGAGCGGCACGCTCGGTACGGTGCCGGTGACATCGCGCAGGGCGTAGAGTTTTTTGTCCGCTGGGCAGATGCCCGCAGTCTGGCCGACCATGACGCAGCCGATGCGGTCGATGACATTGTGAATCTCAACCTCATTGAGCTGCGTGCGGAAGCCGGGGATGCTTTCGAGCTTGTCCAAGGTGCCGCCCGTGATGCCGAGGCCGCGTCCGGAGATCATCGGCACCCACACGTTGTCGCAGGCGAGCAGGGGCGCGAGAATGAGCGAGGTCTTGTCGCCAATGCCGCCGGTGCTGTGTTTGTCCACGCGCATGGGGTCGTGGTCATTCCACAGCAGCATGGAGCCGCTGTGCAGCATGGCCTCGGTGAGGGCGGCGGTTTCCTCCGGGCTCATGTCGCGGAAGAAGATCGCCATCGCCAGGGCGCTCATCTGGTAGTCCGGCATGTCCCCGCGAGTGAAGGCGCTGATGACGAAGTGGATCTCCTCGGAGGTGAGGGCTCCGCCGTCGCGCTTGTGCTCAATGAGGGTCGGGATGTGCATTTCGTCATGCTTGGTTCTGCCATGCATGTTTGGCAATACTGAACCTGCGGAGATCGTATGCTCAGTCCGTCCTACCATGCGTGTCATTTGTGTCCTCCTCAGCCTCGGCTCCGCTCTTCCTGCGGCACCGATCGATTTCTCGCGCGACATCCAGCCGATCCTTTCCGACAAATGCTACTTCTGCCACGGCCCAGATGCCAAGGAGCGCAAAGGCGACCTGCGGCTGGATGTGGAAAAGGAGGCGAAGGCGGTGAAGGACGGTGTGGCGGCCGTTCTTCCGGGCAAGAGCCATGAGAGCTCTTTGATCGAACGCATCCTCAGCACGGACCCTGACGAAGTGATGCCAACGCCGAAGAGCAACCGCACGCTGACGGCGGCGCAGAAGCAACTGCTCAAGCAATGGATCGACGAGGGAGCGAAGTGGGGGACGCACTGGGCCTTCAAGCGAATAGAGCGGCCCAAGGTGCCGAACGTGGGTGCTAAGCATCCCATCGATGCCTTGGTGCGTGCCAAACTGGCGGAGAAGGGGATGAAGCCTGCGCCCAAGGCCGATGCGGTGACACTGCTGCGTCGTGTGTCGCTGGATCTGACCGGGCTGCCGCCGACGATGGACCAACTGAAGGACGACTATGCGAAGACGGTGCAGCGCCTGCTGGATTCACCTCGCTTCGGCGAGCGCTGGGCCTGGGACTGGCTGGATGCGGCGCGCTATGCGGACACCAATGGCTACCAGGGAGACCCCGAGCGCACCATGTGGCCGTGGCGTGACTGGGTGGTGAAGGCCATCAATGAAAACATGCCCTATGACCAGTTCACCATCTGGCAGCTTGGTGGCGATCTGCTTCCCAATCCAACGCCGGAGCAAAAGCTGGCCACGGGTTTCAACCGCAATCACATGATCAACGGCGAGGGCGGACGCATCGCCGAAGAGACGCGGGTGGAAAATGTGATGGATCGCGTGGAGACGACCAGCACCGTGTGGCTGGGGCTGACGATGGGTTGCACGAAGTGCCACGATCACAAATTCGACCCGCTGACGATGCGCGATTACTACGGGCTCTACGACGCCTTCAACCAGACCAGCGAGGACGGCCTTGGCCGCAGCGGTCAGGCGGCTCCGGCCATGGACATTTCGACGCCTGCCGAACTCGAACTCGTGAAAACGACCACGGAAAAAGTGAAGCAAGTCGCCGCCGAGGTGGAGACGTTTGAGCTGACCAAGTGGCCGCGTCCGGCAGGCAAGCCGCTGACGGAATCCGCTGCGATCAAGCTGCCGGGCAACCTGCCGAGCTACATCGCCAAGACAGAGCCAAAGAATCGCGGCGTGGATCCGCTGCTGGAGGCGGTGAACTACTTCAAAGACAAGGACGCCGACTACGCGAAGCTGCTGCAAAAGCTCCTCGCCGCCGTGCGTGCGCGCGTTTCAGCCACCAGCGCCGTCACCAAGGTGATGGTCATGGACACGCTGCCGAAGGCACGTGAGACGTTTGTTTTGGAGAAGGGTGCCTATGACAAACACAGCACCACGAAGGTGAGCTTCAACGTGCCCGCGAGTCTGCCGCCGATGAAGCCTGACGCGCCGCGCAACCGCCTGGGCCTCGCGCAATGGATCGTGAATCGTGACAATCCGCTCACGGCGCGTGTGACGGTCAACCGCTTCTGGCAGGCGTTCTTTGGCGTGGGCCTCGTGAAGTCGGCGGAGGATTTCGGTCTGCAGGGCGAGGAGCCACCGCAGCGCGAACTGCTCGACTGGCTGGCGTCCGAGTTCATCGACAGCGGCTGGGATGTGAAGGCGCTGATGCGTTTGATCGTGACCAGCGAGACCTATCAGCAGTCCTCGAAAATCAAAGACGCGCAGGTCGATCCTGAGAACCGCTACCTCGCACGCGGGCCACGCTTTCGCATGCCTTCGTGGATGCTGCGGGATCAGGCCTTGTTTGTGGCGGGCCTGCTGCAGGACAAGATCGGCGGCCCGTCCGTGAAACCCTACCAGCCTGAGGGCATCTGGGAGGAGGCGACCTTTGGCAAGAAGAGCTACGTGCAGGATCACGGCGACGCACTCTACCGCCGCACCTTGTACATCTTCTGGCGCCGCATCGTGGGCCCCACGATGCTGTTCGACAATTCCGCGCGGCAGACCTGCGTGATCAAAGCCACGCGCACGAACACGCCGCTGCAGGCGCTGGTCACCTTGAATGATGTGACCTACATTGAAGCCGCACGTGCGCTGGCGCAGCGCGTGCTGCTGGCCAATCGTGGAAACGAAGACGCAGCGCTCGCGCAGGCGTTTCGTTGGGTGACCTGCCGTGAGCCGACCAACTCGGAAGCCGCTTTGCTGAAGGCACAGCTTGGTAAATTGAAGACGCAGCAGTCAGATCGCGCGGCGGCGTTGAAGCTGCTCGCCGTCGGGGAATCGAAGCGTGATGAATCCATCGATGCCGTGGATCACGCCACGTGGACAAGCCTGTGCCTCATGCTGATGAATCTGGATGAGGCGGTGACGAAGGAGTGAACAGTTCCCTTGTTGCTGGGCAACAAGGGATGGCTCCACTTCAGCCACACCTTTCGGAGGTCGCACGCTACTCACCATGGTGCCATCCTCCCTGATTGGTTTGAGTAGTAACATGGTCACTGACAGGCAGGGAACGGAGCGAGCTGCATGGCTCCTGGGTGAAAGCCATGCAAACTCCCAGTTCCGGTACGCAAAAGGGGTGGTGAAGCGCTGGTGCTTCTCCACCCATCAGACGATCAGGTTGATCCGCTATTAAGGGTCTTCGCGCTCTAAATTCCGGTTGTGGTATCCGCTAAGCTGGGAGCTGCTTTGCGAGTGGTTCTGATGCTGGGCACTGTGAGAGTCGCCACCGGACGTGGTGGGAGCCATACAGGAAGCGAGGCTCAAGGTGGCAAGGGCTGGAATGAGGAGGAGGCAGGGATGGAGTTTCATAAGGTGATGGTTCATGGGCGGGGTTGGTGTGGGTTCAGCGGCGATGGGCCGCGAAAGAGCATGGCATGGCTGCAAATCCGCCCCGAGAGGAGCTGGACATGCCAAGGAGGCTGGCACCACTGCCGAAGGAATGATGGCCGGAACGGAAGCCGTAACCGCCAGCGCCGATCAGCAGAACAAGGAGAAGAAGGTTCATGCTTGGATGAAGGCTACCAGGTTGTTGCGATGACTTTGTACGCAGATGGATCTAAGGCAGTGGCCTCTGCGGATGTATTGGCAAAATGATCTTACATCATTTGATCGACTGCATGCAAGAGGAACGAGATCCTCAAAAATGTCGAAATTTTTAGCCTGACTTTGCAGCGTCTGTCTGCTGCACACGGCTGGCCATTTTTCCCATCCTGGTGCCCATTCTAGCCATGGTGGCCAAGCCCTTAGAAGCTGATGTAGCCCATCGGCAAATCCGTTTGGGACCTGAGCTTGAAGTCCCGGTTCACGAGGCAGGGGGCTTCGGGAAGTGCCAGGATCTCTTTGGTGAACTTCGCGCTGGTGTCAGGGCTGGCCTCCACGTGCAAGACGTTGCCTGCGGCATCACGAATGATGAGCACGTAGCCGTAGCTTTTCACCCCGACATCCGGCGAGTCGCCGCCTACAACGTAGGTGAGGCGCACGGGCTGCGTGGTGTGTACCATCTTGGACTGGGGGCGGATGGTGATGTCAAACTCCTCCTTTTGCAGCACGATGAGGTCGCCGTTGCGGTCGGAGGTGTTTTTGGCCAGGATGAGGGCCAGGCCGCGGGCATCCTGCAGCTCGCGGTTCACCTCCTGGCTGCTGATGTTGAAGTTGTAGGTGTGCTCAAAGGTGCGCTGGTAGGGGTCTGCGCCGCTGCGATTGCTTTTGACTGGCTGGGTCTGGCAGACGAGGCGGTATTTCTGCACGGGCGCGGTGGTGCCCATGGCGGCTGGGGCGGTGGCTAGGTCCGGGTGCTGCGCAGCCCAGCTTGCAATGTAGGCGCTGTCCTCTTTGCAGAGGGTCTTGCGGTTGACGACGAGGGTTTGCAGATCGCTGCTGCGCTTCAAGGTCACATTGTCACCTGCAACGGCGGTGATCTCCGCCTCTAGCAGCGTGCCGGCGAGGCTGACGAACACACGGGTGTCCGCCAGCGCCATGGGGGCGATGAGGAGGGAGAGGAAAAGCAGGCGGACGGAACGCATGGGCAGGAATACGGCTGACACTGCCCTAATCTGCCGGAAGCAGCTCGCTTTCAAGCCTCGCGCAGGAGAATCGCATCGACATTGATGCCATCATAGAGTGCGTCACTGAGAATGACGAGGGGATCGCCATGCTTGATGAGCTTTTCTCTGCGCAGCAGTTCCAAGGCATTGCGGATGCCTTCTTCGGGATCGCCCTCGGCAAACTTCAGCACGAAGGGGTTCACGCCACGGGCGGTGACCAGGGTGCGGCTGACGTGCAGATTGGGCGTGAAGGCAAAGATGGGGGCAAACTCGGGGCGCTGATGCGCAAGCAGGTGCGCCATGACGCCACGGATGGTGAAGACGAGCAGCTTGCTGCCGGGAATGCTGTTGGCCAGTAGGATGGCGGCCTTGACGGTCTTGTGCTTGTTGGTCTTGAGCGGGGCATCGCTGGCGAAGCGGCCGGAGGGATACTTCTGCTCGATGCGGCTGATGACGGTGTCCAGCACCTCGACGCATTTCTCTGGGTAGCGGCCCACGCTGGTTTCACCGCTGAGCATCACGCAGTCCACCTGCTCGATGACGGCATTGAAAATGTCGGTGACTTCCGCGCGCGTCGGCACGGGGTTTTCGATCATGCTCTCCAGCATCTGCGTGGCCACGATGACCTTGCGGCCATGGTAGGAGCAGCGCTCCACAATCTGGCGCTGGATGAGCGGCAGGTCCTCGATGGGGCACTCGCTGCCGAGGTCACCACGGGCGATCATGATGCCGCCGGAGGCCTCCACGAGGGCGTCGATGTTGTCGATGGCCTGCTGGTTTTCGATTTTGGCAATCACGCGCGCCTTGCTCTGCTTCTGCTCAAGGAGGAGCTGCAGGTGCTGCAAGTGGCCAGGCTCACGGGCGAAGCTGAGGGCGACGAAATCGACGCCCAGCTCGACGCCGAGATCGAGATCCGCGTAGTCCTTTTGCGTGAGGGGCGGCAGGCGCACGGGCACGCCGGGGAGATTGATGTGGCGGCGGGATTTCATCTCGCCCTTGGTCATGACGGTGCCGATGACGCGGAGGGTGGAGACCTCGGTGGCCTTCACCTGGATCATGCCGCCATCCACCATGATGGTGTCGCCGACTTTGAGGTCCTTGCCCAGCTCTGGGTAGTTCACGCTGACGGAATACGGCGTGGTAGGGGGCACCTCGGCCTTGCAGCGAAATTCGATGGTGTCGCCCACCTGAAGCTGCCAGGGCTGCTCCACATCTCCGGTGCGGATGCTGGGGCCGGTGAGGTCCATGAGGACGGCGATTTCACGCTTGGAGGCGGCGGCGGCATCGCGGACGCGGGCATAGACGGTGCGCACCCAGTCATGGGAGGCGTGGCTCATGTTCAGACGGATGACGTCGGCACCTTTGGCGATGAGACTGGCAATGACTTCAGTACTCTCTGTGGCAGGTCCGAGAGTGCAGAGGATTTTGGTTTTTCGCATGGATGGCATAAATGAAAGCAGGGGACGGGCCAGCGTTGGCCCTGATGTGTCTGAAAGCAAGGCGCACATCGCAACGGCGCTGGAACTTCCGGCACCGGTCTGAGGAGGGCCGAAAAAATGCGCTAAAAAATTAAATGAAGGGGGCGCTTTGGGGGGGGCTGAAAGTAGCGCCCTGTGTCCCTTTATCCAAACAAGGCCCGGTAGTTCTCGGCGATGACCTCCTCTAGCTCCGTCACTTCCATTCCGCGCACCTGAGCGAGGAGGTCGTAGCTCACGCGGAGGTTGGCAGGGTGGTTCAGCGCTTTGCCATCCGCTGTGTGCAGCGTGTGGGGATTCAGCTCATCCGGTGGCCACATGTCGGGGGCGTCTGTTTCGGCGAGGAGGCGGTCGAGGGGGACGGCTTTGAAGACGGCGAGCTGCGCGGCTTTGCGCGGGTGGCCGAAGTAGGGGCTGAGGGAGAAGTAGGCACCGAGTTTGACGAAGGTGGGGATCATCTCGGCAGGGCCGCCGTAGGAGTGGAGGAGGAAGCCGCGTCGTGGCAGCGGGGTACTGCGCAGCGTCTCTTCCAGCAGGCCAAAGGCGCGCAGGCAGTGAATGGTGGCGGGGCGGTCGAGCTCCACGGCGAGGGCGAGCTGCGTGTGCAGGCATTCGAGTTGGGCATCGATGTCGGGGTTTTCAATCCAGCGGTCGAGCCCGATCTCGCCGACGACGGCGCGTGGATGCGCTACCAGAAGCTGCTTGAGTGTGGTGGCCCAGTCCTGGGTGCGCTCTTTGACGTACCATGGGTGCAGGCCAAAAGCGGGGCGAATGAAGGCGTGTTGGCGTGCGAGCTCCGCCACGGCGGGCCAGTCTTCCTCGCAGGAGCCGTTCACGATCACCTCCGCCAGCCCGGTCTGCGGCAGCGTGGCGAGGATTTGCTCACGCCATGGGTCGAGGCGCTCGTCCTGGAGGTGATTGTGGGCGTCGTAGAGCATGGGGGATAAAGTAACCTTGTTCCTGCGGACGGGAAAGCTTGGTTGCATGGCAACGGATCGTAAGCCCGTAGGGCTGGCACAAAGGTAGCCGTGGGTGCCAACCCACGGATCGTAAGCCTGATATTTTTCTTCGCAGGCGGAACCGCGTAGCGGTGACACAAACCCGGCGTTGTGTCCTTGTGATGACGATGGCGGATGCGTTGGGTGGAACGACGCTTCTGTGTCACCGCTCCGCGGTTATACCTGATGCCACATGCATTTGCATCGTGGTACCGTGGGTTGGCACCCACGGCTACCGTTGTGCCAGCGCTACGCGCTTCCGAGCCCCGCTGTTTGGAAGTCGCAGGCACGTTCGAATCTGCCGCAGAGGGGCGGAGAGTCAGAGGGAGCAGAGAATGAATTTCAGCCTTTGCCATCTCTGCGGCAAGACGAACGTCTCCCGGCTGGCTGCACAAGGCTAATACCCAGGACAGTTGAAAATGAGTCTGAAGGAACAGGTCTGTTTTCCAAGCAGAGCATCAGGCCCGGCACTCCATGCTGGGACGTAGGATGGACGTGGCGATAGCCCGTCCGTCCATG
>JAIXYN010000091.1 GCA_027490195.1 Verrucomicrobiaceae bacterium | reverse complement strand
AATCAACCCGAGAAAAAACAGGACTAGCTAGCAGGCGCTACAAACAGCGATTTGGATTCATTCGGGTCACTGATCCGGTGCCGTCATCGGAAAATCCGCACTCGGCGCAGGCTGCCCGGTCATGATCGTTTTCATCTTGGCAATCAGATCAGGATGCTCCACCGCAAATTCCCGGCTTTCAGCAGGCTCCTTCGGGAAAAACATGAGAGGCATTATGTGCACATTGCCTGATGTAAATCATTGTCAATCAAAGCAAAATAGAAGCAGATGTACCGGTCAATGAGGCGTGTGGAGAAAGAAATGAACCCACGAGCCAACCAATAGCGCGGAACGTGCCTGCCTATTTGGAATAATGAAATCAAGACACCTTCTCGGTTTGTGAACCCTCCTGTTTGTTGAAGCAGCACCATGAACATCCCGCAGCCAGCGTTTTCACACTTGCGGCTGCGGATGGCTCATGGTCCTGACGACGCTTTTGACGGAGCAAAGCAAAACCTACCTCTTACACAACACCTCAACGCATTGCCCTCCTCTGAGCGCTTTCCCCAATCACCGGCACCAGCAGCTTCCAACGCTATGATTGGAAGCTTCGGTGCCAAGACTTAGGCTTTCAGACGGTTCTTGTCAGGTCTGCCAAGAACCAGGAGGCGACGAATCTACCAGATTCTTCACCTGACCAACCCATCATGGGGACTGCACCACAATCTCCTCCTCAGTGGTCTTTCCCACAGACCCGGCACGCGAAACGGTTTCCACGGTCAGGAATTTCATAGCTTTTCCCACCGCAAAACGGGCAGCTCACCGCCACACAATTCCGCACAAACCAGCGCGTGACCATCCCCACCACCAGCCCTCCCACCAGCATCGTCACCAAAGGGGAGACCTGGTAGAACTCCAGCTTGCTCCAAAGGAGCCAAATGAGCCCGCAAAAGACTCCGCCAGCGACGACAGGCCCAAAGAAGCTGAGAACAAAATGACGCGAGGAACTCATGCGGCCCGGAATCTTTCACTGCATCACCGCACTCTGCAAGCCTGCACGCATGACCTCCAGCGGTGCCGGGCGGTCAAACCAATGCTCAAAGGAGATCCCCCCTTGGTGCAGCAGCAGGGTGAGACCGTCCACCGTCCTAGCCCCTGCCAGCCTGGCGTCCGCCAGCAGCGGGGTCTCTCCACCCGCACGATAAACCATGTCAAAGACGAGGTGGCGCGCCTGCAGCGCATCGGCTGGCAGCAGTTTAGCGTCGTCAGACTTCATGCCTAGTGATGTCGCATTCACAATCAGGTCAGTGTTGGCCAGCGCCGCTCTGAGAGCCTCATCATCCCAAGGCACCACCTTTGTCTCCGGGCAGCAACCCAGCGTGTGGATCTCACCGGCCACCATTTCCGCCTTGGCCTGTGAACGATTCACCAGCAGCAGCTTCTGGCATCCGCTGAGCGCGCTCTGCACCGCCACGGCCCTCCCCGCACCACCGCCCGCACCGAGGACCAGCACCCGCAGGTCTTTCACATCCGCGCCAAAGGCCTCCTTAACGCTGCGCAAAAAGCCCGGCCCGTCGCTGTTGTAGCCGTAAAAGCGGCCATCCCGAATCGCCAGCGTGTTCACGGCCCCGAGCTGCCGCGCCAGAGGATCCAGCACATCCACCGCATCCAGCGCCTCAAACTTGTGTGGAATGGTGATGTTCACGCCGAGAAAGCCGCATTGGGCAAACTGCCGAAACGCCTCCGCCACCCGGCCCACCGGCACCTGCACCCGGATGTACTGCGCATCAATGCCACAGGCTTGCAGCGCAGGATTGTGCATCTGCGGACTGCGCGAGTGCCCGATCGGATCACCGATCACCGCCAGCCGCGCAGGCGGCGTGAAGCGCCCGGCCACCGCAGTCCAACCCAACAAATCTTCGAATGATAAAAAATCTCCCACACTCAAGACTTGGCGCAGAACCACGGACTGTCAAAGCTGCCCGCAATTTTCCCGCTCGACATCCCGTTCCATCCGCGCTGCAATCAGCATCTCCGTTCCCAACCAAGACACCACCCCATGCGACTCTTCTTTCCCCTGCTCACTCTCGCCGTCTCAGCGGCCCTCTTACTCGCCCAGGCCGCCGACACCGCCGTCAAGCCACTGCGCGTCCTCATCGTCGCCGGAGGCTGCTGCCATGAGTATGACAAGCAGCACCTCGTGCTCAAAGAAGGCATCGAGTCCCGCATCAACGCCATCGTCGATGTCGCCTACAATCCCGACAAGACCACCAAGGCCACCTTTGAAATCTACAAGGCCAAGGACTGGGCCAAAGACTTCGACGTCATCATCCACGACGAATGCAGCGCCGATGTGACGGATCACGCCTACGTGGCAGCCATTCTCGATGCCCACAAAGCCGGCAAGCCCGCCATCAATCTCCACTGCGCCATGCACAGCTACCGCTGGGGCAACTTCCGCGAGCCTGTGAAAGCCGGAGCCGACAACTCGGGCTGGTATGAGATGCTCGGCCTGCAATCCACCGGCCACGGCCCGCAGCAGCCCATCGCCATCACCTTCACCGACAAAACCCACCCGATCACCCAGGGCCTCGAAAACTGGACCACCATCAACGAAGAGCTCTACAACAACGTTCAAGTCCTCACCGGCAAGCCACTGGCTTCAGGCGTGCAAATCGTGCCGCCGAAAGCCAAGAAAGGCGAAACCCTGCCACCTGACGCCAAAGCCACTGAAGCCACCAGCGTCGTCGCCTGGACCAACGAATACGGCCCGAACAAGACCAAAATCTTCTCCACCACCATCGGCCACAACACCGCCACCGTCGGTGATGCCCGCTACCTCGACCTGATCACCCGTGGCATCCTCTGGACCACCGGCCACATCAACGAAAATGGCAAGGCGCAGCCAGGATACGGCAAATAAGACATCACTCATCTTCGCGAATGCCCGGCGGTAACACCTCCGGGCATTTTGCGTTTTACTCATTACGACACCCCGTTTCTCATCCCAGCAGCGTTCTAGCCATATCCACATGCGCCACTTCATCGTTCCCGCCCTCACTCTTGCCATCGCTCTTAAAGCCCATGGGGACCCCGGCCATTCCGCCAATGGGGAAGCCTTCAATGAGGGCCCGCGACAGGCAGCGGTGTTCATTCCCGGCTGTGGGGATGCGGTGAACTTCCCCATCAGTTCCAAGAAGCCGGACGCGCAGAAGTTTTTCACCCAAGGCATCGGGCAGCTTCACGGCTTCTGGTATTACGAGGCCGAGCGCTCCTTCCGTCAGGTCGCCGCCATCGATCCCGAATGCGCCATGGCCTACTGGGGCATGAGCATGGCCAACGTGAACAACGAGAAACGCGCCAGCGCCTTCATCAAGAAAGCCGCCCCGCTCAAAGCTAAGGCCACGCCACGTGAGCAGAAGTGGATCTCCACCCTCGAAAATCTCTACCGCGACAACGATAAGCGCGACAAAAAACAGAAGAGCCTCGACTGCATCAAGGACTTCGAAACCTTGGTCCAGGACGATCCGAAGGACATCGAAGCCAAAGCATTCCTCGTCTGGCGCATCTGGTTTTCACGCGAAGAGGCCCCCATCTCCAGCCTGCAAGGAGTCGATGCCCTGATCGATCAAATCTTTGCCGCCGTCCCCAATCACCCCGCGCATCATTACCGCATCCACCTCTGGGATCAGAGCAAGCCCATCCTCGCCCTTAAATCCGGTGCGCAGTGCGGACAGGCAGCCCCCGGTATCGCCCACATGTGGCACATGCCCGGCCACACCTTCTCCAAACTGAAGCGCCCCGACGACGCCGCATGGCAGCAGGAGGCCAGCACCCGCGTCGATCACGCCTACATGATCCGCACCTACATCTTGCCGGATCAGATACACAATTACGCGCACAACGAAGAATGGCTCACCCGCACGTACAATGAGCTTGGCCGCGCCAAAGACGCTGCAGCCCTTGCAACCAGCCTCATCGCCATTCCACTTCATCCCACTTACAACACCCTCGAAAAGCCCTCCACCTCCGCCAGCTACGGCCGCACTCGCCTGATCGAAACCCTCATCAAATGGGAGCGCTGGAATGAACTCAAATCATTCACCCAGAACCCCGTAGGACAGGTCAGCCATGACATCACCCGCCTCCAAGCCCTCGGTCTCGCCAGCTTTCAACTCAACGACTCAAAAACCCTCGCCACCGCCTTAAAGGATCTCGAAGCCCTCGCCATCGCTCCCAAGACCACCAAGGCGGGCAATAGCAAAACGGCTGCCGATACGAAAAAATCAGACTCCAAAGAAGCCTCAACGGACACCAAGGCGAAGAAAACCCCAAAGCCTGAGGTGAAGGCCAAAGCCAACGCCATCGCCGAACTCAAAGCACTCGTCGCCCTTGGCAGTAAAGATGGATCAGTCCGCCGCGCCGAAACCCGCAAGCTGCTGTCAGACCTCAAAGTGCTCGACATTCCCAAAGAACGTCTCGCCCTTTACTGGCTCAAATTCGACGACAAAGCCCAGGCCGCCGAACTCACCAAAAACTTCACGCAGGACCTCGTCAGCCTCGCCATCAAAACGGAAGTGCTGCAAGCCTGCGGCAAAACCGACGAGGCTAAAAAAGCCTTCGAGGAAACACGCAAGCAGGCCTTCGCCATGGATCGCGATCTGCCCATCGCCAAGCGTCTCGACACCCTTGCCAAAACATTGGGTATTCAGGGCGACTGGCCAGCCGCCACGCCCAAGCGCACAGACAGTGGCACTCGCCCTGAAATCACCTCCCTCGGCCCCGTGCACTGGACCCCGCCCGTGGCCCCGGTTTTTGAAGCCAATACGCTGGAAGGAAAGCTCGTCAAAAGCACCGACTTCACCGCCAAGAAGCCCACCCTCTTCCTCTTCTACCTCGGTCATGACTGCGGTCATTGCGTCGAGCAGATGCAGGCCTTCGCCAAAGCCACCGCCGACTTTGAAAAGGCGGGCATTCAACTCGTGGCCGTCACGCTCGAAACCTCGAAGGTCGCTGAAGGCATCCGCCCCAAGCTCAAACTCAAAGCCGACCAGCCCCTCCCCTTCCCCATCCTGAGCGACAGTAGCCTCGAAGCCTTCAAAAAGGTCCGCGCCCACGACGACTTCGAAAACGAAAACCTCCACGCCACGATCCTCATCGACACCGCCGGCAAACAACGCTGGCAGGACATCAGCTGGGAACCCTTCAAGGACGCCAAGTTTGCGCTGGAGGAATCCAAACGCCTGCTTTCTCTATCTCCAAGTAAATAGCGCTTCGCGCAGGGAGCGGCATCATTTTCCTGGCCTGAAGTACTCGATGACCTTCTGTGTCTTCGATTTACCCGTTGCTTTGCCAAACCCTGCTATTTCAGCCGCTGCATAAAACTCCGCCGCCGCCTCTGCCACAGGTTGTGGATCGCCATCCTTAGTTTTGATCGAGATCTCCAGCAGTTCCAGCGGCTCCTTCCCATCCATCGCAAGCCGCCACAGCTCCACAGTCACATCTTCGAGTGTTCCCACATCACGTTTCGATTTCCAGACCTCGATCACACCATAACGCCGCAGTTTCTCCCATGGAAACGCCTCCGCCGCCAACTTCAGGGATGAAGCCGCAAACTTCTTCTGCTCCTCAGAAAGGAGTGTCTTCACATTTGCTTCACCCGCCAAGACCTTGCGCATCCTCTTTTCATTCAGTCCCTCAGTCTTGATCGAGAACGACGGCTTCACATCCTTTGCCACATCCGGCCCAACCCAGTCCGCCTCAGGCTTCATTTCCTTGAACCCCTCAGGAGCCTTATCAGTTCCCCGGAGCTTCACCACAGCATCCACATCCTTTTCTCCTGCCTTATTCGCTTTCTCTTCCAGCCGGACCCGCAGGATCAGCTTTTTGGCATCCAGCTCCGCCCCCGCTGTATCAAAGAAACAGACGCGCACCTCAGGCTTCTCCCCAGCTTTGATATCGAGCTTGGTCTTCGCCATCTCCAGCTTGTCTTGGTCAATCAGCATCTTGATCTCTGCCTTTTGAGCAAAGAGCAATGTGGGTAGGAGCAAAAATGCGAGAATTGTTTTCATATTGAATCGGCCTTGTTTCATTTGCGATCGTCTCCATCTCGGCTGCAGACCGGCAGAGGTCCCGCATTCTGCAATGCTAGCATTGCGAGCACCTCCTTTTGCAGTCGTGTGAAATACTCTGCTAGTGTAAGTGGATTGTTGGCGAGAAGTTAGGCATGTTCGGATTTCAGGAACGCGATCGCCTCTTTGTTGACGACGATACTGGCGTTGAAGGTGTGTTGCGGGGCGCTTTTCACATGGGAGAAGGGATTGCTGTTTGTGATGCCGAGGAACGTGTCCACATGCGCCTGCTTGATAGCGCCGCCCACATCTGCGGCAAAAAAGTAACCGTCATGCGTCTTGGTGGTTCCGTCTGGCAGGGTGATTTTGATTCCACGCGCTGCATCCACATAGAGCACTGTGCCCAGCTTGATTACCGTCCGGTCCACCGCTAGTGAGCGGTAGGGAACCAAGAGGAATCCGCCTGCTCCCTCCCCAAACGGCCCTTTGGACTCCTTCCAGCGCACCCGCTCCGTGCCAGCAAGTACGGCTGCGTTCAGATTAGGAAACACTGCCTTGCAACTCGTCTGCGAAGGCTCGCCCTTCCCCGAATAATTGTAAGTCTTGACGCCGCCCTTCAGCAGCTTGACGGCCACCGTACCCTCCATGGCGGCGAGACACCAGTCCTTCTGAGACAGGCTTGGTCCCAGCGGCTTGTTGCCGCTGTTCCATAATGGCAAGCCTCCTGAGGCCACCTCCTTGCAGGGATGCGCGTAATAATAGGTGGACCAAAGCGTTTGTTGCTTGCTAAGGTCGCTCTTTTTGGGAACCGGAAGATCAAAGGTTAATTGCATATGGGGATGTGGTGCGGAGGTTTCCTCTCAAATGTTTGCCGCGATGGTCTGACAGATGGCGTCACGCATCTGGGCGTTAAGCAGCGTTTCACGGTCTTTGTCGTTAGCGATGAATCCCAGTTCGATGAGAACCGCTCGCCCCTTGAATTTCAGCACTGCCAGATCGGTGCGCTTTTTGATCTTTCGATCACGCAGCTTGGTCGTCTTGACCAGCGCGTCCTGAAGCTTTTGGGCAAGCGCTTTGTCAGCATCATCCCCATAAAGCACTTCGATTCCATTGGCTGAGTCGTCATCTAAGTCATTCAGATGCAGCGATACAAAAGTGTCACACCCAGCTTTTTGCGCCATATCCGCTCGCAGGCCGACGGGAGTATGATCCGTAGCATCATCGCGGGTCATGAAGACGTCGATTTTTTTCATGCGCAGAACATCTTTCAAGGTCATTCCGTACCGCAATGCGATGGTTGCCTCCTCGTATTTTAGACTTTGCTCCGTGTGGGTGGCACCGGAGTCATAAATGTTTTTTTGCCGGTTGCTCATGCCATGTCCTGGATCAATGCATACTTTCATAGTGTAGTAGGTTTGTGTGTGTGTGTGTTGGTAATCGTTGGCTTGGACGTCCGAGGGAAAAAGAAGGTAGGTAAGTCAGTTCAGCCGGGAGGAATGAACCAGCCTCAACGCACCAGCGCTGCGTGCAGTTCGTTGACCTTGTCGATCTGTGTTAGCTGCTGGGTGGGGTCATGAGCGCTGGGGGCTTCAGTGAGTGCGGATTGCATGAACTGCGTTTGAAAATATTCTCACGGCACCCGCTTGCTGGCGGTGTTGCTCAAGCTTGGCGCTGATGATCTGCGCTTCCGTAGCTGCCGCGATACCGACATCGCGAGCGATGACCTTCGAAACTGCTGCTGGTTTGTGACCCGCATCGTCACAAACGGTGACGTCGTTAATGTGGCAGGCTCTTTGGCAGCTCCCATGGTTTCAAAACTAACAACACTGGTGATCAACTCATGGATGGCCGTGATCTTCGGTGCCAGTGAGGCAAAGACGGATCCATGAGCGATACCTGCGGCGACGTTTTTGGCGCGCTGGCTAGTTTGGGGTCCAGAAAAGCCGCGCAGATCGAGGACAACATCAAACTTGGTTTTCAATTTCCAGTTTTCCTTCTGGTTGAGATTCTCGGCGTAGATGCGGGAATCATTGAATCGGACAAGGGGATCATCGTATTTGACTCATGGCTCATCCCAATAGGGCATCGGCGCATTTGGCTCGTTTGTTCGCCGATCATTACAGCAGTCATGCTGCACAATGACAATCTTTTTCTTATGTAAGATAAGATTTAAATCATATTTGTAGGCAGACTATATGCTAAAGTTACATTCCGTATTTTCCATGTTTTATAAACTAATTTTCAGAGAAACTCGGTCTTCTGCTTTTTTAAAACCTGGCTCTTAAGATACGAAGGCTCGGTTTTCACATGCACCCCAGCTTTTTGCAAAGAGTGTCGAAAACGTTTCAGATACTTTCCCAGGGATTTCAGGATCCAACTTCGGCATTGCACCTGACAAATCGCAAAATACCTGTGATGCATCCAAGTCCGCTTTTGGCTTCACTTCAAAAACAGGAGGTTTGTTTTTCGCGCATCCACGACGTTGCCGCATGCGGCATCTGCCTTTAAAGCTGTAGCATGGCATTCTCCAGCGTCTTTCTTCGGCTCGTCATTGCGTCCACCTTCGTCCTCGCTTCCTGCCAGCTTCCTGCGCCGCAGCGGGGGTATCAGCAGCCGCTGGTGCAGCAGGGAGCGTTCATGCTCGGCATCGACGTGCTGGCTTCGCGAAATTTTGATCTGCTGCGCGGCAAGCGGGTGGGACTCATCACCAATCAAACCAGCATGACGGGCCGTGGCGAGCGCACTCGCACCGCCATGCAGCGGGCGCTGGGGCCGAACCTGGTCGCGCTGTATGCGCCGGAGCATGGCATTGACGGCACCATCGGCGCGGGGCTGCATGTGAGCACGCGGCGGGATAATGTGACGGGGCTGACTGTTTATTCACTTTACGGACCCACTCGCAAGCCGACGCCAGCGATGCTTGCGCCCATCGACGTGCTGGTGTTTGATTTGCAGGACATCGGCTGTCGCAGCTACACCTACATCAGCACCATGATCGTGGCGATGGAGGCCGCGGCGGAATGTGGCAAACAGTTCGTCGTGCTGGATCGGCCGAATCCCCTCGGTGGCTGGCGCGTAGAGGGGCCGCCGCTGGAGGCCAAATGGAAATCGTTCGTCGGCCAGATCCCCGTCCCCTATGTGCATGGCATGACGGCGGGTGAACTGGCGATGATGGCGGGGGCGCGCGGCTGGGTGGCACGGACGCCGCGCCTAGATGTGGTGAAGATGCAGGGCTGGAGCCGTGGCATGGTCTGGCAGGACACCGGGCTGCGCTGGTACCAGACCTCGCCCAACATACCGCACGCCACCTCACCCTTCTACTATGTCGCCACAGGCATCCTCGGGGGAGCCACCTCAGTCGATATCGGCATCGGCACCGAGAATCCCTTCGGCTATGCCGGTGGCAGCGGGGTGAATCCGCAGGCGCTGCATGCTTATTGCCAGCGCCTGAATACCCCGGGCGTCAGTTTCGCGCCCTATTCGAAGGACGGATTTGGTGGCGTCCGCCTCAACATCTCGCCACGTGCCACCGCAGACATCACCGCGCTGGATGTGCTTCTCCTCGCTGAAATCAACCGTCTCACCGGCGGCAAGGTGATTGGCCGCATGGGGGGGGCCAAACTGAACCTCTTCAATAAGGTTTACGGCAGTGAATCCCTCTACTCAGACCTGCGCCGTGGCGTACCTGCCAACAGCATTGTGGCGCGCTGGCAGGGCTATAACCAGAGCTTCCGTTCGCAGCGGCAGCGTTTCCTGCTCTATCCCTGACCGCGCCAGCGGTAGCCCACGCCGCGCACGGTCTCGATGATCTCCTCGCTCTCGCGCTCGATCTTCTTGCGCAGTTTGGCGATGTGCTGATCCAGCGTGCGGCTTTCCGGCATGTATTCGAGCCCCCAGCACACATCCAGCAGGGTGTCACGGCTCAGCACCTCTCCGGCGCGCTCGTGCAGCAGCTTGAGGATGGACACCTCACGCGGCGTGAGATCCATGCTGTCATCTTCACGCTGCGCACGCAGTTCAGCAGGAAGCACCCGCAATGGGCCGAGTTGAAAGCTGTTCGCTGTGGATTTCACCACCTTGGTGCGCCGCAGTGCTGAGCCAATGCGCGCGATGAGTTCATGCTTGCCAAAAGGTTTGCGCACAAAATCATCCGCCCCAATTCGCAATCCGACCACCACATCGATCTCCTCGCTCTTGGCGGAGAGAAACAGAATGGGCACGCCTGCATCCGCCGCACGCACACGGCGGCAGACTTCGTAGCCATCCATGCCAGGCATCATGATGTCGAGGCACAGCAGGTCCGGCTTGTGCTTCTGCCAAAGTGTCAGCGCCTCCTCACCATCACGCGCCAGCAAGGTGCGGAATCCTTCCGGCTGGAGACAAGCGGCAAGGCTTTCGAGGGTGACGGGATCATCGTCTGCGAGGAGAATGGTCATGAGTTGGTCAGAGCATCGAAACAAGGGTCAATCATGCTTGTCGAGCGGTAGGCGGAACTCAAAGCTGGCGCCCCTCTCACTCGAAATCAATTGCAGCGCACCGCCCATCCGCTGTGCCAGATCACGTGCAATGCTCAGCCCCAGCCCCGTGCCACTGACTCCGGCCTGCACTCGATCATCCACACGGTAGAACGGCTCAAAGATCCGTCCTGCCACACTCTCGGCGATTCCTGGCCCTTCATCTCTGACCGTGAGGGTAAACTCATTTTCGGTTCGGCGTGTGTGCACAGCGGCAGCGGCCCCTGGCGCATATTTTTCCACATTCGAGAGCAAATTCGCGGTGATCTGAGCCAGTGCATCGGCATCCAGCACCGACTCTGTTTCCGGTCCTTCATGGGTTCGCGCCAGCCTGATGCCACGGCGCAGCAAGGCCGGCTCAAACTGCCGCACGATGCCGCTCACGATCTCCGCTGGCAGGCAGGGGCCAGGGTTCAGCTTCAGGCAGCCCTCCTCCTGCCGGGAAAAGGTCAGCACATTCTCGATCAATCGGCTGAGACGACCCGCCTCTTCACGTACCAGGCCTACGCGGCTCCTGGCGGATACCGATACCGATTCCTCGATGACATCCAGATTCAGCAATATGTTGGTCATCGGCGTGCGCAGTTCATGGGAGACCCGGTTCACAAAGGACACACGCTGCTGCGCCGCTAGGGCAGCGCGCCGGTGCTGCACACTCATGCCGATGCCACAGCCCGCCACCAGCAGCGCCAGCGCGAGTGCTCCGGCCACGGTGGGCACATGGTAGCTCACTGCCGTTTCGCGCTCATCCCAGGAGACAATCTGCCAGACGCCAAACCGCGAGATGACCGGCCCCAGCATGTCGGGTCGCATGGCAGGCAGTTTTCCGACCGAGCACAAAGTCTGACCGTGGGCATCCTGAACGGCATCCGGCCCCCCGAGCTGTGCCACCGGGGAAAACTCCTGCTCCAGCCAGGTTCGGAAATGCGAGTTCATCGCAGTTTCCACTGCGGCACGGTCAATTGTCAGCACCACGGCCGTGGCGAGCACCTGCACATAAAACATCAGCGGTTTGCCCGGTTCATCGATCCAGCCGGAGCTCTGTCCGCCGGTATCAGCGAAGATTCGTTTGGCATCCAGCATCACACGCAGGCGCGGCAGGCCGCTGTGCTCCTTCTCGATCGTCGGCTCCGGCAGCGGTGGATCGGCAGGAAAGCCGATGCTCAGATGCGTCTCTGGACTGGCGCTCTTCCAAAACAACCAGGACACTCGCTGAATGCCCTCCACATTCTGTGCGGCTTTGCGCGCCCCCTCGCTGTCGCGCATGGACTGCGCCAGCAGACTGCCGGTGTTTCTGAGATGGGCGTCATACAATGCCTCCAGCTTTCGGGCTTCCGCCTGCATGGCGCTGTCCAGTGCATGCTGCGCCTGGCGGTCGCGCTCCCGCCGTGACTCTGTCTCACGCCGTGCCACGCTGATGCCACCCACAGCGATGCAGAACGCGAGAACGAGCATCATGCCCAGCATGAGGCTCGCGCCCGGGATCGGTTGGCGTTTGTCGGCATCACTCATTCCAGATTCATATCCATAAACAGCAGCCACATGCGGCCTTCATCTTTGTGGTCATTCACTCCTGTGTCTCCCGGGGGATTCATCGTGCCGATCAAATGCGTGGCACCGATGACCTGCGTGTATCCCGTGGTGATCTTCTGCATCGAAAACACTGGCACCTCAGGATAGTGCTCATTCCAGTTCTTGTCCTTCAGGTTGCCCTTCATGCTGACAAATTCAGGCGCCAGAGTCAGCTCGGAAAAAGCATTGTCCTCACTGACAGTGGGTTCCAATTCCAAGCGGAACCCGAGATTTCGGGCTTCAAAAGAGGTTGTTCCCGCCAGACCCGCAGGCTTGGCCGGAGTTCCAGCCATTTTAGGATCCTCACTCGGCTGCGCTGGCGCACCCTCGCTTGGAGGAGCAAACTCGGTGCCGTAATGGTGAATGAGACCCGACTCATGCGTGGCGCGCACGCCTGATTGGACATTGATCGTCGCCAGATGTTCCAGCGTCGCCTCCTTGGCCACGATCAGGGGTTTCAATTCTGCCAGGCAGGCAGCACCGTCCATGGCATGCTTTTTGAGCAGCTCCCATCCCTTCAGGCGATCGAGTGAGATCATCCGTGCCGTCAGGAACAGGTTGCCGGTGCCTTTGGCAGCAGGCGCTTTGGGTGCCTTGAGTGTGATGACCTGTGCGGTGGCAAACACGAGCGTGATCATTCCTGGCTGCACATCATTCAGGGTGGAAATGAGCGCGGGAAAACCAGGGATCAGCCGGCAGGAGGACGGCCCCTGACGTGCAAATATATCCATCACAGGCACACCCGCCAGAGTGGTGTCTGCCTTGAACAATCGCACGCCGAGCAGGCGATCCCGTGTGAAGACATGGTTAACGTTGAGGGTGCCGTTTTCGCTGTTCAGGTCGGGTTCAAACTCGAAGCGATCCCCCATTTGGCGCATTTCAAAGGCCGTCGGGTATTGAAATCCCACGCGGTCGGCAGGGGTCCACGCCGTGGGATAAATCAACTCATCCACACTTTCCACCGTGCTCCGCGTATTGCTCTTGGTGGTCATCAAATGGCAGCCATCCAGCCTGGCGCTGCCGGCTTTTACAGCTGCCTGCACCAGTTTGTAAAGCTTGTCGCGTCCATCAGGCGCATCCAGCAGGGCGGCGTACTCAGCCTGCGACAGCGTGAAGGTCTCCACGAAACACAGGACGTTTTTCGGTGCCTCCTGCGCTGACGGATCGGCTACAGCCAAGGGCTCAGCTGCCACAGCAGGCATCGCTGGAGCCGTTGCAGCAGCCTTCTTGTCTTTGACAAACGGATCCTTGGGCTGGTCCTGCGCCGTGACCAGGCTGATGCAGGAGAGAAAGAGGCAGAGTTGTGTTTTCATGGTGCCAGGAGAGTGGCGCATGAGCGGAGGTTTGCGTCAACGCTGCATGACAGGAGTGTAAAAGTTCTGTCAAAAGGTTCAAATCCGTGCTTATGGCTGTGCGTTAGATACAAAACAACCATGGAAGACCTCGAAATCGCCCGCGCCTGCGCCCTTTACGCCGATGACAAAAAAGCGGAGAACATCCGCATTCTGGACCTGCGCGGACTCTCGCCCATCTCCGACTACTTCGTGCTCGTCACGGCCATGTCCACGCCTCAGCTGCGTGCCGTACGCGACGAAATCGTCGAGCGAATGAAGGAGGAGCACCGCACGCCGCCTGACGTGAAAGATGGCAATTTTGAGAGCCAGTGGATCATCCTCGTCTATGGCAGCGTCATGGTTCACATCCTCACACCGGAGAAGCGCGAGTTCTATGCCCTTGAAGAACTCTGGGGAGACGCCCCAGAAATGGCGCTGAACCTCGAGCCGCCTGCACCGCCACCAGAGCCAAAAGAGCCAAAACCCAAAGCTGCCAAGAAAGCTGCGGTGAAAAAGGTGGCTGCCAAAAAAGCTCCGGCAAAGAAGGCCGCTGCAAAGAAAGCGCCCGCGAAGAAGACCAAGTAGGACGACCGTCCCAGTTGTATTTCCAAACGGCAAGCCTGAGGCTTGCACTGCGAAGCTGAATTCGCTAAACAACAGGCATGCCAGCCCGCATCCTGCTTGTTCTCATTTCCTGCGCCCTCAGCATTGTCACCGGCCTTGTGATTGCTCGGGGCGGTGCAGGTGTCACAGCGGCAAGGCAGAGGCCTCTGATCGGCCTTTCCATGGACACGCTCAAGGAAGAACGCTGGCAGGTGGACCGTGATCTCTTCACCGCCAAAGTGCAGGCCGCAGGCGGCGATGTGGTGGTGCAGTCTGCGAATAGCAATGACGCGGTCCAATTGCAGAATGTCGAGAGCCTCATCACGCAGAAGGTGGATGCGCTGGTCATCATTCCACACGACGGCGCAGCGATGGCCAAAGCAGTGAACCTCGCGCATCAGGCAGGCATTCCGGTGCTATCTTATGATCGTCTCATCACGGACTGCGATCTGGATCTCTACCTGACCTTTCACAACGTGAAGGTCGGTGAACTTCAGGCGAAGTTTCTCGCGGAACGCATCCCCGCAGGAGGCAAGCTGCGACTCATCCGCATCTACGGCGCGAAGACGGACAACAACGCCAAGCTCTTCAAGCAGGGGCAGGACAACATCCTGCAACCGCTTATCGCCGCTGGCAAAGTCGAGGTGATTTTTGAAGACTGGGCCGAAGACTGGAAGCCCGATAGCGCCAAGAAGATCACCAATGCCGCCATAACCAAAAACGGCCCGAACTTCGACGCCATCCTGGCCAGCAACGACGGCACCGCCGGTGGAGCCATTCAGGCGCTTACCGAAGAGGGACTGGCAGGGAAAATCATCGTGACCGGTCAGGATGCCGACCTCGCCGCCTGCCAGCGCATCGCACAGGGAACACAGGCCATGACGGTGTATAAGCCGATCCAAAGCATCGCTACACAGGCGGCGGAGCTCGCGCTGAAACTGGCACGACGCCAACCCGTCATCGCGCGTGATGCGGTTGCCAACGGCAAGACTGAGGTGCCTTCCGTTCTGCTGGATATTATCTCTGTCACGAAGGAGAATCTGCGCGACACCGTTGTTAAGGATGGTTTCCGCAAGGAGAGCGAAGTGTTCCAATCCTCCCAGCCATGATTCTTAGCGCACACAACATCACGAAACGCTTCCCCGGTGTCACCGCGCTGAAGGATGTCTCCTTCGACCTTCGCGCAGGCGAAATCCATGCGCTGTGCGGTGAGAACGGCGCAGGCAAAAGCACGCTGATCAAACTGCTCTCCGGCATTCATCCGCATGGCAGTTATGAAGGAAGCTTCGATCTGAGTGGCGAAGAAGCGAAATTCGCCACGATCAAGGACGCGGAGAAAGCCGGACTGGCGGTCATTTACCAAGAACTCGCCCTCGTCGAAGAGATGACGGTAGCGGAGAACATCTTTCTGGGCCGAGAGCCACGCCGCTGGGGAGTATTCATCGACTGGCCGCGCATGTATCAGGAAGCGCAGGTTTTGTTGAACCGTTTCAAGGTCGATCTCGATCCCGCAGCGCCGGTGCGCACTCTAGGTGTGGGGCAGAAGCAGCTCGTGGAAATCATCAAGGCGCTCGCGAAAGATTCGAAGATCCTCATTCTCGATGAACCGACCGCCGCATTGGCCGAGCATGAGGTTTTGATCCTCCTCGAGATCCTGCGCGATCTCCGCCAGCGCGGCATCGCATGCATCTACATCTCGCACAAACTCGACGAAGTCTTTGGCATCGCAGACCGCATCACGGTGCTGCGGGATGGTTCAACCGTGGGCACGAAAAACGCCGCTGACACCAGCAAGGCTGAGGTCATTCGCCAGATGGTGGGCCGCGAGATCGGCGATCTCTTCCCCCGCCGCACCAGCCAACCCGGAGAAGTGATCCTCCGCGTGGATTCCCTGAGCGTGACCGACTCAGAAACCGGCAGCGCGAGGCTGCACGACATCAGCTTTGAACTGCGTGCCGGCGAAGTGCTCGGCATTGGCGGACTCATGGGCGCAGGCCGCACGGAATTGCTCATGCATTTGTTCGGTGCCTGGGGACGCCAAGTTTCCGGCAGCGTGCAGTTGCATGGCAAGTCGCTCAGCGCTCTCACGCCGGAGACGATCATCCAGCGCGGGCTGGTGCTCGCCTCGGAAGATCGCCGCCGCTACGGCCTGCATTTGGAGCAGGAGATCGGTTTCAATCTTTCGCTGTCATCCCTGGCCAGCGTCGTGCGTGGCGGATTCATCCAGCGCAATGCGGAGATCCGGCGCAATCAGAGCATGTTTGATTCACTCCGTGTCAAAGCGACCGGACTTGAAGCGGTCGTCGGCAAGCTCTCCGGTGGGAACCAGCAAAAGGTGGTTCTTGGCAAAGCGCTGCTCACGGAGCCGACGGTCATTCTTCTCGATGAACCCACACGCGGCATCGATGTGGGAGCCAAGCTGGAAATCTACGAGATCATCAACCAACTTACCGCCGCAGGCAAAGCCGTGATCCTCGTCTCCAGCGAACTGCCGGAACTCATCGGCATGAGCGACCGCATCCTCATGCTCAATTCAGGCCGCATCGGCGGAGCCTTCAGCCGCGCCGAGGCCACACAGGAAAAACTCATGGCTGCGGCCATGGGGCATGCGGGGTGATCTCTATTTTTTAAAAATCCTTTTCCGGTGGTATTGGAGGTAACGACGTGTTGCTTTAGCTGGGGCAATTCGCAGATGAAGCTGCTCCAAACTGTGAATCTTTTTTTCCTCCTGTGATAATCGAGGAGATATTTGGATGTTTCCCCGGTCATCAAAACTGATCAAGCCAACATCAAATAAAGCATCCAAGGTGGCAGAAAGCGGTAATCCATTCATGGGATCAAGACGCTCCTCGTTCGTTGACTGCCTCCAGGGCTTGATATGCGAAGCCCTCAATATCTCACTGGTCATTGAACCTGTGACACAGCATCGATTCCCCCACGCGGTCAGAACCGCCTCCCTGAACTTGCCCTGGCCCAAGCGTGCATTAATAAGAGCAGCTTTGGTTGTTGCGTTGTTACTTACCTCTGCGCTTACAAATTCCACCTCATGCATCAATGACAGTGAGTCAACAGGAATCCGCGAAGTCACTTTGGCGTATACACCGTCGTCATTACTCATCACCTCCCCTAGAACCAGCAAGGTGCTGTCATCAAACTTTGCGATTTCCCTGGCTCCTTCGACCTCTATGTCTTGGGCGACACACTCGACACCATATCCAGAAGCACCTGCTTCCAGCAGAGCCAGATGGTGCTTTCTCTCATTGAATCCTTGCCTTTGGCTTCTTGGCCTGTTCCAGAAAATCTGCACCCATTCACTTCGGCTATCCTCATCAACAATAATTTGATCTCGCCAGACCCGTAAAAAAACTGAATTAGTGAGGCGATCATGACTTCCCCATGACCAACGAGAATTCACAAGAGGAGCACCAATTACGTCGCGAAAGAAAGATGTGATCTTCATTTGAATCAATTCAGCTTATCCAAGTGAATGTGAATTGAAGAAACAAGCTCAATATTTCGACGTTACGAAACGACCATTTTCCCCAACCCATCATGATCCGTTCCCTCCTTGCTTCCCTTCTGCTCGCGACCATCGCCAGCGCCGCGCAGCCGCCTAACATCGTCTTCATCTTTTGTGACGATCTGGCCTATCAGGCGATGAGCTGCTACGGCGACCACCGCAAGCTGCTTGAAACGCCGAACATGGACCGCATTGCCAAAGAAGGCATGCGTTTCGACCGCTGCCTCGTGACGAACTCCATCTGCGGCCCGAGCCGGGCGGTGATTCAGACCGGCAAGTACTCGCACGCCAACGGCTTCTACAACAACAGCAACAGCAAGTTCGACAGCAGCCAGCCGACCTTCCCGAAGGTGATGCACGAAAAGGGCTACCAGATGGCCATGATCGGCAAATGGCACCTCATGACGGACCCCGTGGGCTACGACTACTGGAACGTGCTGCCCGGCCAGGGGGTGTACTACAACCCGCCGATGGTCAACAACGGCAAGAATGTGAAATACGAGGGCTACACGACCGACATCATCGGCGATCTCACGCTCGACTGGCTCAAGCAGCGCGATAAAACCAAGCCCTTCATGATGATGTGCCAGCACAAGGCCCCTCACCGCGAGTGGGAGCCGCCCGTGCGCTACCTCGGTTTTGACAAGGACCGCGTCTATGAAGAGCCCGAAACACTCTTCGACAGCTACTCCGGCCGCAGCAAGGCGGTGAGCGACCACGACATGGGCATCGACCGCACCATGACGGATCGCGACGTCAAACTGGTGGCACCCGGCAATTTGTCCGAAGAACAGAAGAAAGCCTGGGACGCCTACTATGAGCCACGCAATGCCAAATACCGCGAGACAGCGCCGGCAGGCCGCGATCTCGTCAAATGGCGCTACCAACGCTACATGCACGACTACCTCGCCTGCGTGAAGGCGGTGGACGACAACGTGGGCCGCGTGCTCGATTACCTCGACAAGGAAGGCCTCACGAAAGACACCGTGGTCATGCTCAGCAGCGACCAGGGCTTCTACCTCGGCGAGCACGGCTGGTTCGACAAACGCTGGATCTTTGAGGAATCCCTGCGCACGCCGTTTCTAGTGCGCTGGCCCGGCGTGATCAAACCCGGCAGCACCAGCAGCAAGATCGTAAGCCTGATCGACTTCGCCAGCACCTTCCTCGACATCGCCCAGTGCCCGAATCTGCCAGATGTACATGGCCGCAGCATCGTCCCGCTCTTCAAAGGCGAAGCGCCCGCCGACTGGCGCAAGTCCCTCTACTACCACTATTACGAGTATCCGGTGCCGCACCGCGTGCGCCCACACTACGGCGTCATCACGGACCGTTACAAGCTCATCCACTACTACAAGCCAGACGTCGATGACTGGGAACTGATGGACCGCGAGAAGGACCCGCTTGAGACCAAAAGCTTCTACGATGACCCCGCCTATGCCGACACCGTGAAGGAACTCAAAACCGAAATCCTACGCCTTCAGGCCGAGGTGAAGGAAACCATGCCCCCGCCACGCTTTGCCTTCGGCAACAAAGCCTTCGATGGCGAGGTCAATCCGCCGGAACAACCCAAAGGCAAGGGAGCTGGAAAGAAGAAGGCAGGCGGGAAGAAGGCGGAGTGATGCCGAATTCAAAGAAAGTAGTTTAGAGCTTTAGCTCGTTCTGGAAAGCTCCGCAGCCTCCAGAGTCCAGAACGAACTAAAGCTCTCGACTACTTTATTTGAGCCATGCACGGCCGACATGGAAGACTTGTATGCGTTGCGCGTTTGCGGTCATTCTAGGCTAATCTCGATGGAAGTAGATGGCTACCGTACTGATCGCAGCCCACCTTACACCTTCACTCGCTTCGGCATTGATGGACACAACACTGACGCCTTCGCCGCCGTCTCCGCGCTGCCTTTGAGGAAGAAATGCAGCGCCCCTTTTTGGTCGCAGAACCACACCTCCTCAGCACCCGCTGCGAAGTAAAGTTCACGCTTGTTCTCCATCTCCTGCTTGGTGTT
>JAIXYN010000048.1 GCA_027490195.1 Verrucomicrobiaceae bacterium | reverse complement strand
CGGCTTGTCAGAGTATTCAATGGGCAGGTTCACCATCACGGTGATTGTGCCACATGCGTCAATGCCTCTTTCTAACAACGCTTTACACCTTCGTCTCCACTTCTATTGCATGTTCCGGGTTCAAGGTGTGGTCGAGCATGCGCCAAAGTGTGGGGGTCTCCTGACCCCCACGATAAGATTGGAATTAGCCGCTCCAATCCTCCGACCCGGGGTCGGGAGACCCCGGTGCCTTGGTCAAACAGCCACCCCCAAAGCAGCGAGTGTCTTCCGCACGATGGGCTCTCCAGGCTGCAGCTTGTCCCTTTCTTCAAACAGAAGGCGTGTCACTTTTTCATACCCCGGGAGTTTACCGGTGCGGCGCTGGGCAAGGAGACGGACGTAGCGGACGGCGCGGTCGATGAGCTTGTTGTTACTCGGCTTGACGTAGGTCATGAGGTTGTCGAGGTAACGACCCAAACGGCCCATGACGAGGGTGGAGTGAATGTTGATGAGCATCTTGAGCAGCAGGTGCGCATGAAATTCGTGGACGCCGGTCAGATCGATCTGATGCTTCAGTCCATCGAATTCCCAGACCATCTCCCCTGCCCCGCCGTCGATGTGAAATTGCAGATGCTCGGCCTGATGGGTGCGGATTTGACGGCGGGCGGAAAGCTGCGCGGAGAAGTCATAGGATGCCAGCACCTCGGCTCCGGCGACGTGACGAACGTCCGGCCATTCCAGGGTGCGCGGTTCACGGTGCAGCAGTGCCTGCCATGCGGCATGTGCGCCGGGTTGCTCCGGCATGAGGAAATGGCACCAGGAGGCCGGAGCGGCAATGTCATCCTGCTTTTCAAACGGCACGAGGCTGAAGGTAGGGGCGCGTTCGGTGGTGTCTGTGACGACGGTGATACCAAAGCGCGAGCTGCTGTAGAACAAATAGGCGCCGCGCTCATACACCGCTGCCTCATGCTCGATAAACGGCATGAGAAACTGGCCATCGCAGTGTGCGACGTGGCGCAGCAGTTGCAGCACCTCACTAGGTGCCTTTTCAGGATCGTGCTGATGCATGAACGCAAAGCCGATGGCCGCCATGAGCACCGTGCTGGCCTGCAAACGCGTACTACCAGAGACGGCCATGGCACCCACCGCGAGATTGAGTTTATGGATCGCTGGATTTTCGATCACGCGCCTGGAGCGCGCGGCGGCTTTGACCAGTTGTTCGTCCGGATTGCAGTAGAGGAACCAGGGAGGATTGGTGGAGAGTTCCGCAGCGCGTTCCGTCGCACCGATGACAAAGGGCGTCTCGCCGCCTTCGGTGGTGGCGATGAGCAGATCGCCATTGATGAAGCCCAGTTCTTCGAGCTGCCGTGCGCCGTATTCGGGATGATCCTCAAAGGTTTCGATGGCCTTGATCAAGGCGAGATCACCGCCGGCCATGAAGGCGACGATGCGTTCCGGATCAGTCACGGGCAGGACACCCATGCGACAGAAAACCTCGATGCTCAGAGACAGCCGCCCGGTGGCGCCGCAGCCGCAGAGGAAGACCCGGTGTCCGGCAGCCAAAGTGGCGGCGATGGCACGGGCGAGGTCCGCGAGAGGGGCGGATTTCGCGGCAAACTGGCGCAAGGCGAGCACATCCACCTGATGCATGAGCTTAACTGCCTCCCCCACATCCGTGCGTGCCATTTGCGACAAAGAGGTGGTGAAAGGATGCTGTGATTCCGTATCAAGCGCCCCGAGCTGGTAGTCGGTGGCGACTTTGAGGAATTCGTCAGCAGCATTCATGCAATAGAGGATTCGACTGGCGAGGCGGGAAGGATGTTCACATGTGACTGTTTCACATCTTGCACGCAGCGCGGCGCGTTTCACTATGCATGCAAAATCGCATGATGGAATTCGCATTGTTCAGGCTGCCCGATGGGCGGGCATGGCTGGGAGAAGGCCCCTTCACCGCGCTGGCCACCGCGCCGGCTGCGGGGGGAGCCTTCTATATCAATGACTTCGACCTGAAGGACCCCAAGCCCTGGAAAGTGCCTGCGCTACTGCATGAGATCACCGCTGGCAGCCTCGGGGAAAGGATTCACCTCAACGGCTCGCAAAAGCCTCAGATTCAATGGGCTAAACCCGCCACGGAATGGTTCAAGATGGCCTTCCGCCGCATCCGCCGCGAAGTCCAGGCCAAGCGCCTAGAGAAAATGGTACCCGTGCTCACAGAATCCGGCACTTTGACCGCTGGTGACCCGAGGCGGCTGCTGGATGCGATCATGCACGCACCCGCGAACATGTGGGGCTACGCCCATGTCCATGCGGGCGGCGGTTTTCTCGGTGCCACGCCCGAACTGCTGTTTCAGGTGAAGGCCCAGCAACTGGAAACAATGGCGCTGGCGGGCACGGCCAAGCCCGGCAATCAGGACGCGTTTTTGACCGATGTGAAGGAAATCGAGGAGCATGAAATCGTGGTGCGCTACCTCACGCAGCAGTTGCAGGCTCTTGGCGTCGTCACCCGCGATCCACGCACCTTGTGCCAGACCTCCGGGCTCGTGCACTTTCAGTCCAAACTCAGCGTGCAACTGAACGCTGCTGCAGATCCGGCGCAGCTGGTGCCGCTGCTGCACCCCACACCGGCGGTGGGCTGCCTGCCGCGCGATGATGAGTCGATGGAGAAACTGCGGGAATACCGCCAGCAGCTGAAGGTGCCGGGATTTTTTGGCGCACCGTTTGGCTTTGCCGAAACCGATGGCACCACGCACATCGTCGTCTCCATTCGCGGCATCTGCTGGGAGGGGAATCAAATCAGCCTGCCCTCAGGCTGTGGCATCGTAGGGGGCAGCGCCTTTGATCACGAATGGCGCGAACTGCGACTTAAACGCGAGGCCGTGCTGAGACTGCTTGCCCTTCAATCATGACGCAGACCCAGCTTATTCAACAAACCCTGCACACCATCGCCTACCTCGGGGTGCGGGAAGTTTGCGTCGCCGCCGGTGCGCGCAATGCGCCTCTGGTGTCCGCCCTGCTGGCGAGCAGCGGCGTAAAGATCTGGAATTTCTTTGAAGAACGCAGCGCGGCCTTTTTCGCGCTGGGCCGCATCATGGCCGACCGCAAGCCTGTGGCTGTGGTGACGACGTCAGGCACTGCGGCGGCAGAACTCCTGCCGGCGGCGATCGAAGCACATTATCAAAATCTGCCGCTGGTGCTGGTGACGGCGGACCGCCCGAAAAGATACCGAGGCAGCGGGGCTCCGCAGGCCATTGAGCAGGCGGGATTGTTTGGCGCTTATGCGACCATGGTGGGCGACTGGGATGCCACGGATGAATCCCACGAAGGCCACTGCTCCGACGGGCCAATGCACCTCAATGTGTGCCTGGATGAACCGCTGGAAACGAACGTGGCTGGCGTCGATTTTTCTGCCGCCCCTCCGCTATCAGCCTCTGAGGAAGGTCAGCTTTGCTCTCTGCAATGTGATCTGGTGCTGGCAGCGGGCATGCATTATCAAGACGCCGCCCATGCAGCCGCCTTTCTGGCCCGGCTTGGTGTACCGATCATCGCCGAAGCCACCTCGAATCTGCATCGCTTCCCTGAGCTGCAGCCGCTGCTGATTCCCGGTGGTGAACGGGCGCTGCAATCCGCACGCCCGGCCCATGTGCTGCGCATCGGTGCGGTGCCTTCGTGGCGCTGGTGGCGGGATCTGGAGGATCTGCCGAAGATCAAGGTCACCAACATCACCCGCACAGGCTTCAGCGGACTCGCGCGGACGGAGAATGTGGAAACGCTGGCGTGGGAGAACATTCGCAGCACGCAGTTGACCTGCGTCGATCCGCCCTGCGGCATTCTGCGCTTTGAGCCTGACTTCGAAAAATTCCCGGAGTCCGAGCCGGCCTGGGTGAGCAAAATCGCGAAGGCCATTCCCGCAGGTTCGCGGGTGTTTCTGGGCAACAGCCTGCCGATTCGCGAATTCAATCTGGCGCTGCAGACGACGAAGCCGGGCGTGGAGTTTTTTGCGAACCGTGGAGCCAACGGCATCGACGGCCTCGTTTCGACCTTCCTTGGCACCAGCGCGGTGCATGCCGGAGAATGCTGGCTGATCCTCGGGGATCTGAGCGCGCTGTATGATCTCGCCGCTCCGTGGGTCATTGCCCAGATGGATCACCCCCAGTTGCGCATCGTGGTAATCAACAACGGCGGCGGCAAAATTTTCTCCCGCGTGGCCAGCATGCGCGCCCTCCCAGAAGCCGCACGCAACGTGATCGAAAACCGTCACTCGTTAAGCTTTGAGCCCTGGGCGCAGCTATGGGGCATGGAGTATCTCCAGACCGATGATGTAAACGATCTCGAAGATCTGCTGCCGATGCCCATGGTGATCGAAATCCGCCCAGACCCGCTGCACACGGAGGCGTTCTGGAAGGACTGGCAGAAGCCAGTGATCAGGCCACGATGAAATCGAGCTCTTGGGTTGTGGGGTAAGCACCAGAGCTCACGAGAGCGCGGCAGCGTCTTGGAGTGCGGCGGCAAGCCTGGGCGCGACGCCGCTTTTGCAAGCTGGTCGATGGGCTGGGGCCATAGCACACACTCTGCCTCGCGAAAGCGGTAGCTTCGATACAGGCTTGCGCCGTGCATCTGCCCGACCGCACTCCAAAAGACTGTCGCGCACTCGCAAACGATGAAGCGCTTCCATAGCGCCCCACATATCAGGCCACGATGAAATCGCGGAAGGCGGTGATGATCACCACCACGGAGCAGGCTCCAGCATCAGGGAAACCAATGCAGGCCTCGCCGAGCGTCTTGGCGCGCCCAAACTTGGCCACCATGGCTTTGCTGGCTTCTTTGCCCGCCTCGGTGGCGGCGGCCACGGCGGTGATGGCATCTGGGAGGGACTGAGCCGCGACTTCTGCAGCCTTGGTGGCGGCAGGCTCCATGGCATCCACGCAGGTTTTGTCGCCAATGGCGGCACCACCGCGCTGCTTCACACCATCCACACCGGCCTGCAGGAAAGCGGCCAGTCCTGCGGCGTCGAAGGATTCTTTGCCGTTGAGAGCTTTGCCGCCGTTGCGGAAGAAGGTGCCGAAGATCGCACCACTGGCGCCACCCATGCTGCTCATCATCGCCATGCCGACGGTGGAGAAGGCTTTCTCGATGCTTTCGACTTCGCCAGCGTTGAGTTTCTCCGTGGCAGCACGCATGCCGCGCTCCATGCCCATGCCATGATCCCCGTCTCCGAGATCACGATCGGCCTGGGACAGCATCGGCTCCGCAGCAATGATGCGCTCGCAGGCGAGCAGGAGCATGGCTTTGACTTCGTCTTTGGAAAGGTTGGCTTTGGGCATGGGAACGCGATTGTTGGCGCGCTGGCGGCGAAGTCAAATCACAACGGAGGCGCTGTGCGAGTTGGCTACATCTTGACCATCTCCAGCGTGACCCGCCTTCCAAGTGCCTTGGCAGCACGAGAGAGGGTGCCTAGTGTGACGCTGGGATTCTCAGGATCAAGCAGGCGGTCAAGCTGGGCGCGCGAGGTGGACATGCGGCGGGCCAGGGCCACTTTCGAGACGCCACCTTTCTGCATGAGATCGGCAATCTTGAGCGCGATGGCACGCTTCACGGCCACGGCCTCCACTTCCTCTAGGATTCCTTCCTCTTCAAGGAAGCTGTCGAAGCTGCTGCCGCGATGAGGGTTCTTAACCTTTGCTGTTTTTGATGTAGGCATCTTTGCGTTTCAGGGCGAGCGCCCTGTCCTCCGAGGGTGTGCGTTGGGTCTTTTTGATGAAGCCATGCAGAAGGATGATTTCCCCCTGATGAACAATGAAAAGGGTGCGGGCAATGCGTGTTGGTAGAGTAGAGCGTATCTCCCAGAGGCCATCACCGAGGCTTTTCACCAGCGGCATGCCAAGCGGCCAGCGATATTGCACAGTCTTGATATCCTCGCCGATGGTGCGGCGTTCGTCTGCGGGCAAATCCTTCAACCAGTCTCGCACGGGTTCATTGCCGGAAGATGAGCAATAAAAGATTAGAGGCAGCGGGCTTGGTGCAGGCACGGATGGGAAAGCTTACTTAACTGACAGTGTATCATTTTAGATACATCTGCCAAGCAATCATTTTCAGAAGTGCTCTACTGGCCGGGCCAGATGCGGCGTGATACATCCGCACTCGTGGAGCGCTTGCTTCAGCAGAGCGCCATTCCAGCCAGACATTTCGCCTCTTGCCGTTCAAGCTCGCGTGACGGTCTCGGCATGACTCACGCAGCAGCCTGTTGCAAAGAGATGCGCGCACGGGCCTTCATCAGTTCCAACGTCCGACCGGCTTTTTGGAAGCTCTTGAGTTCTGTTTGCTCGGCCTCGTCAAGTTCAGCCGCTTTGGCTTTCTCCAGAAGCGCCAGCATCCGCTCCCGATCATCCTCCGAGAACGAAAAACTCAAAATGGCGCTAGCCGCAGCCTTGTCCCAGCCACCCGTGCCCGGCTGAATGAGGCGGCTTAAAATGCCAGCCTCGGTTGTGGTCGCTGAGTTCATGCTGTCAAAAATATGACTCATTCCGCCGATTTCAACCTTACACCTCCGCCCGTTTGTCCGCCTTGCGCAGCCGGTCGGCCATGCCTTTCATGACGTGCAGGGCAAACTGCGGCATCTCATCGACCATGTAGAGGAAGTGATGCCGGTTCACGGGCAGGAGCTTGCAGTCGGTTCGGGCGATGGCATCGGCGGAGCGTTCAGAATCTTCGATGAGGGAGATTTCGCCGAAGAACCCTTCGGGGCCCACGGTCTCGACAACGACGCCTTTGATGACGATGTCCACCTCCCCGCTCTGCACCACGAACATCTCCCCGGAGTCGTCGCCGGCATTAAAGATGGGGGTTCCTTGCAGAACGGACCGCACGTTAGCCGGACTGGCGAAGACTTCGGGGAGTTTCATGGCATGAGCAGGTTTACAGTTTGGTGTAGCCAACGCTTTCGCAGGGCATGTCCCAGAGTGTTTTCAGTTCGGCATCCAGCTTGGTGATGCTGAAGCTCACGCCGGCCATCTCCTGGCAGGTGACGATGTTATCAACGATGGTCTGGTGAATCTTGATGCCGCGAGCGTCGAGGATGGGCTTCGCGCCGCGCAAGAGGATGAGCAGTTCCATCATGTGGGTGGAGCCTAGGCTGTTGATGAAGAACACGATTTCATCTCCGGCGACAAGCGCCAGATCGTCGGCAAAAAGCAGGTCAAGAATCTTGGCCGCCAGTTCATCCGCCGTGCACATCGGGATGAGCCCGACGCCCTTTTCACCGTGGATGCCCATGCCGAGGCCGATCACATCGTCTGCCAGTTCAAAGGTGGGCTTGCCGGTGGCGGGGATACTGCCGGGCTTGGTGGAGACGCCGACGGTGCGCGTGTGGTCGCAGGCCTTTTGCGCGATGCGGGCGAGTTCATCCAGGGAATCGACGGTCTGCGCGGCAGCACCGGCGATCTTGGTGATCGGCACGAGACCGGCCACGCCACGGCGGTTTTGCTTCTGATCAAGAGGAGCCGAGCACACGTCGTCGGCGATGATCACGGTTTTCACAGTGATGCCTTCGTCCGCCGCGAGTTCCGCGCCAATGTCGAAGTTCATCACATCCCCGGCATAGTTTCCGTAGAGAAAGAGCACTCCCTTGCCACGGTTCACGGCCTGGGCGGCTTCCAGCACGATGTCCGGAGGTGGCGCGGCGAAAATCTCCCCCACGGCAGCACCATCGGCCATGCCTTTGCCAACGAGGCCATGATAGATCGGCTCGTGCCCGGCACCACCACCCACAAGCAACGCCGGCGCGTCCGGTCGGAGATCATTCATGACGATGGAACGCGTGCCGACGCGGCGAGCCTTGCCATCATAGGCAAGCACGAGACCTTCAAAGAGTTCGTCGGCGCACTTCAGCGGATTGTTGATGATCTTCTTGGCAGGATTGGCGTGGCTCATGGTTTGAATCGTCTGGGTTGGAAAAGAAACGCCATTTTTACGGCGTGCACCGGGCCTGTCAAAGCCGATTGCCACCCTTCCACCTCCTGCCCCACTCAGTCAAAGCCGTGGCCAACCAGGAGTATCAGACGTGCAACAATCCAAATTCCCAGCGCCAAGAGCAGATAGGTCATGCCTTTGCGCACATTGTGAAGCTTGGCCTCCAGGACAATGCACTTGGAATGAACCTGCCCCAGCACAGAGCGTTTGACCCCATCGTTCGACTGCCGGCAGAACAAATCTGCATATTCATCCCCCGGAATTTTGGCGATCTGGCCTGAGAAATAGAGGTTGGGATGCCGGTTCGTATCCGGAGCTTTTTTCACCGCACGTGGGAAAGCGGCAGCGATGCCACGACCAAAAGCAAAGCTCATGCAAACGATGAACACGGCGTACAACGCCAGCACGGCATACTCAAAATGGAGCATGTGCGCCCAGCCACGCAAATCCAGCCCTGGCCCCATGTTCACGATCATGGCCATCAAGACGGCGGAAGTGCTCAGCGTGAGTTGGGCTTTCAAATCTGCCCGGTTGATCTGCTGCTCAACATCCTGATAAAGCATGTAAATCAAGCGTGTGACGTCCACCTGTGTGTCCTGCACGAGGGTGGTTACGGTGCCGAGGAGATTGGCGGCTGAGGTGGAAGTTGCGACTGGCTGCATGAAAAGTGATAAGGTTTCATAAGCACCAGTGACGCCGAGGCAAGGTGGAGGCCTTAAACTGTCAAAATCGTCACTTATGATTCACCGCCCAGCCATGGATTTGTCCGGCATCTGGAAAGCATTTTCGATGATGTGGACGCGCGGCAGCTCGCCCTCGATGAGGATGACCTCGGCAATGTCGAAGCGAAACTGGATGCGCGGATTGCCAAGCAGCCGCAGCCAGTCCATGGCACCGCGCTGGATGAGGCGCTGCTTGTCAGGCCCCACGGCGTCGGCAGGACGACCAAAGGCGGTGCTGGTGCGGGATTTCACCTCAATGAATGTGAGCACATTGCGATGTCGAGCGACGATGTCCACCTCACCGCGATTTGCCCCTCGGTAATTGCGATGAAGCACCTTGCGGCCATGCCTTGAGAGCCAGCGCGCAGCGATGATTTCGCCCATGTCTCCTATTTCCTTGCTGTCCATTTTTCGTCCGACGAGACGGCGATGAAACAAGGACAGAGGTCGTGCGCGCAGCCAGAGCGCCGCTCCACGCACCCGCACATCTCCCGTGACCCGCCGCCGCAGCCAGCGCCACAGACTTTGAGACCGGAAGAAGAACCGCTTCATGCAAGATCGAGTTCAAGCTGAGCCACAGGTCTGAAACTGCGCCGATGATGCGGACAGGGGCCATGCTGCTTCAAAGCCGCCAGATGTGCAGGAGTAGGATAGCCTTTGTGAATTTCAAAACCGTATTCAGGATGCTGCCGCGCCATCTCCACCATGAGGCGATCCCGTGTGACCTTGGCAATGATGCTGGCGGCCGCGATGGAGTAACTGAGGCTGTCACCTTTGACCAAGGCGACCTGATGCAGGGGGAAATTTTTGACCGGCTTGCCGTCGATAAGAGCCGCATCAGGCACAGGCTGCAACCCCAGCGCGGCACGTCGCATGCCTTCCCACGTCGCTTGGAGGATGTTGATGCGGTCAATTTCATCGGGCTGGATGCTCACACAGTGCCAGCGGATGCGTGAGTCACCGGTGATCTCTTCATACAGCCGTTCGCGCTTCAATTCGCTGAGCTGCTTGGAATCGTTGAGCAGGGCGTGTGTAAAATCGTCCGGCAGCACCACCGCCGCCACACACACGGGACCGGCGAGCGGGCCGCGGCCGGCTTCGTCAATCCCTGCCACGATGCGAAAACCCGCAGCGCGCAGCCTGTTCTCGTGGTCGATCGTTGGCATGATAAAATCAAGGAAGCAGCAGAACCCTGCTACGGCTTCACCTCAATAGGAAGGGTCACTTCTGAAGGTGCCCCGCTTTCAGGAGCCTGCCAGCGCAGCACTTCGTCCCCCTGCTTGGCGGGATCTTTGGACAACTTGTACACGCGAATTTCCAGCGCTGCCTTTCCACCCTCAGGCCTTGGCACCTCCTTGATCCGCAGGGTGATTTCGTTGTGTCCATTGACAAGACCGCCGATGAGAATCTGCTGATCCAACCCATCCCGAACGGGGTCGTATTTGATGCCGTTCATGCTCATGGTCGTTTCATAGCCAAAGCTTTGCAGCTTGCAGCCCGCCTTGTAATCCGGCACACGGCACAAAGGCGGCGGCGGAGGCATGCTGCCGGGAGGCGTGTACTCGGGAGCATCCAGAAAGTCGGGACGCTTGCCCGCCTTCAGTTCCTTGATCACTTCCGGGGCACCATCCAGACGGGAGATTCGGTTGCTGTCATACCTCCAAGCCCCGTTTTCACGAGCAAATTTCAGTTTGAGGAGGTTTTCCCGGATGAGCTCCTTGTCCTGCCCCATGTCGATTTTGCCAAAATAAACGAGATGCGCAGTGTCACCCACCGCCTGCGCTTCCAGCAGGCGCAGACCTGCCAGAGCCGGTGGCTGCACATCGGAAGCAAACACGGCATCAGGAAAAATCTGACGTTCACTGACCACCATGTTGCGAATCACCGTCTGACGGTAAAGGGTGATGCTTGCCGCCCAGGCCTTGGCATCCTTCCTCACCATGGCATCCCGCCAATTACCGTACACCTTTTCCAATGCGGTCTGCAGTCCGGCCTCGTCGTCCTGAGCACAGGTAAGAGGGCAGAGTTGAAACAGGCTTAATCCAAGGAGTAAAGAAAGGAAATGGCGCATGGCAGGTGCGGTGGAAACAGCGAACAAGGGCATGTTTCACGCAAAAACAACTGGTCATCATCATTTTATAATTAGCATCCCGGGAATTTTGCTGTGATAGTTTTAACCCAGAGTAAAACCATTTGCCGATTTGGTGATTCTGGTAAACGTCAACGTCTTTACCCTCAAAACATGGAGTCCCACAGCGAAGGTCAGCCCCGCACCCCCCCGATTGATCGCAATCGGGAGTTGCTGAAGACCGCCCGAGAAGAAATCTACAAGACGGTAGGCGGTGTAAACCTCTCGGCTTATATTTGGGAACCCGAGATGGACAAAGCGCCGTCCTACCCCAAATCGGTGGCGGCATTCTTTTTCAGCAGCGGCTGGGACAATGGTCAGGTGGCGCAGTTTGCCCCTCACTGTGTTTATTTCGCCTCACGAGGCATGACGACGATCTGTTTTGATTATCGTGTCGCCACTCGTCACGGCACGGGTCCGGTCGAAGCCATGGCTGATGCGCGCTCCGCCATTCGCTGGATCCGCATGAACGCTGTCGAACTGGGCATCAACCCCGGCAAGATCGTCGGCGTCGGTGGTTCAGGCGGCGGACACGCCATTGCTTCCTCGGCCATTCTCAGTGGTTTTGATGATCCTTCGGACGCGCTGGACTGCAGCCCTGCCCCCAATGCTATCGTGCTGTTCAATCCGGTGATGGATACCTATTCCAAATACGCTTTCGGGCGTGACCGCTGGCCGGACCAAGCCACGAGCAAGGCCGCAGACCTCATCCGTAGCATCCGGCCCGGCCTGCCGCCCATGCTTATCATGCATGGCACTGGAGATCGCGTGGTGCCCTTCGACGGCTCCTATGAATTTGCCCGCAAATCGAGCAAGAAGAAAAACCTCTGCCGCCTGATCGAATTCGAAGGCCAAGGTCACGGCTTCTTCAACTTCAATCTCTCCTTTGAGATGTACGAAGCCACCCTCATGGCGATGGACGAGCTCTTTGTCGAACTCGGCTTCCTCGAACCCGACCCCGAAGCGGGCCTGGGCAAGGTGGAATAGACCGCTGGCCGCCTGCGGCGGGAATGACAAATTCCGAAATCCAAATGACGAATTCCCGCTTAAACGCCGTTTCGTCATTTGATCACTCGTGCATTCTATCGCCATTTTGACATTGGCATTCGTTTACCTTTCCAACCCAACGCATCGAACCACCATGCTCCGCTCTCTCCTTCTCGCAGCAGTCGTTTCCACAGCCCATGCCGCCGACTGGCCGCAGGACCACAGCGATCTCAAAGCCGACCCCAAGGCCCAGTACGGCACGCTCGAAAACGGTCTGCGCTACGTCATTCTGCCCCATGATGAGCCGCCCGGCCGCGCCAGCATCCGACTCTACATGGATGTGGGTTCACTCATGGAGCAGGACGATCAGCAGGGCATGGCGCACTATCTTGAACACATGGCCTTCAACGGTTCGCGTCATTTCAAAGGGGGCGAAATGGTCGAGTACTTCCAGCGTCTGGGCATGGGCTTCGGTGCAGACACCAATGCGCACACCTCATTCAAAGAAACCGTCTACATGCTCGAACTGCCGAAGGTGGAGCCGAAGTATATTGCCGAAGGCCTGCAGCTCTTCCGTGATGATCTGGACGGCATGCTGCTGAATGAAACCGAGATCGACAAGGAACGCGGCATCATTCTGAGCGAAAAACTCAGCCGCGATTCCATCGAGTACCGCACGATGATGGCAGGCTACAAGTTTGCCATGCCGGAGTCGATCCTGCCCAACCGCATGCCCATCGGCACGGAAGAGATGATCAAGACGATGAAGCGTCCGCGCTTCTTGGACTTCTACGAGAAGTATTACACCCCCAAGCGTGCTGTGATTGTGGCCGTGGGCGATTTTAAAGACACCGCCGCCGTCAAAGCGGAGATCGTAAAGCAGTTTGCCGACGCCAAGCCCAAACATGGCGATGCTGAAGAACCCAATCTTGGCAAGGTGACTTCCGGCTATGGCATCATAGCCAAGCTCCACACGGAGATGCAGGCCGAGGCGCTCACCCTTTCCATCGAAATCCCCCGCCCCGCTGAAAACAAGCCCGACAATGCGGCCACACGCCGTGAGAAGACGATCCGTGATCTTGCGGACATGATGATCAATCAGCGCCTGTCCAAGCTCTCGAAGGCTGAAGGCGCGCCGTTCATGAGCGCTGAAAGCTACAGCTATGAGTACCTCGAATTCGTCAGCGTGAACGGCATCCAAGCGCAGTGTGATCCCAAGAACTGGAAGGCCACGCTCACGCTGCTCGAAACCGAGCTGCGCCGCGCCATCGAGCACGGATTCACGGAAGCCGAATTTGAAGAAGCCAAGGCCACCATTCTCAAAGGTGCCAAGCTGCGCGCTGATCAGGCCGACAGCCGCAAATCACGCGATCTTGCAAGTGGTCTGGTCAGCATTCTCGCCACCAAAAAAGTCTTCACCCATCCGGCGGATGATCTCGCCCGTGTCTCGACGGCTCTGGCCGGTATGAAGGAAGAGGACAGCCACGCAGCACTCGTAGCTGACTGGAAGGGTGACGACGTGCAGCTTTTCCTCGGCGGCAATTTGAAGCTCGAAGGTGATGCCTCGAAGCAGATCATCGAAACCTTCAAGGCCAGCCGTGCCAAGCCAGTTGCAGCCCCGGTGAAAGAAGAGACCGCCGCCTTTGCCTACACAGAGTTTGGCCCTGCCGGCAAAGTCGCCAGCCGCTCCGAAGCGAAGGATCTCGAAATCAGCCAGGCGGTGTTTGAAAACAACGTGCGCTTCAACTTCAAGCACACCGAGTTTGAAAAAGGCACCATCCGCGTGCTGATCAACTTTGGCGGCGGCAAGCTCAGCACCCCTGCTGACAAGCCGGGCATCATCCCATTTGCCCAGAGCACCTTCCAGTTGGGTGGCCTGGAAAAACATGGCGTGGATGACATCCGCCGCATCTTCGCCAGCCGCACCGTGGGCAGCGATTTCGCCATTGGCGACGAAGCTTTCCTTCTCAGCGGCCGCACCACGCCAGCAGATCTGGAAGCCCAGTTGCAACTGCTCACCGCCTATCTCGTGGCACCGGGGTATCGCGAAGAAGCGGCTCGCCAGTTTGAAAAAAGCCTCGACCCGCTCTACACCCAGCTGCAGCACACTGCAGAAGGCGTGATGAACAACGACGTCGTCTCCTTCATGCATTCGGGTGATGCACGCTGGGGCTTCCCCAAAATCGAAGAACTGCGCAAGCGCACGTTGGCCGAACTCAAAGCCTGGCTCACTCCCGCACTCACGCAAGATTATCTCGAAGTCACCGTGCTGGGAGATGTCGATGCTGAAACCGCACTCAATGCCGTGGCAAAGACCTTCGGCGCACTGCCCAAGCGTGCGGAGAAGAAGCCTGCGTATGAAAAGGAACGCACGGTTGCTTTCCCGAAGCCGGAGGCCAGCAAGACCTTCCCCTTTGACACCGAGATTCCGAAGGCCATCGCCACGGTTTATTGGCCCACCACGGACATGCTCAATATCAAGCGCACCCGCCGCCTGACGGTGCTCGGCTCCATCCTGGATGACCGCCTGCGCATCAAGGTGCGTGAAGAACTGGGAGACACCTACAGCCCGGCCTGCTACCACGTGGCCAACGACACCTTCACCGGTTACGGCTACATGACGACGATGATCGAGTGCAAGCCGGAGCTGGCCGCCTCACTCACCAAGCTCGTCACTGAAATCGCCGACAAGCTCTCAGGCGGTCCGATCACCGATGATGAATTTGACCGCGCCATCAAACCGATGCTTGCACAGCTTGAGCAGATGCGCCGCGACAACCGCTACTGGTCCATGAATGTGCTGCGCTGCGCACAGGAGCACCCTGAGCGCCTCGACTGGGCACGCAGCTTCGTCAGTGATTTTGCCGGCATCAAGAAGGAGGAGCTCGAAGCCCTAGCGAAGGAATATCTGGGTGCCAAACGCGCCGTCTCTGCTGACATCATACCGCTGGAGAAGAAGAAGTAACCCAGCGCCCCAAGGCGACGGGGTCTCCGACCCCGTCTCTGGTCCAGTATTGTAGTCCCGGCTTTAGCCGGTCTGGTCGCGCTACCCAGAACCGGCTAAAGCCGGAACTAAAATACTCAGAGATCAGACCAATCTGTTCTTCAGCTCACTCACTTCCGCGCTCACGTCCGCCGCCATCAGAAACGCGGAGACAACCACCACGCGCCGCGCACCTGTGGCAATGATTTCATCCAGCCTCCCGGCATTCACGCCGCCAATGCAAAAGATCGGGAGTGCGACGCGGCGATGGACTTCGGTGATGTCATTTAAACCAATGGGCACGTAGTCCGGCTTGGTGCCCGTGGCATAAAGCGGGCCAAAACCAATGTAGTCTGCGCCTTCCGCCTGGGCAGCGACGGCCTGCGCGAGGCTGTGAGTCGATTTGCCAACAAAGCATGCCGGGCCGACAACGGCGCGCGCTTTGGCCACGGCATCGTCATCCTGCCCTACGTGCACGCCTTCACTGCCAATCGCTGCGGCTATTTCGAGATGGTCATTGATCACAAGCGGCACGCCATGAGCCCGGGTGATGGGCAGCATGAGGCGGGCGAGTCGTTCGATTTCCTGCGGTGCCAGCTTCTTGGCGCGCAGCTGCAGCACATCCACGCCACCAAGGCAGAGCTGATCGGTAATGTGCTCGACGTTGTCCGCCGTGACATAACCGAGGTCAACGATGCCGTAGAGTCGTGCGTCTTGAATGCGTTTCATGGATGCGCTTTGCATGAGTGGTGATGCCGGTTTCTGCAAGGGTGAGTTTCCGTTTGCTCCGGTTAAGCACTGAGCCTATGAAAACCCATGGCGGCGGGCATCCTAGTGGTGCCCCCCGTTTTCTTTATCTGCAGGGCGTGCAAACGCCGTGCAGCCGTTCGCAGATGCAGGGAAGGCCGTGAGAACCGGCCACAGTGGCGCTGCGGTATCGGGTAACGAACCTCCATTCATGTCTTTGGACATGGAGCAAAGCCAATCGGGAGCAATCCTTGGTGAAGGCGGAGGTGAGGAGCAGTGGCGGTCACACGCCATCGCGCAAACCCGGAGTCCGAACATCTCGCTGCGAACACATCATCCGACCCGCCATGTGGCGGTGCGCGGATGATTTCATCGAACCAATGAACACCCCAACGACATGTACCTTCAGAAATACTCTGGTCGCCGCCCCTGCGCAGCGATCACGGCGGCGCTTATAGCCGCCATTCAAATCAGCGTGGCCCAAACGCCCGCGCAGAAACAGCAGAAGACACAAGACATCCCCGAAGTGGTCATCACCGCGACGATGTCTGAAACGGAATCCTGGCGAACAGCCAGCAGCGTCACGGTCATCGACCGGAAGAAGATCGAAGAGCAGCAGTTCCACTTTGCCATTGATGCCCTGCGGAATGTGCCCGGCGTGACTATCGCCACGACCGGCATCCCCGGCAATGTGGCGACCGTACTGACGCGCGGCACGGCCACGAAGGACACCGCTGTGATGATTGATGGCAGGCCCCTGCCAGCGAACCTCGCCGGCTCCTTCAACCTCGAAACGATGGCGCTGGACAACGTGGAGCGCATCGAAGTGCTGCGCGGTCCCGCCGCCAGTCTCTACGGGGGACGCACCATGGGTGGTGTGATCAACATCATCACCCGCAGCGGCAAAGGTTTGGAAAAACCGAAGACCACGGCTTTCTTTGAAACCGGCAGCTACGGCACCTTCCGAGAAGGTGTCGGCTCCATCGGTGCCATCGGCAAGCTCGACTGGGGTTTGGAAGCCAGCCGCACCGACATCGACGGGCAGCGCCAAAACGGCCAGTTCAGGCAGACCAGCCTCGCCGGCAAGGTGGGCTACCAGCTTGCCGACAGCCTGCGCTTTGATCTGGACACGCGCTACTACAACGCGCAGTCCGGCACTCCAGGGCCTTTCTTTGCCGTGGATCCAGATGCCCAGGTGCTCTCTGAGTTCTGGAGCATCTCGCCAAGGCTGGTGTGGAATACCAACGAGCGCTGGACACAGTCGCTCACCTTTTCGCACAGTCAGTTCCGGCAGACGGCCACCGGCATGGGCGGCTTCCTCAATCCAAACAACCGCACCAGTTCACGAACTGACTTCCTGGAATACAAAAGCACCGTGAAGGTGACGGACAAATGGACGCTCACCGCTGGGGCGTGGTTTCAAGATCAAAAGATCAGCCGCTACAATGACAGCACGAGCATGCTGGACATCTCGCAGTCGCAGACAAACTATGCGCTGTTCCTGCAATCGCAGGCGGAGCTCTTCAAGGGCTTCAACCTCATCGGCGGTGTGCGCTACGACAAGTACTCGGACTTCAGCAACGCCTTCACCTGGCGCAGTGGCATCAGCTACCAGGTGCCGGTCGTGCAAACCGTCCTGCATGCCAACTACGGCACGGCCTACACCCCGCCCACGCCGCAGGATCTTACGCCTGTCTTTGGCGGCAATCCCGATCTGATCACACCGGAGCGCAGCCGCAGCTATGAGTTCGGCATCACCCAGCCGCTGTTCCAGAACAAGCTGTCTTTGCACTCCACCTACTTCCACAATGACCTGCGCAATACCTACCAGTACCTACCGCCGTTCTATCTTCCCGTGGCCGTCGGCTCAGCCACCACGCAAGGCCTGGAGAGTGGACTGGACTGGAATCCCTGCGCGATGTTTGGCGTGAATCTGAGCTACACGTATCTGGAAGCAGATGACCACACAAACGCCGCGCGTCTGGTGCGGCGTCCGCGCCATTCAGTCTCCGGCGGCATCCGTTTCCAACCGGTGAAGGATGTGACGTTTAATCTCAGCGCCCTCTATGTGGCCGACCGCGAGGACTTCACACCCACTGGCCAGAGCGACTTGGAGGATTATGTGAACGTGCGGCTCACGGCCAACTGGCGTGTGAGCGAGCACCTTGATCTGTTTGCCCGCGTGGAAAATCTGCTCGGTCAAAAGTTTCAGGAAAACTACGGCTTTCCAGTCATGGGCACCGGCGCGTATGCCGGGCTGCGTTTGCGCTTTTGATCCGCATGGTTGACACTGGGGCGTGAGCAGCCCACCGCCTCGCCTCGAATCTCCTGCCGCACTGCGCGAACGTTTCATCCGTCGTGTCAGTGCGGACAGTCCTTTCTACCGGCTGTTCGATCACCTGCCGGATCTCGCTTTCTTTGCCAAGGACAGCGACTTCCGCTTCATGTGCGCAAGCCGCCGGTTCATGGACCGCTTTGGCATCGCCGAAGAAGCCGGCATCGTTGGCAAAAATGACTTCGACCTCTTCCCTGCCCGCCTCGCGGAAAACTTCCGGCGGGATGACGTGGAAGTGATGCGCACCGGCAAAGCCGCGCTCAACATCGTGGAGCTGTTCTTCACCGATCAGGGACTGCCTGATTGGTTCGTCACCAACAAGCTGCCGCTGACCGATGCCAAAGGGCGCGTGATCGGCATCATGGGCACCGTGCAGAGCTTCGAAGGCAAGAAGCAGATGCTGCAGCCCTACCTGCAAATCGACCGCGCCCTCGCCTACATCCGCGAGCACTTCCGCACCGGGGTCTCCATCACCGAGCTCGCGGAGATCGTCCATCTTTCGCCACGGCAGTTGCACCGTAAATTCGTTGAAACCTTTGGCGCCAGTCCGCAGGCCTTCATCATCAAGCTGCGCATCCAGGCCGCCTGCGAAGCCCTGCAGAGGGACGGAGCCAACATCGCCGACGTGGCCCGAGATCTGGGCTTTTGCGATCAAAGCGCCCTCACCCACCACTTTCACCGGCACATGGGCATGACCCCGCTCAGATACCTGCAGCAGTTTCGGCTGAGGCGTGTGTAGCAGCAGCCGCGCTGGACCCAGAAAGGATGAACCACGGCATACGCAGAATACACGGAACCAGAATTCAGCTCTGATTTCCGTGCATTCTGTGTGTTCCGTGGTCAACCCTCAGCCGCTTGCTGGACCGGCCAAACCAGGCCACCAAAACAACCCCACAATTTCTGGTTGCTGCCATGCGGAAGCCCGCTTAAAGACTCCTCCCCACGATTTTCGCGCGATTAGCTCAGTGGTAGAGCATTGCCTTCACACGGCAAGGGTCGCAGGTTCGAACCCTGCATCGCGCACCATTCGTTTTTTGTATGTAACTTCGTCAGGCTTATCGACCAGAGTCGAACTCCTACAATAGCACCTCAGATTGGCGAGCCTCCAGGGCATCGAGAAAAAGCAGCCCCAGGACAATCACAAAGATCTTCAAGTTTCAGGAAACTGAGTTCCCTGCCTTCTCCCGGCCGCAACTTGATCGGCTTGTCGTTTCTCTTCACAGGTCAAATATTCCGCGACACGTGCGTTGCCGAGTTCAATCGCAGCTAATAAAGGCGTCAAATCGTCTTCTCCGAGAGCTCCGATATCGGCACCAGCTTCGAGGAGTATTTTAGCACTTTCAGGGTCATCTTGGAGCGCAGCTGTGTGCAACGGAGTATTTCCAAATATCCCCCTATGATGCACACCACGAATGGGCCCGTTGCAGTATTCGGGGGCTGATTCGTAGTTTTTAAATATTTCCTCAATCGTATTCATAAGACTCCTAAACCTGCGGAATCAGCTCGCTTTCACGGACCAACTTGCCGCGTTGCAGCAAAAGCTGCCCCTGCTTGATGGTGAAAAATTCGAAATGGGGATCGACGGCGTCATCGTCGATTTCGCAGCGCAGTTCGCCTTCGGCTTCGCCGAGGGTCTTGGCGACTTCCATGAACAGCTTCAAGATCACATGGTCGCGCTCCAGGCCCATCCAGGAGAATTCCAGGGATTGCAGGGCCAGGTCCACTTCGATGCCCTTCTCGGCGAATAGGTCGTCCAAATGGTCTGCCTGCTCGCGGGAGAGGATATTGAAGGTGAAGTAGCCGTCGTAGGTTCTGATTACGCTCATGCACGGCATGCTTGGCAGCTTTTGTTTCGGGAGCCACTGAAAAGGATGAGAAGAGAGCCTTTGCTCCAAAGGTCTGGTTTTCCTCATGGGCCATAGAAGCGCCGGCTTGCCACGATTTTATACCAGGCGAAGTTGGAAATGAGTTTTGATGTAGCTTCAAGCAGAGAGGCAGAGCTGTTTTCCACCTCAGATGGTGGCATTTCACACCTGCAAACCATCTCGGCGACGGCCCACATCTCGCTCCTCTCCACATGCCAAGGACGGCGCACCTTTTTGAGCGCCCGCGACGCCGCAGACCCGAAACTTCGGACCCGCACAGCGGTTCCCTACCAGCCCTGCGATACGCACTGCTCTGGATGGTAGGGATGCGCTGTGCGCGTCCCTAGAATCCTTCGTCCCAGCACGCTCTGCAGCCTCAGCGCCTCCCCTTTCCCAATGCCTCCGACTTCTGCTTTCTAAGACATCAACGACGGCGCACCTTTTTGAGCGCCCGCGACGCGGCATACCCGAAATCACGGACCCGCACAGCGGTTCCCTACCAGCCCTGCGGCACGCGCTGCTCGGGGTGGTAGGGATGCGTTGTGCGCGTCCCTAGAATCCTTCGTCCCAGCACGGACTGCGGCCTCAGCGCACTCCCCCTTTTCACAAGCCCCCGCCCACGATAGCCCACGTCCTGGCCTTGCACGTGCCTTCTCCAACCCGCCATCTGGATCAGAAAAGGAGCAAAGAGCCAATTCTCGCCTTTCGTTCCGTGCGCACTCAAGGCTCAAAAGCGGGTGAAGATCATCACCGCGCAGTGCGTGGCTTGATGCGCCAGATTTTCAGCTCTTGCTTGAAGACCTCGATCACGTCAGCGCCTCCATACCTGCCGCTCACGTACATGTCAGTCATCCGTTTCATTTGCGAGGCAAGATCTGGACGTGCCTGCGCCACGCGCTGTGCAAATGCGAGGGGCCCCTCGCATGCAGCACCTGGTGGCACGCCAGCTTTGGCCAGTCGTTGGCCCAGGCTCTGCCACAGACGCATCCATGGATCGGCATGGCGGGCGGGACGCCGCAGCCACAAGGCGATGAGGAAGCCACCCACCGCGACGAAGGCCGCGCTGGGGATGAGCAGCAGCAGTTTGCTCTGACGCAGACCGACACTTTCAAGCAGGCCGCGCTGAGCTTCCTGGTTGTAGTCGATGACTTGGTTTTGCCAGTCGTAATTGACGCTGTCCCACCACAGCCGCAGGCGCTGCACGGAACGCCCCCACAGGCTGCGGCGCTGGCGTTCCGCCTCCTCGGCACCACCGGCCAGGAAGGCCCGCAGGTCGATGTTCACGCGGTCGGGCGCGAGCGCACCAGTGGGATCGACGCGATACCAGCCGTATTTCTCCAGCCAGACCTCCGTCCACGCATGCACGTCACTTTGTTTCACGATGAGGTAGCCACCATTGTGGTCTGAGTATTCGCCACCAAGGTAACCGACAACGATGCGCGAGGGCACTCCCACCATGCGCATGAGTGTGGCAAAGCTGGCGCTGAAGTGCTCGCAGAAACCGATGCGGCGGTTCAGAAAGAAGTCTTCCAGCGCCTGCGGCCCTTGGTACTCCCCCGGCTCCAGCGTGTAGCTAAAGCCCTGCGTTCTGATGTAATTGAGTGCTATCTGCACCACCTGCTCATCCGTTTGCGTCACGGATTCCCAGTAGTCAGTGAGCTGCCTGAGTTTGGGCGGGATGTTTGGCGGCAGTTGCAGCGCGGCTTCGCGGTGATCCTCCGGCAGCTCACGAAAGGGCGGCAGCTCGAAGCGCGAAACAACCTCGAAACGCTCTGAATTCTGCACCATGAAAGGAGAGACGAGCGATTGATCGAATTCGGGAGGGAGGCGCTCGCCACGCAGCTTGGCCATGAGCGGCAGATCCAGCGCGGGCAGCCAGCGTTTGCCATGTGCCTCCAGGTCGATGACCTGACGCAGATCCGCGCCGCCGCTCGGACGTGGTAGCTGGGGGGCAAAGCTGAGGCGTTCACCACGCGTCCAGCGCATGCCTTCACAGTTCCAGAGCGTGAGGCAGCGCCAGTAGCGGGTCTCGTTTGAAGGGAGTGTGCCGTCTGGAAAGCGAACACGGAAGGCCACATCCGAACTCTGGGCCGCCTTGGCGATGGTGCCAGGATCGAGAACGTTATCGAGGCCTGTCTGACCAAAGCGGCTGCGGCCGAGCGCAGAACCCAGATCCAGCAGCCCACGCGGAAACACAAAGAACAACAGCAGTGCCAAGGGCAGCGCCTGGGCAAAGAGCATGCCAGTCACGCGGAGCGGCTCACGCGCGCCCGGAATGCTGCGCCGAAAGCGCACCATGCAGGCGGTGATGAAGAGGACGACCAACAAGGTCCATACAGATCGGGCGAGGTGGCTTTCCAGCAGGACTGCGCAGAAGGCGAGAAACCAGCCGATGAGCGCCAGCACCTGGAACTCACGTGGGGTGCGGCTTTCCAGCATCTTGGCACCGGCGAGCACCAGCAGCATGGCGATGCCGGGCTCCATGCCACCCAGCTCACCATAACTGAAATACACAGAGGCGGCACCAGCGATAATGACTCCCATGCGCACCAGAAGATGAGGCACCGCCATGCGCAGCACCCCGCGCCAGATGAGGCACAACGCACATACCACCAAGCCTGCCGTGGCGATGTAGCCCTGCAGCGGCAGAATGGCGAGGAGCAACGCGAGACTGAGAAACAGCAGCGGTCGTTTGGGCAGAAAGGTGGACTGCTCCAAACTCAGAACACTGGCCGCCTTGCCTGCCTGCAATTCATCCGAAAGGGCTGATCCGGCATCCGTGCTCGACTGCATGGAGAGCGCATCAAGGCAGCGCCGCAAATGGGCAGGACCGTGACTCGCACGAATGATGAGTCCCGGCATACGGAGTTCATACGGCTTGCTTTCATCTTCGCAGATTTCCATCCAGCGTGCCATTTGTGCTGCACGGGCAGGTTCATCGAGAGTCAATGCGTTCCAGTCGAGAACCACCAAACCTTGAACACCGCTGCTCCAGGATTTGACCATTAGAGGGCCGCCGCGCGCCGCCGAACGCCAGTCGATGTGACGTGGTGAATCGCCCGCGCGCCACTCACGCAGACCAGCAAAATCGTCACCACCACTGGTCTGCCCACGAGATGTGGAAACAGCGATAGCCTCTCCCTGCTGCGAAGTGTCTGGCGCAGGCAGGGGTAGATCACCGGCAGGTTCGGGATGCACGCGGCGAACCCACTTGGTCTCAACCAGGCACTCCGCCGAGAACAGGCCCAGCGGGTAAACACTGCGCACCATGAGCTGCAACGAACCACTGGTACGGTGCAGGGGCGGAGGCAGATCGACAACCACCGCGCCACCTGCAGGCACTCGTTCAACAAACACAGGCGTGGAGGCACCGATCACATAGACTTCGAGTCCGCATGGAGAGACAGCGCCCGTGGCACGTAGCTCCACGGGAATGCACTTTTCAGCATCCTGTGCGGCAGGCCTGGCACCGATCAGCCGAATATTCAAGCCACGCAGATTTGCCCGTGCATGCAGCCATGAGAGCAGGCCCATCGTCGCCGTGAGCAGCGCGATCAAATGGGCGGCACCATTGGACTGCGCCTCCGCCGCATACCACATACCCGCCACGATGGCCAGCAGCGCCAGCGTGTGTCGGTTCCAGCGCATGCGCACTTTCATGAGATCAAGGCACGGGGGTTTCAGCGATCAACTGCCGCGCGAGTTCCACGCCGGACATGCCATCAGCGGCATGTTCGAGACGATGCCCCATGACGACCACAGCGACAGCCTGAATGTCTTCCGGCAGCACCATCGCCCGCCCACTGAGCAGCGCCCAGGCTCGCGCTGCGGCCAGCAGAGAAAGCCCGGCACGCGGAGAGAGCCCGTGCCCCTGCACGCGGCTGGCGGCCAGCAGGTCCTGCAAGTAATCGAGCAACGGAGGTGAAGCGTACACGGCGCGCGTCCAGATCTGCAACTGCTGCAATTCGGTGAACGTCATCGCAGGCTGCATCGCCTTCAGCATTTCACGGCGCTCCTGGCCTTCAAGAAGTGCTCGTTCAGCGCTGCGGTCTGGCACGCCGAGCGCCAGACGCATGAGGAAGCGGTCCATCTGCGACTCCGGCAGCATGAAGGTGCCGATTTGCGAAGATGGATTCTGCGTGGCGATGACAAAGAAGGGTTCGGGCAGCGCATGCGTGGCTCCATCGGCGGTCACCTTGCCTTCCTCCATGGCTTCAAGCAGCGCTGACTGGGTCTTGGGCGTGGCGCGGTTGATTTCATCCGCCAGCAGCACCTGCGTGAAAACCGGGCCGCGATGAAAATGAAACGCCGCTGTGTCCCGGTCATACACCGAAGCGCCGAGGATGTCGGCGGGCAGGAGATCGCTGGTGAACTGCACACGGCGGAAGCCAAGCCCCAACGCCTGCGCGAGCGCCTGAGAGAGCATCGTTTTGCCAACGCCGGGCTGGTCTTCAAACAGCAGGTGGCCACGTGCCAAAAGGCACGTCACCGCGAGGCGCACGACATTCTCTTTGCCAAGAATGATCTGCGACACACTCGCAATGATGCTTTCGATTTGTTGGGACGCTTGCAGAGCAGTGGCGGCGGGCAGCATGGCGTCAGTGGGGGAATGGGATGCGCGTGAGGACACGAGATGAGGGATTATGTGCGCAAGTGTCGCCGATTGGCTGACTGGAACGCAAGCCTGCATTCACTGCACTGACAAAATGATGCTGGTTCCAGGCTGGCAGCGCAATGGACGCTCTTTTCGTCGGTAAGCAGCGCCTTTGAATCAACCTTAAGCCAGCGGAGTGTCCATCGTACTATCCAACTCAAAAAAGACGCCTGGCATGAATGAATGGATGATGGATAAATAACGATTCACTGAATAACGCCCGCTTTCCGGTAGACTTCTACAATATCCAGGATGGAGCGCGCAAAAGGAGCTGGAATGTACCAATGTACGTTTTCATAGATTCGGCTGCCGGAGGTCATGCTTGGCATCATCGTTGGCATATTGGGGATATTCGTCGGCAGCTTAGGCATGTTCGGCATTCGCCCAGTTCTGTCCTGAAAGGCGGTCTTGATGCAAACCGCACTGCTGCCGCCCCGGAGAATCTGATACGGAACTTCTTTACCACTGCTGCCGTTGTGAGTGAGACTGACCAAATTGAAATAGGGTTCGCGGATGCCGTCTGGCTCAGGGAGCCACCTCGCATTTTTGCCGTTCTGGTCCACGAACTGGACGGAGACAACTTTCCGCTCCTTGTCCACGAGCAGGAACAGTTGGTTGAAGGGCTGCCCATGATCCACGAAACTCTTGAACTGGAAGCCGCAGAGGATGAGCGAGTCGTTCGGCAGACAGGGGTGCACCATGGGCCGTTCCATGATCTTGTTGAAGCCCCTTGGCAGCGTCTGGACGGCCTGGTCAATCGGCATGCGCCAACGTATGCCACCAACAATGGTACCCGGGATGGGTTCCTGGCCTTTGGGTGCATTTCCAATGGCAGCCTTGCAGTAAAACTCCAGCGACTCAAGCAACTCCCGTTTTGCTGTCAGCGTCTGCGGCAGCCAGTTCGGGGAGAATTCCATGCTTCCATATGTTGTGGCGGCACTGGGGGCGGGAACCATCTTCGGCGTCTCCACCGGCGCTACAGGAGCTGGTTTCGGTGCCGGAGCCTTTGCTGCGGCCACAGCGGGTGGCTGCGGCATGACGAGACCTTTGGTTTTCAGATACTCGATGTCGGCAACGCTGAGAGTGGCGGCTTTGATGGTGTGCCGCTGGCCGTTTTCAAGCTTTAGCACAGCGCTATCATCGGCCACCATAAGCAAGATAGCACGAATGCTCTGGCCTTTGCTGTTGGTGAAAGTGCGGTACTCGGGTTCAGTCTTGGACGGCGCTGGTGGGACAGAGACAGAGGGGGGAGGTGATTCCGGTTTTGGTGCTGTCTCAGTTGGTTTCATGGTCGTCGCAGGTGCTCTCAGGCGTGTGGCTTCCCCAACACGATAAATTTCAACACCTGCCACGCTGGCAATCTGCGCCAAGGCGTTGGCACCGGTGATGTTTTGACTATCGAGGGTGATTGTGCCGGCAGCTCGGATTGCTGCATCATCCAGGAGGATCACCATCCCTTTCTTCTGTGGATCAAGATCACGGCTCTTCACCCTCAGGTACTCCACCGCCTCGCCGATGGTGGCGTTTTGAAAGCGAACGCTGGGGAAGACGACCTTGCCCGCCTCACCCCCAGGCTGATTGGCATTAGGATCGGCCTGCACGGGCTTGGCAGACCTGGGCCGTAAATAAAAGGCTTCGGCAATATAAGCCACCTCAGCCTCACTCAGTTCGGCGATGTAGCTGAGTGCTGTTGAAAGGGAAACCCGGTGGGCGTCGATGCTGATCTCATGCTTTTGCAAACTGAGGTCAGGGTCGATGATGAGATTGACAGGCTGCCCTGAAATTTCCCTTCCTTTGATGCGGACATATTCACAGGCTTCCGCAAGGGTCGCATTTTGAAATGAGACTGTTGGGAAGATGGTCTTGCCCAACTGCTGGAGCTTCGAAGTGGGTGCTCCGATTGTAAGCGGTAATTTTGCAGTGGAGGATGACCTTGGCTGGATGTAGATCGCATCCGCAAGGTAAGTCACCTCGGCGTCACACATCTCGGTGATGTAGGCTAGGCCATCGGAAAGGGGAACCTGGGTAAGGTCCATAGTGATCTCATGTTTCCTCTGGGTGAAGTCAGCGTCGATGACGAGATTGAGATGCTGACCTGAGAAGTCTCTTTGTTTAACGCGCACATACTCGCAGGCCTCCTCAAGTGTCGCTTTCTCGAAATGCATGATCGGGAAGATGTTTTTGCCTAGCTGCTGTAGCTTCGGCGTGGGCGTTCCGATGGGGAATGGCGGTTTCACCGAGGGGGATGCCTTCAACCGTACCGCGTCGCCGACGTAGCTGACCTCCAGCCGTGCAAAACGGGCAAAGCACTCAATGAAATCAGCCACGCGGATGTCTTTGAGATCGAGGTCAATGATTACCGTGGAATTCCGAGTTGCTTCATCGACGAGGAAGGTGATGCCTTTTTTGTTCGGATCGAGATCACGGCTCTTGATCTGAAAATACTCGACGCACTCGGAGATGGTGGCACCGTTAAACTGCACCGTTGGAAAGACCAGATCGCCGATTGGACCCATCGGGTTCGGTTTGGCTGAATCAGGCGCTTCAGCGGTGGAGTCGGTAACAGGTAAAGGTGGTGCTGAGTTCCCCATATTCATCCACGCGATCCCGCCAAGCGCCAAAACAACTGCGGCGGCGAGAAGCCAAGTGGTCGTGTTTGATTTCTGGCGCAGGGGTGGGGCTGCATTCTGCGCCTGTGGGGGGCGGTAGTACTGCTGGCCGGGCTGTGGTTTTGGCGGTGTGGCAGCTTGTGGTGCCGAGGTGGGTGTAATGTTCTGCTTGGCGACCTCTGAGCGCTGCACGGGTTTGGTGAGGATGGCATTCAGCGCATGACGCATTTCAAGGATGGCTTGGTAGCGCACCTCGCGGTCTTCCCGCATGGCATTGGCGATTATCGGATCGTAACGCGGGTCCAGGCCGGGGACGAGCAGGCTGGGCAGCTCGAAGATGCCCTGCGGCAGGCGACCCGTAAGCATCTGGTAGAGCATCACGCCCGTCGCGTAGATGTCTGCCCGATGATCCACACTGCTGCCGAGGGTGAGCGCTTCCGGTGCCACGAAATGCAGCGTGCCCATGACGTGGCCTGTGATTGTGAGGCTGGTGTTCCCGCTTTGGAAAGACTTGGCGAGTCCGAAATCCGCCACCTTCACCTGTCCGTCTATGCCGACCATGATGTTCGCCGGTTTGATGTCCCGGTGAACGATGCCCAGCTCATGGGCGTATTGCAGCGCATCGCACACGTGAGCAGTGACCGCCAGCGCGTGAGCGGAAGAGAGCCGCCCCTGGCGTGCCACCATTTGAGCCACGTCCGTGCCGTCGATGAACTCCATGACAAAAAAGAGCGTGCCGTCGCTCATCTCGCCAAAGTCGAAGACCTTCACGATGCCAGGGTGGTTGAGCTGCGCCATGGCTCGTGCTTCCTGTTTAAAGCGCAGCGCAAAGTTCGCGTCATGCTCGCTGAGCAGCGACGGCAGGATTTTAATGGCGACGGCACGCTCCAGTGAGGTTTGAGTGCCGCGATACACCGCACCCATGCCGCCGCGAGCGAGAAAGGCCTCAATCACATAACCTCCGAGCCGCGACTGAAGATCCTCCGGCGTCGGCGGCTGCCAGTAACGCGGATCAGAGGGCGGCTTTCCATCCGTGCCGACGGCTTCGCGAAGGAGGTCGCTGGCGGCATTGCCGAAGAGTGGGTCACTGGAGGGAGTGTCTTGCGGAGTCATGGGGAGGAGGGATTGGAGTACATCGAACATTCAACTTTGAACGTTCAACATGGAATGAGATGGCAAGAGGTGATTCGTGAAGCGCAGCGGGCGGTTGCAGAAAAAAGAGTTTCCAAAGTCATTGGCGGGACGAATTTCTGTATTGCCGCGGGCTACTGGGGTGGTGAGTCCGGGGTAAGATCACTTGAGCCCGCGCCCTGCCGAGTCCACGACAACGACAGGGTGGGACGGGCTGCCCATGATGCATGCGAGCGGTTCATCCGCTGCGTTGGTGATCAGCCAGACATGGCCGTCGTAGGTAATCATGACGCGCTCGTCTCCTGGGAGCATAGTGTGGTAGAGGTGTTGCTTGTCGCCAGAGAGCCAGTAGAGCTTCACCGTCTCTGGCATCATATTGATGAAGCGCAGACCAAATTTCTCGCCTTGGCGTTTCGACGGCATGCGGGCCGTGCTGAGTGTTGATGTGAGCAAGGCACCTTCGGGGATTTTTTTCGGGGGAAAGAGAAGCGCGGGAGCGTGCGCTGAAACAGTCGCTGTGGATGGCAATTTCTGACTCTCTGCTGAGAGGAGCGTGGGGTAGGCCCAATGGGCGTAGTCACTGTTGCGACTGCCGAGAGGGTCGTTGATCAAGGTGAGAACTTTGGAACCAGCGGGAAAGTTAACATCCACGCCAAACTCGTGGTCCTTGTAGGTGGAGAGTTCGTTCGATTCCTGTAAGACCTTGCCATCCACGAGAACACGGTGCTTCCAATGGCCTTGAGACATTACCTCTCCGGTGCGCACATCGCTAACGCCGACTCCAAACGCGGTGAAACGGGTATAGCCAGCGGGGATGGCGAAGTCGAGGCGGCTGTGGGCATGCGCGAACAAGAATTGCCAGCAGGGCTTCCTGCCGACCATGATGGACCAGTGCGCGTTCCTATCGTTAGCCGTGATGGTATTGATCCAATAAGGTGACCAATGGGTATGCGCATGAAGAGGCGAAAGATCGCCGAGGAAGAGGTCAGGGTGCTCGTACGTTTTGGGATCAGGGAGGGAGGCGGGATCGGCGGCAAGAACCTGCCAGTGGCAGATTCCAGCTGATAAACCATCCAGGCACTGGACGGCGATTCGTAATGCGGTGGTGCGCACGGCTGGGAATTTCACGCTGTTCCATGTATCTCGCTCGGCGGATGGTATGGCGACTTGAACTGGCACCCAGGCTCCGGTGATCTCCTCACGGTAGAGCAGTCGCCAGAATGCAGGCAGGGCGCAGCCGTCACGACGCACCGCACTGTCATCATACCAGAAGACGCGGCATTCACCAATGACCTGAGGCGATTCCCACTCGTACTGCACCCACTCGGCGCTGCCTTTGTGTGGATGCCAAGCCTGCTGTGGCAGTCCTTCATCCGAAGATTTTCTTCCGGCGTTTTCTGGTGAAGCACTGAGGTGGCGAACATGAACATGGCTGTATGGACTGCAAAACGAGGCGCTCGGCTGTGCCTTGACAGCGATGTTCGTCCCAGTCGCGGCCGGAACAATATCTCTCACAGGCGGCTCGAGTTGGAGGTAATCGAGGCCTATGTTGTATGCGACGCGCTTATCCATGTTGATGCAACTGGTGTCCAGAATGGCAATGCGTAGCATGTGGGACCCCGCAGCGAGGTCGTAAAGGCCGAGGTCGCGTGCGCCGGTGATGACGGCATAGTTTGCCTGGAGGTCGAAAATGCTCCCCTTTAGCTTTTCGCCGTCGAGGCTGATCTCGACGATGCCGTAGTCGCTGGAGGAGGTGAAGGCGGCTTTAAGACGCTGTTTGCCCGCTTGGCCTTCCGCCACGGTGAATTCAAGATCGAGGCTATTGCCTGCCTCGCCACCGTGCCACCAGAGATGCGCATCGCCGCTCCAGAGGGCGTTGGTTTGCTTCATTGCTTGCGGTTCGGCTACGCCTCCCGTCACTTTCAGTACCTCCAATGCCTCACCTTCAATGCGCTGAATCGTCTTCCTCACTGGCTGCAGAAGGTTCGTCCAAACAAAAAAGGTAGCTAGCGCAAACGCAATGCCGCTGACAGGCAACCAGAAGCCCAGGTCGCTTTTCTTTTTCCAGGGTGTTGGCTTTGCGGCCCCCTGCGGTGGTCGGTAGGGCTGCCCCGCAGGGCGCTGTGGCCTCGCGGTCGTATTCAGCGCCGCAGGAGCCTCCGCCGCATTGGGATCGACCTGAGTCACCGGCTCGGTAAGGATCGCATCCAGGTCGTGGCGCAGGTCTTTCACACTGGGGTAGCGCTGCTCGCGGTCACTTTGCAGGGTGCGGGTGATGATCTTGTCGTAACGCGGGTCGAGGCCAGCGACTTTATGCGATGGCAGCTCAAACATACCCCGAGGCAGGTCGCCGGTGAGCATCTGGTAAAGCATGACGCCCATGGCATAGATGTCTGCCCGGTGATCGACGGTATTGCCGAGGATGAGTGCCTCTGGGGCTATGTAGTGCATCGTCCCCACTGCCATGCCGCTATGGGTGAGGCTGGACTGTTCACCACGGTTCATTCTGGCGAGACCGAAGTCCGCCACCTTCACCACGCCATTGTAGCCAACCATGATGTTCGCCGGTTTAATGTCGCGGTGGATGATGCCGCGTGCGTGGGCGTATTGCAGCGCATCGCAGACATGCGCTGTGATTGCCATGGCATCCTGGGAGGATAGCTGCCCTTTTTTGGCCAGCATCTGCGCCACATCCGTGCCATCGACATATTCCATGACTATGTACCACAACCCCTGCTCCGTGCAGCCGAAGTCGTACACGGCCACGATGCCGGGATGGTTCAGCTTTGCCAGAGACATGGCCTCCTGCCGGAAGCGTGCTCCATACGCTGGATCGATCTGCTCCAGCCCCGGCGGCAGAATTTTGATGGCCACAGGGCGGTCAAGGGCATCCTGACGGCCCAGATAGACCGCTCCCATGCCACCGCGTCCGAGCAGTGACTTCACCTCATACTTTGGCAGCATCGCCTGAAGCTCCTGTGGCGCGGGCGGCGGCCACTGCGCAGGATCATATCCGGGGGATGGATGCTCGGAGGCCATGATCGTCAATGAATTCGGGTGGCCATGAGCTCACGCAGCTCGGTGGTGATGTTTTCGGGGGTGGGATCGTCGAGGGTGGTGGCAATCTGCTCGCGGATGAGGTTCTGGCAGCGGGCGCGGAGGCGGAAAATGTCGCTTTTGAGGGTGCCTTCTGGGCGCGCAAGCTGCGTGGCGAGGGTGGAGAGGGTTTGATCGCTGCCGCCGGTGATGAAGGGGGCGAGGGCTTTGAAGAGATCGCTTTGGCCGCGCTGGGTGTAGTCGGCGCGGAGATCCTTCATCGCATTCGCCGCGATGGTTTCCATCCATTGGCGCTGGAAGGCGACGATGGGCGTGCGGTCCTCGACGGGTTCGGCCAGGATGGCCTGCGTCTCGCTGAGATCGGCCATGGGGGAGACTTTGCCGCCGCCGCGCTTCGCGGCCATGTCATGACGATGGCGGTCGATAAGGAACGACTGCAGTTTGGTGATCAAAAAAGCCCGCAGTTTGATTTTGAGTCCTGAGGCATCGGCAAAGGCGTTTTTGGCGAGCAGGTGCTCGAAGAACGCTTGTTTGAGATCCTCGGCTTGATCCGACGAGTGGCCTTTGCGGAGGAGGAAGACAATGATGGGCCTCTCATAGAGCCTACAGAGGTCATTCAGCGCCCGGTCCGCCCCCGGCTGCCCTTCAGCGACAGCGAGTCGCACCATGCTCCACAGGGTGGGAGGAAAGGTGGCAGGCGCTTGAGGCAATACGGGAGAATTCATCCGTTGAGGGAGCGCCCATTAACTACCAGCCCTAATAGCTTGATGCAAGGAGTGTACTCCATGCTTTTCAGAGCAGTTCTGAAACACGCCGCCTAGATCTGCTGCAGCTTGTTCCGCTCGTTCGGCGTGTGGCAGACGGGGCAGATGGTGACGTCGATCTTGCGCTTGGCCTCGCAGGCATAGGCCGTGCCACAGATGCGGCACTGGATGGCGATGCGCCGCCGATAGACTTCGCGTTTGCGATCACGCCAGAAGCTGTGAAACCACAGCACGCAGACTGTCGTGACTCCGACCGCCATAAAGAGTATGATCAAACCGCCGAGCGGAATGGGAATCATGGCTTACTGGCCACCTCCCAGCGGAAGGAGATTTCGCCCCACTCGACACGCTTCACATCAGCAGGGATAAACCGAAGCGTGCGCACTGCAGCATGCAACTGCCGCATGATTTCAGCATCCTCGACACTGCTCAGCGGCAGTGCAGTGACGATTTGTCCAGCACTGCCAATGGCGACGCGGAACTGCACCCGCGTGGGCTGGGTTAGCTTGATGCCGCTGAGTTCCACACTGGCCGGACCGCGCTTGGCCAGAGATGGACTCATGATGGCATGCAACTTTGCGGTGGGTGGCGCCGCTACTGAATGCACAGCACGGCGTGGCACCGGCGGCAGCACATCCGCAGCTGCGGTGAACAGCCGTGGCTGATGGATGGCGGCAGTCGCGGGCTCGAGTTCGCGCAGCTTGATCTCATGCCCTGCAAAGGAGGGATGAAAGGCCAGCAACGGGCTTTCGACCGGCGCCACCGCGTCGGCGTCGCTCAAGAGTGCAAAGCTGCGGTCCTGCGCCCGATGGATGAGGGCCAGCTCCGCAGGATTGTTGGGGTCCAGCGAGATCACATGCTGCGGCGTGACCGGCAACCGCTGCGTCACCGGATGCACAATGCGGAAGATGAAGAAGAAAGCGGCCATCGCCGCCATCAGCACCACCAGCGCCCCGACCAGACGCCACATCGAGTGATCGCGCACGCCCCAGGCGAAGTTCAGCCCAGGTGTGTTTGGATGCGATTTCGTGGACATCGTGATCTGCGGCGATTTATGCCTTTGGCGGAACGGTGGAATACGCGACTTCGTAACCGAGCTCGAGGGCGATGTTACCGATCTCGATGACGCGGCCATGCTGCGCCTGCTTGGCGGCGTGAATGATGGCGCGTCGTTCGCCTTCGCGGTTCGCTTTGAGCTTTTCGCGCAGCTCGCCAATGGTGGTGCGAACCCCGTCAAAATACAGGGCGTTCTCCAGTCCGGCGGGCACGGTGATGATGTGGGCGCGGTCAAAACCTGTCAGCCGCGAGTTCGACTGCGGCTGCTCCACCTTGATACCGGACTGCACCACAAAGTTGCTGGTGAGGAGGAAATAAACCAACAGCAGCAGAATCGTGTTCAGCAACGGGACCGTGTACAGCCAGGGGCTTTGCTTGGGCAGATAACTCTCGAGCTTCATGGTTGATACGGCGGTAGGCGCAGTATCGGAGGCGCGGAGTGGTTGGGCCAGCCGAAAATGCGCTGAGAGCGCTTATCCTTTCATCCCGCGACCACGCGATTTCGTCATCGGCGGTGCGGCTTCCGCCGGGCGGAATTCCACGATGTTGTCAGTGCTGTTGGCGTCTTCGATGAGATTCACGATTTCGATGCCAGCGCGTTCCAAATCATGCATGAGGGAGCGGGCGCGGGCGCTGAGGAAGGCAAAAGAGAGATAGGCAGGGATCGCCACGACCAGACCGAGCGCCGAGGTGATGAGGCTCTGATACACACCGCGAGCCACGTCAGCCTGTGTCGCAACACCATTGGCGGAGGAGAGACTGGTAAAGCTGTCCAGCAGGCCGATCACGGTACCCAGCAGGCCGATCAGCGGTGCCGCGTGTGCGATGGCGTTCAGGATGCCGAGAAAGCGCTCCAGCCTTGGGACCTCAAGCTGACCCGCCTCCTGCACGATTTCTTTGAGCTGCTCGCGCGGCGCGTGGTGCCGCAGCAGCGCCGCGTGGATCACGCGCCCGGCGGGCACCCGTGTGGCCACGCACTCTTGCAGGGCCTCAGCGAAGTTTTTGCGGCGGATCAGGCTGGCCAGCCCAGCGAGAAATTCACCGACGTTCATGCTCGCCCGGTGAAAGTAGGCCAGACGCTCGATGAAAATAGCTCCTGCGAAGCACAGGCACCCTATGAGGAGCCATACGAGCGGTCCGCCTTTGGAGATAAGATCGATCATGAGCCGAAAATCAGAGAGAGAGTATGGGTTAAGACTGGCACCACACGCCAGTTCGGGAGAGACGTGGAATACCTAGCATGTTTTATGCCGAGACTGATAACTTGTAAACACTGGAAATAAACTGGATAAGGCGACGGAGGTCAAGGGGGATGAATGCAGGGGAGGCTCACGCATCGTCCAAGCGGCGAGAAGCTGCCCCTTACCCCCTGCCCTTTTCACTTTTCCAGTGACATTCATACCAAAAGCCATCACCTCCCAGCCTTGATTCCCCGTCCCGAACCCGCTCCAATACCTGCATGAATCCTTTCGATCTTCAGGTCAATGGCTACGCCGGCACCGACTTCAATGGCGACAATCTCACCGCCGAATCCCTCCACCACGCCTGTGAGGCCCTCGCGGAGGATGGGTGCGACGCCATCCTGGCCACCTTCATCACGGATGAAATCCCCACCTTGGAGCGCCGTATCGGCAAATTGGTCGAACTACGCGAAAAGGATGAACTCGCCCGCCGCATCATCACCGGCATCCACATTGAGGGGCCGTTCATCAATCCCATCAAAGGCTATGTGGGTGCCCACCCGCCGCAGGCCGTAAAACCCGCGAATGTGGAGGACACCAAGCGCCTCCTCGCCGCTGCCGGGGGACTGGCCAGGCTGGTGACTCTCGCCCCAGAGCACGATGAAGGCAGCAAGACCACCGCCTTTCTTGCCTCCCAAGGCGTCACCATTTCCGCCGGTCATTGCGATCCCTCGCTCGATCAGCTCAATGCCGCCTGCGATGCCGGTCTGACGATGTTCACCCACCTTGGCAACGGCTGCCCCATCCAGATGCACCGTCATGACAACATCATCCAGCGCGCGCTCAGCCTGCATGACCGCCTCTGGCTCTGCTTCATCCCGGACGGCGTGCACGTGCCCTTCTTTGTGCTGAAAAACTGGCTCGCCGGCATCGGCCTGGAGCGCACCATTTTTGTCACCGATGCCATCTCCGCCGCCCGCCTCGGCCCCGGCCGCTACACCCTCGCCGGCTGGGACATCCTTATCGGCGAAGACCTCGTCGCCCGCTCGCCCGATGGCACCCACTTCGTCGGCAGCACCGTCACGGTGCCAAGGATCAAAGCGAATGCGTTCGCAGAGCTGGGGATGAGTGATGCAGATTTGAAGCAGGTGCTGGACGTGAATCCGAGGCTGGCGGTTGCCGTATAATCCAATTTATGCATGAACACGAGCGCCATCAGTTCTGAAAATGCTGCTGATCTAGCGAAGGCTTTCATTCGCAAGAGAATCGGCAAAGAACGACTTTTGTACTCGCCTCGCGAGATCTCAGAACAACAGCACTGCTGGTTGTGTGATTTCTATTATCCAAACTGGCGCAGCCTGCGAAAGACTTCGCAACCATTTGGAATACAAGTCAGGGTTAATAAGAAGACAGGCAAGCCCAGTTGCCATACCCCTCTCGTGAAAACCACTCATTGAATGCAAGGCCATTTGTGAACCCCCTCCCCTGGCTCGAATCCCATCGCGGACGCTACACCGTCGTCCGCTGGCTCTTTCCACGCCTACTCGCAGCCATCTACCTCATCGCCTTCATTTCATGGGGCGTACAATATGACGGCCTCGTCGGTGAAAACGGCATCCTGCCAGCGAAGACCTTACTCGAAAACGTCCACGCTTTTGAAGAGCGCGAGCAGCAGACGCTGTTCTGGCAGTTGCCCAGCGTGTTTCACTGGCACTACAGCGATGCCTTTGCGCATGGCTGCCTGATCTCCTGCTGCGTGCTGGCGGCACTGGTGATGACCGGAGTGGCGCAGGGGCCGCTGCTGGCGCTGCTCTGGTTTGGCTACCTCTCCTTCGCCACCACGGGCGGCATCTTCATGGGCTACCAATGGGATGCACTGCTGCTGGAGACTGGCTTTCTCGCGCTATTCCTCGCGCCATGGCGCTTGTGGTCATGGCGCGGACCGACGGAACCACCACGCGGCTCCATCTTCCTCCTGCACTGGCTGCTCTTCCGCCTGATGTTTCTCTCCGGTTATGTGAAGATCGGTGGCGGTGATCTGCCGTGGCAGGACATGACGGCGCTGCTCTACCACTACGAAACGCAGCCGCTGCCTAATGGCTTGTCGTGGTTCGCGCACCATGCCCCACGCTGGATTCATGTGGCGAGTTGCTGGATCATGTATGGCATCGAGCTTGGTCTGCCCTTTGCGATTTTCCTTGGCCGCTGGGGGCGTCTGACGGCGGCGCTGGGTTTTCTCATCCTGATGGCCATGATTTCCGCCACGGGGAACTACAATTTCTTCGACCTTTTGACCGCTGCGCTCGCCATCACGCTGCTGGATGACCGCTGGTTTCCCGCACGCATCCGCACCTGGCTACGCATCGATTCCGAAGCCCCTCGCCCGTCCTTTGCCCGCTGGACGCAATGGCCAGCGCTGGCTGCGGTTTTACCGGTGATGCTTGTCACCCTGCTCGCCGCCGATTCCTTCCTCGCCGGGCGTATTCCCCATTTCAAGCAAGCGCTCCCAGCCGTACTCCACGAAAAACTCGACGCCCCCATCGCTCACACGCGCTCTTTTAATGCCTACGGCCTCTTTCAAGACATGACCGAGGAGCGGCCCGAAATCATCCTCGAAGTCAGCGACGACGGCGCGCTCTTCCTGCCGCTGGAATTCAAGTACAAGCCCGGTGACACCAAGCGCAGCCCGCCTTTCATCGCCCCGCACCAGCCACGGCTGGACTGGCAGATGTGGTTTGCCGCGTTGTATCCCAACTACGACCCGCAGCGGGATGCGAACCCCAACTCCCCCATGCACTGGTTTGGCCAGTTCTGCACCGCCCTGCTCCAGCACAAGCAGCCCGTGTGGGGCTTGCTGGAGCCCCCGCCCTTCCCCATCGAAAAAATCACCCACGTCCGCGCCAAGCTCTACCGCTACCGCTTCACCAGCCCGGAAGTACGGGAAGCCTCCAAGGAATGGTGGGAACGCGAGCTGGTCGGCCAATTCAGCGGAACCATGTCTCTGAAGGCCTCAGGAAGATGATTCATTCGACATTCCTCTTGCGTCTGTTCCAGACTGCGGCACTATCGCGACCCCTCGTTCGTTTGCGGATGAGGGACCAACCTTCGGGGCGTAGCTCAGCCTGGTAGAGCGCTTGCTTTGGGAGCAAGAAGTCGTCAGTTCGAATCTGGCCGCCCCGACCATCTAAGATTTAAAATCTCAGATCTCAATCCCGCCGCATGTCCGCCCTCTACGCCACCGCCCTGAACACCTTCAAGGAGATGGGCTGGCTCTACCGCGAAGTCCCCGAGCATTCCGTCATCGAGGCTGACTTTGAAGCGCACCACACCAAGATCCCTCTGCACGTGCAGGTTTTTGGCGAGACGCACATCATCACCGTCGTCTCCAACTCCACTCTCCAGGTGCCAAACTCCCACCGCCTGCCGGTGTGCGAGCTGCTGATGCGCACGAACAAGGACCTGAACCTGGGCAACTTCGAGCTCGAATGGGAAAGCGGCCAGGTGATGTTCCGCGTCACCAATGTCTTCCCGCCGAACCGACACGATGCGCGCATCATTGCCAGCCTTGTGCATTCCGCAGTCGCGGAGATGGACCGCCTCACGCCCTTTCTCGGCGAAATCACCCAAACTCCCAAAGGTGAGCTGCTGCTGCTCAAGGTGGCCGATCTGATGAAACGCGAAGATTTGCTTCCCCCGGTACCGGATGCCGAGTGATTGGACGTGACACGGACAGTCCGCCTGTGCTTTTGTGGCACCGAACAGGCTTTCCCAATGTCCGCCCGCTACACACTCCCGCAGCACCCGGCTTTCAGCGACCCACTGTCCAAGGAGGATCTCTACACGCTGGTGGCCCGTGGCTCCTTGGCCCGCGGAGAAATGTGCATGGATGAGGCCACCGGCCACATGCACACCGTGGGGGAGCTGGTCAGCGGCATGCGCCGCCCCACTGCCAGCAGCGGCCAGGCGCGGATCGCGCGGCCTATGTATCGTGAGATCAGCCCTGACACGGAGCTTCCCGATGAACCGTTGGCAGACGAAGAAGAAGAGGATGAAGAGGATGACGAAGAAGAACTCGAAGAAGCAGCGCCCGAGGAAGACAAGGATGACGATTTCGACTATTCCTCCAGCGGCGAGAGGATCCTTTACCGTGCGCATCCCTCCTGGCTGGGCTACACCAAGGCGCTGATCCTCTGCCTGCTGCTCACGGTTGCAGGCGGACTGCTGTTTGTGATCCAGCTCGAGTACGCCGCCATCGCCCTGCTGTGCGCCTCCTCCACATTCATCGCTATCGGCATCGCGCGTTACTCGCACGATTACATCGTCACTCGCGAACGCGTGGAGCTGTCCTGGGGCATCATCGGCCGCAATTCCAAAGAAGCGCGCATCTGTGACATCCGCAGCATCGATGTATACGAATCCGGCATCAAAGGCCTGCTCGGTCTCGGCACCATCGACTTCTCCACCGCTGCCAATGCCGGCATCGAAGTACAGTTCAAGGACATGCGTAGTGCCCACAAAGTGAAGGATCTCGTGCGCAAACTGCAGCGAGGTGTGTATCCCACGGATGATTAAAAATGACGAAACTAGAATGACGAAAGACAGACGGCTCAGTGCAGCATGGGTCGTTTGGCGCTGCGTCATTTTTTCGTCATTCCTCATTCTCGTTTCGTCATTCGCCGCAGGTGCTCCTCTCACGCGCGCCATCGACATCCGCATGCTTCCGTATGAGCGCAGTTTGGAAAAACTGCCGGTGGACCTCACGGCCACGATCGGTTTCGTGGAAAGCGGCGGCACCGCTTTTGTACAAGACTCCACCGCAGGCACGCACCTGCACTTCAAACCCGCGCGCAACGATCTGCGCGTAGGTGATCATGTGCGCATTCAGGGCACCACCACAGCCGGCCTTTACTTGCCCGGTGTGGATGTCGTTCATTTGCAAATCATTGGCCATGAGGCACCGCCCTTGGCGGTTCATGCCAACTATGATGACCTAGCAACGGGGCGTTTTCATTACCAGCGAGTCATCGTCGAAGGCCTTGGCCGCACGTTGACGCCGCTGGATGAGAACCGCTCGCTGCTGCGCCTCGCCATTGGCAGCCGGGTGCTGGAAGTCCGCATTGATGCGCCTCTAGAAACCGCGCCTGCGCTCATCGATGCGCGCCTCCGCATCACCGCCCTCGCCGCAGGCGGCATCAATGACCGCCGCCAGCTCGTGTTTCCCTACATTCGCGTCACAGACTGGAATGACGTGGAGATCGCCAAAGCCGCCCCAGCACTCGCAGCGCTGCCCATCACCTCCGTGGTCACGCTGCTACAATTCGGCGCTGCGGATGAGCCTCATCATCGCGCCCGTATTCGTGGCACGGTGCTGGCGGCCTACCCTGATGGCCGCGTTTTTTTGCGTGATGCCACCCCACCGCCACCACCCCGTGAAGCACCGAAAGATGCGCTGTCCAAGCCGCCGCAATCGCCCTCCATCGCGATTCGACTCACGACGCCTGTCAATCTCACTCCGGGTCAGCGCGCCGAAATCGTCGGCTTTCCCATCATGGCCGGATTCAGCGCCTCGCTGGCAGATGCTCTCGTGCTTGCCACGGAGCCGGATGAATCACCCGCCGCCGCTGTTGTTGCACTCAAAGAATTCCAAGACGGTTCGCACGATGCTGATCTCATACACCTCACCACGCCTGCGGTGCTCAATGATTTCTTCCGCAGCGCAGACGGCTTCGAATTCCGCCTCACCTCCCAAGGCACGCCACTGCGCGCTTTCCTGGTGCAATCAAGCCCGCCCGAGCTCGAAATTGGCACGTCTGTTGAACTGACTGGCATCTGCCTTGTCGAGTCATCTAAGGACAAAGGGTTTCGCTCTGAGGCCGAACGCGCTTCACTCCTGCTGCGTTCGGAGAGCGATCTACGGGTGATCCATTCAGCCCCATGGTGGACCACCGAACGTCTGGTCATCGCCAGCAGCATCCTGGCGGGCATTGTATTGCTAGCCTTCATCTGGATCGCCGCGCAACGAAGGCAGATCGGCGTCCTGAGCAGCCGCATCATGCAGCAGGCCACGCTGAATGAGCGCCAGCGCATCGCACGTGAGTTTCATGACACCCTTGAGCAGGAGCTCACCGGCCTCTCGCTACGATTGGATGCCGCCACAACACGACCGCTCGAAGACAAAGCCCGCACTCTCATCGAAACCTCCCGCAGTCTCGTCTCCCGCATTCAAAGCGAAGCACGCAATCTTGTGGCCGATCTTCGTGACACCGAGCAGCCGCCGGAACTCATCACCGCGCTGCGCGAAATACTCACCCGCATGCCGTCGAATGCACCGGCACTGAAGCTCGACCTGCATGCCATTCCAGCCATCCCCGGCCCGGTTTCTCATCACCTGCGCATGATCGCGCAGGAATCCATCACCAATGCCCTCAAGCATGCGCAGGCTACGGAGATCACCCTGCATCTTTCCGCCACTGCTGACGCGATCATACTCCGCGTCACCGACAACGGCCAAGGCTTCGCCCCCGCTGCCGCAACCACCGGCCAGCCCGGCCACTTCGGCTGCATGGGCATCCGCGAGCGCGCCCGAAAAATAGGGGCCGAGGTTTCATGGCATAGCGGAGTTGGAAAAGGGTCGCGAGTGACTATTGTGCTGCCGCTCGACCAATGACCAAGGCAACGGGGTCTCCGATCCCCTTTCCGGAAATCCGGATGCCCAGAGGTCAAAAGGCTCCCGCCGAAACAGAAAATCCTCGGCATCCCTTTGGACTTGGCACTTCGTCATTCATTCGTCATTCTGAATTCGTCATTCGTCATTTGTCCGCTCTCTCCCCCTCCATGATTTCCCTCCTCCTCATCGACGATCACTTCGTCGTGCGCAGCGGCCTCGTGGCCTCACTGGAGCTTGAGGACGACCTCAAGGTCGTTGGTGAGACCGATCGCGGCGAAGACGCCTCCCTGCTCTTCGCCAAAAAGCATCCGGACGTCGTACTCATGGATCTGCAACTTCCCGGCATCAGCGGCATCGAGGCCACGGCGGCGCTGCTGCGCGATCATGCGAACGCCCGTGTCCTCATCTTCTCCACCTTTGCCCGCGATGATGAAATCCAAGCGGCACTCAAAGCAGGAGCCCTCGGTTATTTGCAAAAATCCTCCTCCCGTAACGCTCTCTTGGCGGCCATCCGCACAGTAGCCCGAGGCGAGCGCAGTCTACCTGAGGACATCGCCCAAAGGCTCAAAGACCGCCTCGCAGAGCCGGAGATCACGCCACGCGAGCGCGAAATCCTCGCCCTAGTGGCGCAAGGAAACGCCAACAAAGAAATCGCAGCGACCCTGGGCATCGGCGAAGACACCGTGAAGCAGCACGTCAGCCGCATTCTCATGAAGCTCAAAGTCAATGACCGCGCCCAGGCCACCGCGGAGGCAATCAGGAGGGGGCTGGTCAAGATTTAGCCACCGTCTCCACAGGCAGAAGCATGAGCCCATGCGGCACGAACTTCTCAAAATCGGCGATGTTCCGCGTCGCCACGCGCATCTGGTGGGTCATCGCACAGGCGGCAATCATGCAGTCGGCATGGCTCCCGCGTTTGCGTCCCGTATAATGAAACAAACGTGAGCCCTGCTCTGCATCCTTGGCCGTAAAATCCATGATGCGTCCCTCCAAGATAGCGTGCACAGCGTCTTTTTGCGCCTTGGTGTGCGGACCGTTCAAAAACTCAGACCACGCGATGGCGGAGACGGCAAGCTCCTCCCCCTCCTCCAGCCACTGACGGATCACCGCGATGTGCGGTGATCCGATGGTGACAAGATCAATCAAGAGGTTCGTGTCCAGGTGGATCATGCTTCCCACCAGTAGCGTTTGCCTTCGCGCTCTGCCTGCACTTCGTCACGGAAGGCGTTAGCTTCTTGCACAGTCAAACCGCCTCCGTTTTGGAGCCAGTCGAGAGCTTTCAGTGGTTTGGGGCATTGGTCTTTCATATCTTCCTCCTCCTTGATGCGTCTCACCGCTCTGCGCATGACCTCAGCTTTGGGAACACCCCATTTTTTGGAGAGCAACTCCAGAACACCCACGGTGAACTGATCCAAAGCCATGCTGGTTCGAGTGAGTGCGTATGACATGTGGTAACAGGTTATGCATCACTCCATTTTTAGCAAGCTCTTTTTCCTCGCCCTCACGAAAGTGGGGTGCCCGAAATGCTGAAAGAGGGCGCAAATGAGCGTTGATAAAGGCATGACACGCCTTGTCCTAGCCACTCTCCTGCTCACCGCCCTCGCCTCCGCTCAAAATGACAGCGATGGGAACGACACCACGGACAAGCCGCTGGCGAAAACGGTCATGCAGTGGCGGTTTGATGAAGCGAAAGAGCCCGGCCCGCGTGCGCCGAACTTCCCTGGTTTTAAGAAGATTAACACGGCGCAACGATTCGCTGGCGATGGCAAGAAATCCGCCATCACCATCAAGGACAGCGAAGAGCTGCGCTTTGGCCTGAATGAAACCATCACCCTGGAAGCGTGGGTGAAAGCGGCGGAACTCAGCGGCAGCCCCTACATCCTGGGTAAGGGCCGCCTTGGCACCAAGGAATTTGGTGCGGAAAATCAAAACTACGCGCTGCGCCTGCAAACTGCGAAAGGCGGCGCACAGATCGGCTTCCTCTTTCACAGCACTGATGTGCCCGGCAAGAAGGGCGCATGGCACCGCTGGTGGTCCAAAGACATGCTGCCGAGCGCAGGCTGGCACCACATCGCGGTCACTTATACTTTTGGCAAATTGAAGAGCATCAAGGGCTACATCGACGGACGTGAAACGGATGGGGTCTGGGACATGGGTGGCGAGACGGATCGTGCGCCGGTCACTGACGGAGACTCGCTCATGATCGGCAGCGGCTCCACGCTGGCCGCCTCTCACTCGCTGAACGGCTGGCTGGATGACGTCGCGATCTATCGTGGTCCGCTCGATGTCACGGCGCTGAAAGCAAAGTATCAGTTTGTGCCACCACCGCCGCCCATCACAAAGAAGGAAGTGCCTGCTGGACGCGTGCTGGTGCAACTGGCCGAGGAAGGCATGCCCGAAGCAAACGCTTGGCCGAGTGAGTATCCCAAAGTGAACGAGACCTACACGGAGGATGTGTTCGGCTTCTTTGAAGTGCCCCAGAAGTATGTGGACACCGGGGTGCGCGGCGAACGCCATGTCCCCTTCCTGCTGCGTGCGGCCGCCAGTGTGACCTTTCCCAAAGGCAAGCACCGCCTGCTGCTGCGCGCACGTGGCGCGACCAATCTCTACATCGACAACAAGACGATCCTCACCACTCCCTTCCCGCCGAATGACAGCGATGGTCACCACCTCGTGACCGACCAGCAGGGCTACCTCGATCTGGGTCCTGATTTCCGTTTTGCGCCGCCGGGCAATCGTGAATCGTGGTGTGAGTTTGAAGGCACTGGCAAGCCGCAGTTCATCGTGCTGGAAACGGTGGTGGGAAGCTTTGCCGGCAAGGCGGTGCGCCGCCCGGAACTCGGTGAGACGGTAGTGGCGTGGTCGCCGCAAGGCAGTCAGGCATGGAAGCTGATCACCCCCGGCAAACGCGAAGTCGCCTACAACGATGCCGGCTGGACCGCCTATGAGAAGGAACGCAACGCGCACTACGCGGAGATCAATGCGAAGAAACGCGCCGAACTGCGTGCGCAGTCCGCCCCCTACTGGGCGAAGCGCCAGAAGGCTGCGGAGGCATGGCTGGCGAACAACCCACCAGGTGAAGGAAGCATTGATGGCTTCATCGCCGCCAGGATTGACAGCGTGAAGTCCCAGGACTCGCACAAAGGCAGCATCGACTACTTCAAAGACATCCAGCCCATCCTCGAAGCCAAGTGCACGGAATGCCATCGCGGCGCGAAGGCCAAAGGCGGACTGCATCTGGACTCGCTCGCGGACGCGATGAAAGGCGGCAAGTCGGATGGTGCTGCGGTCGATCCCGGCAAGCCGGATCACAGCTCCATCATTGCACGCATCACCTCCTCTGATGAAGACGAGATCATGCCGCCCAAGGGCAAGCCCTTGACCAAGGGTGAAGTCGCGCTGATGACCACGTGGATCAAGGAGGGCGCGCACTGGCCGGACATCCGCGCGGATCACCTCACACTCACCCCGCTGACCGACGACCTCACCTTCCTGCGCCGCGTCTATCTGGACACCGTGGGTGTGCCGCCATCGCTGGCGGAGATCGCCGCGTTTCAGAAGAGCCCAGATCGCAAGGCGGTCATCGACCAGCTTCTGCAAGACCCGCGCTGGGCCGACAACTGGATGGGCTACTGGCAGGACGTGCTGGCGGAGAATCCGAACATCCTCAATCCCACGCTGAACAACACGGGGCCCTTCCGCTGGTGGTTGTATGAATCGCTGCAGGACAACAAGCCGATGGATTTCTTTGTGACCGAACTCCTGCGCATGCGTGGCAGCGAACGCCTCGGCGGCCCGGCGGGATTTGGCACGGCCTCGCAGAATGATGTACCGATGGCAGCCAAGGGCACCATCGTCAGCACCGCCTTCCTCGGGGTGGAAATGAAGTGCGCACGCTGCCATGATTCACCCACTGGCAAATCGTTGCAGCAGGACCTCTTCGAACTCGCGGCAATGCTGGGCACGAAGGAAATCGAAGTGCCGAAGACCAGCAGCGTGCCGATGGACAAGATCCACGCCGGCGGCCGCAAGCCGCTGATCCAAGTGACGCTGCAACCCGGCACCAAAGTGCAGCCCAAGTGGCCCTTTGCGGAGTTCTGCGACGAAGCTGCGGGCAAGCTCGCTGAAAATCCGAAGGACAGCCGCGATGTGTTGGCTGCTATGATCACCGCACCGCAGAACGAACGCTTTGCACAAGTCATCGCCAACCGTCTGTGGGCGCGCTTCATGGGGCGCGGCATCGTCGAGCCCATTGAAGACTGGGAAAAAGGCAAGCCCACGCATCCCGAGCTTCTCAAGTGGCTCGGACGTGAATTCGTCAGCGGTGGCTATGACATGAAACACCTCGCGCGCCTCATCTTGAACAGCCAGGCCTACCAGCGTGCGACAGATCCCGCGCTGAAGCAGACCAGCCCGCTTTTCACCAGCCCGGCACCACGACGCCTGCAGGCGGAGCAGATTGTGGACTCCCTCTTCGCTGCCACCGGCAAGCCTTTCCACACGGAGGAAGTCTGTCTCGACATCGACAATACCCGCGACCTCAAGAACGCCATCCACCTCGGCAAACCACACCGCAGTTGGATGCTGACCAGCACCAGCAATGAGCGTGACCGCCCCAGCCTCGCCCTGCCCCGCATCCAGGCCGTCACCGATGTACTCGGTGCCTTCGGCTGGCGTGGCTCGCGCCAGGACCCCATCAGCAAACGCGACACTGATCCGAATGTGCTGCAGCCCGCGATCCTCAGCAACGGCACGCTGGGCATCTGGCTCACCCGCTTGAGCAACGACCACGGCGTCACCGATCTCGCTCTGCAAAACGAATCCCTCGACCAGTTCATTGATCAGCTTTTCCTCAAGCTGCTCACGCGTCATCCCACGGCTGAAGAGCGCGCGCTTTATACGAAGCACCTGAGCACGGGCTTTGATGCGCGCATTCAGACGGCATCCAAGATCAAGCCACCAGCAGTCACCCGCACCCGCGAAAAATACGTGAGTTGGTCCAATCACCTCGACGGCGAAGCCACCAACGTGCGCATGGCCCAGGAAGCCGCCGCCCGCGCTGGTGATCCGCCCACGGAGAAGCTTGATCCAGCATGGCGCAGCCGCATGGAGGATGTGCTCTGGGCTTTGCTCAACGCGCCCGAGTGGGAGTTTAGTCCTTAGTCAGCCGCTAGCATCTGTTCGATTCGTCTTCGCTCTTCCTCTGCTACAGCCCTTTTTGCTTCCGAAAGAGGGCGGCCTGACGGCGGGATATTTCGACTTTATCACCGGAGGCGAGGGTGGCCTGGAGGCCGCCGCTAAACCATTCGGTGACGTCGGTGATGGCGCGGGTGTTGATGAGCTGGGCGCGGTTCGCGCGAAAGAACATGGGCAGATTCAGGCGCTGCTCCAAAGTGCCGAGGGAGCGGGGCAGCAAAACTTTGCCGCCTTCAAAGAAGACGTGCGTGTAGTTGCCTTCGGACTGAAGCAGGTAGATCGAGCGCACGGGGACGAACCACGAACGCTGCTCGCCTTTGAGCAGCACGCGGTCGTTTTCACGAAGCAGCGTCTCCTCCTGCTCTTCGCTGTCCGGCGGGGCAGGATCGTGCAGTTTCTGAATGACGGCGGCAAGCCGGGCCGGATCGACGGGCTTCAAAAGATAGCCGACGGCATTGACCTCAAAGGCGCGTAGCGCGTGGGCATCGTAGGCGGTGCAGAAGATGACCTGCGGCGAGGGCTCGCCCATGGCATTGACGAATTCAAAGCCATCCATCTCCGGCATCTGGATATCGAGGAAAAGAATGTCCGGCTTCAGCGTGGGCAGCAGACTCAGTGCGGCATGGCCGCTATCGGCCTCACCCACGACTTCGATCTCAGGATGCGCCTCCAGCAACCGGCGCATCTCGCGGCGGGCCATGCGTTCGTCATCAATAAGCAGGGCTTTCATGCTGGCTGAGGTTGCGGCACGAAGACGGAAGCCTCCACCCCGTCCGTTGTTTGACTGAGGGTCATGGTGGCTGCGCTGCCAAAGAGCAGGGCGAGCCGCTCCCGCGTGTGAGCGAGGCCCATGCCACCTTTGCCCTGCCAGTTTTCGGCAAGGGTGCCGGAGTTCTGGACGTGGAGGGAGAGGCCTTCCTGACCGACGCTGGCCCCGTAACTCAGAAAGCCGGCGCCCAGCCTGGCAGCCACACCATGCTTCACCGCATTCTCCACCAGCGTGACGAGCAGCAGCGGCGGCACGAGTGCTTTTTCACAGCCAACGCCGACCTGCCGCTCCACCTTCAGCCTGTCGCCGTAGCGCGCAAACTCGAGGTCCAGCAGCGCATTGACCGCCGCCAGCTCATCGCGCAGGGGGATGAGTTTGCGGTCGCTGGAGGTCAGGGAGGCACGGAGCACGAGAGAAAGCTGCGTCACGGCATCACGCGCGGCTTTCGGACTTTCATCAATGAGCGCGCGGAGGGTGTTGAGGGAGTTGAAGAGGAAATGGGGATTGAGCTGAGTAGCGATGGTCTGCAGCCGTGCTTCCTTGATGGCGGCGGCATGGCGCAGAGAGGTGACCTCAATCTGGTGCAGCCGTGTGAATGCCTGGCAGGCCGAGTAAAGCGCGGACCACATGCCCAGCAGAAAGAGCGCCACAGCACCGGTGGAGACCAGCTCAATGAGCAGCCCCATGCCAGCAACTGCTGCGCCGAAAACCTGCGAGTAGAGGAACCAACGCAGGGCATTGATGAGCAGGGAGATGCCCGCCGCAAGGCCCACACAGGAGAGCAGCACCGCGGGGACCAGCCGCCTGAGGGGGCGCAGGTCCCAGCGATGCCGGAGAGAGAGCAGGTGCAGGCAGTGGGTGGCCAGGATGCCGCAGAGAATCATGGCCACATTTTCAATCCACATTAGCGGCTCCAGCTCGGCGAAGGCCCTTTCGAGCGCTTCTGCGGAGGCAGAGGCAGAGGCGTCATCTTGAAAGGCGAAGGAAGGCGGCCCAGAAAGGAGTGTGACCGCCACGGTCAGGACAAACAAGGACCAGAACCCCGTCTGCATGAGGCGATAGCCGTGCCCGTCAAAGGGCGGTGTGCTGCTGGTACTGTGTGAGTCCTCTTCCATTTCCCCACAATTCTGCGACACCAACGGCGAAAAGCCAGCCTGCAATGATCGGCTGCCTCTGGCCGTGATAAGCGGCGGCAAATGCCAATGAACGGCGAAGGCCGTTCATCCGCGCACGGTGCCGCTCGTCCTGCTGATTCATCCGCTGGTGTGAATAGCAGCGCGAGGTGCGTGAATGCCGTGATTGTTGGAGGCATGATTTTCAGGAAGCAGCCCACCTTTTCCCGCAAGACGCGGCGCTTTGCACTGGCCCTGCTCTGCTGCCAGATGCTGCTGGGCTGCAGCTTCATCCCGAAGCTGGAGCGCCCGGCCGCACCAGTCAGTGCACGCTACCCGAACGGTGGCACCACCAGCGCCGCCAGCAGCGAGCTGGCATGGCGTACGGTGTTCAAGGATGACGCGCGGCTGTTGCGGCTCATCGACATCGCTCTGGAAAACAATCGCGATCTGCGTGTGGCCATGCTGCGTGTGGAGGAGGCGCGGGCGCAGTACCGCATCGAGCGCGCGCCGCTGCTGCCCAGCGTTTCCGCTTCGGGCGACCTGACGCAGAGCCACCTGGCCGGACTGACGACAGAGCAGTGGTCAGTGAAGCTGGGCTCCACGGCGTACGAGCTGGACTTGTTTGGCCGCATCCGCAGCCTGAGTGCGAAGGCGCTGGAGACCTACCTGGCCAAAACGGAAACGCAGCGTGCTGCACAAGTGACGCTCGTCGGAGAGCTGGCCACGCAATACTACACGGTAAGGCGGTTTGATGAGCTCATTGCCAACACAAAGCAAACGCTGGCCGTGGTGGAGGAAAGCTACCGCCTGAATGAGAGCATTTTCAAAGCAGGCGGACTGCTGGAGCTGGACCTGCGCCTGTCCGAGACGCAGGTGCTCACGGCCAAGTCCAATATCATTTCCTACCAGCGTCAGCGCGCGCAGGCGGAAAACGGCCTCGTGCTCATGCTCGGCCAACCGCTGCCTCCAGGGCTGCCACAAGGCAGAGCGCTGGCCGATGCACCAGTGAAAGCAGTCTCACCCGGTGTGCCTTCGGAGCTACTGCTGGGGCGGCCGGACATCCTCGCTGCGGAGCACCTGCTGCGTGCGGCAAATGCGGACATCGGCGCGGCGCGCGCGGCCTTCTTCCCAACCGTGAAGCTGACAGCCTCCGATGGCACGACCAGCGCGGAGCTAAACAGCCTCTTTGGCCCAAACACCGCCGTGTGGAGCTTTGCGCCGCAGATCAGCCTGCCCCTCTTCGCCGGTGGCCGTAACAAGGCGAACCTCGACGCCACGAAAGTGCGCACGCGCATCGAGGTGGCAAACTACGAGAAGGCCATCCAGAGCGCCTTCCGGGAAGTGGCCGATGCGCTGGCAGCACAACGTGCGGCGCGTGAGCAGATCCGCACACTGGAAGCTCTGACCGCCGCCCAGCAGAGGCGCTATGACCTAGCCGCCGCAAGAGATCAGCGCGGAGTGGCGACCTACCTGAATGTGATGACGGCGCAGCAGGATCTCTTCACCGCGCAGCAGAACCTCATTGGCTCGCGCTATGACGCAGTGGCCGCACGCATCAAACTTTATCAAGCCGTCGGAGGAGGCTGGAAATGAACACACGTATCCTATTTTTTTTATCACTGCTCACCCTGCCCGCCTGCAAACCACCCGGTGCAGGCATGTCCCGCTTTGAAACAACCACCGTCAGCAAAGGAGACCTGCGTGCCGTGGTAATGGCCAGCGGCACGCTCAGTGCGGTGGTGAGTGTGGATGTTGGCTGTCAGGTGTCCGGCCGCGTCATGAAGCTCTATGCAGACTTTAACTCCACAGTGAAGAGCGGCGACCTCATCGCGGAGCTGGACACCTCCATCTATGCCGCGAAGCTCAAGGCTGCCGAGGGCGAGTTGGCTGGTGCCAAGGCCAGCGCCATGTGGAAGCGGCAGAACCTCGCCCGCAAGAAAGAGCTGCTCCCCCTGCGCGGAGTCATGGCACTGGATGTGGAGCAGGCCGTGGCGGAGCTGGGGCAGGCGGAGGCCACCGTGACCATCCGTGAAGCGGCGCTCGACCAGGCCAAGACAGACCTGGGCTTCTGCAGCATCTCCGCGCCGGTGGATGGCATCGTAGTCTCACGCAAGGTGGACGCAGGCCAGACAGTCGTCGCGGCGATGAACACTCCGGTTCTTTTCACCCTCGCTCAGGACATCAAAAAAATGCGCATCAACGCCACGGTCTCCGAGGCCGACATTGGTCGCGTGAAGACAGGGCAGAAAGTGGACTTCACCGTGGATGCCTTCCCGGATGATGTGTTCGAAGGCCAGGTCGTGCAGGTGCGCATCTCCCCCACGACGAAGGAGAATGTGGTGACGTATGAGACGCTCATCGACGTGGGAAATCCGGAACAGCGGCTCTTCCCCGGCATGACGGCGGACGTTTCCATCCTGACGGCAGAGAAAAGCGGGGTGCTGAAAGTGCCGAACACCGCTCTGCGCTTCACACCGCCCGAAGGCAGCAAGGTCACCGGTAAGACAGACGCCAAGCTGCAGCGCAGGCAGCAGCTAGTCTATGTGCTGGAGGGTGCGGACCAAGAGCAGGCACTGCGCGCCGTCATCGTCACCATGGGCATCACCGACAACAGCGAGACGGAAGTCATCGAGGGCCTGAAGGCCGGCGAGCGTGTCGTGACGGCCACGCTGAGCGGAGCCAAAGTAGAGGATGAAGAAGTAGAAGAGGAAGGGCCGCCACCATCACTCTAGCCATGAGCACAACGGTCATTGAACTGACAGACATCCGCAAGACCTACCGCACAGGCGATGTGGAGGTGCATGCGGTGAATGGGGTCAGCCTGAGCATCAAGCCTGGGGAGTTTGTGGCCATCATGGGTTCCAGTGGCTCGGGCAAGTCCACGCTCATGAACATGCTGGGCTGCCTGGACCAGCCCACCTCAGGCAGCTACTTGCTCGATGGCGTGAACGTCGCAAAGCTGGGCCGCGCCGAACTCTCCCGCCTGCGCAATCAGAAGCTCGGCTTTGTCTTCCAGAGCTTCAACCTGCTGGCACGAACCACGGCGTGTGAAAATGTGGAGCTTCCACTCTTCTACACCAACCCGCATGTGCCGCTGCGGGAGCGCCGCCAGCGCGCGATCAAGGCGCTGGAAAAAGTGGGCCTGGGCGCACGCCTTTACAATCACCCAAACCAGCTCTCCGGCGGCCAACAGCAGCGCGTGGCCATCGCCCGCGCCCTGGTGAATGAGCCTGAGCTCGTGCTGGCGGACGAGCCCACCGGCAATCTGGACACGCGCACAAGCATCGAGGTCATGGGCCTGTTTCAAGCGCTGAACGACGCTGGCATCACCGTGGTGATGGTGACACATGAGCTGGACATCGCCGCGTATTGCCAGCGCATCATCGTCATGCGTGATGGGCGGATCATCCGCGATGATTTCAACAAGGCGCGCATCTTTGCCAGCGACCAGCGAGCCGCTCTGGATGCGTCTGAACAACACGCCAGCCTCTCCTGACCGCCATGCTGCAAGCACTCACATCGTCACTGCTGCGCGCGGGCCTCACGGCCATGATCGCCTTTCGCGCGCTGCGGCGGAACAAGATGCGCAGCATACTGACCGCGCTGGGCATCATCATCGGCGTGGCGTCCGTGGTCTCCATCATGGCGCTGGGGCGGGGCACGCAGCGGCGCATCCAGGACCAGGTGTCCTCGCTCGGCTCAAACCTGCTCATTGTGTTTTCCAAAAGCCGTCGCACCAACGCCGCCGCCGCAGGCAGCGGGGTGTCCAGCAACCTCACATTGCAAGACGTCGAGGCCATCCGCCGCGAAGTGCGCAGCGTCCAGGCCGCAAGCCCGGAGGTGACCCTCACCGCGCAAGCCGTAGCCGCAGGCCGAAACTGGAGCACGACCATCGCCGGGGAGTCCCCAAGCTACCTGCGCATCCGTGACTGGCCGCTGGCGCGCGGCAGCATGTTTACAGAGAGGGAGGTGCGCAGCGCAGCACGCGTGGCCGTCATCGGCTCGCGCACGGCACGGGAGCTCTTTGGCCCGCTGAACCCCTTGGGGCAGACGGTGCGGATCAAGAACATGCCCTTCACCATCATCGGCCAGCTAAAAAGCAAAGGCGCAGGCATCGGCGGTGCCAACCAGGACGACCGCATCGTGATTCCTTACACCACGGCCATGCGCCGTCTTACCGGCGAAAAGTATCCGCGCCTCGTCACGCTCCAGATCAGCAGTGACGGGCTCATGAGCGCCGCGCAGGAGCAGGTCACCGCGCTGCTGCGCCAGCGCCACCACCTGACCGCCGAACGCAAGAACGACTTCGACATCATCAACCAGAAGGAGATCGCGGACACCGTCAACAGCATCACCAACTCGCTGACGTACCTGCTGGGAGGCATCGCGGGCTTATCACTACTTGTCGGCGGCATCGGCATCATGAACATCATGCTTGTCAGCGTTACGGAGCGCACGCGGGAGATCGGCACGCGTATCGCCGTCGGCGCGCAGCCTCGGGATATCTTGCTGCAGTTTCTCATTGAGTCCATCACCCTGAGCCTCTTCGGTGGGGCCATCGGCGTGGCACTTGGCTACGGAGTGAGTGCCGCCGCCAGCATGATCCCGAACTTCCACCCGTCCGTTTCCATAGGCAGCGTGGTCGTGGCCTTCGGCATCAGCTTCATCGTGGGGGTATTCTTTGGGTTCTACCCCGCCCGCAAGGCCGCCAACATGAACCCCATTACCGCGCTGCGGTTTGAGTGAGTGACCTTTAATTCTAGTTGGGTAAGTCATCAGAGGGCATAAAATCCATCGGAATGTTTTTCCTGCGGCATCACTTCTTACATCGTGGAATGTTCTTGGCAGGTTGCCTGGGTCGAATAGCACTAGATTAAGCCGCAGGTTCGCACCTTTGCGGCCTTGCCAGTCTCAGTCTGCTTGAGCCCTGAAAGGGCGGCGGAATCAGCCTAGGTTGCCAGGGTCGAATGGCACTAGCCCGCACTTCTCACACTCCAAACGTTGACATCCGGCGATGTTGCTCGGAGTGCCGAGTCCGCGAAGGGTGCGACTCGGTATCGGAATACCGAGCTACATTACGCGTGCCACACACTGTTTACCTATTCCCAGTGAGTGTGAGAAATACAGGCTAGATTGAGCCGCAGGTTCGCACCTTTGCGGCCTTGCCAGTCTCAGTCTGCTTGAGCCCTGAAAGGGCGGCGGAATCAGCCCAGGGTCAGCCGAGCCTCAGCGAGGCGACCCTGGGTTGGCTGCACAAGACCGGGAAGCAAACCCAGCGCCTTCGCCACACACCACGTCCACCAGCAGCGTTTGCCAGAAGCTCCGCCGCGCTCAGAACGTGCCACCATCACCCAAACCCCGATAACTTACCCAAGTAGAATGAACCCCTTGCACTCCGCATCACGGCGGGTTTTTGCCGCACATCTGGGATGAAGTATAGCACCCGGAAATCTGCCTCACCGCCAAATGGCGCGGCAACAGGGAAGACATCCTCTTGCCACTCCTCAACGCGCCCAAGTAGGACTTTAATCCTTGAGACCATTCGAGATGGGGAATAAAATCTGCCCATAATGAATGCGACTCTCGACAGTGTCTTCGCCGCCGCCATGTCGCTGGATGCTAATTACCGTCGTGATCTCGCAGAACGCTTTTGGGATCAGGTGCAGCCCCACGATGACGCCGCTTTTTCGGAAGCCACCTGGCAGCAAATAGGCCGTCGTATGACGGCAAGCGACGCTGGAAATGTGAAGCTCATCTCGGGTGACGTAGCGCTCGCCCAACTGCGTGCCGAATTTGGTTTCACTTCTGCTGGATGAAATTGGTTTTTCAGAAAGAGACCCATGCTTTCCAAACTCAAGAAGCTTTTCAGTTCAAGTCCGCCTCCCAAACCATCCTTTGGAACAGCATTGCGCTGGATCGAAGCGAATGACAATCCGTGGGGAGTTCGCATTCTGGACTGCAGGCCCGTCAGCATGGGCTGGACTTCGACCACAACAGACCCATCCGTCGCTGACTCATTTTTAAAGCTCCGAAATGCCGATGGACGCGCACATCTCATGGCTGAACCGCTCCCAGCCAAGGTTTCCGGAAATTTAAGGTTCCCTATTCCTGAACTGCCCCCCGAAGGATGCTTTTCATCAGCCCGTCAGATGGAAGAAAAATGGGATTTGTTCCAATGGGAGAACCGATTGTTTGTTTCACGAAGTTGGACAGGTTTGCTCGGTTATACCGCCCGCCTCCAATGTGATGGAACCAGCCTTCATGTCACAGACATTCATTCCGCTCAATCGTATGACAACGAACTCTTGTTGAGGGAGCTTCACTTCATTCTTCGATCACATGGAAACCGTGTCATCATGCCACATCCTTTGCCTGACAATCTTGCCCTTGATGACAGCACAGCCAGCAAAGAACAAATAGCTCTGCACACCTTTTCCTCCTATGGGAGCTTCGGTTGGTTTGGCACATTCGAAAATACGATTCCGCTCAGAAAGGTGGCCCGCAGCGAGTTGGAGGAATGGATCAAGCGACAGCCAAAATAACGAACCCCACCCCACGAAAGTGAGGTGCGGCAAAAAGTGAAAAACGTCTTTATTCAGCGTTTATAGCCCAAGACCATGAAACGCCGCTCCTTCCTCACCTCCGCCGCCGCCTTTGGCGCGGCACCGTTGTTTGCGAACAATACCCCCGTGCACATGCCCAAGGGCAAGGCGGAGCATTGCATCTTCATCTGGCTGGGTGGCGGGATGGCGCAGATCGATACCTTTGACCCGAAGAAGCTCGGCAATAACACAGACAAGACGAAGGTGGCAGGCTCGCTGTACAAGGCCATCGACACCACCGTCCCCGGCGTGCAGTTGACGGAGCACCTCAGCCAAACGGCGAAGGTCATGGAGCATGTGACGGTGATGCGCACGGTGAACCATCACGTCATCGACGAGCACGCTTTCGCCACGAACATCGTGCATACCGGACGCATGATTTCCGGCAACGTGGTGTATCCGAGCATCGGCTCCATCATCTCGCATGAGCGTGGCGCCGCGGGTGGCGAAGTGCCGCCCTACATTCTCATCGGTTATCCCAATGTGAGCCGCGGCCCAGGCTTCCTGGGTGCGAAGGCGGGCTACGTCTATCTCACTGACACGAACACCGGCCCCGCCGGGTTCACTCGCCCGGATTTCGTCGATGAAAAACGCGCACTGACCCGCGAGCAGTTGCTCGCGCCACTCATGGCGCGTGCCCCGAAGGAGTCTGCTATCGCCGACTACAAGACGGCACAGGAGCAGGCGCTCAGCCTCTCCGGCCCGCAGTTCATGCGGCATTTCAATCTCAAAGAGGAACCCGCCGCACTGCGCAATGCCTACGGCGGTGAGTTCGGCCAGCGCTGCCTGCTCTCCCGCAGGCTCGTGCAGGCGGGCGTGCGATTCATCGAGGTCTCGCACAACCTCAACTTCATGAACGGCACTGGCTGGGACATTCACAACGAAGGCTACAAAAACCAGCACCTGCTCATTCAGGAACTCGACACCGCCCTCGCTGCACTCATCCGCGATCTGAAGGACAAGAAGCTCCTCGACAAAACACTCATCGTCGTGGGCACCGAGTTCGGCCGCCCACCAGAGTTCGATGGACGCGGCGGACGCGGCCACCAAGGCACCACGTTTTCCATGGTTCTGGCCGGTGGCGGCCTGAAACACTGCGGAGCGTACGGAGTCAGCGATGAGCTGTCCAAAAAGCCCGTCGAGAATCCCGTCCCACTCGTCGATTTCCACGCGACAATTCATGCCGCCATGGGCATTGATCCGAGCAAGGAACTCATGGACGGAACACGCCCCGTGCCGATCACGGATGGTGGGAAGCCGGTGGCCGCGTTGTTTGGCTGAGGCGGAACGATGCAGCCGAGCGCTGCAAAAGCTCCATGGTTCCGCGCTACCCAAACCGCGTATTGTAGTACCGGCTTTAGCCGGTTCCGGTAGGGCGCTAAGCGCCCATCCACATCCAGAACCGGCTGAAGCGGTTAGTAAGGAACAGCGCTGGGCTGTGCCGCGCAACTCTGAACGCATCACGCAGTTGCAAAAATAAACGCGCGTTCATCAAAGCTTTGCCCATACGTTTAGGTGCGCGGGATTTTCCTCGCTGAAGGCAGTCAACCCCTGCCGACAGCCATGAAGCCTCCCCGCTCCTCCCTGCGTTCCATTGTCATAGCGGCAGCACTCTCTGCCGCCTCCGTCTCACTCGTCCATGCCGATGGCATCGGCGTGGACCCACCCTACACGGATTTTGATTCGCATAGTTTGCTGCTGGGCAAGACCCTCGCAGCGCGCGTCTGGGATGACATGCAGGCCCTCAAGAGCGCCACTGCTCCCGTCACGCTGGGTGCCTGGCATTGGTGGCGAATTCCCACCGGTGGCCCCGGCACCAGCGGTTACGGCTCCCCCTCTCTGCCCGGCACCTATTACTACTACCTGCTGATCGACCCCACCTGGAACACGGATGGCAAGTTCGTCCAAAGCGCGGGCCTGCATGCCGACATCCGCCTGCGTGAGAAGAATGCTTTCCGTAGCTCCATGGACCCGACCTTCTGGCCCTTTGAGATGTATGCGTGGGCCAGCACCAAAGCAGGCGTGTTCAAAGTCGGCCAGATCCGCCGCAAAATTGGCCTCGAATGGGACGGCAGCTTCTACGGCAACGTTCTCTATTACGACGGCTTCATGCTCAACTCCGACCTCGGCGTGTCCTGGGAACGCACGTTTTGGATCAAGCCCCAATTCAGCCTAGAATCCCACCTGCAGTTCTTTTTCCGCGAGGACGGTATCAGCCCCGGACTCACGGGTGCTGATTCGGAAAGCACGACCGCCTTTCGCCTGCAAAATCAGGCCGTGCTGCGCGTCGTGCCCACCTGGTGGTTCAGCCCCATCTCCAGTCTCGCGCTGGGGCTTTCTGCCTCTGTTGGCCAGATCAAAGCGCAGAGTGCCGGATACCACGACCATGCGCTCACGGTCTGGGGCATCGATCTCACTTACACACGCGACAGATTCAAAACCTTCGCCGAAGTCTTGCAGCGCAACGGCGCAGTCAACCCGGAGCGCTATGTTTCAGGCGGCATGAGCACGCGCACCACGGACTTCATCGTGGGTGCTAGTTACGTCACCGGTCCCGTCACCTGGCGGGTCGCCTACTCGGCGGATTATGATTCCAATCCTGGCGGTAAGCAGTTCATGTTTGTGCCCGGCGTCACCATCGCAGTGACCAAGAACATGGATCTCTACCTGGAATACGTGAAGTGGAGCGCCCAAGCCAGTGGCAGCAGCGCAGTGACGTATGAGAATGGGTTTCAGGCAGCGGTGAACTGGCGGTTCTGAGGCTGGGGACCGATCTATACTGCCACGCATCACAAACTCTTCATTTTGCGAGGGACTACTCTGCAGATGGGCGATGCACCGACGCACCGCACGACGGCTGATGCGGAGCGGCTGGAAAGGTGCGGAAAGGGTGGGTCAGCAGCCCGTCATGGGGCGAAGGATTCCAGGGACGCGCACAGCGCATCCCTACCATCCAGAGCAGCGCGTGCCCCAGCGCTGGTAGGGAACCGCTGTGCGGGTCCGTGATTTAGGGTCTGCGACGACGCAGGCGCTCAAAAAGGTCCGCCGTCCTTATCGTGGCCGATAGACGGGCGCACAGAACCCACTTATCCCGAAGCGGGCCTCTTTTGAGTGTTTGTGATGCGCGGCAGTATAGATGAGTGGGTTCAAATTTCATAGGCTCTGGTGAATGCGGCACCACGATCCGCAACGCCCGAGGCGCCCGGGCCTCCGAGCCCGCAGCGGGCCGCTTCCACTCAGCGGGCGGTGTTTCACGCTCGGGGCCGCAAACACGCTGGCTGCGGCGATGAGCAAATAAAGGGCGGCTGGAACGTAGCTGGGCTGCGCGTTTTTGCGGAACCGAGCAGAGCGAGAAAGACGACTGAAAGGAGCCCGAAGGGTGAGCGCAGCGAATCAATGCAGCGGATTCTGAGATCCGCGCTCCAGGACATCTTGCATTTTCGCTGCGAAGCCTGGACGCCTGACTTCGTTTGTACACGCACATGAAATCCACCACGCTGCTCTGCGCTCTTGCGCTTTCAACCACACTCCCCTTTTCCCACGCTGCCGAGGACGACGGCTTTGTGCCCATGTTCAATGGCAAGGACCTCAGCGGCTGGGTCAATGCCAACTGCGCGCCTGAAACCTGGAGCATCAAAGACGGCGTCGTCAGTTGCACCGGCATTCCAACAGGAGCCATGCGCACGGAAAAGCAGTATGAAAACTTCATTCTGGAGTGCGAGTGGCGACACCTCACCAGCGGTGGCAACTCCGGCGTCTTCATCTGGGGCAGCCCCATCTCCGCGCCGGGTGTTCCCTTTCTGCGCGGCATCGAGGTGCAGGTGCTCGACCACGGCTACATGAAGCATGCCGATCCCAAAAAGCCACGCTGGTTCACCACCCATGGCGATGTCTTCCCCATCCACGGGGCCACCATGGAGCCCCATGGCGACCACAGCGGCCAGCGCAGCTTTCCCAGCGAGGAACGCAGCAAGCCCTCGCCCGAATGGAACCACTACCGCATCACCGGCAACAACGGCACCCTCACCCTCGCCGTGAATGGCAAGATCGTCAGCGGCGGTGACAAATGCTTCTGGCGCAAAGGCTACCTCGCTCTCGAATCCGAAGGCGCTCCCGTCGAATTCCGCAATGTGCGCATCAAAGAACTCCCCTCCACCGGAGCCACCGCCGCCGACTCCGCCCCACTCGATCAAGACTGGAAACACCTCTACAACGGCCTCGACCTCCGTGGCTGGAAAGTCGCCGCAGGCACCGAAGCCCGCTGGAAACCCTCCAACTGGAATCTCAAACTCGAAGCCACTGACGGCCAGGAATCCACCCCGCTGTGGAGCGAAGCTGAAATCGCGAATGGCGAATTCATCGCGGACTTCCAGCTCCTCAAATCCGCCAACCTCACCAAAGCTTGCACCGCTTTCCACGTACGCGGAGAAAAGAATCCCACCGTCCTCATCGGCTCCGGCAAAGCCCCCATCGTCTTCGGCCCGGATCAAGTGAAACTCGGTAAATGGTACCGCCTCCGCCTCAAACTCGAAGGCACCAAAGCCACCGCCACGCTCACCGAAACTCAGGAAGCCAATCCGCAAACATTGGAGGCCACGATTGAAGGATCGGCCAAAGGTCCCATCGGTATCGCCGATTTCGGCACGCCAGTGACATTCGCGAATTTCTTTGTGCGGGATTGATTGGAAGTACGATGGACACTCTTGTCTGTCGATCAACGCGCCCTCCACACCCGAGGGCTAACGTTTGTCCAACATACCTTGCCGGAGCACTGAAAGCGCCACTGCTCACATCCCCAGCGCCCGCACCAAAAACGCCCACTCGTCCGCCGTCTTCTCAATGGTCTTGTTCAGCGCCGTCCCAGCCCCATGCCCCGCGCTCGTCTCAATGCGGACCAGCGTAGGCGGTCCGTCTTTCGCCTGACACTCCTGCAAACGAGCACCAAACTTGAAGCTGTGTGCAGGCACCACGCGGTCATCGTGATCACTCGTCAGCACCAGCGTCGCAGGATACCGCATGCCAGGCCTGAGATTGTGATACGGCGAGTATTTGAGCAGCGCATTGAACTCCGCAGGGTTTTCCACGCTGCCGTAATCGCTCTTCCAGCCCCAGCCGATGGTGAATTTCTCAAAGCGCAGCATGTCGAGCACCCCCACTGCCGGGAGCGCGGCAGCATAAAGCTCAGGGCGCTGCGTGATGCACGCACCCACAAGTAGCCCACCATTGCTTCCCCCCTGAATTGCAAGCTTGGCGCTGGCCGTGTACTTGTGCGAGATGAGCCACTCAGCAGCCGCGATGAAATCATCAAACACGTTCTGTTTGCCAAGCTTAATGCCGGCCTGATGCCACGAACGGCCATACTCGCCGCCGCCACGCAGGTTCGGCATCACAAAGACACCGCCCATTTCCAGCCACACGGCGCGTGAGACGGAGAAGCCGGGAGTGAGGTTGATGTTAAAACCGCCGTAGCCATAAAGCAGCGTGGGATTCGAGCCATCAAGCTTCAGCCCTTTTTTGTGAACAATGAACATCGGCACACGAGTGCCGTCCTTGCTGTGGTAAAACACCTGCTGCGTCTCAAAAGCCGAGCCGTCGAAGTCCACCTTCGGTTTCCGCCACAGCTTGCTCTCGCCGGTTTTCAAATCCATGCGGTAGATGGCGCCCGGCTCAGTGAAACCGGTGAAGGTGTAAAAGGTGGAGGTATCATGCCGATGACCACCAAAACCACCCGCGCTACCAATGCCGGGCATCTTGATGTCGCGGATGAGCTTGCCGTCGAGATCATAGCATTTCACCTCGGTCTTTGCATCGCGCAGGTACTCGCAAAACATCTGCCCGCCCACCGTGCTGACGCCTTCCAGCAGCACCTTCGGCACCTCGGGCACCACAATGCGCCAGTTGCCACGTTCCGGCTTGCGCACATCGATGGCGATGACCTGAAAACACGGCGCATTCAGATCCGTGCGGAAGTAAAAAACCGGCCCTTCATTGTCGATGAAGTCATATCGCGCATCATTATCATTCAGCAGTTTCATCACCGGTCCGCCACCACCGATCTTCTGGTAGAACACGCGGTTCTTCGGCTCCGTGCCCAGCCACACCTGAATCACAAGATACTCGCCATCCTCCGTCACCCCACCACCAAAGCCCCACTTAGGCTCATCCTTGCGCTCGTAAATGAGCTGATCTTCACTCTGGTCTTTTCCCAGCGCGTGGAAGTAGAGTTTGTGAAATTCATTCTTCGCCGTGAGCGCCGCGCCCGCCTTCGGCTCATCATAGCGTGAGTAGTAGAAGCCGCTGCCGTCCTTCCGCCAAGACACACCGCTGAACTTCACCCACTTCACCACATCATCCAAATCGCGACCGGTTGCGATGTCGCGCACGCGGATCATCGTCCAGTCACTGCCCGCCTCAGAAACACCGTAGGCGATCAGCTTTCCATCTTCCGTCGGCGCATAATCAGACAACGATGTCGTGCCATCCTCGGACATCGCATTCGGATCCAGCAGCACCCTGGCCTCCCCTTCCAGCGACTCCGCCGTCATCAGCACCGCCTGATTCTGCAGACCCGAATTGTGCGTGAAGAACCACCGCCCGCCATGCTCAAAAGGCTGCCCCATGCGCTCATAGTTCCACAGCTTCTGCAGTCGCGTCTTGATCTCCTCGCGGCGCGGCAGTTTTTCCAGATACGAAAACGTCACCTCATTCTGCGCCTTCACCCAGGCCTTGGTTTCCTCCGAGTTGTCGTCCTCCAGCCAGCGGTAGGGATCAGCGGTCTTCACGCCATGATGCACGTCCACCACGTCCTCCTTGCGTGTCTGGGGATAGGTCAAAACTTCAGCGGAGAGTGTGGCGGTGATCATAAACAGCAGATATGCGGCACGCATGGTGGCATCCTGCCTGTCATTTCAAACTTTGCATTTTCCAATTCTCATTTTGCAATCCCATCCGCCCCCGCCACGCTCATTTCACACCTTTCCCTGCCACCATGCCTATCTCACCTGATCAATACGAAAAGCTCGGCACCTTCTACCTCGGCCGTGAATACGACCTCGCTTCAAAGCAGATCAAAGACGACCTCATTCTCTACGACTCAAAGGATCTGGTAACGCACGGCGTCGTCCTCGGCATGACAGGCAGCGGCAAGACCGGCCTCTGCCTCTCCCTGCTCGAAGAAGCGGCGATGGATGGCGTGCCAGTCATCGCCATCGATCCCAAAGGAGACATCGGCAACGCGCTGCTCACCTTCCCCAATCTCACGCCGGAGGAGTTTCGCCCGTGGATCAATGAAGACGAGGCAAGGCGCAAAGGGCAGTCGCCGGATGATTATGCTGCCGCTCAGTCAGCACTGTGGCAGAAGGGCCTCGGCGAATGGGGCCAAAGCGCCGATCGCATCAAGAAACTACGAGAGACCGTGGACATGTCCATCTACACGCCCGGCAGCAATGCAGGTCTGCCAGTATCCATTCTCAGCTCGCTGAACTGCCCTCCCGCCGAGGTGATGGACGATGCCGAAGCTCTCGGCGACCGCATCGAAAGCACCGTATCCTCCATGCTGGGACTTCTAAACGTCAATGCCGATCCCATCCAGTCGCCAGAGCACATCCTGCTGAGCAACATCGTCGCGCACGGCTGGAAGAAGGGGCAAAATCTCACACTGGAAAACCTCGTGCGCCAGATCCAGCAGCCGCCCATCAGCAAGGTCGGCGTGGTAGATCTCGACAGCTTCATGCCCGAGGCCAAGCGCACCGCGCTGGCGATGAAGCTCAATAACCTGCTCGCATCTCCCGGCTTCAGCTCCTGGCTGGAAGGCGAGGCGCTCGACATCCAGCGCATGTACTACACGCCTGAGGGCAAGCCACGCATCACCATCTTCTGCATCGCTCATCTCAGCGATACCGAACGCATGTTCTTCGTTTCGCTGCTGATGAATCAGCTCCTTGGGTGGATGCGCACGCAGCAGGGCACGACCTCCCTGCGCGCCATCTTCTACATGGACGAGATCTACGGCTACCTGCCCCCGACGGCCATGCCGCCCTCAAAAAAGCCGCTCATGATTCTGCTCAAACAGGCGCGCGCCTTTGGCCTCGGCATCCTGCTGGCCACGCAAAACCCCGCCGACCTCGACTACAAGGCGCTGGCAAACATCGGCACCTGGTGGCTAGGCCGCCTGCAAACGGAGCGCGACAAGATGCGCGTGCTCGAAGGCCTCGAAGGCGCAGCCAACACGGCAGGCGGCAAGTTTGACCGCCAGCTCATGGAGCAGACACTCGCCGGACTCGGCAACCGTGTCTTCCTCATGAACAACGTGCATGAAGACCACCCCGTGGTCTTCACCGTACGCTGGCTGATGAGCTACCTCAGCGGCCCGCTCTCGCGCCCGCAGATCAAAGCCCTTATGGACCCCATCCGTCCGAAGGCAGGAGCCAAAGCAGCCGCCGCTGCCGAAGATGACGGCTTTGCACCACCCGGCGCGAGCAGTGCCGCAGCCACCGACCGCAACACCCTGCGTCCAAAGCTGCCCGAAGGTGCCACCGAACTCTTCCAGCCCAGCGACGATGACGGCGAACGCATCACCTACACACCCGCCATCCTTCGCAGCGCCACGGTCATGTTTGACGATGCCAAGCGGAAGATCAGCGGCCGCAGCATCGTCACCCTCGTGAATGAGATCGATATCGAGAAGCAGAAGGTCCTCTGGGACAAATTTGTCGATGTGCCGAAAGACGACGATCTCTCCAACTACGAAAGCGAACCCAAGGAAAACGCCGCTTATGCCGACCTTCCCGGCCCCGCGCTGAAAACGACCACCTACACCAGCATCAAAAAAGACTTCACCGACTGGGTGTTTAACAATCACAGCCTTGAACTCTTCTTCTCGCCACTGCTTGAAGTGTATTCCAACCCCGGCGAGAAGCAGGACGAATTCAAAGTTCGCATCACCCAGACCACCCGCGAGCAGCGCGACGCCGCCATCGAGGAACTACGCACCAAAACCGCGAAGACCATGAAGTCGCTGCAGGACAAGGCCGAGAAAGCCGCCAGCAAGGTGGATGTGCAGCAGGCCCAGTCCAGCGGTGCCAAACTGAGCGCTGCCGTGGAGATCGGCGGCAGCATTCTCGGCGCCATCTTCGGCCGCAAGACCAGCCTCGTCAAAGCCAGCACCATCAGCAGCGCCTCCCGCGCCTGGAAGGAGGGCGCCGATGTCAAAGCCGCCCAGAATGAATTGGAGTCCCTCAAAGCCGACATAGCCGAGCTGGAAAAACAAATCGCCGATGACACCCAGAAAATCCGCGATCAGTACGATCCCGCCACCCTCACCTTCGAACCCTTCAAACTCAGCCCCTTGAAGAAGAACATCCAGGTGACAGCGACTGGTATTTTGTGGCTATCGAATTAACCAAACCCCAAGGTGACGGGGTCTCCCGACCCCGTCCGAAATTCCGGGAGGCGCGAGCCCCCCACACCCACCTTTCACTAAAGCTGCATGTCCTGGAACGACCTACAGTTCTTCAATCCCTTCGCGGAGATCATCCACACCGCAAACATGCTTCCCCACTGGCAGCAGCCAGGTGCCACCTATTTCATCACCTTCCGTCTCGGCGATTCCACCCCTGCCACACTGCGTCGCCAGTGGCAAAAAGAACGCCAACAATGGCTGCAGCATCATCCGCAGCCCTGGTCATCTGAAACCGACGCCGAATATCACACGCGCTTCAGTGCACAAATCGACCAGTGGCTCGACGCCGGGCATGGAGCCTGCCATCTGCGCGATCATGAAACCCGTCGGATCGTGGAAAACACTCTAAACCATTTTGACAGCGAGCAGCACTTTCACCACGCCTGGGTCATCATGCCCAACCACGTGCACTGTCTCACCACGCTCGCCCCGGCAGCACGACTCGAAAAAATCATCAAAAGCTGGAAAGGCTTTTCAGCCACGAACATCAACAAGCATCTCGCTCGCACCGGCCCATTCTGGCAGGAAGACTACTTCGACCGTTTGATCCGCGATGCCGATCATTTCGCCAACTGCACCCGCTACATCCGCCGCAATCCCACCAAGGCAGGCCTGAAACCCGGCTCGTTCACCCATTTCGAAAGCGACTTCGCCCAACAACTCTGATCCAAGGTAACGGGGCCTCCCGCCCCCATCTCAACCAAGGCAACGGGGTCTCCCGCCCCCGTCTGATCCAAGGTGACGGGGTCTCCCGACCCCGTCTGAAATTCCGCAAGCATCGAACACCTCAATCCTAGCTGGGCGTCAGGAGACACCCACACCTTGGTGAAGAGCCCACACAACTCAATACACATCCCGCCGATACCTCTTCGCCTCCTTCATCGCATGCACATACGCCGCAGCCTCCTCAGCCGACTTGCCGCCCTCTTGCTCAATGATCGTATGCAGCGCCTTGTCCACATCACTGGCCATGCGTGAAGCATCTCCGCAGACATAGAAGATCGCCCCCTGCTCCAGCCAGGCCCACAGCTCCGCGCTGTTCTCCAGCATCTTGTGCTGCACATAAATCTTCTCGGCCTGATCGCGACTCCACGCCGTGCTGAACTTGGTCAGCGTCCCATCAGCGAGATACCCTTCAAACTCCTCCTTGTAGAAAAAGCAGGACTTCGCGCTCACCTCACCAAAGAACAGCCACGCCTTGCCCTTCGCCCCCGTCGCCTTCCGCTCCTCTAGGAAAGCACGAAACGGCGCAATGCCCGTGCCCGGCCCGCACATGATGATCGGCGTCTCCTCCTGCGGCTCGGGGAGCCGAAAGCCTTTGCCGTGATTCACAAAGCAGGGAATCAGGGTTTCATTCGGCGTCACACGTTCGGCCAGGAAGGTGGAAGCCACACCGCCACGCGCACGGTTGTGGCTGGTGTATCGCACGGTGGCTACGGTGAGGTGGACTTCATCGGGGTGCGCCTTCTGACTGCTGCTGATGGAGTAAAGTCTGATATTAAGCCTCTTCTGCGTGAGCATGAACTCCTCGGGCGTGAACTTCGCGATGGGATTTTCAAGCAGCAGGTCCACCACAAACCGGCCCCACAGGTACTCTTTGAGCGCATCTTTTTTTTCCGGAACACTGAGGTCGGCCAGCAGCGTGTCGCCTGCTGTTTTTTCGATGATGGCTTTGATGAGCTTGTTGTCGATCTCGGTGATGAGAGCGCCTTCGATCAATGCCTGACGAATGGGCACCTCAGCCGCCGTCTTGGGATGCTTGACGATTTCCGTGCCTGAAAATCCGAGCGCCGCGAGCGTATCATCCACCAGCGCGGGATCATTCGTGGGCTGCACCGCCAGCGAGTCGCCAGGAGTGTACTCCAAACCGGAACCAGCGAGGTCGATCTCATAATGCGCAGTGTGCTTGGGCGCATCGGGGCCGGAAAGGTCGAACATCCGCTTCACCTTGGCGATGCAGGGGTTCTTGACGTTGTAAACGGGCTTTCCGGCTTCTGGAGTACTCATGAGCCTGAGACTAGAAAGCCTCCCTGAGTTGTCAAACCTGCCCGCCCTCAGCCTGGGAGAATCAGCATCGCCTTGGCTCCAGCCACACCTTCGCGATTCGTCAGTTCCACGCTACCTCCATGAAGTTGCGCGACTTCCTTGACGAAACACAGCCCAAGGCCGGTGCTCTTCTTCCCGCTGTCGGGCCGCGGCAGCGAGTAGAAGCGCTCGAAGACACGGGTGCTGGCGTAATCCGGGATGCCGGGCCCCGAGTCTTCAATCTCGATCACCACCTTCGCATCAAAACGGTAGCCACGCACGGAGATGGCACTGCCCTTCGGGGCGAAGTCGATAGCATTCTGCAACAAATTGCCCACGGCGAGTTCGAGGAGCCAAGGGTCGCCCTGCGTCATGAGTCCTGACACCATGTCACGCTCTAGCCGCACCTCTTTTCCCAGTGCCACGAGCGCCAGATGATCCCACGAACGGTCCAGCACATTTGCGAGATCGACAGGCTCGTTGGTTTCGAGCTTCTTCTGCTTTTCGATGGCCGCAAGGTGCAGCAGGCGTTCAAGAAGATCGCGCAGCCTACCTGCCTCGGTGCGTATGTTTTGCAGAAAGCGTGCACGCTTGGGCTCCGGCACATCGCCCTGCAGGATTTCGCCGGCACCGAGGATCGCAGCGACCGGGCTCTTCAATTCATGCGTGAGGCTCTGCACGTAATGCTCCACATACTCGCGCCCTTCGAGAGCATCTCGCATGTCCTCAAGTGCTTTGCCGAGAGTCTTCATCTGATGCCCCGGCATGCGAGGCGGGGTGGAGCGCTCGCCACGGCTCACCGCCAGCGCATGCTGGGTGAGCACCTCCAGCGGGCGTGTGGCCCAGCGCGCCGCAAGGTAGATGCCCAACAGCATCATCACCACCGTGGTGATGATGGACCACTTCAGCCAGCGCTCCGTCTCCCACACAAACCCCAGCACACCGCGCTGGGGCTTGGCCACACTGAGCATGCCAATCGTTTTGCCCTCATGCAGAATGGGAGCGCCGACATACATCACGATGGAAAGCGGATCGTATTCGCTGCTGCGGGAAGATCGCGCACCGTACTCCCCCATCAGGGTAAGCTTCACGTCTCGATGATGGGAGATCGTGCCAGGCAGCTCGATGCCAGCAGAGTCAAACAGCACGCGGCCCTGCGCATCGGTGACATAGACCTGCATGTCCACCCGCGTCTTGCTGAGATTGTAGATCTGCGCATTGATCTGGCGCTGCTGGGCGGCACGCACGGCCTTCTCAACAGCCTGCGGCTTGAGCACGCCGTTATCCGCATCTGCTGCGATGACTTCCGCAAGGATGTTCGCCACATCGACCATCGGTTCTTCGATGGCTTCAAAATACTGCCGCTCCACGCGGTGGATGAGCTGTGTGAAGAGCACAAACAGACCCACGGTGGTCACCACGGCAAACCCCAGCAAAAAGCGTACAGTGAGGCTCATGCGTCAGGCCAGGTTTCGAGCAGTGAGTAGCCCATGCCACGATGCGTGACGATCGGCTCCAACCCCTCACGCACGCTGCGCATGCGGGCGCGCAGTGTTTTGACGTGCGTGTCCACCGTGCGCTCCATCGAGGCATCCGGCTCTTCTGAGGCATGATCCATGAGCTGCTCACGGCTAAACACCCGCCCGGGATGCGCCGCAAAAGCTTTGAGCATGCGGAACTCGTAGCGCGAGAGATTCAAGGCAGTGCCGAAGTAGATGGCCTGGCAGCGCGTGTCATCAATGACCAGCGGCAGCGCGGTATCCGCAGCCGCCGCCGGCAGCGGCACCGCCGAAACACGTCGCAGGATGGCGCGCACCCGTGCCACGAGTTCGCGCGGACTGAAGGGCTTCACCACGTAGTCATCACCGCCGATCTCCAAGCCCACCACACGGTCCACTTCGCTAGAGCGCGCGGTGAGAAAGAGAATCGGCAGCGACTGCGTCTTGCGAATCGTTTTGCAAACCTCAAAGCCGGTCATGTCAGGCAGGCCTACATCGAGGATAATGAGGCTGAAGTCCTGCGACTTCATTTGCTCCAGCGCAGCGCGGCCTGTCCCTGCACTGGTCACAGCAAAGCCGTCGGCTTCGAGCGCATAAACGACGTTTTCACAGATGGAAGGTTCGTCTTCGACGATGAGAATTTGGGCAGGCATTTCGGCTGGGGTGAATGTTTGAACCGCTGATGGGACGCTGACAAGACGCTTGTTGGGAATCTCAGGGGAGGCAGCAACCGCAAGAGAGGGCGGAGTAGAGGCATAAACACTCAAGCTCCAAAGCATCGTGAAACCTTGATGAAGCGGGGATGAAATACGGGTGAAAAAACACTTCCAAGCTTGAGATCGCTCTGGAGCCCCCTCGCAATCCGTGCAGCCAGCGAAATCCATGCCCCGCACCGCAGGCCACAGGCACGTTGTGTAGTACCGGCTTCAGCCGGTTCCGGTCGCGCCACCCAAAACCGGCTGTTGCCCAGCCGCAAAGCGAACCCAGCGCTACAGAACTGCACAGTGTCTTCAGTCTTCAACAATGAGGAAAACAGAAACAAAAGAAGCCCATCCGCCTCCAGCATTCCTCATTAAAAAATGCGAGTGAAAAAGCACTTCCAAGCTTGAGCTCATTCTGGAGACCCCTAGCAATCCGTGCAACCAGCGAAATCCATGTCGCGCACCGCAGGCCACAAGAACGTTGTGTAGTACCGGCTTCAGCCGGTTCCGGTCGCGCTACCCAAAACCGGCTTATGCCCAGCCGCAAAGCGAACCCAGCTCTACAGAACTGCACAGTATTTTCAGTCTTCAAAAATGAGGAAAACAGGAACACAAGAAGCCCCACCGCCACCTGCATCCCTGCTTTCCTCATTAAAAATCAGCTCATGCCAGACGCGGCGATACCGCCCCCAGCTTCTGACTCCAGTCCACCTTCGCAGTCAGGGCCATCAAAACGCCGAGCGTGACAATGCCACCCACGGTCAGTGTCAGTCCGGTCAACCCCTTGAAGAAAAAGCTATAGCTGAAGAGCACCATATAGGCAGTCTGGGCCACGACGCCGACACGAAACAGAAAACTCCCCGCAGCGGCACGCAGGTAACCACAAACGAGCAGCAGCGAAGCCCCTGCGGCAATGACAAAGCTGAGATGCACGGGCACCACGTCGAGCATGTAGGAAAACAGCAGGGGAAAGGCAAAGAAACCGGCGGCGAGGAAAAAGTAGTTCACCGGATGCAGCGACACGCCGCGCGAGGTGGCGGTGATGATGATCACGACAAAAAACAGCAGCAGAGAAAGGGGCGCATAGAAGGAGATCTGGGCGGCAACCGGTCCGGCATTGAGCTCACGCGGCATTTCCATGCCGATGCCCGGCGCGGAAATGGCGTCTTCGTATTTCCAGATGAGCTCCATCCCCTTCTCAGTCGGCATGCGGTCGGTGGGTGAACTGATGGGGAAATTCACATCCGTAAAGTTGGTGTTCATGGAGAGGGTGAATTCGCGGATGCGGCTGGCATCCGCAAAGGCGTAGCGCCAGTAGTCCATGCCACGGCATTCGTAGCTGACGTTGATCGGGATGCTTTCCCCCGGAGCAAGCTGCACGTCATCAGTAATGACTCCCTCCTGCGGCGCAGAGACGGAGCGCCGGGCAGAGGCACCTTCGCCGAGGCTGAAACGGATTTTGTCGAGCAGGGTGTTTCCAGCAGGAAGATCGAAGTCAATGCTGAGAGTCTGCGTAATGGCCGTCGTGTTGGTGAAGGTGTAGGCCCCTTCAAATTTCACCCCGTAAGTGCGCTGCCAGAGCAGCCCCATTTTAACGGGCTGGTAGGAAAGCTGAACTTTGACATCGCTCTTCGACGGCTGAAGCACCACCCTGGAACCGCTGGATGAAGTGAATCGTGCGGCCGGATGCTTTTGCAGCAACGGTGGCCCCCAGCGCCCGCTGACATCGTCTCCTGTTTGATAGCCTACATGGGCGGTGCGTTGTGTGATGACGCCGCCGAGAAGCCACCAGGCGATGGTGGTGCAGACGAAGATGACAGCGATGGTGGTGAGATGAGTGAGTTTCATGGCAAGGATGTGATGAGGTTGAGCTGAGAGAATCAGTTGGTGGTGCGTTTGCGGTAGGTGATGCGTGCCTGGGGCTGTTGGTCGCGACAGAGAGATTTGCGAAGCTGGAGTCCGGGCGTGCTCGATTTGTCGGTAATGGCATCGACATTACCGCTGAAGCTGAGGTCGTAGCTGGCGGGCAGCTGCACATTCCAGTCGATCTGCTTCGCAAACAGCGGAGTCTGCGGCAGTGCGAGATCGAGTTCGCCCTCGGCGAGTTGCAAAGGTGTGAGCACGGCGGTGAATGAGAGCTTCACTTCCGACTCCGCACCATCCGTGGCGGGATCATCAAGGGGAATCTCCACGCGATTGGCTTCACCGATTATGGGACGCACGGGATCGCCATTCACATGGCACTGGAGCAGCTTGGCAGACTCTGGCAGCTGCAGCATGAATCTGGCGGGGTGATCGTGACGTACAGTGATCGCACCTTCGGTCAGTGCGGAGCCATCGCGAACGACCTGCGTGGTGTAGGATGCCATGGACACAATCGCGTCGTCCGTAAGACTGGCGATGGGAGGCTGCGCGGCCTTGCGCGCATCTTCGAAGGCGAAGGTAACCTCGCCACCCTGCGCCGGAAGCGCGGCAAGCCCCTCGGTTGTCAGGGTTTGAGACGTGGCACCGTGCTGCAAGCGCAGGACTTTGCCCTCGGGGAGTTCTTTGACCGCGAGCGAGGCGATGGCTGAGGCGGCGAGATGCAGCGTGGTCCCTTGCCCTGCTTTGGCAAGCGCGAAGGTCAGCTTCACATTCTGCGTGCCGACTTTGTCAGTGACGAGACAGAGGCAGTCGTCAGCGACGACGAGGCGTGCCTCCTTGGGCTCCACGGCGAGCACGCCTGCGGCAGCGCCTGCGAGAGGAACGGTGTGCCACTCGCTGTCGAAGTTCTCGACCTGCATCTCGGCGGTGATGGTATCGGCGTGGGTATCGATATGATACACTGCGGAGAGCAGCGCCGCAGGAATGGGAGGCAGCGGTTTGGGTGCAGGTGGAGGCGGCTCCTTTGGCAATGTGGCCGCAACGAGGCGTTTCAGTTCGCCGTAGGTGATGCGCACCTCGCTATCATCGAGCTTGGCGTTGGTGATGGACTGAGCCAGCAGAGTGCTGGTTCCGATCAGGAGGAGAATGAGTGGTTTCATCGACGCCCAAACTCCAAAGCGGCGTGAAACCTTGATGAAGCGGGAATGAAATGGGGGTGAAAAAGTACTTCCGCGCTTGAGCTCGTTCCGAAGAACTCTAGCACATCGTGAAGCCAGCGAAATGCATGCCGCACACCGCAGGCCACAAGCACGTTGTGTAGTACCGGCTTCAGCCGGTTCTGGACAACGTGACCCGACCCGCCTGCTGCGCACTGCACCACAGCACTGCTCTGAACAGCGAAAAAGCATACCACAAATTCACCTTCACCCCAAAGGAAGGGACATTGCAGGAGCGTTGGTTTCCTTCATACATTCGTCATGCCAAGATTCCTCCTGCCTCTCCTCATTTTCAGCAGCATTCTAAATGCCGTCGAAATGCCATCCGCATTGCGCGAATATGTTCTACCCGATGCAGCCCCCCTTCAGGACGAGCATGGGCACGACAATGGCGTGCGCTTTGTGGATCTGAATGGCGACGGCCATGAGGACATCGTGCTTTCCAATTCCCGTGAGTATGGGGTGTTTCTCTTCGTTCCGAAGGAGCGAGCCAAGAAAGGGCTGCAATGGAACGAAGGCTGGTCGCAGGTGATGCGTGAGGGCAAAGCGGGAGATGCGAACAGCCTGCCGCTGATCGTGCGTGCGGATGGCAGCGACACGGGCGTCTCCTTTCGCGATGGCGCGATGTGGAGCGGGACAAAGCAGCTCATGCCGTTTGCGGAGCTGCTGAAAGTGCCCGGCCCAGCGCCAAAGACTCCACAGGAATCCCTCAAGGCGCTGCATGTGAAGCCAGGCTTTGAGGCGATGCTGGTGGCTGCTGAACCGCTTGTGCAAGATCCGGTGTTCATCGACTGGGATGCAAAAGGCCGCATGTGGGTGGTGGAAATGGGGGACTACCCCTTTGCCCCCGGCGAAAAGACGAAGGATGGCAGCGTGGGGCAGGAAAAAGTTTCCGCTCTGCAAACAGGCCGGGTGAAGATCCTGGAGGACACCAATGGTGACGGCATCTACGACAAGTCCACCCTCTTCCTCGACGACCTGAAGCACCCCACCGGACTCGCGCTCTGGAAGAACGGCGTCTTCATCGCCAACATCCCGGACATCTTCTACGCCGAGGACACCGATGGCGATGGCAAGTGCGACAAGCGCGAGACGTGGTACACCGGCTTCACGGCGGGCAATCCCCAGCATTTGGTGAACGGTTTCTGCTGGGGGCTGGACGGCTGGTTCTACGGCGCGAATGGCGACAGCGGCGGCGACATCACCTGCGTGAAGGCGGGGAAAAAGATCGCCCTCGGAACGAACGATTTTCGCTTTGATCCACGCAGCGGCGAGTTCGCCCTGGAAGGCGGGCGCAGCCAGTATGGCAAATGGCGTGATGATTTCGGCAACTGGTTTGGCAACAACAACAGCACCATCGGCTGGCACTACTGGCTGCCATTTCGTTATCTCGAACAGCATCCTGAAGTCGTGGTAAAATCCATCCGCAGCGACATGAATAATGAGAAGCGCCTCTACCCCGCGAGCCCGCCCGTGCGCCGCTTCAACCAGGGCAGCTTGGTGAACACCCTGACCTCCGGCTGCTCGCCGATGCCCTTCAGAGACAGCACGTTCGGCACCGATGGCGCGCAGGTGATGTTCATCTGCGAACCGGCGAACAATCTGGTACATCGTGAGGTGCTGAACTACACCGGCGGCACCATCACCAGCACACGACATCCGGACGATGTGAAAAGCGAGTTCATCGCGAGTGAGGACAACTGGTTCCGCCCCAGCATGGCACGCACGGGACCAGACGGGGCACTATACGTGGTGGACATGTACCGGCTCGTGCTGGAACACCCAGAGTGGATTCCAGCGGAAATCGCGCGCGGGCTGGATCTGCGCGGCGGGGAGGATCGCGGGAGAATCTATCGCATCAGCAAAAGCGGATCGCCTAAAGGCACCACACCCCCAATTGTTACCATGGCATCATCCAATGGCTGGATACGCGACACGGCACAGCGGTTGTTGCTTGAGCGCAACGAGAACTCTGCCATCGCTGATTTGAAACCCCTGCTCGGCGCCGCACCCCCAATCCGCATCCAGGCGGCGTTCACGCTGATGCAGCTCGGCGGAATGAGCCAGGATGAGGTGTTTGCATTGATCAAGCCATTAGTGCCTCAGGTGCGTGCCGGAGCCCTGACCGCCACCGGCACGAAGTCGAATGCGGTGTTCACTGAATTTGAGAAATTATTGCTGAATCCGACACAACCAAAAGCGATTTTGTCCGCCGTAATGCCGGTGATTACCAACCACAACCCGAACCGCCAGAAGGTCGTTGGCCAGTATGTAGCGGCGGTGCCGCAATTGCAGGGCGATGCAAAACGAGGAACCTCGGTGTTTAAAAAGGTATGCATGGCCTGCCACAAGGTGCGTGAACTCGGCGTCGAAGTAGGCCCCGATCTGACCACCGTGGCCACCAAACCCCGCGAACAGCTTATCGAAGCCATCTTTGATCCGAACCGCGCCGTAGAGCAACGCAATGCAGCCACGCGCGTGACAAAGCATGACAAGACGTTGATCGTGGGCCAACTAGCCTCCGAGACTCCGGGCAACATCACGATTCGCCTGCCCGGTGGTGCGGAGATGATCGTACTTCGCAGCGACATCCACGAACTCAAAACGCTGACAACCTCCATCATGCCCGAGGGGCTGGAGAACGTTCTCAGTGCCCAGGACGTGGCCGATGTGCTGACGTTTATCGGCAGCAAATAGGCCGTGACAGCATGGCAGGTGTTTTGATAGGCTTTGACCATGAAGCATGTTCTGCTGCTGTCGATCCATCTCATTCTCACCAGTTGTGCTGCGGCTGGCCCCGTCACTTCCTACAAGCCGCAGCTTGGAGACATCGTGTTTCAATCGCTGCCGCACATGCCAGTCATCGATGCGATTGAAGGCAGCACCCATTCACCCTATTCGCACTGCGGCATCGTGGTGAAACAGGACAACGTCTGGCATGTCCTGGAGGCCATCGGCCCCGTGCGTCTGACAAAGCTTGAGCGCTGGATCAGCCAGGGACGGAAGGAAGAGTTTGCAGTCTACCGGTTGAAACCCGCCTACCAGTCAAAGGTGGATGCCATGATCACTGCGGCGGAGAAGTTCATCGGGCTGCCATATGACATCCAGTATGATATGGACGATGAGAAGATCTACTGCTCGGAGCTCATCTACAAAGGTTTCCTCCAAGCCAGCGGAGAACGTTTGGGGAAAATCGTGAAGCTTGGTGATCTAGACTGGCGTCCGCATGCACAGGTCATCCGCGCCATCGCGGGTGATCCGCCCCCCTTGGAACGGGAAATGATAACGCCACGAGACCTTTCGCAGGCGGTGCAGTTGGAGGCCATGCTGCCTCTTGAAAAGCACATCATCCCCCAACAGTGAGCGGATTCACTTCACATCACGCCAGAGCCAGCGGAGGGCTTCGGGGAGATTGGGGGCCATGCCTTTGCTGCCGTGGAAGCACTGGGTCCAGTCGATGCGGAAGTCGTAGTTCATGTACTTGAGCGCCGCAGCCATCTGCTTGTTGGCGAGGGGCCAGTTGCCAAATTTGTTGTCGAGGTCGTTTTCGCCATCAAGGAGGTAGAGGCGGATGGGTTTACGCTCAGAAGCGCGGATCAGCGAGGGATAAACATCCCCCCCCTTGAGATCAACGAAGGAGCCAACCCAGGAGAGTACTTTGCGGAATTTGTCAGGCCGCTCCCAGGCGACGGTGAAGGAGCAGATGCCGCCGGAGGAACCGCCGGCAATCGCCCAAGCTTCAGGCTGGGGGCGAAACTTGGTTTGATAGCGTTTGGCAACTTCAGGCAGGATTTCGTCGGTCAAAAAATTCGCGTAGGCAGGGCCAAGCGAGTCGTACTCAAAGCTGCGGTTGGCGGCCTTCGCGCCGGGTGGCTGCTTCGTCATGCGGCCTGGATCAATGAAGACCCCCACGGTGCGGGGCATTTCCTTTTTATGGATGAGATTGTCGAAGACAACCGAAGCACGGATGGAGCCGTTGGGATCGACATGGCGCGAGCCATCCTGCCAGACCATGAGGCAGGTTTCCTCGCCCGGCTGGAAGCTTGCGGGCAGATAGACGGTCACATCGCGCACGGTGTCGGGGAAAACCGCGCTCGCTTTCCACTCAAACTTTTCCAATTTGCCCTGCGGCACGTTTTTCTGCGGCAAGCTGTCGGCAGTGTAGTCGAAATGTTCGACATGCACGCTGCCAGCGAGGTGGGGCATCCCCTCCGACTCCACACGATAGCTGGTTTGGGTGAAGTTAGGCATTTCAGTGACGAGAACCTGCAGGCCGTCTTCTCCTAGAGAAATCATTTCACCAATCAAGGTGCCGTCCTGCTGCACGACGCGCGCGGGCTTGGGATCGATGATGGCCCAGGCGACGGTGGTGGCCTCGATCTTCGCCGGTGCCCGCCCCTGTGTCAGATTTTGTCGCCCAAACAGTCGCACGACCTGATCATGCAGCGTCTTTTGCGCTTCCGACTGCGTCATTTTTTTCAAACCAGCGGCGATCTGCCGGGGCGTGATAGGCAACTGCGCATCCGGCTTGTTTTGAGCAGCACTGAAGCTGACGGCAATGAGGAACAACGAAAGAAGGACAACACGCATGTGTGTTGCTAACGGCACCTGATGCGGCGGAATATCGCTGATTTCCCATCAGCTAGATTTAATACTCGTGAGCGCAAGGTGCAGAGCCTAGAATCGCCACAATTCCCTCTTTTGAGTGATTTCGTGCACGAACTAAAGCTCTGAATTAACGCGGATTTACAGCGATGCCGTGATCGGCGTCCGGCCATGTGGCAGAGCTGCTGTGCGCAAACGCGCCTCAATGCCTTCCATCATGGCGCGGACATGGCGCCATTTCGTGCGATCTCGCATGAGATCCATGCTCTTTTCAAATGACCCCCACTGAATCACTTCGATGTCCACATGGCGCACGCCCCAGTTGTCCATCATGGAACGGCTGGGTTTGTACAAGTCGATGGTACCGGTGCCGACGAGAGCGCTGCCATAGTCATCGACCACGTAGGTGATTCCAGGCTGACCAGCGATGCGGAACTGGGTGCCGACAGGAAAACGCGACCAGTCTGCTGCAGCGCTGCGCACGTTGCCAAATCTCAGATTCGTGCCGATCGCGTTCTTCACCCCATAGATGAGGTGGTCACTCTCATTGTGCGTGTAGGCAGTAGTGCGAACGTGCATCTGAGAATTGCGATCCAAATTTGAAGCCATCAGCAGCGGCGGCCTCGGGTCATCCAGCACAAAGGTGTACCGCTTGATGGTGCTGGGGCGGAACGGAACATTATTCGCCAAAGCCTTGCGCACCTCGTATTTGACGCCGGTTTCAAGAGGGGCGACCGATTTGTGCCGCATTTCCTTCCACGCGGAGAGCAACGATTGTTTGGGCAAAGCACAGGCCGAAAGCGTGGCCAGCAAGACCCCGTACAGGCCAGATGTGATCAAACGTGAGTTGTACATGGCTGGATATTTTTGGAATTACGAAAATGATACCGTAATTTTCACACATCCTCAATATAAAAAGAATAGTTTTCATATTATTGAAGTTTAATAAGTCTTTATTTCCATAACTTCTGGAGCAGGCGCGTCTCCCAATGACAGACTATTTTAGGTGGGGGTTCCCCTCCCTGACTACCTTGCCCAATTTACTCCGCCTGTTCTTCCCAGAGCTTTCGCCAGTGATCGAGGCGTTCTTTGATGCGGGCTTCGAGGCCGTTGGCGGTAGGGTCGTAATACTGCTTCCCACCTTCCAGGCAGCGCTGGGGGACAAAGCCGCCTTCGTAATTGTGCGGGTACATGTAGCCTTCGCCGTGGCCGAATTCTTTGGCAGCTTTTTTGTGATGGGCGTCCCGCAGGTGCTTGGGTACTGGCAGGGTGCGGCCATTTTTAACATCGTCCAAAGCGGCGTCGATGGCCGTGTAGGAGCGGTTGCTCTTCGGCGCGGTGGCATTGTAGATGGTAGCATGCGCCAGGATGATGCGCGCCTCCGGCATGCCGATGAATTCGACGGCTTGTTGAGCAGCCACGGCCACGCGCAGGGCATTGCTGTCTGCCATGCCGATGTCCTCGCTGGCGGCAATGACAATGCGCCGGGCGATGAAGCGGATGTCCTCACCGGCGTAGAGCATCTTGGCCAGCCAGTAGAGCGCCGCGTCTGGGTCTGAGGCGCGCATGCTTTTGATGAAGGCGCTGATGGTGTCGTAATGCGCGTCGCCGTCCCCATCATAAACGACGGTTTTTTGCTGCACGGATTCCTCCGCAGCGACCAGCGTGATCACGATCTCTCCTGCGTCATTCGGCCGCGTTGAGAGCACGGCAAGTTCCAGAGCATTGAGGCAGCGGCGGGCATCTCCATCCGCCACGGTGGCGAGGTGCAGGCGTGCGTCTGGCTCGATGCGGGCGTTCATACTGCCCAAACCGCGCTCCACATCGCTCAAAGCGCGATCCATCAGGGCTTCGAGATCAGAGAGCCCCAGCGGCTCCAGAGTGAAGACCTGAGAGCGGCTGACCAGCGGGCTGTTCACATAGAAGAAGGGATTGTGCGTCGTCGCGCCAATGAAGCGCAGCGTGCCCCGCTCCAGATGCGGCAGCAGCACGTCCTGCTGCGCTTTGTTGAAGCGGTGGATCTCATCCACAAACAGGATGGTGGTCTTGTTGTAGAGGCGGATGTGATGCCCGGCATTTTCCGCCTCTTTGCGGATGTCTGCCACGCTGCTCTCCACACCACTGAGCGTGACGAAGCGCGATTTCGTCTCCTGAGAGATGATGTGGGCGAGCGTGGTCTTGCCCACGCCGGGCGGGCCGTAAAGAATGAGCGAGGAAAAACGGTCCGCTTGCACGGCACGGCGTAGCAGCTTGCCCTCGGCCAGGATGTGTTGCTGCCCGACATACTCCTCCAGCGTGCGTGGCCGCATGCGCGAAGCCAGCGGCGCGCCTGCATGGTGCACCGCTGCACCCGCACGAGGCGGTTCAGTGGGCGGTGAGGCAAAAAAGTCGTCGCTCATGCAGTGGAAGGGACGATGAATGACGCGGAAACGCTCCGGCAGCAAATCGCAGTTTGCACCCGGGGTCGTTTGATGTTCGATAACACTCCCTGATGAAGCTCTCCAAAAAAGCCGAATACGCCCTCCGCGCCCTCGTGGCGATGGGGCGTGAGCGCGAGGGCACGAACTTCTCCATTCAGGATCTGGCCAGCAAGGAACACATCCCCCTGAAGTTTCTCGAGCAGATCCTGCTGGCACTGAAAAACGGAGGCCTGCTGCGCAGCAAGCGCGGCGTGGGCGGCGGCTACCAACTTGTGACCAACCCGGCCCGCATCACGCTGGGAGAGGTGGTGACGCTGTTTGACGGCCCCTTTGATCCCATTCCCGGCGCGGATCAGGATGCGCTGGGGCAGGTCTTCAGCGGCCTGCGTGATCAGGTGGCGCAGTGGTTCGCGGAGCATACCGTGGCGCATATCATTGCGAAGGAGCGCTCCCGCGAGACAGTGTCGTTTGATATTTGATGGCTTGCTGAGGTCGGAACCGGACGGGGTCAGGAGACCCCGGCACCTTGGCCCGAGGCACTCACTTGCCAAAGAGCCACATGGCAAGAACCAGCGTCCAGGCTATGTTGAAAATCTGACCACCGAGGAAGGCCAGTGCAGGCTTGCCGCCGCCGAGATTGAAGAGTTCGCCCAGGCGCGTCTCTAGGCCGATGCAGACGAATGCTGCGGCAAACCACACTTCACGCAGGCCTTTGAGGGGCTTGCTAGCGGCTTCGGCTACGGCAGTCGGCACGAAATACGAGAACACCACGGAGGCGATGACAAAGCCGATCACGAACTTGGGAAAGCGTTCCCAAATGACGCCGATGGTGGGTTTTTGGCCCTTGGTCGCGCCGTCCTTACCGCCGCGCAGGGTCCACCAAATGGACAAGACAAAGGCAGCCACGCCGATGAGCACGTTCTGCGAGAGCTTGACAATGACACCGATCTTGGTGGCGTCCTTGCCCACCTGTTCGGTCGCAGCCGCTACGGAGCCGCTGGTGTCGAGAGTGCCGCCAATCCAGGCTCCGCCCACGGCTTCAGAAAGCCCCATGGATTTGACCGCCCAGGGCATCATGATCATCATGGGCACTGCGCAGAGCAGGACGATGGAGGTAACGTAGGAGAGCTTTTTGCGGTCCCCCTGGATCGCTCCGCAGGCGGCGATGGCAGCGGACACACCGCAGATGGAGACGGCGGTGGAAAGCATGACGCCAAATTCGTCGTCCACCTTGAGCTTGCGGGAAATGAAGAAGCAAACATACCACACCACAGGGATGACAAGGGCGGCCTGCACCAGCCCGGGAAGTCCCGCCTTCATCATTTCCGGCAGCAGGATGGTGGCACCGAGAAGCACTATGCCCACCTTGATGAAAAATTCCGTGCGCACGGCCTCGCGCAGCCACTCGGGCACCGGCAGGGTATGACTCCAGAGCATGCCCAGACCGAGCGCGAAAACGACGTATTCGATTCCCCAAGCTTTGATGCCGGCATAGCCAGCGATCCAATGTGAAAGCCAGCCCAGCACAAACACCACCACAGCACCGCCCAGGAAGGCCCCGACTCGTTTACCAAGCGCAGCCGCCAAGGCGACCACCGAGATGACGAGGAACAGGGCCAGCAGCACGCCACTGAGGGCGATATTGTCCGCTGAGAAGACTTTGGCCACATCCGCAGCACCAGTCCAGCCGAGCGCGGGCATTTTGGGAGTCCAGCCGTTTGCGACTGCGATCAAGATGGGCAATGCGGCCAGAACGGCGAGCCAATCTTCATTTTGCCACCAGCGAGCGGTGGAAGGTCCGGGTGTGGGATAGGCGGAGTCGGAGGCAGCGGGGTTGGCGGACATGATGGATGGATAAAAAAATCGCGGCGGGAAAACCGCCGCGATTCAAACGCCCGCTATGAGACAAATTTTACTGCCAGTTGCCAAAGGCATAGGGATTGTTGGAATTGATCGGAGGCTGCTGGCTGTAGCCACTGTTGGGATAGTAGCCGCCATGATGGCCACCATAGCTCTGATTATACCCTCCGTGCTGACCGTAACCATAAATGGGCTGCTGCTGTCCGTAGCCTTGATTGCAGTTCCGCTGACCGTAACCCTGCTGCGCATACGACGCCTGCTGGGGGTAGCCACGCTGGCCGTTGCTCAACATACTGCCAGCCAGCGCGCCTAGAATGCCACCAATCGCGGCCCCTTCGAGCCCCCGGCGGCGCTGATTGCCAATGATTCCACCCGCGCCAGCACCGATCAGCGCCCCCGCCACCGTGCCACCACTGGAAGAGCGCCCGTATCCGCCGCCACTGCAGCCATTATTGTATCCACCGAAACCACCGCCCCCGTAGCCATAGGGGTCCGCGCAGGAGGTCAGGGAAAAAGTCAGAAGCAGGGTTCCAAAGGTCAGCGTGCGAACGAGAGAAGTCTTCATGAGGTGATGTTGTAAATCTTGTCATGCACTCTGACGCGCTCTTTGAAGGAGTATTCGAATTAATTTTCAGCATATCCCGAGATGCATGCCCACAGTTGCAAAAGGCCGCTGTATGCGCTGGGTTAAACCCACCATGAAGCTCCTTCCAACCATCCTGCTTGCCACGCTCGCCGCCATACCCCAGCTCGGGGCGGCAGATTCGTATGACATTGTCGTCTATGGCGGCAGCTCGGGCGGCATCACAGCGGCGATCCAGGCGGCACGCATGGGCAAGACGGCGGTGCTCATCGAACCCACCAAGTTTCTCGGCGGTCTGACAACCGGCGGGCTTGGCGCCACGGACATCGGTAACAAGAAGGCCATCGGCGGCATGTCGCGTGAGTTTTACGCCAACGTCTTCAAGTATTACTCCGATCCTGCCAAATGGCAGCACCAGACGCGGGCGGAATACTTCGCCAAAAAGCAGCACGGCAATACCGGCAGCGAGGACACGATGTGGACCTTCGAGCCGCATGTGGCGACAGAGATCTATGATGACATGCTGGCCAGCGTAAAGGACAAGGTGACCGTGGTATTCAGCGAACGCCTGGATTTGAAAAAAGGTGTGATCAAAGAGGGCACTCGCATTTCAAAAATCATCATGGAAAGCGGACGCGAGTTCACCGGTAAGATGTTCATCGACGCCACCTATGAGGGCGACTTGATGGCCAAGGCGGGCGTGAGCTACGCCGTGGGCCGTGAAGCAAATGCGATGTATGGCGAGACGATCAACGGCGTGCAAAAGGTCAAAACCATCCACCACCAGTTCACTAAGAACGTTGATCCTTATGTGAAGCCCGGCGATCCCAAGAGCGGCGTACTGCCCGGCATTGATCCCAGTGACATCGGCGAAGACGAAAGCGGTGACCGCAAGCTGCAGGCCTACAATTTCCGCATGTGCACCACCGATGTGCCGGAAAACCGTCTCGACTGGAAGAAGCCTGCCAACTACGACGAGAAGTGGTTCGAACTGGCCCTGCGCAATGTCGAGGCCGGTGACGACCGCATCTCCTGGGCACCCACTGGCATGCCAAACCGCAAGACCGACACGAACAACAACTTCGCCATCAGCACCGACTTCATCGGCCAGAATTTTGATTATCCCGACGCCGACTACGCCACCCGCGCGAAGATTTGGCAGGCGCATGAAGACTGGCAGAAGGGCCTCATGTGGACCTATGCGCACCATCCCCGCGTGCCTGCGAAGATGCGCGCAGCCTTCCAGAAGTTCGGCCTCGCCAAGGATGAATTTAAAGACAACGGCAACTGGCCCCGCCAGCTCTACGTGCGCGAGGCACGCCGCATGATCGGCGGCTACGTCATGAGCGAGAAGAACTGCAAGCGCCGCGAGATCGTGGAGGACAGCGTGGGCATGGGCGCCTACAACATGGACTCGCATAACGTGCAGCGTTACATCACCAAAGAAGGTTTTGTGCGCAATGAAGGCGACATCCAGATCGGCACCCGCCCCTACCCCATCAGCTACCGGAGCATCACGCCGAAGGCTGAGGAGTGCACCAATCTCCTCGTCCCCGTATGCCTGAGTGCCACGCACATCGCCTATGGCAGCATCCGCATGGAGCCCGTCTTCATGGTTATGGGCCAGAGTTCTGCCACCGCAGCCGTCATCGCCATCGACTCCGGCAAAGATCTGCAGCAGATCGACATGGCCAAGCTCAAGGAGAAGCTCCTCGCCGATGGCCAGATGCTCGACTTCGAATCACCGCCGATGCCGGAACATGTGTCGATCAGCAAAGAAAAGCTCGGCGGCATCGTCGTCGATGACAGCGAGGCCGAACTCACCGGCTTCACGTCCGAAGGCCACACCACACCTGGCTTTGTCGGAGAAGGCTATCGCCACGATGGAGACACTGCCAAAGGCGAGCAGAAAGCCCGCTTCACACCCAACCTGCCAGCCGCTGGCGAGTATCGCGTCGCCATCACCTACAGTGCATTGGGTAATCGTGCGGACAATGTGCCGGTGGTCATCCATCATGCAGGTGGTGAAGCCACGGTGGTCGTGAACCAAAAGAAGAAAGCCCCTGAAAAAGACGTGCTTCTTCCTCTGGGCACCTACCGCTTTGAAAAAGGCAAAGCCGGATGGCTGGAGGTTCGTAATGAGGGCACAAAGGGCCATGTCATTATTGATGCTGCGCAGTGGATTTTGGAAAAGTAGTGCGGAGCTTTAGCTCGTTCTGGGATGAGCGCTGCGTTTTCCAGAGCGAGCTGAAGCTCTTAATACCCAGGACAGTTGAAAATGAGTCTGAAGGAACAGGTCTGTTTTCCAAGCAGAGCATCAGGCCCGGCGCTCCATGCTGGGACGTAGGATGGACGTGGCGATAGCCCGTCCGTCCATG
>JAIXYN010000025.1 GCA_027490195.1 Verrucomicrobiaceae bacterium | reverse complement strand
GAATCCAACGGCCCCTTGCCCAAGATGCGATGCCTCCCCCCCGACCACGACCGCGCGCCTGGATAGAGCCCCGTTTTCGCATTCACACCGACGAGTTGCTCTTCAAGCGGGAGCGTCTGAGGATCAGAGGTTTGGGCGGGCTTCATGGGGGAAAGATGAGTTAAAAACGGGTGCAGTCAATCAACTAAATGCCTGGCATCTTTTTTCTGACCGTCCATTGGTTGCCACTATGGCGGCGATTTGAGTTGTCAGTCAGTTGCAGCCCGATCTCGTTTCTGCAGGCAAATACCTGCCTCAACTGCTGGGTAGTAGTACGAGAGCTTCTTTATGCCCCTCCTTTTTTTCCAGCTTTTCAAAGCCGTAGATTTTATGGCAGTGCTTCTGCAATACTCTATTAACTCGCCGACTTCTGTCAGGAAGACTCCATATTCCAGTTCATCTTCGGTCTCATGAAAACCAACCAAAAGGGTTTTCATAGGGTCAAGCCCCTTGGATTTAGCCAATGCTTTGACATCCGACCATAATTTATCGTTTCGGAACTTTGCAGTAAGCTCTTGAACTTCTTTTTCGAGAATTTCGGGACTGATTTTCATCGCGGCTTTCTACCAGATTTCGTTTTTGTAGCAATGGCACGTTTGGGCGAGGCATTCTCGCAATGTCCACACATAGGACGCGTAGCCCCAATAGCATTGACTGTCGCGCCTTCGCGACGTGCTGTTCGAAGTATGTGCCTTTCGGCATCATTGATATGCGGCAAATCGGAATGCTGAGGTTTTGCGGTGCTAGGGACGATACGTGCGTCTCCCGCCACTCGGCCTGGCACAGAGCCTTTTTTGCCAGCCCCAGCTACCCACATTTGATCTTCTCCATCCGCAAACTAAGATGCCAGGCATTTAACACATACCCAAACCATAATCGACTGATCATCAATCCGCAGAAGCACAATGCTGTCTGGCCCCGAGGCGCGTAAAACGCCTCTTTTTCGTCTTCACCCGCTCCGACTACGCCGAAGCCAAGATGGAAGTCGAAAACGAGGAGACTGAGGGAAAGAAGAAAGGCGAGGCCATGCTAACCCTCACCAAAACCGCAACGTACGCAACTACGACGTCCTCCTCCGCTTCATCGACCACGCTATGCGTTTCGTCGAGCGCAGCGAAGAAGCCAAGTCGCCTTAAGGGTCACTTCTTCAAAAGATCACGAATCTCCGTGAGCAGCACAATCTCAGCAGGCGGCGGAGGTGGCGGTGCGTCCGCTTCCTTTTTCCGCGTCATCGCCATCAGTTGGTTGATCGGTTTGACGATCACAAAAAACACGACTGCCGCCGTGATCAAGAAGCTGATGACCGCCCCGATGATGCTGCCAATATCGAGCTCGATAATCTTTTTAACCGTGTCCATGACCGGCGTCCCATCGGCCTGCACCAGCGGCTTGCCATCCGCTCCCAGCTTGGCCACTTGCAGGCTCACCTCCCTGAGAGGGATCGTCAGCTTCGGACTTGGACCTCCGCCAAACAGCGCCAGAAGCGGTTCCACGATTCCTTTCGCAAATGCCGTGACAATGCCTGTGAAGGCCGCGCCAATGATGACACCGGTGGATAGATCGACGACGTTGCCTTTGAGGATGAATGCTTTGAATTCTTTGAGCATGGCGATGGGATGATAAAGTGAACGTGACCGGTTCGTGGAACCAGTCACGTTCTAACCCCAACAGCAGGCATCAGGCCAGCACAAAATACGTTCACACTTCCTGCGCGAGCTGCCAGCTCTCAGCATCAAGGTTCTCCTTGAGATGCCGATAACTGCTGGCGATTCGCTCACGCGCCATCTTGCCAAAGAAGCGCACCAGCCGCACCAGTTTGTCGATTTCCACCTCTGACATGGAGGAGTCGTTCACCTTGCTCTGAGCATGCGCCAGCGTGCAGCCCCAGACAAACAGCTCGGCTCCCACATCCACAAAGTGGCCTAACAGCACCTGCCGCTTTTCCAGCTTGGGACCGTTCAGCGCCATCGCCAGGAACAGCCGCCGCGCCAGCACCCGGCTCTGACGCGCAATCGTATCCAACTCGAACTGCAGGGAGGGATGCAGCAAATCCCTCGCGTCTCCCGCACCCAGCGGCAGCCACTTCATGGGATACCACGTGGCATAGAACCCTGCCGCACGCACGGCGGCTTTGGCTCGCACCTTCCATGTCAGCGTCGGATTCACCGCATCTGCCCCAAGATTGAGATGAGGCTCCAGCGCCTCACGTGCGATGAACAGCCTCATGATCTCACTGCTGCCTTCAAAGATCGTGTTGATGCGTGAGTCGCGGAACAGTCGTTCCACAGGTTCGGGCACGTCCCCGCGCGCTTTCAGCGAAGCCGCAGTTTCAAACCCGCGCCCGCCGCGCATCTGCATCGTGTCGTCCATGATGCGCCAGGATTTTTCGCTGCCCCAGAGCTTGCCTATGGCGGCTTCAAGGCGGACATCGGCGTGCTTGTCACGATCCACCATGGCCGAGACATAACGCACAATGCTTTCCATGGCAAAGGTGTCGGCAGCCATGCGGCTGAGTTTGTCCGCAATGGCCGCGTGGCGGCCAATCGGCTGCCCCCACTGCTCACGCGAGCGCGCCCAGCGTTTGCTGATTTCCAGACAGCGCAGCGACAAGCCCGTGCAGGCAGCAGGCAAAGTGATGCGCCCCGTGTTCAAAGTCGTCAGCGCCACTTTGAGACCGCGCCCAACACCGCCCAGCACATTCGCCGCTGGCACTCTCACATTGTCGAAATGAATCACACCGTTGTAGAGCGCCTTGAGCCCCATGAAGCGGCAGCGGTGCATGATCTCCACACCCGGCCAGCTCGTTTCCACAATGAACGCCGTCGTGGCATGCGGCTTCGCCGCCGTAGGCGTTTTCGCCATCACCACGATCATCCCCGCCTTCGTGCCGTTCGTACACCACAGCTTCTCACCATTGAGGACATAGTTCGCACCATCCTCATCCAGTTTCGCCTCAGTCTTCATCCTAGCCGGATCGGACCCCACTTCGTTTTCCGTCAGCGCAAAGGCGCTGATCTCACCCTTGGCACAGCGCGGCAGGTATTTCGCCTTTTGCTCTTCAGTCCCAAACAAAATGAGCGGCTGCGGCGCACCGATGGACTGATGCGCAGACAGCAGCGCAGCCAGATTGCCACAGCGGCTGCCGAGCAGCATGGCTGCCCGCGAATAATTCGTCTGCGACAGCCCAAGCCCCCCATATCTGACAGGGATCTTGATCCCGAACGCGCCAATCCGCGCCAACTCGTTCAGCAGCATCTCGGGAATCTCGCCCTTCGCGTCGATCTCATCAGGGTCCGCATAGAGATCAAGCACTTGCTCAAGCCGGTGCAGGAACGCATCGCCCTGATCGTGGTCCTCTCCACTTTGTTTCGGAAACGGCAGCAGTTTGCCGAAGTCCGGTTCGCCAAAAAAGATGCCGGCGGCGAGTCCGGTGTTGCGGCGTTCATCGCGCGCGGCTTCCGCCATTTCAAGAGCGGCGCGCTGCCCCGCATTCATGCGCGAGGTATCAATGTGTGTCCTGGCTTCAGGCTTGGATTCGTCCAGAGTAGTTTTCATGGCTTGGTTCTCCAGTTGAGGGTTTTAATAATCAATGATGCCCGTATCCCGGGCGAAAGTAATAGGCCCGCCACGAAACGGCGGATAGCCGGTGCCCAGCACCATGGCCAGATCAATATCATCCGCGTTGCGGGCGATGCCCTCCTTGAGACAACGCATCGCTTCCTGACTGATCAGCAGCGCAAGATTGGTCTGGATGCTCTCATGTCTAGGAAGATCGGAATGCGTCGTGGGCACGATCTCCTTGCCGTTCTCATACCGGTAGAAGCCCTGCCCCGTTTTCTTCCCGAGGTGGCCCTCGTTCACCATCTTGTCGAGAGCATCGGTATGCGAAAACCTATCCGGAAAAGCACTGGCCAGCGTCTTGGCCACATGCGCCGCCACATCGAGACCAATTTCATCCAGCAGGCGCATCGGCCCCATCGGCATGCCAAACTCAAGCATCGCCTCGTCGATGTCCTTCACCGAAATACCGCTCTCATGCAATCTCACCGCCTCCATCAGGTAAGGCACCAAAATACGGTTCACCAGAAACCCCGGACTGTCTTTGACGACCACCGGCGTCTTGCCGAGCTTTTGCACAAAACTGACCACAGTAGCCAGCACATCAGGCGATGTTTCCGGCAGCGTGATGATTTCCACCAGCGGCATGCGATGCACCGGATTGAAGAAATGCAGACCAATGACGCGCTCCGGATTGGGCACCGTTTTTGCCAAATCCGACACAGAAAGTGCGCTGGTGTTCGTGGCAAGAATGGTGTCTTCGGCGACCCGTGCAGCCAGGTCCGCGAAGATCTTCCTCTTCAACTCCATGCTCTCCGTTGCAGCTTCAATCACCAGATGGTGCCTGTTAAGCGGCACTGGCACATGCGTCGTGCTGATCCGGTCCAGCGTGTCACGCACCTGAACCTCCGTCACCAGCCTTCGGCGCCTAGCATCTCCAACCAAGCCCTGAATCCGCTCCAATCCACGCGCGAGGCTGTCGTTGCTGACGTCCGTCATTAGCACCCGGATTCCACGCGATGCTAAGATATGCGCAATTCCAGCCCCCATCACCCCCGCACCGATGACAGTGGCATCATGGATGGGCAGTGCCGTCCCACCGGAGACAGGTCGCTTGTTGGCTTCTTCGCGCTTGAAGAAAAGGTCGATCAACCGCGCCGAATCACGGCCTTTGATCAGTTCAGCCACAGCATTGCGCTCCAGCAGCAAACCTTTCTCAATCTCGCCATGAACTGCGTGCGTCACGACTTCCACCGCTTTCGTCACCGAAGGATACAGCCCCCGCGTCTTTTCGAGCGCCTTGCGTTTCGCCAAGTGCCCGATGATCGCCGAGAAGAGATTTTCAAACCGGAAGCGCAAACAAGGGCGTTTTTGACGCACGAGGCTGCAAGCCAGCGCATCCAGACGCTCCACTGCCACCACGTAGCTGACAAGTCCCGCACGTTTCGCGGCATTTGCATTGAGCAGCTTTCCAGTGGTGATGAGATCAAGCGCCTTGCGCACACCGACGATTCGTGACAGCCGCGTGGAGCCGCCCCATGCAGGCAGAATACCCAACTGCGTCTCCGGCAGGCCAATCTTGGTGCTATCGTGATCGCTGGCGATGCGCCAGTCGCAGGCAAGCGTGACTTCAAATCCGCCACCCATGCAGGCACCGTTGATCGCAGCGATCTTTGGCATTCGCAGCCGGGCCAGACGGTCAAACACGGCCTGCCCGAGCCAGATGAGCTCGTTCACCCGGACATGCTGCATGTTGCGAATGGCCTTAATGTCAGCGCCTGCGATGAAGATGCGCTCCTTTGCACTACGTAGCACCAAGGCTTTGACACGGGTGTCGTGTTCAATGATTTCAAGGAGGTGATTAAACTCACGCAGAGTCTCCTCATTCCAGACATTGACCGAGGATTTGGGTGAATCAAAAGTGATCCAGGCGATGCCATCGTGATCGACGTCGAGCCGGAAATGTTTCGGCGGCATCGGAGGATCGTGAATGATCGAAGGGCAGTTGAGCAGAGTTTTCATGGCTTTGGGTTGGATGAGAATGTTCTGTTTTAAATTCATAATGCTTCGAGGCAGGCCGCCATGCCTTGCCCGCCTCCGACGCAAAGGCTGATCACAGCGCGCTTGCCGTCGTTGGCATGGAGTTGGTTGAGAGCCGTCTGCACCAGACGTGCGCCGGTGGCTCCCACGGGGTGGCCTAGGGCGATGGCTCCGCCACAGGCATTGATCTTCGCAGGGTCAAACTCACCCAGCGGAGCCTCTAGTCCCGCACGGCGGGCGCTGGAGGGATCAGTGAGGCATTTCATGACTGCCAGCACCTGAGCGGCGAAGGCTTCATTGATTTCAAAGACATCCGCATCATCCAGTTTCCACCCGCTGCGATGAAGGGCAGCATCCAGCGCACGCACCGGACCAAGGCCCATGCGTGCGGGATCGCAACCTGTGGCGGCATAGCTGACGAGGCGGCCCAGCGGCTTCCAATTGTGAGCCGCAGCCGCTTCTTCTGTGGCGACGAGCAAGGCCACAGCACCATCGGTAATCTGGCTTGAATTGCCTGCTGTCACTGTGCCGACGACCGTGTCGAAGAGCGCTTTGAGTTTACCAAGTTTTTCAAGACTGGAGTCGGCGCGTACGCCGTTGTCCGTTGCGACGACTTTCCGACCAAGCACCGGCGCAATTTCCTGATTGAGCAGGTGATTCGCCTGCGTGGCGCACAGGTGGCTGCGCATGGCAAAGGCGTCCTGCATGTCACGAGTGATGCCAAACTCGCGCGACAATACCTCGGCAGTCTGCCCCATGTTCAAGCTCGAAACAGGGTCCGTTAGGCCGAGTTTCAAGCCGATGACAGGAGCGAAGTCAGCCGGACGGAAATGCAGCGCGGCTTTCGCACGACCGGTGAAATCCCGCGCACGACTCATGGCGGTGAATTTTTCCACCGCAGGCCGTGAGAAATAGAACGGCATGTTGCTCATGCTTTCCGTCCCACCGACGACGAAGACTTCGCCCTGCCCTGCGCACATCTTCGCATGCGCGAGGGTGAGAGCCTCAAGACCGGAGGCGCAGTTACGATGCACGGTCATGGCGGGTTTCGATTCCGGTAATCCTGCGCGCAGCGCGATGACGCGTGCGATGTTCATTGCCTCCGGGGGCTGACCGACACAGCCAAGGATGGTTTCATCGACCAACATCGGGTCGATGCCAGTGCGGGTGAGGAGCGCCGAGACGGCGTGACGACCGAGTTCAACCGCATCAAGATGCGCCAGATCGGTGCCGGCACGCGAGAAAGGTGTGCGAGCCGCGGCAACTATGACAAGTGAAGGAGTTTTCATGGTGTTAGGAGCTGAGTGCCACATGGGTTGGGGCGGGTTGGGCTTTGGGGCGATGATCGACGATTTTTTCCTCCTTCAAGAGGCGACCGACACCGAGTTGATCGCGAAGTTCGGACATTGAATGGAAGTGGAGACCGTTCGGCGTGATCTCCGTGGCTTCGTGGAAGCGGCGGGAGACGGCGAGTTCGAGTTCGGATTCACGAATGCCGGGCTCGGCGGTGAGGTGCAGATGCACCTCGTCCATTTCGAGCGGGTCGTCATGGCGCTTGCGCAATTCGATCTGCCAGGCGGCGATGCCTTTTTGATCATCCAGCAGATGTTCGAGGAGGTTGAAGTTCACCAGCGTCCCCTTGAGCTTGTCTATGTTCAGTTCACGCACCTCACTGACACGTGAGATGGGACCCAGCAGGCGTGGACAGGTGCGGCCACAGTTGGGACACTTTTCCCAGGTCAGGCCACCTTCGGCGATGTCGCCCGTGCGATAGCGCAACACGACAGTGCCACGCGCATTGAGCGGCGTGAAGACGATCTCGCCGGGCTGGCCATCGGGAACCACCTCTCCCGTTTCAGGGTTGATGAGCTCCACCAGTCCAAGGTCCGGGCTCAAGTGATAGCCGCTGGCTTCGAGGGATTGTCCGACGCATTCAGGGAAGGCCATTTTAGCCTCCGTGAAGCCATAAGTGGCCATGACATGCGCATCGGGGCTACCTAACAGCGTCGCGAGATCGCGCAGGCGAGCACGGAGTCCATCGGCAACTTTTTCACCACCGAGGACAAGACGTTTCAAATTGGGCCAATGCCTGCCAGTTTCACAAGCCTCACGCAGCACATGGTAGATGAAGGTGGGCATGCCAATAATGATGTCCGGCTGGATTTTGTCGATGAGTTTGATGTTGCCCTCAGTGCCGAGCGTCTTGCCGCCACCTGTGCTCAGCATAAAGGTGCCAAAGCCAAGCCCTGCGTGATGCGCCAGCCAGAAGGCAAGATGGGGCGCATAAGGGAAGAGATTGACGTGCTTAAAATCCCTCTGCGAACGCCCAGCGAGCATCAAGCGGCTGCCGCTGATGTCGAGATTGTGCAGGTCGTGCTTGGTGTAAAGAAAGGGGACGGGATCCGATGAGCGGCCAGTGGTGCTCGTGAGCAGAATGGGGCGGAATTCGGCCTCAGCCCGTTCTTTGGCAGCAGCACGGCCGTGCAGCAGCGCGGAGAATATCATGCTAGGCTCGTGGCGGAGAACCGCCTCGTCTGGCACGAGGACAAAATCCCGTGGGTTCGCTAGATCCTTCTTCGAGGTGAACGGCACGTGGCTCCAGTCATCTAACGACTTGATATCAAGCGGATGGATATCGTGCTCTGCAAAAACGCGGTGGTAATGCGCGCTGAAGGGAATGACGCGGCGGTGCAAATACTCACGCAGCTGCGTGGTCTGCCACTTGCGCCATGTCTCGGGCGGCGTGGCGTTCCAATCGGGTGTGTGATGGAGCAATTTCATGGCTGGTTGTCTCCTGGTTGAGGTAGGTTTTGATCTGTATCAGGGCACGAATGGCAGGCAGCGCAGCGTTTGCGGCGTCACGACCGGCCTGCAGGTATTGCCCAAAATTTTCAAAGTCATGCCACGTCGAGGCGGCATAATGCGGATGGATCACTACATCGGCAGCTGCCTCCTCTTTCGCGATGAGATGCAGCTGCGCCGACATCAAAGCACGGCGGAAGGTGTCCAACACGTTCCCATAGGCAAGCAGGTTGACCTTCTGCCAGAAGGTGCGGAACATGCGTGAGAACAATTGGAAGGCGGGCTTGTCCTCCGTCATAAAAACACGTTCGCTCTTGGACTCGAAATCGTCCGGCGAAGGCATGACGTTCACTGCGATGACGGCATCCAGGTGGAAACGATTTTTGAGGATGCTCACCGGGAGGGGTTCAGAGGCGCCGCCATCGGTGTAACGCCGCCCATTCAGTTTGACCGGAGCACACACGGCAGGAATGGCCGAACTGGCATGCACGGCATGAGATACAGTGCCGGAATCGAAGACATGCGGCGTGAGACGATCCAGGTCGGTGGCGATGACGATCAACGGTTTGTGCAGATCAGCAAAGGTCTTGTCACCCAGATCGCGTTCGAGATGCTTGCGCAGCTTTTCGCCCCGAATCAGTCCTTCCGATGGCGGGATGATGTAATCCATCAGAGCCTTCAGTGCAGCACGGTCTTTGATCTCCTTCGCGCGCTCCTCAAGCTGCATGCCATTGAGTCCAGAAGCCCAGAGCGAACCTACGTAGGCACCCATGCTGCAACCAGCGATAGCGGCGATGGGGATGCCCGCTTCTTCAAGCACCTGAATGACGCCAGCGTGAGCCAAGCCGCGCGCACCGCCGCTAGACAGAGCCAGCCCGATCCTTGGTGCTTTAGCTCCCCCTGAGCCGTGCTTGGAGCTTTCTTCGGCACGTCTCCATCCCTGGAAGGGAAGTTGGAGCTGGATGTTCATGACCTGCGAGGGTTGTTGATGTATTCGACCCTCCGCTGATAAAATAATTCAAAAATTACGATTCTTTGTGCATAAATATCGCGTCATGAACGACTCTGAACTCAACCGAATGCTCAAGCATGCCGCAGCCGCCACCCCGGCAGCAGTGCCGCATGCACTGGAAGAAGGGATCATGGCGCGAGTGCGGAGCGATGATGGCCGGGCCAGACGCTGGCGATCCTTTGTCCAATGGCTGCTGATCCTGGCCGCCATTTCCGGCATCGTGACTGCGGGCATGGTGGGATGGGCCATGGCTTCACGCGACACCACCCATACCACGCCACCCACCATGGAGCTGTTTCGCGCAGGAGAGCCGCAATGACCTCAAGGATTAAATGGCTGCTGATCTCGGTGTTTTTTTCCGCTGCCTTGGCCGGGGGAACCGCTTGGCTGGTCACGGACTGGACGCTCCATCGCCACGGCGAAAGTCACGCTCACGATCACGCACCGACAGATCTGCATGCGTGGATGCATGAGCACCTCGACATCACGCCGGAACAGCATGAGAAACTGGAGCCTCTTGAATCGGAGTTTGAGAAAATCCGGGTGAAATTGAAGGACGAAATTCGTCTGGCAGATGTCGCACTGGCCCAGACCATCCGTGATCCCAAGATGAACGAAGTGACGATGAACGCGGCCTTGGAACGGTTGAACAAGGCTCAAGGAGCGCTGCAAAAAGCCACTCTGGATCATTTTTTCGTCATGAAGCGCTACCTGCGTCCCGCGCAGGCAGCCAAACTTCTGGAGTGGACCCATGACAGCCTCACCCGCGATTGATGCACTGCTAGTGCCGCAGGCCGAAGGCTCCACTGATGATTCAGCTGAGGCTCTTTACCTGCGTGCCGCGCAAGCGGGAGATATGGCCGCGTTTGAATGGATCGTCCGGCAGCATGAAGCTCGGCTTTTCACCTTCTGCTGCCGCTGGCTGCGCTGTGTGGAAGATGCCCGCGAAGTCTGCCAGGATGCTTTTGTGCGAGCCTGGCAGGCGCTGCCTGAGTTTGAAGGGCGTGCCAAGCTTTCGACCTGGCTGTATCAAATCGCGCTGAACCTTTGCCGTGACCGCGCCAAATCGCGCGCCTCACGGCAGCGTGAAAATACGACAACGATCAACGACATCGACCAGCCGCTGCCGTGTCCGCAGAATGCGCCAGATGCGAGCGCGGAATGGCAAAGCGAGATGCAAAAACTCGAACGCGGACTGGCGCAGTTGCCGGAAAAGCTGCGCACGGCCTTGATGCTCAGCGCCATGGAAGGCCTGAGCCATGAGGAATGCGCCAAAGTACTGAATTGTTCAGTGCGAGGCACCGAAGGCCGCATTTACCGAGCCCGGCAAATGCTGTTAAAGTGGTGGGATGAAGAGGGTCAGTGATGCGGCTTCCTGACTGGAACACCCAGGGCTTTTTCGATGTCCTGTGCAGCCTCAGACCGCCAGCCAATGATGGTGCTGGGAAGCAGACCACCAAAAATCAGAAAAACGACGCAGGCGGTGAGCGGCCAGCGTTCGCGTGGCAGAGCATCTGGAATATCAATGACGTGCTTGGGCAGCACTCCAAGGAAGAGAATGCTGAAAAGACGCATGAGATTGATGGCATTGAAGGCCGTGGCCACTGGCAGGCAAAGACCCACCCAGGGATGATTTTCCAAGGCTCCGTGGAAGAGCAGGTCTTCAGCACAGTAGCCTAGCGTTCCGGGAAGTCCGATGAGTGCGAGGCCGCAAACGAGGAAGAAGGTGGCGAGACGCGGAGTCTTGGTGGCAAGACCGAGATGGCCCGACGGATCTTCAATGACGCTGACACGGACTTCGAGCACCCTAACGATGCAGATCAACCCTGCTGACGCGGTGGAGACAACGAGCCAGTGAATGAGCGCACCAGTGATGCCTTCGGCATTGGCAGTGGCGAGGCCGACCAGAATGAAACTGGCCTGGCTCAAACAAAGATAGGCCAGCAGTCGGCGAGGCTTTTTTTCCACCAGACCACGCACACTCGTGATCAGTGCCGTGGCAAGTGCGACCAGCCCCAGGATGTCGAGAGCATGCTTCGCGGTTTGCGGCAGTGCGATGGCCTCAGAGCGGGCGATGAGCAGCGCACCGAGGTGACCATTGAAAAGCAGGGCTGTGGGAAGCAGCGGACCATGCTCAAAGGCGCTCACCATCCATCCATGTAGAGGAAATACGCCCTTCCGAAGAATGACGGCGAAAATGATCAGGCCGAAAGCCAGCATCGTGGTATGCGACAGGTCTTCCAGCTGCGTGGTATGCAGGACAAAGATGGCGGCGGTCAATGCTGCGCAACTGGTGATGAGAATGCCATTGGCATATTTCTGCCCCGGATGTTTGCCGAACATGCCCAGGACAAACGGCACGCTAGTGAGCCACCAGCCAGCCACCAGAACGGCAAGATTCGAGCCGGCATAGGCGATCTGCGTTGCGGCTGACACGATGAGCATGCCCGCCAGCGCCTTGCCTGAGGCGTCACGTTTTGGAGCGAGTGTGACAAAAATAGCCGTCAATGCGGCATAAAAGGCCATGGGCACGGCGTCGAGACCGTCGGCGTCAAAAAATGGCAGGAGGGGATCGAACAAACGCCCATGGCCGGCAACACCGACTTCGCATGTGGCGAGAAGAAAGCACAGCAGTGACATGAAGGCGCTGCTGATCGCGATGGGCCGCGGGTTCCTGCCGGTCAATGAAAGAATGGCACCCACCGCTAACGAAGCAATGCCAGTGGAGATGAAAGGAAGAGAAAGGTATTGCATGGGCCTGGCTCAGGAAGCTTGTTTTTTCACCGTCTCAGCGGCGGTCTTGATGGTTACTTTTGGTTCAAAGATGGCTAGGAGCCGGGCGAGACCTTTCACCGGGGCAACAATGAAGCGGTCAAGAATCGCGTCGTAAAACCCACGGCCAAGAGCAAAGCGGTAAAGCCAGACCTGCACCGGGAGAGGCAGCAGCGATTCGTAATATCCACCCGTGGGATTGATCTTGCCGCCGGCAGCGGAGTGCACGCGATTGTAGTCACGCAGCATGGATGGCGAACGCAGAAACTGCAGCGTACGCAGCACCGCGTGACTGACCATGTGAATGACGGCAAAGGTGGTCCAGCCAAAGCCGATTTCGGCAAAGATCAAGCCAAGCTGGGTCTGCGATGCATAGGCGAGCGAGGTTTTTGCATCCGCGCAAGTGCGATGGACCAGCGTGCCGAGGAAGGCGGTGGTCAGACCGATGAAGATGACCATACCCGTGGCCGCTTTGGAGTCGTGAATCAGCGGTTCAACGCGCAGCAGCAGATACGCGCCCGCATGCACGGAGATGGCACCATAAAAAACGGCACTCGAAGGCGTGGGGCCTTCCATGGCCCTCGGCAGCCAGCCGCAGAACGGTCCCTGGGAGGATTTGCCGCTGGCAGCAAACACCAGCAGCACAGCGATGACTGCGGCCGCGCTGCCATCGAGATTGTTGCTGTGGCCGGGCCAGTCACCCGTGAACATGCCTCCCCACGAGGCCGTGTGAAACCAGTGGTGCGCAAGAAAGACCGCCAGCAGCATGAACAGATCGGCGATTCGATAGGTGCCAAACACCCGCAATGCATTGCGCACGGGATCTGGCCGATACTGGAAGAAGCCGATGAGCAGCACCGAGGTGATGCCTACGATTTCCCAGCCGGCGATGAGCAGATCCAGTGAGTCAGCGGTGAACACCAGTAAGGCACCAAAAGTGAAAAGATGCAGCAGCAGGAAGAAGCGGTAGAAGCCGGGATCACGATGCAAATAGCGCACCGAAAACGAGCCCACCACACCTGCGAGAATCACGGTGATGCAGACAAGCGGGAATGAAAGCCTGTCGATGAGTAACGAGATCGGGAAGCCGTAGTCAGCGACAGTAAACCAGTCACCCATTGACACGCGCACCGAAGCAATCCCCCCCTGCCACATCTTCCACCCAATCATGGCGGACAGAATGGTCAGAAGAGCATAAACTGCCTTGGTGAGGCTTGAGATGGCACGCTCAGGCACATGGATGCCGACGAGCCAGATGAAACTGAAACCGAGAAAGAGCAGGCCAGGTATGGCGATAAGGATGGGAAGCAGCGTTTGGGGCGACATTTGGAGGGAACGGTGAGTAGGACTGCAGCAGAGCGATCAAGCGGCCTTGCCAGCCCTGGGGTCAATGCGGGCGAGCGAGAGATGCTCCATTTTACCTTGATACCAGGCCCTGGAACTGGGGGCCACAGGGAGCGGCTCTTCATCGCCTTCCAGCTTTTCAAAGACGCCATCACGATAGACTTCGATATGACCGTCATCAGGATCCATGGTTGCAAGGCGTATCCATTTGTTGCAGACAAACTCGGTCAATTCTGGATTCGCCTTGATGACGCTCATCAGCCGGTCCGGGGTGGATTCGACAATAAACAAAATGCGCACCGGTTCGTGGATTTCGACGGTTTGCACCGGCAACCCTGTGCGGAGATCACCTTGAAAGCCGTTCATCACTCCCACTAGGCCGGAGATGTTGTGCGGTAGTTTGGTGCCGCTGCCATAGACTTCGTTGTCCACGGTCGAGAAGTAATATTCGAGGTTGATGCCACCACAGACGGGAATCACGGCACCCAGCACCCGTCCCAGCGCTGCATTGTCAGGATCCTTCGTCGCATCGTAGGAAACCAAGAAGGCACGCCGGTCCATAAACAGACCGCGGGTAAAGCGACGCCGACCGACGTAACTGACCGCATTGGTGCAATGGCCGTACTCAGGCCGGGGCTCCCCGATGTGTTCAGCGCGTTCCTGTACATGCCGCAAGCCTCGCTCGGGTGAAAAATCCGGGCTCGCGGCTTCAAAGCGACGGGTGCGCTCATGGGCGCTGAGCATGCGCGCCCTGTCAAGCGACCGGCTGACGCGCACAAATTCCGCACGATGCGAATCAGGCATGAGCTCGCGGTCAAAAAATTCAATATTGTCGCTGCAGGTGTCATGGTAGCCGCCCAGGAACCAGGTGTCCTCTGGAATCACGACGCCTTTGTCCTTCAGAGCTTCACGTACTTCAGGACGGTTGGCGATAAGGGCAAACAAACGTGCATTGGGCGCGCCCGTGCGTCCGCCGCAGGCACCACAGCAATAGGCGGACTCATACGGATTATTTAAACTGGTGGACCCGTGACCAAGAATGACCACCAGCCGTGCATGCGCCTTGTGCAGGCCGGCTGGCCCGAGCACGGCATACACACGATCCGCCTGCTCCTGGGTAGTGAAACCGCGCATGAGTCCCGTGGTCGCATCACGCGAAGCCTCGTCATCACGCATGTAGGCAAATTCAGTTTTGGGTTCGGGCAGGAAGGCACGGTTCAGACGCCTGATGAAACGTCCGTAACCAAGCGGCGTGAACACGCGAAGCACCAGCGGAAAAAGACTCAGGAAGCCGAGGCAGGCCGTGCTGACCCAGCCACGCACCAGCGTGCGCGAGGAGATGAAGCTGTTGCGCATGACACTTGCCCAGGCGCGCCGCAATCCCTGCCGCCTCTCGTGCAAATGCGCATGGTCATCCAGGGGCATCTCACGCACAGAATGGGCGGGTTTGACGACGACGGGGCAGAGGGAGACACCATCCGCATCATCAAGGCCGGCATAGTTGATAGCCACGCCAAAGAAGCCGGCCGCTCCCACGGTTTCAATGCTGGCATCGATTTCCTCCAGCGCACGCCGGATGGACTCTTCACGTTCGTCGATGCAAAAAACAACCTGCGCGGCAAGGCGGTCGCTTTCGGGCTCAATGCTCGGCATGGCTCGATGCTTGGCCAGCGGAAGGAGAATGCGCCGCTCATGCCGCCGCTCGTAGGCTAGATGCAGCAAACGACGGCGCTCAATCTCGTTGAAATGCAGGATCTCGTCATCCAGACGGGTCAGATCTTCACTCGACAGGATTCTCATCACATCGCTGGTAATGCCGAGAAGCTGCGCGACATCGAATACACGCGCAACGTGCGTAAGCGGGTCAAAGCGAGGCACGGAAAGCTGGAAAGAATGCCAGGAGGCCGTGTCTCCAGCAATGTCCCGCAGCGCCACCACCGTGTACGTAAGCCGCAATGCCAGGAATTCCATGATGGAGCAGCGAATACGGTCATGCGGCGCAAGCGTGACGTCATTTTCCAGCATGCGAATCATGCCCGCCCAGCCGCGCAGCGCGAGCAGTTCCTCGGTAATGAAAGCATCCCACTGATCTGCGGGCACGGCCAGCTCATGAAGTGCGTCGAGGACCACGGTCTCGGCATCCTTGTTTTGAGCCTCCTGGCTCAGGAAGGCCTCGCGGACACCGCTAAGACGAGCCGGAAACAGGGCTAGCGGCTGCGGCATGATCCGCCGCGCGGCTTTGAGCAGGCCTTCCTGACGCAAGGGCATCGGCCAGTAGGCAATGCCCTGGTCAAGGTAGGCTCCGGTGAGGCGGATCAGCGGCGGATGAATCAGCAGATCCATGTCGATGCCAAACTTCGCTAGCACCGCATCACGTGGACGCTTCGGCTTTCCAAGAGATGGGGCGGGCTGCGGCTTAACTCGGGCCAGACAGGCGTCCCACAGTGCCTGCGGAGTGTCAGCACCCAGCATGTTGGCGGCGGCATTCGGCAGGTCATGGCGGAAAGATCTCAGCCAGTCGCCCTCCTCAATCTGCCAGGAAATATTGATGCCGTTCACCCGCCGCACGCCAGGAATGAGCATAACACGGCGCAGCTGGCGGCGCGTAAGACCGCCAGTAAAGATTTCAGCGTCAGGCTCGCGGCTAATGACATCCTCAATGTCTTCGTCAAAGATACGCTGACGGGCATGCTCGGCCTGGTAGGTTTCTTCGGAGAGAAAGGGTTCGGCACCAAAAATGCCGGCCGCTTCCACCACCGCCTCTTCAAAGACCTTGTGTTGAAGCGAGTGGAGCGTGTTGTGATGCACAAAGACACCGATGGGGCCCTGGGTGGGCAGAAAATGGGCGGCATGATCGACCACATGGCGCAGGTGCTGCACGGGATCCGCCAGTGCTAAGGGTTCATGCGTGTGACCGTGGGAGCCACAGGGGTCGGAATGGTGGTGCGTACTCATTGAGCGTGAGTTTAGCTAACCCCACTTGAATGAATTCCACCACCCCTTTGAAAGGGGGTATTTAAGCACCGGCAGAAGGGGGAGGGGGGGGTAAAGATAAGGTTTTTAACCTAATTTTAAATCTTGTTTTCCGCGTGTTGCAGGAATGACCTGCCATTTTTTGGGCGCGAAGCCTATTCGCCCCCCGTGTTGAGGGTGAAAAGTTTAACCTGTCGAGGGGACAGATTTCCTCCACCGAGTCTGCAATCATATGACATGCCTCCCCCCTGCCACCTTGGCAGATAAGAAAGGGAGGCTTTAACCACCATCCTCGAATGTCTTTACCAAATTCGATTCACTGCCAACTCCGTTCCGTCCCTCATGCACTGCTTGCGGCAGCGCTGCTCCTGCCATGCCTGAATTCAAGTGCCCAGTCGTCAGCTTCCCCATCCATTTCGCAATCCAGCGGTTTTGGTCCCACCAATTTTTATGACGGTAGGCCAGCCCTACAGCACTACGCAACCGCCAGCAACCACATTACCTTCGACGAGCATTTCAACACCCGCTTCGAAATACGCAATAACAACAACGACTTTAACTCCAAGGTCAACGGACCCCAGGATTCTGATTGGCTCATCACCCGCTTCCGCCTGGGTGCCCTCTTTCAGGTCAACCAGTGGTTCAAATTCTACCTTCAAGGCCAGGACATCCGCGAAATCGGCGGCAAACGCCCCAACAACGTAGGAATCTTCGGTGCGGATGGCGATGACTACTTCGACCTGCTGCAAGGTTGGGCAGCCATTGGTGACGAAAACCATGGGCTGAGTCTGCGGGCGGGCCGTCAGGGCTGGAATTATGGTAATCAGCGCCTCCTGGGCAATCCCCAGTGGAAGAACTCCACCATCGTCTGGGATTCGATCAAACTGCATTATCAGGCCTCCAGCTGGTTCATGGACCTGTTCACGGGCAGCCCGGTCTCCTTCCTTAAAAACAAGCCGAACCTTTCGGATTATTTCAATGTGCATGAACCGCGCAATGCGGTCGTGACCGGTGCCTACTTTTCCTCAGCAGCGTTGATCCCCTGGCAGAGCACGACGGATTTTTATTTGCTGAACTACATGGCCAACAAGGCCCCAGTCATTGCGGGACCACCCATTGGAGCTGCGGGCAACACCAACGTCTGGACAATGGGCACACTATGGAAAGGCGGCCCTAAAAAGCTGCACAACTGGGACTATGAGGTGGAACTGGACCTACAGTTTGGCCGGGCAGGAGGCCTTGCCCAGCAGGCTTTTGCCGGTCACTGGGCTGCGGGTTACAACTTCCAGGATGCCTGGAAATCCCGCATTGGCTTTCAAAATAACTACGCCTCCGGCGACGGCAATGCGGCGGATGGTAAAAGCACCACTTTTCAGAACCTCTTCCCCGGCAACCACGCGCTGTATGGGTTCATGGACACCACCGCTTACGCCAACTTGATCAATCCTCAGCTCAACTTCTCCATCCAGCCCACAGATAAGCTGAAAGTGACGTTTGATGCCATGGCCTTCTTTAATGCGACGAACAGCGACGCCTGGTACGGGGCCAATACCACCACAGCAGTTCGCCCTCTCAACGCCGCCGCCACCTCCGCCAGGAGCAAATACCGCGGTGCTGAGTTCGACCTCAACGCCTGGTACAAAATTAACCCACATGTCACCCTCCAAGCCGGTTACGCCATGTTCCTCGCTGGCAGCTATCTGGCGCAGACTGGTGCCCATAGCACCGCGCACTTTGGCTACACTCAGATGACCCTACATTTCTAATTCCAACCAGACTTAATCCTGCCAGCCTTCACCGTTCCCCCCCTCAAAAGGAAACATCTTTTGAAAACCGGTGGCATGAAGACGCACTGCATCCATTAACTTCAGTAATCCAAACGCCCTTATGGTCTCACCCAATACCGCATCCAAACCCGAAGGCCCCGTGCCAGTCGGCAACTTCGCCGGCTTCAAAGCTTATTTCAGCAAAGACATCGTCTCTGGTTTTCTGGTCTTCTTAATTGCGCTTCCACTGTGCCTTGGAATTGCCAAAGCCAGCGGCTGCCCAGCCATCGCGGGGATTTTTACAGCCGTGATCGGCGGCATGCTCACCCCCTTCCTGAGTAACTCAGAGCTGACCATCAAGGGGCCTGCGGCTGGCATGATCGCCATTGTGCTGGGCACGGTCAGTGAGCTTGGCTATGAAAAGGCGCTGGCGGTCGGCGTTGTTTCGGGGTGCCTTCAAATCATCTTGGGCTCTTTCAAGCTCGGAACCCTGGGCGAATTTTTCCCTGTGGCGGCGGTGCATGGCATGCTCGCTGCCATCGGAGTCATCATCATTTCGAAGCAGATTCACGTTGCACTGGGTGTTGCTGTTCATGCGAAAGAGCCGCTGGAATTGCTCGCAGAAATTCCAAACAGCCTCATTCACATGAATCCTGCGATTGCCCTGATCGGTGGCATCGCTCTGGTGATTTTGTTCGGACGAACGTTGATCAAAAACAAATTGGTTCAGGCCGTCCCAGGACCGCTGATTGTCCTCCTGGTCGCTGTGCCACTTTCCTTCTTTTTCGACATTGGCCAGAAACACATCTACCAGTTTCAAAGCCACTCCTTTGAAGTGGGTCCGGACAAGCTGGTCAACCTGCCGCTCAACATTCTGGATGGTATCAAATACCCGGATTTTTCCGCCATCACATCCGTTGCCAGCATCAAATGGATCGTCATGTTCTGCCTCATCGGAAGTCTGGAGTCACTACTGAGCGCCAAGGCCGTCGATCTGCTTGACCCCTGGAAGCGCCGCACGAATCTGAACCGCGATCTGGTTGCCGTTGGCATCGCGAACACTCTAGCCTCCTTCATCGGCGGCCTGCCGATGATTTCAGAAATCGTCCGCTCCTCCGCCAACCGCAACAATGGCGCCCGCACCCGCTGGGCTAACTTCTGGCATGGAACCTTCCTGCTCTTTCTCGTGGCCACTGTGCCCTGGCTGCTGAACAACATACCGCTCGCTGCGCTGGCAGGCATGCTCGTTTTCACCGGCTATAATCTCGCATCCCCACAAGGATTCCGTCACATGTGGGAGGTGGGCAAGGGTCAGCTGATTGTTTTCGTCGTCACTTTGATTGTAACCCTTGCCACCGATCTGCTCATTGGCATTGCAGCGGGCATCGCCGTCAAACTTTTGCAGCATGTCATCAGCGGCACGCCCTTGAGCAACCTCTTCATTTCACATGCCGAGATCATGAAAGATGGGGACCACCCCATCATGCACGTGAAACAAGCAGCCATTTTCAGCAACTGGCTTGGCCTCCGCAAACATCTTCTCTCACTCAATGACCATACCAGGGTAAAAGTTGACCTCTCAGGCACCCATCTGGTCGATCATACGGTCATCAAGAAACTCGAGGAAATGGTGCAGGACTGGAAGATTGAAAATCGCGAACTCATCATCGCTGGACTCGAAGACCACATTCCTGTTTCCTCCCATCCGCAGGCAGCACGGTACCGCCCGTCAAACCGTTTGAAATAGATTCTTTGGGGGCAGAGCAAAAGAGCGGGATGGTCCCGCTCTCCTAGTCAGGCCGTGGGCACCTGCAGCGGAATCACAACCTCAATGCGAAGCCCCTGTGGCAACACGCTGACGGCCGTCAGTTCGCCGCCGGACTGCCGTGCCCGCGCGCGCATGCCCACCATTCCGAGGCTGGGGCTGTGAATTATGTCGCCGCTGTGATTGGGCAGGCCTTTGCCATTGTCCTCAATGGTGAGCAGGATATTTTGATCCCGATGTGCCAGGCTGATTTTCACCACCGTGGCTTCCGAATGCCGGGCGATGTTGGTGAATGCCTCCTGGGCGATGCGGAACAGATGCGTTTCCGTTTCATCTGCCAGCCGCCCCGTGAAGTCAGAAACGTATTCCACCTTTAGGCGCGTACGTTGACCGAACTTTTCCGCCAGCCAGCGCAGGCCGGCATCCAAGCCAAAATCATCCAGAATGACGGGCCGCAGCAGATGCGAGAGCTCACGTACGTTGGCAATGGATTCATCCACCAGATGCAGGCAGTCCGCGCGCAGAGAGTCCAGATCATGGGTGGACCCCTTGGTCAGATTGGAACGCACGGCGGCCAGCGACTGGCCCAGTTCATCGTGCAGTTCATGGGAGAAGCGTCGTGCGGCCTGTTCCTGAGTCTGCAGCATGTGCCAGGACACACGGCTCAACTCCTCGGACTGCCAGCGGATGCGCTGGATGCTCTTGCGGGCAAAAGCAATGGTCAGCATGGCGCAAATTGCGGCCAGGACTGTGCTGGACCCCAGCAGCAGGGTGGAGTCATCACTGAGATCCTGCGATTGCTGCTCCAGCTGGTGTTCAGTTTTGGTCAGATGCTCCGAACTGCTTTTGATGAGTTGATTGACCAGTTCGACGACCCGTCCGTGATGCAGAAAGAGGATTTCCAGCTTATCCCGCTGCACCGGTTCACGGCTCTCGAGCAGCCGGTGTGATTCCTCGGTAAAGGCCTTGACGCCCTTGTCGAGTTCCACCCACAGCTCTGCATCCGCCATGGACCTTACTTCCGGCCCCAGTCGTGAAATTTGGCGGTCACTTTCATCCAGCTCCTGCAGCAGCTTCGCCAGATCATCGCGTTTCAGCTCAAACTGGGCGAACTGATGCAGTACCCCCATCATGGTGTTTTCCTCCGACTGCACATCCTGCCGCAGCCGGGCGATGAAAAACTGGTCCCGCGCCATCTGCTCCACCCCGTGTCGAATACCCTGGCTCTGGCGTACGGCGATGAGGCCCGCCGTTCCCAGCAACACCATCACCAGCAGGAAACCAAGCGCGAGCACACGCAGCACAAAGCGTTCAGTGATCCGCAGAAAGGTGAATGACATGGCAAGATCAGTCAATCAGCCCGTTGCGGATCGAAAAGCGCACCAGTTCGCCGATGGAATGCAGATTGAGCTTCTCCATGATGCGCCCCCGGTGTGCCTCCACGGTGTAAACACTCAGGTTCAGCACCGAGGCGATTTCCTTGTTGGTCTTGCTCTCTGAAATCATCTGCAGCACCTCCCGTTCCCGTGGCGACAGCAGGTCGATCGGGTTGGTGACATGCTTGCGATAATCGTCCAGCACCGCATCGCTGACCTCCGGGCTGAGAAACCCCTTGCCGTTGGCGACTGCCCGCACTGCCGAGAGCAGATCGCTTTCATTGCTGTCCTTCAGCAAATAGCCATGGGCTCCTGCACGCAGCATTTCACGCACATAGACGGAGTCTTTCTGCATGGAGAGCGCCAGGATGCGCGCCTTGGGCATTGCCTTGGTGATCTGCCGCGCAGCCTCGATGCCGTTGAGCTCGGGCATCGTCACATCCAAGACCACGACGTCCGGCTGCAGATTGATGGCTTTTTCCACCGCCTCCCGTCCATTGGCAGCCTCGCCCACGACCTCCATGTCCCACTGTGCAGCAAGGATCATGCGGAAGCCGTTGCGGACCACGGCATGGTCATCAGCAAGAAGAATGCGGGTTATTTTTGCAGGCATGTAGATGCCACCATAGCGTGGCCAGCGGCGTGCGGCAAAGAGCAAAAACTTCGGTCGTTTTGTGGGAACACCAGCGGCGGGTCGTCTTAGAAATTCCTTCCTCGCAAGTCATGTCAGCATTCCGCCTATCCAGAGTTTTCTTCAGCCTCGCCATGGTGCCGATGCTGAGCCATGCCCAGCCCGCCGTAAAGGAACCCGATGCAGAGGGCTCGCTGGCTGAGGAGCTGACGCTCGAAATGCCCGAAATCGTCATTGAGGGCAAGGCTGAGAGCCTCATCGGCATCGCCACCTCGGCCTCGAAAGGTCAAACCAGCTCCCAAGAACTACTGGCGCGTCCCTTCTCCCGCCGGGGTGAACTGCTGGAGAGCATCCCGGGCTTCATCGCCACCCAGCACAGCGGTGATGGCAAAGCGAACCAGTACTACCTGCGCGGCACGAACCTCGATCACGGCACCGACTTCGCGATCTATGTTGATGGCATGCCGGTGAACCTACGCAACCACGCGCACGGCCAGGGCTATGCAGATACGAACTTCATCATCCCGGAACTGGTCGGGCAGCTCGAATACTGGAAGGGCACCTACTACGCGCAGCATGGTGATCTCAGCTCCACAGGGGCAGCGCGCTTCAAGCTGCTGGACGCGTTGCCTCAGGGCATCGTCTCCACCACCTGGGGCGAATATGATTATTCGCGCACATTGGTCGCAGATACGATCCAGGCGGGTGCCGGACAGCTCACCGTGGCCTTGGAGCACCAGTTCTACAACGGCCCCTGGGACATGCACTCAGAGGCCACTCGATTGAACGGTTTTATGCGCTGGCACTGGGAGGATGCCACGGACAAGATCAATCTGACCTTCATGGGCTATCACGGCAAATGGAAGTCCACCGATCAGGTGCCGCAGCGCGCTGTCGAAAGTGGTCTCATCGGTCGTTATGGAAACCTCGATCCCACCGACGGTGGCAATTCACAGCGCTACAGCCTGTCGTTCGACTGGGTGCGCAATGAAGGCCGCACCACCACGCGCGCCAATGCCTATGCGGGATTTTACGACCTCGATCTGTTTTCCAATTTCACCTTCTACATGGACAGCTTCGCACGTGGCGACACCTTGGGGGACCAGTTCGAGCAAAAGGACCATCGCTGGTTTCTCGGCGGCGAACTCGCACGTGACTGGCATTTTGATGCCCTGGGCCAGGAGCAGCGTTTCACACTCGGCATGCAGCTGCGCACCGACATCATCACCGGCCTCGGCTTGTACAACACCTCTCAGCGTCAGCGCTGGAACACCGTGCGGCAGGATGACATCACCCAGTCAACCTACGGCCTCTACGCTGAGGCTGAGCTCAAGCCCGTTAGCTGGCTGCGCATTATCCCCGGTCTGCGGGGTGACTTGTTTCAATTCAATGTGGAGAAGAGCAACCTCCCGGAGAATGCCGGGGCACTCACCAAGGGAATCGTCACTCCGAAGCTCAGCATGGTTTTCGGCCCCTGGGCCAAGACAGAGTTCTATGCAAACGCCGGCATGGGCTTCCATAGCAATGACGCACGCGGCGTGAACATCACCACCGATCCTAACACTGGCGGCCCGTCAGACCGGGTCAGTCCGCTCGTGCGCACCCACGGCGCCGAAATCGGCATTCGCAATGAGTCCATTCCCAAGCTGGTGAACACGCTCTCCTTTTGGATGCTGCACAGCGATTCGGAGCTGATCTACATAGGTGATGCCGGCACCACCGAGCCGGGACCTGCCTCGATGCGCCAGGGCATCGAACTTTCCAGCTACTGGCGCCCCGAGGATTGGGTCATGGTCGATATCGAGGCCACTTTGACCGACGCGCATCTGGTCAACACCGATACACCCAATCAAAAGATCCCCAACTCCATTCCCTACACGTTTAACGGCGGCATCTCGCTCGGAGGCGCGCAGGGCTTCTTCGGCTCGTTGCGTGCCCGCTACTTCGCACCACGTCCCTTGGATTCAGTCGTGGACGTCAAGACGCGCGAATCGTTGCAGGTCAATGCCCGCCTCGGCTATCGCAAGAATAATTGGGAGATCGCCATGGACTGCCTGAATCTGCTCAACCGCAGCGACTACGATGTGGCGTACTACTATGCCTCCCAGCTTCAAAGTGATGCTGCCCCTGTCGATGGCGTGCACGCGCACCCAATCGAACCGCGCATGTTTCGTTTATCGGTGACCTACCGCTTCTGACCCCTGGAGACCTGCGGGTCGCAGCCACCAGCGACCTCAAAATTCCCTTTTCTGTCGCAGAATGGCCCTGTGTTCAGACCTCCTTTGTATCAGAATGGGGCAGAATGGTCGCTTCAATCGTCACATTCAGCGATCAGCGAGCCACCGTTAGTGAGGCCGCCTGCACATGCCATCACTCGGAGTTGTCACTATTTAGTCACAACTGACATAACTGAGTAAAATATTGTAAATGGTTCGCAAAATTGCTATCATTCCATTCATCTCTGCAATCATTTAAGCATAATTAAATGTATTTTTCATAATTGAAACGCTTTACAGAGAATTGTTCCAATTATATTTTATCCTCCGTTGTTCATCTAAGTTCAGCGAATCTAATGTGAGTGTCACATCTGCTAATGTTTGCAATCATGAAAACACCATCCTCTGCCCATCAGCTGCAACGCCTACCTATGTCGGCTGCTGCTGCTGCCATGCTACTTGCTTTAACCAGCCTTGGTTTCGCCTCCACGATTGAACTGAATCAGCCGTTTACTCCTGCTGGCCAAAACTACAGCATCACTGCACTGCAAAACCTCACGCCTCTGACATTGGATGGAGGAACTCCGGTGGGAGCCAACCCGAATGTGAACTATGAGTTCCAAGGTGGCTTCGGTGTCCGATATACGAACGCCCACGGCCAGTTGACCGATTTTGGCATCGGTCTCTACGATTCGGGCTGCGCACCAGGCATCCAAGCGGCCTCCACCGGCTTGAACATCGCCTTTGACCATTTGGTCTGCAGCAATGGCCTCTCTGCCACCTTGGGAGACTTCAACCTCAATGAATGCTCGACCGACTTCAACACTGGCAGAGTCGCCCCGACCGTCTCGATCTACGGCACCGGCGGTTTTCTGCTCGGAAACTTCTCGGCTGCGCAGATTCTTGCTGACAATGCCCTGAGCCTGCTGACCAGCAACGATCCAATCGCCCAAACGGACCTTTGGAAGCTCAATCTGGGAGCTTTGGTCGGTCCCAATGTCCACGTTTCCGGCTTCACTCTAGCCGCAGACCTCCAAAATGGCGGTGGCAACCAAATGGTCGTGAATAGCGTCCCCTACTTCCTAGTTTCTGTGAGCGGCTGCGAATGCGCCCCAATTCCAGAGCCAGGGTCGGCCTTCCTGATTTTGAGTGCCGGCCTCGGTTGCCTGATCATCACCCGCCGCCGCAATCGCACCCTGCCCTCCGCCAATTGATCGGCCTTTGATCTCATTCCATTCACAAACAGCCGTGGGAGCCGCCAGTCTCCCACGGTTTTTTTGTGGTCCTGCTTCAGCTGGCTACTCCTTGAACTCTTCCCGGTCAGGAATTCGTGTGAAGGCGATCTTGGTACCAGAAAACGTGCGGACGGTGTCAGGGGTGAAGCCAATCACCACGGAGTCGCGGCCGAACTTTTGATTTATTTTATCCATCACTCGGCTGAGCTGTTCGCGCTGCTCCCTTGGAACCGACTCCTTTGAGGAATCGAAAAGTTCAAGCTGCTGCGGACATGTCTCGGCCACCAGGCCAAACAGCGTCACAGACACCTTCTTCACCCGCTGCCAGCGCGCCTGCTTCATGACCTGCTGCCACAGTTCCGCCAACACTCGGGCCAGCACGATGCTGTCGGACCCCTCGTCAAATTTCGTCTGCGTCTCACAGCGCAGCCCGTCCTCGGTCCGCACGCTCAGGTGCAGATTCCTAGCGCGGTACTTCATACGGCGCAGCCGGCTCGCCGCCTTCAACAACAGCCTGCGTGCTACTATGCCTGCAGCCGGTGGCGTACGCTGTTCCGGGGCCAGGACATGACTATGCCCGATCGTTCGATGCACCGGGGGTGCGTCATCCTCAGTCACACCGCCATGGAGTCCATGCCAGAACCGGTCTCCACCTACCCCGCCCCAAGCCCTATGCAGGGTCTCGCGATCCGCGGCCCACAGATCCTCCATCGTACGAATGCCGCAGGCATGCAGGCGTGGCTCCATGCGGCGGCCGATCCCGCACAGATCACTCAACTCCAGTTCCAGCAGCCGTCCCGGCATTTCTTCCGGTAGAAGCACCACCAGACCATCCGGCTTCTGCATGTCGCTGGCCACTTTTGCCAGAAATCGGTTGGGTGCCAGACCGACGGAGCAGGTGATGCACTCGCCCACACGCTCCCGCAATCCCTGCTTGATGCGTCTGGCCAGATCCATCGCTGCATCCAGTCGGCGTCGCGGTGCATCCAGTTTGCAGGCCATCTCGTCGATTGAGCAGATCACGTGCACCGGGAAATGCCGCTCCACCTCCTCAATGATCTTGTGGTGAAACTCCACATACACATCGTGCCCTGCTATTACGGTGATCAGTTCCGGGCAGCGCCGCCTTGCCTCGCCAATGTTCGTGCCCGTCTTGATTCCGAACTTCTTCGCTTCATGGCTGGCCGCGATCGCACACGTCGCGTCCGTATCCACCGGCACCACCGCGATCGGCTTGCCTCGCAGTTCCGGGTTCAGTTGTTGCTCCACGCTGGCGAAGTAACTGTTCAGGTCGAGAAACAGCCAGTCCACAAACGGTTGGGAAACAGGAGTGACGTCAGGTGCAGGCATGGGCGGGCCCAATTCTCGCTCAAAACAACAAGTGTTCAAACGAACTATTCCAAAGAACTAAAAGCCAGTTCATTCCCCCCTTACATGCTTCTTACCAAAGCTAAGTTGATCCGTTTTATAATTTTCATAGATAATGAGGTATGCAGCCCACATCTGCAAATACCCCGCTTTCCTATCCTGAATCCTCCCCCACTCCTTATCCCCTTCTTTCCTCCGGCGAAGCTCTGTTTCACGCCTGCCTGGAAAATCTCACCGCACAGCGCTGCCACGTTCAATGCAAGCCGCGCCTCCTCGAAATCCTTCATTCTGAAAATGTTGCCGGCTTCCTGAAGATCTGCCAGCGCCACATCGACTTCCTCGTCTATCGCAAAGGAGACTGGCTGCCCATGGTGGCCATCGAATTCGAAGATGACAGCCCCGGCAAAGCCAGCCGGAAACTACGCGACCGTCACTTGGTGGACGACATCTTTTCGAGCTTTGGCATCCCTCTGATGCAGGTCCATGCCAAAGACATCAACCAGATGGACACCCTCGTTCAAAAGCTTAGCGCCGCCTGGCAGCAGAGGAATGCCAATTTGGCGATCATGCCTCCACCCAGCGAAGAGTGTGCGCCTGCTCCACCCACCACCACTCTTTCGGCAGCCAGCTCCAGTTCGAGCTCCAAACCCACCCACCTGGACGCTGCCGCCTGTTCAGTCATTTCCTGAACCCACCTCAAAGCCCAACGTGCTCGTCTTGGCCGCTTTCGCTGGCGCATCCCGATCCACTTCAAAGGGGCCGAGCAGGTTGTTTCCAGCGAGGTCTTCAAGCAAAGGCTCGATCTGAAGCGTGTGCGGGCCTCGTGCCCACCCCGCCGCTGGCGTGAACGACCAGGTGCGTGCATCCGCAGCCACAGTCACCGCACCTTCGACTTCATTCTCACCGCGTTTCAATTTCAATGCGGAAACGAGCATCGCTGGATCCAGCGGCTCATCGAATGTGACCACCAAGGGATCTCGCGTGCCAGCCTTCGGCGCATTGACCTTCCAGTGCTGTGGATCGGGACAGGCGTGGTCTATAGCCCCAGCAGCCAGGGGAAAAACGAATTCTTTACCCAAAGCCACCCCTTCCGCAGAGCGCCATCTGGCGGCGATCCTGAGTGTGTGGTGCTTGTTCTCCTGCAAAACGGGGCCTTCATCCATGTTCAGATTCACCCCGGTCTTTTGCCGTCCGGGATGCAGCCAAAGCGTCAGGCGCGTGCCGTCGCGCGACCACAGCTCGGTCTCACGAAACGCGCCATGAACGATGCTGCCATCCTGATGCTGCAAGGTGATGCGATCCAGAAACACGCCCTGCTCCATGGGGTGGCTGAAGTGCAGGTAGAGCTTGAGCGCATTGGCAGGCAACACCGTGGGCGAAGGTGAGATGCTCACCGTCGGCGCTGCATTCGCAAGATTCGCGAACTTAAGCCGCTGCGTACTCCAAGTGCCGTCTGCCGTTTGAAACTCGACGCGGTAGGTTTCTCCCGGCACCAGCGGCAGTGCGGCGGCAAAACATACGCCGTGGCGCGTCTTCACCACGTTGCCAAACAGCGGTTCGGCAGCATCCCCGCGAAACACGCGCACATCGCTGGCGTGAGCTTCGATCTGCCCGGCCTCATTCACCTGCACATCTTCGGCGAATGCGCTGGACCAGATGAGACAGAGAACGGTGAGCCAGTCTTTCACGGCAACGCGGCCACTTCGAGGCTCAGCGTGCCTTCGGTGTCGCGCAGCATGACGGCTTCGGTCTCGCTCAGCTTGTCCACCTGCACGGCACCAAACAGCGAATCCACAATCTCGATTCCCTCGGGGCCTTTAGGCTCCTTCTCATCGCGACGTGCGGCATTTTCATTGGTCTTTTCCGGTGCCTTGGCATCGAGGTAATCCATGCTGATGCGCGCGGCCCACATCTTACTGGGGCCAAAGGCGTTCTGCTTGAAGCGCTGCGTGTGCACCACCAGCCACTCCTTGCCGCTTTTATCGGAATAGCTGAAGAGATCGAGCGGGCGGTTGCCGCTGCCGAGTTCCACCATGCTCACTCCTTTGACCTGGGCACCGCTTTGGATGTCATCCACCTTAAACTTCGCCACCGGCGTACAGGCAAACGCACCCACCACAAAGGTACCCTCCTTTGACTGGTAAGGAATGAAGCTCTGGATTGGTGCCTTGGTCTCCCATTTGCGATGTGCCACATGATACGTCTCCGCACTGAACACACTGGCTGTGGCACCGTTTTTGAGCGGGACGGGAATGGTGAAAATACGGGAGGCGAATTCCTCGTTGCAAGTGCCAGTGGCAAAGACGCGGTCTTTGTCGAAGGCCACATCGGTGATGTTCGTGACCTTGCTGGCGGTGCCGCCGGGGAGTGTGATGCGCACCCAGGCCAACGGAGCGAGATTCAGAGGAGCCACCTTGCCGTCCGCACCGACGCTGACAATCAGCACCGCGTTGTCAGGACGGCGCTGCACCCCGAGATAAATGCGCCCGCTGGCTGGATTCACCGCGAGGTCCTTAACGGTAATGTCCTCCTTCTTGGCTCCGAGACCTGCGGCGATCTGCGCGCCGATGTCAGCCACCGGCTTGGCGAGACGCTCGGACTTGGGGCCGGCATCACCCGTTTGGATCGCCACAACACTGGCCGTGGCCGGCTCCGCAACCAACATCAGACCTTCCGGTCCGAAGCTGAGCGAACTGAGAGACTTAATCTGCAAACCGCCCTTCTGCGGTGATTCAAGCAATGCGGCGGAGGCGCCAAACGTGCTGACAACAAGGAAGGTGAGACAAAGTGCTTTCATGGTCGGATGGAGACTTGCAGCAGTATGGTACGGGAACCGAAGGTGAAATGTCACGCCCAAATGTGAAATTGAAGTTCACACCGAGTTCATCGTCTGAGGCTTGATCTTTGGTCCAAAACCAGCGACCCGATGCCTGCACACATGAAAAAGAAGCCCACTGAAGAGCGCAAGCCGACGAAACCCACCCTTTCTCGCTGGCAGTCGTTCAAGCGGCTTGGCGTGATTTTTCTCATGGGAAGTTCGCTGCTTTGCACGCTCACAGCAGCGGTGGTCATCGGCGTTTATAGCCATCTGGCGAAGGCCTACGACCTAACCAAACTCGGGGACATGCCGGAGCGCACCATTGTGATGGATTACAAGGGCGAGGTCCTCGGCCGCATGCATGGCGAGAATCGCATCGTCGTGCCGTTAAGCGAGGTGTCGCCATGGTTTGTCAAAGCCCTGCTGGCGCGTGAGGACTCACGGTTCTACGATCACGGCGGCATCGACTTCAAAGGTGTGGCGCGCGCCACGGTGCGCAACCTCAAGGACATGCGTGTGGTGCAGGGAGCTAGTACGCTCACCATGCAGCTGGCACGCAACAGCTTCCCGGATCTCGATGACCGCAGCATCCACCGCAAGCTGGTGGAGATGATGCTGGCACGCCGCATCGAAAAGGCCTGCACCAAGGACCAGATCATCGAGCATTACATCAATCGCATTTTTTACGGCCCCGGTATTTACGGGGTCCAGCGAGCGAGCCAAGTTTACTTCGGCAAGCATGCCAGCCAGCTCAGCCTGAGCGAGGCGGCGATGATTGCCGGCATCATCCGCAGCCCGGTGCGCTTCTCGCCCTTCCGTAACTACGAAGGTGCGCTCAAGGAACGCGACACCGTGCTCAAGCGCATGCTGGAAACGAAGGTGATCACGCCCGAGGAGGAGATCGCAGCCAAGTATGCGGACATCGCCCTGCATGCGCAGCCCGTGTTTCAAAGCCAGGGCGGCTACGCGCTCGACACCGTCCGGCGTGACCTGGATTTGATCCTGGAGCAGCAGGAGATTGAAGACGGTGGGCTGCAGGTCTTCACCACCCTGAACAAAGACCTGCAGGACACCGCCGAGGACGCCGTGGAAAAGCGCCTGGCTGCTGTGGAAAAGCAGCAAGGGTATGCCCACCCGAAGAAAGCGGATTTTGACAAGACCTGGGACGGCGCGCAGGAAATTGCCTCCACGCCGTATCTGCAGGCAGCGCTCATGGTGCAGGACAACTCCACAGGCGGCATCCTCGCCCTCGTGGGTGGGCGCGACTACCGCCACAGCAAATACAACCGCGCCACTCAGGGAGAGCGGCAGATAGGCTCGACAGTGAAGCCTTTCGTTTATGCGGCCGGCATCGCCTCCGGCTTCATGCCCGGAACGCTGATCAATGATGCGCCGATTCAGCCCGGCGAAATTGAGGGTGCCGATCCCGGCTGGAGCCCACAGAACTCGGACGGCAAATTCCTCGGCCTCACCACGCTGACAGACGGCATTGTGAAAAGCCGCAACACCATGACATTGCGCCTCGGCAACTTCGCCGGGATTGATCGTGTGATCGACCTGCTTACCAACGCCGGCTTCAGCAAACCAGCCGAACGGACACCGCAGATTTTCATTGGCAACATCGGTGGCAATCCGCGCCAGCTCACCAGCGCGATCAGCATCTTTCCCAATCAAGGACTGCGTCGCCGTCCCTACCTCATCGACCGCATTGTCGATAAAGCGGGAAACATCATCTATCAGACCCCCGTGCTCGAATCCGAGGTCATCACCCCAAGCGTGGCATTCCTGATGCGCAACATCCTAGCCCAGGTGCTGGATCGGGGGACTGCAGCATCCCTGCGCAATGAATATGGTTTCAAAGAACCCGGCGGGGGCAAGACCGGCACCACGAACGATTACAAAGATGCTTGGTTCGCCGGTTTCACGGATCGTGTGAGCTGCGGCATCTGGGTGGGACTCGACAAACCCGCGACGATTGTCGAAGGCGGCTACGGTGGCACACTCGCGCTGCCCATTTGGGCGGACGTGATGAAGAAAGCCCTGGCGCTCGGATATAAGACGGAAGTGCCCAAGGTCACTCTGCCGCTCTCACGTGTGACGCTCTGCCGCGTAAGCAGCCAGTTGGCCACCGATGGTTGCGGCCGCGCCGGCACCGCGTACGAAGATGCCCTACCATACGATCTGGTGCCCCAAAATTTCTGCACAGAGCACCACGGTCACGCAGCTCCTGCGCGTCAGATGCAGCAACCCGGCCAGAGACGCGGACTGTTCGACTTCATCCGTGGCTTTTTTCGTTGAATTTGGAAAAGCCTCAATAGCCGAGCCAAGGACCGAGCCAGCGCTCTGCCTCTGCAAGTGTCATGCCTTTGCGCTGCGCATAGTCTTCCACCTGGTCCTTGCCCAGAACACTGATACCGAAGTAGTGCGACTCGGGGTGCGCAAAGTAGAGACCGCTGACAGCGCTGCCGGGATGCATTGCCATGCTTTCAGTCAGCTCCACGCCGGTCTTGGCAGTGGCATCGAGAAGATCAAACAGGATGGGCTTCTCGGTGTGGTCAGGCTGGGCGGGATAGCCGGGCGCGGGTCGAATGCCACGATACTTTTCTTTGATGAGTTCTTCGCGGGAAAGCTCGCCGGGCTTTTCATAGCCCCAGGCGAATCTTGTCTGCTGATGCAGGTATTCCGCAAAAGCTTCGGCAAGACGATCGGCCACAGCTTTGGCTATGATGGCGCTGTAAGGATCGTGAGCGGCTTCGAACTCCTTGGCGAACTCATCCGCGCCATGAATGCCGACTGCGAAGCCACCGATGTAGTCGGCGCGGCTACTTTCCTTGGGCGCGATGTAATCGCTAAGCGCGTAGTTCGGCGTGTCCTTCTTGATGACCTGCTGGCGCAGGGTGTGGAAGACGGTTTTCACCGTGGCGCGTGACTCGTCCGTATAGACTTCAATGTCATCGCCAGTCGCGTTGGCAGGGAAAAAGCCCATGATGCCACGCGGGTTGAACCGGCTTTCAGCAATGACACGGTCGAGCAAATCATTGGCATCCTTGTAGAGCTTGAGGGCCTCCGCTTCGGCTTTACCCTTCATCTCCGCATCTTCCTGCGCGGAGGAGAAACGTTGCTCGGCAGCGATCCAGCGACCACGCAGCTCCCAGGAGTGGAAGAAGGGCGACCAGTCGATGAACTCGCGCAGCGCTGCGACAAGTTGTGGACCTTCATAGATCTTCGTACCGAGGAAAGTCGGCGTGGCGATGTCCTGCGTGGCCCAGTCGAACTTGACGCCTTTTTCGCGAGACTCGGAGATGCTGAGAAGCGCGCGATCCTTCTTCTTGCCGTACTCCTCGCGCAGACGGGCGTGCCGTGCCTCGTTGCTGGCCACAAAGGTCTCACGCTGCTCTTCGCTGAGCAAGGAGGTCGTCACCGGCACACTGCGTGATGCGTCCAGCACATGCACAATGCTACCGCTGTATTTCGGGGCGATCTTGATGGCGGTGTGCGCCGGGCTGGTGGTGGCACCACCGATGAGCAGCGGCTGCTTGAAGCCACGACGCTCCATCTCGCTGGCCACGTGCGCCATCTCATCCAGAGAAGGCGTGATCAGGCCGCTGAGGCCGATCACATCGGCGCCGACTTCGAGCGCCTTTTCCAAAATCTTGTCGCATGGCACCATCACGCCCATGTCGGTGACTTCGAAGCCATTGCAGGCCAGAACGATGCCCACGATGTTTTTGCCGATGTCATGCACGTCGCCTTTGACGGTGGCGAGAACGATCTTGCCCCCGCCCTGCTTGGCAGCCTCGGCAGGAATCAAGTCTTCGGCGGTCAGTCCGTTGGCAGAACCGGCACCACCACCTGCGGTGGAGTCAGCATGGTTTAGGAATGGAGCGACAACGCGGTCGGAGTTGGAGGTGTCCTTGCGGAGGCTTTCGAGCTTCTGCTGAAGAGCGGCCTCGCCCTCGACTTCAAACACGGCTCCCAGTTCTGCTGCAAGCTTCACTTCGGCACGGCGCTCTTCGAGGCTCAAGCCGCTGCTAGGAGAGTAGCTGAAAGATTCGACCACAGCGACAAGACCACCGCTTTGCAGAGCGGTCACAGTCTTGGCGGCGACCTCGAGCAGCAGGGCGCGTTCACGCGCTCTGCGAACCTTCTCGATTTCCATGAAGGGCTGCAGGTAGGCCACGCTCTGCTTCATCACGCGGGCGCTTTTGACGACCTGCGGGAGGAACATTTTGCCAGCGCCGAAGAGATCGCCCACCACGCTCATGCCGTCCATAAGGGGGCCTTCGATAACGGAGAGAGGCTTGCCGAGCTGGGCCAAGGCTTCCGCAGTGTCTTCATTGATGAAGTCCGTGATGCCGCGCAGCAGGGCGTGTTCAAGACGCTTGCTCACAGGGCCCTGCCGCCAGCTCATGTCGATCTCCACCTTCTTGGTGGTGCCAGCCTGGCCTTTGAACTGCTCGGCGTAATCCACGAGAATCTCCGTGGCATCCGGGCGGCGGTTGAGGATGACGTCCTCCACCTTTTCAAGCATGTCCTTCGGAATCTCCTCGTACACTTCGAGCATGCCGGCATTCACAATGCCCATGTCCATGCCCGCCTTGATGGCATAGTAGAGAAACACGCTGTGCATGGCCTCGCGCACCTTGTTGTTGCCACGGAAGCTGAAGCTGACGTTGCTGACGCCGCCGCTGACCTTGGCATACGGGAGGTTCTCCTTGATCCAGCGCGTGGCATTGATGAAGTCGAGCGCGTAGTTGTTGTGCTCCTCTAGGCCGGTGGCCACGGTGAGGATGTTGGGATCGAAAATGATGTCTTCCGGCGGGAAGTCGATCTCGTCCACGAGGATGCGGTAAGCGCGCTCGCAGATGCGGATCTTATCCTCATACGTGGCGGCCTGGCCCTGCTCATCGAAGGCCATGACCACCGTGGCAGCGCCGTACTGTTTGATCTTGCGGGCGTATTCCTTGAACTTGTCTTCGCCTTCCTTGAGGGAGATGGAATTCACGATGCCTTTGCCTTGCAGACATTTGAGGCCGGCCTCAATGATCTCCCATTTGGATGAGTCCACCATGATGGGCACCTTGTTCACCTCCGGCTCGGTCTGGAGCAGGATGAGGAATTTGGTCATCGTGGGCACGCCGTCGATGAGACCTTCGTCCATGCAAACGTCGATCACATTGGCACCGCTCTCCACCTGCTGACGGGCCACGGCCACGGCCTCCTCCAGCTTGCCCTCCTTGATGAGCTTGGCGAACTTCGGAGATCCGGCCACGTTCGTGCGCTCGCCGATCATGAGATAAGGCGGACGTTCATCCGGCGTTGTCCCCTTCAGTACAAAGGGCTGTGAGCCGCTGAGGCGCATCGCATGCGAATCTGCAGGAACCTGACGGGGTGGGAGATTTTCCACCGCCTTGGCAATGGCGGCGATGTGCTCGGGCGTGTTGCCACAGCAGCCACCCATGATGTTCACAAAACCGCTGCTGCCGAAGTCTTTGGCAAACACCGCCATGTCTGGTGGAAGCAGGTCAAAGCCCGTCGGTGCCAGCGGGTTCGGCATGCCGGCATTTGGATAGGCGGAGACGAAACAATCGGCCTTCGAGGAAAGCTCCTCCAGGAAGGGGCGCATCTTGTCCGGCCCAAGGGAGCAGTTCAGACCAATGGACAAAGGCTTCACATGCCGCATGGCATTGAGATAAGCCTCGGTCACCTGACCGGAAATCATGGTCTCGCCACCGGGTCCGACAGCCGCGCTGATCTGCACGGGCAGCTCCACTTGGTCCTCGGCAAACACCTCACGGATCGCTACGAGGGCGGTCTTGGCATTGAGGGAGTCGAAGATCGTCTCGACCATCAGCGTATCCACACCACCGGCAATGAGCGCGCGAACCTGGTGCTTGTACGCTTCCTTAACCTGATCAAAGGTAACATATCGGAAGCTGAGGTCGGAAAGGTCTGGGAACTGCGAGAGCGAAACGGTGAGCGGCCCGATGGCCCCTGCCACGTAACGTTTCCGTCCGGTCTTTTCGCCCACAAGGTCAGCCCACTTGCGGCACTGCTTAGCGGACTCGAAATTGATCTCCCAAGCGAGGTCGTTGAGGAATTTGTCCTCCAGCACGGTCTGGAAGAATTCGGGATCTTTGCGCCGTCCTGCCGGGACCTCCGTGAAGAACTCCGCCTGCGCGATGCTGGTGCCGCTGAAGGTATTCGTCTCGATGATGTCCGCCCCGGCTTCCAAGAAGCGGCGGTGGATGTCCTCGATGATGTCCGGGCGGGTGATGGAAAGAATGTCACCGTTATTGAGCAGATCCTTCTCGTTGGAGAGGAAGCGGGTGCCGCGTGCGTCGGCCTCTTTCAGCCCATATCCGCGAATGGTTGTCCCCATGGCCCCGTCGATAACCAGGATTCTCCGGCGCATGGCGGCTTCGAGTTCAGAACGGACATTGGGTCGTGCAGGCATGGTGGAAATTAGCGTTCTAGCTGGGCAGGTCAACAGTCATATCAACGCATCATGATTTGAGCATGTGACTATAATTTCTAATTTACAAGAGAACCATCCGTTATACCGACACCCATGCCCCCCAAACCCAAAGCCGCCCTCCCTATTGAATCCAGCCCTGAGGCTATCAATGAGAATCTGGGAAAGCGGGTGAAAAAACTGCGAGGAGACCGTGGTTGGTCGCTCGAAGAACTCGCCACGGCGAGCGGGGTGAGTCGCTCCATGCTCAGTGAAATCGAGCGCGAAAAGGCCAATCCGACCCTCACCGTGACCTTCCGAATCGCCCGGGCCTTTGGTCTGACCTTGCAGGAGCTGATTGAGAGCGCCGAGGCCAGCGCCTCGAAAATCCAGGTCATCCGGGCCAGCGACCGCGCCCAGGTCTATCGCAGTGACAAACAATGCGAGATCCGCACGCTCTCACCCATCAACCTCGAAAAGGACGTGGAGTTTTACGAGATGACGCTGCGCCCCGGCGGCACCCTGCGCAGCCAGGCTCACTTTGAAGGCACCCGCGAGTTCCTGACCGTGGAGGACGGCAGCGTGCGCATCGAATCCGACCAAAACAGCGAAGAACTCGGCAAAGGAGACTCCGGCACCTACCGCGCTGACGTGCCTCACGCCATCGTCAACACCGGCAAAGGGGACGCGCTGGTGTTCCTCGTCGTGATCTACCGCTAATCCAGCCATGAACCTTTCATTGATCGCTGTCATTCTCGTCTCGCTGATTTCGAGTTGCGTGATCATGCCCCATTACGAAACCCTGACAGCTAAAGTCAGTGGCCAGGTAGTGGACGACAAAGGGCAGCCAGTTGCAGGGGCAAAAGTGGAGTATCTTTACAACAGCCACAGATTGCTTGGCATCTCGAAAACGGACCACTCAGGGACCTTCAAAGCAGGACCATTCAGGCAATGGTTCTATTTAATCTATCTGGGGTCACCTGGAGTTTATCCTTTTCCATACGCACTCGATACCAAGCGTGATTTTCCTGATGCCCTGAAGATTCGAAACCACAAGACCTCAGCCATTTATTTGCTGGGCTCTCCATACAAACATCTTTCCACCCTTCATCCAACTCACCGAAAAAGCTTCAAGCTACCACCCGCGATGCGCTGGACAGGAACCAACGCATTTCCGACTCTCATACTCCGGTCAGACATGCGGGACAACTTTGTCCCGAAATCGAAAATCAATAGCTTATGATACCCCAACCATGAAATCAGCCACCACACTCGTCCTCCTCGCTTTTGTCGGGGTCTTGCATGCGCAGATGCCCAAGGCGCTCGTGAATGCCGAACGCGCCAAAATCCTCGAAGGTGTCAAATCGTTGCCGAAGGCGGGTGCGCCGGGACCCATCGGTATCTGGGGGAATATGGCGTTTCCCATTCTCTCTGCGCCTGACAAGGATGGGGTCGAGATCGCAGTCGCAGCTGCGGCAGGTTATGCCAAGGGACGTGTCATTCTCTTTGGTCACAACAGCTACCTCGCCGGCGGTGAGGGCGGGGATGACGCAAAGCTCATGGAGAACTGCGTGAAGTGGGCGGCTAACAAAGAAAAACCACGCGTGGGCCTCAAGGGCGTGAACGCGGTCAATTTGTACAAGCAGCACGGCTTCAATGCGGATACTTTTGACAAGATCGAGAAGCAGAGCCTCAAAGACTACGATGTCGTCGTCGTGAACATGCAGGGCATCATCAGCGCCGAGGAGGGTGCAGCCGTGGCAGAGTATGTCAAAGGCGGCGGCGGCTTCATCGGCGGCATGACGGGCTGGGCCTTCGGCCAGACAAGTGGCGGCAAAGATCTGGCCGTTTCACACGGGCTCAACCAAGCGCTGATGCCCGCAGGCATCGCGATCACAGACATGAGCGCGTTTGACCAACTGCGCAGCTTTGAAGCACGCGCGGAACTGCCGCCGATGATGAATGCTTCGGAGGCCATCAGCGCGATTAAAAAGCAGCGCGACGGCGGCCCCGCGCTGACGGCTGTGCAAATGAAGCAGGGCACGAACGCCATCCAGATCGCCATGGCGGCGCAACCACCAGACCGCAGCAATCTGAAGGCCGCCGTGCTCGCCGCGCTGGGCACTGCAGGCGCTGATGCCGTGGTGCCGACCGCTCAGGCACCGCTCACCGCCGACAAGCATGCCGCGCAGCGTTTGCGCCTCGGCATGGAAACACGCGTGCTGCGTCTCGCCGCCGGTGAAGGCGTGGCCGCACATCCCGCGCATGCAATCTTCCCCGGCAAAGTGCCCGAGGGGGCGGTACGAGTTTCAGGAGAAATCAAGGTGACACCCAGCATCCCTGGCTGGACCAGCACCGGCCTCTACGCGGCCGCAGGAGACACCATCACCGTTACACTGCCGGAAAAACTTGCCGATAAAGGCTACTCCGTGCGCATCGGCTGCCACAGCGACACGCTTTACCATCTCGACAAATGGGAACGCGCACCTGACATCACACGCAGCGTTCCTTTGGCTACTGCCGAGACGAAGACCGCCAGCGCCTTTGGCGGGCTCATCTACATCGAGGTTCCTGGCCGAGCGAAGGACGACGAGCCCTTCACCGCCGTCGTTCAAAACGCCGTGCCAGCACCGCTGTTCGTCCTCGGTCAGGATGACGATGCCAAATGGAGCGAGATCAAAAAGCGCCCCGCTCCCTGGTCCGAACTGGCCTGCGACAAGCTGATCCTAAGCTGTCCCACCGAGGTTGCGCGCGCCATCAACAATCCCACGCAACTCATGGAGTTCTGGAAGAAGGTGGTCGAAGCGCAGGACGACATCGCCAATCAAACCGCCGAACGTAAACGCCCCGAACGCATCGTGGCGGATGTTCAGATCAGCGCTGGCTACATGCACAGTGGTTATCCGATCATGATTCCAACGAGCGCCGCACCGGAGATGACGACTTTTGGCAAACTGAAGTTCCCAGGCTGGGGTTTCTACCATGAGATCGGCCATAATCATCAGCGTGGCGAATTCACCTTCGACGGCACCGGCGAGGTCACCAACAACGTCATCGGTATGTACTGCTACGATGCCGTATTGAAGAAAGACTGGCTCATCGGCCACCCCGCCATCACCGAAGAATCTCGCAAGGAGAACATTCAAAAGATCAAGAAGGCCGCTAACAAGTGGCAGGTGTGGAAAAGCGAACCCTTCACCGCGCTAACCACTTACATCCAGCTCATGCAGGAGTTCAGCTGGGAAAGCTGGCGCAAATATCTCTACAGCTTTGACGACCCCTCATTCGGCCCTGCACCGAAGAGCGATGACGAGCGCCGCGACCAGTTCCTCGTGCGCTACTCCAAGATCACCAACAAGAACCTCGGCCCCTTCTTCGATGCCTGGGGCATCCCCGTCAGCTCAGCCGCAAAGGCGGAAGTGAGCAAGCTGGAACCGTGGATGCCGAAGGGGATGTAGCATCGGTCAAGGTACGTCCAAAGCGCATGGATAAACAAAATCACCATCATGAATCATGTTGCAGAGGATTTGGTGTGTCGCAGGTTTGACGCATCATGCTGAACCTGCCCGACTCCCAACGCCTGCACAGCCTCGTCACAGCCACGCACACGCCTTTTCATCCCGATGGCTCGCTCAATCTCAACGTGGTGGAAAAGCAAACGGAGTTCCTGCTGTCGAAAGGGGTGAATACCGTTTTCATCGGTGGCAGCACCGGCGAAAGTCACTCGCTCACTTATGAAGAGCGCCACCTGCTGGCCAAATGCTGGATGGCGGTCACGAAAGGTACCGCCATGCGTGTCGTAGTGCATGTGGGGGCAAACTGCGTCGCCGATGCAAAAGCGCTGGCGGAGCAGGCTGAAAATCTGGGCGCATCAGCCATCGCAGCTCTGGCTCCGATGTACTTCAAACCGAAGAACGTCGAGGTGCTGGTGGAGACGATGGCCCAGATCGCTGCCTCAGCGTCTGACACTCCCTTTTACTACTATGACATTCCGTCGATGACTGGCGTGAATCTCTCCGTGCCCGATTTCCTGCAGCAGGCAAGCAAGCGCATTCCGAATCTGGCCGGCGTCAAATTCACCAATCCTGACCTTATGGCCTATCAGTACTGCCTACGTGCCGACAAGGGGGCCTGGGACGTCCCTTTCGGCTGCGATGAGCACATGCTCGGCGCTTTGGCGATGGGCGCCAAGGGGGCTGTCGGCAGCGGCTTCAATTTCGCCGCCCCCATATACCTGCGCCTGCTGGCCGCATTCGCACAGAACGACTTCGCCGCTGCAAGGGTGGAGCAATTCCGTGGCGTGCAGATCATCAGCACTCTCGTCAGCTATGGCTACATCGGTGCCGCAAAAGCCGTGATGGCGATGCTTGGCGTCGATGTCGGCCCGGCCCGTCTCCCCAACACCACACTCACTCCCGCACAAAAGGACAGGCTGCACGGCGAACTCGAAGCCATGGGCTTCTTCGAGTGGGTGAAATGACCCGGCTCAGCGTGTCACCCGCAGCAATGGAGTCGGCAGGTGTTCGCTGGTGATCCAGAGCGTGCGACTGTCTCTGTCATAGCAAACACCTTCCACCTGCCGCAGGAGTTCGGGCTCGATGCGCAGCGGCGCTTGCTGCAGAGCCTCGGCGAGCGGCTTGTCCTTGGGCAGCAGCCATTCGTAGAGGCTGCTGTAGGTGGAGACGACCATGCTTGAACCATCCGGGGCAAAGCACGCACCTGTGGTCATGCAGTTGTCATGCGGGCGCTTGCCTGCTCGTATCAGAGTGGGGAAGGCCAAATCAGCCACTTTTTCCATCACCATGCTCACCTTGGGCTGCAACTTCTGTGGAAAAACATAAAGTGCACACCTGCCGTCCTCACTCTTGGTCAGGATATAAAGTCGCCCGGTCAGAGGATGCACGAGCAGGCTTTCGGCATTGCGCCTGCCGTCAGGATAGTTCGCACGCCAGATCTGCGGCGCGGCGGTTTCAGTTTCCGCCACAGGCTTGCCGGCCGCGTTGATTTCAGGCTCGGGAATTTGATAGATCTGAATCGAAGCGCGAATGAAAAGATTGTCGCCGATGTCACCGATGAACAGCGTCGGAGTTCCCTGCTCATCTTTGCCAGAAGCGATGTCCTCCCAGTCGAAGTTCGCCGCATCTCGCACGCGCACCTTGGCACGCGTTTTACCGCTGCGGTCAATGGCAAAGACACAGGGATCGCCTCCGGAATCGTTCACAGTCCAAAAAATCGAGGGATCACGGATACCCAGAGCCAGACCGGAGCTTTCGCTGAGGCGCTTGTCTTCCAGTATAGCGATCTGCTTGCTTTGACTGGCTACCGGCTTTTCCGGCCACGCGTCCGCTTTCTGCCCGCAGCAGGCCGAATGAGCCGTAAGAATGAGAACAAGCTGGACCAGGGTGGCTTTCATGAGCTAACCCAGCGGCGTTGCTGGACCTGCCAGCATGCGGTTGTAATGAAACTGCACGCGTCCCTGAAACCACCTCCAGGTCTGACCTGGGCGGCCATTCTCCAGCAGGAAATGGGGGCAGTCTTTGTGCAGCGGGCTGGTGCCCACACGTGGCCAATGATAATGAGGCACCACGTTGCTGAGCGGGATGTTGTATGCGCGCATGAGATACGCGGCGAGCCGCGCTGTGCGGTCGATCGTTTGACCAAGATCGTTGCCCTGATGCTCGCACATCTCAATGCCGATGCTGTAGTTGTTGCCGACGCCGTCGAAGTCAGCGTGCTCACCCTGCTCGGTGCAGGGAAGGTGCTGGATCGCGACGTCATCCTGCACGGTGAAGTGCCAGGTGAGGAAGCCAATGCGGTTGCCCCCCCTGCGTTTCGTTGCACGCAAGGCTCCACGCTTCAGCGCCAGCGCGTGCTGGTAGGCATTGCCGGTGTAGTTCTGCGTGCTGTGAATGGTGATGTAGCGCGGCTTCATTGGCCGGTAGTAACGGCGGCCCACCGTGCCGGATGGGATGATGTCCAACTTGATGTGCGTCTCGCCAAGCAACTGGTCCGGCGTCATCGCCCCGGCAGGCACCGGCGCAAAGCGCGACTCCCAGCGCGCAACGCGAGAGCCGTCATATGTGGCGCAAGCGACGACAAAACACGCAAGCGCCAATGGTAAAAGAAGTGCGACGTTTTTGCGCATAGGAGTGTTTAACGGCCAATGGTCAAAATTCAATGATCATGTTCAATGATCTGCAAGTGTACGCGCCTGCCGAGCAGGTCTGGCACACTGATTGCATGTCAAACTTTCGCCTCCAACGATCTAGGTGAAAGAACCGGCACTGCTGAAGCGCCGTGATTCCTGTGAATTCGGGATTGTCATACCCCTCAGCGTCATTCAACATCCGCGCTTCATGAGCACTCCCTCTACCTACAACCCAGACCTCCCTTGGTACAAGCAGCTGTCCAGTTACCATTGGTTTGTTTTCTTTGTCGCATCTGCGGCTTGGTGCTTCGATTGCCTGGATCAGCAGCTCTTCATTCTCGCCCGTGACAATGCGGTCAAGGCGCTCTCCCCAGGCATGGATGCTCTTAGCCAGGGCAAAATGAGCGGTTGGGCGATGAGCGTGTTCGTGGCTGGCTGGGCCACGGGCGGATTGTTCTTCGGTGCCATCGGTGACCGCATCGGACGAGCCAAGACCTTGGCGCTTACCGTTCTCATTTACTCCTTGTTCACCGGGCTGTCATCCTTCGCGACCGACATGACCCAGTTCATGATCTATCGTGCGCTCACCGGCCTGGGTGTTGGCGGTGTGTTTGGTCTGGCGGTCGCCCTTGTGGCAGATGCGCTGCCGGAATTCGCCCGTCCGAAAGCCCTGGGCCTGCTACAGGCACTGTCTGCCGTCGGCAATGTTACCGCCGGCCTGTGCGCCATGGCTCTATCCGGCACCGATCCAATGGTCTCGTGGAAATACCTATTTTGGATCGGCTCCATTCCGGCCTTCTTGTGCATCTTCATCATGCTGCGCTTAAAAGAGCCCGAAAAATGGGTCGCAGCAAAAGCTGCCAGCAAGGAAGTCGGCGGCAAAGCCATGGGATCCTACTCCAGCCTCTTTGGCGAGAAACGCTGGCGTGCGCCAGCTCTGCTGGGCATGCTGCTCTGCGTGTCGGCTGTCGTAGGCCTGTGGGGCGTCGGATTCTTCAGCAACAAACTCGTGGCTCCAGCCATCGCGAATGCACTGGCGGCCGACAATCTCAGCCCGGAAGAGATCGCCAAGGGCAAACAGTGGTGGGCTGCGGCCAATCTGATCGTCATGAACCTCGGCGCCTTCTGCGGCATGACCGCTTTCAGCAAGGGTGCGCACCGTTTTGGTCGCAAACCCGTCTTTGCGACCGCGTTCATCGCCGCCTTTGTGTCCACCATCTTCTTTTACCAGAACTTCAGCACTCGCGGCGACATTTGGATGAGCTTTGTGATGGGCTTCTGCCAGCTCGCCTTGTTCGCAGGCTTCGCCATTTACCTGCCTGAATTGTTCCCCACGCGGTTGCGCAGCACGGGCGTGAGCTTCTGCTACAACGTTGGACGATTCATCGCCGCCAGCGGTCCGCTGACGCTCGGACAATTGCAGGCGAACCTAGGTGCCAAGGCCGTCGCAGCACTGCCCGCCAATGCCGACGCCGTCATGAAAGCAGCCGCCGAACTGACCGCCTTCCGAAATGCCGCATGCTATCTCAGTGGCGTGTTTCTCCTGGGTCTAGTGGCATTGATGTTTCTTCCAGAAACCAAGGGCCGTCCAATGCCGGAAGATTGATGTGCAATGACTGCCGCTGAACTCAAGACCACCACGCAGGCTCAGGCTGAAACTGTTTCTCCCGAAGCGCTCGCCCTCTGGCATGCGAAGCAGGGAAACTGGGACGCCGCGCACAATATCGCGCAGGATATCCACACGAAGATGGGTTCTTGGATTCATGCGCTGCTCCATGTGATCGAAGGCGACCAGTGGAACGCGGACTACTGGTTCGCGAAAGCTGGCAGGCCTTCGCACGGCCCGAAGGAGATCGACAAACTTTGGGACGAAATTGCGAGTGTTGTGCTATCTTGATCACTCTAACAGTGAACAACGACCCCGCCAAACCCCAGCAGCGCTTCGAAGACTTGCGCGGCATCCTGCGCTACGTGCCGCAATTCCGGCAACGCGTCTTCGTGATTGCCTTTGATGGCGCGCTGATGATGCAGCCGGGCTTTGCCAGCCTGCTACAGGACGTGGCGGTGCTGCAGTCTTTGAACATCGAAGTCGTCCTCGTCTTTGGCGCACGTGCGCAGGTTCGAATGCTGGCCGAAAAGCGCGGTATTTGCCTCTATAATGATGACGGTATGGGCCGTACTGACGCCGCAGGCATCGAAATCGCAGCTGACGCCATCATGCGGCAGTGCAGTGATCTGATGGCCGATCTGACCGCGCTGGAGATGCCGGTGGCCATTTCCAATGCACTCGCGGTGCATCCTGCAGGCGTGATCGACGGTATTGATCTCGAATTCACCGGCCGTATCGAGCGTGTAGATGAAGAAACCCTGCGCTCACTTCTCAAGGCCGACATCATCCCCATCCTCCCCCCCCTTGGTTATGACGGCAAAGGCACGACGCTACGCCTGAACTCTGATGCGGTGGCCGTGGAGGTCGCCATCGCCCTGCAGGCTGCAAAAGTCATCTTCGTGGCCGAATCAGGCATCACCGCCCCCGACGGCACCCGCCTAGAACAGCTCTCCGTGGCTGAAGCCCGCGAAATGCACAAACGCAAGGATGCAAAGCATGACGTGAGCATGCTCTCCAAGCTGCGCTATGCCGCGCTGGCCTGCCAGGAAGGTGTGCCGCGCGTTCACATCGTCGATGGTACCCAGGATGAAGCCCTCCTGGCCGAACTCTTCTCCAATGAAGGCGTCGGCACGATGATCCATGCCGATGACTACCAGCAGATCCGCAAGGCCCGCGCCTCCGACGTCCCTGCCCTGCTCTCCATGATGCAGCAAAGCGTGGACGATGCTGCGCTGGTGCCACGCACTCGCGACCAGATTCAATCCAAGATCAAAGACTTCTTCGTGCTCGAACTCGATGGCAACCCCATTGGCTCCGTCGCTGTACATGCCTATGAGGAAGACGGCAGAAAAATCGCCGAACTGGCCTGCCTTTTCGTACGGCGCTCGCACAAAAACAAGAACCATGGCCGAAAGCTCGTGGCCTTTGCCGAAGAACAAGCACGGCAGAGAAGCTGCGAGGTCATTGTGGCGCTCAGCACGCAGGCGTTTCGCTTCTTCGAGGAAAAAATGGGCTACATGGTGACCGAACCCAGTGCTCTGCCGCTCAGCCGCCGCGAGAAGTACGACAAAAGCGGACGGAACTCAAAGGTGCTGGTCAAGACGCTGAAATAGCGCAGCCGTGCTATTTGACACGATCTATCTTCGAGTAAGCCAGTGCCTGCTCTGCGATGGCAATCGCCTTGTCCTGCAGCTTTTCGCCGATGAAACGCTGCTGAAAGTTCACCCGGCATTTGCGGCCATTCTTGGCGAAGGCCACCCAAAACTCAGTCGATTTGAGGCGCTCCGCAGCGCTCGTCGCATCGGACCACTCATAGTGGACGGAAGCGTTGCGCGACACCTCATGCAGCCCCTGGGCACTCATCGTCACGGAGTAGCCCTTGCTCTGCCATCCGAGCCAAGTAGCCGCCACACCCAGTAAAAACAGCATCGAGCCAAGAAAAACAGACGGCGCGATGGACTTGATGCGGTCAAAGAAGCCGCCGTTGCCGAACTCCAACGCGAAGAATTTCACCCGTGCATACATGACCTTCATCAGCACAATAGCGCCGATGACCACCAGAGGCCCACTGCCGAGCAGGAGATAGGCGTAACTGTCTCCAACCATGAGCGTCACCCCGTCGCCCGAGTCACTGCCCTTGGTCAGGTAGTGAGAAATGTCCATCGAGCCGGTGATATCGAACGAAAGTGGCAACAAGTTCATGAGATGTCTTTAAGTCATTAAACCAAGACACCGCCATCGCAGTCAAGCCTTGGTTCCATGACTAGTTTGTTGCCGGATGAACTCCTGCACCGTCGCCACATCAGCCGCCATCGGCCAAGTTTGCAGTGGTTTGGATTTGAGCGCTTCGAGCGTGGGATGCGTGGGCTCGCATCCTGTGGCCTGCTGCACAACTTCGGGAAACTTCGCCGGACTGGCTGTGGCCAGCACGACACTGACGCGATCCTGCGCCATGTCAGTGAAGGCGCATGCGGTGTGCGGATCGAGAACGTACTGCCAGTCCTTCCACATCTGCGTGATAACGCTGACGATTTGATCATCATCCATCCGGGTCGAGCGCAGCGAGGTCTTGGGCAGGACGATTTTGAATGGAGCGCCCGATTTGATCTGCGACATCACCTCACGCACGCGCTCCGCGCTTTGATCGAGGATGTAATATAGGAAACGCTCGAAGTTCGACGCGGCCTGGATGTCCATACTCGGCGCATGGCTTGGATGCACCTCGCTCTGGCTGTATTCGCCACTGGTGAAGAAGCGGTGAAGGATGTCGTTTTGATTCGTCGCCACACGGAAACCGCCTGCGGGCATGCCCATTTGTTGCGCCATCCATCCGGCCAGCACGTTGCCGAAATTGCCCGTAGGCACGACATATTCCGCCGTGGCACGCTCGTTCTCAGGCAGCTTCAGGCAGGCCCAGATGTAGTACACGCATTGCGCCAGCACACGGGCGATGTTGATCGAGTTCACAGCGGAGAGATTCACCGATTTCGCGAATTCGATGTCGCCAAAGGTGTCCTTCACCACGCGCTGCGCGTCATCAAAAGTTCCAGGCACGGGAATGGCGAAAACATTCTCGGCCCCCGTGCAGGCCATCTGGCGTTCCTGCAGCGGTGCCACGCGGCCATTGGGGTAAAGAATGAAAATCGTGATGCCATCACGTCCCAGGCAGCCATGGATCGCCGCCGAGCCTGTGTCTCCAGATGTCGCTCCGAGCACAGACAGGCGCTTGCCCGTGTGCTCAACCTGACGTTTGTAAAGCAGCCCTAGCAACTGCAGCGCGAAGTCCTTGAAAGCCAGAGTCGGCCCATGAAACAGCTCCAGCACGTAGGTCTTGTCGGTTATCTTCTTCAGCGGAGCCACGTCCGGCGAATCAAAGCGCCGATACGCCTCCGCTGTCAGATCTTGCCATTCAGCATGGCTGATCTCCGGCGCGAACAGCGTAAAAAACTCCGCCGCCAGCTCCGGGTAGGTGAGCTTCGACCACTCAGGCAGCTTATCAGCGATGTTCGGCAGTTTCTCCGGCAGGAACAGTCCGCCATCTGGTGCCAGACCGGCTTCAACGGCTTCAGAGAAAGTGTGCGGCTTCGTCTGGCCGCGGGTGGAAAGGTAGTGCATGCGAATGAATGAGGGTGGGCATTCATGCGTGGAAATTAGGGAGACTCAACGAGTCTCTTGCCCGGATTACTTCTTCCGCGCAATGAACACATCCACCTGCTGGCCGACGTAGAGAGGCTGATCCTTGGGCCGGTCGAGTTTGTAGATGACCTGCAGGACGCGGGTATCCACGCGCTCGGTGCTGGCGCCGGTGAGGGAGACTTTGGGGATGACGTAGGGCTCGATACGGACGAACTGTACTTTGAATTTTTTGGAAGAATCGCTCTTCAGCGAGAAAGTGGCGTCGAGACCAGAAGCCACCTCCATGGCATTTTGTTCATCCACATCCGCACGCACATGCAGTGTCGAGATGTCTCCCAGCACGAGCGCTGGGTCCTTGTTCGCCGGGGAGGCGTATTCACCGGCACGAATGTTGACCTGGAGTATGGTGCCGGCCTTCGGTGCTTTGACGGTGAGCCGGTCGATGAGCAATTCGGTCTGCTGCACGTCGGCCTTGGCAGATGAGAGCTGAGCTTCTGCGGCCTGCATTTGCGCTTTGGCGACGAGCACGTCGTTGGTACGGTTGCGCAGATCGTCCTGGCTGATGGCACGCTGATCAGTGATGGACGTCATGCGGTCGAGCATGTCCTGCACCTTGGCGAGTTGGGCGCGGTTGATGGCAATGTTCGCCTCCGCGATTGCGATGGCGGCCTGCTGCTTGAGCAACGAGGCGCGCAGTTCGCGGTCATCTAGAATGAGCAGCGGATCCCCCTCTTTGACGACTTGATTAACCGCCACTTTGACCGCCTCAACCAGACCCGGTGCAGGCACGCCAATGGCCACGTTTTCATCTTTGGCCTCAAGGATGCCAGTGGCCGCGATGTCATCGGGCGCGTTCTTCTGAGGCGGCAGCACAGGAGGTGGCGGGATGGCGGACTCCTGGCTGCGGATGGTCTGTAGCACAAACCCCATGGCGATCACACCTGCGATGGCAAGCAGGTAGGTAGAGTAGCGGATGGCGGTGGAGACGAGATTCATGGGCGGAGGTTAAATGATAAACTGGAAAGGCGAATGACGAATGCCTGACGAAATTACGCTCGACGAGGGGGGCAAGAAAGTCTCAAATCCGTGCAATGAAAAATGAACCAGGCATTGCGAGGCAGGTCATCCGCCAAGGCGGCGAGGTCGTGGTCATTGTTCTGGTGGCCGCAGGTCTGCAGGCACTGTGGGGTGCGCACTGGTTGAGCACTCGCACGTTCTGCCTGTTAGTGCTGGCGGCTGCATTCGCAAAGACGGTCTTTTTTTTCGTGGAGAATCTCCACCACATTCTGATGGCCACACGAGATAACATGCCCTACCACCGTGTTCTCGGCCTCATGGGGGTGAACATGGCGCAGATCACCCTGGCCTTCGCGCTCGACTACTGGTGCCTGGAAACGGCGGAGCCGGCGAGTTTCAGCTCGATCGACGCCGCTTGGAATCAGAGCGAGCAACTGTTTGAATTCTTCTTTTTCAGCGTGCTAAACTTCTCTTTCTTTGGCTTTGGGGATGTGACGCCGCTAACCGTCCCGGCCAAGCTGATCACGATGATGGAGGTTCTGCTGGCCTTTTTCACCGTGATCTTTCTGCTTTCGGATTTTGTCAGCCTCAAAGATTCGCTGCGTGTGCGGAAGCCGCACGAAGACTGATCCGCATCTTGCACGCGCGGGCGGGCGCTCTACGCTGGGGAATGGACAGACCCGCCGCCATCGCTCAAATCCGCGAAGCCTGCAAAAACATCGCGCTGCAATTCATGAAGATTCACCCCGCCGTGCCCGGACTGGCGGATGAGGAGACGCAGAAAGAATGCTTTCGCAGCGTGCATGAGATGACCGTGCTATTGGAGACGATCAAAAAGAAGATCGGCCGTCTGGAACGCACCGACGACAGCACCCTGCTCTGACATTTGGCTTACTTGCCGGAACCCGGCTCTCATACGACAATTCACCATGAAATACGCTATTATCTGCCTCATCCTGCTGGCCACCTGCCTGCAGGCCGAGGTCAAACTGCCCGCCATTTTTTCCAACGGCATGGTCCTTCAGCAGGCACAGCTCATCCGCATCTGGGGCACTGCTGAGGTCGGTGAAGACGTGAAGGTCACTTTTAGCGATCAGTCACACAGCTCGATCACTGACCCGACCGGCCATTGGTCGATCACCCTAAACCCGATGAATGCCAACGCCCAGCCCGGCGATTTGGTGGTGACTGGAAAAAATACGATCACGCTGAAAAACGTCCTCGTTGGCGAAGTTTGGATCTGCTCCGGCCAGTCGAACATGCAATGGACGGTGCAGCAGGCCGGCAAGGCGCAGGAGGAGATCGCCGCCGCCAATCACCCGCAGATTCGCATGTTCAATGTCGAACGCAGCCCGAGCATGACGCCACAGTCCGACTGCAAGGGCATGTGGAAAGAGGCCACCAGCGCCAATGTGGGTGAGTTCTCCGCCGTGGGTTACTTTTTTGGCCGCCACCTGCATCAGGTGCTGAAAGTGCCGGTCGGATTGATCAACACCTCCTGGGGCGGTACGCGTGTCGAAGCCTGGACAAGCCACGAGGCGCTCGAACAACGGCCCTGCGCCGCAGAAATGCTCACCGACTGGAAGGACGCAGTCGCCAAATGGGATGGCCCCAAGGAACTGGCCGCCTTTGATCAGCGCAAAGCCGACTGGCAGGCGCAGGTGCAGAAGATCGACGCCGAAAACGCCCAACTGCCCGCAGACCAAAAGAAGCCGAAACCACAGGCACCGCGCCCGCCGGAAGATCCCACCAAGACACCACATCACCCCAGCGTGCTTTTCAATGGCATGGTGGCCCCATTGGTTCCCTATGCCATCAAAGGCGTGATCTGGTACCAGGGCGAGTCGAACCAACGCCGCGCCTTTCAGTATCAGGAATTGCTACCCACCATGATCAATGACTGGCGCAAACAATGGTTGGACCCGTTCTCGTTTTACATCGTTCAGCTAGCCAATTTTGGCAACGGCAAGCCCGTGACCACGGAACCCGGTGTCCCCGATAGCTGGGCCGAACTGCAGGAGGCACAAACGCTCACAACTCAAACACTCGACAAATGTGGCATCGCCATCATCAACGACATCGGCGAGCAAAACGACATCCATCCCAAGAACAAACAGGAAGTCGGACGCCGTCTCGCGCTCTGGGCCTTGGCTCAGGACTACGGCAAGGCCGGCTCCGAATACTGCGGCCCGCTCTATCTTTCTTCCGTCGTTCAGGGAGACAAGATTCGCATTCAGTTCACCCACACCGGCTCAGGTTTAAAAACCCGTGATGGCGGTGAACCGAAAAGTTTCCAGATCGCCGGGGCTGATCAAAAATGGGTGTGGGCCAAGGCCAAAGTCGAAGGCAGCGAAGTCGTTGTCTGGAGCGATGCCGTGCCACAGCCCGTTGGCGTACGCTACGCGTGGGCCAGCTGGCCGGAAGGTGCCAATCTCATCAACGCCGAGGGCCTTCCCGCCTCCTGCTTCCGCACTGATGACTTCCTGCCATCCACGCTGGGTGTCGTATCGCCCTTCAAAGAGACGGCACCGGCAAAGCCTGCGCCTGCCAAACCGTGATCGACCAAGCCTAGCGTGCATCTCTTCCTCGTTGATCCTGATACCGCGCCGTTCCTTGCGGATGAACTGCGCCGCGCCGCGCCGGATGCCGCGCAACGTGAGATCGAAGGCCTCGGCATCGCAGCGGATCTGGAGCTGGAGGGAATGCTGCTCGCCTTTGCGCGCCAGACACTTCCCAACGCCACAGAACTCCAGGCCACTTCGATCAATGCATGGGCAGATCGCATCATCGAAGCCACCGCCGGCGTGTTTCCTGATGACCAGCCCTGGCGCCTGCATCTCTGGCCTCAGTATGGCGAAGGCAAAGCTGGGCAACACCGCTGTGAATTAATCCATGCCAGTTTGGTGGAACGCCTTAAAAAACGGCGCAGAAAGCTACTGCGCTCCTTGATCGAATCCGACGCTGTCTTTGATGCGCAAACATCCCTCGTGCAGTGCATTCTCACCTCCCCCGAAACCGGCTGGCTCTCCAACACACTCGCACCGCAGCCTTATACGCTGCGCAGTTTGATTTCGAGCTTCCCGCGCGGTGACGTGCCGCTGGCCGAAGACAAAAGCGCCCCCTCCCGTGCCTTCACAAAACTGGTGGAGTCCGAGCAGCGTCTGGGACGCCAGATTGAGCGCGGGCAGACCTGCGTTGATCTCGGGGCTTCACCGGGAAGCTGGAGCTATGTACCCATCCAGCGCGGAGCGAACGTCATAGCCATTGACCGCTCAGAGCTACGCGAAGATTTAATGCGCAATCCGCGCCTGCATTTCCAAGTTGCTGACGCCTTCAAATACAAGCCACCGCAAACCGTGGACTGGCTCGTCTGCGACGTCATCGCCGCCCCCCAGCGCAGCATCGATCTGCTGCTCGAATGGCTGCGTGAGAAGCGCATGCGCAACTTCATCGTCACGATCAAATTCAAAGGCCACGATGAGTATCCGCTGCTCGACATCCTCAAACGCGAAGCGCCGCCGCTCTGCACAGAGTTTCACCTCACGAGACTCTGCGCGAACAAAAACGAAGTGTGCGCGTTTGGTGTGGTTTGAAAAACGAATGAATGGCCCGACATAAGATTCCGTCTGATCCCCGCATGGTGATTTAGTCTTGCGACGAAACCTCCGGACATGCTATCCAGTCTCCCACAACCATGAAGCTATTCATTACGTTCATCCTTGGTGCCATCACCGGTGCCTCTCTGTTGTGGTTTGGATTCAGCAAAACAATCGTGCCCATCGACAGACGTCTCGTTGCGGTAAATCACTTCAACGGCTCGGCCAGCGAAGTCTTCATCTCTTCCACGGAAGCCGAAAGGCTCCGCCAGGACGAAGTCAAAAGAACCGCAGCACCAAAACCGCTGCAGGTGCCAAAACGCAGAGACATGACCGAAGCTGAGATCACAAAACTTGGATTCAAATGGGATGTGTCGCACAACTCCATCCGTCTCTGCTTCCATAACCCATTCAATTCAGAAGTCACTCTTGATCGCGTACGCGTGAGGATTCCTCAGCGCGGCGAGCGTGCGGCGCTTGATCGTGAATACAACACTCAGGGACATGGCTGGCCTCTGGCAGACAGCGAGACACACCTTGATATGAAAGACGTACCGGCCAGCGACCTCCTAGAGGCGCAATTCACCCCCATCCGAGTGTCCATTTACGATTAACCACCGTCCTTAGTGCCCCAAAGACTCACAGGAGCGCCTCATGCGCACGGCCATCCTTGGCCTCGCAGTAGAGGATGAAGGACTGGTTCACCACTGAATAGCCGCCGGGAGTCGGATAGTCACCGCTGAAGTACCAGTCGCCGTACTCGGCACCGAGGGCGTTGTGGAGGTCTGGAATGGTCTGGTAAATGACTTCGACGGTGCCATGCCACGGTGTATCCTCAGGGCTGATCATCTGGGCGATGCGAGCGGAGATTTCCTCGTCGGTGAACGGCGCGTAGATAGCTTTCACAGCATTGCGCATCTCTTCCTTCGGCTTCTTCATCTCGGCTTTACACGCGAGATAGGTCTCATGCACGATGTGCGACATCCCACGCGTGCGCAGAAGTGAAATGGCTGCCTGGAAGGCAATGAACTTGCCGAGTTCGGCCATGTCGATGCCGTAGCAGTCGGGGTAGCGGATCTGCGGAGCGGTGGAGCACACGATGATGCGCCTCGGATTGGTGCGTGCAAGGATGCGCAGCAGGCTTTTCTTCAGCGTGGTGCCACGGACGATGGAGTCGTCAATGACGACGAGGTTGTCCTTGGGTGTCACGACACCGTAGGTGATGTCATAGCTGCCGGACACTAGCGCATCACGCCCCGTCTCCTGGGCGATGAAGGTGCGCATCTTGATGTCCTTGAGGGCGATTTTTTCGCCTCGCGGCCAGTTGCGCAGCACGAGATCATCCAACTTGGCCTCGTCAAATTCACCGCGCTTGAGCATTTCCACCAGCGCCTCTTTGACGACAACGCGGCGGCTTTTACGCAGGCCGTCAAGGAAACCAAAGTAGGCCGTCTCAGCCGTGTTCGGGATGAAACTGAGCACGGTGTGCTCGAAGTCGTTGTCGATGGCTTTGACCACCTGCGGCACCAACTGCTCACCAAGCGCCTTGCGCTGTTGGTAGATGGCGGAGTCGTTGCCGCGCGAGAAATAAATACACTCAAACGAGCAGGGCTTGAATTCACGCGGCTCAGTGAACTTCTGGATGGTCATGCCTCCATCCGCCTTGATCACGGCCACATGTGCGGGGGGGATTTCGTGGATGTCTTCTTCATTGACACCAAAGACGGACATCAGGGCGACGCGTTCGGAAGCGATCGTGAAGATCTCGTCGTTCTCGTAATAGTGGCAGGGGCGGATGCCGCTAGGGTCGCGCATGGCGAAGAGGTCGCCATTGCCGATGACGCCGACGATGCTGTAGCCACCATCCCAGCGTTTGGCGGATTCTTTGATTACGGCGGTCACATCCAGTTGCTCGCTGATGTGCTGCGGGATGTCTTCCCCGGGCATGCCTGAGTCACGCAGGACGTGGTAAAGCTTGGTGTGCGCCTCATCGAGCTGAAAGCCGATTTCTTCCAGCACACTCTGCGTGTCTGTGCCGAAGACAGGGTGCTGCCCGCGCTTCATCATCACCTCGTTAAGTTCGCGTGTGTTGGTGAGGTTGAAGTTACCCATGACCATCAGGGTACGGGTGGGCCAAGTGGTGCGGCGCATGTAGGGATGCAGCGCCCCTTTGCCGAAATCACCACTGGTGCCGTAGCGCAAGTGGCCGATGTAAATTTCCCCGGCCATCTCAAACTCGCGCTTGATGGCGTCCGGATCGTCCTCAAACGAAACAAACTCTTTTCCCTCCTGGTCGCGCTCATCCTTGCGCTGCTTGTCAATACGCCGGGCGATGCGTTTGAACTCCTTGCGCTCATCCTCAAACACCTGACCGATGCGTTCCACACTCTCGGTGCTCCGCATGCGGAACATGTAAGGGAGGCCGGGGGGCATGCCCAGCTTGCTGCAGCCGATGCCCATGCCGTCCTGACCGCGGTTGCGCTGCTTCGTCATGATAGCCTGCAGGGCGTCAAAGCCGTAGAGGGCGTTGCCGTATTTTTGATAGAAGTATCCCAGCGGCTTTTTCAGCCGCACCACTGCTATGCCGCACTCGTGACTGATTGGGTCGCTCATCGTAAAGGAGCACCCACCATTGGCATGCCACAGAAGGAGTGCAAGACGTGGAAAAAGTTTCTCGCGGGTGTCTAACGCTCCCTGTCGCACGTACTTCCCAATTCCCACCGCTGAAATCAGGCTTGCAAACCCAGCCAGCACGTCTGGACGTGGGACATGTCCACGAATCAAAGGACGCAGGCACGCGGGACGATCATGTTGCAGAAAACCTCATGCCACCTGCATTCTTCCGATGTAATTCGAGCAAAAGGACATCCAAGGCTGTCAGGATGGCATGGTCCATGCAGTCAGAATTCCCAACCTCCCGATGACAATTTTCCTATTTCACCGCCTCTGGCTGCACGCCTTGATGCTGGCGGCCCTTTTCGCGTCGGCTTTTAGCTACTCGGCCATTCCTGAAATCGCCCCACCCCTGCCCGCCCCGGCAGCGCCGGAAATCCCGCCATTGGAGCTCCCGGAAGAGCCGATGACCGGAATCGTGCTGCGCAAACTCGCCTTTGACCGTGAGTTCGACTCTCCCGTCATGCTGGCCTCGATGCCCGATGCTGGCGGAGAGCAGGTCATCGCCATGCAGCGGGGCGAATTCTGCGCTGTGCGGCTGGACGGCAGCGGCCAGTGGCGGCCCTTTCTAGATTTCCGTGAAAAAATGAAGGGTCTTGTGCTCTTCGAAGAGGGCGTGCATGGCATCGCCTTTCATCCCCGTTTTTCTGAGAACCGGCTATTTTACCTCAGCTACTCGCAAAACGAGCCCCGCCGCACCGTCATCAGCGAGATGCGCGCCTCCAAGGACTCCACGCCTGATGCACTGCCGGAGACCGAGCGCGTGCTCCTGGAGATTCCCCAGCCACTCGCAGACCACTGGGGCGGTCACATCGCTTTCGGGCCAGACGGCTGCCTCTACATCGCGCTGGGTGACGGCGGCCTGCGTGATGACCCCTATCGGCTGGCGCAAAATCCCTGGGTCCTGCATGGCAAAATCCTGCGCATCGATGTGAACGGCCGCAGCGGCAAGCTGCCTTACGCGATCCCCGAGGACAATCCCTTCTCCAAAGTGCAGACCGTGCGCCCCGAAATTTTCGCCCTCGGTTTTCGTAATCCCTGGGGACTCTCCTTTGACGCACGCTCCGGCCAGCTCTGGTGCGCAGATGTCGGCCAGGACCTCTGGGAGGAGATCAACCGCGTCGAAGCGGGTGCCAACTACGGCTGGAGTGATCGAGACGGGCCCGCAAAGAGTGCCTTTCACGCGCACAGCTATCTGCCGAACATGGCCACGTCCGATCCCGTACATGCCTACACCCGCATGCGTGGCGAAGGAATCTGCATCGTCGGCGGCCTGCTCTATCGCGGTCGAAAACTGCCACAGCTCGACGGCGCTTTTTTCTTCGCCGATTGGGGCTATGGCACTGTCTGGGCGCTGGGCATCGACCCCGCCAGCGGCCTGCCCGTCCGCCGCAGCGTTCTTCACCGCAAGGACCCGGAGCACAAGTTCAACCCCACCCTCGTCACGGCAGATCTCGATGGAGAACCCGTGCTGCTCTCTCAAGATGGGGCGCTGTATCGCCTGGAGAAGGACGACGATTGAGCAAAGCTTCACTGCAAGACCCTGATCATGGCCACGTTCAAGGCGGGCCATGAATCGTTTCTTCGCCCTTTTCCTGCTGCTCAGTTCTGCTGCAGTCGCTCAATCAAAACCCGATGTGCTTTTCATCGCCGTCGATGATTTGAACGACTGGACGAGCTACCTCGGGGGCCATCCGCAGACGAAAACACCGAACATCGACCGCCTCGTGGCCCGAGGCACGGCGTTCACCAATTCGCATTGCGCCGCACCGGCCTGCAATCCTTCACGCGCGGCTTTGATGAGCGGTCTGCGCCCATGGCAGACCGGAATCTATACCAATGGTGATCCAGCGCAGGGGGTGATGAAGGATGTGCTCACGATCAACCGCCACTTTCTCGCCAGCGGGTATAATACCCTCGGCGGTGGCAAAATTTACCATGGATACGGCAGCGAAGGACGCACCGATTCATGGACGAAATGGGAGGGCCTGTTTCCCTCCATCCAAGAACACGAGGAGAACCTGAACGGCCTCAAGCGCGGCCACTTCGACTGGGGTCCGGTGGATGCCAAGACCTCCGACATGGGCGACTACAAAGCCACCGACTGGGCCATCAACCAGCTCAAGACCGCGCCTGCGGACAAACCGCTCTTCCTCGCCCTCGGCTACATCAAGCCCCACCTGCCTTGGTATGTGCCCAAGGAGTACTATGATCGCTTTCCGCTAGCCGATATCCAGTTGCCCGTGACGAAAGAGCACGATCTCGATGACATCCCCAAAACCGGCGTGCGCATGGCAGGACCCGAGGGCGATCATGCGGCCGTGATCAAAGGCGACCAATGGAAGAAGGCCGTTCAAGCCTATCTCGCCACGATTTCATTCCTCGATGACCAGGTCGGGCGGTTGCTCGACGGACTCGATCAGAGCCCCCGCAAGGACAAGACCATCATCGTCTGGTGGACTGATCACGGCTGGAATCTCGGCGAGAAGGAACACTGGCGCAAGTTTGCCCTCTGGGAGGAAACCACGCGCACCTCCATGGCCATTGTCGCCCCGGGTGTAACCAAGCCGGGCACGACCAGCGCTGCACCGGTCGATTACCTGAACATGTATCCCACGATCTGCGAACTTACCGGCCTACCCGTCCCGGAGCACGTCAGAGGTGCAAGCCTCATGCCCCTGCTCAAAGACCCCACCGCCAAATGGGATGGCGTCGCCGTCTGCACCCACGGCAAAGGCAATCACGCCGTACGTGATGCAACATGGCGCTACATCCGCTACGCCGACGGCACCGAGGAACTCTACGATCACACCAAAGACCCTTATGAATGGACCAACCTCGCCAAAGAAGTCGGCATGAGCGAGATCAAGTCCAAACTCAGTGCTGCCATCCCCGCCGCCCATGCCGAAGTCAAAGCCTCGTCCGGCGACGAAAAGAAGAAAGGCGAGGGCAAAGGAAAGAAGAAGAAAAAGACCGAGGAGTAGCCTGATTCTGTATCACAGGGTGGCTCGCAGAAGCCGTTCACAAGCTTTCAGTCACCACCTTGAAATCCAGCCCCAAACCGTTCGGTTCGGGTGCCTTCATCGCTGCGGCCAATTGCGCGAGACTCCAGCCCTGCGGACCGGTTTTCTTTGGATCGCTTTTGAGTTCGTGAAAGTGAATGAGCAACTCACCCTTGGCCTTGTCCACTGTCTCCAGTTCCACCCAGCCTTTCCAGCGCGCAAACAGGCCGTCCACTTTCGCTGCATGCTTCGCATAATCCGGCATATGGAGCTTCAGCGTTGCCAGATAAGGCATGCCGTGAATGGGCAGCGCCTCGCGCACAGCTTGCGCGATCTGGTGCTCGCTTACCACCTTCGGGTCAAAGACTACGTTGGCGCAATTGTCAATCACCTGAATGACAGTCGCCTCTGACACACCCTTCGTTTGACTGATCGACTGTTGAACCACATACACGCAGCTCCCGCACTCCACGCCAGAGACATAAAAGGTCACGGCCGGCTGCTTTTCGGCGGCGGGGAGAGATGCCGTTATGGAACCAAGAGTGAGAAGAAGTCTAAGCGCGGTTTTCATGATGAGAAATTCAAATGAGCCCTCGAATCGGCTCGCCACGAGTCAGCACATTCAGCAGGCTCGGAGGCAGTCCGTCAGTGACACGCGCCTCGCCCAAATCCACCAGCGTGTGCATGATGGTGGCAATCAAATCGGGAATTGTGATCGGCTCTGACATGGGTTCGCCACCATTGCGTGCCGACTGCCCGATCACCTGGCCCATTTTCAAGCCGCCGCCATAAATCATGAGCGGCGCCAGACCACCCCAGTGATCACGCCCACCTTTGACGTTAACCTTGGGTGAACGGCCCATCTCGCCACAGCAGACGAGCATGATTTTTTCACTAAGGCCGCGCGACTCGATGTCTTCGATCAATGCGGACACCGCATGGTCAAACGGACGTCCCACGTAGTCCATGCCCGTGCGGCAGGGGGCGTTGTTGTTGTCGGCATGCATGTCCCACACAAAGCTCGTCGTGACAGTGACGAAGCCGCAGCCGCGCTCGCACAACCGCCGCGCCATGAGCAGCAGCTTGCCAAGAGTAGCGGCGTTGTCGGCATAATGCTCACGGTTGTTCCACTGCGTGCTGATGCGGTCCTTGGGCAGCAAAGGAGCGGTATCATACCGGGCGATGAGTCGCGGGTCTTCCTTGGAAAGATCAAACGCATCCGACACTCCGCGCCGCAGCACATCGAAGGCGAGGGATTGAAACTCCGACACGCCTGCGATGGACTGATAGCCGTCCATAGTTCGTTGCCATTGATCCAATGAAGAGAGCAAAGCGCGACGATCATCCAACCGGGCCTGCGCCATGCTCAAGGTCATGTCCGCCTGCGCGCCATTCCCTGCACCGGGCACAAAAGGCTGATACGTCGTTCCAAATTCGCCGCTGGAGGTGAAGTCGCCGAATTGCTTAATCACAGGCCCTGCCATGGCTGAAACCGCTTGCGGAAAAAGCGCCACGTTCGTCGGCATCGCGCTGCTTTTGCGCAGCGGCCCGGCCATGCGTGAGTAAAGCGATCCCAGATTCGCCTTCATCGTGTCTTTGCCGACGATGGTCTTGATGTCGTGCACCGCATCTCCGGTGACGAAGGAACGCACGATGCTGAACTTATCCGCCAGCTTCGCCAGCCTTTCAAACGTGCTGCCAAAGGTCACCCCGGGAAGCTTGGTTTTGATCTCGCCCGTAACGCTGCGGATCTCCGACGGCGCATCCATCTTCGGATCAAAAGTTTCAAACTGCGACGGCCCGCCATGCATGAACAGAAAGATCACAGACTTGTCCTTCAGCAGCGACTTTTGGGGAGCCGCCAACGACTTGAGTGCCATCAGATCGGTCAACCCGAGCCCGCCCAGTCCCAGCCCGCCAATGCGCAGGAAATCACGCCGCTGCAGGCGCGAAGATCCTTTGCTGTAGTCGGAGAAGGTGAGCATGTACCGGATAAATACGCCAACAAGGAGGCACTCCTTCCTGATTGTGCTTGCCACCCGGCGCCGGGTTCGGGATGGTCGCCGCCATTATGCGCATCCACCATCTCATTCTTGCCGTCGCATTGCTGACCCAGGAGGCCGCAGCCGATTCATCCGACTGCCGGATTTGTGACAAGCACTTGATGCCCCAGCCTTTGAAGCTCATCCCTGGCCGAAAATATGCACGAGACCGGCGGGCGGACATTCTGCATGTGAAGCTCGATGTGACGCCCAATTTTGCCAAACGCACCATCTCAGGCACCGCGACACTGCGTTTCAAGCCGATCGCCCTGCCGCTGGAGAAACTGGAACTCGATGCAGTGGATTTGCAGATCGCCTCCATCACGGCGGAAGGTGCGCAAGTCGCGGAACATCAGGTCACGGAAGACAAACTCATCATCACCTTTTCCAAACCGATTGAACCTGACGCAGAAGCGACGGTCACCGTCACCTATTCTGCCGTGCAGCCCGATCACGGCCTGTATTTCCGCACGCCGGAAATGGGCTACAAAGCAGGCGACACGCAGGTATGGAGCCAAGGCGAGGCGGAGGAGCATCGCTTCTGGTTCCCCAGCTACGATTACCCCAATGAGCGCTTCACCAGCGAAGTCATCTCCCACGTCCCCAAGGGCATGCAGGTCATATCCAATGGCAAACTGCAAAGCGAAAAGCCTGGCGACAATGGCCTCGTGACCTTTCACTGGCTGCAGGACAAGCCGCATGTGAACTACCTCATCGCGATGGCGGCAGGCTACTTCCACAAGCTGGAAGACAAGGCTGGAAATCTGCCCCTCGCCATGCTGGTCCCGCCTTCGCACGCCGCTCAGGCGGCAAATGCTTTTACCGACACCCGCAAGATCATCGAATTTTACCAGAAGGAAATCGGCGTGCCCTTTGCCTGGGATAAGTACTATCAGGTTTACTGCCTCGATTTCATCGCTGGCGGCATGGAAAACACGAGCTGCACCTTCGAAGCTGCCGACATGCTGTTCAACTCCGACACCGAGCAGTTGCGCTCACTGCATGAGTTGGATGCTCACGAGACCGCTCACCAGTGGTTCGGTGACCTCGTCACCTGCCGTGACTGGTCTCATCTCTGGCTCAACGAAGGCTTCGCCAGTTACTACACCATTCTCTATGAAGAGCAGAAACTCGGTACCGATGCGATGAAGTATGCACTCTGGCAGGAAGCCCAGCAGGTGTTTCAGGCAAACGACACCCGCCCCATCGTCTGGCGCGACTATGGCGATCCCATGCAGCAGTTCGACTCGCGCGCCTACCCAAAGGGTGCCTGGGTGCTCCACATGCTGCGCAGCCAGCTCGGCGCGGACTTGTACCGCAAGTGCATCAAGACGTATCTTGAACGTCATCGCAACGGCATCGTCCGCACCGAAGATCTTCAGGACGTCATCGAGGAAATCAGCGGGCTTTCGTTTGATCAGTATTTTGATCAATGGCTCTTCCACGGCGGCGTGCCGGAATTAAAAATCGACTATGCGTGGGACGCCGGATCGAAGCAGGCCAAAATCACCGTGCGGCAGACTCAAAAGCTCAGCGAGCAGGTTCGCCTCTTCCGCGTGCCCTTACCAATCGGCTTTGCCATCGCCGGACAAAAAGCCCAACTGCGTTTCAAAGCAGACGTCAGCAAGGAGGTCGAAGAATTTTACTTCCCGCTGCCTGCCCAGCCGGAACTGGTGCGCATTGATCCCGATTACACTATGCTGGCCAAGATCGCCTTCACACCGCCGGGTCCAATGCTCGACAAACAACTGCAAGCCGACATCATCGGCCGCCTGCTCGCCATCAGCACGCTCGACGACAAAGACATCGACAAACTCGGTACTGCCCTGCGCGAAGACGCCTTCTTTGCAGTCCGTGCCGAGGCAGCGAAAGCCCTCGCGAAAATTGCCGCCCCTGAAGCCCGTGTGGCGTTGATTACAGGCAGCAGCAACCAGCCCGATGCACGCGTGCGCAGGACCGTTGTGCAATCTCTTGCTGCACTGCATACAGCAGAGTCGCAGGAAACCCTGTGGAAGATGGCGCAGACCGAGAAGAACCCCGACATTCTCGCCACCATCATCGAATCCTGGGGGGCACGCCCCGGCGACGCAGCAGTCGCCAAAGCACTCCGCACACAGCTAAGCGGCAACAGTTTCAACAACTCGCTCCAACTCGCCGCCATCAAAGCGCTGCGTGCTCAGGACGATGAATCTGCCGTTCCTGACGTGCTGGCCCGGCTTCAATCTCTCAACGACCTCCGCGGTCGCGATGCATTCACCGCATTCGATGCAGTCGCTTTTCTCGCGCGTCGGCCCACAAATGCACAGCGCGACGCTGTGCGCGATTTTCTCACCACCAAAATCTCCGACCCACGCAACTACTGGCGTCTAGCCAGTGCCAAGGCCCTCGGCACCCTGCGCGATCCCAAAGCTCTGGCCGTTCTGGAACCGCTGCTCGCTGGCGGCAATGCCCGCATTGATCCCTTGCGCGAGGCGGCTACCAAATCCGTGCAGGACATCCGTGCGGGCCTGGAAAGCCCCGCCGATCTCAAAAAACTCTGGGACCGCGTGCAGCAGTTGCAAAAGCAGGCCGAGGAACAGCAGAAAGAACTCGAAACCCTGAAGAAAAAATCACAGCCAGCCGCCGCCGAAAAGAAGGCGGGCAAGTAACCAACCATGCGCTTCCCTCGCCTTCTCACTATCGCCACCAAAGTCGTCAAAGACACGCTGCTTTCATTACCGAGCGAAATTCGCAATGAAGCACTCGATTGCCGCATTGAGCTGACGGAGATGGATGCCCTGGTTGACATTGATGAAGACCTTGATCCAGACCTTCTCGGGCTGTTTGAAGGACTCTCCCGCAGTGAAGGGTTTCCGGAAACTCCGGACGAGATGCCGCGCATCCGCCTCTTTCTCGACAATCTCTGGGACGAATGCTCAGGTGATCTCACCACCTACCGCCATGAGGTGCGCATCACCTTCCTCCACGAATTGGGGCATTATCTCGGACTGGATGAAGACGAAGTAGCGGCGCTGGGACTGGAGTGATCCGAAGTGACTCCTAACATTTGACGACGTGGGTGCCGCCAATCAAGTCATGGACGCAGCGGTGGTCCTCACGAAATATGAAGCAGATGTCAATGAGGGAGTAAAGCAGCCCGAGCAGCGGAACCGCGCCGATGAGGCCATTTACAAAACCACGCAACAGCACAGCTTTGACAAAACCTGCCCTCTGACCGTCTGGATGAGACACAATACGAATGCCCAGCCATTTTTTGCCGATGGTCTGTCCCTGCTTGGTCAAGAGCACCAGATTGTAGATCATGAGCCCTAAAATGGCGATGCCAGCAACGGCAAAGCCGCCAATCGCAGCAGGGGGAATGTCATCCTGCTGATTATGTCCAGCCATGGCCATACTGAAGCCAGCAACAGCATAGGGAATGCCCACGGCCACTAAAGCTACCAGACCATCCAGCAAAGCCGCCGCCAGACGCTGCCCCAGCGAGGCCAGTTGAACGGTTGGTGCCATAGATGCAGAGATCACATTGGCCTGCGGCGCCGCGTACGGATTGAATGCCGGCGGTTGCACAGCTGGTGCCTGCCAGGCCGCTGCAAATTGACTGCTCACCGGCTGCCAGTCTGCCTGACCTTCCGTCCACATCAGGTCGGTTGACATGATGCTTCCTGAAGCAAGACCTGATTTGATGTCCTGATCTGAATAGACTCCAAGCTGCTGACCGTCGCGGGCGATGTGATATTGGCTCATGCTGTGCGATTGTTAAAAACAATTCCCCAAAGTCGAGCAAAGAATCCGGCACGATGATCATTTTTTCACTAGCCCATCTTCCGCCGCCCATGCAGAGCCTGATACAACGTGAGTTCATCCACGTGGTCGAGCCCTCCCCCCGCAGGCATGCCCTGGGCCAGACGGGTGACGGCGATGCCGGCAGGACGAAGCAGATCGGCGATGTAGCTGGCGGTGGCCTCCCCCTCGACATCAGAGCCGAGGGCGATGATGACTTCCTCTGTGTGGAGATCCCGCACACGATCGACCAGCGACTCCATGCGCAGGTCTTCAGGGGTTACGTTGTCGAGCGGCGAAAGCCTGCCGCCGAGGACGTGGTACAGGCCTTGAAACGCACCTGAACGCTCCATGCGCAGCACATCCGCGGCCTGCTCGACCACGCAAAGCTGCCGCTGCTGGCGGCGCGGATCATGGCAAAGAAGGCAACTGCTCTCGCTTTCAATGAAGAACCCGCAGTCTTCGCAGGGTATGATGAGCTCCCTGGCCTCCAGCAGTGCATTGGAAAGCAGGGTGAGGCGCTCATCGCTCCTCTGCAGCAGCCAAATCATGAGGCGCTCCGCGCTGCGCGGCCCCAGACCGGGCAATGATTTGAGCTGGGCGACCAGACGCTGGATCGCAGGTGGATAGTCGATACGCACGGTAGAAAAACTCAGGTCGCAGCGAGCTTGCGCGAATGTTTAGGCGTCTCTTTAGCGGGTGAAGATTTATCCTTCAGGGCCAGATCAGCACGCTCCATGAAGTACTTGAGAGGCGCATCCTCACGGCCCTCAATGACGGCGTTGTTGAAGCTTTCCAGCGCCTGCTTCAGATCGCCTTTGCGGTACTGCACCACTCCCTGCCAGAAGGCGTCACGGGCGCGAATGTCCTGCTCAGGCAGCGTGCCTTTCTCGGCAAGCAGTTCGTACACCTCGCTCATCTGACTGGAGCCAACGGTGCTGACCATCTCCATAGGTCGCACCTCGGCGTTGTCCTTCACCAGTGCGTACGTCCTCGCGCTCAGGAGCACCTTGCTGCCGTACTCGGCATTCAAAACACATAGCTGCGTGGCAAAATCGATCACATCACCCACCGCGCTGAAACTCTCAAAGTGGCTGACACCAAACAGGCCGCAAACCGCCGATCCGGTGCTGAATGCCACACCGATCTGCGCCTTCTTGCCGAAGCGCTGCTCAATCTCACGGGTCACCGTGGCTACGTGATTGCGCAGCACTGCGGCCACCTGCACGGCATGCAGCGCATGATGCTCATCCGTCAGCGGGAATCCGAAAAAAACGCGCACCTGCCGCGCATCGCAGTCATCCAGATAGGCACCGCGCTCGATGAGAAATTCTGAAATGCTGCGCTGAAAATGCGTGGCCAGTTCTTCGAACTGCGATGCCTCAATGCCTGTGGCAAGTTCTCCATGATTCAACAGGCGGCAGGTCAGCACCGTGATCTCACGGCGCTCCGTCATTTTCGCCGGGTTGTTTTGATCCGCGAGCTCCTCAAATAGACGCGTGGACAGCCGCCCAACAAAGTAATCGCGCATCACATGGCAGCGATACGCATTGACCGAACCACCCACAGCAATACCTGCAATACCGGCGAACCACAACGCCAGCGACCCAGATATGGGCTCAAACAAAACACCGCTCATGGCCATGATGCAGGCAAAGGTGGCCGTGAGGAAGGTGCCGCCGAGAAGGAAAGCAAAACGCCGCCACTGCGATGGCATCTCAATGCAAACCCAGGCGCTGATGAAGGCCATGCATGTGTAGTAGCCGTATTGCAGCCAGAGCATCTGCCTCAAGCCGCCGGCCGGCAAAATGAAACCGCGCGCATACAGCACCGCAAACCATTCGGCCGTACTTTTAAAAAAACCAAAATGATACAAGGCCAGCAACGGGATGCAAACCAGCACGCCAATGAACATGGCGGCGACATGATTACGATTCATGGGCGGGAGTTTCAGGGGTGAGTTCGATGATGTTGGAAGCCGGCGGCTCCGGCTGGCTGCGACAGGCATTCACGACGAGTTCGCTGACATACTTATCGGGATTCGCGATCGCTTCTGGAGTGATAACAAAGCTCGTCGCACCCGTGCTGCGAGTGACGAGTTTAAGACCAAAGGGATAATCTTTGAAGAGCTTCGAGCACATGGCCTCCACATTCAGCCCTTCACGCTGCGCCCGCGCAGCCACTGCGGCGATGGCTTCGCTGTCAAAGTCGAGCAGGAAGCCATGCTCACGCTGGAAACGCTCTGCAAAGGCGCTGACCTCGCCCGCATGGGCGGCACCAAGTTCTCTAAACTGGCTGACAGCCTCTGCACGGCACTTGGCCAGCGTTACTTCCGGCTCTTTGACCAGTTCACCATCCACCTGCAGTTCTGGCAGCCCTAGGCTGGGCATTTCAAATTTAAAATCACGCAGCACCCGCTCCCAGGCGGTGACAAGACCGCGTGCGCCAGTCTTTTCTTCCTCTGCTCGACTGGCGATCTCACGCAGGGCATCGTCCTTGAAGACCGCCTTGACGCCGTAGGCGGCGAACTCACGCTCATATTGGCGGATGAGGCTGCCTTCGGAGTTTTTCATGATGTGAAACATGTCGTCCGCGCTCAGCGGATCACACACCACACGCACCGGCAGACGCCCGATGAACTCAGCCTCGAATCCGTAGTCGATGAAGTCCTTCGTGCGTGCTTCTCGGAAGAGATGCTCCGCAGCGGTGGTTTTCGTGTCCGAGGAGACAAAGCCGATGGATTTCCGGTTCGTGCGCTTTTCAATGAGCTTTTCCAGACCTCCAAAAGCACCGCTGACAATGAAGAGGATGTTGCGCGTGTTCACCACCTCGCGGCCCGTGCGGCCCTTGCGGGTGTCGAACATCATCTGCATTTGGCTGCGGATATCGTTTGGCGCGTAGAGGGCCACTTCCGTTTCCTCCATCAACTTAAGCAGGGTGGTCTGCACCCCGCGCCCGCTCACGTCGCGCCCAAGTCGTTCGGGGCCGCTGCTCAGCTTGTCGATTTCATCCAGATAGATGATGCCATGCTCGGCGAGTTCGATATCTCCATTGGCTTTTGCCACGAGATCGCGCACCAGATCATCCACATCCGCGCCGACGTAGCCAGTTTCGCTGAATTTCGTCGCATCCGCCTTCACAAACGGCACGCCAATAAGGTCCGCGATGTGTTTGACGAGGTAGGTCTTCCCGACCCCGGTGGGGCCGATGATGATCACATTCTGTTTCGAGAATTCGAGCCTCGGCCCTCCGGCGTTGGACTCACGATCATCGCGCAGCATCTGGGCATGGTGGTAATGATCGCACACCGCAGTGGCCAGCACTTTTTTGGCCTCGTCCTGCCGGATCACAAAACGGTCAAGATGAGCTTTAATGTCGGCCGGCCGGTAGTTAAACTCGAAGGCCCGTCCATGATCGGGTTTGGCTTCCTCGACCGACTTCTCCTCACCTTCCGGCATAGGGCGTCCTCCGGGGCCTTCCACGCGGGTGAACAGCACCTGGCCGCCCAGGGTGTTTTTGATGAAATCCTCCAATTTGCGCGTGATCTCCTCCGGACTGCCGGGCGTTTTGGGTTTTTCTGTCTCAGGGGGGTCGGGCGTAGGATCGCTCATGGGGGAAATGATAGTGCGCTAGGCGAAGCCTGCTGACAAGCGGCACGATGCGTGCTGTTCACCGGCAAGAAATGGCCTTTTTCAGGGTTGCACCGCCCCCATGACAACCCATACTCCGCCCCCCGCATTATGTCCGCATCCGTCAAAGTCGCCGTCGTTGGAGCCAGTGGTTACTCTGGAGCTGAACTGCTGCGCTTGCTTCTGCGCCACCCGAACGTCGAACTGGTCGCGGTGACGTCGCGGTCTCTGGCGGGAAAAGCCCTCTCCAAGGAATTTCCGCGCTTCCGCCATGTAGGCGTGGCCGATTCACTGACCTTCACCGCGCCCGACGCCGCCGCCTTGCAAGCCGCCGGTGCGGAGATCGCCTTTCTGGCACTGCCGCACGGGGTTTCCGCCGAATATGCGAAGCCGCTGCTCGAACTCGGCCTCAAGGTGATCGACCTCAGCGCGGACTTCCGTCTGCGGAGTCCGGCGCTGTATGAAGAATTCTACGGCCATGCGCATCCCGCACCTGAGCTGCTTGATGAAGCTGTCTATGCCCTGCCGGAAGTGCGTGCGGAGCAGATCAAGACCGCAAGGCTCATCGCCTGCCCCGGCTGTTATCCCACCAGCATTTTGCTGCCTCTCATTCCCCTGCTGAAGGCTGGCCTGCTTGCAGAGTCCCCGCTCGCCGTGGCCAGCATGAGCGGTGCCAGTGGTGCTGGACGCAAAGAAAGCATCCCTCTGCTCTTCTCCGAAGTGCAAAACAGCGTGCGCAGCTACAGCGTGCCGCTGCACCGACACCTGAGTGAAATCGGCCAGGAACTCGCCCTTGCCGCCGGCCGCGAAGTAAAGCTTTCGTTTGTACCGCACCTCATGCCGACCCATTCGGGTATCTGCACCACGACGTTCGCTCAACTGCAGCCCGGCGTCACGATTGAACAAATCAGCGCCGCCTTGCATTCGGCCTACGATTCAGAGCCCTTCGTGCGTTTGCTGGGAATGAATCAGTCTCCGGATACCAAAAACGTCACCAGCACCAATTTCGTCGACATCGGCTGGTCGTATGATGCCCGTGCGGGACAGCTCATTTTGATGAGCGCTGAAGACAATCTCGGCAAAGGCGCCTCTGGCCAGGCGGTACAAAACATGAACCTCATCTGCGGCTTCGCGGCCACCGCAGGCCTGCTGTACGTCTAATTCTATGGCGACCAAAGCTCACGACGAACGCGAATGCCGCGTCTCTTTTAAAGTCATCGACGGCGGAGTCACCGCCGCGAAGGGTTTCCGCGCCAGTGCGGTGACCTGTGGCATCAAAAATCCCGAAGCCACCCGCCTTGATCTGGCGCTCATCGTTTCCGATGGACCAACCGTGACAGATGCGGTTTTCACGACCAACAAAGTCCGCGCCGCCTGCGTTCGCGTCTGCCAGCAGCACATCAAGGAGAGCGACACCCGCGCCATCATTGCCAACAGCGGCAACGCCAACGCCTGCACCGGCGTTCAGGGCATTCAGGACGCCAAGGCCATGACCAAGGCCGTCGCTGAACAGCTCGGTGTGAAAATGCGCCAGGTGCTCGTCTGCTCCACCGGCATTATCGGCATGCCGATGCCCATTGAACGTGTCATTGTCAAAGTGCCTGATGCCGTGGCCAAGCTGAAGCCCAACGGTTCCAATGACGCCATGAGCGCAATCATGACGAGCGACACACGGCCCAAGTCCTTCGCTGTCGATGTGCCCTGCGGCAAAGGCAGCTTCCGCATCGGCGGCATCGCCAAAGGCGCGGGCATGATCTGCCCAAACATGGCCACCATGCTCTGCTTCATCACCACCGACGCAAGGATCGGCAAGGATGAGCTCCACCGCTCCATGCGCTACGCCGTGGAAAAGAGCTTCAACTGCATCACCATCGACGGCGACACCAGTACGAACGACACCGTCATCGTGATGACCAACGGTCAGTCCGATGTGCCCACGATCAAGAAAGGCTCGCCCGAAGCTGAGCTCTTCCGCTGCGCGCTGCACAAGGTGATGCTGGAACTCGCCAAAATGATCGTCTGCGATGGCGAGCGCGTGACCAAGTTCGTCGAAATCCGTGTTCGCAATGCACGCACGCTGGCAGACGCCCGCAAGGTGGCCGAGACCGTCGCTAAATCCCTCCTCGTGAAGTGCTCCTTCCATGGCTGCGACCCAAACTGGGGCCGCATTATCCACGCCGTCGGTTATTCTGGCGCGCGGATTCGTGAAGAACTCATCGACATCTATTTCGGTGGTCTGCAGGCCTGCAAAGGCGGTTTGGCCACGAAAACGCCTGTCGCCGAAATGGAAAAGGTCGTGCAGGAGCCGAAGTTCACTGTCACCATTGACCTCAATCTCGGCACCAGCGGTTACACCGTTTACACCAGCGACCTCTCCGAAGAATACGTTGATTTCAACAGCGCGGAATACTCCGCCGCCATTCACGCGAAACGCCAGAAAGGCTTCGCTTGATCGTTTCTCGCAGTCACTTTCATCGTGATGAATCCCCTCGACGCTCAAATCACCAAATCCGCCGTACTTCTTGAAGCCCTGCCTTACATGCAGAGCTTCCGAGGCTGTACGTTCCTGATTAAAGTCGGTGGCAGTGCGATGGAAGACCCCGTGCAGGTGGACTCTTTCCTGCGTGACGTGGTGTTCCTCGAAGCCGTGGGCATCAATCCCGTCATCGTGCACGGTGGCGGCAAGGCAATCTCGAAGGCCATGACCGAGTCCGGCTTGCAGGCGAAATTCATCAATGGCATGCGCGTCACCGACGACGAGACGATCAAGATCGTCGAGGAGACCCTCGCCCGTGTGATCAACCCGGAAATCGTGACCAAAATCAACGCCTTTGGTGGCAAGGCGGTCGGCATTCCCGGCACTGAAGTCTTCACGGGTGAGAAAATGAAGGGAGATCTCGGCTGGGTCGGCGAAGTGAACGACTGCAAGCTCGGCTTGATCCAGGCCGCTGTGGCGGGCGAGTTCGTCCCTGTGGTCTCACCCGTAGCCCGCGAACTTGCCTCTGGCAAAACGCTCAACGTAAACGCCGATCTCGCAGCCTGTGGTCTGGCCAAGCGGCTGAAGGCCACGAAGCTCATCTTCCTCAGTGACGTACGCGGTGTGATGCGTGATCCGAAGGATGATGCGACGCTGATTCCGAGTCTCGACGAGGCATCCATCGCCAAGCTGAAAGCAGACGGCATCATCAGCGGCGGCATGATTCCTAAGGTGGACTCTTCACTCGATTCCCTTCGCGGCGGCGTGGGCAAGGTGCATCTCATTGACGGCCGCCTGCCGCATGCCCTGATTCTCGAAATCTTCACCGACGGCGGGATCGGTACTGAAATCCATTTGTAACGCAAGATGAGAACGAGTGATCAACTGATGCAGGAGTTCGTCCTGCCGAACTACGGTCGTTATGATGTGTGGCCCGTGCGTGGTGAAGGCCCGTACGTCTGGGATCGTGACGGGAAGAAGTATCTCGACTTCGCCGGCGGCGTGGCCGTGTGCCCGCTCGGTCACTGCCCGCCCACAGTGGTGAAAGCGCTCACCGAACAGGCGAACACGCTCATCCACGTCTCCAACTGGTACTGCATCGACAAACAGGCCGAACTGGCACACATCCTCGTCGAAGAATGCGTCGGCATTGCTGGCAAATGCTTCTTCTGCAACAGCGGTGCTGAGGCCAATGAAGGGCTGCTCAAACTGGCGCGGAAATACGGCCAACAGACCGGCGGGCGCTACGAGATCATCAGCTTCACCGGCTCCTTCCATGGCCGCACTTTCGGTGCCATGACCGCCACAGCACAGGAAAAAATTCACGGCGGCTTTGGCCCGCTGCCGCCGGGATTCATCTATTCCCCGTTCAACGACATCGCCGCGCTAGAAGCAGCGATCACTGACAAGACGGTCGCCATTTTGGTGGAGCCAATTCAAGGCGAGAGCGGCGTGAACGCTGTCACTCCCGAGTTTCTGCGCGCCGCCCAGCGTTTGTGCCGCGAAAAAGATCTGCTGCTGCTACTTGATGAAGTGCAGTGCGGCTTTGGCCGAGCGGGCGAGATGGCCGGCTGGCGCAGCATCATTCCAGGGGATGAAATTCAGCCCGACGGCATCAGTTGGGCCAAGGCCATTGGCAGCGGCTTCCCGCTGGGCTCCTTCTGGGTCAATGACCGCCGGGATCTGAGCAAGACCCTCGGCCCCGGCACGCATGGCACCACCTACGGCGGCTCGCCCCTCGCCTGCGCCGTCGGCATCGCCACACTGCGCACCATTTTGGACGAGCATCTCTGCGACAATGCCAAGACTCGCGGCGCGGCCATAGCCGCGATGGCCTGTTCATGGAATCATCCTCTGATCAAAGAAGTGCGCCAGCTCGGCCTCTTCATCGGCTTTGAACTCAATGCCGAAGCCATCGCCGCAAAATCGGGTGGCAAGCTTCCTTCCATCTTCCTCGCGCAGCAATTGCTCGACGCCGGCATGATGGTCACCCCTGCCGGCCCCCATGTCGTGCGCTGGCTCTCACCGCTGAACATCACCGCAGCCCAGGCCGACGAAGGGCTCGCCATCTTCAAGAGCGTGCTCGATCAGCTCGCGTAAAAACCCGCCACGCTATGAACCACCTCCTTTCCATCGAAGAACTGACCCGGGAACAAATCGAGCGAATCGTCAATCTGGGCTGCGTACTGAAAAAGGATCGCAAGGCATCCCCGCAGGTCCTCACCGGTCAGCAGTGGGCGCTGATTTTCAGCAAGTCTTCGACACGCACCCGCGTCAGTTTTGAAGTCGGCATTCGCGAACTCGGCGGCTCAGTGATGTTCCTTTCCAGCGCCGACATCCAGCTCGGTCGTGGCGAGCCCATCAAGGACACCGCCCGCGTGATGGGCCGCATGATTCATGGCGCAGTCATCCGCACCTTCGCCCAGCAGGATGTGGTCGATTTCGCCCAATACAGCGGCATCCCCACCATCAATGCACTGACCGATGACGAACACCCCTGCCAGGTGCTGGCGGATTTGCAGACCATTCAGGAACGCCTCGGCGGCTGGAAAGGCAAACGCGTTTGTTTCTTGGGAGATGGCGACTGCAACATGGCCCGCTCCTGGATCTGGGCCTCAGTTCACCTCGGCTTTGAACTCGTCATTGGTGCCCCCAAGGCCTTCCAACCGCAGGAAAGCTTCATGCATCGTGTGCCCGGCAACACGGTCAGCATCGTCGATGACCCCGCCGAAGCCGTGGGTGCCTGCGATGTCGTTTACACGGATGTCTGGGTCAGCATGGGCAAGGAAGCCGAAAGCGCCGACCGCATCGAGACCCTCAAGCCCTGGCAGATCAACTCCGCCCTCCTGAAGCACGCCAACCCCGGTGCCCTCGTCATGCACTGCCTGCCCGCCTATCGCGGCAAAGAAATCACCGACGAAGTCATGGAAGCGCATGCTGATTTGATCTTCGACCAAGCCGAGAACCGCCTGCACGCGCAGAAGGCCATCATTGTAGAGCTCACTCGGAAAAGTTGATTCCATCCATGAGCACCCCTGTCACCGCCAGCAGCCCTCTCGGCGTTTTTGACTCCGGCGTTGGCGGCCTGACCGTGGTGCGGGCTCTGAGGGATCTGCTGCCGAATGAATCCATCATTTACCTCGGCGACACGGCGCGCGTGCCCTATGGCTCGAAATCCCCGGACACGATCCGACGTTTCTCGATGGAGGACACGCAGTTCCTCGTCTCCCATGGCGTGAAGGCCGTGGTAGTGGCATGCAACACAGCCACCGCACATGCGCTGCCACAACTGCAGGCCATGTTTCGCGTTCCCGTCATCGGTGTACTCGGGCCCGGGGTGGAAGCAACTCTCGCCGATGCCAGTTGCGAACGCGTGGGCATCATCGGCACGGCGGGTACGATCCGCAGCCATGCGTATCAGCATGAGATTGCCATGCGGCGGCCGGACATCATGATCGAAGCCAAGGCGACACCACTGCTGGTTCCTTTTGTTGAAGAAGGCTGGACCGACCATCCGGCGCTCAAGTCCGTGCTGCGTGAGTATTTGAAGCCGATGCTCGACAAAGGCATCGACACTCTGGTGCTGGGCTGCACCCACTATCCGCTGCTAATTCCGGTGCTGAAGCGCCTGCTCGGGCAGAAAGTGCGGCTGGTGGACTCCGCCAGCACCTGCGCGGCGCATGTGAAAGCCAGCCTCGAACAGGGCGGGCTGCTGCGGACGACCAAATCAAAACCATCCCTCGAAATCTACCTCACGGACCATTCCGAGCAGGCGGAAAACCTGGCCAAGCGCTTTCTGGGCACGGATTTCGGCAAAGTGAAGAAGGCGGTCGTTTGAAGCAGCCTATGGCAATCTCAAATTGCCCGGCGATGAAGACTCGCTAGCCTGTCCTCCCACATGTTTCCGCGCATCTTTGACCGCTATCTTGGCCGCCAGGTCGCATCAGCCACACTGATCGGCGTGGCGCTGCTCAGCGGCGTGATGGTGCTGGGCAATGTGTACAAAAAACTGGACCAGTTGCTGGGCAACACAGAGCTGCCGACCTCGGTGATCGCAGAATTCGTTCTTCTGGTCATTCCATTCTCGCTCATCTTCACGATTCCCTGGGCCTTCCTCACCGGCATTCTGCTCGTGTTTGGTCGTCTTTCAGCCGACAACGAACTGGTCTCCCTGCGCATGACCGGCATGTCGATGCCGCGCATCTGCGCCCCAGTCTTTGTCCTATCGATAGCGCTTAGCGGCCTCTGCCTGTGGGTGAATGTGAGCCTGGCACCTGCGGCGAAGGATCGCATGAAGCGCCTGTTTTATCAGGTGGCGGTCAAGAATCCTGAAACTCTCTTCCAGGAAGGCCAGGTACTGGAGCGTGTGCCCGGCTACCGTATCTACACGGGCAAGCGCCAGGACAAGACGCTCACAGACATGCACATCGTCATGCTGAAGGGCTCCCAGTCCAGCACCTACATCCACGCCAACAAAGCGACCCTTCACACCACTCCCGGATCGATTGATCTGCTTATGGAATTAGAAGGCATGACAGAAGAGACCGTGCCCGTAGACGGGCAGGGAAAGCTCGGTGGATTTGCCATGAACCATCAATGGTTGAAGCTGCCGCTCTCAGAGATGCAGAAAGACACCGTCCGCGTGAATGCGAGCATGAAGACCACCAGCGCACTGACCGAGGAGGTGCGCACCTGGAAAGACACCATCACCGGCGAAGCACTGACGCCTGTGACTCGCTCCCTTTCCCTCACCGAGCTGAGCAAACGCTACAGCTTTTCAATGGCCTGCTTCACCTTCGCCCTAGTGGGCATTCCACTGGGGGTGACGGCGCAGCGTCGCGAGACTTCATCAGGCTTCGCCCTGAGCCTGATCACAGCCACGGTTTACATCGTCTTCATCATTTTGGCGGACACGCTTAATGACGTACCATCGGCCATGCCTCACCTCATCATGTGGCTGCCCAATGTGATCTTCCTCGGCATGGGCGGCTGGCTGTTCTACAAGCTAAGCCGGAAGTAAAAGCGGCCCGCCTTATTTCTTCAGCATGCCCATGACCGCCGAGGTCATCGCCGTCACGCCAGTCTCAATGCTGGGCTCAGGAACAGGTTTGAAATACGGCGAATGCAGTGACGGCAGCGAGGTGCCCTTGGCTTTGGCTGCGGCCACGACTGCAGGCGGCTGCGTCCCGAGCCAAAACATGCACAGCGGCACCTTGTCCTTGGTCATGCCGTATTCAGAAAAGTCCTCCGCACCCATGACTGGCTCTCGCGTGAGGACGTTGTCTGCACCGATGGCTGCCCCGATGTACTGTCGCACCTCCTGGCACAGCTCAGGCTGGTTGTAGAGCGCCGTCGCACGATCATCTGACACCAGCACCTCCGGCATCTTGTCAGCAGGCATGTTGGCGGACTCCGCCTGGGCTTTGACGATGCGCTTGATGGAGTCGATCAGGTGCTGCCGCGTTTCCTTCTTGTAGCTGCGCAAGGTGAGTTGCAGGCGCACTTCGTCAGAGATGATGTTGCTCTTGGTGCCTCCGTGAATGCTGCCCACGGTGATCACCGCCGGATCGCCAGGTTTCACCTCACGGCTGACAATGGTTTGTAACGCCAACACGATTTGCGACGCAAGCACGATGGGGTCCTTGCAGAGGTGCGGCATCGAACCATGCCCGCCGACTCCTTTCACGACGATCTCCACCGAGTCCACATTCGCCAGCGCAAAGCCCTCGACAATGCCGACCGTGCCATGCGCCATGTCAGACGAGCAATGCAGCGCAATGGCCTTGTCCGGCTTGGGGAATTTTGAGAACAGACCATCGCGCAGCATGAACCGCGCACCCAGCACCCGCTCCTCCGCCGGCTGCCCGATCATGACAATCGTCCCCCGCCACTGATCCCGCAATTTCACCAAGGCCCGCGCCGTTCCTACAAAGCTAGCCATGTGCACGTCATGGCCGCAGGCGTGCATCACGTTCACCTCGCGCCCAAGATCGTCCTTCACCACCTTCGTGCTCGCATAGGGTGCCTCCGTCTGTTCCTTCACCGGCAGCGCATCGAGATCCGTGCGCACCAAGACCACCGGGCCGTCGCCATTCTTCAAAACACCGACAACGCCATGACCGCCAACATTCTCAGTGACCTCCAGCCCGGCCTCACGCAGCTCTTTCGCAATGCGCGCCGCCGTTTCGTCCTCGTGCAAGGACAACTCTGGATTCGTGTGCAGCTCTTTGTAGAGCGTGACAAGCGAAGGCAGTTCCTGTTTCACCACCGAAGAAACTTCGGCAGCGAAAAGTGAAGACCCGGCCAGCAAAGAGAGCAAAAACAGTTTCATGCCAAGCACTAAGCCGACAACCCCGGAGTCTTGCAAGACTCAAGGCTGTTGATGCAGCCATCCCATCGCCCCCATCCACTCCGCACACCTCTGCGGCCAGGCATTGATGGGCTGCTTGTTGTCGCGCATGCCGAAACCGTGTCCGCCTTTGGTAAAGAGATGAATTTCACACGGGATTCCGAGCTTTTTATACTCAAGGTAGAGCACGGTGGCGGCAGTGGGGTTCTGGCCATCGTCATGAGCACAGGCGAGGAACATGGGCGGCGCATCCTTCGGTACGGTGAAGCCCTCCTTGAGCTTGGTGGGATCTTTGAAGTCCACAAAGCCACCGCCGTAGATCATGATGCCAAAATTCGGCAACTCGGTCTTCGTAGCGCGATCACAGGCGATATGGGCGAGCAGATTCCCTCCCGCACTGAAACCCAGCAAACCAACACGTTTCGGATCAAGATTCCAATCCTTGGCAAGCTCGCGAACCACGGTGATGGCCCGTGCGGCATCAGCCACCGGCTTCTCATGCGGCGCAGCTTCATCACGAGTTGGCGTGCGGTATTTGAGCAGGACGCCGGTGACGCCGAGGGTCTTGAGCCATTCGCAGACCTGCGTGCCTTCATGCACGGCGGAGAGGAAGACGTAGCCGCCACCGGGAGCGACGATGACGCTGGTGCCATTGGGTTTTTCCGGACGGTACACAGTGATCGTGGGATCGTGAATGTCTGTAATGGTGCTTTTCCCTGCCTTGGTGCGGATGAAATCCTCCGTGCCTTTGGAATGCGGAAGCATCTGGCCGGGTGCGCCGTCGGGCCAGAGTTTGATCTCGATGGGGTCTGCGGCGCAGACTGGCAGTGTGCTGAGAATAAAAAGAAGCAGAGCTTTCATGGTCGTGCCCGCATGATGCAGGAAAGGCGCGGCTTTGTCACTCGTAGAGATGAAGGTCCATGAATCCACTCGATGCCAACCGACTCCACCTGACCCGCCGTTCCCTGTTTGGAAAATCGGCGCTCGGAATCGGTGGCGCCGCACTGGGTGGGCTGCTGACACGCGAAGGTTTCGCATCTCAACTGCCGGATGCCATGGCCCCGGCGCTGCCGCATTTTGCGCCGAAGGCCAAGCGCGTAATCTACCTGCTGCAAAACGGAGCGCCCTCGCATGTGGACCTTTTTGATCACAAGCCGATGCTCAAGAAGATGCATGGCACGCAGATCCCGGACAGCATCGTGGCTGGCAAGCGCTTCAGCACCATGACTGGCGGACAGACGACGCGTCCGCTGCTGGGCGAGATCTCCAATTTTTCACGCCATGGCCACAGCGGCGCAACCGTGAGCGATTTCCTGCCGCACACGGCGGCGATAGCTGACGAGCTATGCTTCATCAAGTCCCTGCACACGACGCAGGTCAACCATGCCCCGGCCATCACCTTTTTCATGACCGGCAGCGAACAAGCAGGAAGGCCGGCGATCGGCTCCTGGCTGAGCTACGGCCTCGGTAGCGATGCGGAGGACATGCCCGCCTTTGTAGTGATGACCTCGCGCGACAAAGAGGCGAGCTGCGGCCAGATTTTCTATGACTTCTACTGGGGCAGCGGCTTCCTGCCCTCAAAGTATCAAGGCGTGAAATTTCGCGGCAGCGGAGACCCCGTTCTGTATCTGAGCAATGCCGACGGCATGAGCCGCACGGTGAAGCGCACCATCCTCGACGGCATCGCAGGCCTCAATGAAATGAAACTGCAGGACTACGGCGATCCCGAGATCGCCACCCGCATCTCGCAGTACGAGATGGCCTACAAGATGCAGACAAGCGTTCCAGAGCTGACAGACTTCTCCGACGAGCCCAAACACATCCTCGACATGTACGGTCCGGACGTGATGCGGCAGGGCAGCTACGCCTACAACTGCCTCATGGCACGCCGTCTCGCCGAGCGCGGCGTGCGCTTTGTCCAACTGATGCACGCCGGCTGGGATCAGCACCGAAATCTGAACACGCAGCTCAAGATTCAATGCACCGACACCGACGCGCCGAGTGCCGCTCTGGTGAAAGATCTCAAACAACGCGGCCTGCTGGATGACACCCTGGTCATCTGGGGCGGCGAGTTTGGCCGCACCCCCTTCCTCCAAGGAAAGATCGAAGACACCAAACAGTGGGGCCGCGATCATCACCCCTATGTGTTCACCGTCTGGATGGCCGGTGGTGGCATAAAGCCCGGCATGACCTACGGCGAGAGCGACGAATTCGGCTTCAGCGTCGCAAAGGACGGCGTACACGTGCACGATTTCCAGGCCACGCTGATGCACCTGCTCGGCATCGACCACGAACGCTTCACCTTCCGGTTCCAGGGCCGCCAGTTCCGCCTGACCGACGTGCATGGCAGTGTCGTAAAGCCAGTGCTGGCTTGAGCGATCTCTCACATCCCGGTTGCATCCCATTCCCGCCGAGTGTTTGAATCGTCCCAATGATAATCCCCCGTTTCCTCCTTGCCCTCGCGCTTTGCGCCTGCGTCGTGGCATGCAAACGCGATGCGGCGAAGCCAGCCTCGAACCCGAATGCAGCGGCATTTGTCGCCGATGGTGCAGGTGATGGCAGCGTATGGGTGGTGGACGGTCCCAACGGCGGCCGCCTGTTCCTCTGCGGGACGATTCACATCCTGCGAGAGAAGGACTACCCCCTGGCCCCGGCCTATGAGGCGGCCTACATGTATTCGAACAAGCTCATTCTGGAATTGCCCCCCGGGGCTGCGTCAGGATCAGAACTGACGAGCCGGATGTCGCAGCTTGGCATGTATCCGGCGGGCACCTCGCTGGAGGCGAATGTGACCAAAGATACTTGGGAAGCGGTGAAAAAATGGGCCGTCAAGCACGGGCAGGACGCCACATCACTGAACCGTTTCCGTCCATGGTTCGTGGCACTCATGATCACCTCGATCGAATATGCGGCGCTGGGAGCCAAGGCGGACCAGGGCGTGGACTCTTTCTTTGAGGAGCGGGCGAAAAAGGACGGCAAGCCTGCTGAAGGACTGGAAACCGTCGAGTTTCAGATACAGCTCTTTGCCTCCCTCAGTGAAAAGCAGCAGAGCGAACTCCTGGAGCAGACGCTGGGTGAAGTCAGTTCAGTGAAGGAGGAGTTCGAAAAGATGATCAAGGCCTGGAAATACGGCCAGTTAGATGAACTGAAGGAAATGCTGTTCCGCGAGGCGGAAAAATACCCTGACTTGATGAATCTTTTTCTCTCCGCCCGCAATCTCTCCTGGATGGACCGTTTGGAGCAGATGCTCAAAAACGGCGAAAAGGTGATGGTGCTGGTTGGCACCGGGCATCTCACCTCCGACACCGGCTTGATCGAATTGCTGCGCAAGCGTGGCTACCGCGTGCGGCATTACCGTGAAGTGACGGACTTCTGAGCAGGTCTCACAAGAGCCTCAGCCGGGTCAGATCCTGCGTATCGACCATGCCAACCGGTTTGCCCGATTCATCAACCACAACGATGTCATCAATGCGGTTTTTCTCGAGTGTGGCGAGGACTTCAGCGGCGAGTTTGCTGGCCTGAATGCTCACCGGACGCGGCGTCATGAAATCGCACACAGGCATGTCCGCGATGGCGATGTTCTTCTGAAAAGCACGCACAAAGTCACCGTGTGTGAAGACACCGGCTAGCGAGCCGTCCGGATTCGTCACGATAGCAGCACCGCTGCGTGCACGGGTCATGGCCTGAAGCCCTTCACGAACGACCGTATCCGGCTGGATGACCGCCAACTGCTCGCCACTGCGCATGACATCGCTCACCCGCGTGAGAAGAGCGCGCCCCAGAGAACCGCCGGGATGAAGTCTGGCGAAGTCTTCGGATTGAAAGCCCCGCGCTTCCAGCAAAGCCATGGCCAGCGCATCACACAAGACCAGCATCGTCGTGGTGCTGGAAGTGGGGGCCAGATTCAGCGGGCAGGCCTCCTGAGTGACGTGAACGTCAAGCACCACGTCTGCATTCCTAGCCAGCGTTGACTGTACTCCGCCGGTGATGGCGATGATCGGGATGTCAAACCGCTTCAAATGCGGCAGCAGGTCCAGCAGTTCGGTCGTTTCTCCGCTGTAGCTGAGCATGATCGCCAGATCACCCGGATCGATGACCCCAAGATCGCCATGCAGCGCATCCCCGACATTGAGCAGGACGGTGGTGGCCCCAGTGCTGTTGAGCGTGGCGGCAAGCTTGCGGCCGATGTTGCCGCTTTTCCCCACGCCACAGACGATCAACTTGCCCCGCTGGCGGATCCCCGTGAGCAACAGCTCGATGGCCCGGGCGAAAGATTCGTCGATTCGCGCATGCAGCCGCTGCAGCTCGTCGATTTCGAGCTGGATCACGCGGCGGGCTTTTTCGGGGTAATTCATGAGTGGGAACCTTTAGGCGGGGACTGAGATGCAGCAACCAAGTGCTTGAGCACGAGATACTTCCCCGCCATGATTGGCAAAGTTCCACCTGAATTGTTTTTTAATCAATGACCTCTGGCTCCACCGGTTCTCACCGCGCCTTCATGGGTGTTTCCATCACCCTATGCGTCATCCTGTCGCTGACTCTCTACGTGGGATGGAAGTTTTATTTCTTCAACATCTCCAATCGCAACAGCCTGATCGAAAAAGCTCAAATCGCCGAGAAAAAAGCCCAAGATCTGGAAAAGCTGGGGATTTCCTTTGATACGGCACATACCAAAGCACCCATCCCGTCGGTCCTGCCCAAAATCATGGCTGGTGTCGATGACATTCCACCAGGCACGCCTACCACGCCTACCGATCGCTCCACACTCGCTTACTCGCCCACCCAGCAGGATTCTCTGCACCCTGCTGAATCCAGCATCAAAGTGCTGCCTTTGCAGGAAACCGGCGATGAAGTCGTTCAGGCAATGGCGTTGCTGGATCAATATTGGAAAACAGCCGATTGGAAAGAGCGAGTGCCCCTGGTGGCCAACAATGAGCGTGTCGCCGTGTTGATGAAGGATTACTATGAGACACAAGGTGCCTCAGATCCCGTGCCTGGTGCCTTGGTCAGCAAGGCTCGGTATCTAATCAATGGCACTGAAATCCTGTACTTCAGCTATGCCAGCAGCCGGCCCACGGGCTCGCTGGAAATCGCCATGCTGCGTGGTCCCCAAGGAAAATTCCTGATCGACTGGGAAAGCCTCACCGGTTACGGCGAAATGTCTTTTCAGGAGTTACGCACCCAGCGTCCCACCAAGAAGGTGCTCATGCGGACCTATGTGCGTTTGTTTGAGTACTACAATTATGAGTTCTCCGACCCCAAAAAGTATCTCTGCATCAAGCTGATTTCAGAGAGCGGCGACAATTCGCTGTACGCCTATTGCGAGCGCGGCACCCAGTTCGCACAATGGCTCGAAAGTGACCTCGCCACCACCGGACCCGTAGGCTTCAAAGGTTACACAATGCTGATATCTTTTCCGCCAAACGCCCTGTCGAACCAGTGCGTGAATCTGGATAAAGTGGTGACCCAGCGCTGGCTCAATCTGCCTTAAAACGCCCGCAGCGCCAGATCTGGCGGTGCGCAGTCACAGCAATGCTGGGCCAGCTTATTCGCCGTCGCGGCCGATCGCTTCCACCGGGCAGCCAGTGAGAGCTTCTTCGCAAAGTGCGCGCTCCTCATCTGATTCCGGCTGCTTGTAGAGGAAAGAATGACCGCCATCGTCGTCACGCTTAAAGTTTGCAGGAGCCGTTTCGCGGCAGAGGTCGCAGTCAATGCACTGGTCATCAACATAGTAAGCTCCGGAAGCGTTTTGGGCGTATTTATTTGCAGCGTCAGCCATGGGGATCGGGGAAAGTAAGGGGTAGTGATAATAGTTCCCACCCCCCGGGTTTCAAACGGTTTTTTGCCTGCCCGCACCTCCCTTTGACAGAGTCTTTACAATAAAAGCTCGCCTCAGCCGTGATGCTCACCGCATCATTCACCCCAACCCGCCTCCGGCCATGAAATCGTTCGCTCTTGCCCTCCTTCTCCCTCTCACGGCTTTCGCCGACAACGAAATTGGCTTCATCGAGCGCTTCGCCCTCGCATCCGACCGCGAAAAAGCCCTCGGCGAGCTCGTTCCCGGCTCGGAGGAATACTATTTCTTCCACGCCCTCCATTATCAAAACCTCCGCGACAACGCCAAGCTCAATCAAATCCTCGATCAGTGGCGTGAACGCGTCCCCGACGAAAACGAAGCCCGCCGCATCATCCAGAATCGCGAGGCCATCCTGGACTATGAGCGCAATCCGCAGGCCACGCTGAAATACCTCATCGATCGTCTCGGCATTCGTCACGAACACCAGCAGGAGGTTCGCGACCAAAAGCCCAACCTCCCCACGCAGCTCGATCCCGGCAAAATCAGCCGTGACATCTTCCTCCTCGATGCGCTGAAACATGACGGTGGACTTGAAACCCTCTCTCAGGAGGCTCTCGCCTCCCTCATTCGAGATCAGGTACAGCTCACCACCTTTCAACGCCGCAGCGTCCTGAGCAAACTTCAGCGCCCCGATGTGCCCAACCTCGTGCAGGCCATCATCGCCGACCTTCAATCTGACAAATCTCGCACTTTCGGCTCGCTGGCCATTCATCGCTCCCTGCTGCCGGAGCAGCTGGATGCACTACAGCAAACTTTCCCGCAGTGGCTCGGCCAGCAGGATTTCGTGTACACCCGCCTGCGCAAGATGGCCCCCAGCGCGGATGTGAACCTGGATTATGACGACGCCGAGCGCCTTGCTTGGCTTGACCGCGTCAGGGCCTTCGCACAAACACTGCCGCCCTCCCAAAACACGCTCAAGGCCCGCATCCTCTACCTGCGCCTAGACCATGACCGCAGGCACGGCGTGTATGACCGCAGCCGCTTCATCGAATACCTCAAGCTCCCACGCCAGCAGGACTACATCAACTACACCTACATCAAGGACGTCATCACTGGCGAACTCTCCGATCTCAACGCCGACCTCAGCGAGGCGCTGCTGATTTCCCCGCCCATCGGCACCGACGAACCGCTCGTCCGCGAGTACTTCCTCCATCTCTTTGCCTCCGAGGTGAAGCCCGATTCCGATCCCAACGACGTGCTCGCGCAATGGACCACATACATCGCTGAAGAATGGCTCACCCCCGTGCTGGCTGAGGCGCTCATCACCCATCGCATCGGCTCCCCGGAGCATTGGGCTTCGCTGATCACGCCCACCGAATTCCAGCAGCTCAAGGACCGCGTGGACATCGAGTTCCCTGCAACGAACGCACCGCAGTTCTCACCCGGTGACGACATCCAGTTCGACGTCACCGTCAAAAACACCCCGAAGCTCATCGTGAAAATCTTCGAGCTGAACACCCTCAATTTCTTCCAGACCCAGCAGCGCCAGCTCAATACCGATCTCAATCTCGACGGCCTCGTCGCCAACAGCGAGCAGACCCACGCCTTCGATAGCGGACCATTCGCGCGCACGCGGCAGACCTTCAAATTCCCCGAGCTCAAAGGCAAGCGCGGCGCGTGGATCATCGAGTTCATCGGTGGTGGCCGCAGCAGCCGTGCTCTCATTCGCACCGGTCAGTTCCAGATCCTTCAGCAAACCGGCCCCAGTGGCGATCTCATCCTAGTCCTCGACGAAAAGCACCAGCCCGTGAATGATGCCGTGGCATGGTTTGAAGGCCGCAAGCTAGTGAGCAATGACAAATTCGGGCGCATCGTCATTCCCTTCACGAATCAACCCGGCACCAAGAATCTCATCATTGGGGATGCCTCAGGCACATTCGCCACCCTCGCTTCATTCACCCACCATGCCGAGGACTACCGCCTCGACGCCCAGTTCCACATCGAACGCGAACAGCTTCTCGCCCGCCGCGAGGCCACACTCGCTGTACGCACCGCCTTGATGATGGGCGAAGCACACCTCACCCCGGAACTTCTCACCGAACCGAAGCTCACCATCACCAGCACCACGCTGGATGGCATCTCCACCACTCGCGAATTCAAAGACCTCAAACTCAGCGCCGGCAGCGATCTCACGCACACGCTCACCGTACCCGAGCGTCTCGCTTCACTCACCGTGGACTTCAGTGCCAAAGTGGATGTTGTCAGTGCCGGAGGGACCAAAAAAGACCTCACCGCCAGCCACACCTGGACGCTCAACGGCATCGACAAAACCGAAGCGGTCAACGATGGCCACCTCAGCACTTTTGATGGTCAGCGTGTCTTCGAACTTCTCGGAAAAAACGGCGAACCCATCGCTGATCAGCAGGTCATTTTCACCTTTAAGCACCACGATTTCAATCGTCCCCAAGTCATCCCGCTGCGCACCGACGCCCAAGGCCGCGTGAACCTCGGCAAACTCACAAACATCGAATCCGTCGCCGCCAAAATCCCCAATGGCCGGCAGACACTCTGGCCGCTGGAGGATGCTGATAGCACGCTCTCAACCACCATTCACGCCAGAGAGGGAGAGACGATTCGTATTCCAGCTCATCCCACAGCCAACCTGCCAGTGTCACTTCTTGCCCAAACTTCAGGCACATTCACCGCAGACCTTGCAGCCCTCCTCAAAACCGAAAACGGCTTCCTCACCATCAGCGGCCTCGAACCCGGCGATTACTCGCTGCAAATCCCCGACCAGCCTCTGATCACACTCAAGGTCACTCAAGGTCAAACCCTCGGCGGCTGGGTGCTTGGCAAGCACCGCCAGCTCGAAGTCAAAGGCAACACGCCCCTCCAAATCATCAGCATCGAGAACGACAAAGATTTCATCACCGTCAAACTCGCCAACAGCAGTCCCTTCGCACGCGTTCACTTCGCTGCATCCCGCTTTGATCCCGGCAGAGGCATCTTCGACGGACTCGGTGGATTCACCCGTTTTGGAGCAGCCTCCGGCACTCCCGCGAGAACTCCAAACCTCTACTCCGCTGGCCGTGAGATCGGCGATGAGTACCGCTACATCCTCGAACGCCGTTATGCCAAGCTCTTCCCCGGCAACATGCTCACCCGCCCCGGCCTGCTGCTAAACCCGTGGGAGGTTCGCAGCACCGACCTCGACGAACTCGCCCAGCTCGGCGGACAAGCCTCTTCGATGACACGCGGAGGAGCCACTGGCACTTCGAGCACCGCCGGCATGATACCCGGAAAGAAGTTGAAAGCCCAAGCCGGCCCCGAAGGCGGCACCAATCTCGACTTTCTCGCAGCGTCCGCTCCGGTCATTTACAATCTCGTTCCTGACAAAGACGGCGTCGTCCGCATCGAACGCAAAGCCCTTGGCGACCGCCAGCACGTCCAGATTTACGCTGAAGACTTGCAAAACGCCTCCTGGCGCACGCTTACGCTGCCAGAGGCTCCCACCAAGTTCACCGATCAGCGCCTCGCACGAAATCTTGATCCCAAAACGCCCCTCACACAGAAAAAGGAGATCACCGTACTCGAAACCGGCAAGTCCCTCACCCTCGCCGACATCCTCACCAGCGAACTCGAAACCTACGACACCCTCGGCGGCATCCACTCTCTTTTCACCACGCTCAGCAGCGATGCCCACCTCGCCGAATTCGCCTGGCTGCTTAACTGGCCCAAGCTCAAAGAAGATGAAAAGCGCGCCAAATACGGCGAGTTCGCCTGCCATGAGCTGAACTTCTTCCTCTTCCGCAAAGACAAGCCTTTCTTCGATGCCGTGGTGAAGCCCTATCTCGCCAATAAGAAGGACAAGACCTTCATGGATGAGTTCCTGCTAGGCCTCGATCTCGCCCCATATCTGGAACCCTGGGCCTACGCCCGCCTCAACATCGTCGAGCGCATCCTGCTCGCTCAGCGCGTTCAAAACGAAGCCCCGAACGCAGCCCGCCATGTGCGCGAGCTGTGGGAAATGATTCCACCGAATCCCGAACAACAGGATTATCTCTTTGAAACAGCCCTGCGTGGCCGGGCGATGGAGTTTTCGGATTCGTCAGCCTTTAAAGATTTGGAAAAAGCAAAAAAACAAGCTGAACTCGCAGCCCCACCTCCCCCCCCCATGTCGCCGATGCCAGCAGCGGCTGTAGCTCCCGCAGATGCTTTTGCCGCGGGCGGGGCTGCACCTTCCAACAGGGCTCGGCGTGAAAATGGCAACCGCTCCTTGACCGCCACCGAACTCCAGCAACTTCCAGCACTGAAAGATGCCAGCGATGCTTCTGAAATGCCCAAGGAAATGACAGAACTCGGCCAAGAACGAGCAGATGCGCTCCGCCAATCTGGAACGGGTGGCTTTGCATTGAGCGGAGCCAACACATACAGCGGCGCGACGGCCATCTATGCAGGAAAACTGATGTATTTTGGCGCGGGAGATGCCAAGGAAGCACGCCAAGAAGTCCGCATCTTCTTCCGCGCTCTCGGTCCCACCAAAGAATGGGCAGAGAACAACTACGACAAGCTACGCATCACAGACCAGACCGCAGACCTCGTCACCGCAAACGCCTTCTGGCGCGATTATGCTGCCTGGGTGGCCGCAGGTTCCAAGGGCGGCTTTATTTCTTCCAACACCGCCGAACCCAGCCGCAATTTCACCGAGATGCTGCTCGCGCTCGCTGTGCTGGATCTTCCCTTTGAGGCTCCCAAGCACAGCACGAAGGCTGACAATGGGACATTCACCTTCACCGCAGGCGGACCCTGCATCGTGTATCACAAAGAGATCAAACCTGCCGTCGTCGAAAACAACACACAGGGTCAGCTACTCGTTTCCCAAAGCTTCTTCCGTCAAAGCGACCGCTACCGCATCGAGGGAAATGAGAAGTTCGAAAAATACGTTACCACCGAATTCCTCACCGGCGCGACGTATGGTGCCAACATCGTCGTCACCAACCCAACCAGCAGCCCCGTGAAGGCCGTGGTGCTGCTGCAGATCCCGCAGGGCGCACTGCCCGTGCTCGGCAGCAAGGCCACCGACTCTCGCCAGATTCGTCTTGAGCCTTACACCACGCAAACCTTCGAATATCACTTTTACTTCCCGCTCGTGCCCGCCAAGGCCGGCCTCAAGTTCACGCACTTCCCTGTCAACGTCGCCACCAGCACCAGCACGGCAGGGGCAAAACCGTTTGAGTTCAATGTCGTGCCGAAACTCACCGAGGTGGACAAAGCCTCTTGGGACTATGTCTCGCAATACGGCACCGAATCAGATGTCTTCACCTTCCTGGATCAATACAACCTCGAAGCTTTCGACCTCTCCCGCGTGGCATGGCGCTGCCGTCAGAGCGTGAACTTCTACCAGAAGCTGATCGCCTTCATGCGCAGCCACCATGTGCGGAATGATGCCATCTCCAGCTATGCGCTGCTTCACAATGATGCTGCCACGCTGCGTGAATGGTTGAAATACCACAATGAATTCCTATGCGGTCCCTATCTGGCGAGCTCGCTCCTCACGCTCGATCCCATCGAACGCCGCAGCTACGAGCAGCTCGAATACTCACCGCTCATCAACCAGCGCGCCCACCGTGTTGGCGGCGAGTGGCGCATCGCCAACCCCGCCGTTCTGGAGCAGTACACCAATCTCCTCGAAATCCTGGCGCACAAGCCGCAGCTCGACGCCATGGACAACTTGAGCGTGGCCTACTTCCTCTTCCTGCAAGATCGCGTGGAAGAGGCACTGACCCGCTTCAAGTCCATCGACGCCTCCAAGTTGCCCACCAAAATCCAGCACGACTACTTCCAGTGCTACGCCGCTTTTTATGAAGGCGATCTCGCCGCCGCACGCGGTCTCGCCGCCAAGTATGCCGATCATCCCGTGCCACGCTGGAAGCTCCTGTTCGCCGATGTGTCCACGCAGCTTGAAGAAATCGAAGGCAAGACCGCAAAGGCAGAAAAAGGCGACAAGCCCGATCGCGAAAAACAGCAGGCCGAACTCGCCGCCACCGAGCCTTCATTTGATTTCAAAGTCGAAAACAAGACCATAGCCCTCACTTGGAAAAACCTCGAAGAAGTCACATTGAACTACTACCTCATGGACCCCGAGTTCAGCTTCAGCAGCAATCCTTTCGTCAGCCAAGACGCCGGACGCTTCAGCATCATCAAGCCGAACAAAACAGCCACGCAAACATTGCCGAAGAATCAGACCACACTCGACCTCGCACTACCCGCCGAATTCACCAAGGCAAACGTGCTCGTCGAAGTCCTCGGTGCAGGCCAGCGCAAGACCCAGGCCTACCACGCCAACACTCTGAAACTCACGCTCTCCGAAAACTACGGCCGCATTGAGACCCGCGACTCCACCACCGACAAGCCGTTGCCAAAGGCCTACGTCAAAGTGTACGCACGCCTGCACAACGGCACCGTGCGATTCTTCAAAGACGGCTACACCGACCTGCGCGGTCGCTTCGATTACGCCAGCCTCAACGGCCCCGAAAATGCCTCCCAGCAACCCACGCCCTATGAAGCCGCGCCCGCAAACGGCCTCGACTATCAGATGCTCAAGCCCGCCGAGTTGCACAACGTCGAAAAAATCGCCATCCTCATCCTCAGCGACACCCACGGCGCGACAGTGAAGGAAGTGAACCCACCCGGGAGGTAGATTCATCTGCGATGAGAGAACGCGCCTTCTTCGAGCGTGAAGAAGGCGCTTCACCCATCATGAAATCCATCCTCGCCGCCCTGCTCGCCTGCACTCTCACTCTTTCCGCGCGTGACAAGACGCTCGACATCTACTGGATCGACTCCGAAGGCGGCGGCTCGACCCTGCTCGTGACACCAGCAGGTGAGTCGGTGCTCATCGACACCGGCAATCCGGGCGGACGTGATCCACAACGCATCAAAAAAGTCGCCACGGAGCAAGCGAAGCTCACGCGAATTGATCACGTCATCATCACGCACTTTCATGCCGATCACTTCGGCGGTCTGGCAGAACTGGCAGAACTGATGCCTGTCGGCACGCTTTATGACAAAGGCCTCCCAGAGGGCAGCCCCGACGGCAAGGCCCAGGACATGCGCTGGACACTCACAAGCCGCCCCTATCGCGATGCCAAGGTCGAAAAGCGCGTCACGCTGGCGGCAGGTGCCGTCGTTCCGCTCAATCAAGCAGAAGGCAGTCCCAAGCTCACCCTGCGCTGCCTGGGCGCGAATCAGCAGTTCATCCCACCTTACCCCGACCAACCCGAAAACCCGCTGAAAGGTTCCGTGTCCCCCAAAGCAGCCGACCCAACAGACAACGCGAACAGCGTCGTCATGCTGCTCCAGTTCGGTGACTTCCGTTTCTTCGATGGCGGCGATCTATCATGGAATGTCGAAGAAAAACTCGTCTCCCCGCACAACCTCGTCGGCACCGTCGATCTCTATCAAGTGAATCATCACGGCCTGGATGTGAGCAACAATCCCATGCTCACTCACAGCCTTCAGCCCACAGTTTCGGTCATGAACAACGGCCCACGCAAAGGCACCAGCAAGTCCGCCATGGACGCGCTCAAATCGACACCCACAATTCAGGCCATGTATCAGGTGCATGAAAACGTCCGCGAAGACCATGAGAACACAGCCGACAAGACCATGATCGCCAACCATGGCGATCTGGCCGAAGGCTGCGCGGCGCATCACATCCACTGCACGGTGAGTGCGGACGCGAAGAACTACACCATAGAAGTACCTTCGCAAGAGCACAGCCGCACCTTCCAGACTCGCTCAAAGTAGCAACGCGCTACGGATTGCCAGCCAGTCTGGAGCGAATCACCGGGGCCAGCCATTTGGCGGTTTCGTCGGCAATGACATTGTATCCGGCGAGGTTGGGATGACGGTCGCCAGCCCAGCCGGGGAGGTGGCCGAAGATACCATCGAGGCGGTTGTCGAGAACAACGACGGTGGGATCAGTGCCGGGCTGAATGTAGGGCGTGGCAAAGGGACGCAGGTTTTCAGGGATTTTCGACAACGAAAAACGGCGATAGTTAAGGCCATCAGGATTCTTTTTCAATTCAGCGAGATAGCGCGGCGCTATGTCGAAGAGCGTGAGTTTTTCATCCTTGGAGATCTGCTTAACGAGCGCATTGATGTCCTCGTGCAGATTGTTAAGAGCATAAGGTATAGCCGTCATCGGAATGAGCATCGCCTTGGGATGGTCTTTGCGCAGACGCTCAAGCAGCTCATGAAAATCTTTCGCAAACTGGGTTTTGAAGTCTTTGACCTTTGCCTGGTCGTTGAGTCCGTAGCGAATGAAGATGTAGTCGGCCTGGGGCTTGGTTTTCACCGCCTTGTCATAGCGGGTGTCGAGCAGTCGGCGGATGAATTCACCACTGACACCTTCATTGTACACATCGCAGGGAGGAAGATCGGCTTCGGCGGCCAGTTTGATGCGCAGCGTGTCCTCGATCTGCGGTTCATCCGGCGCGAGTTTCTTCGGAATGCTGGCCTCGGTGGTGCTGTCGCCGAGCAGGATGATCTGCAGGCGCTTCTTGCCCGCTGTGGCATCGCTGAACTCGAAGGACTTGCCACCGATGATCTGATCCGACGTGATCGTGGGGCAGATGCGCTTCTCCACATGAGCGACAAACAACTCCGTGCCACGGGCATGACTGACGAAAGGCCAGCGTGCCGGATTGTACATCGTGTCCGTCAGGTCCCGCATGAGCACCACATGCTTGCCGTTCTTCGCCATCTGACGCAGGCCGAAGGGACGGCCCGAGACGCACATGTTGAGGTGCACGCCCATGAGGATGACATTGTCGATGTGGCGCGCTTCGAGAAGGTTCCAGATTTCCACTCCGCTGTCGCTGATCGCATCTTTATCTTGGTCGATGCGCAGCACGTCGATTTGTTTGGTCCACGGCGCTTTGGGATTGAGCCTCTTCGCAGTAAGTTCCTTCGCCCAGGCGGCATGCTCCACAGGATCGTCGTCCTCGCCACCGTCGGTTTGATCCAGCGGATAAACAGCCATCTCTTCCGCCGGGATCTGCTTGCACCACTCGGCAATCTTGTCCGGCAGACGCGCTGCGGCGGGCGCAGTCTTCGCGCGTTCGCGTGCAGGCGTCCCTTCATAGGGCTTCATGCAACTGCTCGGCGCATGAATGATGAGCACGCCATCCTTGCGGGCCTTTTCGAGCACCTCATTCATGCGCGGTGCCATCTCGACCTCACGTGTCACAGCATTTTTGCAATGATGCAGATCCCACATGTCGCACACGATGATGGCAGTGCGGGAGGGTAGCCAAGGTTCCTTCACCAGCGTCGTTTTGCCGGCGGGAGCACGGGATTGCAGGGTGAGCGAAAGCGGTGCCTCGGCGGCTAGAGCCGAGACGGTGAATGCGAGAAGGAGTGCGAGCGTCTTCATGGATTATCGGGAAAGTTTTTGGTGCATTTCGTGAACCTTGCTGGCGATGCGATCTTCCACGCTGTCCGCCCAACCGGCCGCAGCTTCGTAGCCTCCTTCTTTGAGCACGCGGAGGCTCGGGACATAGCCGGTGTAATCATTGGAATATCCGGCCACCCAGACACCGGCGGCCCCGGCAAACTCACGCTTGAAGCGCAGGGAGTAGTCCACCACGACTTCGCTGCCGAGCGTGATGAAGGTGAGATCGTTGCCGATCTTGATGACCTGCACCGGGTAGTCATGGTCGGCGCGGCCGGGCTTGGCGTAGCTGAGTTTGATCTCCTCATAGGCAGCACGAATGGGCCCCTGAACAGGACGCGGATTGACGGTGAGCGCCATTTCAACAGCATTGGAAAGCGAACGACCATGCTGCATGGAAAGCTCAAGATCGGTGACACCGGGCACGACATCGCTGCGACGTGGATAGGGATTCTGATCAGCACCGCAGCCCATCAAGAACAGTGCGGTGAAGCCGGGACGGTGCTCCTGCAGGTATTCCTGCGCAAAGCCCGCGTAGTCACCGCACCAGTTGTAAAAGCCGAGGCTGGTATTGTGGCAGGCATAGCCAAACAACGTGGCGCGCAGGCTTCCATCGGGCGCTTCGATGCGCAGTGCTGGCACCTCATGATCCACGGGACCGTCAGGATTGGGCGCTTTGTTGGCGTTCGGGTGTTCGGGCGGCAGCGTGTAGTCACGACGGCGATTCATGGCGAAACCGCAGCGCGCCTTGTTCCAGGTCAGACGTGCGGGCTGCATTTCCTTGAGCGCTTTGCCAATCAGGCCGACGAGGTCGTTTTGCAGCTTTTGCGTGTATTCCCACAAGTCCTTGGCCTTGGGGTTGTCCTTGTCTGCATCGGTCAAGGGAGTCGTGCGAAGTGAAGGACCGCTGTGCGTATGCGAGGCGTTCATCACGAGATGGGCAGGCGGCAGCCCAAACTCCTTCTCCGCACGCTGTGCCACGGCCTGACGCAGAAGCTGAGGCACGCCGATGAGATCCAGCGTGACGAACACCAGCTTGTTCCCCTGCTCATCCTGCAGCGCCAGCGCCTTGGCGAACAGATCCTGAACCTTGCCTTCCGCAGGCTTTTTGCGCCCCGCGTATCCCGCCATCCAGAGCATCTTCTGCGGCGTCACCGCGACAGTAGCCGTTCCAGCTTTCCAATTCGCAGGCACATGATGAGCCACCGATTTCGGCGGTGCTGGAGGCGAAAGCGGCGTGGCTCCTGGCGGCGCAGCAAGGACGGCACTGGTAAACAGAACGGCGAGGGAAAAAGCACGGAGCGACATGCACAAACTACGGGAGCGCCCACGTTGTTTGTTCACTCCGCACCCATCTTTCATGCGCCTCGCCTCTGTCCTCACACCGCTCAACGATCACCATTTGACCCTAGCGGCCCAGTGCGGCGTCGAAGAGATCACCGTGCGATATCCAGGGTCGGAATTGGAGCCGCTGCTGCAAACCCAAGCGCAAATCGAGCGCCACGGCATGAAGCTGGGGATCATCGAAGGCTATCTGCCCATCGAGAAGCTCAAGCTCGGAAAGGACGATGGCAGTGACATGTCCGCGATGAAACGGCTGCTTGAACACATGAGTGAGGCGGAGATCCCGCTGCTCTGCTACAACTTCATGGCTGGCACCGACTGGGTGCGAACCAAGCTGAATGCCAAGGAGCGCGGCGGAGCGCTGGTGACGGCATTTGATCTCAAAGAAGCGCAACAAGCCATGTCTTTGAATTCGGCGGCGATTCACGCTGGCAGCGAAACCATCACGGCAGACGCCCTGTGGACGAACTTGGAGCGCATGCTCGCCGAGTTGCTCCCTGCGGCAGAAAAACACGGCGTGACGTTGGTCATGCATCCCGATGACCCGCCGCTGGCCGCATTCGCCGGCAAGGCGCGCATCATGAACAGCGTCGAAAACTTCGAGCGGCTCATGCACCTCTCACCAAGCCGGCACAATGCGATCTGTTTCTGCCAGGGCACCTTTGCGGAGATGGGTGCCGATATTCCCTCCGCCATCCGCCGGCTTGGCCCGCACATCCGCTACGTTCATTTTCGCGACGTGCGTGGCAATGCAGAATGTTTTGCCGAGACGTTTCATGACAACGGCCCCACCGACATGGTTGCCGCCATGCGCGCCTATCACGAAATCGGCTTCACCGGTCCCATGCGTCCAGATCATGTGCCGCAGCTCGACGGCGAAGAAGAGGGCGAGCCCGGCTACACCATGCTGGGCCGTTTGTTCGCGTATGGCTACATGCGCGGGCTGATTCAAAGCGTTCAAGCCGGCCAGCCCACATCCTGACATGAAGCCATCCAACCCAAATCACGGCTGTCTTCCTCCTTGGAAGACCGACGATCTTCCCGCGCCGCTGCCTTTCAGTTGGCGCAATGCGCTGCGCACCATCGGGCCGGGGGCAATCCTGCTCGTGGGGGCCATTGGGATGGGCGAGTGGATCGCGGGGCCGTTGTTTGTGGTGCAGCACGGACGCAGTGTACTGTGGATCGCGACGCTGGCCTTTGTGCTGCAATCGCTGCTAAATCTCGAAGCGGTGCGCTACACGCTCTACACGGGCGAGCCGGTGCTCACGGGCTTCATGCGGATGCGGCCGGGATCGCGGATATGGGGCGTGTTTTATGCGCTCGCAGGCTTTGCGCAGCTCGGCATGCCTGCGGCGGCGGCGGGATGCGCGGGCGTGACGTTTGCAATGCTGCAAGGGCGTGCGCCGAAGGATGGCGATGCATCAATGGTGACGTGGATCACGGTGGCACTCGTAGTGATCTCAGCCGTGGTGCTCGCATCAGGCAAAAAGGTCGAGCGACTGCTGGAGCGGCTGTCGTGGATGATGATCATCTTCATCTTCGGCTTCCTGCTGTGGGTGAACTTCACCTTTGTGCCGCTCAAGGACTGGACCAGCACGCTGACAGGCTTCTTCTCCTTCGGAGTGATTCCTGAGAAGGTCGATTTCGTGATGCTGGCAGTGTTTGCAGCGCTCGCAGGCAGCGGCGGCATTGGCAATCTTGCCATCGCCAACTGGTTTCGTGACAAGGGCTTCGGCATGGCTGCCAAAGCGGGCAACATGGGTGGCGTGTGGAGCACGGAGCAGACACTGGCCCCCGTCGGCAGCGTGTTTCCCATCACCGTGGAAAATTTGAAGCGCTGGCGCGACTGGTGGCGTTACGCGATCATTGATCAATCCGGCCTGTGGATGCTGGGATGCATCGTGGGCATGTTTTTGATGGTTAATCTGGCCTCGTCATTGTTTCAGCCCGGCATGCAGGTCACCGGCGTTGCGGCGGGCGTGTTTCAAGCAGCGGAAATGCGCAAGCTATGGGTGGGCTTCTGGATTCTCGGCCTCATGAACGGCTTCTGGATTCTGTTTTCGACGACGCTGACGAATGTGGATGTGCTGGCCCGCGTGGTGGCAGACATGGCATGGGCGGGCGGTGCGGTGCCGAAGAAAATGCCGGTGGGGCGGCTCTACGGACTGCTGCTGCTCGGCTTCACGTTGGTCGCGTGCTTCGGCGCATTCCTTGGCGATGCCAAACTGCTGCTCATGATTCTCGGCGCCACCGCCGCACCCATCACGGCCTTCTCCGCACTGCAAATCCTGCGCCTCAACACCACGCTGCTGCCGCGTGAACTGCGCCCGCCCCTGTGGCGCAAGATCGCACTCATCTTGTGCGCCTTGTTTTACGGCTTCATTTCATTCGCCATGTTCCGCCAGATTTTCTCCCACTGATCCACATCATGTCACGCATCACCGCCATCGAAACCGCCATTCCGTCCGGCATCATGCCGAATCTGCTGCTGGTCCGCATTCACACGGAGGACGGCTTCATCGGCTGCGGCGAAACGTATTACACACCGCATGCCATCGCCGCGTTGATTCACGATTGGATGGCAGAGCGCCTGCTCGGAGCCGATGCGCTGGCGATTGAAGCGCACTGGCGTTTCATCTATGAGCGCTGCACGCCGTTTGGCCATCCGGGCGCGGAAATGCGCGCGCTGTCGGCCATTGATCTCGCGCTGTGGGACATTCTTGGGCAGGCCTGCAACCAACCGGTGTATCGCCTGCTCGGGGGGCCGGTGCGCGATGCGATTCCCGTTTATAATACGAGCGGCGGCCCGAGTTACGGCGCGGTGGCAGGTGCCACGGAAGCTCCACGTCATCCGGGCTGGCCGGGCTATGGCGACATCGGCAGCAAAGGTCCGTTGCAAGACAACTGGGCCTCTCATTTTGCCGCCGGTGACCTCGCTGAAGAATTGCTCGCTGAAGGCATCACCGCGATGAAGCTCTGGCCGTTTGATCGCGCGGCACATCGCAACGGCGGTCTGCACATCTCCTGGGCCGATGTCGAGGAAGGCATGAAACCCCTGCGTGAAATTCGCGAGCGTGTGGGCATGAAAATGGACATCGCCATCGAAGGGCACGCGTTTTTCCAGCTCCCGGCGGCGGAACGCATCGCCGAAGCTTTGCGCGAGATCAAACCGCTCTGGCTGGAAGACGTGCTACGCGTCGATAACGCAGCCACGCTGGCCGATTTCCGTCGCCGGAGCGGTCTGCCCATCGCGGCGAGTGAGATGCTGCTCGGTCGCAAAGAATATTTGAGCGTGCTGCAAGCGCAGGCCTGCGACTACTGCATGGTCGATCCCACCTGGAACGGCGGCATTAGCGAAACCCGCCGCGTCATCGACATGGCGCAGACCTTCAACGTCCCCGCGACGATTCACGACTGCACCGGCCCGCTCACGCTGTTCAGCGGCCTGCATCTCGCGGCGTCATCGGCCAATGTCGTGTTTCAGGAGACGGTCCGGGCGCACATCCGCTCGTTCTACGACAAGCTGGTCGATACGCTGCCCGTCATCGTGAACGGGAAGGCGCAGTTGCCCACAGGAACAGGCTTGGGGACCAAGTTGAAGGACGAGCTGTTCCGTGAAGGAGTGAACGGGTGGAGGAAGAGTGTGGCGAAGTAGTTGAGTTCAACCGCCACTTCACAGCTTCGATTTCATCCACGAGTAGAAGCTCGCGCCGATCTGGGCGTAGCCCACGGGATTGGGATGCACGCCATTGTTGTTCGGATAGCCATCAACAGGATCAAGATTGAGCTCCGTGGGGACAATGAAGATGCCGTCCTTCTCGCGGTTGGAGAGACGCTTGAGCATGAGCTGCACGATGCGGTGCTGGATGCGCTTCCAGCCCCAGCGCGGATACTTGTCCTTGTAGTTGGCAGTGAACCCTTCCTGACGGGCGTTGGGCGGCGTGGTGAGACCGACCGCGAGCTTGGCATTCGGCGCGGCTTTGTGGAATGCAGCGAGGAGTTTGTCGGCGTTGTCGAGCACCTCATTGATTTTGGCATCCGGGTTGTTGGGATCGGCGCCGAAGCAGTCATTGATGCCGAGGAGGAAGGTGACGACATCGGGCGGCTGATTGTCGCAATGCTCTTTGAAGTACATGGCAAGGTCGAATTGGGGGTCTTTAATGCCTTCCTTCGTGAAGATGAAGGGGCTGGTGGCTTTGCGAGCGAGCGGACCTGCAGCCACGCCGGGAACTTCAGGCGCGAATTTGATGAGGAAGTCGGACCACTTCCAGCCGCCATAGCCTTCATGCGCGACACCGGGCTGAGCAGAGGCGGGTTTATGAGTGCCTAGCAGCGTGGCCTTGGGATTGCCCGGCAGAGCTAGCAGACGGGCGATTTCATTCGGGTAAAAGCTCGCATGCGTGAGGCTGTCCCCCACGATGAGCAGGCTCAGCGGCTTGGAGGAAATCGATTTGCGAGGGGAGATGTGCAATGTCGTCTGCCCCTGCTCCAGCACTTTGCCGCCAGCGTCTTTGACGGTGATGGCAATCGGGTGATCACCCACATCGGCATCACTCGGTGTCAGTGTCCAGCGGCGTTCTTCGTTTTTGCCCAGCTTGCAGGTGAACTCAAAGCGGTAGGCCTCAGGAGTCTCCGTCAGCACAATGTTGTCGTGGTAGATGCTCATCGGCACGTCCGGCGTGGCATACACGACGGGTGGGAGAGTGAGCTGAAGATCTCCGGCGAAGGCGGAGCAGGTGAGCGCGCAGAAGAGACTGAGAATCCGGTACATGCCCTCCACTACGGAGTGTCATGAACGAATCGTTCCATGAAGCGCACGATGGCAGACATCGAAAGCTGACCGCCGGGCGTGGAAGGAAAGTAATCCATGCCATGCGTGCCCCAGGGAATCTCCAGAAAGAAGTGGTCGTCACGCTGTGCGAGACTCGTGCTGAAACGGCGGCTGTGGCCAATGCCGACGAGAGAATCCAGAGTACCGTGGAGGATCAGCGTGGGCAGGCGGTGTGTGTCGAGGAACTCGGTCGCCGAAGCCGTGCGGTAGCCTTCTGTCACCTCGTGCGGATCGCCGCCCATGTATTGGCGCACCAAGGTCAGGGACTTTAACAAATCATCGGGCACAGACCATTCGCGGGCGAGATGCATGTTGGGCGTGCCATAGACGTCGATGCAGGCACACGCGCCAAGCTCCGGCATGCCGTAAGCACAAGCAGCAGCGATCTGAGCGCCAGCGGAGCGGCCCATGAGAACGATCCGATTCACGTCGATGCCTAGCTCAGCTGCATGCTCGCGAACCCAGGCGAAGGCACGCCGCGTATCCTCAGCCTGCGCCGGCCAACGGTGTTTCGGTGCAAGACGGTAGGCATAAGAACACAGCACATAGCCATGAGAGGCGAGTTCGGTGTTGGCTCCAAGAAATTCGCCGGGATCACCGCTGTCCCAGCCACCGGTGTGGGCGATGAGCAGGCACGGCAGCAGCTTGTCAGCACCAGCGGGGCGATAGATCACGATGTCGAGTGATTCTCTACCCTCCTGCCAATAGGTGCGGCGTTCTTGCTGCACTTTGAATTTTCCGGTGTGCAGCGGTAGCCACAGACGCAGCCAGGAGAAGTGCAGGCCCTGTGCCGTGGCGATGCGAGATGCCTGCACAGCGGGAATGAGAAAGACGCAGCCGAGCAGAAGGCAAACCAGCGCAAGCCAGCGCGAAGTCTGCCCAGCAGGATAAATCAAAACCAGCGACAGCAGCGCAAGCCAGTGACCAAACTCAGCGGTGGCCAGCTGGAGCTGCCACTGCCAGCGCGTGGGCGACATGATCCAGGCGTTGAGCGCCAGCAAAGCGAGGAGGAAGAGTGCCAGGATAAGAGCCACGGATTTCACGGATCTAACTCTGTCCGTCTTGTGAATGAGGATGGATTCACGAATTTAACAAAAAGGCGCGGGTCTCACGACCCGCGCCTTTTTGGAAGAACCTGAACCGGGATCAGCCAGCGATGGTGAACACCTCGCGCGCGTCCGCGATGCTGCCGGTGAGGGCCGCTGCTGCGACCATGACGGGGCTCATGAGGACGGTGCGCCCCGTGGTGCTGCCCTGACGGCCTTTGAAGTTGCGGTTTGAAGAGGACGCGCAGAGCTGATCGCCGACAAGCTTGTCGGGATTCATCGCCAGGCACATGGAGCAGCCTGCGCCGCGCCATTCGAAACCGGCTTCACTGAAGATCTCGTGAAGGCCTTCCTGGCGGGCCAGCGCATCAACGATCTGCGAACCGGGAACCGCGATGGCTTTGACGCCGGCGGCGACTTTGCGGCCTTTGATGAACTTCGCCACTTCGCGGAAGTCGCTGAGACGGCCGTTGGTGCAGGAACCAATGAAGGCGACGTCGATCTTCGTGCCTTTGATCGGCTGACCAGCAGGCAGCTTCATGTAATCGAGCGCGTCCTGGATGGAGATGCGGCCGGGCTCGGTCGTGGCGCTTTCAGCAGTCGGCACGTTTTCAGTGACGGAGATGGCTTGGTCCGGACTGGTGCCCCAGGTCACCGTCGGTGGCACGTCTTCCGCCTTGATGTTGATGACATCATCATAAACGCAGTCAGCATCCGAAGCCACGGCACGCCATTTTTCGACGGTGTCGAGCCATTCATCCCCCTGCGGCGAATACGGACGGCCTTTGAGGTATTCGAAGGTCTTTTCGTCAGGATTGACGTAGCCGCAGCGCGCACCGCCTTCGATGCTCATGTTGCAGACGGTCATGCGCTCTTCCATCGACATCGCGTCAAACAGGCTGCCGCCGTATTCATAGGCGTAGCCGATGCCGCCGTTCGCACCCAGCAGGCGGATGATGTGTAGAATCACATCCTTGGAGTAAACGCCCGGGCGCAGCTGGCCGTCCACATTGATGCGGCGGACCTTCATCTTGCCCAGTGCCATCGTCTGTGTGGCGAGAATGTCTCGCACCTGCGTGGTACCGATGCCAAAGGCAATCGCTCCGAAAGCTCCGTGCGTCGCGGTGTGGCTGTCACCACAAGCAATCGTGGTGCCGGGCTGGGTGATCCCCTGCTCAGGTCCGACCACGTGCACGATCCCCTGCTTGCCACTGGAAAGGCTGAAATAGGTGATGCCGAAGTCCTTGGCATTTTTGTTGAGCTCCTGGATCATCGCCTCGGCGAGTGGATCGGAAAACGGCGAGACCTGGCTGTCTGTCGGCACGATGTGATCAACGGTCGCAAAGGTCCGGTGCGGGTAGGCCACCTTCAGGTTCAAATCACGCAGCATCCCAAAAGCCTGCGGGCTGGTGACCTCATGCACGAGATGCGTGTCGATGAGGAGCTGTGTCTGGCCATTGGCGAGAGTGCCGACGACGTGTGAGTCCCAGACTTTTTCGAAGAGTGTTTTGCCCATGTTGCGTGCGAATTGGTGGTTTGGAGGGCTGCGAGCCTAGCACGGTGGGCGGAGGGTGCAAGAAAGCCTCTTGGCTTTTGCCACCGGACCTGCCAGCATCCGCGCCCATGAAATGGCTCAAAATTCTCTATGTGCAGGTGATCATCGGCATCGTGCTGGGCGTACTGCTCGGCTTGCTGTGGCCCCCGACGAATTCGATCGTCATTTTTGGCCATGCCTTCGATGCCACCGACTTGAAGCCACTGGCGGATGTTTTCATCAAGGCGATCAAGATGCTCATCGCCCCGATTATCTTCTGCACCGTGGTCTGCGGCATCGCCAGCATGGGGGATTTGAAGCGGGTCGGTCGCGTGGGCTGGAAAGCCCTGCTCTATTTTGAACTCGTCACCACACTGGCGCTGATCATCGGCCTCGTGGTGGCCAACGTGCTCGAACCGGGTGCCGGGGTGGAGATTCATGCCACCGCGAAGGACGCCTCAAAACTGGACGAATACCAGGCCAAGGCGGGCGACACCAGCACCAAGGCCTTTTTGATGAACATCGTACCGAAGACCTTTGTGGGCGCGTTTACGGAAGAATCCGTGCTGCCAGCCTTGTTTCTCGCACTGCTGGTCGCGGTGGCGCTGTGCCAGATGGGGGAGAAAGGGAAACCGGTGCTCGACCTGCTGCACAGCGTCTCGGAGGTGTTTTTCAAATTGGTCGCCATCATCACCCGCGTCGCCCCGGTCGCGGCCTGCGCAGCCATGGCCTACACCGTGGGTTCGGAAGGCCCCGGCATGCTCCTCAAACTGGCCAAGGTGCTGGGCTGTGTCTATCTCACCTGCGCTCTGTTTGTGTTCGTCGTTCTAGGCGGCATCGCGCGTTGGAACGGCTTCAGCCTCTGGAAGATGCTGGTGTTCATCAAGGACGAACTCCTCCTCGTCCTCGGCACATCCTCCTCGGAAACCGCCCTGCCACAGCTCATGCAAAAGCTCGAAAAAGCGGGCTGTGACAAGTCCGTGGTCGGCGTGGTCATCCCCTCCGGCTATTCCTTCAATCTCGACGGCACCTGCATTTACCTCACTCTGGCCGCGTTGTTCGTCGCCCAGGCCACGAACACCCCGCTGACGCTCTGGCATCAGCTCGTACTCCTGCTGGTTCTGCTGCTGACCTCGAAGGGTGCAGCAGGAGTCACCGGCGCGGGATTCATCACGCTCGTGGCGACCTTATCGACCATCGACACCGGCATCCCCACCTCAGGTCTCGCGCTGCTCGTCGGCATCGACCGCTTCATGTCGGAAGCCCGCGCCATCACCAATCTCATCGGCAACACCCTTGCCACCTTGGTTGTCGCGAAATGGGAAAAGGAGTTCGACCCGGAAAAGGGGAAGATGCTGCTAAGGTGATCGTCCAAAGCAGTCTTTGCCTCAGCAGCCTCACAGCTCGATCTTCATCGCCGGCGGAGGGGCAAGCTTGAGCTTAGGACCTTCTTCATCAGGGGTGTCCACAGCATCGACGGGGATGGCTTTACGGATCGGCGTGCCATCGTCATTGACGGGGCTGGCGCGGGGCACGGCCTGCTCGGAATTGTAGGGGTCTTCACCGATGACGGTCAGCGCCTTCATGCGCACAGGGTCGATGTGGACCCAGCGGTTGGACGCAGCAACGAGTGGGGCGGAGCCGAAACCGCTGGCGGGGTTTTGATAGCCGAACTGCTTGATCTCCACAGGCAGACCTTCGCCCGTGTGCAGATTGCAGAAGCCCTCCAGCGGCGTGCCGGAGCGCAGGTACTCAAAGTAGGTCGAACGCACGGATTTTTCACGGCCATCAGGCCCCTTGATTTTCTCGTAGCAGTAGTCGGTGGCGCGCATGCCGCTGCGCTGGCACATTTCCACCCGCTCCGCCGTTTGCGGCGGCTCGACTTCCTTCGGAACGTAGCGCGTGGCGCTGGCATTGACCATATCCACCCATACTGGGAGCACTATTCGGTTGGAGAACGCCCCAGGATAAAGGGTCTTCTGTTTGTCAAAGCCGGCCCACACCCCGCAGGTGACGCCAGAGGTGTACCCCAGGAACCAGAGATCCTTGAATTCGTAATGCGTGCCGCTTTTGCCCCCGGCCTCAAACTCGCCGAGCTTGTAATCACTCACCGCAGGGCTGCCGGTGCCGCGATGCAGGGCATCTACGAGGCAGGTGTGCGTCTGATAAGCGGCGATGGGGTCCATACTCTGCACGCTGCGCAGCGCCGCCTCGGAGATTTGAAACACCGCCTTGTCGTTGTTGTCCGTAATGCGCTGAATAAGGTTCAGCTTCTGCGGGCGTGTGCCCAGGGTGGGAAAATTGGAATAGGCCAGGCACATCTCGCTGAGGCGCACCTCGCTGGCCCCAAGAAAGGTGGAAGGGTAGTCGCGCATTTCAGAAGTAATGCCCGCCTTCTGCGCCACCTGTTTGACCATCGGCACCCCAACACGTTCGCCCAGGCGGACAGTCGCGGAGTTGCGTCCCTGTACAAGAGCCTCACGCGAACTCATGGGTGCTTGCGTCCATTTGGGATTGTCCACTTCCGCACCCCACTCGCCCAGAATGCCGGTCAGCCCCCCGATCATCACGCGGCGGTTGTCCAGTGGCGCATCATCCACCTTGGTTCCAGGATAAAGTCCCGGGCTGCTGAACGCGGCGGCATACACCAAAGGAGTGAAAGCGGTGCCGGCCGGACGCACGCCATCCGTGGCGCGGTTGAACTGGCTGTCACCAAAATCACGACCACCGACCATCGCCAAAATACTACCGTCCTTGTTGTCGATCATCAAGGCGGCTGCCTGCAGGTACTCCGGTAGCGGCTTGGGGGTGGCTGGATCAATTTCACCACGCTTCAAACGCGCACGATAGTCGGTCATGATGGCGCGGAACTGCGCGAAGGTCTGGTGCTCGTAGCCCGGGCGCTTTTCGACCTCGGCCATGCGCTTGCTGACAGCCTCCTCGGTGGCTTTTTGCAGATCTTGATCAATGCTCGTGTAGATGCGGAAGCCCCCGATGGAAGCCCGCTCCTCCCCCACCAGATCCACGACCTCACGTCGCACAGCGTCAAAGACATAGCTCAGACGCGGGTCGGTGCTCTGAGGTGCAGTAATCAGCGGCCTTTTCTTGAGCTTTGCGGCTTCCTCCTTCGTCAACGTGCCTTCGATGGACATGCGTTCGAGCACATAATTACGCTCCTTCATGGCACGCTGCGGGTGCTTGATCGGCTGAATGTTGTTCGGACTCTTGATCAGTCCGACAATCGTCGCCGATTCCTCGATGCTCAGCTCTTTGACATCCTTGCCAAAGTACCCGCGCGCCGCCGCCTGCACCCCGTAGAAATTCACCCCGAAGAAAATGCGGTTGAGGTAGAGCTCTAGAATCTCCGGCTTTGAAAAATGTTTCTCGATTCGCTGGGCGATGAATGCCTCCAAAATCTTGCGCTTGTAGCTGCGTTCCAGCAGCTTGAACGTCTGCCGGGCAAGCTGCTGCGTGATCGTACTCGCCCCCTGAGTGACCTCGCGGGCCACGATGTTTTCCTTCACCGCACGCCCTAGCCCGATGTAATCGACCCCGTCATGCTTGAAGAATCGTGAATCCTCCTGCGCCACCAAGGCGTCGATCAAATGCTGCGGCACATCCGTGACTGGCACCGGTGTACGGTTCAGCACATAGAGGCGCGCCATCTCATCCCCATCGCGGTCAAAAATGATGCTCGCGGACTCCAGCTTCTTGAGTTCCTCCAGGTCAAACTTCTCCGCATCCCGCCGCAGCGGTGCCACGATCACGCTGTAAACGCCAAAGGCTGATACAACGCAGAGCAGGGCAAAGGCCACGAGCGCACTGAACCAGCCACGGCGGTAGAACGGCAGTTTTAGGCCGGCTTCGCCACGCCAGTTGCGTACAGGCTTGGTATCGGGATCATCACGGAACATGGCTTGGAAGAAAGTAGGGTGGTAAAACTACCCGCCCTTCACAATCCGCGCCAGTTCTTTCCCGTGCATCGAATGTCTTCCCTTCCCCTGATTCTGCGAGAAAAGCTCGCCGCCTCTCCATCCGGCCGTCTGCCTTTTGCACAGGTCATGGATCTGGCGCTTTATCATCCAGATCATGGTTATTATGGTGCAGGCCCGCGCAAAATCGGCCGTCAGGGCGATTTTTTCACCAGCGTCAGCGTCGGCCCGCTCTTTGGCAAGCTCCTGGCCCTCTACGCTTTGCAGGAATGGCAGGCGCAGGGCGAACCCGAAAATTTCACGCTCATCGAACAGGGTGCCCACGACGGCCAGCTCGCTGAAGATGTCCTAAGCGCTCTGGACGGCAGCCCCCTGCGCTACCTCATCGTGGAGCCAAACCCTAAATTTCGTGAAGCCCAATTCAAACGCCTCGGCAACCGGGTTGAATGGGTGGAAAGCCTCGCCTCACTCAAAACCAGCCCCAAACACGGATTTTTCCTCTGCAACGAGCTGCCGGACGCCTTCCCGGTACATCTCGTCCGCTGGAACGGCGAGCGCTGGGAGGAATTGTTCGTCGAAGCCGACGGCTCCGAGGCCTTCCGCTTCATTCCCGGCGACTACTCATGCGTGGAGCTCGAATCAGAGGTCAAACACCTGCCTCACGACCTCGAAATCGGCCACACCCTCGAAATCAACCTGGCCATGCTCGCGTGGATTCGTGCCCTGGCGCAGGCCGCATTTCGCGGCACAATCTTCATCGCCGACTACGGTCTCGATGAGGAGGAATTCCACGCCGACTCCCGCGCCGATGGCACCATCCGCCGTTACAAGCAGCACCAGATGGACGGCCAAGTGCTGGCTGACCTCGGTGAATGCGACCTGACCACGCACATCAATTTCACACGCCTCATTGGTGAAGCCGAACGTCATGGTCTCAACCAGCGCGAATACGACCTGCAAGGCCGCTTGCTGGGCCGCATGGCGATGAAATGGATTCAAAGCCTCGAAGGCAGCCCTCCTGACGCCGCCACGATGCGCCAGTTCAATTCTCTCACGCATCCAGCCTTGATGGGTCGCTCGTTTCGCTGCCTCATTTTGGAAAAGTCAGCCCTTTGATCCAGAGCACGCGTATTTCGGGCATGAAAAAGTTGCTCACACTCATCAGCGGCCTGCTTGTCAGCGCCATCGGCATCGCCGCCTGCGCCACATCGCGTTCGGGCTACGAAACGGCTCCTTACAAGGTCATCCACACGGACGGTGCCTTTGAGATTCGCGAGTATCCCGAGCTCAAAATCGCCACCACTTCTCGTGACGCGGACAATTCCAGCTTCATGCGGTTGTTCCGCTACATCGAAGGCGGAAATGCAGCCAAAGAGAAGATCTCCATGACGACACCGGTCTTCATGGTGGATGGGAAAATGGCATTCGTAGTGCCGGAAAAGCACAAGAAAGACACGCCCGCCCCTGCCTCTGCCCAGGTGACCGTGGACACCATGAAAGCGCGACGAGTCGCCGTGCATCGCTTCAGCGGTTCCCAAACCAAGGACCTGGAACTGCAGGCTCTCGCGAAGCTGAAAGCTTGGATGCAGCAGAACAAGCTTCAGGAGACTGGCGCCCCCTTCAGCGCCTACTACGATCCGCCGTGGACACCGGGCTTCATGCGCCGCAATGAAGTTCTGATTCCCATTCCTCCTCAGTAATTCTCATGCGCATCGGCATCACAGGAGCGACGGGCTTCATCGGCAGACACCTCAAAGACTATGCAACCGACCGAGGCCACGAGGTCATCGCCTATTCACGCAGGCCAAGTTCGGGCCTGACGCAGCCAAAACAGGCACCCCATGCGCTTCCTGAGACGCCGCTGGATGCACTGGTACATCTCTCAGGCGAATCACTGATGGGCCTCTGGACACGGGACAAACGTGATCGCATCTGGAAAAGCCGCGTGGATTTCACCGAGTCCCTGGTCGCGCATCTGAACACCTGGAAAGCAGAAAACCGGCCCAAGGTGCTGGTCTGCGCCTCCGGGGCCGGATTTTATGGCAATAGAGGCGCTGATGCCGTGGACGAAACATCGCCGCGTGGCGAAGGCTTTCTGGCAGATGTCTGCGCAGGCTGGGAAGCGGCGGCGCACCGGGCAGAAGCACTCGGCATTCGCGTCATCACTTCTCGTACTGGCATGGTGCTGGGCCGCGATGGTGGGGCGTTTCCACTGCTGCGGCGTGTGTTTGCCTGCGGCCTCGGCGGCAGGCTGGGATCAGGGCGGCAATGGATGTCCTGGATACACATCGACGATGCAGTTCAGATTCTCCTTCAGGCCATCACCACCGAAACCGTGAGAGGCCCGCTGAATCTATGCGCGCCAGAACCGGTCACGAATGCCGAGTTCACGCACAAGCTGGCAGCAGCCCTGCATCGCCCCGCCTTCTTTCATGCACCTGCCTTCGCCCTCAAACTCCTGCTGCGCGGCATGGCGGGCGAAATGCTGCTTGGCGGGCAGCGCGTGATTCCTGGCGTTGCCACGCAGATGGGCTACGGTTTTACGTACCCTACACTCTCCGGCGCTTTCAAAGCGCTCGTCTGAGCAGGGTGATTGAAGTTGTTGACGGTTGTTTCCCAAACCACTGTCAACCATCGTCAACAACTGTAAACCACCGTCAACTTCCCCCGCCCCAACATGGCATCCCAGCAGACCACCATCGGCATCATCTATGATTACGATCAGACGCTCAGTCCGACGTACATGCAGGATGAAACCCTCTTCCCACACTTCGGCATCAATCCGGAGCAGTTCTGGAAGCGCAGCCGTGAACTCGTGAATCAGGAGGGCTACGACGGTGAGTTGGCCTACCTGAAATGCATGCTGGACTACCTCGACATGGACCGGCCAACGAACGAGGACTTGCAGAAACTCGGTGCAAAGTTGAACTTTTTCAAAGGCGTGCCGGAGCTTTTCAACGAACTGAACAAAGCACTGAACGACCAGCACCGTCTGCTCGGGGTGAAAATCGAGCATTACATCATCTCCAGCGGCCTGAAAGCCCTGCTGGACGGCTCGGCGCTGGCACCGTTTGTGAAACGCATCTTCGGCTGCGAGTTCGGCGAGGATAAAAACGGCCGCATCACCTTCCCCAAACGCGTGATCAGCCACACCACCAAGACGCAGTACATCTTCCGCATCAACAAAGGCATGCTGGAACCTCACGAAGATGTGAACGATCACATGGCCCCGGAACTGCGCCCCATCCCCTTCCAGCACATGATCTATGTGGGAGACGGTCCGACAGACGTCCCGTGCTTCACACTCATGAAGCGCTATGGCGGCCATGCGGTGGCGGTTTACAATCCTGACGAAGCCAGCCGCAGCAGCTTCCGCAAATGCTACCAGCTCACTGGCCTCGCCGACCGCGTCAAACACATCGCCCCCGCCGATTACCGCCCAGGCAGCCATCTCCGCCTTCTGCTGGAGGAAATGGTCACGGACATCGCCGACGGCATCGTGCGCAAAAAGCGTCAGGAAATTGAAGAGGGCACGGTCTCAGCACCGCATTTTTAGGAAACGGCAATGCCACGTGACCGCATGTCACGGAACCATTCGACATAAGCCGGCACCCCCTGCGCTATGGTGGTAGTGGGTTTGAAGCCAATCAGGGCCTTGGCCTTGCTCACATCGGCAGAAGTCAACGGCACATCCCCCGGCTGCTCCGGCAGTTGATTGATGACGGCCTTTTTTCCAATCGCCTGCTCAATGGTGGCGATCAGATCATTGAGAGTGACGGTCTGGGAACCGCCGAGGTTGATGATGTCGCAAATGGGACCGCTGGAGTAGTTGAGCGCACCGATGATACCATCGACGATGTCATGGACAAAAGTGTAGTCACGGGCGGTGTTGCCTTCCCCAAATTTATCGATCGGTTTGCCGTCTTCAATGAGGCGGGAGAATTTTGAAATGGCCAGATCAGGGCGCTGACGCGGTCCATAGACCGTGAAAAAGCGCAGGGCCACGGTCTTGATGCCGTACAAGTGGCTGTAATTGGAGCACATCTGCTCCCCCGCCATCTTGGTCATGGCGTAGGGGCTGATCGTTTGCAAAATGGGGTCAGATTCAGCAAACGGCACTTTTTTGTTCACCCCATAGACCGAAGAACTGCTGGCGAAAACAAAGTGCTTCACTCCGGTCCGGCGGGCCGCCTCAAGGAGGTGAAAGGTGCCTTTGATGTTGGTATCAATGTACAACTCGGGCTGCTCAATGGAGGGCCGCACGCCAGCGCGGGCGGCCAGATGGATAACTGCGTCAAAACGGCCCACATCAAAGGTCTCTTGGACAAACTTCGGGTCCGAGATGTCCCCTTCACAAACGGTCACCTTCGAACCAAATGAACGGAGATTCTCACGCTTGATCGTCGGGTTGTAGTAGTCGTTAAAGCTGTCGATGATTGTGATCTGCCCTGCTCCATCCGTAATGAGGCGCTCAACGGTATGGGAGCCGATGAAACCAGCTCCGCCTGTGACAAGAATATTCATGCTAAAAGAGGCCCGTGTGTCTTGGTGCCGACCACCAGGCGCGCAACTAACGAACATTGGCCGGACAATTGCAAGACATCAGGAGAAAGGGATTGACGCAAGGGGGCTAAATTCGCTAAATATGGGGGAATTCTCTGAATCATCTATTTTTCCGTCCCTGAACCATGAGCGAACCCGAAAACACGCCCCCGCCAACACCACCCTCAGGCTCGACGCCAAAGACTGCCGCCGTCCCGCTGAAAAAGGAAACGGTGCGTATCACTCTGCGTGGTCGTCCGGGTGCAGGCCTTACCCAGCCGCGTGAGTCCACCTCTCCCATTTCCCCAGCCACAGGCGGGATTCCAGCCTCTTTCAACACGACGTCCGTGGTTCCCATGGTGTCGAAAAAATCAACAGCTCCGATTCAGCTGCCTTCCGCCCCGCTGCCACCGCCCGCGCCAAAATCCAGCACCTCCCCGGTGAAGCTGCCTGCGCCGCCGATGTCGCCGCCGTCCAGAAAGACAACATCCGCAGTTCCCGTGGCCTCGTCGCCGCCACCGACCGCTCCTTCCCCTTCAGGGGCCATGCCCCCGCCCATGGCTCGTCCGCTGGCTCCGCCCACAGCGCCAAAACCACCAGGAGCACCTGCGGCACCGGCCGCCCCTCGTCCTTCTGCTCCGCCCATGGCAGGTCTGCCGGCTGCAACACGCCCTCTCGCCCAAAATCCTGCGGCTCCGCCTCCTCGCACCGAAACTGGCGCGCCCACCGTTCCCCTGCAAAAAACCGCAGGCCCACGCCCTCCTTCAGCACCTGGAGCAGGCACGGGTCCCATGGTGGGTGGTGGAGTCGGGGCAGCTAGCCCGCTCCCGAAGGCGACCGTCAAGCTGCAGCCTACCCAGGCCATGCAGCGCCCCTCCATCTCCGCTCCTCCCAGCGCCCCTGTCAAACGCAGTGCAGCAGCTGATGCGGAACAGTTCTACGAAGAAAAGGATCCAGAAGCTGGCCTTGTCCCGCTCTCGGTGATCTGCTTCGTGCTTTCCGCCGTTTTGATGGTGGTCCAGATGTTTGGGGCAGATGCTATTAAATCTGATCCCGTCGGCGAATCCCCCATTATGGTTCCCTCTGACAACAAACAAAACTGGGAAACCCACTCTTTAACGGGTGCTTGGTCCAACGAGAAGTTCAAAGCCGAACTGCTGCCAATTCCTTGAAGAATTGACCGATCAATCTCCTCATTCACACTCTTTCATCTCATGCCTCTTGCTTGGTTAGTTTTTATCCTCGCCGTTCTCACCTTGGCTCTCAACTTCCTCGCCCGAAGCGGCGGGGCCATGTGAGCCTCTGACATCGGTTCTGAAGGCAGCGTTTTACCCTCCATCTCCCCTCCTCTGAGGGAGGATGTGATTGGTTTTGAAAACTTGACTGCCGCTTGGGTTATATCGTTTTCCAAAACTGATTTCTGGAAAGCGCGCGCTTTGATGATTAGCGGATTAAGTCATCATACCACGAGCCGTTAAAAACGAGTCGGAAGATCAGCGAGAAGACAGGCAAAGGCGGTCGTAGGATTTGTGTGGCGACAGCCCGCCCGTCCATCAGCGTGCGGCAACGCACCATGGTGTACGAACGTCCTCGCAGTCGGGCGGTTTGGCGGAGAGTGCTGCGGAGCACGATAAGCGCCCGACTCCAAACACAACCAAGCTACGGGCCTGGGCAGCACGCTGTTCACCTGTTTGATTACAGCCTCTGCTACGACAAGAATACTGACCTGTTTTCAATGGCGTTTGGTATCACACCTCGCATCGGGCATACGCATACCCAGCGCCGGCAGGGCTCGCTGTCCTCAGCCAGCAGCCGTCGAAGCCCAAGATCATCGCGCAAGAGACAGTCAGCGAATCTGAAATGAGCTTTGGAAACCGCTAAAAGAACTTTCGCCTCAAATCTCGAATTCAGGCAGCATAGATCCATCCGTCTTTCGGATGAAACCAACTCTCCCTGACACGGCACTCCCGCACTGAAGTGCGTTCATGCCCGGGTCTTTCCCTGCTCTAATCTCAAACCGCAGGAAGCACTATTGCCTGCCCCCGCGACCACCAGGATTTGGATCCATGTCCAGATCGAAATTGAATTTGGGGAAGTCCTTGAGAGTGAAAGAGAGCAGAAGGCCAAAATCAGAGACACCGCCGCCATTGTTACGTGACATCAAACCAAAGGAGGCAATCCAACTGCTCAGATCCTTTGAAAAGCTGTAGCTTTGAAATTGAAGAATGCCGTTGGTCGCCTCGTAAATGTGATGCGTGTTAAAGCCGTAATTTTCATTCAACCGCGCATAAAAGCGCGTGTAAACCAGACTGCTGTCTCGGAAAAAGGGATGATCGTAAATGTACTGATGCCCCAGCTCGATGGACGTCGTTTTGCTCAACATCCAACTCACACTGTTGTTGGCCTCCGTAAACGCGCCGACTCCGCTGGTGATTGGCAATTGCAGATCCGACTTCAAGGTGGCCCAAGGCACCGGGGCCCAGAAAATCTCATTGTAAACATTGGAGAGGCTCTGGCCATATTCCGGGTCCTGGCCAAAGATGTTCACATACGTGTTCATCCCCGCCCAGGTGTAGGTCTGGCTGTCTCCGCCTTCAGGCGTCTCCCAGAAGCTGCCATACCCATTGCTGGACATGTAGTCGCGCTTCGTTTGAAAAAGATTGCGAGCACCAACACGCGCCACATTCCAGGAGCGCAGGCTGTCCACGGCCGTGAACAACGGAACATCAATCGAACGCGGCCGGGTCGTCGTGGAAAGCCGGTCAATGGCTGGCAATCCCGCATTCTGGCTGGCATCCAGATAGGAATAGTTCAGGTAGGGCTGAAACACGTGCCGAATGCCATTGAGCCCCAGGGCGGGCACCTGCACATCGCTCCAGTTTTTGGAAAGCTTGAAAGAGACGTCCAGTCCAGCGCTGAAGATGCCACGGGCATAATTGCTCAGGCCGGTGGTGCTGCCAACAATGCCATTGTAGCTCGTCATGCCGGCACCGATTCTTGGCGTCACATTCAGCCAGCCCATGTAGGTCTTCGGGTAAAGCAGCTCGTGGTAGGTGTGAAAACGGGCATACCCTGGTTGCGCCAGCCTGCTGGAAATGGCCCCGAGTCCCTGGGTGATTTCGACAGGCGTCAGTGCAGCAGTTCGTGGGGCCCCTGCGAGAGTGAGGAAGGAATCGGCGGCGGTTCCAAGTGGATCACCCAGCACATTCGCCAGCCCTGTTGCTCCAAGTACCTGAATGCGGAGCAACTCCTCCCTTTCCTGCACTCCTAGGAGCTCGCCAATGATGCCTGCCGTGATCGTGCCTTGGTGAAACACCCCCGAATCCCACAGTGGCCTGCGGGTGAAGTCGATGGAAAGCTCAGGCAGACGCGTCGTCGTCCGATAGAAGTTGTTCACTTTGAACTTCGCCATCAGCGTGGCGACATAAGCCTCATTCACGTGAATCAGCGAGATCTGATTGTCGGGCTCACGGTTGGTGCGGAAATCATTAAAGAAGAAATCTTCGTAGAAGTGAATGTCGCTGATCTTGTTGATGTCGAAATCAAGATACCAAGTGCTCACATCCGGGCCCGGCAGGTAGATGCGGTGCTGAAAATTCGCCCGGTACCTATACTGAGGCACAGGATAACGGATGGCCGTTGTGGCGTTTGTTCCAGCGGCGCTGTCCTTAACGCCATACAGCGTCAGGGTGCCGAAATTCTCCCGGTTGGCACTGTGGCGCACCGAAAAGAGGTCCACACCACCACCCACACCACGCTTGCTGCGCAGATCAAATTTGTATTTCGCGAAGGTATGATCACCGTGCACGGCGGTCATCTGCGTCAGCAGGAAAGCCCCCCAGCGGCTTTGAAAACCAGGGCTGAGACGCATGCTGCTATCCTCATCCATTGATTTGGTGATTTTGGGCAGCCAGAGAATCGGCGTTTTCCCGGCAAACATTTTCACATCCTTCAGGATGGCCTTGTCTTCTGGATAAACCGTGAGCTCATTGACACCAAGACGGTAGTTCGGGTCCTGCACATCATGCGATGTGAATGAAACACCCTTGGCATCAATGCGGTTTTCAAGCTTGCTGCTCGAATGAAAATCTTCCGCCTTGAAGAAAAACATGCCTGACATTCTTCTAAAGCTGCCACCTGTAGGGCCGCCACCAGCGGTAATGTTAGTTCCAGAAATGGCCTGCTGCGTACCCGCACCAATGCCAGTAACCACATTACGCCCTGACATCTCACCCGTGATGGAATTGTAAGTGATCGAATCTCCGTGGTAGAGCATCCCATCCCGCCAAATCGTCACCCCATCCTTGGCCACGACTTCACCCGTGGATTGATTGTACTGCGCGCTGCCGCAGCGCATTTCGACGTCACCGTAATGAATATGCACATCCCCGGTCACCGTAGCGACTCCCGTTTCTGGATCCATCGTCGTGGTTAGACCTCGAATGTTCAGATCGCTCGTGAGACTGTCGAGAAGGGATTGCCCGTTCGCCGCCCCAGCCATGGCCAGGACGCACACGAGGACCGTCACGCAAAATTTTGAAAAAATCATAACACGAGAGTGCATCGCCCTACACAAGCAGGCAATGAGAGTGCTCTAATTAGGCTACCGGGATCGCGGTGACAAGAAAAAGCCGGACTTTTTTCGCCTCAGTCATCCTCCCGCCCCGGGCGCACGGGGCACACCCCTTTTTTACTCGGCGCTTGGACAAACTCCAGCAGCCGCCGCGCTTTCTCCGGCCACGCCTGGGTCACCGCCTGCTCCACCGCCTGCGTCAGGTTCATTCCCCCGCAAAACAGCTGCTGAAACAGATCCTTGATCGCTCCGCGCTCCTCCGCCGTGAAACCCTGCCGCCGCAAGCCGATCACATTCAGCCCGGTGATCCGGTTGATCCGCTGGGCCGCGCAGTAATGCGGAATGTCCTTGCTGAAGCTGCCGTTCCCCTGAATCACACAAAAATCACCAATCCGCAGAAACTGGTGAAACACCGCCCCACCTCCCATAAACGTGTTGTTCCCCACGTGAATGTGCCCCCCCAGCAGGACCGCGTTGGCCAGGATGTTCCGGTCCCCCAGCACCACATCATGCGCCAGGTGGGCGCCCACCATGAGATAATTGCCATCACCCATCCTCGTCGCCGTCCCCGGCTTGCTGCCGCGGTGAATCGTCACGTGCTCACGAATCACATTCTTTTTCCCCAAAATCACGCTGCTCTGCGTGGCAGGGTCAAATCCCAGATCCTGCGGCTCCCCGCCGATCACCGCCCCACGCCCGATCCGCGTCCCCTCCCCCACCACCACATGCCCCACCAGCTGGGCATGCGCCTCGATCCTGCATCCCGCACCCACCTCACTTGCCCCATCGATCACCACATACGGGCCGATCTCGGCCGTCGGGTCAATTTGGGCGCTCGAATCAATCAGGGCGGTCGTGTGGATCATGCGCCATGACCATGCATGCCCCCTCCTCACGGATCAATCCAGACTTGCAGCTCATGCAAACTTCCTCTTGGCAGATTGCCTCCCATTGCCTACTGTCCCCATTCCGCAACGCAGCACCAGGAGAGGTGGTCGAGTGGTTTATGGCTCCAGTCTTGAAAACTGGCGTGGGTTTATCCCCACCGTGGGTTCGAATCCCACCCTCTCCGCGCGAACGAACTGATCAAGGTGAGGCATCACTCCAAGCGCAGCGACAAGTGGAAAGCCGAATGCCCTCCCGCATAACTCTCCTTCGGCTCCTCAGAGCACGTAGTTCGGGATCGTAGCCCGTTCCAGAAGCTCCGCATCGCCCCAGCTCTGAAACCAGCCAAAGCACGTATTGCAGTACCGGCTTTAGCCGGAATCTGGGAAGCTCACTTCACGCGCGCAGCTCCCAAATCCATTGTGCCCCTCCCTTCCACCATCCAGCCACCTAAAGTTCAGGTTCTTCGTAGAAGAAAGCACCCCTAGCGAAGAGCGGGCCACCTTTCTTCAGGCTGCCCACATTCCATCCTACTTCAGCACTCCCTTCACCCGCATCACCCCGCCACCAGGCAGAGTGCCGCTGGCCGGACTCGAACCGGCAAGGGAGTTACCTCCCAGCAGATTTTAAGTCTGCTGTGTTTACCATTTCACCACAGCGGCGTGGGGGAATGCCTGCACCGCGATTCTAGCGGCAATGTTCTCCAGCTCAATAGCTGAAAATCTCGCCTTCCTTGAAAAAGCGCTTCAGCTCCACGGCCGCAGCTTCAGGGGAGTCAGAGGCATGCACGACGTTCGTCATCTTGTCAGAGCCGAAGTCACCACGGATCGTGCCCTTCGGCGCGATCTTCGAATCCGTCGGGCCCAGGAGGTCACGCACGTGGGAAATGATGTTCTCACCGCAGATCGCCACAGCAATCACCGGCTTGCTCTTCATAAAGCTCGCCACATCCGGAAAGAAAGGCTTGTCCGCAATGTGCGAGTAGTGCTCCTTCAGCAGTTCATCAGTCAGTTGGATCATCTTGCAGCCACGAATGCGGAAGCCCTCGTCTTCAAGACGCTTAAGGACTTCGCCATTGATGCCGCGTGCGACGCAGTCAGGTTTGAGCAGGATGAGAGTGGTTTCTTGGGCCATGGGGGGGGACTTGGGGGAAAAAGGATTCGCACATTGCCGTCCGCCCCCGCATCCGTCAAGGCTGGGAATCTTTTGCCAGATGGAAACCCGGCGCTACCCTCCCCCCAGCTTCCCCCCCCTCCGCGTCATGCCCGCACGCTCCTACGCCTTCTTTGATCTCGATCACACCCTCCTCCCGTTCGACACCCAGGCGCTCTTCTGCAACTTCGTCCTGCACCGCGAGCCCTGGCGCGTCCTCCTCCACGCACTATTCATACCAGTCGCCCTCGCCCGCGCCTGCGGCCTCGCCAGCACCCCCACCGCCAAGCGCGCCTTCCTCAGCTACCTGCGCGGCATGCCCCGCGACCGCCTCGCCACCTACGCCAAAGAGTTCGCCGAAGTCTGCGTCCCCAAGTGGGCCTACCCCTCCCTCCGCGCCGAAATCCTCCGCCACAAGCACCAGCACCGCATCCTCATCCTAAACACCGCCAGCCCCGACTTCTACGCCCACGAAATCGCCCACGCACTCGGCTTTGATCACTGCATCGCCACCCAGTTTGAAGTCGGCCCCAAATTTCCCGGCATGCCCCGCCTCGTCACCGGCAACAACAAGCACGCAGCCAAAATCGCCGCCATGGAGGCAGCCGTGCCCGGCCTCACCGCACTCACCGACCAAGAACGCGCCCACTCCTGGAGCTACTCAGACAGCGCCGCCGACCTCCCCCTCCTCCAATACGCCGGCTACGCCGTCCTCGTACACCCCTCTCGCCGCCTCGCCGCCATCGGCCGCCAGCGCGGCTGGTCCATCCTCCACCCCCAGCGCCCCTACACCAACAAGCTCGGCGACATGCTCCGCGTGGTTCTCCAAATGTTCGGCCTGCATCCCGAATGAAGCACGCCATGACCAGCGATAGACGCTTGACCAATCTCACCTAGCTCCGCCCACCCCACCCATCGCAAGGTAGGGCCGCTTATCCTCAAGCCGCCGCCAAACGTCCCCACGCGCCCTTCTCAGCACAGGCGCACCGCATTCCACCCGGCATTCTCAGCAAAGCGCGCCCTTGCTCAAGCCGCAGATAGACATATGATCGCCCCAGTCTGGATAGGCACCCGTAGCTCAGTGGATAGAGCAGCCGATTTCTAATCGGCTGGTCGCAGGTTCGATCCCTGCCGGGTGCACCACTCATTACCAATGAGTTATGAGGATTTGTTCAAGTGATGTTTTTGTTCTCGGACAATGATCAGACATTTTGGAAGCTAACCGACGGCTCCGCTGCGTCTGGCGAAGAGCGACAACGCGCATGAGTCTGCACTAGCGGTACACCTTATTCGTGTGGACCATCAGCAATGCGAGTGAGCGATTCGCCATATTAATTTCAGCGGTTATCATCTCGCAAAAAAAAGGCCCGCAGTGTTGGCTGCGGGCCTTTGTATGGATCAGGATGGCAGTGCGAAACTGCCGTTCGGAAGTCACCCATTGGCCCGCTTCAGAGCGCTCTTCACTCAACGCATATTCACGGAGGGCTGGTTTTGATCTAAGGAGATGATGGCGCTCTCCTAATAGTGTGTCAAGGTCACCGTCATGATTTCACGCAACTACCTTCTGCATCTTCAAAATACCGGGCTTGAAGCTGCCCAGACGAAGTGGAACAGCAACGTCTTCTATACACGCGCAGTCTCGCTTGGTATTGATATCGGTCTTGAAGGCATTGGCATTTATCTACGCAAAGGGCGAGAGGAGATCTATGCGAAAACGGTGGACGTTAGCGATGTTCTCCCGGGGGCTGACGCTTTGGAGAAGCGCCGCCTGCTTAGGCATGCACGTCGCAACCGTGCCAACAAACGAACCCGGCTTTCGAGGCTGGATGCATTGCTGGTGAAACATGGCATGCCGCTGCCATGGAAGGACAACAGAACTGCTTATGAGCACAGTGATCCTTTCAAAATGCGCTATCGGGCCGTCCGGAGCGAAGGGAACGGACTGGGAAGCAAAGAAGCACTCTCCATCGCCATTCGAAGCTGCGTGGCCCTGCGCGGCTATGATTACGGGCGCTTCTCAGAGGATGGCGAGCACCCCTGGGGGCGATCCAACAAGCTTGCAGATGCTTTCAAATGGCTGACAACGGCAACTATTGATGAGGGCCTTGCTGCGCAGCTTCAAGACTATGCTCATCGGCGCGAACTCGCAGCAGACAAAAAAGCACCAGATGCCAAGTGGGCTGAGTTTGAGGAGGAAATCGACCGGCGATTTAAGGTGTCCAGCGAACACACGCTCGAGACCGTCTTGCAAGAACACTTCAAAGGAGCGAAACACGACAATCTGCGCCAGCGTGCCCGAGGCTTTGCCTTTCCGCGCCGCCAAATATGGGCGCACTTGGTGCAGATCGTCCGCCGTCACGCGGCGATGATCGACGATGCAGAGGGTTTTCTAGCGGCGCTTGGTATCAACCCAGATGATAGAAAGCAGTTCCCGGCATTGAAAGATGCGGCGGCAGCGCGTGAAAAAGCCATCTTCTGGTACAACCGCAAATCCCTTCTGGAAATGGAGGCGCACTGGGCCAAAAAAAGAAAAGACTGTCCCTACGCATCCAGACTCGGTTTAGGAGAGCAGAAGACCAGTGCACGCGGACACGGTGCCCTGCGCCTCTGGGCCATGCTTGAGTTCGGAATCACCCGCCGGGTGGAGATCACCTACAAAGATGCAGAGATGGAGAAAGCGGCCAAAGCCGCCAAGCAGAAGGTGGACCGGAAGAAGTGCCACAAAGAGTTCCTGCATGCTTTGTCAGCCATTGCCATCAAAGCCCTGGTGGACTTGATTGCCGGGCAGTACGGTGCCGACATCGCTGTTCCAGTGTTAGACAAAGAACTCCGTTCGAAAGCCAAAAAGAAGGCCCGTGAAATCATCGAAGAGGATGTCGCGTCCCACAGTGGCATCGCCGCAGATTTGGGCCCCAAGCCTTCAGCCACGACCAAGGGCTGGAATGAATCCTTCTATGATCAGCTTGATGACATCGTGGCACCAAACGCCATCGGTGGTACGGGCAGCCTGCATCACGGCACAGCTGAGCGCCTGTTCAGCATCGCCACAGCTGACGGCACCGACTTCACGGTCGAGGGCTACAACCGCCGCCTTGTGGATCTGGAGTTCTACGACTGGCGGCGCGAAAGCGTGCTGGACTGGGGTGTCTATCCTCAGGTGGAGTTTTTGCTGGGCAGACGCATCCAGCACGGCAAACGGAAAGGCGAGGTTTCCCGTTCTTGTCAGGGCTTCCTGCGCCAGTTGTTCGCAGGCTTTCAGGCTGAGTCACATCCACTTTCGGGCATATCGGCACCAGACTTTGTGACGATTGAGGTCGTGGGAGATCCACCCCGCACGCAGAAGCAGAAGGACGAAATCCTCAAGGAGCACAAAAAGAAGCGCGACGAACGTCGGGAGGCTTTCGACAAGTCACCCTATGCAGATTCTGGCGTCGCATCACGCCGTCGCCGCATGGCCTTGCATAAGCAGCAAAAAGGGCATTGCCCTTACACTGGCGATCCTCTGCCGGACGATCCTTTGGATGACAGGCTGGAAATCGAGCACATCTATCCTGCGGAAATGGGCGGCTTGTCCGTGGATGACAATCTGGTACTCACCTTCCGGCAGACCAATGGGCTGAAGGCAAAGCAGACTCCTCTCAAATGGCTCGGTGCAGAGCGGCTCCGCGAACTCGCCGCCAGAAACGCAGACATGCGCTGGTCCGCGCTCAAGCGTGAGGTATTCCTCTGGGGCACGCGCCGTGAAGATGACCCTGCTGGCAAATGGCCAAAGCATTACGATGATCAAGGCATGCTGCTGGTGCCGGATTTCGGCAACATGACGCGCACCGCCCAGCTAGCACGGCAGCTCTATGCCGCAGCTGCAGACTGGCTAGGCATTGCCAAGCAGCCGGAAGAATGCGCCCGGCGAATTGCCACGCCCAGCGGCTGGCTCGCTTCTCAGGCCCTCAGGTCCTGGCTGCCAGATTACCGCAAAGACCGTGCAGACCTCACCCACCACCTGATTGATGCTGCGGTACTTTCTCACATCCCGCCTCGGGAAGGCATGAACAGCGTGCATTGCGGTGGCATTTTTTATGCCGAGCGGGTGGCTGAGATCAATCAGCACAGGCCGGGTGAAATGACGTCCAGACTCGTGACGCGGGCGCTGCCGGGGCTTCTCGATGCGGCTTCCCTTCAACACTGGCTGCCCGGTGATAGCCGCGAATACGCGCAGTGCCCCGTCCTCTTGCGCAAATCACGCAGCAAAACCGGCTCGCTGGGGGACTCCACCTTTTGGCGGCAAGCAGACCGAGACAAGCCCGACCTGGCTCAGCGCGAAGGCAGCCCTTTCAACCCCGCAGACTACAAAGGAAACCCCGACAAGCTCCGTGCCTTGCTGCAAAAGATGGGCATCAATGAAAGGAAGGATCGCCAATGGCGCGCGCGCAATCTGCGCAAAGGCCTGCCACCACCGCCATTCAAGGATGTCATTCCTACTATCCAGGACATCGAGAAATATCTGGAGGCCGCCACGGCCACCTTGCAGTCAGAGCGCGGCCAAAAGCCGCCGGTGCTGCGCCTGCGAGATGGCAAAGACGGCAAGCCATGGACACCCATTACTAAAATCTGGAAGTGGAACAGCAAAGGCAGCTTCGGCAAAGGACTCGGCTGGAGTGGCAGGCTCAATGAACAGGGAACCCGCACCGCCCTGCGCAGCCTAGAGCTCAAATACGACCGCCTGGAAATCTGGCTGGGGTTTGATGAAAAAGCCGCTAGGAAAGCGCGGGCCAGTGGAAATGCAGACTGGGAGGCCGCCGGTTGGCAGTATCAAAAACGCCTCATTCCAAATGCCACGGCGCTGCGGCACCTCAAGCAACTGGGTCTTCGTTATGACCGTGATGCAAGGGCACCAGCGCCTGCATTCATGCAGAATAAGCCGGACAAGTTGGAAACCCATCAAACGCTGCGTGATTTAATTCAAGGGAAACGACTACTGCCATTTTCAAAGAAAGTAGGTTCAGTTCGGCGGGGGGATGTCTTCAAGGTCAGCTATGACCATGAGGGCGGCCTGACCAGTTCAGAGACTAACAAGGTCTGGAGCACTTTCCTCAAAGTGACTTCGACGACAGGAGATAACCGAGGCACCATTGAAATGGCCTGTTTGCTGATCTCCGACAAGAAACTCACCCCCCTCAAGGAATGCACGCAGGACATCCTGTCCCGTAAATCCGGTGTTGCCGCAGACCTTGCGTCACTTCTGGGCCTTCCCTCCGCTTTTGACATGGCTCGCTCGTTGATTTCAGCGGGCAGGCTAAAGACGCCCACAGTTCCAGATGATCCATCACCTGATACTCCTCGAAGACGAGGCGGACGTACAGCTCCAGCAGGGCAAGCTGATCTCTTGCGGCAAGAAGATCGCGCTTGAAGTACTGGGGAGTGTGCAATGCTTTTCACCCAAGGCGCGCTGGAGCCAGAGCGCCTTGGAGGCTCTGGCGTCTCAATGTCCCGTGATCTTTTCGCGTTGGGACAGCCGCACCAAGAAATGGCGCACAGCCAGCATGATCCCGCGTTGCCGCTATGTGAACCCCACCGCGCAGGCGAAGGTGTGCCGTCTGCCAGAGCGCAAGGCCACACAGCTGGCCTCTGATCTTCTTTGGACGAAGATTGAAAACCAGCACCTCATGCTGCGCGTGTTTGATCCGCTGCTGGGGCCGCTGCCAAAGCTGAAGGACAATTCCTTTGCCCGCATCCTGCGTCTTGAGGCCAAGTATGCGCGCTTCTTCTGGGCACGTTACTTCAAGGCGGCCAGCACCGATCTTTTTGCACGGGAAAAGCGCCGTGCGGAGCATCCCTTGAACGCGGCCCTAAACTATGGCTACGGCTTCCTCTATCATGCGCTGGAGTGGCAATGCGCCGCCTCCGGGCTGGAGCCCGGTGTGGGAATCGTGCATAAGCTACGCCGCAGCCGTCCCTCTCTGGTCTGCGATCTGGTAGAGCCCTTCCGCTGCTGTGTGGAGCTGACCGTCATCCGCCATCTGGATGAGATGCACGACAAAAAGAAGATGGCCGGACGCTATGCAGAAATGATGGAGGAGACGCTAACCTATCGCGGTCATCGCTTCCGCCTACGGAGCATCATCCGCCTGGTCGTGGAGTCCTTTGTCCAGGCACTGGATGGAAAGAAAGCCTTTGAACCTTTTGCTCTACAACCTCGTGACGCCTGCGTCTGACTACCTCAAACCAGCGGGCTGCCAAGTTCGCGCTTCCCTCCGGACACCATGCTTGTGATGCTGGCCTATGACCTGCCAGAGACAAAGCACCAGACGCTGATGCGGGTGGAGTTCGAGCGCCTGGGCGGTGTACGTGTGCAGTACAGCATTTATGTCTTCGAGGGAGAGCCCCACGAGTGCGACCGCGTCATCCGTTACATGCGCCGGGTGTCGCTTCAGGTGGACGGAGATGTCCGCCTTTTCCCGATGGAACGTGCGGTATGGGAGGCCCAGCTCCTCCTGTGTGCCCAGGATGAAACCGAGAAGAAACCCCCGCCCTTCAAGCCATTCGTGGTTTTCTGGGAGTCCCCAAGCTCCTGAAATTCAAGAGCTTGGGGAGAATCCTTTACCACCATGCCCCTTTGAGGGCGAGATCAAAACTTGGCCTGGGCGTAGAGTTTGGCGATGCTCTGTTTACCACCATGCCCCTTTGAGGGCGAGATCAAAACGTAGTGCCTGTCACGGTGATTTCGTTGGCCGTTTTACCACCATGCCCCTTTGAGGGCGAGATCAAAACTGGGGTGAAGGAGGCAGGGACGCCGGAAGTTTTTTACCACCATGCCCCTTTGAGGGCGAGATCAAAACTGAAGCTGGAAGACGATGACAGCAAGCCCTTCTTTACCACCATGCCCCTTTGAGGGCGAGATCAAAACGGGCTGCCGCTGCCCGATGAGGTGGCGCTGTCTTTACCACCATGCCCCTTTGAGGGCGAGATCAAAACACTGATTTTCCTACAAACAACAACAAAACCGATTTACCACCATGCCCCTTTGAGGGCGAGATCAAAACGGATGTCAATTCAGGGGGTGAGTTTGTTTCTGTTTACCACCATGCCCCTTTGAGGGCGAGATCAAAACTTTCCGGGGATGGGTAAGACGGGGGCGGCGGTTTTACCACCATGCCCCTTTGAGGGCGAGATCAAAACGCGGCTTCGTGGGTGTTGCGGGTGGTTTGCCATTTACCACCATGCCCCTTTGAGGGCGAGATCAAAACGTGGTTTGGAGATTGGCACGACTGCGATCACGTTTACCACCATGCCCCTTTGAGGGCGAGATCAAAACATGGTTCTACGTTTGACATCACAATCTTGGATTTACCACCATGCCCCTTTGAGGGCGAGATCAAAACGGCGGTATCGTGGTGTGTGACTCGTTTTCTGCTTTACCACCATGCCCCTTTGAGGGCGAGATCAAAACCTTCTTCGGACGCCCCTCCCCGCCCACCGGTTTTTACCACCATGCCCCTTTGAGGGCGAGATCAAAACGCGGGCCTTGGGCTGCTTGGCGAGCCAGTCGGTTTACCACCATGCCCCTTTGAGGGCGAGATCAAAACATGCAAAGCTTTGTGAGCATGGATTTACCCGATTTACCACCATGCCCCTTTGAGGGCGAGATCAAAACCGGGGAAGAATTAGTAATGCAATGGCTTCCGGTTTACCACCATGCCCCTTTGAGGGCGAGATCAAAACGGGATGGGCCAGCGCACGCGGAATGGATCGCCTTTACCACCATGCCCCTTTGAGGGCGAGATCAAAACGCCACGCCTTCAAGGGCATGTCAAACCACCCGTTTACCACCATGCCCCTTTGAGGGCGAGATCAAAACGCGCTGAATTTCAAACCAACGAGAGGAAGAATTTTACCACCATGCCCCTTTGAGGGCGAGATCAAAACCTGACAGCGAAACGGGGGCCGGAAAGGCAAGATTTACCACCATGCCCCTTTGAGGGCGAGATCAAAACGCAGTTTAGGCTTCGGGCTCTGTTTCAGAGTCTTTACCACCATGCCCCTTTGAGGGCGAGATCAAAACTAAAAGAGTGTAATGGGGGACACTGAATTACATTTACCACCATGCCCCTGTGAGGGCGAGATCAAAACCAAACCGCCGCGCCGTTGATTGAAGGCGAATTTACCGCTGTCCATGGGGTGAACACTCCATGGCGATGACCGCACGCACCCTCCAAGGTCACGCCGTGAATTTCACCCCCTTCAAATCCTGCTCCTCCCTGCTCGCTGCCTCCTTCGCGTGGCTGCGGATCGGCGCAGGCATCTCCTCGGGGCGGGAAAGGTGCAACACCTCAACGGCCCTGCCCATCCTCACCTCCGACACCACGATCAAACGCATCGGGCACAAGCCCTTTCTGCACCACCCATGAAAGCAGCTCTTCAGCCCATGGGGCCGCTCCACCCTCTGGGCAGTGGGACAAGATTTTGGAGAGTGGGTCTAAAATGGCGGCTGATGCTCAGAGACTGAGACCTGCATGTTCAGCATCGTAAAATGGCCAAACATCGTGGCCAGTGCCACATCCGCCGCATCACGGCCGTAGGCCACGACAATGCGGTTGCCACGCGTCATGTTTTCCGTGGCGTCAAAGGTGAACCACCGGCCACCAAGGTACGCTTCGAACCACGCATGCAGATCCATCGGATAAAGCTGATGCAGAAAACCCACCACCATGCGCGCCGGCACATTGATCGCCCGGCACAGCGCGATGCCCAGGTGCGCGAAATCCCGGCAAACTCCCCGGCGCGTGTTCAGCGTTTCCAGCGCCGTGGTAAAGCTATTGCTGGAGCCCGGTTCATTGCGCACGTTTTGCTGCACCCAGGTGCGAATCGCCGCTACGCATTGGTAGTTCGGCGCCAGATGACCAATGATGGACGTGGCCAGTGCAGAGAGCTCGTCAGACTGGCAATAGCGGCTGGGCAGCAGGTAGTGCAGAGTGTCCGGCGGCAGATTTTGCACCAGCATCAGCGGCGCATACACATCCTCATCCACCCTGTCTTCGACCTCGACACGATACTGCACGGAGAGATGAAAATCTCCCGGCGGCATCACGGTTCGCTGGCAAAGATTGCCATACACATCCGTGAACTCGACCACAGGCACCTGCGGGTTGATTTGAAACTCCTCACGAATGATCCGCTGCGCCTGGCCACTGCGCGGGCGCAGCATGAAAATGGCGGGAACGTAGTCCATGAGCTGGTAGTCAAGTCGGCAACTGGCGTCAAGAATCATGCAGCCAGATCGTCCGAGACGGCAGATGAGCAACCGGAATCAATGCCCCCCCCATCGCGTCCCCGCTTCAGAAGCCTTAGGATTCGCCCAATGAAACCACTCATACCATGCTCAATTGAAAACAGGTCTGTTCGCTGAGAGGACATGCGTACTTTCTGGAACGTAGGTCGGTCGTGTTTGGCGTCGAGGACCGCCCACGCTCCAGCGCTCACTCCGCCAAACCGCCCGACTGCGAGGACGTTCGTACGCCCCAGCACCCACGGTGCGCTCAAGGCTGCCCGAACGCTCGCAGGCTCAAGACGTTTGCCCCACGCTCATGGACGGACGGGCTATCGCCACGTCCATCCTACGTCCCAGCATGGAGTGCCGGGCCTGATGCTCTGCTTGGAAAACAG
>JAIXYN010000035.1 GCA_027490195.1 Verrucomicrobiaceae bacterium | reverse complement strand
TGTAGGTTGGTCGTGTTTGGCGTCCAAGGCATTTCATCGCCCAGCGCCATCTCCGCCAAACCGCCCGACTGCGAGGACCTTCGCACTCCCCAGCATTTACCGTGCGCGCACAGACACCTCCCATTCTTCGCGCTGTGCGCTTCAAAACTCACTGCGCAGTTCCCCAGCCAGCCTGTGAGACCATCCGCCATCCTTCTCACGAAGGAGGATATTCAGACTCATTTTCAACTGCGCGCGGTATGATTTCCGCAAAGCACGGGTGGCGACGCTCGACGGCGCTTGGAGGACCAAGCGCCCTACCTCGCGCTGAGCAAGCGCATGCCCAAGGCTGGTAGGGCGGACTGTCCTCAGTCCGCCGCCGTCGACGTGTCCTGCGTAGCTTTAGCGAAGAAGGAAGCCCACAATCTTCGAGCCAGAAACAGCCAGCGAAACGGAAAGGAGTTTTGCGAACCGCGCTATATCCCCACATATCAACGTTGGGCGTGTCAGAAGTGCGGGCTAAGGCCCGGAAATCGTGGTGCTGCCGGGAATCCCCACACCGGGAACCACGCCTGAATTTGGCTGATCAAAGAGCACCGGCATGTGGTTGTTCAGGTCCGTGTACCCCAGCGTCGGGCTCCAGGTCACATTGGGGGAACCATAGAAGTTGAGTCCATGTCCCCGCGGCACATAGACACCACCACTGCCTGCCCCAATCGAGCTGACAGTTGGGCTCCAGCCGCGATTCTGGTACTTCCCATGTCCGTGGTGCCAACCGCCAAAATACGCTCCCATCTGTCCAAGTCCCAGCACAGGGGCCAGGCTCTGCATGTAGCCTCCATTCGGTTGCTGCACGTACACCACCGGCTGCTGCGCGGCGTATTTGGCTTGTGCCGCGATCATGGCCTCGGCCATCTTGGTTTCGCGTTCGCGCTTGGCCAGCAAGGCCGCCTTGCGTGCCTCTGCCTGCTCTTTTTCATAAGCATCCGCTTTGACCGCGTCATAGCCCAGCGCATTGCGCATCGGTTCAGACAGATCCGAAAACAGCACCTTCGCCACCCCTTTGCTGTGGGAAAACGACACACCGTCAGGGTCAAGTTTCATGACCTTGCAGCGCTCATACGTTTTCCCTTGCGCCGTTTTAATCGTCGTTGGCTCGTTTGCGGACACTGCAACCGCGAGTCCCAATTGAATGGTGACAATCAGAAGTGAGAACGTTTTCATCTATTTGTGGATTTGACTCCAAAACGCCACTTTTACCAGTTTTTATTGCTACGTATAACCGAAGCAATCTCTCATGGGTGGTGATGTCCACCAAAGCCAAATGAGCCCCCGCCTATCCCGATGTGAATGCCATGACCGAGATTCCATTGGCCGCTGATCGTCGGGCGGCAACCGCCTCCATAAAAACCTCCGTAGCCTGGATAGCTCCCATACGAATAGCCACCGTAGCCAGGGTAGCTCCCGCACGAGTAGCCGCCATACGGATATCCATAGCCTCCACCAGTATAAATTACGCCAGAATAAAAACCGCCACCATTGGAAACAAACGGGTAGCCGATGCGTGAGTAGCTGCCGTCATTGTAGGACCGCCCGCCCACTGCCGGGCCGGTGATCGGCGTCCCCACCCAAGACGGGGATGGATTCCCTGCCGTCGGTGCCGGCGTGGCCGCAAGCTGGCTGGCGGTCGCCAGATAGCTCGCTTCGGCCATCTTCGCCTCCATCAGTCGCTCCTGCATCGCGATTTCCCGCTGCTTCTGCCGCTCCTGCTCCGCTTTTCGCAACGCGGCCTGCTCCTTCTGATAGTCAGTCTCTGCCTTCGGATCGTACCGGAATTCACTGCGCAAATTCGCAGGAAGCTCCGAGAAGGGGATTTTGGCCGCACCATTCCGGTGCGCGAAAGTCACCCCATCCGGGTAGATGCGCATGACCTGGCACTGGTAGAAGGACTTGCCGCTACGTGTCGTGATGGTGCCGTAATTCTTCGGTGCGGCGCTGGCCGGAAGAACACTGAACAGCAGGGCGGCGAACAGAACGGATCGTTTCATGAGAGACCTCCAAAAGGTGATGTCCAATACGACAACGAAGGCGTGGCCTCCGTTGCATCTAAATTAAACGTCAAACTCAAAAAACATTCAACCGGTCCTTAGACAATCGGGCAGCTCAGCCAAAAAGTGGTCGTGTTGTTCTCCGACGCCACGCCCAGCTGGATGTTCATCTGATGGCTCAGCATCGCGGCAATCGTCAACCCGAGGCCGAGGTGATTGCTGTTCTTGGAACCATGGAACGGACGGAAAACCTCCTGGATTTTCTCCGGGGCGATCTGGGAACCCGTGTTGCTCACCAAAATGTCCACCCGGCGCTGCTCAGCCGGCGTGATCGTGCCCGGGCCGCAAATCTTCAGCGCACATCGGCCACCACCCTTGGCGGCGGCTTCAGCGGCGTTTTTCAGCAGCTCGGTCAGGATGTCCTTAAACTTCGTCGGATCCACCAGGATCGGCGGCAGTCCGGCCTGCACATCCGCTTCAAGTTGCACGCCCTCCTTCTGAAACGGCTCCATCACCGCACCTTCAATGACGGGGAGGTATTCATTCAGACCAAGTGACTGCGGGGTGATCTTCGCACAGCCGCCGGCGGAGCGAATGCGCTCGCTCAGATTGGTCACACCCAAGGATGCCTCACGGATGTGCTGCATGTTTTCGCTCACCCCCGCATCCAGGTCGTCCGTCATCAAAATTAGGCTGCTAAAGCCCTGGATCACCGCCAGCAGGTTGTTCAGCTTGTGGGTCAGCCCACGCAGCAGTTCCTGGTGAAAGCCTTCGCTGTGTTCTTGGCCGAGATTGAGAGTCGTGGGGAAATAAAACTGCATGACAGATAGGGGCGTGGACGCAGCAGTAATGCAGTCGGCCAGCGGCGGTGTAAACGCGAATTTGGCGACTTCTTCTGCGACGAAGGCGCTTTTTGCTGGGAGCGCCAGTATTTTACTGGCCGAACAGGAAACGGTTGGCAGCGCGCAGCCCCGGCCGTCAGCGTGTGCGTGCGTCGTTATGGATGGGGCGCATCCCATTGGGTGTGTAGCTTTGTGTTGGCCACCCTACCCGCAAATCAGCTTCGGAAATCGCTATAAAAACTCGCATCCGCAGTGGCATCACGCCAAAGTCGCACCCCATGGCTCTCCTCGAAGTCCGACACCTCACCAAGCGCTGGCCCACCGGGCGGCTCGCTTTGGATGACGTCGGCTTCGAAGTCCGCGAAGGCGAAATCCTCGGCCTCCTCGGTCACAACGGTGCAGGCAAAAGCACCATCATGGGCATCACCCTCGGCATGGTGCGCCCAGACAGGGGAGAGGTCCGCATCGGCGGCCGCAGCGTGCAGCAAAATCGCGGCGCTGCCCTTCAGCAGATCGGCGCCATCTACGAGGCCGCCGTGTTTTACGATTACCTCAGCGGCTGGCAAAACCTCCGCGTCCTCTGCTCCCTCTCCGGTTGGTGGAACGAGGCCGAGGTCAAACGCGTCGTGCAGATGGTCAATCTCACCCGCGCCATCCAGCAGAAAACCGCCACCTACAGCCACGGCATGCGCCAGCGCCTCGCCCTCGCCCAGGCCCTGCTGCCCCAGCCCAAAATCCTCCTCCTCGACGAACCCACCGACGGCCTCGATCCCGAAGGCATCCGCGAGTTCCGCGAGCTCATCCTCCACCTGCGCAAGCACCACGGCATGACCATCATGCTCAACTCCCACCTCCTCGGTGAGGTCGAGCAGATGTGCGACCGCTGCGTCATCCTCAAAGACGGCAAAAAAGTCTTCGAAGGCCCCGTCCCCTCGCAGGAAAAATCCCGCCGCATCTTTCAGCTCGACACCAACGACATCGGCCTCGCCCGCGAAGTGCTCGACCGCTGCGGTGCCACCATGGACAAACACGGCATCGTCGAAGTCCCGCTCAACATGGAGCCCCATGAACTCGTCGCCGCACTCGTAAATGGCAGGGTGCAGGTCAGCGGCTGGCAGTCGCATCGCCCCACCCTCGAAGACCTCTACATGGGACTCTCCTCCAAATCATGACGCTCTTCCTCCAGCAGTGGTATGGCGAGCTCCTGAAGCTCTTCGCACGCCGACGCACCTACATCGGCTTTGGTGCCTTTATAGCACTCGAGATACTTATTCTGCTTCTCATCAAAAAATTCGGCATGGGGCCGATCCAGAAAGCCATCGTCGGTTCGGGCCAGAGCTTCGAGTACTACTTTTCCGCGCTCACCGTAGCCAGCACCATCATGGGCTTCGCCATTTTCCTGCTCGGGGCCTTGTTCCTCACACTCGTGGCTGGAGACATCGTCGCCAAGGAAGGGGAGGATGGACACATGCGGCTCCTGCTCGCACGGCCCGTCAGCCGCTTCCGCCTGCTGCTTCTCAAATACCTCACCTGCAGCGCCTACGCGTTCTTTCTGGTGCAGTTCTTCGCATGGACTTCATTTCTCCTCGGCCTCATCCTTCGTGGCTGGGGCGGCGGTTATTTCGCCATCGTGCCTGAAGTCTCCGTCGTCGCGTTTTATGACTGGAGCCCCGGCTTGCAGCGCTACGCTCTAAGTTCTCTCTATCTCGGTCTCAGCATGACGGCGGTCAGCAGCATCGCGTTTTTTCTCTCCTGCTTCCGCATCAAGCCTGCCGCCGCCACCATCGGCGCTTTGACCTACATCCTGGTGGACTTCATCATGCGCAACAGCGGCTTCATGGACAATTATCAGCATCTGCTCGTGACCAAGCACATGGCCGTGTGGGGGCGCATTCTCGCAGAAAACATCGACTGGCCTCTCATCTGGCGTGGCTACGCCGTAATCTTTGCCGTAAACATTACTTTATTCACCCTCGGCTATGCCGTCTTTGAATCCAGAGACTTAAAATCATGAACGTCATCAACAACATCCGCCAGCTTCGCTCTTGGAGCAGCATCAACAAAGGCACGCGCTGTGTCTTCGTCCCCACCATGGGCGCTTTGCACGAGGGCCACGCCGCGCTCATCCGCGCCGCCCGTGAGGTCGCCGGCCAGAATGGCAATGTCGCCGTCAGCATCTTCGTCAATCCGCTGCAGTTCGGCCCCGGTGAAGATTTCAGCAAATACCCGCGCACCCTCATCGAAGACCTTGGCCTCTGCCGTGACAACGGCGCGGACATGATCTTCGCCCCCAAGGCCGAAGAGCTCTACCCCGAAGATCGCAGCATCGTCCTGCAAGAGACCAGCCTGTCGCACCTACTCTGCGGTGCCAGCCGCCCCGGCCATTTCGAAGGCGTCTGCGCCATCGTCGCCAAACTCTTCAACCTCGTGCAGTGCGACGACGCGGTGTTTGGCAAAAAAGACTACCAGCAGTTCGCCATCATCCGCCGTCTCGTACGCGACCTCGATTTCAATGTCGTTCTCCATGCCATCGAAACCGTCCGTGAAGCAGACGGCCTCGCCATGAGCAGCCGCAATCGCTACCTGACCCCCGAAGAACGCACGCAGGCCCCCGCACTCCGTACCGCCCTCCTCGCCGCACGTGACGCCTGGAAAAACGGCGAGCGTGACCCCGCCGCTCTGGAGCGCCTCATCGCTCAGATCATCCAGGAAAAAGCCCCCTCCAGCCGCATCGACTACGTCGCCGCTGCAGATGCCACGACTCTCCAGCCCGTCTCCGCCACCACCGAACTCGTCGTCATTGCCGTCGCCGCCTTCTTCGGCACCACCCGTCTCATCGACAACATCGAGCTGAAGTAAGCCACGAATCGCTGAACAAGACCATGCACCTCAGTCCTCTTCAAGAAGACCTCTCGAATAACAAATCAGCAGTTCCTCCGAGTACCTAGTTCGGGATCGTAGCCTGTTCTGGAAGCCCCGCATCACTTCAAATCTCAAGCACCCAGCGTACGCATTGTAGTCCCGGCTTTAGCCGGAATCTGGAAACTGAGTTCATGCAAACAGCTACCAAATAGGCTCACCCTGTTATCCTCCGCCCCATGTCCGAACCCCACTCCAGCCACAGCGCCGAAGGCTACGACCTCGAAGTCGTCCGCAGCGTCTGGAGTCTCGCGCAGGTCATTCCCGGCAACGACCCCGAAGTCTGGCGCAAAGACGAATTCGGTGCCTGGATTCACCGCGCCGACTATCGCAACCGCCACTCCGACTTCGGCTGGGAAATCGCCGACTACGGCTACAGCCGCCGCAGCATGGGCCTCGCCTCCCTGCGCCCCATGCAGTGGCTCAACTACCTCGACTTCATGGTCGCCGCCCGCAATCAAGCCGTCGTCACCGCCGACGGCCTCCGCAACGCCCGCAGGCTTCTCTGAGCAAGCGCCTCCCCTGGGAGCGCGGCACTCCGATGCCGCTCTGGGAACCTTTCTTGAAGACAAAAGGCAAGCGATCAATGCCGTCTCTCCGCCAGCGGGCAATGCGATAGGATCTCTGAAAGCTGATCTATATCAATTTCCGAAAGTGATTTCCGGAGAGTTCAGACGAGCGGATAATCAGAGAGCGCAGGAGGGCAGTAGAGAGCAAAGCATGAATTCAATCTCTGCCACCTCTGCTCACGTTGCCCCTCTGCGGCAAACCGAATGTCCTCAAACCGCCGCCGAGCGTCTCGAAGTTCGCTTTCAGCGAAATCAGTTTCGCAAAACGCTATAGCATTGCACGGCCGTTCTTTGATCCCGAAGGGATCACAGCGGGTAGCCAGGGATAAGCTCGCGTAGCGAGCGCCATCCCTGGAAAGAGCGCCCGCTCCGGAAAGCAAATCCAGGGCTTTCTTCACCACACCGCGCCCTCCAGCAGCGTTTCATCGTCACGCCGCCGCACGCCCCTGCCGCTGGCATCCATCGGCACCATCGTACGATAAACTACCTCCGACAGCTGCGGCGACCTTCTTTAGCAGACTGCCATTCATTCAGACCCATTTTAACCGCGCTTGGTATCCGCCCATTTGGCTCACAAGCTCTATCCCCGCCCAGATCCCGAAAGTCCTTCCCCCGCGCCTCGTTCATACACCAGCATGCTCCGTTTCGCCCTCATCACGCTGCTCACCACAGCCACAGTCCACGCCCACGCCGCAGGCACCGACTTCTCCCGGGACATCTACCCCGTCCTCCAGCGCGCCTGCTTCGAATGCCACGGCCCCGAGCACCACAAAGCCGACCTCCGCCTCGATACCGCATCTCCCCAGCACCTCAAACTCGGCCCCGATCTCCTCCGCCGCGTCTCCTTGCCCAAGGAAGACAAAGACGCCATGCCCAAACGCGGCGACCGCCTCACCCCCGCCGAAATCTCCCACCTCCGCGACTGGATCGCCGCCGGCGCCCGCTGGCCCGACAAACTCGAAACCCTCCAACACTGGAGCTACATCCCCCCACAGCGCCCCGCCTTGCCCGCCGTCAAAAATCAGGCCTGGCCCAAGAATGAGATCGACCGCTTCATCCTCGCCAAACTCGAAGCCAATAAACTCACTCCCTCTCCACCCGCTTCTCCCGAAACCCTCATCCGCCGCCTCACCCTCGATCTCACCGGCCTCCCCCCCACTCCCTCAGAGGTCGAATCGTTCTCGAAAGCCTGCATCCAGCATCCAGCCTCCAGCATCGAGCATCTAGTCGATCGTCTCCTCGCCTCAAAGCAGTTCGGCGTCCGCTGGGCACGCCCCTGGCTCGATCTCGCCCGCTACGCCGACTCCCACGGCTTCCAGCGCGATGACCTCCGCGAAGTCTGGGCCTGGCGTGATTGGGTGGTGAACGCGCTCAATGCCAACATGCCCTTCGATCAGTTCACCCTCGAACAAATCGCCGGCGACCTCCTCCCCAACGCCACACCCTCGCAAATCATCGCCACCGGCTTTCACCGCTGCACCCCCACCAACGTCGAAGCCGGCACCGAGCCCGAAGAAAGCCGCATCAATCAAGTCATCGACCGCGTCAACACCACCGGCGCCGTCTGGCTCGGCACCACGCTCGAATGCGCCCAGTGCCACAATCACAAATACGACCCCATCAGCCAGCGCGACTACTACTCCCTCCTCGCCTACTACAACAACACCGAAAAAGAGGCAGAGCGCACCAACCCCAAGACCCCTGGCTCCATTCAGTTCCAAGGCTCTCCGTTTAAAATCAGCGACCCCGATGGCGAGGCGCAGCGCACACAGCTCGCTGCCCAAATGAAAACCCTCAATGCCCAGCTCGCGTCTCGTCAAAAACAGCTCACCCCCGCCGGTGCTCCGACGGCAGCACCTTCCGCCAAAATCGAAACGTCGAATTCCATCAAACCCATCAAACCCACCGCCTTCATCACCCAGAGCGATGCCGAGTCCGAGCTCCAGCCCGACAGCAGCGTCCTTCTCACCGGCCCCACTCCCGACAAAGACACCTACACCTTCGAAACCGAACTCACCGCCGGTGAACTCAGCGGTCTCATGCTCGACACCCTCACCCACGCCTCCATCCCCGGCGATGGGCCGGGCAGGGGAGGGGTCAATCGCCCCAACTTCGTCCTCCACTCCTTCGACTGCACCCTCACCGCGCCCGACGGCAAATCGCAGCCGCTGACCTTCAAGACCGCCTACGCCGACTACTCGCAGAAAGGTTACGATGTCACCAGCCTCGTCACCAAGACCGGCAAAAGCGCCTGGGCCATCGGCCAGCGCTTTCACGAGCCACACTGGGCCGCCTTCGAACTCAAGCAGCCCTTGACCATCGCCGCTGGCACCAAGCTCAGCATTCACATGGCGCAAAATTTCGGCAGCGGCCTCGTCATCGGCTGCCTCCGCATTTCCTGCATCACCGGCAGCGTCGCCGCCTGCCTCCCCGCAGTCGAAGAGCCCGCGCCCGTTGTCCAAAAAGGCCGCAAAGGCAAAGCCGCCCCCGCACCGCTTTCCAAAGACCCCGAACTCGCCAAACTCGAAAAGCAGAAAATCGCCCTGCAAAAGCAGATCGCCGCCCTCGCGGCCCCCACCACCGAGGTCATGCGCGAGCTCCCCCAGCCACGCATGAGCACCATTTTCAAACGCGGCGTTTACACCGATCCCGCAGACCCGGTCACCGCCGCCGTTCCGGCCATCTTCAACACCCCGCTCAGCGGCCCGCCCAACCGCATCACCCTCGCCAAATGGCTCGCCAGCCGTGAAAATCCCCTCGTCGCCCGCGTCACCGTCAACCGCTGGTGGGCCGAACTCTTCGGCACCGGCATCGTCTCCACCCTCGAAGACTTCGGCATCAAAGGCGCGCCTCCAACTCACCCCGAACTCCTCGACTGGCTCGCCACCGAGTTCATCGACAGCCGCTGGAACATGAAGCACCTCCTCAAAAAGATCGTCCTCAGCGCCACCTACCAGCAGCAAAGCAACAGCGTGCCGCAAAAGGAAGTTCACGGAATCCCAACACTCCCTCACTCCAACACTCCATCCCTCCTCGACCCCTCCAACTCCCTCCTCTGGCACGGCCCCCGGTTCCGCCTCGATGCCGAAGCCATCCGCGACAACGCCCTCGCCATCTCCGGCCTCCTCAATCTTAAACAAGGCGGCTCCCCCATTCGCCCACCCCAGCCCGACGGCCTCTGGCAGAAAGTCGGCGGCCAGCAGTACAACTACCTCGTCAGTCCCGGAGCCGAGCAGTACCGCCGCGGCCTCTACGTCGTCCTTAAGCGTGGCTCCCCCTATCCCAGCTTCATGAATTTCGACGCCAGCGCCCGCATGGCCTGCGTCGTCCGCCGCTCCCGCAGCAACACCCCCCTCCAGGCCCTCACCCTCCTCAACGACCCCGTTTATGTGCAGGCCACCCGTGCCTTCGCCAAACGCATCGTCACCGAATCCCCCAGCACCGACCTCGACTCCCGCCTTCAGCACGCCTTCCGCCTCGCCCTCGCACGCGCACCCAAACCCCAGGAACTCACCGTCCTCAAAACTCTCTGGGAAACCCAGTTCGAAACCGCCCAATCAGACCCCAAAGCCACCCAAGAACTCAGCACCGGCGTCGAACTCCCCAAAAACCTCCCCCCCGCCGAGTTCGCCGCTTGGTACGCCGTCGCCAGCGCCATCCTCAATCTCGACGAATGCATCACCAAAGGCTGATGTCAGATCCCCCGCCTGACAAGCTCCAGCCTCGAATGCGCCTTCTCCAAGGCGTCTGTCTCTCATGTCTGCGCCTGCGCAGATGGATTGGAGTACGATAGACACTCCTGTCTGTCGATCAGCGCTTTCGAATCCCCCCAGACCTTCGGTCCATGTCCATGGCTCACAGCAGCCATCTCGCCGGAATTGAGTTTTGCGAACCGCTATAAGCCATGCGCCAGCGTCCTGGAGTGCGGTCGCGCAGATGCAAGGCGCAAGCCTGCATCGTAGCTACCGCTTTCGCAGGCCATTAAATGGCCTCCGTCCTCAACCCTCCATCCAACCACCCAAGCGGCATCCCGCCCAGACTGCCACACAAATCAGACACACCGCAGTCCGCAGCATAAGTATTGTAGTCCCGGCTTTACAGGCTGTGTGAAAACTCCTTCTCATATTTGACCGCTGACATGTTCATGCGCATCTAAATGGGCATGAGCCACCTTCGAGGAACTGATCGCGGCGAAGT
>JAIXYN010000057.1 GCA_027490195.1 Verrucomicrobiaceae bacterium | reverse complement strand
GAAACCTGTTCCCAAACAGATGCAAGGCCCGGCGCTCGGGGCTGTAGGTTGGTCGTGTTTGGCGTCCAAGGCATTTCATCGCCCAGCGCCATCTCCGCCAAACCGCCCGACTGCGAGGATCTTCTCACTCCCCAGCATTTGCCGTGCGCATACAGACACCTCCCATTCTTCTCACTATGCGCTTCCAAACTTCCCCAGCCAGCCTGTGAGACCATCCGCCCTCCTTATCACGAAGTGGGGGGGCTTCAGACTCTTTTTCAACTGCGCGTGGTATCACTTCGCACCCACGCCTCCCGCCCAACAGCGACCCTCCCTTCCACAAATCCAGCCGCCTTGACTCACCGCTCCTCCGCATCAGCCGCAGTTCGGCCACTCCCAGTCATGGGGCAGCATTTCCAGCGCGAGCCGCTTGCATCTCAGCACGCAGATAAGCACTCACGCCAAACTGAGCCCTGAATCGCTCGTTGCTCCGGTCCAGCTCTGCATTCCACCGCTGCCGATACACGGGACTCTCCGGACTCTTCGTGGCGTCACCCAAGGCCTCGGCAAAATCACTTTGCATCTGTTGCAGCACCGTCGTTTCGGTGGGGCCGAGCTGCGGACTCGTTGCCTTCGTGTTCGGCGCAACCTGCCCGACGGTCAGTGCGGTTCCCGAATTGCCGGCATAGGCGAACGCCGCCGGAATCCGTGCGGCTGGCTGACTCGGTGCCGCGTTGGGATCTGCCGCTGCGGTGGGTACAGTGGAATCTGCTGCGGCGGTGTAGGCAGGGGAATCATTCGCACCAGCAGGTGTCATCGCTGCGGCTGGGGCGGGAGATCCCGCAGGTGAGGTCAGACTGGCCAGCAGCCGGTCACGTTCGTTGTTCAATTGAAAAGTTTCCATTTCCTGCGGCTTGCCGCTGCTTCCTGCGGCCACCTTCTGGAGTTTTTGCGCATAAATTTCGCGCAGCTCGCCCTCGATGATGTCGCGCAGGGTGGGTTCCGGGCAGCCGATGGCCCGCAGATTTTTGACAAAAGTAGGAAAGTCCGGCGCATCCAGTTGCTGCCAGCGAAACGGGGCAGCTTTGGCGGGTTGCGGGGGCGCAGCAGGCGTTTGGGCAGTCACGGCCTGCTTCACTGGCGCACTCTTCGGCTCAGCAGTCACCTGCTTCGTGGCACGCCGGTCACCCCAGGTCATGACCAAAGCGCCGAGCAGAAGCACGTTGAGTGTGACGGACGAAAACAGAATGGCGGGGGTAAGTTTCATGGCAGCGTTTAAAAAAAAACTGGTGCTGGCAGATTCTGCCAGCACCAGTAAGAGGTCAAATCATCAGCAGTTCAACAACTGCAGATCAAGGGGCAACAATGCCGGCTTCTTCCGTGCGGAAGACGTTCATGCTGCTCGTAGTGATGCCTGCCGCACCCATGTTGGCTTCAATCGATGCCTTCAGCAGATCCTTGATGGCCGTCTGGCTGGAGCCAGTCGTCGTGGTCAGGGAGCTATACAGAATTTGCTCGTTGGACCATGCGGTATAGAGGCCGTTTTGGATTTTGAAGTCGTCGTCGTTGATGCCATCTGCTGGGGAGACGTCAGCAACGGAATAGCTGCTGCCTTCATACTTCAAGAAGGCACCGCCGCCATTAACCACCGTGTTTGCGTCACTGGTGCCAACAAAGGCCACGATGTGAGCACCACCAGCGGCGGAGCCAAGGTCGTTGGTGCCCGCAGCGGACTCAAGCTGGAAGGAGCTGTCAGACTTGTTAACCATCAGGCCAGCGAGGGTGCCACCGCTGGTGTAGCCGCCGTTGCCGCCGTTTGGATCGTTACCTGACGTGTTAGGGTAGGAACCGATAGGCCAGAGCTTCAGCTTGCTGATGGCGTCAGAAGCACCGGTCATCTGCCAGTGTTGCACACCTCGGGTGATCCCGTAGCCGGTCTCAGCCAGGCAGATCACGCGGGTGCCGGAACCAATGTCACGGCCCGTGATATAGACAAGCTTGGTGTCGGCGGCATTGCCTGTCAGCAAGGACTTGGGCTGTGAACCGTTCACCAAAAGGGCGCGGGCCTGTTGGGCAGTGATGTTGTCAAAGCCATAGCGTGCCAAGGTGTTGGCTCCAGTGGCGCTGGTGTCATTGACGACCCAGATGAATGGGATGATACCGACGACTTCGGACGTCAGTGATGGGGACGAATACACCGTGGAGGACTGATAGCAGTCCGAGAAGGCGATGTGGGAGGTCTGGGGGGAGCCAACGGCAGATCTGCTGAAGGCTTCGCCACCGGTTGCGGAGGCTGCGGTCGTCAGATTGGCGTCCGTGAGGTAAGTCACCAGCAGGAGTGTCTGATCGCTAGCGGAGCCGTTAGGGTTCACAGCCACGGAGTGAGTACCGGTGACCGAGCCAGACCAAGTGCAACGCACGGTCACAGTGCCCTGGCCGGTCACTGGACCTTTCCACACGGAACGGCTGGCACCGCTGAAGGCGCCAGAGGCGTTGCTGTGGGCGAATTGGAAGTCGCCATTGAAGAAGCCGGTCTTGAGGCCGTTGTGCACCGCAGCACGGAAGGCCGTGGCACCGGTGATGCGGAGCTCAACATCTGCCGAGGCCATGGGCGCTACGGCAAATGCGAAAAAGGAAGCAAGAAGAAGTTTGGATTTCATTAAAAAACGATGGTTGATAGGAGTGGACGATTGAAAGGGAATTAGGCTTGACGGCGACGGCGACGGAAAGCCAGCGCGGCCAGACCACCAGCAGCCAGCAAGGCGCGGCTAGGCTCAGGAATGGCGACAACAGCAACGGGATCGAAAGTGATCGATCCGTCGGTGCCCAGGGAGAGCGTACCCTGCCAGACACCCGTGCGGACCGTAGGCTGCGTTGGGTTAGCACCGGTGTTGGTGCCAAGGATGCGGTAGAGGTCGATGATTCGGCCCTGCGGAGTGTCAACGGCCACATCGAGGTTCTGGCCGCTGCCGAAGTCAGATCCGGCGGAGGTGTAGTCTTCGAAGGTGTTAGCGACAGTGTAGGGAATGGACGCTGCCAGACCGCCTTGTGTGGTGGTGCCTGCGAAGTCACGGAATGAACTCGTAAAGCCCAGGGCGTTATTGGAGACGTTGGTCATCGCTGTTGAACCACCGATGTTCAACGTTCCGGTGCCAAAAACACCAGCCTCGCCGGAGTTGTTAGGGCGGGTCAGGTAAAGTGCCTGGGCCGGATCACCATTCACAACAGTGAGGTCGTTGGCAGGGGCCGTGGCGGAGCGCACCGTGGCCGCAGCCCAGGTGAGGGTGGAATTGCTCGCCCAGTCACTGCCGAACACGCTGGTAAGTTCAGCGCCAATATTGCCCAGCGCGAGGCTGGCAGTGTTAGCGTCACGAATGGTGGTGGCGGCACCCAGATTGAACACGAAAGTGTTCGTGGCCGCAGTGGAAGCACTGCCAGATGTGGCACGGAAGCCAACGAGCAGGTCCCCCGCAGTGAACGTAGCGGCCTTTGCAGGAAGGGCCGCCAGGGAAATCCCGGCCACGACAAGCGTGGTGAGGATGTGTTTGGATTGGATTAGCATGGTGTATGTGTGTGGTCGGTTGAAGTGAATGAATTCTCCGTGGATAGAGCTCTCATCGCCTTTGGCCGGCAATCGAGCATTAGCCATCGTGGCAAACGGTTTCCAACATTAGAGGGTTACGATTTGGACACGCCCTTGATGAAAGCAGCGCAGGCGTGCGTCGGCCCATGGGCCAACGTGTCTGGCGGGTTTTCATATGGGGGACAGTGAGCAAGGCGTTTGTGTGGAGTCCCACGCTCGGGATGAGGCGGTACTCATCCGCTTTTTACCCAGCGCGCACGGCCAGGTCAGAACTTTGCTGTTAAGATATTGTCACTTTGGCCTGTCTCCAGGCCGCATCGGCTTCCCTCAGTTCGCCTTGTCCGCCAGCACACCTTGCAGCACGACCTGCAGTTCAAGGGTGCCGTCAAATTCACGATACCCGCTGGCGAGGTAGGCGATGCTGCCATCCTTTCTCACCACCACGGTGCGCGGCACATACTTGCTGAAGTAGCGCTGGTACAGTTCCTGCTTGGGGTCCGCCACCAGGGGAAAGGTGAGCTTGTTCTCTCCACCCACTTTCACGAGTTCCTCGCGGCTGTGGCCGCGTCCGATGGCGATCAACTGGAAATCATCGCGGTTTTGCAGTTTCTGAAAAACCTCTTTTTCCAAGTACTTCAACTCAGTGATGCAGGCACCCACGCTGGTGGAGAAGAAATAGAGCACCACCGCTTTGCCCTTGAGTGCGGAAAATGTGATCGTTCGGCCATCGGTCGTTGTGCACGTGAAGTCCGGGGCGGCCTGCCTCACCTTCACCAAGGTCGCTTGGGCCACTGCTTTGTCCACTTCAGTCGCTCTAGCCGCTGATCCGAAGGTCATCGACAGGCACACGGACAGCACGAGGACAGGCGTGATGAGAAGGGAGGTTGCTTTCATAAATGGAACTCTTTCCTTCAATCGGACATTCCAGTTCTGTCAAAACAGGCTCTGGGACAAAAATGTAACATTGAAGTCTTAAGCTCGGGTGCTCTACTGCTCCTTCGTCCTGCACTTTTGTCACAATGATTTCCAGACACGGGTTTTGCCTGCTCCTTCTGCTGAATCACCCTGGGGTGATTCAGGCTGACGAGCCTGCCGCCTTCGCTCCTCCGCAGGCTTACCCGGCATCGCGCTACGAAGCTGGCTGGAGCAAAAATCCCTTCACTCTGAAGACGGTCGCGCCCATCGCCGCCCAGGACTCCTTTGCCAGAGATCTCGCCATCGGTGCCCACTACGGCGCGGCTGACAATCCCACCATCGTCGTCGTCAACACCAAGACCAACGAACGCATTCTCCTGCGCAAAGATCAGCCCGCCCCAGACGGCATGCGCCTCAAGTCCGTCCATCTCTCAAGCACTCGCACGGAGTGCCGGGCGGAAGTCGAACAGGGGGCGGAAGTCTTCGAGCTCACTTACGATTTGAAGTACCTCGCGCAAGTCTCCGCCAGTCAAACCAGCCGCCAGGCTGCTGCGAAACCCACCGCCGGGATGGCGAAGAAAGCGCCCGTCCGTCCTCCGCTCCCGCTGCCAGTGAGCCAAGCCACTCCCGCTCCTCCTGCCGCAGTGGTCGCTTCACGCCAATTTTCGTCGCCGCAGCTCGCCGCGCCTGCGTCCCCTGAGACAAGCTCCGCCCTGCCCGCACGCATCCGCTTGGCCTCTCCGCCCCCGTCATCCGCAGCTCCTTGATCTCCGTCCGTTCCTAGTCACAGACGTACCTCACGACAGCAGAAGTCAGAGGCCTTCGAAAAGAGCTAGAACCCCAAGTCCGCAGCCCGCCGGGACGAAGGATTCCGCAGACGCCCAAAGCGCATCCCCACCACCCAAAGCAGCGCATACCCCAGCGCTGGTAGGGAACCGCTGTGCGGGTCCGTGATTTCGGGTCTATCGCATCACAGGCGCTCAAAAACGTCCGCCGTCCTTGGGGCCTTCGACAGCAGAAGTCGGAGGTGGTTGGAAAGGGGGAGAACTCTGAGTCAGCAGCCCGCTCTGGGACGAAGGATTCCAGGGACGCGCACAGCGCATCCCTACCATCCAGAGTTGCGCGTACCGCAGCGCTGGTAGGGAACCGCTGCGCGGGTCCGTAATTTCGGGTCTATCGCATCACAGGCGCTCAAAAAGGTCCGCCGTCCTTGGCATCATCGACAGCAGAAGTTAGAGGTGGTTGGAATGGTGCGGAATGGGTGAGTCGGCAGAGCATGCTGGGACGAAGGATTCCAGGGACGCGCACAGCGCATCCCTACCATCCAGAGCAAGGCGTACCGCAGCGCTGGTAGGGAACCGCTGTGCGGGTCCGTAATTTCGGGTCTATCGCATCACAGGCGCTCAAAAAGGTCCGCCGTCCTTGGCATCATCGACAGCAGAAGTTAGAGGTGGTTGG
>JAIXYN010000050.1 GCA_027490195.1 Verrucomicrobiaceae bacterium | reverse complement strand
GAGTATGCAAGCGACAGCGGCACTGCGAAGAATGCGCCGCAGACACAGAATCCTCACCGCCTGCTTCGCCCAAGCCGAACTTTGGCCTTAACGTCAGTCTATTATACAAGTCTCAATAGCTTGATCGAGTCAGCAATTTCAGACGGGATTGCGCCAACAGTTCCCAAACAAGTGGTTAAGTTGGAAACTGACTACTTGGCCGCGCATGGATTTTTTATCGAGCCCCCGAGTCTTTCTTCATCACCACCTCCGCTACCAACACAACCGCCTCCATTGCCGAAAAATGGCTTATCGTCGCGGCTTTAGTACTGTTTAAAGACAAACGGCATCAGGCTGCACCCCATGGACAAGCGAGAGTCCGCCTCCTCTCAGCCACTTCCAACCCGTCCCCGATCTCCTGGTTGCTCGTTCCTGCTTCGCCGAAAAAAGATGGCCGGCATTTTATTGGCATGCCCAGCTTTAAGCGTCTGATCTATAAAGTTTTGAAGAGGCATTCTTGCAGGTGAAATGGCGTGTATTTTAACGCTTGCCCGTTAGGTGAAGGGGGAGGCCTCTTTGACGCGTCATATACGGCATCTCGGCACTACACAAACACACCCGCCGAGAACCGCAAAATCACGGGCGATCGTGGTGAGGATCGACTGGAGGCCTGCCTCGCGGAAAGTCGATGCCAGCAAGGTGTCGAGGATGCGTTTGCGGCCCAGGCGATGCTGACGCATCCAGTCGAAGAAGGTGCGCAATGAAAAAGCATCGGAACCGAGTTGATCCACTTCAGAGGATTCCCACCAGATTTCTGCTCTTTCCAAGGCCTGGTTCACCGTCAATGGCTGCGAAAAACGTTTCGGATCGGTCACGACATGGACGAATTCAGCCAGCACCTGTGGGACGAGCGCAAAGCGATCTCTGGCGGCTCGAAAGCTCTGAAACTATTGCCTCACCGCTTGGTGATCGGGATGCTCCGGCTAGGAAGATGAGCCAGTGTAGCTTCAGCGTACTACAAATCAGTGAACGACGCTCGATAAGCCTCCGGGTGACGAGCACTGTGCAGCAAGGCTCCAAAGTAGATCAGTTCGTCCTCCACCAAATAGTAGATGATGTACGGAAAGCGGGGAACGAGACAGCGGCGTACGCGTCCATCAAGAACGCGCCACCTCAGCGGGTCGGCTTGAATCTCCAAGGCCGCGTTTTCGACCGTTTGCACAAAACGTCTGCCAAGCGTCTTGTCTTCGGCGCTGTAGCGACCGGTGATGCAGCACAGTTCGGCTTGGAACTTTTCCTAATATACCACCTTCATGCCACGAGTGCCTTGGCCGTAGCAAACACTTCGTCGTGGCTCAGGCCCCGCTCACGTCCGGCCTTGAAGGCTTCAAAGCGCCGCTCGACCTCGGCGGTGATGGTGGAGTCGTTTTCCCATTGAGCCGGCAGATCCGCATCCACCGTTTCCCAGATGATTTCCGCCAGAAAACGCCGCTCTTCGGATGGAAGCAGCGCGGCTTGCGCAAAGAGTTCGTGGGTGGCCATGATTTTGGATGGTAACGGATCGTTTTGGAAATGCCAAGTCTGGAATTGGAAGTGAAAACCGTTCCTGCCTTGCCAACGCTGTCCGAACCACAGGCCTCGCTGAGTGCTAACTTCACCTCACCAGAAACTCCCGCGTGATCTGCGCAATCGAGGCCGCACCGGCCTGCCGCATGTCGATTTGCAGTTCCTTGCGCAGCAGGGTGAGCACGGTTTCGACTCCGGTCTGGCCGAAGGCGGCGAGCGCCCAGAGATAGGGGCGGCCGATGCAGACGGCGCTGGCTCCCATGGCGAGGGCTTTGAAGAAGTCCGTGCCACGCCGGAAGCCGCCATCCACGAGCACGGGCACCTTGCCATTCACGGCGGCGATGACCTCGGGCAGGCAGTCGATGCTGGCGCGTTTGCTGTCTTCGCTGCGGCCCCCGTGATTGGAGACGATGATGCCATCCACGCCGTGCTGCAGCGCGAGTGCGGCGTCCTCCTTGGTGACGATGCCTTTGATGAGCAGTTTCATCGACGTGAGCTCTTTGAGGCGCGGCAGCACCTCCCACGTCATGTTTAGCGGGAGCTGCGTGGTGACCTTGGAGAGGTCGAGCCCGGCAAACATCGGCCTGCGGCTGGCGACATTGTTGTAGGTAAAGCCGCCGACATGGCAGTCGGTGCACTTCACCGGAGCGGAGCGGCGGACTTTGAAGAGTGTGTCCCGCAGCGCGCCGTTTTGTGAATCGACCGTGAGCACCATGACCGGGCATCCGGCCTTTTCCGCGCGCTTCACCACGGCGCGGGTGACGTTCCAATCATCCGTAGGATAGAGCTGAAACCACGCGGGGCGGTCCATGACTTTGTTCACTTCCTCGATGCCGGTGGAGGAGTGCGTGGAGACGATGAAGTTGTGCTTTTGTGCGGCGGCGGCGCGTGCCGTGGCGAGCTCCGCCTCGGGATGAAACGCACGCTGGCTGCCCACGGGCGAGAGCATGATGGGTGACTCCCACTCGGTGCCGAAGAGCTTCACGGACATGTCCACCTTCGCCACATCCACGAGCCGCCGTGTGCGAAGTTGATAGCGGGCAAAGGCATCTCGATTGGCTTGCAGCGTGGAGTCATCCGTGACGCCGGTGGCGAGGTAGGCGTAGTGCCAGGGCGGGAGGTTCTTGCGCGCCACGGCTTCGAATTCGAGCACGTTCACCGCCTGATCTGCCGCAGCGATGAGGTCTTCCTCGGCATGCGAAATTTCGCTGAAAGGACTGCTCAGACCCAGACCACCCGCGAGAGCCGGGCTGGTTGCAAGCATGTGCAAAAACCGACGACGGCCGAGCTCGTGTGTGATCATGATGGAGGGGAAGAAGGCGCTGCCAGTCGTCTGCCCCCGGTCGGCTGTCAATGTGCATCCCGGTATGTTCGCAAGGGCCTGTCGTTGGATCGCTTACAACAAGATTTGCAGAGGTCTCTTGCTCATCGACGCGCATTTTTCTCGACCTCCGGCCATTCGCTCTCCAAGTTCGCTGCCCGATATGCCTACTGCTACCCGCGACATCTTTCTCGGCACCGATTCCGGCGCCACCACTTCTAAGACCGGCGGCGTCTTCGCCAATGGTGAACCCGTCTCCACTCACCTCCGCCAGAGCTCAACCAATTCCCAGAATGGAACGGCTGCCGTCGTCGCCGGCTGGGTCGAAGGAGCCGAGGGTTTCCTCAAGGACAATGGCCTCACCTGGGACCGCGTCGCCGCTGCAGGCCTTGCCCTTCCGGGCCCCTATCAGGTCTATGGCGTCCTCGATAAGTCCTCCAATCTGCCGGACAGCTTCATCGGCTGGAATTTCCACGCCGATTACTCGGCGGCGATCGCCAAAGCCGCAGGCCGCGAGATCCCTCTCTACGTGGGGAACGATGGCGACTTCGGCGGCGTGGGTGAAGCCGCCCGTGTGCGTGGAGACACCAAAGCCTCGGTGCTTCTTCTGGCCCCGGGCTCAGGCCTTGGCGCTGCCTACATTGATGCCAATGGTCTGCCTCTGAGCGGCGATCACCTCGCTGGCATGGAGGGCGGGCACATGCCCATCCCGCGTCATCTTCTTGGCCATGGTCTGGATGAAGTGCCCGCGTTTCGCTGTGGCTGCGGTCGCGACTGGGGCTGCATCGAGGCCTATTCCACCATCTCCGGCCTGACGCAGTTCTTGGAGTTCTTCCTGCCCAAGTATCCGGATCACGAACTCAACTCCAGCAACGAAACGCTGAAGAGCAAAGGCTTCTCCCTGCGTGGCCGTGCGCAAAAAGGCGATCCCCTTGCGCTTGAGATCTTCGACATCCAGGCGCGTGCCCTTGGCATTCATGTGGCGAATTTGTCGATGACTCTGGACCCCGGCATTGTCGTTATTGGCGGTGGTCTGGTGGATCCCGAAAGCACGACGCCCGAGTTCCGCGAGCGCTACCTCGGTGGCATCCGCGCCGCAGCGCTGCCCTACCTCTTCCCGAAACAGCGTGCGGAGCTTAAAATCGTGCCAGCGACTCTTGGAGAGCTTTCTCAATCCATCGGAGCGGCACTCGTGGCGCTCTATTCTTCCAAGGATTGATTTACCCCATGGGCACCGAGATCGAGCGCAAATACCTCCTCAAGCCAGCCCAGTGGCACCCCACCGGCCTGGGCCGTCGCATGGCGCAGGGGTATTTGTCACGCGATCCCGACCGCACGGTGCGTGTGCGCCTTGTCGATGAAGATGCTTTCATGACGGTGAAGAGCCGCCGCACCGGCATCACTCGCACGGAGATCGAGTTTCCCATAGCCCTGGAGCATGCGCGGGATCTGCTGCTGCTGTGTCATCAGCCCTTGATCGACAAAACGCGACATCATGTCGTGCATGCAGGCATGCTGTGGGAAGTGGATGTTTTCCACGGCGCGAACGACGGCCTTATCGTGGCCGAGATCGAACTGCCTGCCGAAGACTCACCGTTTGAATTGCCCGAGTGGATCGGCGAAGAGGTCAGTCACGACATGCGTTACACGAACTCCAACCTCTGCGCCCTGCCGTTCAGTGAGTGGAAAAAAGGGGACTAACCTTCCCGTCAGCAAGGCGGTTCGTGTTCTGCGCGATGGTTGTGCCCACGGTCTAATGACAGTTGTGACGTTTATTGAGGATGGTACCGGTTTACAGGACTTTCACGAACAAAGTTCAATCGATTGTTACGAAATTGGAGCCTGATTCAAAGGTCGGCGTCTGGGATCAATCTAAGTAAAACAATCAAATAAAAGCGTGAAATGTTTGACTTTAAAAACCTGAGTGTCTATTCGTGGAATCCCACCTATGAAATTAACATATTTTTGGAAGCAGTTTTTATTGATGAGTGCTTTGCCGGCCTCCTCATTTGTCGTAAATGTGCAGGCTGAACAAGCCCCGCCATTCAAGCCGGTGACTTCCGTGAAAAGACTCTCACAGGGGTGGACGAAGTGGGAAAGCGATTGGTTCCACTCCACGACACAAGGCTCTAAATTCATGCCTTACGCCTTTTTCACTGCACTCGAACAAGCAGGTAATCAGGAACCTCTGAACAGTGCGGAGTTCATGGAAAAGCTCCGTTGTATCCCGCGTCCGACTACGGAGGCCAATCCCGACCACTTGCCGATTGGGTTCGTTGCCGACCCCAGCCCATTCTTGCCGCCAGGACTTGGCAAAGACACGCGTTCGATCGGCTTTACCTGCGCCGCATGCCATACGGCTCAGATCAATTACAATGGCAATGGTATGCTGATTGACGGCGGACCGACGCTGGCCGACATGGATGCCTTGATTGTCGCGGTCAAGGACGCCGTCGTGGCCACGGCCACGAATGATGCAAAATTCAGCCGCTTTGCCACCAAGGTGCTGGGCGATGACAATACCGCTGAAAAACGCCAACTTTTGAAAGCCGAATTACGCAAGACGGCGGTAACTCAAAAGTCATATGTCGCCATGAATTATACACCCGTGCCTTATGGCTTTGCCCGCATGGATGCCTTCGGTCGTATTTTTAACAACTCGTTGGTAGCAGTCGGATCTTCAGATCGCATTCATCCCTCGGCACCCGTGAGTTATCCGTTCCTTTGGAACACGGTTCGGGCCGACGTCGTGCAATGGACAGGGAACGCTAAAAACGGATTTATTGGCTCGCTCGCTCGAAATGTTGGCGAGGTGGTCGGAGTCTTTGGTGAAATTCAATCGCATGTAAAGCCTCTGCCTCATGGCTATGCCTCCAGTGTGAATTTTAAAAACCTCAACAAGATTGAAAAATCACTGCACGGGCTGAAGCCCCCGAGCTGGCCGGAAAACATCCTTGGCAATCTCGACCATCAAAAGGTTAAAGCCGGGGCTGCTATTTTCAAGAATCTGCGCTGTGACCACTGTCACACGAAGATCAATGCTTGGTCGTGGATCCCTCCTTTCTCCTGGCTTCCGTTCGTCAAAACCTTCAAATCCCACCTGACTCCATTGGAAGATACAGCCGAAGAAGAAGGGGTGCATACGGACCGTAGGGCTGCCGTTTTGATCCGCGACAGCTACGCAAACTCCGGTGCCCTGGCTGGTCAGCGCAAGCTTTTCACTATCTTCGAAAAATATAAAAGTGTTGAGGCAGTGCGAGTGTTCACCGAAGACACGGTGGTGCGGACGCTTATCGGCAAGGTAACAGACAAAAAGCTCTCGGACGATACGGGCACCAAGGTGCATCTTCAGGGGAATGGTCTGGACACCTATGGTGATCTCAATGACCTGATGCCCGAAAGTGCTGCCGACGCTGCCAATGCAGCAAGTGCCGCCACCGCTCCTAAACGGAAGGTTTATATGAACGCCAAAGCCAATAAGAATATTCCGCTCGTTTATCGTGCTAGGCCATTGGATGGCATCTGGGCCACCGGACCATTTCTGCACAACGGCTCTGTGCCCACCTTGTATGATCTGCTTCTTCCAGAAGCCGAGCGCCCTAAAACCTTCGCTCTGGGCAATCGTGAGTTTGATCCTGTTAAAGTGGGTTTTGTGACAACGCCCAACGCGGAAACCAAAACATTCGACGCCACACGAAAAGGCAACTCCAACAAGGGGCATGATTATGGCACCAGCAGACTCAACAACGAAGAGCGCATGCAGTTGCTGGAGTATCTGAAAAGCCTCTGATCTTACCTAGCTCCTGGCTGAATAGATTGCCGCGTATCACGCTTTCATTTTGCGAAAGGCTACTTTTGCAAATGCGTGATGCGCGGTTTTTTGCGCGCATCGATCACGGAGGCGAATGGAAAGGGGGCAGCCGTGATCGCCGCGGCACCTTGGGCTGGTCGAAAATCTCTGCGTCGGGTCCGAAAACCCGGGGCCGTCGCGGCGCAGGCGCTGAAAAAGGTCCTCCAACCTTGCCGTGGTCGATCAACGGGGGCGCGCCACCCACTCATTTTGAGGTGGGTTACTATTGAAAGTTTGTGATGCTTGCCAAAAACATCAGCGCGAGCCGGTGACAAGCCGACCGATTATGGCCTTGATCCAGGCCCGTATGCTGGTGTCCGGTGCGGCGAGATAGGGAAAGGAATCTGACACTGCGCGTGATGGAGCATTGACGCCGTCTGAGATCGCCTTGCCGGTGTTTCGATTGATCATGTATGTGTAGAGCTGATCCATGAAATCATCCGTCAATGCCCTTCCTCCAGGTGATTCAGAATTTATGCCCTTGAGCACATCCGTCTCGATGCTGAAATACCCGCGACTCTTTGCACGGGATGCCGACTTGGCGGCATTGATCAGCAGACAGTCGTCCAGCAACATCTCCACCAAAGCTGCTCTTTGCGCTACACTCCAGTCCGCAGTTCCATCGCTCATGTCGTAGAAGGCCAGGTTGCGGGTCATGCGTCCGCGATAGGCTGCCGCATGGGCCTGCTGCAAGTGGAAGGGGTTTTCTTGGTTGTATGAATCACGAAGCTCTGGCTCCCCTTTGCGGGCAGGGAGGAGGATGTTGGTCACCTCCGGGCGGCCGATACGGTCCATTGGCTGTCTTTGACCAGTGCATTCATCCACGCTCACGCTCTGCGCCGTCAATGCGACGAGGCTTACTTTTTTACCAAACAAGGCATTCAAATCCAGTTCCACGACTAGGCTCAGAACGTTGGTGCTGCTCAAAGTGTTGGCTTTTGCGGGCGGACTGATCTTGCCCTTGTTTATCAAACTGCCGGCCCATCCAGCGTTGAAAAAAAACGCTTCCGAACGGCGTCCATGGAAAAACAGCAGGCCGCTTGAATCTGGCTTCGTGTCGATGGCATTGAACTCCACGGTTCGCTTCATTCCGTTGCCAGCATCGCAGGTGGCGGTGTGGTTGGCATGGTCATGCGGTGTGACGAATCGGCAGGTGATGGTTTTTTCGCCGCTGCTTTTAATGCTCACCTTTAATTGACGCGCGCCATCCGGCACTATTTCTGCCTCCCGCAGGGTGAACGAGTACTCCACCTTGGAGGAAAAGTGGCTTTGTTTCTGAGCCAGTGGATAGAGGTTTAAAATCAGTGTCCAGTGGCCAGGGTTTGAAGGACTAGGAAAGGCGTAGAGATCCGTCAGATCACTCACGCCATGCTTGGTCGTGACGGGGCCGTCTATGTGATCGCTTGCAATAAGCGAAGGTGCGGAAAAACACCCCAATAGGGCTAAGAGAAATAATTTCATAAAAATCTGTAGTATCATGAGACAAAACTCATGTTTTCAACAGAAGCAAGCGAGTCTCCTGCTTGGGACGAACTAATACTGGGGATGCTTTTATCCTGCTCAGAATGGCTTGCAGGCTTCTGGGGGCAGGTGAGCTCCGCTACAATTCCATTGCGTCCATTCCTGCCAGTTGGTGCAATGATATGCCATCGTGCCAGCCGTTGAGGGACAAAACGAGGCAAAAATTGATGCACGCAGGCGTGCTTTGGAAAGCAGCTGTCTTTCTAGGCGAGAATAAAAGCCTTATCCCGGCCGAGATTCAACTGCCTGCTGAAGGCACGTCCTGCATGGTGGCCGTCTGGATCGCTCAGCGCCCCGCTAGAAAGCCTTCCAGCAGCGGCTTGGCGAGCAAGCCTTCGCGCCAAGCTGCAGGTATCGCTTCAACCCCATGCGCTGCGCCTAGCAGCATGCCTAGAGCCAAAGCGCGGGCGCAGTTGTCACCGCCAGCCATGGCATTTTCGATAGTCGCTGTGGCGAAGTCCTGGCCGTGATGCTGAACGAGCCAAAGCACCGCTGGCAGTGCCTGCGGGATGGGGCAGGCGCGGCCAAGTTGGCCGATGGCATCGCTATCGGTAGCGGCCTCGGCGGCTTTTAATGCCCATGCGGGCGCGGTTTCTTTGATGACGCTTTGCAGTTCGCCGCCCTGGATCAGGCGATGCGTGGCACGGGCGAGGAATTCGGCGCATTCGACGGCTTCTGGCGAGCGATGCGTCATCACCGTTTGCTCGATCACCGCCGCGACGGCTTCGGACTCGGGCTTGTCAGCGAAAAACGCCATGATGGGCGCGATGCGGGCAGGTCCAGCGAGTTCGTCCGAAGGAACACCGCTCGTGGCGGCGGTAGCACCAGCCTGGAGATTGGCGAGTGTGCCTTTGGTGGCCTTGTCCACGTAGTCATTGTAGGTTGGCCACATGGCCTGCCAGTCGGCGAGGAAGGCGGTCGCGTCCCAGTTGCGTTCGCGTTGCAAAAACGACAGCAACCGCAGGGCCTGATCTCCCGCATGGCCTTGGTCACCGGCCTGCTTATGGGGGTGGTAGGAGTCTGTGCCCGGCGCGAGGTAGTCTGTTACGCGGCCATGCTTTTTAAGGATCAGTGCGGGATCGTAAATCCAGTGCACGCCGAGCGAGATGGATTCAGCGATGAAGCTGCCATGCAGCATGCCGGCAAGGCGGGGAGAAATGGGTGAGGTCATTATGCCCACTTAGCGCCCTCCCTTCGCACTGGCAAGAACGGAGCAGGGAAGCAGTGCGGCTGTTTGGCAAAGCAACGTAATCCTTCGTGGAAAAGACACTGCATCCGGCTAGAACTGGGGCGCATGAAAACACTCCTCGCTCCCCTCAGTCTGTTGTGTGTGGTTTGCCTTGGCTGGGTCCTGAATCTGGCTGTGGCTGCGCCGCCAGTCGGTGCCATGCTGCCTTTTGCTGGCGGTACATGGATTGATCTTACGCATGAGTTTGCGGCAGATACCCTGTACTGGCCGACGGCGCAAAGATTCCAACTGGAGGTTGAGTCGCGGGCCATGACGCCGAAGGGCTATTTTTATGCGGCCAATCGTTATCGTGCCTCGGAGCACGGTGGCACTCACATTGATGCGCCCATCCATTTTGCAGAGAAGGGCAAGACGGTGGACCAGCTTCCCATTGAGCAACTGATGGGCACGGCGGTGGTGGTGGACGTATCTGAAAAGGCATCTGCCGATGCGGACTACCGCGTGACGGTGGGCGATTTTGAAGCCTGGGAAAATAATCACGGTCGTATGCCGAAGGGCTGCATCGTCCTGCTGCACACTGGCTACGGCCGTTACTGGCCAGACGCGAAGAAGTACCTGGGCACAGAGCAGCGCGGTGCTGAAGCCGTGGCCCAGTTGCATTTTCCGGGTCTGCACCCGGACGCCGCGCGCTGGCTTATCACGGCCCGCGAAATCAAGGCCGTGGGCCTGGATACGGCCAGCATTGATCATGGTCAGTCCACGCTGTTTGAAACCCACCGCGCTCTGCTGGAGCTGAACATTCCCGCTTTTGAAAACGTGGCCGACCTCGACAAACTCCCGGCCACGGGCATCTATGTGATCGCACTGCCCATGAAAATCAAAGAAGGCAGCGGCGGCCCGCTGCGTATCGTGGCTTGGATGCCTGACCACCGTTGATCCCAACGATTTAGCCTTATTCTGTCCCATGACTCTCCGCGAACCTGAAATCGTCGAACTCAACACACCTACCGGTCCCATGCGCACGCTCGTGCTGCGTCCTGCAGCGGCGGGTCGTTTCCCCGGGCTGCTGTTTCACTCGGAGATTTTCCAAAACACCGGGCCTATCTGCCGCACCGCCGCGTATCTGGCCGGGCATGGCTTCATCGTGGCGCTGCCGGAGATTTACCATGAGTATCTGCCAGCAGGAACGGTGCTGGCTTACGATCAAGCGGGCTCAGATGTGGGCAACAAACTGAAGACTGAGAAACCGGTGGCAGCCTACGATGCAGATAATCGTGCGGTGCTCGACTACCTGAAATCTCATGCAGACTGCACCGGCAAGCTGGGTTCGTTTGGCCCATGCATCGGCGGGCATCTGACCTATCGTGCGGCCTTGCAGCCGGATGTGGCTGCTGCCACGTGCTTTTACCCCACGGATCTGCACAAGCGCAGCCTCGGTGCAGGCATGAACGATGATTCGCTCGCGCGCGCGGCAGACATCAAAGGAGAGCTGATGCTGGTGTTTGGCCGGCAAGATCCGCATGTGCCCGTCGAGGGGCGTGCCATGATCTACCAGACGCTTACCGCTGCTGGTGTGAACTTCACCTGGCATGAATTCAATGCCGCCCATGCCTTTTTGCGCGATGAAGGCCTGCGCTATGATGCTGAGATCGCCCGCCAGTCGCTGGGCATGACGGTGGATTTTTTCCGCCGCTGCCTCTGCGAGTAGGCGAACCTTAATCCGCAGCCACTTCAGCGGCTATCAATGACGTCCGGCACAGCCGCGCATACATGCCGTCCTGGGTGATGAGTTCGTCATGCGTGCCCTGCTCGATGATGCGGCCATGATCAAGGACGTAGATGCGGTCGGCGTTGCGAACGGTGCTGAGACGGTGGGCGATGACGAAACTGGTGCGGTGTGCCATGAGGTGCTCCAGAGCTTCCTGAATCTGCCGCTCGGTCTCGGTGTCCACGCTGGCGGTGGCTTCATCAAGCAGGAGGATCGGCGGATTGCGCAACAGGGCGCGGGCGATGCTGATGCGCTGCTTTTCACCGACGCTGAGTTTCACGCCGCGCTCGCCCACATGGGTGTCCAGCAGGTCGGGCAGTCGCTTGACGAAGGCATCGGCGTTGGCGCTTTGCAGGGCTTCCCAGAGCTGGGCATCGGTGGCATCGCGTCGGCCAATGACGAGGTTCTCGCGTACGGTGCCGTTGAACAAGAAGCTCTCCTGCGTGACGTAGCCGATGTGTCGCCGTAGCCAGGCTTTGTTGAGTTCGTGAACGGGTGTGCCGTCGATGGTGATGACGCCTTTGTCGTATTCGTAGAAGCGCGTGAGCAGATTGATGAGTGTGGATTTGCCCGCACCGGTGGGGCCCACAAGGGCGATGGTCTGACCGGGGCGCGCATCCAGCGAGACGCCGTGCACGGTGGGTGTTTTGCCGAGGTAGCTGAAGCCGACATTTTGATAGCGCACGTGGCCTGTGATGGTAGCCAGTTCGCGCCCGCCGGTTGTGTCGGCCTCGGGCTCGGCATCAAGGATGTCAAAGACGCGCTCACCAGCAGCACGGCCCGTTTGCAGGATCTGATTGAGCTGGTGCAGGCTTTCGATGGGATCGTAGAAAAACTTGAGGAGCAGCAGAAAGGCGGTGAGGTCCCCGGTTTGAATCCTGCCAGCCATGAGCTGGCGCGCGCCAACCCAGAGCACGATGACCATGCCAGCGCTGGTGAGGAAGTTCATGCCGGGGCGGTAGATGGCCCAGATGCGCATGACGTGAAGCGTGGCACTGCGCAGGGCACCACTGGCGCGGTTGAAGCGGTCGTGCTCCTCGCGCTCCATGGCGTAGGCTTTGATCTGGCGCATGCCGGAGACGTTGTCCTGCAGCAGAGAGTTCATGGCGCTGCTGGCCTTGCGTACCTTGCGGTGGCGGTTCTTGGAAGTGCGAGTATAAAGCAGGGCACCGGCCATAAGAAAGGGCAGGGGGATGAGGGCATAGAGCGTCAGAGTGACGTCTGCCTGGAGCATGAAGCCGCCCACGACGAGGATCTGCAGCACGGAAATGAGCCCCTGCTCAAGGCCATCAATGAGCACACGCTCCACGGAGGGAATGTCCTCTGCCACGGTGGTCATGATGTCGCCCGAGGGGCGGTTGTCGAACCAGCGGAGCGGAAGCGTCTGCAGGCGCTGGTAGATGTCACTGCGGAGGTCGTAGATGACCTTTTGCTCGAAGGTGTTGTTGAGTTGGATGCGCAGGGAATTGAACAAGTGCTGGGAAAAGTAGGCGGCCAGCGCCCAGAGGGCTAGCGGGCCGATGCGGTCCCACTGCTTGCCAGGCACGACGACGTCCATCACCTCACGGGTGATGGACGGGAAGACGATGACCATCAGGGTGCCGATGATGGCACAGGCGATCTGGGCGGAGCCGAGCCAGGGATAACGACGAAGGTAGGAAAAGACGCGGGCGATGGTTTTCAATCGGGATGGGAGCTTGATGCGGACGGGTTAGCAGCTATCTAGCATACGGCACACAGCAACAGGCATATACATGAAATACCATCTGGCACGCGGCGAGGAACAACTCGGCACCTTTAACGATTTGGATGTGAGTGCCGGGCTGCGGGAGGGGCGTTTCAAACCGACGGACCTGTGCTGGACGGAAGGCATGCCGGAGTGGCTGACTCTGCGGGCGCACCTGCAGGAGCTGAACCCCGAAGACGCTGCGGTGCCGCCGCCCATCCCCGAGACGTCCGCCATCACGGCCCTGCGTGCAGAAGTACGGCAGGATCAAGTCATTCGCCTCGAACTCGCGTCTCTGGGCCAAAGATTTGCGGCCAAGGTGATCGATTTAACCCTGATCATCCTACCTCTATGGGTCGTATTCACGATGCTTTATGACACGGCGTTTTTGGAGGAAACCCAGAAACTGCAAAACGATACGGCCGCGATGATGAGCGCGATTCAGAAGCGCGCGGAAAAGCTCCAGGCAACAGGTGGCATGCAACTGCCCCTCATGAGCCTGTTTTTTTATGCGACATTGATCGTGAATGGCGTGCTACTGACCCTGCGCGGACAGACCATAGGAAAACTTTGCCTTGGCATTCAAGTGGTGAGCTCCACCAGTGGGGCGAGGGCCGGCTTTACCAAGGCCGTGCTGCTGCGGTCCGTCCTCTTCTTCATCCTTATTTTCGCCCTGACCAGCTCCATTTCTTTCGGAAGCATGGGGTTGGCGCTGCTACTGGCGGACGCTTTCATGATCTTCCGCAAAGACCGCCGCTGCCTGCACGATCTGGTGGCGGACACCTTGGTCACGAGGCGAATACGCTGATCAGGGCAGGGGAGAAACGCCGGTATTGCTCTTCACCTTGTTGATCTCGTTCATGGTCTCACGCTGCTCTGGAGTCAGATGCCGCATTTGTTCACGTTTCCGGTCGGTCACGCCCAGCACAAAGCAGGTAACATCAACCACCAAGATGGACATGGCGACCACGATGCCATAGCGCTTCAGGGCTTCATCGATGACCTTGTTCTTGTTGACGGAGAAGGTCTCCGATTTGGAGAACATTGACTGAAACAGTCGGCGCCAGCCTCGTGGCTCACGGGCAATGCTGAAAGACCAGATGAAAAGGGCCGTCAGAATGACGCAGGCGATTTGGTAGTGGATGGGAATATCACGCATGTCTTTATCGTCGGAGGACGGCAGGCCTCGCCGGAGAGCGATTTATAGGTTGCTCATGATACGTGTGCAAACGGCGATTTGTCACATAGCTGCAAATTGATCCAGTGCCGGACTCTCGCCTGTGGCAACAATTCGCGCCTGAGCATTGGCGGCCAGGTGATTGAGCATGTGAAAGGCATCCTCCGCATCAATGGCAAGGCTGGCGGCCACTTCATCAGCCGTGCGTCCGGTGTTCGAGAGGGCGGCGCGCACCTTGGCAAGCTCATTGAGGAAAGTCGTGGCGGCTTTTTTACCCGCTTCAACGCCTGGCTGATGGTAGGCATTGATGTTCACCAAGCTGGCGTAGAAGCTGACGGCACGCTCAAACAAGGCGATGAGCATGCCCAGATTGAAGGCATTGAGCTCGGAAATATTGAGTGTGATGGATTCACGGCCCTTTTCGGCCAGTGCCTTGCGGGTACCACGCAGGAAGCCCTGGAGGTAGTCGCCCGTAGTGAAGCCGGGATCGACTTCCATGGAGGCCTTGTCGCGGGATTTGCCCACTTCGATGAAGGTGACGAAGAAGTTGTTCACGCCGTCACGGAGTTGCTGTACATAGGCGTGCTGGTCGGTGCTGCCTTTGTTGCCATAGACGGCGATGCCCTGGTTCACCACGGCACCGGAAAGATCGTGCTCTTTCCCGAGGCTCTCCATGACAAGCTGCTGAAGGTATTTGCTGAACAGCACCAGCCTGTCCTTATAGGGCAGCACCACCATGTCTTTCAAACCCTGGCCTTTGCCGGCATGGTGCCACATCAGCGCCAGCAGCATCGCGGCGTTCTCGACGGCAGGACGCTGGCGTGTTTCCACATCCATCGCCGCTGCACCAGCCAGGAACTGCAGGACATCCACGCCTTGCAGGGCCGCAGCCAGCGTACCCACTGCGCTCATCAGACTCGTGCGACCGCCCACCCAGTCCCACATCGGGAAACGGGTCAGCCAGCCCTGAGCCTTGGAGTGCTTGTCCAGTTCGCTGTCATCACCTGTGACTGCGACGGCGTGCTTGGCGAAATCGAGCCCCAGTGCCTTGTAGGCGGCTTCGGCTTCCAGCATGCCGTTGCGTGTCTCTTTGGTGCCGCCGGATTTGGAGATCACGACTGTGAGGGTCGTGGCCAGTTCGTCACCAATCTGGGCCATCAAGCGGTCGATGCCGTCGGGGTCGGTGTTGTCGAGAAAGGAGATCGCCAGCGGTGGATTGGCCGGGGTGATGGAATTCGCGACGAGCTGGGGGCCGAGCGCCGATCCACCGATGCCGACGACGAGCACATGGGTGAATTTCTGGCCATTGGCAGCGGTGATCGCCCCCGAATGAACATCGGCGGCGAATTTCAAGGTCGCGGCGAGTGTCTCGCTGATCTCATGCTGAATGGCGTCATTGGGGGCGAGGCGGGCGTTGCGCAGCCAGTAGTGGCCGACCATGCGCTGCTCATCCGGATTGGCGATGGCTCCGGCCTCGAGCTCAATCATGGCTTTGTAGGCGGACTCGATGCGCCCAGCCATTTTGCTGAAGATGTCATCCTCGAAAGCCATACGGCTGATGTCGATTGAGAATCCCAGATTTGAGTAACGAACAAAATATTTTTGAAAGCGGTCCCAATGGCTCATAAGTGATGGTAAGGAGCATGCACGATGCCACGGCGCAACCTGTTTGAGCCGTTGACGCAGTGAGCGCCCTGCGACAATTTCGACCACCATGAAAACCGCTCTTTTTGCTCTCGCCATTCTCCTTTCCACCATGACCACCCTAGCCACCGCCGCAGACGCCCCGTATCGCCACGTCGTTTTCTTCAAATTCAAGGACAGCGCCACGCCAGCCGAAGTGCAGGGCATCGAAAGCGCCTTCCTCGAACTCACCAAGAAGGTCAACACAGTCACCGCCTTTGAATGGGGTACCAATGTGAGCCCGGAAGGTCTCAATGACGGTTTCACCCATTGTTTCCTCGTCACCTTCAAAGACAAGGCCGGCTTGGACGTCTATCTGCCACATCCGGAGCACTCGGCATTCGTTGCCAAGCTTAAGCCGCTGCTCGACAAGGTCTGCGTGCTTGACTTCGTGGCGAAATAAATCAGCCGCATACCTCACAGTCGCCCCGCTTAGGCAGTCGAATTTTGCGGAACTGCATCGTGGAGAGGTCCATCGAGAGCAGTTCACCGCAGAGCGTCTGGCCGATGCCTGTGATGAGTTTGATGACCTCCATCGCCCCGATGCAGGCCGCAGTACCTGATACCGCGCCAAACACCGGGAATTGACGCTTCCAGGTGGGCGGCACTTCGGGCACATAACAAGCGAGACAGCCCGATTTGCCTGGCACAAATGTCGTCACACTGGCCTCCAGCGTGTGCATGGCACATTCCACCATCGGCTTGCCTGCATGTACAGCGGCGGCATTCAAAGCCAAGCGCTCCTGGAACAGCGGCGCTGCGTCCACCACGATGTCCGCTTGCGCCACGAGTGCGGGCGCGTTGGCATTCGTCACGTTTTCCGCGACCCCTACGATTTCGCAGCGGGGGTTGAGTTCTTGCAGGCGACGAACGATGGAATCCATGCGCGGTTTGCCGATGTGATCGTGGGTTTGGAGCAGCTGGCGGTTCAAATCCGACGGCTGCACATCGCCACCGTGGGCAAGCACCAACTTTCCCACGCCAGCGGCAGCAAGTTCCAGTGCCACCAAACCTCCCAGTCCGCCAACGCGGGAGATCAGTACCGAGGCCGCTTTGAGTTTCCTCTGTCCTTCCTCGCCCACTCCAGGCACCCACATCTGCCATTCATAAATCGCACGTTCGAGGTCGGTCAGCGGTGGGGATTCAGGCATAGGAACACAAGAGAACGGAGTGGCTGGCGACCTTGCGCAAAAATAATTTCACCTTTTTTCAAACACTTCGCCCGCACACCACACTAACACCATCAACAGGATATGCGGGGATAATCAGCCCTCCATAGACTGGGTCTTGAGAGTGATTGGTTATTAACTGAAACCCTGCTTCACAGCAGGATTAAGTTGAGGTTGATCAAACCAGAGGCCGGGCGGAATCGGGAGCCGCCCGGCCTCAATCTTCTCAGTTGCTAAGGAGATTCTAAAGAGCCGCCGTTGAGGTGGCTTGAACCCAGGCCGTCGCGCCACACCATTCGCGGGCCTTTTCTGCCAGTTCTGCGGCCTGTGTTGGCGTTTCAGCGATGGCAAACATGGTACTGCCGGAGCCGGACATCAAAGCAGCGTGGACCTCGCTTTGCTCCAGCAGCCAAGTTTTCAAACTGGGCAGCAGGAGGTGCTTTTCAAATACAGGCCGCTCAAGATCATTCGACATGGCACCCCAGGGACATAGCTGGGGCGCATAAAGAATGCCGGGGATTTCCTTGGAGTCGGCCCATCGCTTGTAGGCCCAGGGAGTGGGGATGGGAAAGGGCGGCTTGATCAGAACCAGCGGCAACTGCCAGGGGAAATCCACCTCGGAGACTTGTTCGCCGCGCCCTGCGCCGTCAGCCGCTGGGCTGTCGAGAATGAAACACGGGATGTCTGAACCGATCTGCGCGCCCAGTTCGATGAGCTGAGTCTTCGTCAGTGGTGAACCAGCGAGTACGTTGGCTCCCAGCAGCACTGTGGCCGCATTGCTGCTGCCTCCCCCCAAGCCTGCGCCTGCAGGTATCTTTTTCTCCAGATGCAGACGCCAGGAGGACTGCTTGCCTGTGCGGTTTTCAAAGGCACGCAGGGCGCGCATGGCCAGATTGGTTTCGTCCAGTGGCACTGTGGGATCTGAACAGGTCAGCGATACCGCTGTTCCTGCGCCCAGGAGCTCGATTTCGACCGTGTCCCCCAAGGCCAGCCGGCACAGTCGGGTTTGCACCTCATGAAAACCATCCGGACGTTTGCCGAGAATGCGCAGCCAGAGGTTGATTTTGGCGGGTGAATGAAAAGTCATGGTCATCAAGCGGTGCGACCGAGTAGCGCCAGCATGCGCCCGGTACGGCCTTTCTCCATGCGGTAGGAATAAAAGCGGTGCAAATCCAAAGACGTACAGAGCCCTGTGTCGTGGATCTGTGCAGCAGGAACTCCGGCATCCAGGGCCTGCTGACGAATCTGCGCGGCAAAATCGATCTCATAAGCCGGTGGTCTGATGCAAGGGCTCAACTGGACGATTAAATCCTCTGCCTGCGTGCCAAAGTGCTGCTGCATTTTCTTGATCGCCTGCGTCGTGATGCCCATTTCAGATCCCTTTTTACCCGAATGAACGATGCCAAAGGCTCCGGTGCGCGGGTCGGCGAGATAGACGGCGCAACAGTCGGCGACATAGATGCCGATGACGAGGCCGGGGACGTTGGAAACGATGCCATCAGTGCCTGGAAGGATTTCACTCGTGGGTGCTGTCAGCACCGCGACCTCCCGCCCATGTACCTGCTCAGCAATGCAAAGTGATGAACCCGAAAAGCCTATTTCCTCAGCTTGGGAGCGGTGCCAGTCCCACAGCCGGGCCACCACCACACTGCGCTCATCGGCCACATCAATGTCGGGGAGCCGGAGGGTGAAGCGATGCGCAAATCCAGGCAATGCTTCGAGGGCAGGGAAGGTCATCCAAGGTTGATTGGGGTTCATCTCAAGACTGTTTTGCCATGGAAAAAACAAAGGCGCACGGAAAACCGGGCGCCTTTGCAAAAGAATGTAACCAGATCCGCTTAACGAGCCGTCGCCTCAGTGTTGAGGGAGCGATAGGAGTTCATGAAGCTGTCGGCATCTGTGGAGGATGTTTCGCTCATGGCGTCAGCGATTTGATTCTGCAGTTCGTCACGCAGGCGGCTGACGAGCTCAATGCCACGGGAAGTGATACGAACGAGCACCTTGCGGCGATCATCCACAGCGTGCGTGCGCTCCATGAGGCCGAGCTTCTCAAGGCGATCCACGAGGCCGGTGGCGGCAGCGGTGGAATGTCCCATCTTGCGGGCGATGTCTGTCATCGTCAGTTCCTTCGATGTGGCAAGGTAGCCGAGAAGGAAGAACTGAGCGAAGGAGATGTTATCCCTGTTAAGCTCACGGGAGAGATTAAGCAAAAACTCGCGCTGACTGAACAGGATGAAATCTGCCAGCTTGGCGTGGTCTTTTGCGGGGTTTTTGGTTCCGTTAATCATGGAGGGTGTCCTTAGAGCTATGGTTTCCGAGAAATTCTTGAATAATGACTAATGTAACAAGTTCCATTGGTAGGATCAAGGTAAAATCATAGAATCCATAAGTTTTTACTCAGATAGGGTAATAACTTCTTATTTGTGAGAGGTTAATATACGCTTATTATTATCCATGAAAGGATATTTGGCAAACACTCTTTCAAAGAGGGGCTTGTTTCAATGTCCCCAATCGGGGGCTATTGCAGTGAGCGTCCTTTTGTCTCGGGTGCGAACCACACCAGCACCATTCCCACGAGGTAAATGCAGGAAAGCACGGAGTAGGCATTGGCGGCGGACTGAACTGTGGTGACGTTTTCGCCATTGAACATCAACATCAGGTTGCCGAGCTGCAAGGCGCCGATGGCAGCCACGAGGCGGCCGAAGTTGAAGCAGAAGCCCTGACCCGTGGCGCGCACGCTGGTGGGGAAGAGCTCCGGGAAGTAGAGCGGGAAGAAGCCATAGAAGGAGGCAGTGATGCCACCCAGCAGGAAGGCGGTGACAATCAGTGTGGTGGGAACGGCGTCGCCAACAAAGGGGACATTGATGCGGAAGAAGCCAAGCGAGGCCCCGAGGGCGGCGGCGCAGAGCAGGGTGTAGGTCACGCGGCGGCCCAGCTTGTCGGCAATGAAGGGGGTGATCAGTGTGGCAAGAATAGCTCCGAGGGCGGTGGAGATGACCACATAGTCAATGACTGGCAGCTTGCTGCCCTTGGGTGCGAGATCCGAAGCCCAACGCGCAGCCTGCTGGGCGGAGCCCCAGGTGCCGAGCAGTGCCACGCCCGCGAGGCCTGCGCCTATGAGCAGATTGCGCATGATGACGCTGCGGTCAGCCGATTGCGTGCTGCCTGCAGCCACAGAGCGCATCATATACTGGCGCATCGGGTGCATGTAGCCCCAGAGAGCGATAGCAAGGCCGACCACCGTCACCAAGCCAGCGCCGAGCCCCCCGATCTCCACCAAGGGTGACCACACATAGATGATTCCCAGCGCCGCAATGCAGGCAATGAGGACACCCATCAGATCCATCGTGGCCCAATGCGAGGTGCTGCCGGATTTCTTTTCCGCCTCCCACTTGTGGGACTCGGGCACGAAAACCAGAATGAAGAAATTGATGATGGCAGGCAGGGCACTGCTCACCGCAATGAAGCGCCAGGCGCGGTTGTGCAGCAGGTATTCGGTGTTTTCAGGGGAAAGTCCGATGGCGTGAATCCAGCCGGTGACGACTTCCAGGCTGGCATTGAGCTGCCAGCTGATGAGGCCGGTCAAAAGGAAGCCAATGTTTGATGCGGCACCAATCATGCCGGCGATCCAAGCGCGGTTCTTGTTCCCCCAGATTTCATTGACCAAAGCAACTCCCAGAGCCCACTCACCGCCCATGCCGAGGGAGGCAATGAAACGCAGCGCTGCGAAGTGCCAGGCCTCGGTGACGAAAGCGCACAGACCGCTGAAGATGGCGTAGGTGAAGATGGCCAGGGTCATTGCCTTGACGCGCCCCAGCTTGTCTCCCAGCCAGCCGAAGAGCACACCACCCGTGGCTGCACCCACGAGGAAGACCGCGATGATGACGGTGAACCACTGCCCCTGAACCACAGCGGTCGCCTTCGGCAGGAGATCCTGCAGCGCCGGTTTACCAATCAGTGGGAACAGACCCATTTCAAAGCCGTCAAAGAGCCAGCCGAGGAATGCGGCGATAAGAGCGGCCATGGCGCCCTTGTTGGAGGAGTTGGGTTGGGTCATGAGAGGAGTTGGGAGGGTAAGGGGGGAGGCGGAGGTCTGTGAAGGATGTGTTGTGACGGGATTACGGAATGCCGAAACCAGAATGACGAATGTCGAATGAAGTCCGAATGCCCCAAGCACGTACCGAGAACGGAAGCGCTAGGCGCGAGTCTTTGTCATTCGGCATTAGTTCGTCATTCATCATTCTGGTTTCGTCATTCGTTCTGGCTCAACGTTGCAAAAAGCGTGATGTGATCAAAAAACAGGCCGCTGGGTGGCAGCGGCCTGTGGATGAGATCAGATGGAACGCATGTCGTTATTCTTTGGCGACACCGTTGTTCCAGGCGGCGAACATCTCTTCCACCGTGGGGATTTCCAGAGGGCGCACGATGCGGAAGCCGAGCCAGGTTGCATCCGTCAAATACCAGATGCTCTTCGGCAGCTGCGGATCTTGCTGCTTCCAGAGGGCATCGGAGGCCTTGCGGGCGGAACTGCGGAGAAGTTCTGGATCGTCGTCATAGGTGCCGCCTTTGGCCACATGCGGGTAGGGAGTCTTGGAGCGCACCCAGTCGTTGCCAAGAATCGAGGTCGCAGGTGTGGTCGGGGTGTATTGATCGAGGCACCATTCGCAGACGTTGCCGTAGATGTCGTGGAGGCCCCAGGGATTGGGCTTCTTCAGGCCGATCTTCGCGTACTGGAAGTTCGGGGCGTTGTCGAAGTACCACGCGTACTCTTTGAGTTGCGCCTTGTCGTCGCCGAAGAAATAGGCAGTCTTGGTGCCGGCACGGGCGGCATACTCCCACTCGGCCTCGGTCGGCAGGCGGTAGAACTGGCCGGTCTGGGCGCTGAGCCACTGGCAGTATTTGTTGGCGGCATGCTGCGTCATGCAGATGGCCGGGTAATGATCACGGCCCATGCCGAAATCCATCGGCTGATACGGAGGGGTCGGTTGGGAGATCAGATCTTCTGGCTTGTCGGTCAGTTTGAACACCTGACGAGAGCCGTCCTTGTTGCGACCGATGCTGGTGAGCTGGAAGGGTTCATACTCATCCCAGGTCACTTCGTATTTGCCCATCCAGAAGGGTTTCATGGTCTTCTTCACCTGCGGGCCTTCGTCATCGCCACGGTCGGCCTCACTGTCGGGGCTGCCCATGGTGAATTCACCGCTCTTGATCACCACCATGCTGAAGGGGACGCCTGTCTTGGGAACCTTGGAGTCGTAGGGCTTCATTTCCGCCTCTTTCTTCTCCTTGGAGGTCTGCACGATGAAGGCGTGAATCTTTTTCACCAGCTCCATGTTGTCGGGGTTGGTCGAGGCCGGCCCCTTCTTTTCCTTGGCGGTCAGCTTAATGTCATCAGGCCAGGGCGCGCCTTGCAGGACCCAGAGGCGGAGGAAGTTGATGTCTTCCTTGCTCAGCGGGCCGCCGCTCTTCTTTGGTGGCATCAAATCGTCATCATCAGCGGCCAGAGTCGTGGAATGGTAGATGGCGCTCTTGAGGTCGAAGGGGAGGATGTTCGGGGCGTTCTCGCCAGTGCTGAAGGCTTCCTTCTTCGTGGTGATGATCCAGTCGCCCTTCGCCTTGTCGGCATTGTGACAGGAGACGCAGTTCTGCTCAAGGATTGGCTGGATGTGCTTTTCAAACTTAATGCGAGGGGTCTGCTCCAGCACCACGCCCTCAGGCCACTCGGCGCCTTGTTCGATCCAGGTCTTGATCACTTCGATCTGTGACTTCTCCAGCGCGCCCTCCTTCTTCGGCGGCATGGCCATGTCTTCATCGGAGGCAAGGAGCAGAGTGGTGTAGATGGCGCTCTTTTTCAGATCACCGGGGGTCAGGCCAGGGCCGTTCTCGTTGCCCTTCTTGATGTCTTCCAGCGTGTGCATGCGGAAGTCTCCTTTGTCTTCTTTCTCGCCATGGCAGTGGGTGCAGGCACCTTCGAGGAGGGGCTTGATCTGCTTGTTGAAATCAATCTTCTCCGCAGCGCCAAGAAACGCGGGAGCCAAGGCCAGGAGTGGAAGGAGTGTTCGGGGAGAAAACATGGGTGTGGGCGATAGCATAGGCTGGGGCGGATGTCCAATACGAGGAATGGCTGTGAAAATTACGGCGATGTTAATGCGGAGCGTTGGCTGCCGCGTCACTCAAGCTGGCGTTGTTTCTTTGATGATCGGGGTGAAGTCGCTCCAGCTCTCGATCTTAAATCCACGAATGTCGCGCACCACCTGCGGAAACCAAGGCAGGCCTTTGAGCGCGAGGAGGGCGGCAAAGAGATTTGCCATGTCGTCCTTCTCCGTCACATACACGCTGCCTTGCACCCGCTCGAAGCGAAATTTCCGCAGTGACGCGGCGATGTCTGCATAAGCAGCAGCGACCCCGCGAGGGTGGTGTTCTTCCGCATCGGCGACGACGAGATCAAAGGCGATGGCAAACATTAGATCACTTCGCTTCGGGGTCTTTTAGCGCACGTTCCACAAGGTAATCAAGTTCCTCGCCAGTCTGCACCACCACCACATGTACCTTCTGCCCATTCACTTTGCTGACCACCTTATAAACCGGGCCTTCATCACCAAAGGTGCGGAAGGTCTGGAGCAGATCATCTGCCGAGCGGGCCATCGTTTGCATGTCGCAATAATGATCCATCACCCCCATGCCTGCAAGTCTGGGATTCAACCTGCATACTGGCGCATCAGACCCCAAACGCCCGCCGGCATACGTCCATGATCCCAGCACGCGTCGTACAGCGGCGCATGGTGCTGAGGAAGCCCTCGGCATCTGCCAGGCCGTAGCTGAAGAAATTGAGGTGCTTTTTGATGCGGTTCACCATGTCGAGCTCACGGGTGTCTGGCATCGTCACGCATTCGTACAGCTCCTCCACATAGCGCAGGCGGTCGGCAGGGGTGGGCTGGAAGATGGGCTCGCCACGCACCTGCTGGCGGATCTGGTCAAACATCCACGGATTACGGATGGCTCCTCGCCCCAGCATAAGGCCTTTCACGCCGGTCTGCTGCCTCACCTCGGCTGCATCCACGTGTGAGCTGATGTTGCCATTGGCCAGTACAGGGCAGGGTAGCTGTGAGGTGGCGTTGCCGATCAAATCATAGCGCACGCCATCGCGATACATCTGCAGTACCGTGCGGCCATGAATGGTAACGAGGTCCACACCATGCTTGGCAAACAGCGGCACCAGTGCATCGATGGTTTCCGTGTCGTCAAAGCCGAGTCGCGTCTTCACCGTGAACTTAATCGAGATTGCCTCACGCAAAGCCCCGAGGATGCCCTCGATGCGTGGCACGTCGCGCAGCAGGCCGCCGCCTGCGCACTTTTTGTAAACGATGGGTGCCGGGCAGCCGAGATTCAGATCCACCGCCGCGATGTTGTAGTGCTGCAATTCCTTCGCGCTGCGAACCAGCGCAGGGATGTCATTTCCGATCATCTGCGCGATGGCCGGTTTGCCCGTGGGATTGTGAATCAGCGAGGCAAGGATCGGCTTGTCCAGGTGTGAGTCCGTGTGCACGCGGAAGTACTCTGTGTAATACACATCCGCTCCGCCATAGCGCGCCATCAGCCGCCAGAACTCCAGGTCTGTGACATCCTGCATCGGCGCCAGCGCCAGCAATGGCTCAGGCCGTGCCAGCAAGGCATCCAGATGTTCGGTGGGGTTCACAGCCGTCTCTTAAACACGGATGTGGTGGATGTTCACGGAAAAAAGGTGGACCTGGGATGAAGAGTGCCTGTTGGCAATGCCCGCCACACAAAGCAAAAGCCGCATGGCGCACTGGGCACCACGCGGCTGAGATGGAAAGAGCTGGTTTTTCGATCAATCGAGATCAGCAATGCGCACCGGCTTGCCGCCTTGCTCGGCGCTTTTGTCGGAGGCAAAGATGACTTCAAAGCTGCGCAGTGCTTCGGGGAAGCTGGTCAGCGGCATGTCCTTGCCTTCGTCCAAGGCGTCAAAGAATGCCTGGAACTGAGTTTCGTACGGGTGGTCGCTCACGTCACCGGAGTCGAGCATCTTCATGGAGAGCTTGCTCCAGGCGTGCTTGTCGGTGTGCAGTTTCATCGAGTGGAATTTGTCGTCCAGCAAGCTGCCCTGGCTGCCGCACAGGTGGGTGTGGAAGTAGTAGGGCTGGAGGCAGTCCACCACGGCCGCGGATTTGCCCACGGCGCCGTTCTTGAAGTGAATCAGCGTGACGCTGGTGGTGTCGTACTCGTAGGGCTTGAAGATCTCGCTTTGCGTCTTGGTGGAGAAACTCGTGACACTTTCGATCTCGCCGCCCATGACCATGAGCAGAGCATCCAGTGCATGGCAACCGGCGGTGAGCAGCGCGCTGCCGCCGTCCTTCTTGCCGGTATTCCAGCGGAACTGGCCATACCAGGGGCCGATGCCGTGGTAATAATCGACTTCACCGTAATGGATGCTGCCCAGCAGACCTTCATCGATGAGTGCTTTGGTCACCTGAAATTGATTAGAGAACCGGCATTCAAAGCACACGCAACCCTTCACGCCGTTGGCCTTCGCCGCAGCGACGATCTCACGCACTTCCTGCAACGAGTTGGCCATCGGCTTTTCAAGGATGATGTGCTTCTTCGCATTCGCCGCCTTGATGGCCTGATCGCGGTGCTGGCTGGGGTAGCTGGAGATGTCCACCACGTGGATGTCTGGATTTGCCAGCATCTCGTCGAGGTTCTGGTAGCTCTTGATGGGGGTGCCATGCTTCGCGGACAGCTCGGCGTCGTCCTGCTTGCGGGAGGAGTAGATCGCGGTGACCTGGCCCTGCTTGGTTTTGTTGATGGCGTCAATGTGAGCGCTGGCGGCCCAGCCGTATCCGATGATTCCGACGTTGTATTTCTTCATGGTGAGTGTGAGCATGCTCCAAACCGGAGGCATGATTGTCAATATCAATACCCGGTACGGAAGTTTCTCTTTCGAGTCTTTTTGCACCTGAGTATAGGCGTTAGGCGGCGAACAACGATTCCGACCCGTTTATCGACCATCACGGTTACGCCCCCCCAACGTGAAAACAACAAAGCCGCGTTGTTCACGCGGCTTTGGAGAAGGGTTAAACTGGAGGGGGCCCGCTTATTCAGCGTCGTCTTCAGCGGGAGAGGAATCGCCAGCGGCGGAGACGGCCAGCTTGACGGTGGCGGTGATCTCGTGGCCGAGTTTGACGACGATTTCGAAATTGCCGGTGCTCTTGATCGGCTTTTCCAGCACGATCATGTGACGATCCACTTCGATCTTGGACTCTTCGGAGAGAGCCTTAGCGATGTCGATGGTGGTGATGGAACCGAAGGCCTTGCCGCCCTGACCAGTGGAGAGGGTGAGCTTGAGCTTCACCTTCTTCAGCTTGGAAGCAATCTTTTCAGCTTCGGCGACTTCCTTGGCTTCGCGCTCGGCACGCACGGCCTTGAGGCGTTCGGTGTAGCGCAGGTTGCCCTTGGTGGCTTCATAAGCCTTGCCCTGGGGAAGCAGGAAATTGCGCGCAAAACCGCGCTTCACGCTGACGACGTCAGCTTCGGCTCCGAGGCCTTTGATTTGTTCTTTGAGAATAACTTGTGTGTTTGGCATGGCGACATTCCCTCGGGGAAAAAGGGGCGCGAAACTACACGCCTCCTAAGTTCTGTCAAAGGCGGATTATGGGTTCTTTTGCAAGTGGGGGTTCTTTCACCTCAGATCCCCATGTTGGCCAGCGTCGTCGCCAGCCGGCCCATAAAGCTCGTGGCCTCCGGATGGGCGGCTTCGAGTTCTTCCACCGAGGACAACCACTGGCCCTGCGCCTGCCCAGGCTCTGCCGTGGGGGCTTCAGCCTCGGTCTGTGCCAGCAGCTCAAGCAGCTTCGTTTTCGCGGCCTCTGGCAGATCGCCTGCGTCTGCCACCAGTGTCTTGAGTTGTTCCAGTTGCTCTGTGTTCATGGGTTTGCCACTCTGTCACTCGGCAGCCGTACAGACAAGGCTTTTGCGTTTCATCACAAGAATGCGCTACCTTTCAGCAACCGGCTGCCACTGCACGCAAACACTCGACCGCTTCCTCCACCGTCATCTCATATGTGGGAATGACCGCATCTGGATGGAGCGGCGTTTCAAAGCCATCTTGAAGGCCAGTCATGCCTGTCATCTGCCGGGCGGCTGCATTCGTCCAGATCGCATTGGCCCAGTCCCACTTGTGGGTGGTGGTCATTGACCCGATAAAAAGCCCCTCACTGTCCTCATTTCAGAGGACAGTGAAAAAGAGGACTTGGCAGGGGCTGCGCATTATGGATTGATGGCGGTCCTTTCTGGCCTCAATACCTCCCTCCCCATAGGCTATTCATGAGCGAACGTTCCGTTAAACCCTCAGCCTCCCGGCGTATAAAGGACAAGCGGTTGATTAAAGCAACATTCATGCTGGTGCTCTACAGCCTTGGTTTGATCGGAGTTCTCGCAGCCGCCGGTTACTTTGGCTATCGCCTCTTTCAAGGACCGCGGGCCAAGCCCATGAAGGATATTGCCCATCCAAAAAAGGTGATTCCCGCCTTCAGTACCATCCTAGCCGCTTCCCCCCCCGCTCCCGAGCCGCCCAAACAGAATCAGGTCACGCTGGTGCAGATGGCGAAAGTTGAGGCGGCCAAGCAAGAAAGTCCTGGCGGCCCACTCTATGATCCGACCAGCACCAATGTGGCCATGTTTTTTGAATCGCTGCCACTGAGCGATCCGCAGGTGGCCGAGGCGCAGTCTGTGCTGGCAAAGTACGTGCAGGCCACAACCTGGCGAGAGCGCCTGCCATACATCTTTGAACCGGAACGCGTCCAAGCACTGATGCAGGTGCAGTACGAGGAGCGTGGGCAGAAAGATCCTGAGCATGAGGCTCTACTCGCTGCAGGTTTGATCACCGCTGGTACCTCCAAGGTGATCAATCTTCAATTTGCCTGCAGCACCCAGCCTGCTGCCGGAATGCTTGCCAACTTTCACCGCACGCGCTCGGGCAAGCTGCTGCTGGACTGGGAGTCCTGGGTTGCTTGGAGCGAGAAAACGTGGCCCGAATTCAAACAACAGCGCTCTCAGCTTCCGGTGCTCATGCGCGTAGTCGCCGGCGAGAGCAGCTACTACAACTACGAGTTCAGCGAGGATTGGCGCTGGCTGGCCGTGAAACTGCACAGTCCGGACCGCCTGCAAAATGTGACCGGCTATGTGGAGCGCAAGAGCACGCTCGGTATCGCGCTGGCCAACCTCATCGGTGTGCCGCTGCCTCACAAGCTGCCGAATGGTGCGCCCATGCCCGCCCTGAAACTGCCGGGGGCGAAGTCCCTTATCACCGTGCGGCTGGCCTTTCCAAACAACGCGCAGTCGGATCACTGCGTGAAGATCACCGATTTGCTGGCAGACCGCTGGATGCTGTTTCCCGAGGAAGGGAAGTAATCATCCCACGCGCCCCGCCACCGCAAGTAACGCCAATACGCTGACACTGTCGCGGATGCGCCCATCGCGGGCCATCTGGATGGCTTCAGTGAGCGGTAGCCGCAGGACTTCGAGTTCCTCCGTGTCTTCCGGCTGCGCTTCGGTGTGCGAAAGGCCGGTGGCAATGAAGATGTCGCAAACCTCGTTGCTGGTAGAATTGGAGAGCTGGATGCCGGAAAGCAGGGGCTCAATACTAGTGGCGACGATTCCGGTCTCTTCCAGCAACTCACGCCGTGCAGCTTCCGCTGGCGACTCACCGAAGGGACAGCCCCCCTCAGGGATCTCCCACTCATACCGCCCGTGGCAGTAGCGCCACTGGCCCACGAGCCAGGTATGGCCTTTTTCATCAATGGGAATCACACCGACCGCGATGTTCTGGTACTCCACCACGCCGTAAATACCGGGTCCGCCCGTAGGCTTGATCACCTGGTCTTCCCGCACACGGATCCACGGATTGGCATAGGTCTCACGGGTTGAAACGGTCTGCCAAGGGTTGGGATGCTGGGGCAGGGAGGTCATGGGGGTGGAAGAAGAAACAGGGGGGCTTATGAATGACGAAACCAGAATGAGGAATGAGGAATCAATGTCATTAAGTTAGAATTTTCAACGCGAATGGCCACGAATGACCGCGAATTCAGAGGAATCCTGAACTCTGAAATTCGTGAAAAATTCGCGGATAATCGTGCTCATTCGCGTTGAAAAACACACACCTTGACGGTCGATTCCGCTTAACTCAACGAGCTTGGATGACCAATAAGGTCCGTATTCGCTAAGAATTCGGCCATTAGTCATTCCTCATTCTGGTTTCGTCATTTCACCTTTCACTCTGTCGAAAGCACGACGCCATCGGCTTCCACTTTGAACTTCTTGATGGCTTTGAGCACCGGACCCAGTGTCTTGTCGTTCTGATAGGGGCCGAGGTAGCCATACATGGCCATGCCTTTGACCATTTCTTCCGGCACCGTCTTGCCCGGCACACGTACGGCGCTGACCTTGGCATCCGGTCCCAGCTCGGTCGTCACCAAGGTGAAGTCCACCTCGCCAACGAGGTAGCGCTTGGTGTCCTCCCAAAATTTGGCCGTATTCATCGGCAGGCTGGCTTCGGTGATGATCGTCTGATGGGTGGCATCGAGTGATTTTACCCGCAACATGCTCTTGTAGCTGCCGTTGCCGCCATCTGGGGCGAGGAGGAGCAGGGTATTGAGATCCGCCACACTGAGCTTCAGCGTGGCCGGCTTGGCTGCGTTCGCCGCTGCGGCAAAGTCGGTGAGCCTCTGCTCCAGGTCTGGCACCGCAGCCACTTCATGTAATTTGGCCGGAGCAGTCTGAGTGATCGCAGCGATGGCCGCATCCATCGTAGTCAGCGTGTAATAGCCCCACCAGATGATGAAGACGAAGACTCCAACCACCGCACTCATGATGATACAGCCGTAGCCGGAGTGGAACTCACCCGTGGGAACTTTTTGAATCTTATCCATGCTTCATCTGAACGCAGCGCTGACAAAGATCAAGCCGGGTTCTGTTCCCTCCAAGCAAAACGCCATCCCTGTTCAAAGGGATGGCGTTTGCCTGAATCAATCTTTGCAGCGGCACCAAATCAGTTAGTAGCAGGTGCAGGCGCTGCTGGAGCCTGCTGCTCCTGGGCCTGTCGCTTGGCATCATCCATGGCTTTCTTGAATTCTTTTTGGAACTCAGGGCTGTTGGCAGCGACTCCGGCCATGCCAGCGGCGGCAAGCACTGACACGCCTATGATGCCCACGATGCAAAGAGTCCACCAGATCATGGTCTTCTTGAGACCCAGTTCGGTGCTTTTCATCCAGCCCCAGATGAAGGCGTAGATGTTGCACAAAATGCCCAGGATACCCAGGCCTGCGCCTTCCTTTTTAAACAGGGCAATGAGAACCTTGATCCAGCACACGAGGCTGATGATCGCAATAATGCCATAGGCGGCAAAAACGATGAGGCCGATACCAGTGGCGGCTGCGGCGGTTTGTGAGTCGGGTTCCATAAGTGTAGAGGTGTGCGAGTATGTGGTTATTTACCTGTGTTGTTGGTCGAGGATCTCATGGGCTTTCTTAACAAGAAGCGCCCAGAAAAATCTCCGACCTCAGGCTGATACCAGAATCCTAACATCCTTAGCAAGCCAAAACAGACCACACACACCAAAAAAAGTGCAGGCAGTTTAGTTCGCTGCTCAAAAAGCTCCACTTTGCTGGCAATCACGTCCACCCATGCTGGGTGCAGAAAAGCTGCAGCGACGACCAAGATGCCAAGCAGGGCAAAGCAAACTGCGAAGGGATGAAACTGCCACGAGGTGAGCCAGTCGCCATTCAGCAGCGTCGAAGTCGCCCGTGTCAGACCGCAGCCAGGGCAGGGAAGCCCGGTGATCTCGGCAAACAAGCAGGGCCAGAGCTGCCAGTTCATCCATGTGCCAAATGCCAGGACCAGAAATGTTGCCAAGATGGCACGGCACATTCCACGCTGCCGCAGCAGGCGCGCCAGCCAGGGTTTGAGCAGAACTTCAAGCCATCGCATATCCAGAATCCTCAAGTCTCTAATCCTCCTGCACCATAGCCTGCAACCCTTCCAGGGCCGGTCGCATCACTTCCTCCGAGTAACCCGCACGCGCCAGACGCTTGCGTGCTGCTTTAAGAATTGCGGCAGACTCGCCCGAATGGCGCGGTTGTGCGAAGCTGGCTATCATCTGCCGCCCGATTTCATCCAAGGCAGGGCGCACAGTCAGGGCCAGATTCGGCACCTTGATGGAGGATGCAACTCCCTGCGGATGCTGCCGCAGCCATTCTTCCTGCACCACTTTCGCTGCCAGCATCTGCCCGGTAAAAAAACGCCGCACGCTTTCAGGCTTCAATCCGGTCTCGACTCCGCGCTGAGTCATCGAATTCAGCAGTTCCGCTTCGCGCACCGGATCTGTGATGGGCAATGACTTCACCTGCTTGGCCATGGCCACTTCATCCATCCAGTTCAGCCGTTCCACCATCAGTGCAGGCAAGGATCTGCGGGAGGAACAAGCAGACAGTATCAGGGCCAGTCCAAGGAGGGCAGCCTGCCGCCAGGTCATTGCGGAAAAGAATACAAAACGCATCTGCCGAGATAAGCCGTCCGGAGGCAACGAACAAGCCCGGACGCTGCGCCTCTTGATTGACGCCAGCCATCAGCCGCCGATTCTTAGAGGATGAAGATTCTCGCAGCCATGTCCGGTGGCGTGGACAGCAGCGTGGCCGCCGCCGTGCTCGTCCGCGCAGGTCATGACGTGTCCGGCGTTTACATGAAGAACTGGATCAACGAGGAGAACATCATTGGCGACTGCCCGTGGGAGCAGGACATCACCGATGCTGAGGCCGTGGCCAAGCAGCTCGGCATCCCGTTTCGTGTGGTCAATCTCATGACCGAATACCGCGAGAAGGTCGTGAAGTATCTGCTCGAAGGCTACCAAGCCGGCATCACGCCGAATCCTGATGTGATGTGCAACCGCGAGATGAAGTTCGGCGTCCTTTGGGACTGGGCTCAGGAGCACGGCTTTGATGCCATCGCCACCGGGCACTATGCTCGAAAACTCGATGCTGGATGCTCGATGCTAGATCCAGCATCCAGCATCGAGCATCCAGGATCTATTCTTCGCGGCGCCGACCCGAACAAGGACCAGACCTACTTCCTCGCCATGATGCAACCGCATCAGGTGCGCATCGCTCAGTTTCCCATCGGGCATCTGCTCAAGCCGGAACTGCGGGAGCTCGCCCGTGAGTTCGGCCTCCAGACGGCGGAGAAGAAAGACAGCCAGGGCATCTGCTTCATCGGGCAGGTGAAGATGGAGGATTTCCTGCGCGCCTTCGTGCCCGACCATCCCGGACCCATTGTGAATCTGGAGGGGAAGGTATTGGGTGAACATCGCGGCCTGCACCTCTACACCCTGGGCCAGCGCAAGGGCCATGGCGTGGCCAGCCCCATTCACAAGCAGGCCTATGTCGTCGTGGCCAAGCGACCAGAGACCAACGAACTCGTCGTCGCTATTGAAAATTCCGACACACCGCTGCTCTGGGCGCACAAAGCCACGCTGCATTCCATCTCCAGCACCGGCACACCGTTGCAGGAGGAGCGCTTACTGCAGGCCCAGCCGCGCTACCGTTGCCCGGCAGGCAATGCCGTCTTCCGCCCGCTGGGCGATGGCCGTGCGGAACTCGAATACGCGGAGCCGCAGCGTGCCCTCACGCCAGGACAAATCTGCGCTTTGTATGACGGCGACCGCCTGCTCGGGGGGGCGGTGTTTGAAACCATCCAGCACCCATGAGCCCCTCCATCCTCATTCTTGGGGGCGGTTGTTTCGGCCTCACAGCCGCCCTTGAACTCCACGCTCGCGGTTGGCGGGTCACGTTGATCGATCAAGGCCCGCTCCCGCATCCCGACGCCGCGTCCACGGACATAAGCAAGGTGGTGCGGATGGACTACGCGCTAGATGAACAGCACACCGCCATGGGCGAGCTCAGCCTCAGGCGCTGGCGCGAGTGGAATGCAAAGTGGGGTGAGGAACTGTACCATGAGGTCGGCTTTCTCGTCATGTCCCGCGAGCCCATGCAGCCCGGAGGTTTCGAGCATGACAGCCGCGCCTTCCTCTCGCAGCGCGGGCACCTACTGCGCCGCACCCCGCCCGAGATGCTGCGTGAACGGCACCCGGCCTGGAATCACACGATCTATCGCGATGGCTATTTGAATCCCGTCGGCGGCTGGGCGGAAAGCGGGCAGGTTATTGCGCGGCTCGCCTCTGAGGCACGCGCCGCCGGAGTCACCCTCATCGAAAACGTGCCCCAGCCGCGCCCGCTTTTCGAGGGTACTCGCTGCATCGGCATTACCTCATCCCAGCAAACCTGGCAGGCCGACGCCGTCCTCGTCGCCGCCGGAGCCTGGACGCCTGAGCTGCTGCCACACCTGCAGGAGGTGATGTGGGCCACGGCGCAGACCGTTTTCCACTTTCAGCCGCAGGATCCGCGTCCCTTCACTCCGCCACAGTTTCCCGTCTGGGGCGCTGACATCGGCAAAACCGGCTGGTATGGCTTTCCCGCCAATGCCGATGGCCTCGTCAAAGTGGCCAACCACGGCCCCGGCCGCCGGGTCACTGCTTCATATCCGCGCACACTCCCGGGTGGGGAGGAGGACCGCTACCGCGCCTTCCTGCGCGAGACCTTTCCCACTCTGGCCGAGGCCCCGCTGCACTCCACCCGCGTCTGCCTATACTGCGACACCTTTGACGGTGCCTTCTGGATCGATCACGATCCCGCACACCCCAACCTCATCATCGCCGCCGGGGATTCCGGGCACGCCTTCAAATTCACCCCCGTTTTGGGCGAACTCATTGCCGATGTCGTCGAAAGAAAGCCGAATCCATGGGCAAAGCGTTACCGCTGTCGTGAAAAAACCGCCGCCAGTTCCGATGGTGCACGCGCTTCCGAGTAAGCCATATTCAACGCCGCACATGGGTTGCGCTTTAGGTGTGGTGTAATTATCTAATTATCAATAGTTAACGATTTCTTATCACGGAAATATCATGAGGATTTCGCACCTCAAAACAGTGAATTCCGAAACGAAGTGAGCGTTTCACAATGAGGGATGGATTGCGCTATGACTAGATATTGAGAATATCGCCAACCTCAAGGAATGCTCGTTTTAGAACAGCATGGGCTGATCATCGGTGTCAGCCGCAGCTTTGCCACGGCGTTTGCGCGGCGCTGGCTCTTCGACGGCAGCAGTCACAACAACCTCTTCAGTTGGCGCTTCAGGAGCAGCGGTAGGGCTCTCCTCAGGGACCGCTTCAGGAACGGCGACGACAACTTCCTCCGAGGGCACTTCAGGAGCAAAGACTTCGATCTCCTCAACGGGTGCCTTATGGACAACTTCAGCCGCAGTCTCAGCCACCTCTTCCGCGGCCTCCGGTGCCGAGACCAGGGGCTCTTCCACCACGCTCTGAGACTCAACAACAACCTCAACAGGCATCGTGTCATTTTCCACGGCCTCTGGTGCAACGTTTACCACTATTTCTTCACTGATAATCAAAGAAGAATCTGGTTTAATTACTTCTTCAACTGGATGAACAGGAGCGGCACTTTTCTTGACCTTGGGTGCCTTGGTTGGCTTTACGGCTAACGGCTCGTCCGTCACTTTTTCTGTCACTGCTGCTTTACGCAATCTGTGCCGAGCTACTCTTTTGGCGGTCAGTGCTTTGTTTTGCGCAACAGGGCTGTTATGGCGTTTGAAGTTACGAAAAGAAAGTTTCTCATCCGTTTCAATGAGCCAGCCCGTCTTCTCCAAAGCTGCAGCGAATCCTTTGCGACCCACAACTTTGTCGATGAACTCTTTGGTAACTCTCAAATCGTTAGGATCGATTCGGTTTAATTCCGCCCAGGACCACAAACGCACCAACTTTCCCACCACCGTGTCCTCATCCAATTTCAATTGAGTTGATAGACTGCAAATCTCCGGCTTGTCCGGCGTGCAGGTTTCAATTTTGATCCAAGGGCGTCTCATAGCTGCAAGCAGTTTGCAGGGCCGGAGAACTTAGGTCAAGGAAACCTTATTAACGTTACATTGTCGCATTGTGAACAACTCGACTGGTGGCGGCAAACACAGCAGACGTTGCCGCCCATTTCTGTCCCCAATCAATCTCTGCCCAAAAACGCTCCGTCGTAGCTGCCTGGATCATGACTGAAATGCCATCGACTCTGCTGAGTGGGTCCGCCCCACCTAGCAGAGACGAGTGCGATCAAACTATTTGCCACCCTCACTCATGAAGGCCTGTGCACGTTTGATGAGCTCCTCTGGCGGCACGTCTTCGAGGTGCTGGCTGAAGCTCCAGCGATAGCCGAAGGGATCGCGGATCTTCGCCGTTCGTTTGCCCCAGAACTGATCCTGGGATGGAGTGAGCGGTGAGCCGCCAGCGGCGAGAGCACGGGCGAAGGCTTGGTCACAGTCCTCAACCTCGATAATAAAGAGGCAGGAGGCCATGCCGCCCTCCGGGATGGCGAAGGCGTGCCCCGGTGGAAATTCATCGGAGATATTGACATGCGTGGTGCCGATCATGAACTCGGCATGCGCCACAACGCCTGGGGCGGGTGAGAGGCGGTAAAGCTCCACGGCTCCCAAGGCCCGGGTGTAGAAGTCGAGTGCAGCCGCTGCGCTTTTGCAGGTGAGGGAGAAGGAGACGGTGGGTTCGTTGGTTTTGCTCATGGGTGTGATTTTCAGTGGGGTGTGAATGCGGATCGCCATCTTTTGCGATCACGCGCCATCCATCGCACCGCCCCCTGACAGCCTTATGTCAGGGGTGTTTTCACCCGTGACGATTTTTTCGGCTGATGGTGCTTCGCGGTGGCGAGGGCCAAGTCGGCAACCTTCACACGCAGTGCTTCAGGGGAGAGAATCCCAGCATCGGTTCCCAGGCTTAACAACCAGCGGGCAACGTAGTCGAGTCCTTCGGGGCGGAAGGCAAAGCGGACACGCACTTGTTCGCGGGTGGATTCTTCCTCGATGATCGTTGGCCCCCAAAAGCGGCGGACGCTTTCGATGAGCCTATCCGGGACTTCAATGACCGCGAACTCACTGCGCTCCGGCATCATGCACTTCGCGATGTGCTGATTGAGATTGAAGCCGACGTGCTGTGAGATCGGCTCCGGCAGCATCTCGCAGCGGACGATGCGATCCACCCGAAAGTCCCGCATGTCTTTGCGCAGCCGACACCAGGCGATGAGGTGCCAGTGATCGAGGTAAAAGACCAGGCCCCGAGGTTCCACCACGCGTTCAGTGGGCTCGCCGCGTGCAGCTCCCAGGTAGTTGAGGCGTAGCATACAGCCCTCGGACATGGCACGCTGGACCGTGCTTAGTGGCACGCTGCCCTTAGTCGGAGATCGTCCGCCAATCACCATGGTTTTGCGCAGTCGGTCCACACGGCCTTGCAGGCCCGGCGGTAGGACGGCCGTCACCTTGCTCACGGCGGAGCGGATCGCATCACGCATGGAGGCATCGGTCATGCGCTCGACCAGCAGGCCTCCGGTGACAAAGGCAAAGGCCTCCTCCGGCGAGAACATCACCGGCGGCAGGCAGTAGCCGCTCATCAGACTGTAGCCCACACCCGGCTCTCCCACGATAGGCACGCCACCTTCACCCAGTGCGGCGAGATCGCGGTAAACCGTACGCTCGGTGATCTCAAAATGGTCGGCCAACTGTGCAGCCGTAATGACCCGGCGCGATTGCAACAGCATTACCATGGAGACGAGGCGATCCGTGCGGTTCATGCCTCACCTCCGATGCTTGGGTACTGCTCTGCAAAGGGCAGCCAGGTGTCGCGCTTTAACTTCGGTGCGTTCGAGCGGGTGATGTTCAGCGTCACCTGCAGTTCCACCAGAGCACTGTCCACCTTGCTCTTGCTGATCGCCCCTGAAGGCGACAACGCCTTGCGTAGTTCCGTTGTGGTATGCGGTTCGCTGCGAATCAGCTCAAAGGCGCGTCGGGCAAGCGGGCTGCACTCTGAAACCGACCGATGATGCGCCGGATAATGGACCTGCCGCAGGTGCTCGATGCACATCAGCATCGCGAGTCCGCCGGGCAGCTTGCCGTAAAAGATCTCATCGGGAAATTGAGCCGGCAGCTCATTCTTCCAGGCCCAGACCGCCTCCACTTTCTCCCCCCATCCCGGGTGCCCCGGCTGCCTCCCGGGCAGGTCCACCACATCCCACAGGCTGGGAAGATCTGAAGTCTTCGAGCCAAAGATGAGGCAGGTCTTCACCTTCAAGACGAACTTGAAGGCTTGTTCGAACGTTTTGATTTTGGCGGGGCGCTTGGACTTCATTCGTGTGTGGGCCTGCGTGCCTTACACTCACTCCTCAAATGTCGCCAAAGTTTCTACTGAGTCACCCCACGCGCCGACCCAAATCTCCCGCAGCACTCGTGAGTTCTCCGCTTCATCAAAGAGCGCCCTCACTGGAATCTCAAACCCGGCGATAGCATCGCTGCATAGCATTCCCTCGGTCTGCCGCTCTGCCGGAGGATAGACCTCTCCTGCCAGACGGTATATTTCCACGCTTTCGGCCACAGAATCAATGATCCAGTACTCCGCCACGCCATGCAGCGCATAGTCTTGAAACTTGATGCCGCGATCTCGCGCTTGCGTGGAAGGTGAGAGAACTTCGACGATGAGATCAGGGATGGGAAACCTCAGCGTGTCCGGTCCGATAAGCCGCTCTTTGGTCAGGCCAAAGAAGGCAATGTCTGGCTCATAGTCATTGCGCGGAAAGGAGGTCATGGCTTTCTTAGCATGGACAACGCCGAGTTTGTTCACACGGACATGGGCGCTCATGATGCTGAACAAATGCTTGGTCGCCAGCAAGTGTCGGTTCAGGACCGGGGAGTGCATGATGATCTCGCCCTGAATGAATTCCCATTTGTGTTCAGCCGTGATGTCCGCATAAAATTTCTCCCGCAACTTTTGCTCGCGGTCCAGAACCTTGCGCCCCTCCTCCAACAGTTTTGGCAGGGCGGGGCTGGCCAGCAGAGCTTGTAGGATGGAGGACTTCATGCCGGAAAGTTGCACCCGATCACTGAAACGCAAAGTTGCTTCGAAAACATCACCTTTTTCCACCATCCTTTACCCCCGAAACAAAGCCCCCAGCTTCTTCCCCAAAATCACTCCAGCACCGAGGATGGTCACAGCAAGGAAAATCATGGCCCACACTCCAAGCGCAGAGGCAAGATTCGGTCCGCTGCCGAGTGAGAGCACGAGGGAGTAGATCGCTTTGGTGATGGGGAAGTAGGTGGCCTGCTGCGCGAGAATCATGGAGTCGCTCACTTCCAGCATGGCAAAGGAGAAGGCGAGCAGGGCACCCGCCACGAGATTCGGTGCGACGAGGGGCAGGGTGATGCGCCACAACGCTTTCTCCGGGCGCGCACCGAGGTTTTGTGCGGCCTCTTCCAGTGTGGGGCTGACTTGCTGGAAACCTGCCGCAGCAGACCGCACCACGTAGGGCAGTCGGCGTACCGCATACGCGATCACCAACAGCAGCAGCGGATCCTCGCCGAGCATCAGCCAGTGAAAGGGCTGGCCTTCGCGGGTCATAGCAAGATAACCAAAGGCCAGCACGATGCCGGGCACGGCCAGCGGCAGCATGGCCATGGCATCGAGAATTTGCCGGCCCCAGATGCGAGTGCGCACGGACACGTAGGCCACGCCGATGCCGAGGACGAGCGCCACGAGCATCGCCAGCGTGGAATACTTCAAGCTGTTGGCGATGGATGACAGCGTGAGCTCATGCCCCAAAGCATTGCGATAATGCTCCAGTGTCAACGCGTGCGGAATGACGGTGCCATACCAGTCTTTGGAAACCGACAGCAGCACCACGCCGAGATGCGGCAGCACGGCCAGGAAGGTGACACCGGCAAAGAACGCAGTGCAGACCCAGCCAAGACCGGAGGGCAGGGGAATCGTTTCGCGGCCCGTGGTGGCACGTCCGCCGCCACCGGAATTGGCGCTGCCAAAGAACAGCTTGCCCGTCAGGTAAAACAGCGTGCTGAAGACCAGCATCACAGCCACCAAGGCGTAGGGGAAGGGGTTCCCGCTCAGGTCATTGATGCTGCGGAAAATCTGCACCGCTGTGACGCGGTCGTAGTCAAACAGCAGGGGCACCCCCATCTCGGTGAAGGACCAAACAAACACAATGGTGCCGCCCGCAAAGATGCCGGGCATGATGAGCGGCAGCGTCACCCGCCAAAAGCGGCTCCAGGCATTGCAGCCCATGTTCGCCGCCGCTTCTTCAAGCGCCGGATCCAGGTTCGAGAGTGCGGCTGCCGCATTGAGGTAAATGATCGGATACAAGTGCAGCACCTCCATGATGATGATGCCCAGCATGCGATGCTGCCCCAGCCAGTCCGTTGGATGCATCGCATCCATCATACCGAGATAGATGAGCAGGCTGTTCAATGCACCCGCCTGCCCCAGCATCGCCTTGATGCCGATCGCTCCCACAAACGGTGGCAGAATCATCGGTATCAGCACCAGCGAGTTCATCAGCGCCCTGCCCGGAAAGGCAAAGCGCACGTAGCACACTGCCAGCGGCAGCGCCAGGCACAGCGCTCCCAGCGTGGTCCACACCGCGATGATGAAGGAGTTCCACAGCCCATCGCGATACAGCTCATTGAGAAAAACCTCGGACACATACTCCAGCGTGAACTGATGATCCGGCCCGCGAAATGCCGACTCCAGCGCCGCCCAGATTGGGTAGGCAAAGAAGCACGCGAAGAACGCGGTCATCCCCAGAAAGATCAGCAGCGAGAGAGTTTTCGACATGGGGTTATTAAATGGGTTACTCGCCTCTCCCCGCCATCCGGCCGGCCTTGATGTATTGATTGCGAAATGCGTCTCCCAGTTCGCGGGCGAGGCGTGTTTCCTGCACCTTGTCACGAGCGGCGAGGATGCGGGCGATGTTGCCGGTGGCGGCTTCATGCTTCACACGGGTAAGATCTTCGAGTACCTTGATGGCACGCTCTGGCATCCCGTTGTCGATGATGGTTTTCCATGCGGCATGCAGTTCATCGTGCGAGTCCACGCAGATCACTCGGACGATGAAACGGATGGCACTGAACGCAGCAGCGGTACGATCCGGGTGGTAGGTGAAGGCTTGGGCTTTTTCAAAGGGGGCCTCGGCTCCGTCGCTCATGCGGGTGATGTTTTCAGGTGTGTACAAATCGTGCCGCACTGGCAGCCGCCGCAGCGCATGGGCCTTCGGGCCGCCGGGTTCTCCCACTCGGAAGCTCCACAGCTTCTGCCCCTCATCGCCAAGCACGAATTCCATGAACGCAGTGGCCAGCTCGGGATCGGGCGCGCCACGCAGCATGCCAATAGGGTCCACACTGATCGAGGTGCCGCCCAGTGGCGCAATGAAACCCACACGCGAGGTGCCATCGGCCTTGCGCACGTCCTCTTCGGAAGAACGACCATAGAAATCGATGCACATGCCGGCGGCGGCATCGCCTTTGGCCACTTCCAGAGGGATCTTGGTGGAGAAGTCGGTGAAGTAGCGTGCATTGGCGCTGATGCGCAGGATCATGCGCAACCCCTCATTCCAGCCTTCCGCCACGGCTTGGGCTTCAAGCTGATCTGGAGCGAGCTTGGATTTCGGCGCCGCTTTGAGTCGATCATACGCGATCTGCATCTGCTGCTGAATGAGCATTTCCAAAGCCTTGGTCACCGAACCGCTTTTGCCCGGATCACTCAGAGCAATCTGCCCGTAGTAACGCGGATCGGCCAGGTTGTCCCAGGCCACGGGATCGGTGGCGATGCCGATGCGGCGCAGCACATCGCGATTGAAAACAATGCCGCTGCTGGAAAGGCAAGTGCCGCACCAGCGGCCCTGTGGATCGCGGAAAGGTTCTCCACTGAGTTTCTCGGGAATGCCCGCGTCACTGAACCACGTGGGGTGTTTTTTTGCCAGACCGCTGAGCCCGGTTGTTTCACCGTCACCCGCAACCAGCGTGCCCGCTTTGGCCTGCTGCTCAAAGTCATACGCGCCACCACCAAAAAACACATCAATGCCAGTGCCCACATTGGAGGCGAGGTAAGCTTTGCGCGCGGCATCGTCGGGCGCGGCTTTCGAGTTCAGGCAGGCCTGCGCCACAGCGGGAGACCAGGTCTGGTGCAGCTTTGACTGCCAGTAATTTTGAAACGCCGCCGTGGCTTCGGACTTGATGAGCATGGCAATCTCCGAGGTGCCGCCCGGCACGCGCCAGTCGATGAACAGGGTTTGTCCGGTTCTCCTTTTCCAGTGCGCGGCAAAGGCATGCCCAAACTCCTCGCGGATGCGGTCATGGTGCGGTGAAATGATGACCAGCCGCCGGTCAAAGCGCGCGGGAGCAGTGCTTTGCTTGGGCTTCAGCAAAAAGGGTCCCGCCAGCGTGGCCAGCATCAGGAAGAAAACCGCGAGTTCTTTGCACCACACCTGCGCCCATGCGAGCACGGCCTGGGTGCGCGGATGTTCCAGCAGAGTTGTGAGACGCTCGTTCATTTGCGCAGAATCACGACATCACCCATCGCGGCCATCACACGCACTTCCTCCTCGCCGGGCAGGCGGATGTCCTGCGGGTTGGTCTCGCAAACTTTGATCTGCGGACCGCCAGTCACCTGAATGAGGTACTGCACCGATGCGCCAAGATACGTTGTGTCAATGATGCGCCCGAGGATGCGGTTCGGGGAATCGAGCACGCTGCCAAAGGTCAGCGCCTCGGGTCGGACGCTCATCATCACCGGCTGGCCGCTGGCAGGCTGCCAGGTGGCATCATTGGTGCGGCCACGCAGGACGCCGAACGGAGTTTCCACATCGTAGAATCCTGCCCGGCTGCTTTCGCGCAGGGTGCGGCCCTCGACGAAGTTTGTTTCACCGATGAACTCGGCCACCATGCGTGTCGCAGGGTTGAGGTAGATCTCAGGAGCCGCTCCCACTTGAATCAGCTTGCCGGCATCCATGATCGCCATGCGGTCGGCCATGCTCAGGGCTTCATCCCGGTCATGCGTCACGTAGATGGCGGTGAGGCCGTGCTGCTTAACGATGTGGCGGATCTCCGTGCGCATTTCGAGGCGCAGCTTGGCATCGAGATTCGAGAGAGGTTCATCCAGCAGCAGACACTTCGGGCGGATCACCAGAGCGCGCGCCAGGGCCACGCGTTGCTGCTGCCCGCCGGAGAGCTGCTGGATCTTGCGGCTGCCGAGGCCGTCCAGCTTCACCTGCTCCAGGGCTTCAGACACCCGATGCTCGATCTCCCGGCGCGGGCGCTTGCGCTCTTCCAGCCCGAAGGCCACGTTTTGCGCCACGTTCAGGTGCGGCCACAGCGCATAGCTTTGAAACATCATGCCCGTGCCACGTTTGTGCGCCGGCAGGCGCGTCACATCCTCGTCATCAAACCAGATCTTGCCGGCATCCGGCGTGTAGAATCCAGCGATGTGGCGGAGCAGGGTGGTCTTGCCGCAGCCGCTGGGGCCCAGTAGGAAGAACAATTCTCCGGATTCGATCTGCAGGTTCACGCTGCTCAGCACAACACTGCCGCTGAATCGTTTGGTGAGTTCCTGAATCGTGATGGTGACCATGCGGTTATTGCCGCTGGTTTTACTCGAGTGCTGTCTGGATGGCAAGCCCGGCGGTCATTCCTTGACCAAAGCCGCTTCTTTCTCCAGGTCAGGGAGCCAGCCAGTGGCAACCACTTCATGGATGCGCGCCAAGCCGCTTTTCACATCCTCCGCATTCACTGCTAGCCGCAATGTGAACATGCCGCCACTGGCCTTGGCCAGACTTCGGCCAGCCGGAGTGCGTTCCAGAGTTTCAGCCGTAGCATAGGCGGCCAGTGTGGTGCGTTCATCCGGGTGCGAGATGGTGAACGATGCCCCGCCTGCGGCAGATGCGGGTGGCGTGGCACTGGAAGGCTTGATGGTGACGCGCATGAGTACGGTTTTGCCGGGCTGCAACTGGGCAAGATCAACAAAACGCGATTCCCCCCAAGCACTGAAGCTTTCCCAGTCGAGCTGATAGCCTTGGTTCGTTTTTTCCAAGGCCGCCATCCTCAGGCTACCGTCGTTGAGTTTGACGCCGGTTAGCAGCATGCTGCCACTGACGCCGAATTGCGGGCCGATCTGCAAGGGCACCGCAGGCACGATGCGCCGGGTTCGTGCCCACTCGCGGTGACGCGGCATGGTTTCTTCCGGATGGCGCACCAGTTTGTGCAATGTTTCATCACTCGGTGATTGAAAGTACTGCCGCAACACGCTGGTCGCCTGGTTAAACACCGCGCTCACCTCGCTTGCTGGCATGGCTTTGAGTGCCGGGATCTTCTGCGCCACCGGTTTGGGCAGCGGAGCCTTATTCTTGTTGGCGAGAAGCGTGCTGGAGAGGTTGTTCGCTGGCAGCTTGGGTTTGGCAGGTGGCGCAACGACTTTCGGCGGTCGCACCAGTTCAGCAACGGGCGCTGGTGTTGGCTGAGGACGACTTTGAATCACCTTAGTCACTAAAGCCACCGTGCCCAGCGCAATCAGCAGCGTCACAATCACCGGCCAGCGCGAATGACGGCGGCGGCGAAGGGGCAACGTGGAGATAGGCGCGGGTGCAGTCATAAGGACAGTGCTCTTACGGCCAATGAATTCGATGCTTCAAACACGCCAAGGTGTCGAATTTGCCACATGGCAAAAAAGTCACCCAAGCCGTTTCGACAACGGATGATCTTTAGTTGAAAGCGGAAAGTCAGCTGATTCAACACTCCCGACATGAAACGCGCCACTCATACACTCACACTCACTCTAGCATCGCTGCTTATGGCGATGAACGCGGAAGCTTTTACGCTTCTGAACTCTTACCAGCAGGGCAATGTTGCCCGCGCTGGCGGCTCTGAAATTCTATCTTTCACCAAGCATGAAAATACCGTGCTGAGCACCGTCGGCCTGAACCACACCACGGACGCGAATGATGTCTTTGGTGTGCAGATCATGACGCTCTCCAACACCGGGGCTCTGAGCGAGCGCGCTTTCATCGATTTGAAAAACGTATTCGGTGGCACATCGGCGGGCATGAATGGCCTGAGCAGTGTAGCAGCAGATACACTCAACCGTGGCTTTGGTGCTGCGGCGCTGATTCCTACCGCAAATACCAGCACCCTCGGAAAAGTGGTGCTGTATGACTACACCGCTGGTTTTACCGGCGGCAGCCGCGTGTTGGCGACGCTGGATGTGGGCTTTCATCCTGACAGCATCAGCTTCTCGCCGGACGGCTCGAAGCTCATCGTGGTCAACGAGGGGGAGTTCAATTGGAATGTAGCAAACCCATCAACCTCTGGCAATGCCCCCGGCTCCATCAGCATCATTGATCTGTCTGGCATCACCAATACAACGCAGGCCGCAGCACTGACGAATAGCGCCGTCACAACCTACGACTTCTCCAGCACTAATCTCAACAGCGGTGTCACGCTGCAGGGCGTCCGCAATTCCAGCATTGCGGCGGTTCCTACCGGCACCACTGGCGGCACCAACACGCTGGCGCCAAATTTTAACAGTGCAGCCGTCTTCAATGATGCGGACTTCTACAAAGGCATGGAGCCGGAGTTCGCGGCGGTCATCGGAGACAAAATCCACGTCACCTTGCAGGAGAACAACGCTATCGCTACTTTTGACACGACGCTCAATAAATGGACATCTGTGAAGAGCCTCGGCACCATCACGCAGACCATCGATGCCTCAGACCAAGACGGCCCTGGTGGTACCACGCTCCAGAACATCAACGATACGGTCAAAGGCCTGCCGATGCCAGACACGGTTAAGGCAGTCACCATTGGCGGGAGCCGTTTTCTGATCACGGCCAATGAAGGTGATGCCCGCGGCGATGATGGAGATGTGAATCGGCTCGGGGACACGGGCGGGGCGAACAGTATGAACAACGTGCTGGACATCACGAACGCTTTTCCCACAACGGCCTCAGGCATTCGTGACAATGCAACGGGGCTTGGTCGTCTCAATGTATCCCGCATCGACGGTGACAACGGTGCGAATGGTGGCACCGCAGGTGATGGCAAGATCGATGAAGCGATCATGATCGGCACACGCTCCTTCAGCATCTGGAACGCAGACACGGGTGCATTGGTTTGGGATAGCGGCAGTCTGGAGACTCTGCTTGCGGGTCTTGATCCCACTCGGCACAACATGAACAGCGGCAGCACGGCAAATTTTGACACCCGTTCCGACGACAAGGGGCCAGAGCCCGAAGCGCTCACCGTTGGTGAGATCGGCGGTGAAATGTATGCCTTCCTTGGTATGGAACGTCAAAACGGACTGCTCATGTACAACATCAACAATCCTAACAACCCGTACTTTGTGGGTTACACCAATCTCGCTGCGAATAGTTTGGTTTCACCTGAGAACATGATCTTCATCTCCGCGGCTGACAGCCCCACTGGTACGGCCCTTGTGCTCACTGGTTATGAGGGCCTCACTGCCGGCGATGGTGCAGTAACGGTGTCCGGCATCAGTGTTCACGCTGTTCCTGAGCCTTCGCGTGCGTTGCTCGGCCTTCTTGGATTGGGCCTGGTGGCACTGCGCCGCCGTCGCGCTTGATTTTTTGCCAAGTCAGTCAGTGTTGTTGCCAGCACGGGGAGCTTCGGCTCCCCGTGTTTTTTTACGCCTCGATCCGTGAATATCTCGTTGCAATCAAAGGGCTCTGCTGCAAAATGCATGTCCTCTCGCCAACCGGCAGCCACCCCAAAGCGGCACCGCTGGAGAGATCGTCAAACCTAGGTCGGGCTGTAGTTCAGCCTGGTAGAACGCTTGCATGGGGTGCAAGAGGTCGTGAGTTCGAATCTCGCCAGCCCGACCACGGTTAACGTTTCAGCGCCATGAATGGCGCTTTGGAGCGCGGAACTTCAGTCCGCTGTTCTCCGCCGAAGCTCCAGATTCTTAACGATGAGTCATTCGCTTCAAGTCCAAGATCCGCTTGTCTGTGGGAGCTTGGGTGAAAAACAAGGTTGATGGAGCAACGATGCTGAAGGTCTCCGGCTGAAGCGGCGGCATGGGTGTTTGCGGAGTGCTGCGGACTGAAGTCCGCGCTCCGGGGGCGTTCCAGTCACGTCATGCTCCTTCAGTCGATTTCCTCGGCTCGCGGAAGAAGATCACGAACACCACCAGCACTGTCACGGCGATCCATGCGGGCGTGGCCCAGATGGCGGACCAGTCGTGGGTGATGGCTCCTTTCGGCGTGGCTAGTTTGTGCTGATCCATGAAGTAGCCGGCGAGGTAGGTGCCGACGAGCGAGCCAAAACCCCAGAGGATGATGGCTATGAGGCCCTGCGCGGCTCCACGGGTGCGTTCATTGGCTTCACTGTCCACATAAAGCTGCCCGGCGATGAAGAGGAAGTCGTAGCAGACGCCGTGCAGCAGGATGGCCCCGAAGATGAGCACGGTGCCGCTGCTGGCCGCACTGGCGCTGAGCATGAAGTAGCGCACGGCCCAGGACAGGATGCCGAGGAAGATGGTCGTCTTGTAGCCGAGCTTTTTGAGCATCAGCGGCAGCAGCAGCAGGAAGACGATGTCGGAGACCTGGGCCAGTGTCATCTTCTGCGCCATGTCCGCCCACTTCAACTGCGTGAGGTAGGTGCCCATGTTCACGAAGTAGAAGTACAGCGGGATGCAGATGAGGAACATGCACAGGATGAAGATGGCAAAGGTGGGCTTCTTGAGCAGCGCCAGCGCATCGAGACCGAGGACTTCACTGAGGGGCACGTTCTGGCCTTTCTTCCTCGGCGGTGTGTGCGGCAGCGTCAGGGCAAACAGGCCAAAGACCAGCGAGGTGCCGCCGGCGAGGTAGTATTGCAGTGCTGACTGCTCGCCCTTCAACTGGCTGAGCACCACGCCCCCGGCGATCCAGCCCACGGCGGAGAAGATCTTCACGAAGGGGAAGTCCTTCTTCGCGTCTGCCAGATGAGTCATGGAGATGGAATTGCCCAGGGCCAGGGTAGGCGCATAAAGCGTGCAGTAGAGGATGAGCGTGGGATAGACGCTGCCAAACGTCTTCAACTGTGGGATGTAGAACATCACCAGTCCGCCGGCGATGCCGAGCACGGCGATGATTTTCTCCGAAGCAAAGAAGCGGTCGGCGATCAACCCAACGATGAAGGGCGAAAGGATCGCGCCCCATGCAAACGCACCATAGGTGGCTCCGATCTCGGTGCCGGTGAAGCCCAGAGTGCCTAGGTAACTGCCCAGCGTCATGTACCAACTGCTCCAGATGAAGTACTGGAGGAACATGAAGAGTGAGAGCTTGATCTTGAGGGAGGATTGCATGTCGCGTTGTGGGTAAAGAATTATTTCATGCCGTCGGCGGCAGACCAAGGTTCGATGAGCTGAAGCTTCTGCTTCTCAAGCGCCTGGTAGCAGGCAGGTAAATCAAAATGCTGCAGCACCTGCGGCAGCATGAAGGCCGTGGGCCACTGCTGATCTTCGTGAACCGCGAGATCGTGAAAGGAGGTGAGCGCATGCTTCAGCGTCACCTGTTTCACGGCGGGGCTGAGCACTGCGGCAAAAGCGGCAGGCACAGCGCCCCAGCCCTGACCGGCAAGATGGATCTCCGTGTGTCCCGCTGCGGCAAGAACCTGCAGGACGCGCAGCACATCAAAGGTGCGCTGGCCGAGCAGCGGGCGGTCGAGCATCTGGCTGTAGGCGGCGTAAAAGTAGTGGCTGCCGTAGCGGCCGAGGAATTGATTCGCACCACAGGTATCAGGCTGCGAGTCGCCAATGCCGCGCACATCGCAGGCGAAAAAGGCGGCGTCGGGCTCGGCAGCCATGAGTTCCTGCACGAAGGGATCGCTGCGCAGTTCGGCATCGGCCGAGCGGTGAGCGATGTAGAGCACGGCTTTGCTCTGTCCGCGTGGCAGGCGCGAAGTGAGCGCTTCATCGCTCAGGCGAGTGACCAGGGCGTGAATCATCGGCTCCGTCTCGACAGCGTACGTGCAGTAGCCTTTGGTGGGATACTTGCGCGCCCCGACACCACGCAGGATGCGGTAGTCCGGAGGAGCGTCTGCAATCGCAGGCAGCTTCAAGACCTGGCGCACGGCTTCCTGCAAAGCGGCGCCATTCAGCGGCTTGCGCTTGGCGGCAAGCTTATCGGCGGTTTCACGCGTGAAGGTCATCAGCGTGCGGGAACCGGACTCTGCTACCTGCCCCTTGGGTGTACATAGCAGCTCCTCATCTTTCTCAATCGTAAGCGCCGGCTCGGCGGCTGCGGCGGGAATGCCGGTGGCCTTGCCAAAGAAGCGATACATCGCCTCGCGGTTGGACTGCGAGTAGCCGTGCGGGTCGGGGCCAATGTGAAGCTGAATGTTCTCCGGCTTGCCGAGCAAGGTGTAGAGCTTCTTCAGCCGCTCGTAGGTTTCCGTGGAGCCGCGATTGTCGAAGTAGTCCTTCTCCTGCGCCAGGATGATGACCGGCTTCGGTGCCATGGCGGCGAGGAAGTCGCTGTGATCAAGATCATGAGCCAGCACGCGTGGCGGGCACTGCTCCATGTCCTGCGGCAGTTCGTTTTCGGCATCACGTCGGAAGGTGGTGACGAAGCAGGAAGGCGCGCCCATCGTGAAGCGTGGCTCCATGCCGCAGAGCCAGGTCGTCTGCGTGCCGCCGCCGGAGTTGCCGGTGACGCCGACATGCTGCGGGTCGATCTCCTTGCGCGTGAGCAGGTAGTCCAGCGCACGAATCCCATCCCACACGAACCAGGTGCCGAGAAATTCGCCGATGAGTGCCTGCGGTGCGCCCATCTGATTGTGCTCCGTGGTGCCACCACCGAGGCGGGAGCCGAGCTTCTCATTCAAATACTGAAAGCGTTCACCCTGGCCGACGGGATCGATGATGAAGCAGGCCTGTCCTTGCCGTGCGAGTCCCTGCGCGAAGCTCTGGTAAGCCTCCGCCGCCTTGCCATTGAGCGAGTGGCCGCAGACGCCGATCACTCCCGGCACCTTGCCCTTGCTGTTGGGCAGGTAGAGATTGCCCGTGACCAAGTAATTGGGGCGGCTTTCGAAAACGACGTTCTCAATGCTGTAGCCATCACGCTCCAAGGTCTTTGTCACCTTTGCATTGAGAGGCGTTTTTTCCGGCAGCGGGCCAAAGCACTGGCGGATGCGCTCCTGCACCGACTTCACGTAGGCCTCGGCATCTGCCTTCGTTTTGAGTTCGGCGCGGCGTGCATTGCCACGCTGCTCGGCGGCACGAACCTCGGCCACCAGCCAGTCCTGCATCATGCGTGGGAAGCGGTTCAAGGCGGGAACAGCGGAGGCGGCAGTCGCAGCAGGGGCGGCCGTTTGAGCAAGCGCATTACCCGTATTACCAAAGATGGACTGCAACACCGGCAGGCTCATCAGGCCCATGCCGGTGGTTTGCAGGAAATCACGACGGCGGGGCAGGGGAGAGGAATCCATGAGTGATGTGTGTTGGCGCATGATGAATATCGGAGACGATCTGCGTTTCTTTCCCATGCCCCCACTTGCGTCTCCCACTCGTCGTCAGTTTCTCAGCACCGCCGTTCCTTTCATCGTCTCCGCCGCCACGCTTGGGCGTGCGGGTGCGGTCTCGCCGAATGAGAAAGTACGCCTCGCGTGCATCGGCGTGGGCGGGCAGGGAACGAGCAACATGAAGGCCCTCATGGCGGATGAACGCGTGCAGGTCGTGGCCATCTGCGATGTGGACTCCCAGCACGCCGCCGCAGCCGCGAAGCTGGCCGGACTGCCCGAGGGCGCGATCTTCAAAGACTTCCGTGAGGTGCTGGCGCGCAGCGATGTGGACGCCGTGATGAACGCCACGCCCGACCACTGGCACTCGAATGTGGCCATCGCGGCGGCGAAGGCGGGGAAGGATCTGTACTCGGAGAAGCCTCTCGGAGCCAGCATCGTCGAAGGCCGCGCCATCTGCCGTGCGGTGGCGGAGAACAAGCGCGTGCTGCAGTGCGGCACCTGGCGGCGCTCCGGTCTGAAGGTGCGCATGGCCTGCGAACGCGTGCGGAATGGCTACATCGGCCAGCTCAAGGAAATCGAGATCGGCGTGCCGGGGAAGTTTGCCATCCGTGGCGGCTACACCGGCCTAGAGGCCACCGAGGCCGTGCCTGCCCACCTCGACTACGCCATGTGGCTGGGCCCTGCCGCCGAGCAGCCCTACACGGCGGCACGCTGTCATTTCAACTTCCGCTGGATCGAAGCCTACGCCCCCGGTTACATCACCGACTGGGGTGCCCACTTCCTCGACGTGGCCCAATGGGGTGCCGGCATGGACGACACCACCCCCACCGAGGTCAGCGCCACCGAGGTGAAGCGTCGTGACAAGGGCATCTACGATGCCGCCGAGAGCTTCCGCATCGAGTATCAGTACAACAAGGGTGTACGCGTGATCATGACCAGCACCGACGACAAGACCAAGTGGGGCACCCGATTCATCGGCAGCGAGGGTTGGATCTACACCGAATCCGAAGTGCTCCGGGCCAGCGACGACAACATCCTTCGCGCCAGACTCAAGGACAGCGACGTGAAGCTCTACGAGTCCAAGAATCACCACCGCAACTTCATCGACGCCGTGTACTCCCGGGGCCGCACCGCCGCCACCGCCGAGATCGCCCAGCGCGCCGCCACCACCTGCCACATCGGTGCCATCTCCGCCGTCCTGAAGCGCCCCCTGAAGTTCGACCCCAAAGTCGAGCGCTTCGAAAACGACGAGCAGGCCAACCAGATGCTTCTCCGCCCCATGCGCGAAGCCTGGAAGATCGCGTGAAAAAGTTGCCCAGTTGCGCCGCAACTGGTGCCTTCCCAGAACCGCCCAACTAGAAAAACTGCTCCGCACGCATTTTCAGCGGTGTAAATCATGTTAATCCTCACATTAACAGCTATATACATGCTATTAACACATGTTTTGCAGATAGTCATTTGTAGCTATGAAAGGGACTATGACCGGCTTCGCGTCCCCGCTGCGGAGTCCTGCGAGTGAAAATCCAACGAGTGGCGTCCTGATCCGTGGATTGGCATGCACGGCGACGACTTAGTCAGCCCTCCATGCCTATGAACCAGCAACGACAGCCTCAGGATTGTAGGTCAAATCCGGCTATTGAGGGCACTTAGAACATTCCAGAAACCCGTTAACCCTCACATCATGAGTTGTTTATAGGTTATTAACATATCTTAATGATGCAATATCCCCAGCCGCCAGAAAGAGACAGTCCGTCTCCGTTTTTGGCGGAACTCATCCGGCACCCTCAGTAAGCCTGCCACTGGGGGAGGCTGTGATTATTTATCTTTCATGAATTCCTGAAACTGACGCTGCACCTCTGGCGGCATTGCGCGACGGCTTTGTTCCCGCGTCCTGTGGGTTCGTTCACCTTGTTCACGTTCTGTGGGCACGCGTTGCTGCAGCAGGGCCAAGAATGATAAGGCGCCAAGCAATCCCAGAGCGATCAATGCCGCTAGCTTCAAGGTTTTGGCATCGCGGGGAAAGGCAGGGATATGCATGACAATGGAGGCTGCCTGGATTTCTACATCGACGCAGGGCCCTGCGCCAGTCGCGAAGCGAACGGAAGCAGAGCGAGGAAAGACCGAGATCGCTGACACCTTTGCCCAATGAGACCTGGGCGTTGGGGTGCTCACCCCATGGTGAGGAGGACTGGGGCTGGTTAGTCTGGAACAGAGGGCAGTTCGCCTCTGCCATCGATCCCGACTTATGAAATCCCATCCCTTGATCCTCCTTGCTGCGGTGCTGGTCTGCTGCGGCCCTGCCACCGCCCAGAGCGGCATTCCACGCGCCTTGGAATATCAGCCCAAGGCGAGAGAGACGAGCACGGTGCATGACGGCATCGTGTTCTATCGCGGCCAAACCTACCTCATTCGCCACAGCCGCGCGGCGCTGGTGGATGTCACCTTGGTACCAAAGGGCTTGGTGCTGACCGCAGAGGGGCGGCTGGTGGCGCTGCCGTCCGATTTTGCCAATGCGACTACCCCGACGCTGAACGGGGGGCTCTTCGCCGTGCTAGGACAGGCTTATCTGATCCGCCACGGCCGCATGCTTCGGGTGAATGCGGCGCTGGTGCCGGAGGGGCAGGTGCTGACGGCGGAAGGCCAGCTCGTGCCGCTACCTTTGGACTTCAGTGGCTTTGTGCTGGACCGTGCGCCGGATGGCACGGCGCTGCTAGTGCCACTCGTCCAGGCGGGGTCACCGATGCTCTCGCGTCAGGCGGGAGTGACACAGGCAACCAAGGTCATCCCCACAGGCACGAAGCGCAAGTTCATGCCCATCAGCCTTGATTTGCCACGTGCCGCTGCCCCCCCTGAAGCTGACTTGCCACGCATCGCGGCAGTCCCCACCGCCCCGTTACCTGAGGAGATCCGCTTCCCATTGCCATTGCCAACGAGCCTCCTCCCGCCGCCTCCCCCATCCACGAAGACCCCGTGATGTGCCGGATGGCAAGAGGTGGCTCTCCTCCCCCTCCGCCACGCCTCGAGGCACTCGCTGCCACGCGCCTAGCCGGGGAGTCGGGAAGGGGCCTTCGCTGGGAGACCGCCACGGCCCGTGGTGCGAAATAACAAGCCTCTTGCACACAAGCCGACACTTTTGTTAGCTTTACTCTATATGGCAACAAATCCGTCAGCCGTAAAACGGTTGAGACTCACCCATCGAATCGGTTCACCAGCCGCCTGTTGGGCGTTTCCTCGCGTCTCCTGAGAACGAAAGCCAACTAACCCAGACTCCAATGCGTAGCGAGTGCCAATTCTTTATGTCTGCCGAGGACGAAGCTGAGTTCATAGAACACGCCACGACTGCGCATCCGCTTAAAATCAGCAGCGAGGGCCCTATCTCCGCGCTGTTTTGTTCTCATGGGTCGATTCAGTTTCTCCGCAGCCAGCGCTCCGGCTCAACCCTCACTGCCGGGCGAATCGCCCTCGCAACGACTGGCCTCGACGGCGAGTGTCTGTTTCCCGACACCGCTCCGAGCCTTGAGCGCATCTATCGTCAGCTACGCCGCTGGTTGGAGAAGCACTACACAAACGACCTCGTGGCTTACAGCGAAGCTCTTCCGCCCGAACGCCGCAAAGTTGTCCGATACCCCAGCTTTTGGCTGGCACCTCACGCCCGCTGTTGGTTGCTTAGTCATGCCGATGCCGTCCTCAGACAGTTCCTGACCGGCACCGTCGTTTTCATGCCGAGTCCATCCCATGCAACCGGAAACAAAACGGATGCAAGAAAGGCTCGTATGGCATCTGGCGTGCCATAGGCGGTTGACGCGAACTCCCGCTCGCCCTCGCCTGATCCCTAACTTTCGCCCAACCTCAACACGCCACTCGCCCTGAATATGAACTTTGACAATCCATTCGTGATCCTCGCAGTCTGTGTTTTTGCTGTGTCCGCTCTCGCCTCAGTTTTCGGCCCTGCTCGCTGGAACAGCGGGAAGCCCAAGCTTAAGTTTGCCCTGATTGGCGGATTGCTCCTGCTCGCAGGTGTTGCGACATTTCTGTTTGCACAATCCTAGCAGACTGTCGGACTTAGAAATGAAAGGCGCTGAAAATCGGCTGAACGATTTTCGATTCATCGCGACACATCAGGAATTAAGCCCGTCTTCGCGGAGTCGGGCTGCCCCCCTTTCCTCATTTTTCGCAGAGAAATGTAACGCTTAAGTAACCCAAAGGACGGCGCGCATGCGATGAACGACAGCGTGCGATTCTTCACCAGATTCGCCCATTGGGAGAACCATCAGAAGGCTTGTGCAGAGCAGGGATTTCAAAAATGAACTGGAATGTGGCCTCCAGCAGCGACCGATCCGCTCTTTTGTTAGTGCATATGAGTTGCGTTAATGCATCATCTATTGCAATATGTTTGCGTTATAAAACTCCACCCTCTGATGCACCGCATGACACCGAAGCTCCCTGTCACCGTCCTCTCCGGCTTCCTCGGAGCTGGGAAAACCACCTTGCTCAATCACATCCTGCGAAACCGCGAGGGACGCAAAGTTGCCGTCATCGTCAATGACATGAGCGAGGTCAATGTGGATGCCCAACTGGTGAAGTCTGGCGATGCCCAGCTTTCCCGCACCGAGGAAAAAATGGTGGAAATGAGCAATGGCTGCATCTGCTGCACGCTGCGGGAAGATCTGCTGAAGGAAGTCTCAAAACTGGCCCGCGAAGGCCGCTTCGACGCTCTGCTCATCGAGTCCACCGGAGTCTCCGAACCGATGCCGGTTGCCGAAACCTTCTCCTTCACGGACGAGTCTGGTTGCAGTCTCAGCGACCTCGCACAGCTCGACACCATGGTCACCGTGGTCGATGCGCGGAACTTTCTCCACGACTACTACGGCACGGAAGAACTCAGAGATCGTGGACAGCAAGTATCAGAAGAAGACGGCCGCACCATCGTGCATCTGTTGACTGATCAGATCGAGTTTGCCAACGTCATCCTCATCAACAAGACAGACGCCGTGAACGCTGAGGAACTGCAGGACATTCGCGGAGTCATCCAAGCTCTGAATCCGAAAGCGACAGTCCATGAAACACGCCAGTCGGAAGTGCCTCTGAGCGCGGTGCTAAAAACCGGCCTCTACGAACAAGCGGAGTCTGAGCAAGCTGAGGGCTGGCTGGACTCCCTCAATGGTCACACACCCGAGACCGAAGAGTATGGCATCAGCAGCTTCGTGTTTCGCGCACGGCGTCCGTTTCATCCGCAGCGGCTCCAGGCATTGCTCAACGACACCTGGGAAGGCGTGATCCGCGCCAAGGGCATGTTCTGGCTGGCCACGCGCATGGAGATCGCCGGTTATCTCTCCCAGGCTGGCGTCCTGCGTGACACCCGCGCCTTTGGCTTCTTCTGGAGTGCCGTCAGCGAGTCCGAATGGCCCCAAGACGAGGAATCCCGCGCAGAAATCCGCCATCACATCGACGGCCTCTATGGCGACCGCCGCCAGGAAATCGTCATCATCGGTCGCGACATGGACCAAGCCGGGCTCACGGCCCAATTCGACGCCGCACTGCTCACCGCAGCCGAATTCGACCAAGGCCCCAATGCCTGGATGCAACTGCCGGATCCTTTTCCAGAATGGCTTCCGAAGGAGCCACACGCGCACGCTGCGTGATCCATTTCTCAGGATGGGGGCATAAAAAAGCCGCGCCTGAAATCAGGCGCGGCGCAGTTGGCTGTAATCAGCCGGGACGATGATCAGCCGTGACAATGGCAGGTGTTCTGGCAGCAGCCTTCGCCGGACTTGTGTCCTTCAGCGCAGGCTTCGCTGCAAAAATCTTTACCGTTGTTGGTGACGTGGTGTCCTTCCTTGACTTCACATTTGCAGTCAGGGCAGGCGCATTGGGTAGAGGTAGGGATGCTCATGGCGTGAATATATGAACATACGCTCAGATATTTGTCAATTGCCCTGCCCTAAAAAGTTGCCAGCTTGAGGGATGGCTAAGAAAAAAGCGGAAAGTGGCACGACTGACGATCTCTGCACGGAGCACCATCATCACGGCAAAACGGCAAAAATTCTCCTCTTGGCCGAAACGGAAGCCCAGCGCATGGGCGAGTTCTTCGCCGTGCTCTCTGATCCTACACGGCTGCGTCTGATGTCTCTCCTCGCCGGGGACGAATGCTGTGTGTGCGATCTGGCAGAGCGGCTCGACATGACGGAATCCGCCATCTCCCACCAGCTCCGCTCCCTCAGGGCGGGGCGGCTCGTCAGCTATCGCAAAGAAGGCCGGCAGGTGTTTTACCGCCTGCACGACCACCATGTCCTGGAACTCTACCAGACCGTGCGCGAGCACCTGGCAGAGTAAAAGGCCGCGATCAGCATGGGTACGCTCCGCGATGTCAGCGCACCCCGCATTCAAAGTGGAGCCTCGTAGGGCATGTGTAAAGCATGCCGAAACCTGCTCATTTTCAGATGAATACTTCATCAATATGCGAGCTAACCGCTAGGCATGTTTTTTTTGGGCGGATTCTTCAATGAGCGGATTGCGCTCTAGAACGTATCAATTAGCGTTCTTGATGGAGGTCCGCAAAGAAACCACTCTCAAGCAGGTGCTGGCTCAATTGAGCAGGTCGCAGATCGACCGCCCGGCTGAAATGATCACCAAGGTTCTCGATGACTTCGATTTCGTTTTTGAAGAAAGCATCCGGCTCCGTCTAAACGGGCACGCACGTGGGCAGGAAACCCATACGAAGGTTTTTGCGAAAATGCCATTGGGCGGAGACCCAATCTATCAACTGATCTCGGACGATCGCGAGGTGGGAGTTCACTTTCTGGAGGCTTATGGTGGGTTCATACTCCCCAGCACTCACCGGTTTTATGAGATCAGAGGCGAAGGACGTCAGCTCGGAACGATTCACTTCTTCCCGCACACCAGTTTCGCCTTCAACAACAAGGAGCCCTGCACGGCTGTTCACCTGATCGGCTTCGAAGGGGTCAAGTGGGTGGTTTACCGTTCAGAACTGCCTGCTTCCATCTTGACTGTCACCCCCTACGCCGTGGTCACCACCGAATCGGGCGACTTGGTGGCGATCATGGCTATCCAACGAGGCTGGGGACGCCCCAAGAACTCTCTCAAGCTTTTTCGTCAAGTGCCTACTGTGTGCATTCCCTTGATGATGGCCATTTTTCACGGACTCAGAATGACCAACAGCGTGAATCCATCGCACAGGGATGCTGCCGCCGCGCTCGCGTTTGGGAGCTGAGTTGATCCCTCATTCTCTGGAAATGAGATGCCAGCCAAGAATGGCACTCAGTTAAGGCCTGTCATCGTGGGTTTTAAAGCCATCCGAACCGTCCTGGAATACGCACAACGCAGTGCCACAGGGGAGAAACCGGCACAACTTTCACATATTTAACGGGGGAGCAACCTTTTCCACGGTATCCGCTTAACCGAGTGCCATTCTTGCCCAGCATCCTTTTCCCGTTTCCAAATCACCGGCTCCGGCCCCTCCGCCACGCCTCTAGGCGCTCCTCTGCCTCTACCGTCTGGCCGGAGCCAAAAAGTTTCCAGGTTTCCATCCCTAGAGGTGGAAACATGGAAACTTTTCATCCAGCGCCCCCCACCCGGCGGCCTGCGCCTTGGCCGGGGAGCCGGGAAGGGGGCTTCGCTGGGAGGGCAGGGGCCCATCGGTCAAAGCCTGCCGACTCGCAGGTTCACTTCAGGGTCATTTCAGGTTCACCGTTGGTCAGGTTCAGGTTCACAGGTTCACGACCTATATATAGGTCGTGAACCTGTGAACCTGTGACCCTAAGGGTCAAAATCCATTTTGACCCCGATTTGACCCTGTGAACCTGACCCTGGCTCATCCGTGCTCAAGGAGCCCCGAGGTGAGCCAAGCTGGAGCAACCTCGATGGATCAAAACGCCTCTAAAAGGCCCCTCCGTAACAACTCACCGGGCCGGAGCCAAAAAGTTTCCAAGTTTCCATCCCTAGAGGTGGAAACATGGAAACTTTTTCATCCAGCGTCCCGGTGGCCTTGGCCTGCGTTCAGAGGGAGGAACGCACGGCATATCCGGCGTAACCACCCGAGAATGCTGCGATCCCTGTTCAATGCCGTTTGGCGCTTGAAATCGCCCAATGCCTCCGCTGCCATTTCTCGGATCAAAGGTCGCTGAGGGCCGCCCATTCCGCCGGTCTCGAAGAGTTCGGTCGAGACGAGGTAGTCCTGGATGAATTCGGGCCCGATGATCGGCAAAAGGACTGCTGCTGCTGACGCGACCGAAAAGTCATCCGCGCCCTTCATTGCCTGAACGAGTGAAGCCAGGTCGTCTCGATTGAAGTGGCCCGCTGCCGTCAGCTTCAACCCGATCTGGAGATCGCTCCCAGCCAGCTTCAGACCGGCTGCCATTCTTCGGCGCAGGGCATCGGCGATTGAGGTCAAAGTGGAGTCCTTGATGGGACGGTTCTGGGGTGCCTTCAGAAACGCCTCGATCCGGAAAGCCGCCACTCCATGGGCTCCAGATTCCGGCGAAAGGTATTGATCCAGCAACTCGGAGGAGAAAACCGTCGTCGCGGCTGCCTCATCCAAGCTCAGTCCGACTCTTCGGGTCGAAGCCTTGATTCGCTCTCGTAATTCATCGGCATCCATTGTTTGGAACAGGGTTCAATTCAGCGCGCCCATGCTCTGAAACAGTGCCCTCTATGCCATACGGATGGAGGCTTTGGCAAGCGGGGCAGAGGGCAGGGGCCCTGGAGGGAGATGCCGTGCTCCGCAAAGCGCAGCCTCCTTGAGGGCTCCTCCTGACTTGGGACTCACCACTCACCTGCTTGACCGCTTCCTGAACAATCCTATTTCACGCGCCAAGTGAGGTGCGCGTGAATGAGGTTATAACTTATTGAAATATAGCCAGGTACGGCGTGTGAATGCGTACTAATTGCATGGCATTTTTTTGTTGCCAGAATCGGAGTTCCGGGACCAATGCGAACGTTCTACTTTCAAACTGTCAATATATGGCTCCACAGGAAACATTTGCCCACCTGTCCATGAACACTGTGACCGAAATAATTCGGGAAGCAAAAGCCACTGCCGGATGCATCGTTGATCCACCAGCTGGAATGCCAGTGCTTGCCAGCAACTTCACTCTTCCGCCTGATGTGCTGGAGTTTTACTCGCTCTGTGGAGGTCTCGACATGTTCCCAAACGAAGACTGGGGCTGGCGAATCGTGAAGCCGTCCGAGTTCCTGCGAGCTGACAAGGCCATCTTGGAACTGGTCTATCGAGATCATCCCGAAGACTTCGATGGCACGCCATCTGAGGGGCTTTACGTTGTTGCGGTGCGGGGATGCGGCCCCGATTACATTAGCATCGACACCCACCCGGCAAGGCTTGGCCGTTGCTTCGATAGCTACTCTGGTGATCACGCCACCGAAAGCATTCGTGTCGTTGCTCTCTCGTTTACTGAACTGCTCAACAAGCTTTTTGAAAATCGGCAAGACATCTGTTTTTGGGAGAATGCGTTCTACGGCTACTTTGGTCAACCTGACAACAAGCTTAAACTCCAAGGTCGTCGCTCTCCCAAGTTACCGCTGCCGTAGCTCGTCAACTCCAGCGCTTCGCAAAGCTCGCGGCTCCGCCCACTGCCCACCACCAAACAAGAAGCCAGGCATGAATGGCACTTGATTAAGCCGCCTTTCGATATTTTTCGCGGTGAGGAATTTCCTGGAATTCATGACGTGGTTGAGTGAGTAGTTGATGCGTTTGGGTGCGTCGTTTCTTGGCCCTGGTTTCTCGTCTCCCGGGGCGCTCCGGGTTGGTCACTGAGGCAATGGCTTCCAACAATTCATCCCGCCACTGCGCCAGTTTGCGCGGCTTGTCCGCGCTTAGCGGAATGCGCGTGAATACCATCACAAAACGTTGCTACATAGATGAATACGTGACTTGAGTCCAAGCTAAATGCCTGACATCTTTTTTTTACCACCCACATGTTAGGCGCAGCTCGCAACAATGACTGACCAAGAATTCCAAGCCATCGAGAAGCACGTTGGTTTTCCGCTCCCGGCGTTTTACCGCACCACACTATCGAGCTACCCGTTCGATTCTGATTCGTTCGCTGCTGAGTCCATGCTCCCGAACGACCCGAAAGTGGTCATCGAATTGAACGACGTAGAGATTTCATCTCCCGTCGTCGGCAAACCGTTTTTCATCGGCAACGACAGCGGCGAGGAGTGGCTTTTCGTGGACGCCTCCAAGCAGGATTCCGGCGTCTTCGTCTTCGATTTGGAGACCGGCAAACACCGTCAGCTCGTTCCTACATGGACGGCCTTTCTTGACTACATCCGAGCCGAGCACGCCGAAATTGCCGCGGACGAGGAAGCGATGAGCCAGCGCAAACTGAACAAGAAATGGTGGGAGTTCTGGAAATGACCGCAATGCCTAACCAAGCGCTGCAGCGAGAGGCTTTAGCTGTCACGCTGGTTGCTCCGCCGCCATCGCTCCTGTGGCTCTCTTCGCACTCCTTGGCATATCGATCCAGAGTCTGGCGGTCCTTATTCAGTAACCCGCAAACCAGGCATCGCTCACAAGACTAGCTTATCATAATCCGTTTGACCCACCACCTCAATACTTTACATTACATTGATTGTTGGTAGTTAATAACTGGGTCGTTTGGAGGCTCTAAAACTGACCTGTGCTAGTAAAGAGGCCTCCCGAACGCCGGCCTACCCCACCAGCTTCAGCGTCCGTTTCTCCTGGGCGCTTTGGAAGGCGGTATCGACGATCTGCTGGCCGATGCGGGAGATGTCGAGGCGGAGCGGGCCGATGAGGGGCGCGCCGGTTTCGAGGTGGTGGATGACGTGCTCGACGGGATTGCGGTTCGGGGCGAGGACGGGATCGACCGGGATCTCGTAGCCTTCCGGGCGGGCGCGGGTTTGGACACGGACGGTGGGTTCGTAGTCGTAGCACGAGATCGTGCCGTCGGTGCCTTTGAGGACGAAGCCGCACTTTGGCTGGGGCTGGTGGGTCCAGGGATCGGTGAAAGTGCCCCAGCGAGTTTCGCTTTTGCTAAGGCCGAAGCTGTAGCGGATGATGGCGATGGCGTGCTCGTCCACCTCCAGCCCGGCGGGTTCGTCGCAGACGCCGGTGACTTCCAGCGGGGCCCGGCCGCCGAGGTGCCAGGTGCCGAGGGTGGTGCCGTAGCCCATGTAGTCGAGCAAGGAACCCCCGCCCTGCGTCTTGCTGTAGAACCAACTCGCGGCTTTTTCGGCGGCGCTGGGTTCTTTTTCGATCTTGTCGGCGCCGTGGTACAGCGGGCCGCGATTGCCGCCGTGGTGGTGGAATTCGCGGACTTCGCCGATGAGGCCTTCCTGGATGAGCCGGTGCGCGGTCTGCTGGCCGGCATCCCAGACGAGCGGCCAGTTGACGGTGAGGAGCTTGCCGTGCGGCTGCATGGCGGCGATCATGGCATCGGCCTCCGCCAGCGATCCGGCGAAGGGTTTCTCCATGATGATGTGGGTGCCAAAGGGGGCGATCTTGGAGACCCAGTCGCCATGGTTCGAAGCGGCGGGACAGAGGATGACGATGTCGGGCTTCGTCTGCTCCATGCAGGCGCGGTAGTCGGTGAAGACCTGGGCATCGGTGAGGCTGAAATTGCGCTGGGCGTCCACGAGGCGCGCCGGCTGCTCATCGCAGATGCCCACGATCTCCGCGTTCGGGTGCTCGGAGGTCTGGCGCAGCAGGTCGCCCATGTGGAAGTGATCGAAGTTGATGCCGGCGATGCGCCATTTTTTGCTCATAGGGGCTGCACCGAAGCCGATGGGCGCGGGGATGACAACCTGGATTTGCTCTGCCGTGCCGCACAAATCTTCCGAAGAAGCCTCTTCGCTCAAGGAGGTCTGGGGCGATGCGATTCCGTTGATCGGCCACGATAAGGACGGCGAGCCATTTTGGGTGCCTGCGCCGACACAGACCCGAAATCACGGGCCCGCACAGCGGTTCCCTACCAGCGCTGCGGCACGCGCTGCTCGGGGTGGTAGGGATGCGCTGTGCGCGTCCCTGGAATCATTCGTCCCAGAGGGGGCTGCTGACTCAAGGTCCCCCCCCCTTTTCATGCTCTATCTTTTACGATTCGTGGGATGTGAGCTTTGCGTGGCAGATCCAGACGAAGGCGGGACGCCTCGATCCGGTGACAGGCCTGAGGCTTATCCTCCCTGGCCCTGCGGCGGTTCGCCTATGCATGGTCTTCGGTGACTCAGGAAGGCCGGAACGAAGAACCGGAACCGGCTAAAGCCGGGACTACAATACGAAGAACCGGAACCGGCTGCTGCGACGCCGCGAAGCGAACCCGGGACTACAATACGAAGAGCTGAGCCTATGGACTCGGTGTTGGTGAGTTTGCTCAATGTCTTGAGAAACTTGTGACGCGGTAGAATCCAGTTCCAGTTCGAGTTCGAGGACGAGGACGAGGACGATTTTGACTCTGTTGCAGATGTTGGGTGGCTTGATACTTTCACTTCCATTTTTTGATCTTTCCCGCTTTCATGGCCCCCTGCCCCATGGCTGCCAATGAAATCCGCGACACACCCGGCCGGCTGCTGCTGGGCTGGGCGGTGCTGCTCACGTCGCTGGTGATTCTTTCCTGGCGGATTCATCTTCGCCCGGCGGACTACGAGTGGACGGAATACCCCACAGCGCTGGGCGATGCGAAGTACTACACCGCGTTGGGCAAGGATGACCGCTACGAGCCGAACCTGCGCTTTGCCGGGCAGGACGAGGGGCTGTTTCGCCGAGCGGGGGAGGCGGTGGAGTTTGAGGATGGGACGATGATGAAACGAGGGCTGGACGCGACGGGCAGCCACTTCATCTACCAGCCGGAGGGTGCTGGAGAGAAGGGTCCCCTACCCGTTTATTTGAAGAGCGGCGAGAACCGGTATGTTGAGTTTGGAGCGCGGAAGTTTTACCCGCCGTTTGTGCCGAAGGCGGGGCCTTGAGGGCCTGCCAAGAATGGCACTTGATTAAGGCAGAGTTTCGTGGATTTCGAGGGCGGGTTGGGGCAGCTGGGAGCAACGGGTGCGCGGCGGAGTTCCATGCAGGCGCTGCTGGTGAGCTTGGTGTGTTACGAGTGCGCTGGGTTTGCTTCCCGACCTTGTTGCCGGAAACCCAGGGCGGTGCTCGCTGAGGCTCGCTTGCCCTGGGCTGAATCCTCAGCCCCTTCAGGGCTCAAGAAGGCTGAGACAGAATGGCTGCAAAGGTTCGAAACTGCCTCTTATTTATTGAGACTTGCATAATAGGCTGACAAAGGTCGAGAACTGTTGTAGAATGGCTGGATGAGCAAGAGAAGAGATCACCAGGAAATGGAAGTCCGTCGGTTGAAGGCCGCGCGGCACT
>JAIXYN010000052.1 GCA_027490195.1 Verrucomicrobiaceae bacterium | reverse complement strand
CGCCGCGCGGGCCTACGCCAACCTCAAGAACGAGATCCACGGCATGAAGGAATGGGTGGAGGTCTGCCCCGGCATCGCGGTTAAAGAGTGGCGGCACCAGCCCGCTGATCCCAAGGCCATGGCGCGCCGCCACATCGTGGTGCGCAAGCAGATCAGCCGCCGGCCGCTGGCCGTAGGCAAGCTGCTCTTCGCAGACCTGCCCGACTACCGCTTCAGCCTGTATGTGACCAATCTGGACCTGCCCCTCGATCAGACTTGGAACATCTACAACAGTCGTGCCGATTGCGAGAACCGCATCCGGGAGTTGAAGCAGGACTTCGGACTCGAGGCGTTCTGCCTGCAGGATTTCTGGGCCACCGAGGCGTCGTTCCGTTTCATCATGGTGGCCTACAACCTGATGAGCCTGTTCCGGCATTTTGGGCTCAACAGCAACAACCAGGCAACTCTCTCAACACTGCGATCTAATTGCTTTGCAATAGGCGGCTGGGTCAGCCAGCAGGCCAGCAAACGAGTGCTCAAGCTCTCACTGCCACGCCAAAAACGCCCCTGGATGGACGCCATCTTCCACAAAATCGACTCCCTCGTCGCTCCTCTGACTTACTCTACTGCATAATCCTGGATCAATCAAACCCGCTGAAACCCAATCTTCCTCCGACTCTTGTCATTCCCACCCAATCTCTCCGCCTTAGCCTTCCTCACTTTTTGATCTCGCAGTCCAGAATCACCTTAGGCTTGATCGTGATCATGGAATCTCTGCACCTGTCGCTTGTGGAAATCCAGATATCAGGCGCGGCACTGGAACTACAGCTGCGAGACTTCAACTGCCGGGAGCTGTAAGCAGGCTAAAAAAGTCCCCATGCGGTTGAATCGCAGAGATAGGATCTTTGATGATTTTGCGCAGCAGCGGGAGCAAGGCGTCCTGGCATTCCTTGCGTTTGAAGCGCAGTTGACGCTTCACCAGCGGATTGCCAAACATACGGTGGGAGTCAGTCACACGCCCTTCTAGGATATCCAGCCAAGTCGCGTTCGAAGCGTCCAGTGCAGCCGCGAGGCTTTGATCCAAAACCGGCATGCGCAGCACTAGGTCTTGCGGGCGGATGATCTCATCCAGCAAATCGGATGAAACCGGGCCGTCTTTCTGGCTGACCACCACAATGGAAGGAGCGTCGCCGAAGATGGCCGAACGCCACTGCTTGATGGCGGGCATAGTGGCGGCCTTTGCTGTCACCGGATGAATCGGCAGCCAGAGCAGCCCATCGTCTTGACGCAGACTCTGGATGATTTCAGGATTCAGCTCGCGCCCCAGAATGTCTTGGCAGCTCGCAGGCAAGTCCGCGAGAACCAGTTTCCCATCCATCGCTGTTTCCACGATGCGACGCATGGAATCAATGTTGTCGATGGGCATGGACTCAATCTTGCTGGGTGATATCTTCTGGAAATCCCGATTCCCCAAAGCATCACAGTCAAACATGGCCACGTCATCACGCGTCTCAAAGTTGGCAAGTTCGTAAATAAGGCGAGCAATGGTGCTCTTGCCGGTGCCTCCGCTACCAGCGGTGATAAGGATCATCTTCATAGAGTGTTGCGGTAGCTTATCGAGTGATTGGTTAACAGGAAAAACGGAGTAGGATTTTACACCCTCTTCCACCGGAGGGGTTTGTGTATCAGTTTCCAGGACCAAAGGTGACGATATTGGTGCGCGAGGTGCTAACCCGGTGGCAGGCTCGGCGGGTGCGGGCCGTGGGCTGACGGTGCGTCCAACCCGCTGAAAGGCATTCCCAAGATAACAAAAGAATTGCCCCGGTATTTCCCGATTGCCATCAGACTCCATATTGTAGCCAGACAGACTGAAAGTCCCGTCTTGCAGCGTTTGCCAAAGGCGGCTCAGCTGCTCTTCAACATCGCCGCGCAGATCCGAAAAGGGTTTGCCAGGCTCCGCCGCTTCCCTGATGACCACCGGAGACCGTCCGATTGTCAAGCAGTCCTCAGCAGACTCCAACGCTACCGTGAAATCAGCCAGACTGTCGAGACGGATGTCCAGCATCTTGGAGTCGTTCGCACTTTCCCGCAGCCCAGGAAGGCGGAGCAAAATATGCTCTGGATCCAGCGCGAGTTCCAGTACCGGCACGGCAGCAGCCTGTTCGCGCAATCGGTTGAGCAGCATCAGCACTTCGATCTCAGTCAGCCTGTTCCGGTGAGCCAGCAGGCGGGAAAGCCGAACGGAAATCACAGGCAGCCGCGATGCCTCTGTGCGCTCATAAAGATGCGGGGTGGTCCTGCGAAACGGCAGCAAGGGATGCCAACGCTCATTGGCGAAAAGCTGCGACATCATGTTGGAGCCGCGCAATTCGCGCGTCACGGCGGCGGTCGCCATCAACATCAAACCTTTGATCTGCCCAAGTGTCAGCAGCGTGCTCCCCGCTGCCTGCAACTCCCTCAGACGCATCAGCAGTGAAGACGGCACCTTTGCCGCCACCGAGTCACTGATGGGCTCCGTCGGATGTCCTTTGATCAGCATCGAACAGACCTGCATCACCCTTGAGGCAGTCTCCGCACGCCCCATGGGTCGCGACTCAAAACGATCAACAAACAGCTGCAAAAAATCCTGCTGCCACAAACCCACCCGGCAGCTCAAGGGATCCACAAAGGAAACAACCTCAGGCAGGAACGACTCCATGGCCTCTAGCTCCGAGGCCAGCCGCCACACCAGCACACAGGCAATACCAATCGGCAGCGGCCCCACCCGGCTGCAATAAGTCCTCACGACTTCCCCGGGTGCTGTACCGAGCATGACGCTCGTCTGCGTCCCCTCATCGAGAATATCCAGAACCCGAGGCAGCGAAGGAAAATACGCCCCCAGCATGGACGACATCCAAATCGTTTCCGCCCGCATGAAGGTCTGCCTTGCAAGCCATGGTCCACACTCTGGGCAAAATTCTTCGTGCCCAAGCTGCATGATTTGCGTTGGTGCGGATTTCATTTTGATCGGAAGTGCAGTGTTGATGATAAAAGAATGAAGCTAAGACCTTACACAAGGACAAATGTGGATTTTTAATTCACAGCAGACTTCATTCCATTAATCTAGTATGAGGTCATTCATAACGAGGTAACCCAAAAGATGTTTTAGAGCAGCCGCTGAATTATGGCAGGAATGAGATGTGCTATTGAGCCAAGTTGCCCCGGCCTTCTCAAAAGCAATTCCCCAGAAGCTGAAAAGGGCGAAGATTATAACTCCATTTGATAACCTGCTATAATTCGATCCTCATGCTAAGGCAAATCATTGGACAAATCGGAGCGCAAAAGGACCAACGGAGTTCTGAGGCATCCGCTCCGCCCCCTAAGGGTGAGCGGAAGCCCATTCTTTCCGCGACCAGCCATTCACAACCACAACATCAGCATCCATCCCCCGTTATGACCAACAGCAAGAACGTTCTCGCCAACGACGTCGAAATTAAAGGTTCTATCAAGTTTTCCGACCATCTCATCATAGACGGCAAGATTGAAGGTGAAGTCATTTCCGACGGTAGCCTCACGATCGGTGAGAACGCGCTGATCAAGGGCGAAGTAAAAACCCGCTCGGTCATTATTTTCGGCAAAGTCGAAGGCAACATTACCGTCCAGGAGCGCTGCGAAATCAAAAACAACGCCATCCTCGTTGGCGACATCGCTGCAGGAACGCTAGCCATTAAAGATGGTGCCACCTTCATGGGCCAGTCCCGTGTCGGTAAAAATGCTGTATCAAAGCCTGCCCTGAACGATTGAGTTATGGCTAGAGAGCAATGCCCGCTCTGATGAGCAGCAAACCCAGCAAAGCTGTTATTGGTGGTTTTCAGCCCAACGGATTCGGCCATCATGGTATCGCAGACAACGTTTCCGAGTGGGACTGAAACTTCAATGATCCAACTTACGGGACCAGAGTATCAGTGTAGATCAATCCCCATGGTCCTGACAACCGCAAGGCCTGCGTTATCAGAGGTGGTAGCTGGCGACACACGGCCACTGAAGCCCGCTGCTCGAATCGTTTCTTCCAGCCAAGAGATCTTCCAGCATCGTTTGTCGGTTTTCGAGTAGTTCTTAGCCTATAATAATTCCATTACTCTAAAAGCACCTCATCATGTTGCACGCCAGCCTCTGCTCATGTGTCGACTTCTCCCTTTGCCACGCGCCACGTCTAGATCCAACTCCACCGACCACTTAAAAGAAATTTCCCAGCAGCCATAACAGGTTCAACTTACTGACTGCATGAGAGCAAAACTGAAATCAATGGACAAGGAACTCGAGATTTTCCTCGAGGACTTCAACCTGATCGGACGCAGCCCAGATGCATCCATCCGGCTGGTGGACGGGGGTGCTTCGCGCCAGCATGCCACCATCCGCCGTGACGGGCAGCTTTTCTGGGTTTCGGACCTCGGCAGTGCCAACGGCAGTTTCATCAACAACGTTGCCGTATCCACTTCCCGTGCTCTGCGCCATGGCGACCGCGTGCAGTTTGGCACGAGTAATTTCATTTTCGAAAGTGAGGAAGAAGAACGCCCGCCAAGCGAATCCGGCGACATCAACACACATTTGCTGAACACCGTTGATCTCCCCGTGAAACACGTCCGGGCCACGCTGCTCGTCGGTGACCTCCGCAATTTCACCGCCCTTTCCGCCCAACTCAGTCCCGAGGAGGTCGCTGCAATGCTGCGCGAATGGTATGCGCAATGCGAGGACGTTCTCAAGTCACGAGATGCCATCATCGACAAGTTCATCGGAGACGGTGTCTTTGCCTACTGGCCCGGCGACGACCCACCCACTCGGAAAAAGGCAACCGAAGCCGCTAAGTTGCTCAGCGGCCCGGAAGCCCACGAGTCCCCAAAACGCAAATGGCTGCGGGACAACATGAACCTTGAGGTTCACTGCCATATTGGCTTGAACATCGGTGATGTCGCTCTGGGCGCCATGGGCCGGGGAACTACCGCGCCAGTCGGCGAAGCCGTAAACGTAACCTTCCGCATCGAGAGTCTGACCCGCAAGCTGCAGGTGCCCGTGCTCGTCAGCGACAGCTTCCTCAAGGACTGGCCGGAGGGCCACCAGCTTTACCAGAATGTCGGTATCCACTCCGTCAAGGGACAGCCCGACCCGGTTGAGGTATATTCTCTGATTGATGTGCAGCCGTTGGCGATCTGAGCTGCATCCAGGAACCGCGACATTTCCTAGCAAGTCATGCGTTGGACAGACCTTATCACACCCAGCCTCGGCGCCACTTCCAATGGCAACCCGAACTGTCACCCCTCAAAAGTAATTTCCTAATAGCGACAGGCTCAATCCTGTCTAAAGCCTCAGCCTTCTTCAAGGCCTGTCGCAGAGTGTCACGCAAAGCTTTAGTCACATCAAAGGCTCCGCCCGGACCAGACGGGCTTTTGGTAGCGGAAGGCGGGTTTGATGGCCTGATCCCGGAAAGGCTCTTGGTATTAAAAAAGATAAAAAAGATGCCAGGCATTTAGTTGATTGACTGAACCCGTTTTTCGCTCATCTTTGCCCCATGAAGCCCGCCCAAACCTCTGATCCTCAGACGATCACGCTCGAAGAGCAACTTGTTGGTGTGAATGCGAAGACGGGGCTCTATCCTGGCGCGCGGTCGTGGTCTGGCGGGCGGTTCCGGGTTCTGGGCAAGGGGCCGCTGGAGTCGTATTGTTACCATGTCATGTCGCGGACGTGTGGTGGGGAGGTGTTCTTTGATGATGTGGAGAAAGAGGCGCTGCACCGTGTGATCTGGCGCATGGCGGAGTTTTGCGGCATCAAGGTGCTGACCTACTGCCTCATGGGGAATCATTTCCATCTGCTGGCCGAGGTGCCGCACCGGGAGACGTGGTTGCAAAGGTTTGAGGGCGCGGATGGTGAGGCGAAGCTGCTGGAGCATCTGAGCATTCTCTACAGCCGCGCCTACGTGGGCCTGCTGCGCGATGAACTGGCGGATCTGCGTGCGCGGGGCATGGCGGTGCTGGCGGAGCGGAGGCTGGTTGCGCTGAAGAAGCGCTTTTGCGATTTATCGTTGTTTGTGAAGGAGGTGAAGGAACGCTTCAGCCGGTGGTTCAACAAGCGGCGCGGTCGCCGTGGCACGCTGTGGATGGATCGCTTCAAAAGCGTGCTGGTGGAGGGCCAGGGCGAGGCGCTGCGCACGATGGCGGCGTACATCGATCTCAATCCGGTGCGTGCGGGGCTGGTCAAAGATCCGAAGGACTACCGCTGGTGCGGGTATGCGGAGGCACTGGGAGGCAGCCGGAGAGCGCAGCGTGGCCTGTGCAAGGCGCAGGG
>JAIXYN010000004.1 GCA_027490195.1 Verrucomicrobiaceae bacterium | reverse complement strand
ACCCCGCCAATGCCGCGTGGCAGCGCGACCTCTCCGTCTCGCTCAACAAACTCGGCGACCTCGCCGTGGCCCAGGGCGATCTGGCCCGGGCCTTGCGCTGCTTCTCCGAGGCCAAGACCATCGCCAAACGCCTCGCCGCCAGCGACCCCGCCAATGCCGCGTGGCAGCGCGACCTCTCCGTCTCGCTCAACAAACTCGGCGAACTCGCCGTGGCCCAGGGCGATCTGGCCGGGGCCTTGCGCTGCTTCTCCGAGGACAAGACCATCGCCGAACGCCTCGCCGCCAGCGACCCCGCCAATGCCGAGTGGCAGCGCGACCTCTCCGTCTCGCTCAACAAAATCGGCGACCTCGCCGTGGCTCAGGGCGATCTGGCCGGGGCCTTGCGCTGTTTTTCCGAAGCCAAGAACATCCGCGAACGCCTTGCCGCCAGCGACCCCGCCAATGCCGCGTGGCAGCGCGACCTCTCCGTCTCGCTCAACAAAATCGGCGACCTCGCCGGGGCCCAGGGCGATCTGGCCGGGGCCTTGCGCTGCTTCTCCGAAGCCAAGACCATCGCCGAGCGCCTCGCAGCCACTGACCCCACCAATGCCGAGTGGCAGCGCGACCTCTGGGTATCGTATTGGAGGCTGGCGGATCTTTGCGAGAAGTCGCAGCAGGCTGCGGAGGCCCAAGAATGGTGGCAGCGTGCCTACGAGACGCTGGCAGCCATGAAGGAACGGGGTCTCCATGTGTCGCCGCAGGATCTGGACTCTTTCGAATGGCTCAGGGCAAAAGTGGGGCGAGAGTAGCCGCCGTCTGCGGACACGCGGTGAATGATGGGGCCGCTGTGCCTCCCCTATGGACTGCGGTTGCGAAGTGAGGAACGAACGGAGCTACCGCTTTCGACGGGCTGGTCAGCTCTCGCGTGCCCTAGGGCAGTCGGAGGCGGGAGCTGGTGGGTTTCCGCAGGCCGGCCAGCCCGAGTGAACCACGAGACGTTCGAAAGCGGCAGCTTCACCCTTTCAGGGTTGCGCAGCCGCACTCCAAATAAGGCTTGCTTGGTCTTCCGCCCTTCAAGTTTCCTCGTGAAGCTTCAAGGGCGATGCGCCTTGTCTGAATCTCATCACACGCCCGCAGCCTTCTGCTTCTCGGCCTGCAGCGCGGCTTTATCCGCAGCGAGCTGCGCCAGCGCAGCGGCTTGGCGGGCTTTTTGTTTGGCTTCGTATTCGGCGAGGGTTTTGGCGCGGGCTTCGGCGCGGCGGGCTTTGGCTTCTTCGTCGGCTTGAGTGAACTTGGCGCGCTCGGCTTCTTGGGCGGCTTTGGCGGCGGCGGCTTCGGCGGCGCGTTTTTCTTTTTCGAGGCGGATGGCTTCCTTCTCGGCGAGCTGCTTGGCTTTCAGCTCGGCGGCGGCGGCGCGGAGGGCTTCTTTTTCGGCTTCGGCCTGGGCTTTGATGGCGGCTTTCTCGGCTTCGGCCTGCTCCTTGGCGAGGCGGGCGGCTTCCTTGGCGGCTTCTTTTTCGGCCTCGGCCTGAGCTTTGGCTGCGGCTTTCTCGGCGAGCTCCTGTTCCTTGGCCAGGCGGGCGGCTTCTTTGGCGGCGGCTTTTTCGGCTTCAGCCTGCTCCTTGGCAAGTCGGGCGGCTTCCTTGGCCTCGGCGGCGGCGAGCATGGCGGCCAGCTTCTCGGCCTCGGCCTTTTCCTTGGCGGCGGCTTTCTCGGCGAGCTCCTGCTCTTTGGCCAGACGGGCGGCCTCCTTGGCGGCGGCTTTTTCGGCTTCGGCCTGTTCCTTGGCAAGTCGTGCGGCTTCCTTGGCGGCAGCCTTCTCAGCCTCGGCCTGCTCTTTGGCGATCCGGGCGGCTTCCTTGGCAGCTTCCTTCTCGGCCAGTTCGCGGGCCTTGGCTTCGGCTTTCTCCTGGGCGGCCTGTTCTTTGGCCAGACGCTCGGCCTCCTTGGCGGCCTCCTTTTCAGCCAGTTCCTTCGCCTTGGCTTCCGCAGCGGCGAGCATGGCGGCCAGCTTCTCGGCCTGGGCGCGCTCCTTGGCGGCGGCTTTCTCGGCGGCTTCCTGCTCCTTGGCCAGGCGTGCGGCTTCCTTCTCGGCCAGCGCACGGGCTTTGGCGGCTTCCTTGTCGGCGAGTTCCTTGGCCTTCACGGCAGCGGCGGCGGCGCGCATGGCTTCGAGCTCCAGCAGGGCCTGCGCCTTGGCGGCAGCGGCGGCTTCTTCCTTGGCGATGCGTGCGGCTTCCTTGGCCTCGATGGCGGCCAGGCGTGCGGCTTCTTTCTCGGCCAGCGCCTGCGCCTTGGCGGCTTCGCGGGCGGCGATGTCGGCGGCGACCTTCGCCTCCATGGCAGCGGTGAGGGTGGTGGTGAAATCGATCATCTGCTGGCTGAGCTCAGCGGCGGTGGCGGTCAGCGCCGGGGCGGCGTCTTCGAGCACGCGGGGCTGGATTTCGAGCGCCTGGAGTTTCTGCGCAGCGTCAGCAAGAAGGGCGAGGAATTTGGGATCGAGCTTGGTGGTCGGGGTCATTGCGATGAGTCAGAAAATGGGCGGGGATCAATGATCAGAGATGGGGGGATGTAAAGAGGAAGGGAATGACGAATGACGAAATCAGAACCGAACAAAGTGAGATAGACGACCCAAGGGAGCCCGTAGGGTGAGCGGAGCGAATCAATGACGAATGATTGAGAGAGCAAGGCACGTCTCTTGAAGACTTGATTCGCCTGACCTCACTTACCCCCCTGCCCATGCACCGCCCCTTTCTATCTCTTGCCCTCCTCGCATTCACCGTCAGCGGCTTCGCGGCGGAGTTTTCGCCGCTGTTCCTGAGTGCGAATCAGTTGTCCATCGCCACGGGCAAGCCTTCGCTGGTGATGATGTCGAGCGGCTCCACGCACATCCCAGTGTGGTCGTTGTCGGGGGGGACGGATGGGCAGTCGGTCAGCGGCGTTGTCACGGGGCTGCCCAAAGACTGCGGCGGCGTGCGGGTGGAGATCACGGTGACGACCACGGACGCGGCGACGAGCCCCGCCTTGGAGGATGTTTACCGCGTGCACCTTTCCCAAATGGTGGAGGGGGCGCCCTTCACGGAGCGGCATCTTCAGGGAGATCCCATTCGCACCGCGCTGCCTGCCGCGCCGCTGCACTCCCGCACCATCGTTTTGGAGTCGTTCTACCAGGTGGTCCCCGAGGCACCGCTGACGATACGCATTCAGCGCGAGCCTGCGGACCCTGCCGACACCTTCACGAAGCCCACCGGACTGGCGGTGGTCAAGGTGACGCCTCTGAGCGCGCCCCCGGAGGCCCACCTGGTGCAGGAAGCGCAGGGCTACAATTCCTGGCCGATGCTGCAGGCCATTGGCAACAAACTCGTCTGCGTGTACAGCCGGGGCTCCGGGCACACCATTGGCGAAGACTCCCGTGCCACCTACGCGCGCACCTCCACCGACGGCGGCAAAACGTGGACGGCTGAAACCCTGGTGGCGAACTCCCCCGGCTACGGCGATGTGCCCGTGGGCAAAGGGCTGGATTCCACCGGGGCGATGCTGCTCTGGGTGCGCCGGGTCGGGGGGCAGTGGCACCAGGATCTGTACCGCACGACGGATGGCGTGAAGTTCACGCTGGTGACCACACCGGAGCTGGCCGTGCGCCCCGTGCAGATCACGGATGTGTTTGCGGTGCCCACGGTGGGACTCATGGCGCTGTGGTTTGCGGGGGATTACGGCGATGCGGGCCCGACCCACTCCTGGGGCATGATGACGAGCAAGGACGATGGCAAGACCTGGACGCAAACGCCCATCGAGTCCGGCCTCACCAAAGATCAGTGGCCCACCGAGCCCTCCGCCGTTTACCTCGGCGATGGCAAGATCTTCGCCATCGGCCGCACGGAATCCAACGACTCAACCACGGTGCGCTCTCAGTTCCAGATGCTCTCCACCGATCACGGCAAGACCTGGTCGCGTGCGCAGACCAACATCACCGACGTGCTCATCTCCACGCCGAGCCTGATCCTCGATGCCAAGACCGGCCTGCTGAGCAACTACCACTTTCAGCGCGGGCGCGCCGGCATCCTGTGGCGTCGTGTCGTGGATCCGAAAAGCGTGATCGCGAATCCTCTTCGCTGGCCCATGGGTGAAGCCGTGGCCGTGGGCAGCGGCAGCACCATCGACGCCGGCAACGTGAACGCCACGGTGATCGGGGACACGCATTACCTTTCGTTTTACTCCGGGAAGAAACCGGACACAGCGGTGCTGGTGTCAGAGCTGAAGGCACCGGTGGGTGGGGAGAGGAAGTAGGGGGGGACGGGACGCAAGCCGAAGGCTGGTGCCCAAAGTGGTCCGCACCACGCGAAGCGCGCCGAAGGCAATCCTCAGTGCGGTTCGGAAAAGTCTCCTGACAAGCTTTGCAGAATAAGAGTCGTGCAGAGAAAACGTTCTTAGTTTGGTTCGGAGCAATGGGTGATAGCGGAGTGCCGCACAGAGGACTGTGCGGACCACTTTGCTGCCGCCCTCGCGGTATCCCGTGACTTTTTCCGCCGCTGGGCAGGCGACGTTTTTTATCCCCCGCTCAATCCACAAACAGCATCTCATTCCCGGCTAGGAGGGCCTGGGCGTATTGGGCCCAGATGGTGGCGTCGTTTTCGCGCCCGGCGACAAACGCCTGCGCCACGGCTGCTTCATGGGGGCTGGGCTGGCGACCGAAGAGGCGGGCATAGACGGCATCCACGCGGTGCTGCATGGCCCATTGGCCGAGGACCTCGGACTGCTGCTGCATGAAGGGGGAATTGAGCGCGAAGAGGCCTTGCAGGGGGGTGATGGTTTCGGTGCGCCAGGGGTTGTGCGCGCCGGGATCGGGCACGTCGTGGATGCGGAGCATGGGGTCCATGTCCTGGCGGTCGGAGGCACCGTAGAGGGAGCGGCGGAGATTCTTGGCGTCGCTGATGGAGGAGGCCTGGCCGCCGATCTTGAGATCGATCTGGCCGGTGGCGCTGAGGATGGCATCGCGCCAGGATTCCCAGTCGAGGCGACGGCGCTGCATGCGGGCGTAGAGTTTGTTTTCGGGATCGCGCTGCTCGGAGGCGGCGGCGATGCTGCTCTGCTGCCAGGTGGCGGAATTCAAAATCTCACGGTGCAGCCACTTGAGCGACCAGCCGTGCTCCATGAAGCGACCGGCGAGATCGTCGAGCAATTCGGGGTGCGTGGGGGCTTCGCCGAGGTTGCCGAACTCGCTGGGGGTATCGACCAAGCCGCGACCGAAGTGGTGCTTCCACACGCGATTGACGATGACGCGAGCGGTCAGCGGTGCGGCGTCTTCGACGATGGCCTGCGCCAGCTCCAAGCGGCCGCTGCCGGTGGTGAACTTGCGCGGCAGGCCGGTCTTGGAGGGAAACATGGAGAGGAAACGGCGTGGTACCGCAGCGCCGAGGTCATTCGGATTGCCGCGCTTCATGAGTTCGAGATCGCGGGCCATGCCCATCTTGTAGTCCAGCTTGGTGCCGTGCTCCTTTTCCTTGTTCACCACGTAGAGCGCTGCGTCCTCCACGGCATTGGCCATGGGCATGTTGTAGTGCGGCGTCGCGGTCTTGATGGAGGCGATGACGGTTTCGATTTTCTTCGTCTGCTCCGCCAGATCCTTCGGCTTCTTTTTCTTGAGGTCGGCCATCTGCTTTTCCATGGCCGCCACTTCCGCACGCGCCTTGGCCACGGGCTTCCAGAATTCGTCCTTCATCGTGGGCAGTTCGGAGAGCTTCACGGAGGCGAAGACGCCGGCCAGCGCGTAGTAATCCTGGGCGGAGATGGGGTCGGATTTGTGATCATGGCAGCGGGCGCAGGCCAGCGTGAGGCCGAGAAAGGTGCGGCCGATGGCGTCCACATGCTCCTCCCATTCATCGGCAACGGTGGTCTTGATGATCTCCGGCGGGAGCTGCAGCTCTTTGAAATACGTGGGGCTCAGGCCGATGAAGCCCAGCGCCACGCGATCCTGCGGGCCGCACTCGGGCAAGAAATCCGTGGCAAGCTGACGCAGCACGAAGCGATCATATGGCATGTCCTCGTTCAGCGACTGCACCACCCAGTCGCGGTAGAGGTAGGAGTATTTGGTGGAGTCCAGCCAGTCGGGGGTCTGGTCCGTGTAGCGCGCCAGATCCAGCCAGTGGCGTGCCCAGCGCTCGCCGTAGTGGGGGCTGCGCAGGGTTTCATCCACGGTGCGGCTCCAGTCGGCAGCGGCCTGCTCGGCAGGTGGCAAACCGGTGAGATCAAAGGCCAGCCGGCGCTGCAGCACCCTGACCTGCGCCCTGGGGGCGGGCTGCATGCCTGCGGCCTCCATTTTGGCGAGGATGAAATAATCGATGCGCGTCTGCGGCCATGCGGCGGCTTTCACCTGCGGCAGCGGGCCACGCTTCAGCGGCGCAAACGACCACGGCACCGGCTTCGGCCCTTCGTCCTTTTTGGCGATGGCCGTCCCCGCCACTGCGAGGAGCAGCAGGGTCAGGCAGAGGGGGCTGGGGGTGAGGAGACGCACGTGGAAGGTACAGCTCTTGTGAGGCGGAGCTTTCCAGAAAAGCGCCGGGATAGGACTGATGGCGGCTATATCTCACCCCGCCGCTGCCCGTAACAAGGGTGCCTATCAAGGCAGGATGCCATGCGTGATGAGCCAGGCGCGCCATTGGTCAAGGATGCCAGTGGTCGTGGCGGTGTAAAACTGGGTGTTCTGGATGTTGTGGGCGTCCGAGGTCGGAGTGATGCCGGTGGTGTCGTAAACGATGCGGTTGTTGGTGATACCGAGGGTGTTGAGCAATGTTTGCAGACGCAGCGAGTTCGCGGGCGGCACGATGAGGTCGGTGCTGCCGAGGAACATGAGGGTTGGCGCGGTGTTATGGCTGGCTTCGGTGACGCTGGGATACGAGGGTTCGCTCGTGTCGGTGTCGTCGAGGATGCCGCCGGCGCTGAAGCCGAGGGCTTTCAAATCACGTCCAAAATCCGATGCAATGCCGATGGAGGCGAAGGCTCCACGGCTGTGCCCCCACATGGCGAGGCGATTGAGGTTCACGTCGCTGCGCGTGGCGAGTATGGCCTGGCAGGCGCGGATGCGTGCGGAGTTTTCCGACGAGTAGCCCCAGGTGGTGAGGTCCTGGGTGGCACCTTGCATGTGGGTGAGGTTTGCGGCGATGCAGGCGAGACCCCACGGGCTCATTTCATTGGCCCGCTGCAAGCCGAAGCCAGCGGCCGATCCACCAGTGCCGTGGTTGATGATGAGTGAGGGGAACGGCCCGGGGCCTGACGGTTTGATGAAGATGCCGTTGACGGTGCGCTGAGTATCCCTGTAGGTAAAAGCGTTGCCGGAATAGGTGACGGTGAAGAAGCCCCAGTTGCGCACACGGTAGAAGCGCTTGGTTTGCGTGGATGGATGCGTGCCGGTCAGTGAACCGTTGTCGGTCCAAGTCATCGCACTGGTCGTGGCGGAGACAGAATTGCCCAGCAGCGTCCAGTTCACGAGGTCGTTGCTGAACTCGACCTGATACCATTCGCCGATGGTCGTGGGCCACGCGAGCGTGCATGTGCCATCGCCATTTCGTGTCAGTGCAACGGTGAAGGCCGGCGCGCTCACGGTGAGCGTGAAAGTAGTCGTGTCGGTGTGGCCGTTCACGTCGGTGGCCTGCGCGGCGATGGTATAGGTGCCAGGTGTCGTCGGCGTGCCGGTGAGCGTGCCGTCGCTGCCGAGTGTGATACCGGCTGGCAGCGTGCCGCCCGCGACCGACCACGCATACGGCCCGGTGCCGCCGCTGGCGCTGAGCGTGATGTTCCAAGCGCTGCCCGTCATACCAGTGATGCTGGTGCCGCCGGTACTGACTGCGAGCGTGAAGGCGGGGTCGTCATCCAGGATGGTGAGCGTGGCGGTGGCGGTGCCGAGCGCAGCGCTACCGGTGGCATTGCTGAGGGTGAGCGTGACCGTTTTGTCCGTTTCATGCGCTAGGTCATTGAGGATGGGAACGGTGAAGCTCTTGCTCGCGCTGTCGCCGTCGGCCCAGTTCAGCGTGCCGGTGGTCGTGGTGTAGTCGCTGCCTGCGCTGGCCGTGCCGCTGCTCGTGGCATAAGCCACACTCACCGCGCCGGTGGTGCCGCCGCTGCGGGTCACGGTGATGCCCACGCTGCCGCCATTTTCCGCCACGTTGTAGCTCGTGCTGGTCAAGGCGAGCGTGCCGGGATTGCTGGTAGGCGGAGCGGGCAGTTCATTGAGAAAATCATGCCAGCGCTGGAACTCGGCGGTGTAGTTTGCGAAGTCCACATCCGCCTGATAATGCTCGTAGTAGCGACACTGGAAGTCATTGAAGCCGTAGTCCATGCCGTCTTCGGGCGAGCCGTTGAGCAGATTGTCCACATGCGCGGAAGCGAATGGCTTCGACCACGAGCCGAGCACCTGGTAGCCGACAAAGGTGCTGTTCTGCGAATTGTAGAGCGGTGCGGTGAAGGTAAGATTGGGCAGCCCGACCCAGGGGTCGGTGTTGGCTGCGGGACGATTGGCCGCCAGATTTTCCATCCAAAATCCGACGCGGGGACGAGTCACACCATTCTGCTGCGCGAGGATGAGCTGACGCAACTGCTCCCACGCTGCCACGCCGCCGAAGCTGGCGTCCTGATTGTCCACGTAGGCCCAAAAACCAATCTGCACGGGCACATTCGGGAAATTGTCGGTGACGTTTGCAAGATGGGTCAGCACACCGTTCTGCATGTTCGTCCGCGAGTAGCCCGGCAGGTTGCGAATGGAGATTTGCGAAGGGTCGCGGATACCGCTGAAGAGACCGGGAATCCACGCATTGATGGCGGCGAAGCGCGGATGATTGCGGAACTGCACGCCGTCCACGATGTGATCGCCCAGTGCGACGAGCAGCAGGCGGTAGCGCTCCTGCGCGATGGCATCCCACGGAATCGGTGCCGTGAAGCTCGGCGCCCCCGCCGTCCAGGTGGCGATGCCGGGCAGCGAACTCAGCCACGTGGGCATCACGCCACTGCCGATGAGGAGCGAGAGCTTCTGATTCGCGGGCAACTTGGTGAAGATATTGTCGATGATGGTGAAGTCGAAGACACCGTTGCTCGGCTCCAGCGTTGCCCATTCGGTGCGTAGCACGTAGCCGTCCACGAAAGGAAGGTTGCGCACGTTTGCATCGCGCATCGGCACACCATTGATGCTCGTGCCCGCCACGCTATCGAGCAAGAAGATGCCACGCGGCTGCTTGAACCCATTGTTGGCCGCAGCCGCATCGAACACACTGAAAATGAACTCCCCCTGAGCGGATGCACCCAGCGCATCCGTCATGCTCAGCCGGATCACCGCGCTACCTTTCTGCCCAATGGCGGGTGTCACTTGCACCGTGCGTGCCGCGCCACTGCCGCCGAGCGCGAGGTTCGCATTTGGGACGAGGTCGGTGTTTGAGGAAGTCACGACGACATTCAGGGAAGCCGCAGCCGTTTCTGCATCGCCGACCGTGAAACTCAGCGCCGCCGGAGTCTGCCCGGGGCTGACGACTTGATAACCTGGCAAGCCCGTCAGCGTCGGTTTTGTATTCGCCGCCGTCACTGTCACGGAAAACGTGCTGCTCGCTGTGAGCGCCTCGCCATCCGTGACCGTGAGCGTGATGACGGCCGTGCCCTGCTGCCCTGCCACAGGCACGACCCTGATCGTGCGCTGCGACGTGGTACCGCCGAGCTGGAGGTTCGCGGCGTTGTTGGGCACAAGCGTCGGGTTGCTCGAAACCGCCGACATCGTGAGCGCGGTGAAGGTCGTCTCAGTGTCGCCGATGGTAAAAAAGAGCGTGCCCGTGTTCGTGCTCTGCGCGATGTTTTGATCCGGCACGTCGCCGATGAGCGGCGCGACGGCATGCAGCGTGAATGCGAATGCGAACGACAGCAACCCGGTGAGAATTTGAGTTTTCATGGGTGCGATTTTTTGAAAGGCGAGAAGGCGGACTATTTTGAATTTGCCGCCCCCTGCGGCTTGCCAAACGCCTTCGCATAGAACTCCCAGTTCTTGTCGCCGAGGCGCTCGTAGATGGCAGCGAGGTTATGGCCGATGCCTTCAAACACTACGTAGTCATGCGCGATGCCTAGGCTGGTCATCTGCCCGTGGAGCGCCTCGTTCGGCGCGACGAGCGCGCCAACCGCCTGGCGGATGAGCATGCGACCTTTGATTTGCACGGCGTTCTTTTCCGCAAGTGCCACCGGATGGGCGGCGGTGAAAGACTCGTCCTTGCCGTCAAAGATGCGCTGGAAGACTTCCGCGTGGCGGTTCTTCATCACATTCAGGTCCACCACGGCGGCGTCGATCATGGAGACGGAGCCGAACAGCTCCGGGTATTTGAATCCGAAGTGGCCCGCGCCGTAGCCGCCCATGGAGAAACCCTCGATCATGCGTGACTCGCGAGCGGCGATGGTGCGGTAGGTGGCGTCAATGTGCGGGATGAGCTCCTTAATGATGACCGTCTCGATAGGGCGCGGCGCATTGATGGCATCGTTATAAAAGCCGTCGATCATGCCGTTGGCGAACACCACGATGACGGGCGGCATTTTCCCCTGCGCGATGGCAGAGGTGAAATTTGCGCACATGCGCGGCACGCCCTGCTGCGAGCCGCCCAGGCCATGCAGCCACACGACCACCGGGAAGCGCGCGTCCTTTTTCTGCTCATAGGCCTCCGGCAAATAGATGAGGTAGCTGACGCTCTCACCGGCGGCTTTGCTCTCGAAGGTTTTGTAGTGGAGGTTTGCGCCCTGCACCGGCGGCATCTGCCACGAGGCCTTTTTGTGCGAACCGCCCGGGCCTTTCCTGCCTGCCCCCTGCGCGTGGCCAGCAGTGGGGTAAAGCATCAACAGCGCGGCGATGAGGGGAGTGATGGAAAGGAGTGTCTTCATGTCGGCAATGAGCGGGAAAGTTCAGCGTTTGGAGCGGGCGGAATTGATGGGTTTCGCAGTGGGAGGCGGCATGGGCTCGGAGTGCACCGCCAATCCCTCAATGAGGCGTCCAAGCAGCTCGCCCAGCCGGGTGGCATCCTCCATACCGAGCACACGCGTGAGCGTGTTCAGATTGCGCTCATGCAAGGCACGCATCTTCGGCTCCAGGTCACGCCCGTGCTGAGTCAGCCACACTCGCGTCGCGCGGCCGTCCTGGGGGCATTGCTTGCGCTTCACGAGAAGCGCCTCTTCGAGTCTCTGAATGAGATGCAGCACCGCAACGTGCGTCACTTTTGACCGCTGCGCCAGTTCTCCAATGGTCCACCCATCGCGCTCGAACAGCGCAAACAACACCAACCCGGCCCCAGAGGGTGCCGTGCCGTCGAGTTCCTCCGCCGCGTAATTCGCATCGAGCGCCGTTTTCCACACCATCCATGAGCGCAAGATGCGGCGCGGCAGCTCCTCAAGATGCGGCGATCTTGAGGTGTCGGATTCTGGATCCGAGGGTTGGGGCTTGGAATGACGAGCGGGCATTTATGTAACTGCATTACATAAACCGAATCGAGACAGCTTGTCAAGGGTGCGCGCATCGCTGCTGCCCGGATCATCGCTGACTTGGCAGATTCACGTTTCCTCGGCTCCTCAGAACCAGTCTTTTTGCCACCTTCTGCAGCGAGGATAGGTATCTGCGGGTGTCTGCCACCTGCTGCGGGCTCGGAGGCCCGCGCGCCTGGGAGGCCATCGCCCTTCGCAGGGGATGCGGCTTTTCGGACGCGGGATAGCCGCGATTCGGAATCCTACCCAGCGCCATTCGTGGTCATTCGCGGATATTCGGGGCCATTCGCGTTGGAATGCCCCAGCTTGTGAAATTTTTCACAAATCCCAGTTGCCCAGCTTATTCACACTCGGATACTGCGAACCATGGCCTCCCCCGTCCAGTATCTTCCCGGAAAAGAACCCCATGCGCGTGAAAAGCGCCTGATCTTCAAGAACATCGACCGCGTCGATTACAATCCGTCCATCGAGTGTTACATGGAGAATGGCGGGTATGAGCAGCTCAAAAAAGCGTTCACCATGGAGCGCAGCGCTATCACCAATGAGGTCAAAGCCAGCGGTCTGCGCGGCCGTGGGGGTGCAGGTTTCCCGACCGGCGTGAAGTGGGGCTTCATCCCGCCGACGAACACGAAGCCGGTCTATCTCATCTGCAACGCGGACGAATCCGAACCCGGCACCTTCAAGGACCGCTACATCATGCACCAAGATCCGCATCAGCTGATCGAAGGCATGACGATCTCCTGCTTCGCGGTGGGTGCCAAGCTTTCGTACATCTATGTGCGCGAAGAATTCCCCTACGCGGCGAAGATTCTCGAAAAGGCCATCGCTGAAGCGCACGAAAAAGGCTTCCTCGGCAAGAACATCCTCGGCACCGGTTTCGACTGCGAGATCTACGTGCATCGCGGTGCAGGCGCCTACATCTGCGGCGAAGAGACCGGCCTCATCGAATCCCTCGAAGGCAAGCGCCCCTACCCGCGCATCAAGCCTCCCTATTTCCCTGCGGCGCTCGGCCTCTACATGAGCCCGACCATCGTGAACAATGTGGAATCCCTCTGCCACGTGAAGCACATCATCGAGATGGGTGGCGCGGAGTACGCCAAGCTCGGCACGCCGAACAACACCGGCACCCGCATCCTCTGCGTGAGCGGCGATGTGCAGAAGCCCGGCTACTACGAAGTGGAAGTCGGCAAAGTCACCATGGGCGAAGTCATCGACGTGCTCTGCGGCGGCCTCAAACCCGGCCGCAAACTCAAGGCCATCATCCCCGGCGGCAGCTCCTCCAAGGTGCTGCGCGCCGATGAAAAGTACAAGCTCAAGGACGGCCGTGAACTCGGCATCATGGACATCCCCATGGACTTCGACACCATGGCGCAGTGCGGCACCATGGCAGGCTCCGGCGGCGTCATCATCATGGACGACAGCCGCAGCATGACCTGGGTCATCAACAACCTGAACGCCTTCTACGCGCACGAGTCCTGCGGCCAGTGCACCCCCTGCCGCGAAGGCAGCCTGTGGATGAAGAAGATCAGCGACCGCATCGTGGCCGGAGACGCCAGCCCCGATGACGTGGACACCCTGGAGACCGTGGCCAATCAGATCGAAGGCAAGACCATCTGCGCCTTCGGCGAAGCCGCCTCCTGGCCCACCCAGAGCTTCATCAAGAAATTCCGCGACGAACTCAAAAGCGACTGCAAACCCGATTTGGCAGGCAAGATCGTCAATGAAGAGACGCTGGTGGCCGCTGCGGGGTTGGTGGGGTGAGGTGGAGCCGATGAAAGTCGGCTTTTACTCTGACTCGAAGCCTTTAAACTGAAGGAGCAACGCAACTCACACACCTCATATTCATTGCGCTGTCCTACTAAGCAAGAAGACAGCAACGATCGATTATGATGAAGAACGAAGAGATCGACACCCAACTGTTCCAGCTTTTAGTCGCCAAATTACGGACAAGCGAACCGATTACGATCAAAGATCTTTACGATTCGCTCTACATCCAAATGGAGAACCAAGGAGTTGTCCTCAACGAAATCCACAGACTATCCTGCTTCGGTTTCCTTCGACATCTGGTAAACGAAGGATTTGCAACTTCTGAGCGCCGCTGGGACAAAGTGAGCAAGTCATCATTCTATGCACCCACGCAAAAATTCCTACACGCCCAGCCTAGCTTGCCGCCATCCATTAGGCCCAAGAAGAGTGGCTGCTTCACGCCGGTTGTTCTTCTCTTCTTTTTCGCATGTGGAGCATTCTACTGCTTCACAACTGTTAGCGTTTAGTTATTAGCGTCACTCCGCCCGCCGGACCTGATGGTAACCCGGCAACATGGGAGGATAATCAGCCTCCCGGTTTTACGAGGTAGGGAGGAGGAAGTCTTGCATTCTCGGAGCAAGCGCCACTCTGGAGGCTCGCCATAAATACTGTCGTCAGCACAGCGTTGCCTGCATGAGCGCATCTACCGTTGAATACTCGGGAACGAGCGCGTCAAAGTTGTAGCCCTGATCTATCAATCTCAGTGGCTCAGGCATGGCCTTTTGAAGCTCCAATACTAATTTCATACCTGCCGGACTTGAATCAGAAATAGAGATGGCCAGCAGGTCATCCTTCAATTCGACCATCACCTCGTCTCCTTCCGCAGCAAAAACACCCGCGAGAATAGCTCCAGTCAAAAAGGTATCCGCGAACTCCAACACTCCGATGCGGCAGAGAGCATCTTCGACCGCAGTCTTGTCGAATGCTTGCTGGTCGTCTCTGAATAAAAGGAGATTCATCGAGCCAACGTACGACCATCAACATGAGTTTTTTCCCACATATTTGTCGTTATACCATGCACGGCATTATATCTGACGAGAGGCTCGTGGCCTTCCGTGGAAAATTGCGTGACGACGACCGAAATATCACGGCCGTTGAGAGAATTGGGTAGAAGTTGCCTAGCATGAATGGCACTTGATTAAGGCAGGGTTTCGTGGATTTCGAGGGCGGGTTGGGGCAGCTGGGAGCAACGGGTGCGCGGCGGAGTTCCATGCAGGCGCTGCTGGTGAGCTTGGTGTGT
>JAIXYN010000031.1 GCA_027490195.1 Verrucomicrobiaceae bacterium | reverse complement strand
TGAGAGGACATGCGTGCTTTCTGGAACGTAGGTCGGTCGTGTTTGGCGTCGAGGACCGCCCACGCTCCAGCGCTCACTCCGCCAAACCGCCCGACTGCGAGGACGTTCGCACGCCCCAGTGCTCACGGTGCGCTCAAGGCTGCCCGAACGCTCGCAGGCTCAAGACGTTTGCCCCACGCTCATGGACGGACGGGCTATCGCCACGTCCATCCTACGTCCCAGCATGGAGCGCCGGGTCTGATGCTCTGCTTGGAAAACAGACCTGTTCCTTCAGACTCATTTTCAACTGTCCTGGGTATTACTCCGCCAAACCGCCCGACCACCAGCGCGTTCGCATGCCTCAGTGCGTTGCATGACGTTCAAATACGGGCGGGCTTTCGCCACCCCCACCCAACGACGGCCAGACAAATGAACTTCATTGCACACAAGCCATCATGCTTTTTCAGCGCAAAGCTCTCTCTGCAGGGGGGCCTTTCCAGACTCGTTTTCATCTACCTATGATATGACTCAAGCCAGCGCGGCATGCAGGATGCTTTCATCCTCGCGGCATTCTGCCAGGATCAATGCCCGCAGGCGGCGTTTGGCGCGGTGCAGAGCCGTGCGCATTGCTCCACTCTGTGGACGTGCCGCACGGCAGCCTTTGACCATGTTTTCTTCGAGACAGTCCCAGACGACTCCACGCCCCTGTGCGTGCAGTTCAAGGCTGCAAGAGTTCAGCGCTCTCTCGATCACCCCCCTCGCCCAGTCACGGTCCATTTCTCCGTCTGGGGACGGACGACCGTCCACCACGTCGATGTCCCCGCCATCTTCATCACTCAGTGAGAAGCACACCACGCCGCCGCCGCGCCGCTGCCGAGTCCGGTGCTGCCAGCGCTTGATCAGGTGCGTGCGCAGCCGGGCAAAGAGAAACGCAGCCTGCTCCCCATGGTCCACGATGGCCGCCGCACGCTCGTGCTGGCCCTGGGCCACGAGTTTGGCAAACAACTCCTGCACAGCGTCCTCGGCATCGTGAACTTCGCAACCGCGTGCCCGCGCAAAGGCGCACAGCACCGGCCAGTGGCGGCTGTAGAGCATTGAGGCTGCATTGAGGGCGGATGAATCCGTGGTGTGGCTGCTGGCGTGGTCTTCTCCAAGGTGCATGGCGGTGTGGGGTGGTTACCCATGCATTGGAGCAACGGTGCATGACACAGGCCTGCGGGCGGACATTAATAGGCGTTTATCTTCGTGCGCATTCCCGCTCCCCGCATGAGAGTCTGGCTGTTCACCTCCTTGCATGAGCGCCCCGGCCAACACCCGCAGCTTCCGCATCCGCCTAGCCCTGCAGACAATGATCGTCGCAGGGACGTTGGTGGCGGGCTTTGGTGCCGCCGCGTGGTGGTATGCCAGCCAGACGCTGGAACGCAGTGTAGATGACCGCATCATTGCTCCTGCCCAGCGGGTCTGGAACCGCATTGATCCCTATACGACCGATGATCAGTTCAAATTGATCGCCGATCTCGTCTTTGGCACTTCAGCGGATCGTAATGCCACCCGTGCGGTCCTCGTGGTACAGGAGCATGCACAGGGCAAAACCCTTTTCGCCACGCCCAACGCCCCCAGAGATCTGAATGCGTACTTCCGCAGTTGCTTCCCGACGCAGGAAGAAATCGGTCGAGTGCCGCCCATCACGCATCCCGGCGGCGGTCCAGGCCCACCCAACGGGCGACGACGTGACCCACCGCCACCGCGCCAGGAAAACGATTTTGACGACCTGCTCGGCACCCCGGGATTTGGAAGGCCCCCACGTTCACAAGAGCGTGATCTGCCCTTTCGGCCGCAGATGCCCATGGTGCGCGAGCCGACCACCTTCACCGCTCGCTCCGGCGGCACCGACTGGCGTTTCGGGGCGTTCAGCAGCCCCGCCTACACCATCTTCATCGGCCTTTCGCTAACGGATTTTTATGCGGAGATCAACCGCATGGCGTGGTGGTACGTGGGCGCGGGCACCTTGGGTCTTGTGCTGGCTGGATTCGGTGCGCTGTGGACTTCCGGGCAGGCCATGCGCCCACTGGAGCGCGTGGTCAGCACCGCCCAGCGCCTCACAGCGAGTGACTTGGCCGAGCGCATTCCCCTGCAGCGCGATGACAACCGCGAGTTCGCCCAGCTCATCGACGTGCTCAACGGCATGATGCAGCGCCTGGAGGGCAGCTTCCAGCAGGCCGTGCGATTCACCGCTGACGCATCCCACGAACTGAAGACCCCGCTCGCCATCATGCTGGCAGATCTGGATGATGCCGTGCGCCACGCCGCCCCCGGCAGTACGGAACACGAGCGTTTTGTCTCGCTCTTTGGCGAAGCCTCCCGTCTCAAACAGATCACGCAAAGCCTCCTGCTCCTTTCTCAGGCCGATGCCGGCCGCCTGCCGACTCATCCGGAAAGCTACGACCTCAGCACCGATCTTGAGCGCCTGATTGAAGACGGGGAAATCCTCTGCGAGCAGGCCGGGCTCACCCTGGAACATCACATCGAACCAGGCATCACCGCGCATGCGGACCGCGCCCTGCTGCAGCAGGTGTTTCAAAACCTGCTCAGCAACGCCATCAAATACAACCGCCCGCAAGGCCGCGTCTCCCTGCGCCTTTCTCAGCAGGACGCGCAAATCGTTTTCAGCGTCACCAATACCGGCCCTGCCATTCCGGTGGAAAATCAGCAGCGCCTTTTCGAACGCTTCTTCCGTGGCGACAAAGCCCACACCCGCCAAACCGACGGCTTCGGCCTCGGCCTCAACATCGCCACCGAACTGGCCCGCGCGAACGGGGCCGAGCTGCGGCTCGTCAGTTCGAAAGAAGACGAGACCGTGTTTGAGGTGCGGATGACGGCGCAGGGCGTTGCTTGATCCCCCACCCTGCGGCTTATGGAACAGCGGGCAAGATCCCAAAACGCTTATCATAAAAACTCGCAGCAAATCTCGACAGCCGGGCCGTATTCCACTTGAATGGTGGAAACTCACGCACGGCCATGGACTCTCTTCCCCCTCCCTTCCCCGCATCGGTCCCCACTCCGACGCCCGCGCCCAAAAGCAACCCCGGGAAATGGGTGCTGGTGGGCTGCGGCGGCTGTCTCGGCCTGATCGTGCTCGGGGTACTTTTTTCCTTGGTCGCTTTCTTCTTCACCATAGGGGTGGTCAAAAAGACGGACGTGTACGGGGAGGCCCTACAGCGGGTGCAAAACTCTGCCGAGGTGCAGCAGGAACTGGGCACCCCGATTGCAACCGGCTGGTCGTTTTCCGGCTCGGTGAATTACAAGAATGGTGCAGGCGACGCCAGCTTCACCGTCCCGGTGAATGGCCCCAAGGGAGAAGGCACTCTGCGAGTGAAAGCGGACAAATCGTCCGGGGCTGAATGGAAGTACTCCACCCTGGAGGTGCAGTTTCCAGACGGGCACAAGGTGGATCTTCGGGGCGCCCCTTGAGGTAAGGCGGTCCAGGCACCGCATTTGCCACTTTCCTCCTTGCCAAACGCGGAACCTCCCCGAGAATCTCGCCCCTCTTGTCCGGGAGCTTTGTGGCTTTGCGGGACGAAAGCCCGCCGTGCACCTCAGGAGTGGAGGTTTGCGTGCGGTACCCACCTAAACACTCGCAACCCGTAAATAACAGATAATGAGCGCAAACGCTACACTCGCAGAACTGATCGCAGGTTCTTTTCGCGAGCTTTCCGAAGGATCGATCGTCAAAGGCAAGATCCTTGAAATCAAACCGCAGGTCATCCTCGTCGATATCGGCTACAAGTCCGAAGGAGCCATCCCCTCCAACGAATTCGAAGATGAAGACATCCAGGTAGGCGATGAGGTCGAAGTCCTCCTCGAACGCCTCGAAAACGACGAAGGCATGGTCGTTCTCTCCAAGGAGAAAGCCGCCCACCGTCAGAACTGGGAAAAGATCTACAACGTCTTCAAGGACGGCGGTCTCGTCAAAGGCAAGATCAAGAGCGTCGTCAAAGGCGGCCTCATGGTCAACGTCGGCGTCGAAGCCTTCCTCCCCGGCAGCCAGATCGACATCATCCCGCCGAAGGATCTCAACGAGTACGTCGGCAAGGTGTTCGAGTTCAAGATCGTCAAGATCAACGACGAACGCAAAAACATCGTCCTTTCCCGCCGCGAAGTCATCGAGGCAGAGCGCGCCGAACAGCGCCAGAAGTTCCTCGACGGCGTCACCCCTGGCGACAAAGTCATCGGGATCGTCAAGAACATCACCGACTTCGGTGCGTTCGTGGACCTCAATGGCATGGACGGACTGCTCCACATCACGGACATGTCCTGGGGCCGCCTCAACCATCCTTCCGAAATGCTTGGCATCGGTCAGAAGATCGAAGTCCAGATTCTCGAAGTCAATCGCGAGAAGGAGCGTGTCTCCCTCGGCCTCAAGCAGCTTCAGAACAATCCTTGGGAAAACATCGAAGCCCGTTACCCCGTCGGCCAGCGCGTGCGCGGCAAGGTCACGAAGCTCGTCGCCTACGGCGCGTTTGTGGAAGTGGAAGAAGGCGTCGAAGGCCTCGTCCACGTCTCCGAACTCTCCTGGACGAAGCGCATCGCGCGTCCTTCGGACGTTCTCACCGTCGGTCAGGAAATCGAAGCTTCCGTCCTTGGCATCAACAAGGAAGAGCGCAAGATCAGCCTCGGCGTGCGTCAGCTCGACACCAATCCTTGGGACGACATTGACGCTCGTTACCCAATCGGCACTCAGATGAAGCGTGCCGTCCGCAACCTCACCGCTTACGGTGCGTTTGTGGAGCTGGAAGAAGGCATCGACGGCATGATCCACGTGTCCGACCTCAGCTGGACACGCAAGATCAACCATCCTTCCGAGCTCCTCAAGAAGGGCCAGGAAGTGGACGCAGTCGTCCTCGGCATCGACAAGGCCAACCAGCGCATCAGCCTGGGCATGAAGCAGCTCGACACCGACCCATGGTCCATCATCGACACCCGCTTCAAGGTGGGCGACGTCGTGAAGGGCCGCGTGGCGAAGATCGCCTCCTTCGGCGCCTTCGTCGAACTGGAAGACGACATCGACGGCCTCGTGCACATCTCGCAGATCAGCGAAGACCGCATCGAGAAGGTCAAGGACAAGCTCAATGTGGGCGACGAAGTGGAAGCACGCGTCATCAAAGTGGACAAGGTGGAGCGCCGCATCGGCCTTTCCATCAAGGCCATGAACTACAGCGAAGCCGACATCCAGAAGGAAAGCCAGGCCTTCGAAGCCCTCCGCCCAAGCACCGACCTCGTCGGTCTGGAGCAGGCCTTCAAGTTCGCCACCGAAGAGTGGCGTCCAGGCGGCCAGTAATCCGCGATCTGAGACTCAACATCCAATCATCCACGAAGGGGACGCCGCAAGGCGTCCCCTTTTTTGTTCGCGTTTGCCTCGATGAATGAAAAGCATTCACATCATGGCCGCCACGCACTGCGAACCGCAGCGCAAGCTCTCCTTCACTATGAAGGCAGATCCTGATTCTTTGCCAAAGAAAAGGACTCAAGCACAACGTCGCCGAGACACCCAGCCTCCCAAACTTACCCATCACCCGATCCCATCCTCTCATCCTCATCTTTTACCAACCCTCCGGTGACGAAATGGACGTGCTGGAAACGCAAACAACCTGCAACATTGCCGAATCCGACACACCCAAGCCCCTCTTTGTCCCAATCAAGGGCCATGCCCATTCTTGACCTCAAACTCATCTTCAACATCCAGATCTCGCCGCATTTCATCAGCTCCTCGGTGTGAAGCAGCACCGTCGCTAGGCCTTCCTGTTCATCGACATCAATCCTCTCGCGTTCTACCTCATGCGTCACGCGCTGGAAGTCTGGCTCGACAAGTTGGAAGAACATTGATTTCCTTTTCTGCATGGCTGCCATGTCGAGTTTTTGGCGCTCTCTGCGTAGTCCTTGAAAGCCCATGCTGCCGCCAGAAAAAATCGCCTCCATCCTGCTCGCAGAGCGATTGCCACTCACTGCGTTTATTGCCAGTGTGACGCGGGATTTTCATCTGGCCGAGGACGTGTTTCAGGAGGTCTGTGTCAAGGCCGTGGGCCGGGCGGCGGAGTTTGAAACGGAGGCGCATGTGGTGAACTGGGCCAGACTGGCCGGGAAGAACCGTGCCATCGACGTCCTGCGTACACGCGACGGTCGCTATGTGGGGCTGAGCGATGAAATGCTGGAGGTGCTCGCCCAGGAGTGGCCGCCGCCATCCCATGCCGATGCGATGCAGGAGTCGCTGGGGCGCTGCTTGGAACAGATCACACCCAACAACCGCGAGCTGCTGCGCCTGCGCTACTTTGAGCGGCGCAACTGCGCCGACGTGGCCGCCCTCATGGGCCGGAAAATCGAGACGCTCTACCAAGCTCTCGCGCGCCTGCACAAAACCCTCGGTGACTGCGTCCGCGCCCGCCTGCAAAACACGACCTCTTCATGAAAGACACTGATTTTCTGGAACTGGCCATGCGCCATCAGGACGGCGCTCTATCCGCCGCTGAAACTTCCGCGTTCGAAGCGGCGATGCAGGCTGATCCCGCCATGCGCAAGCTCTTCACCGAGTCGCAGTTGCGCTCCATGGTCCTGCACGATCGTTTCCGCCAGGAGGCTTTCCGTCGCGATTTGCCTGAAAAGAAGCGCCACACGTGGCTCACACGCCCGATAGCCGCCATGGCGGCAGGGCTGGTCTGCGGCCTTTTCTGCGCTTCCTTGGTGTGGGCCGTCGCCGCGCCGATAGTGACCTCAGAGCGGTTGCATGCACTGGTCGATGGCGGTTTTGAACACAGCCAGGTGGAGTCCGGCTTTCCAGCACGAACGGGCGTGTGGAGTGGTGATGCGGTGAAAATCTCCGCCGGAGATGCCGACCATGGTGGGCGGCAACTGCGCTTCATCAGCCCGCAGCCGGATGCCGCTAATCCCAACGGCAGAGCGATCTCGTGTGATGTTTTCCAGCTTGTGGATCTGCGCATGCTGCGGCCCGCCCTGGGCAAGGATGGAGATGCAGTGCTGGAGCTTTCTGCCAGCTTTCTGGATGGGCGGCCCGAGAACACCCGCCCTTCAGTAACGTGCTTCTGCAAAATCTATGTCTTCAAAGGAGACCCTACCAGACTGCGCGAGACTTGGCCGCTCAATATTTCCGACGCAGTGGCCAGCGGGATTGCGGAAGTCACCACGCTCGGCAGCCACACGGCGGCATGGAAGACGGTCACGGCAAAGTGTCTGGTCAGTGCGGAAGCGGATTTCGCCGTCATTCAGCTCGCGGCATTGCCAAACCTGCGTCCGGCAAACCTGACAGCCATCTATGCGGATGACGTCAAACTCACTCTTCGCACCCCGCCGAGCCTGCCCGTGCGCATCGTCCACCGTTGATTTCCCATCCAATGAAGATCCTGCCTATTTTACCACTTACTACCATGCTAGCGGTTCTTACCGCGCAAGCCCTCGACTATCCGCACATCACCGCAGAGCCGCAAAAGACTGGCTGGCCACTGACGGCGGAAGAGCGGGCGTATGTATTAAAGCCAGAGTTTGAGCGTCGCCCGGGATCAGAGGTGCATAAGCATCTACCACCGATGTGGCCGGTGGTGCCTAGCGCGGGGAACTGGGGCGGCACGTCGTGGCTCGATACGCATGAGCGGCTCGTTCAGTATGTGGAAGCGAACGGCGGCCCGATTGATGTGCTGCTCGTCGGTGACAGCATCACGCAGCAGTGGGGCAGTCCGCTGGACAAGGGCGTGCTGAACGAGGCGTGGAAGAAACACTTCAGCGACTACAAGACGATCAATATCGGCATCGGCGGTGACAAGGCACAGAATGTCCTGTGGCGGCTCGATCACGGCGGCGTCGAGGGTCTGCAGCCGAAGGTCGTCGTTGTGATGGTGGGCAACAACAACATGTTCTTCGCACCAGAGACAGGCGTGGACGCCGCAGCGAAAGGGGTACAAATGCTCGTGGCGAATGTGCGGGAGAAGTTCCCGCAGGCTGAGGTCATCGCGGCGAAAATCCTGCCATGTCATGCACCGGGCAACGATTTCTATGAGAACATCAAGAAGACCAACGCTGCACTTGATGCGTTGAAAATCGACGGCGAACCGAAAGTGCATGTGCTCGATCTGTGGAGCGATTTCGCAAACAGTGATGGCACCATCAAAAAGGCGTTGTTCGGATCGGACAACATCCATCTCTCGTTGGAAGGCTACGCGGTGTATGCAGAGCGCCTGAAGCCGCTGCTCGACAAGTTTCTCGGTGGCAAAGGCCTCGGTGGAGACGTGATCCTTCCCGCGAAGAAGACCGGTGCTGCCACTGCTGCGGCGACTTCACCAGCAGCAGCATCACAAACGACATCAAACACGTCTCCAAGCGAGGCGCTGTTCAAGTCCACCTCAAGGACCGCCGATGGCAAAGCGCTGGTCTATCCTTATGCGCCTTACAACGAAAGCAAAGTGGACCCTCAACTCACCGGCTGGCCTTTGACCGATGCAGAGAAGCGCTGGGTCACCAAGGGCGAATACGAGCGCAAGCCTGGCCATGAAGTGCAGAAGCATCTTCCTGAAATGTGGTTCGTCACACCGACCGCTGGCCATTGGAAACCGAAGGACGGCGGTGAGGGAAATGCGTGGCTCGATCACCATGCGGCAAACATCGAGAACGTGAAGGCCGCAGGCAGCAGCATGGACATCGCGTTGCTGGGGGACAGCATCACGCAGCATTGGGGGGGCGGCTGGGATCGTGAGCCTTTCAATGCGGCCTGGCAAAAGCACTTCGGCGGGATGAAGACCGTAAATCTCGGCATCGGGGGGGACCGCATGGAGCACATCCTCTGGCGGCTTGATCACGGCGCGCTCGATGGTGCTTCGCCAAAAGTGATCGTGCTCATGATCGGCGTGAACAATGCCCCACTCGTCCAAGCCAACGGCGTTCCCGTCACCGCCGCCGCGCACGGCATCAAACTCTGCATTGATAACCTCCGCCTCCGCTGTCCGCAATCGCAGATCGTTCTCGTGAAGATTCTGCCTGCCTTTGATCCAAGCAAAGAGGTAGGAAAACAAGTCGCGAACATCAATAGCTTGCTCGATACCATGAAGCTCGACAGAGATCCCCAAGTCCATGTCCTCGATTTCTGGAAGGACTTCACCAACACCGATGGCACACTGAAGACGGGGCTGTATTCGGACAAACACCTCCATTTGGGTTCGGAGGGTTATGAGCTCTTTGCCAGCAAATTGGCGCCAATGGTGAAAAAGTTGCTCGGCACCAAAGCCGAATGATCGGCACGGGCTGCTCGACCATGGCGGCAGATCAGCGCCAACTGGGTAAGCTTGAATGGCAATCCGCAAACGGTGAGCCTGTGTCTGGAAACAATCTGGAACTACAAAAACAGCACGACCGAAGGCTAACGCGCCGTGGCTGCCAATCTCGCTGCGGCAGTGCGCGAGTATCTGGCTGAGAGGCCCATCAGGTAGGGCGTCTTGCGCTGGGGCATCAGTTTCGGATGAACGGTGCCGCCGATACATATTGGCGGTTCAGACCGTAGTTTGAAGCCTCGCCACCCCAATGAGTCCTCGCATCCCCCATCATCTTCTAACGCTGCTTTGCCTCGCGGCGAGCCTGGGAGCCAGAGGCGAGGGATTGCACAATCAAATCGACGTGCTGCTCGCCAAGGACTGGGCAGCCGCAAAGGTGAGGCCAGCGGCGATGAGCAGCGATCCAGAGTTTCTTCGGCGGCTGCACTTGGACTTGAACGGTGTCATTCCCACGGCGGCTGAGACGCGTGCGTTCTTGGAAGATACCCATCCTGACAAACGCGTGAGGCTGATTGATCAGTTGCTCGGACGGCCTGAGTATTCGTTGCACATGGCGCGGGTGTTTGATGTGATGCTGATCGAGCGACGGCTGCCGGCCGTGAAGTCCTATGATGTCGCTGTGGCGGCTTGGAGGACCTACTTGGCGGAAGCGTTCGCAGCGAACAAGCCCTGGAATGCGCTGGTGCGCGAGGTGTTGGCGAGCGATGGCAGCGATGAACTGCAACCGGCGGCGGTGAAGTTCTACGTGTCGCGTGATGCGGATCCGCATCAACTCACGCGCGATGTGGGGCGCGTGTTTCTCGGTGCGGATCTTCAGTGCGCGCAGTGCCATGATGATCCGCGCTTCTCGGACTACAAGCAGGCGGATTACTTCGGCATTTACGCCTTCCTCAGTCGCATGTCGTTTCATCGCGACGCCAAGCTGAACCGTTCCTTCATCAGCGAGAAAGCGGTGGGCGATGTGAGCTTCACCTCCGTGTTCACCACCGAGCAAGGCAAGACGAACCCGCGTCTGCCCGGTGGCGAGATGATCGCTGATCCCATGCTGGAGAAGGGCAAGGAGTATGTCAGCGCGCCGACCTCCACAGCACGCGGTGTTCCGGTTTACAGTCGGCGCAAGCAACTTGCTGAGCAGATGCCCCGCACCGAAACGCCGGGGTTTGCGCGCAATCTGGGCAACCGGTTATGGGCGATGATGCTGGGCCGTGGGCTGGTGCATCCTTTGGATCTGCATCATGCGAAGAATCCGCCATCGCATCCGGCCGTGCTCTCAGCGCTTGAGCAGTGGCTGGTGGAGCATCGCTGTGACATCAAAGGCTGCTTACGCGAGATTGCGCTGAGCCGGTGCTATCAGTTGTCGAGTGAGTTGCCCGCTGGCTCTGAGCCCATGGCGGATGCCTTTGCTGTTGCACCGTTGAGAGGACTGACGCCGGAACAGATGCGCTGGTCCTTGCTGCGTGCCAGTGGTCGGCTCGATGCGAGTTTCATGCGTGCGGAGGAGCAGTTGAAGAAGACCAAGCCTGCCGAGGTCGAAGCGAAGCTCAAAGACTGGCACTGGGTCAAAGAGAACTACGAAGCGCTGGAGAAGGCAACGACCACGCTGATCGCCGCCTTTACTCCACTGCCAGGCACCGATGACAGCAAGATCGATCCCGTGGTCGATCACGCGCTATTCTTGCTGAACAACCCGAAGCTCATGGATCTTATCAAAGCTGCGCCGGGCACGGCGTTTGATCGCTGGTCGGCCTTCACCAATCCCGCTGCGATGGCGGAGGATGTTTACCTCAGCATCTTCAATCGGCTACCGCTTGCTGATGAAGCAGCCGAGGTGGTAAAAATTGTCTCCGCTACCAAGACAGCGAAGGACCGCGCTGAAGCCTTGCAGCCGCTGGTCTGGGGATTGCTTTTGTCGGCAGAGTTTCGCTTTAACCACTGATCCCATGCAAACCAGTCTCACTCGTCGCCAAGCCATCGCTCGACTCGCAGGGGCCGCAGGAACTGCAGCCTTCGCTCCATCAGCCATCGCGACGTCGGCCCGTCGCAAGCAGTTGCTCGTGCTGTTTCTCTCCGGCGGTGCAAGTCAGTTGGAGACTTGGGACCCAAAACCCGGAACAAAATTTGGCGGACCGTTCCGAGCGATCAATACCTCCCTCGACGGCGTGCGTATCGGCGAACTACTGCCGCACACGGCGAAAATCATGCATCGGCTCGCGGTGGTGCGCAGCGTAAACTCTAATCTGCCGGATCATGAGAAGGGCCACTATGCGATCCAAGCCGGACGTCTTGCGCCTGGCTATCCCGTGCTGGGTTCGGCAGTGGCGAATTTGCTGGAGCAGCCCGGTGATGTCTTGCCCGGTTACATCACGCTGCGTCGCGCTGGCCCCAAGGCCTACACCGACACTGGCGACGCGGGTTTCCTCGGTGCCAAGTATGAAGGCGTGCGCGTGATCGATGGCTTGCCGCCGGAGAATCTCATGGTGCCTGCAGGCATCAACGCAGCGGCGCTGCAATCACGTGATGCCGTGCGCCGCGCCGCCGATCAGCGCTTCCTGCGCAGTCACGCCAAAGCCCCAATCAACGGCTACAGCACGACTTTTGACCAAGCCCGCGCCCTCATGCAGAGACGTGAGATCTTTGACCTCCAAGCCGAGTCGCCCAAAGACATTGAACGCTATGGCCGCCACGACTTCGGCAAGAACTGCATGCTCGCGCGTCGCTTGCTGGAGGCCGGTGTACCTTGCGTGCGCGTGGTGCACTTCGACTGGGATGCGCACCAGGACAACTTCTACTGGCACCAGATGCGATGCGCGGAGTTTGATCGCACATTTGTCACCTTGCTCGATGACTTGGAACAGCGCGGCATGCTGGAACACACGCTCGTCGTAGTCACTGGCGAGATGGGCCGCACGCCGCAGATCAACAACCTCGGTGGTCGAGATCACTGGGGCCGCGCTTGGTCCGTGGCGATGGCTGGCTGCGGTATCAAGCAAGGCATCGTCCACGGCGCGACCAACGATCTTGGTACTGAGGTGAAGGAACACGAGGTCGGCATCGGCGATCTGTTTCACACCTACCTCACTGCGCTCGGTATCGACTCCAGCGCGGACTATGATTTGAATGGTCAGACCAATCCCATCGCCGATCCCGCAGCTAAGCCGATCAAGGCTGTGCTTGCATAACCGCTGCCGCTAGTGCCCATCAATCCCGCCAAGACCCAGCTCATCATCGAGCATAAGAATGAGGTGCCGCTGATGAGCTGCGTCTTCTCACCCAATGGCAAGCACCTCCTCGCTGGCGGACGCGATGCCAGCATCGCCTGCATCGACGTTGCCAGCGGAAAGAAAATAGCGCTCGCCGGACACGACAGTTGGATCAGCGAAATGGCGCGCACGGCCAATGATCTTGTGCTCACCTGCGACTACGTCGGCCACGTCATAGCCTGGGATTGCAGCGGGGATGTGCCAAAGCTGCGTTGGAACATCGAAGCACATCCCTGCACCATTCGCGCACTCGCAGTGAGTGCTGATGGCAAGAGTTTCGCCACCGGTGATCGGGACGGTGCCCTGCGCCTCTGGCACTGCACCGATGGCAAACTCCTGCGCGAATTGCCACGCAGCGAGCATCCCCTCTATGGCATCGCCTTGCACCCTGATGGGAAGCGCATCATCACCGCAGATCGTCAGCCGAAGAAGCCCACGATCAAAGTCTGCGACCTCACCAGCGGGAGCGAACTGCTCAAGATCGAAGTGCCCGAGTTGTCCGGCTATCGCAACGTCGAGGACATCGAGTGGGGCGGCATCCGCGGCCTCACGCTCACGCCTGATGGAGCGCTCATCATCGCCTGCGGACGCGGCGGCTACGACGGCCCCGCCAGCCTGCTACTCTATGACACCAGCAGCGGCAAGTTCCAGCGCAAGCTCGCCTCCACGATGAAGGGCTTCAGCTACACCGCCCGCTGCCACCGCGATGGATTCATCATGGCCGCCAGCGGAGAGATTGCCAAAGGCGAGTTCCGCGCGTGGCATCGCGACGAGGACAAATCCCTCGCCGAGACAGCCACCAACGGCCCCTGCACCTGCCTCGATATTCACCCTGACCACAAGCGCTTCGCCATCACGCAAGCCATTGGCAAAAGCTCGTATCCTGAGACAGGCGTGGTCGCCTTTTATGAGTGGGAGGGATGAATGAACGGCGAATTCAAATGCTATGCATTCACTGGCCCAGCAAAACACCCTTTCTATGAATCGATCCCTTACCCTCCTGTGTTCATCTCTTCTTGTATCCTTCGGGCCCCTCGCTGCCGTTGAACCACCGCAATCCGTCTCAGAACTCTGGGCTGATTTTGATCCGCGCAAAGACCCGCTCGAAAGCGAAGTCCTCAAGGAGTGGGAGAAGGATGGAGTGGTCTGCCGCATTGTGCGCTATCAGGTCGGTGTTTTCAAAGGAGCGCCGTCTCGGGTCGCGGGACTCTATGCGTTTCCAAAGGGAGCGACGAAACTGCCGACCATTCTGCATCTGCACGGCGGTGGCCAATCGGCCAACCTCGACAGTGTCGTGACTTACGCGAAGCGAGGCTATGCGAGTCTCTCGCTGAACTGGGGTGGCAACAAGATGGGCATCGGCGGGGAGACGTGGAGCGGCCCGCAGACCGATTGGGGGAAACTCGACGCCACACATCCACCGCAGCGCAACAAGGCGAACCATTTCGCGGGAGCGCTCACGCCGGATGAGTTCACGCTCGATGCCGTGGAGTCGCCGCGGAACAGCAACTGGTTCATCGTGCTTACCGCCGCCCGGCGCGCGATCACCTTTCTGGAAAAGCAGACCGAAGTGGATGCGTCGCGGATCGGTGTGCACGGTCACTCCATGGGCGGGAAGCTCACGACCAATCTCGCCGGAATCGACCAACGGATCAAAGCAGCAGTGCCATCATGCGGCGGCGCGGGAGACCTTTTGGAAAGCGAGACCGATGTGCCCGGAGGCAGCCGTGCCAAGCGCACAGCCATGGAACTCGCCTGCGTCTCCGACAACGCCTACATCCCGCGCATCACCTGCCCGGTGCTGTGGCTTTCGCCGACAAACGACTTCAATGCGAACATCGACAACATGGCCTGGAACTGGCGCAGCGTGCCCGACGAGCGCCTGCGTTTCAGCATCGCCCCGCACCTGAATCATCGCCACACATCGGAGCATACTCTCACTGACTATCTGTGGTTTGAGGAGCACTTGAAAGGAGTGGCGTTCAAGATGCCGGCCACGCCGAAGATCACGCTGAATCTTGCATCGCCGGACGGCATCCCCCGTGTGAGTGTGACGCCCGACGACTCGCAGCGGGTGCAACGCGTGGACATCTACTACTCGCTCGATCCACACGCGCTCACGCGTTTCTGGCGCGATGCCAAAGCGGTCAAATCGGACTCGCAATGGCAGGCTGAATGCCCGGTGATCAGCCTCGATCAGCCGCTCTTTGTCTTCGCTAATGTGGCTTACGAGACACCGCCAAACTATCGAACCATCCCGTTGATGCCGGGTGATGGAAACAGCGAGACCTTCGCCATCAGCTCCCGCGTCCTCGCCGTCGGTCCGTCACAGTTGCAGGCGGCAAAAGTGAGGCCAACCGACAAGCCGGAACGGCTCATTGATGACGGTTCGCGCGGCTGGCACGACTGGTATCGGCTCACCTGGGGGCACCCGACGCTGTGGACCGCCGCGACACGCAAACTGAAGGATGCGAAGTGGCGCGGCCCGGACGGCGCGACGCTGCACTTTGAGACCCGATGCGAGACCGACAACCAGCTCGTCCTCACCTTCAACTGCAATGCCTGGGGAGCGTTCGCAATGGGTAAACCGGCTGTCGATTACACCGCGCTCAAACCGCTGAAGGGCTCGCCGGATTGGCAGGAAGTGAGCGTGAAGATCAGCGATCTTTTGCCCACCGATCCGAAGATCACGACGCCGCTCGCGAACTGGCAGACAGTGACAGAGTTCAGCATCTCTCCCAAAGGTGAGATCGTTAAGGACGGTCAAAAAGTGAGCATCAACGGCAAGCCATGGAAAGGGCAGCCCGCGATTCGCAACCTGCGCTGGGAAGGTGGCACGTATTCGCAGCAAAACACCACGGCCGCGCCGCTGAATGCGGAGGAACTTCAAAAAGGCTTCAACGACGCCATCAAGAAGTCACTGGAGCAGGAGAAGCTGGATTCAAAATAGGAATCTTTTGCGTTTGAGAGCCTCTTGTCCTGAACCCGTCTCACTTACCAACCTGATGAGCATTTTCCGAACTTACGCCGCTCTTCTCTTCGGTGCATCGGTGCTCAACGCCCTGGCCATCCCGCTCAACGAAGGCAACACTCTGAACGCCGAGTTCCGCATCGGCGCAGCGGGGAAGATGGCGGTGATGTTCAAGTTTGCGGATGGCAAAACGCAGACGCTGCTCGGCGCGGTGAAGGCAGACACGCTGAAGCGCACGGTGGAGAAGGATGGCAAGAAGACGCCGGAGACGGTGCCAATGGCGGATGGATGGATCGAGTTCACGGGCGCTGGCCTGCGGTTTGAGTATCACAGTCGGCCTCGACTCTCGCGCTACACGGAGGCACAGCAGGCGGAACTGGCGAAGGCTTGGGAGTCGCTGACTCCGGCTTCGCAATGCTGGGTGCCGATGGAGGTGCGCGTAGATTCGGCAGGCTCGGAGTTGTGGTTGGACGGGCGATTCAGCGGGCGGGTGGCGAGTGATGCACGACTCATGGAGGTGAGTTTCAAATTGGAACCGGGTGGCGAGGTGCGCGGCGTGCGGTCATTCACGCGCGCGGAAAGCGGTCTGTTTTTGCCCCTAGATGTACGGAGCATTGCGCGGCCTGGCGTAATGAAGGAAGCGGTGGTGTCTTTGAAGCCGGGGATGCAGCAGATCAAAACGGTGCCGATCATTGTGCCGGAGAGCGCGGGCAATGCGGATGTCGGCGAGGCGAAGATGATGCAGGGGCCGCGGGCCTTGGAGACGAATGAGTTCACCTCGCGCACGTCGTTGGACGGCATGAAGGAGTCACTGCACTTCTCAGTGCCGCAGGCGTTCTATCATCGCGCCTGGGTGCTGTGCGCGGTGGAGCCGGATGTGAAAAAGGATGCGGTGCTTACCACGCGGTTGACGCGGTTTGGCACGCAGGGGCGTGGAGGTGCCATCGCGGATACGACGCTTGCTTTGCCGCGCGGCGATGAGAAACCCGGCGCTGGCATCGAGCAGGTGGGCAGCGTGGAATATGTGAGCGTGGACAAGAAGAAGACCACGGTGCCGCTGTATCTCGTGCGCGTGGACTTGAAGGCGGGCGATATCCTCGATCTGCTTTCGGATACAAAGGATCAATACGCTGCGATGAAAATCGGGCCGTATCTCGACTTTGAATTCCTCGGCAAGATGGGCGGGTTGGAGGTGCAGATCGACCGCCGCCGCATGCCGCTGGCAACATCGACCAGCGCAGTGCATGTCTTTGGTGTGAGCTTGGAGAAATCGCCGGTCGAACTGCGACTGAAGCAGTCGCAACCCGGCAACATCTTCCACAATAACGAAGTGCCGGAGACCACCGTAAGTCTGCGCGCGGTGAAGCCAGTGAAGTGCGTGGTGCGCTGGGAAATCAGCGATGTGAATGGCAAGCGACTTGCCGCGAATGAGAAGACGACATCTCTCGGCGCTGCGGGCGCGGAGGCGGACATCACGCTGCCTTTGGCGATGCCACAAATCGGCTGGTATGGTCTGCGCGTCCTTGTGAACGACGAGCATGGGAAGTCGCTGATGACGCACGAGGCTGCGTTTGCCCTGTTGGGAAAAGACACGCGCACCGCAGGCTACGAATCGCCCTTCGGCACCTGGTGGTTCAATGGCGTGCATTACTCCACACACGATGCCGGCATCGCCGGACCGCTGCTGCACAAGGCCGGGATGCGGCGCACAACGTTTTTCTGGACGAAGGACTCCGAGCCAGAACTCGCGCCGTGGAAGGTCTCACTGAATCAAATCAAGTGGCCGTTTCGGCTTGCTGATCTTCAGGACTGGCCCGCTGCGGAGGCGCGTGCCGAGAAGAACATCACCGAAATGCTGCAGCGCTTCCCTCATTGCCAGTTCATCGATTTGTTTCACGAGAGCTACGACCCAGGCGCGTATCCGCCGGAACTGTATGACGTGAATTATGCGGCGAAGGATGAGACACTCGCAAAGCGCGAGGACGATCTCTACGAACTCGGTCTGCGCGGAGCGAAGTTCTTCCGCGCAAAGTTTCCACAGCTTAAAATCATCGCGGGAAACTCCGGCGGCTCAATCGGCATGATCGCAGTCATGCTCCGGCGTGGCTTCCCACGTGAGTTAATCGACTACCTTGGCAGCGAGACCACCGGGCAGACCATCGCGCCGGAAAAACTCAGTCCTCACACTAGCGGCGGTATCTGGCTCATGAGCGAGACAGCGCGGAAGCTTGGCCATGACATTCCGCTGGCTGGCTGCTTCGAGTTCACCTCGCGAGCCGAGCGTGATCTAGGCGCCCAACGTCACGCAGAGTGGTATGCCCGTGATATGATGATTGGGATCGCACATCGTTTTCCCGCCATCTCACCTGCCGGACTCGAAGACGTGGGCAATGCCTACTACGATGCGCTGTGGGGTGGCAGCGGCCTGTGCCAGCGCCACCCTCTTCACTATCCCAAGCCTGCCTATGTCGCCCTGGCCACGCTCACCAAGGTGCTCGACAGCGTGAAGCTAGCGCGGCAACTAGACACCGGTTCATCGAGTGCACACGCGCTCGAGTTTACGCGTGGCGATCAGTATGTGTATGCGCTTTGGACCACACGCGGCGAATGCGAAATGCAAATCGAACTGCCGGCTGATGCCACCCTCACACAGACGGATTTCTATGGCGTGCAACATCAGCAGGCAACAAAGGGCAGGCGTCTCAAGATCAAGGCCTCAAGCGCAGTGATCTACCTCACTGGTTCTGTCTCCGTGAAAACTATCACCGCAGGCGCACGGCATTTTTTGCCGCCACCGAGTGGCACCCAAGTCGTCGCGAAAATGGACAACTCAGATGACTGGTCGCTCGTGAACGACGACACTTTGAAGAGTGAGTTGCGGCGTGCGGGCAATTTCACACTCACCCAGCAGCACGATGCCGAACAAGGCCCCTGCCTCGAAGTGGCTCTGCTAAAGACCGGCGAACTGCCCGCTGTCGTCGGAGAATATACCGCGCTGAAATTGAAAACAGCCGTGCCCATTACCGGCAAGCCGCACAGCATCGGCATTTGGGTACGAGGCAATAGCAGCTGGGGCCGCATCTTGTGGGAGATAGAGGATGCCAAAGGCGAGCATTTTATCTCTAATGGCGGCTACGACGGCGGTGACTGGGGCAACTACAGCACCCTCGACTTCGATGGGTGGCGCTTCATGAGCTTTCCACTCACCGATGATTCGCCGTTGAAACACGTCGAGCCCGGAAGCGGCTTCAAGCAATGGAAAGGCAATATCGATGGTCAACTCGACTATCCTTTGAAGCTAACCGGCATCTACATCATCACACACCGCCAATCCTTGAACCTCACCAAGATGGTTCCCGTGCGGACATCGTTGCGGTTCAAAGATGTGAGCGTCATTGGTGATGGCAGGTAGTCCGCAGGTGCGAACCCATTTTAGCCTGAGCGTAAACGACTTTACTTTGTTGGCCACGAATAGCTCGCGCAAAAGTACGTGCTGCGGGTGTATCCTTTGGAGAATCATTTCATGAATCGCATCTACACCATCCTCCTCGCGCTGCAGTTCCTCAGTCATGCTCAGAAGGGCACGCTGAAAGCCAGCGAAGCCGGAGCAGGAAACATCATTGCCGTCTATGGAGACGCCGCTGCGGCCCAGGTGCCGCCAGCGGGCTGGAAGTTTCAATGGAATGAGCGCAACAAGCTCGGTGACTCCAGCGGTTACACGCCTTTGAGCTACGATGAGAAAGCGAAGGCCTATGGTGTGCGGGATGCGTCAGGCGCACTGCGGACTGATGCCCCCAGCCAGACCCTTTCGCGCGATGTCTTTGCCATGCCCGACAAAAATGGCGGCGCACGATGCTACATCGCGTCATTCAAACTCAGTGCCGATTCCGCTGGCGATGTCTGGATCAACCACGGGAACCTGCGCACCCCCTTCACCGATGGCACCGAGGTGCAGGTCTATGTGAATGAGCAATTGAAGGCGCAAAAACACTTTGCGAAGGACCGCTTCGCCCACGTCTTTCAGTTCAAGCTCGGCCCACTAAAGAAGGATGACGTCATTCACCTCGCGATTGTTCCCAAGGCGAATTCAAAGAAAGCGGGTGGCCGACTCCTCTATGTCATCGAGGACTGCCCAACTGGGCAAACGCCCGAGGCCCCATCCAATATCATCTCCCCAGCACTGGGCGCTTCCACGCCGCAGTTCGGAGTGAATGGAAAGATTGGCAGCGCCTATGCCGACAAGCATCAGACGCAGTGCGAAGCCGTCGTGGCGACACGCCCGGAGCTGGTCTTTATCGGCGACTCCATCACCGCACGCTGGCCGCAGGAAGTGCTGGAGGCGCGCTTTGGCAAACATCGTCCCATCAATCTCGGCATCGGCGGGGACTGGATTCAAAACGTGCTCTGGCGCGTGCAAAACGGCATGCTCGACAAGGCTAAGCCGAAGGTCATCGTGCTGCTCATTGGCACCAACAACCTCACTGGCAAGTTCACTCCCGACGAGATCGCATCGAACATCGGCGGGCTGATTCAAGAGATCCGGACCAAGACCGCCCAGAGCAAAGTCCTGCTGCTGGGCATTCTGCCGCGCGGTGCCTCAATCAAAGACGAAATCAACGGGGCAATCCGCCAGACAAACGCCAAACTCGCCGAGCTGACCGACAACAAGCGGGTCTTCTTCCTCGACGTTGGCGACAAACTCATCGAGCCCGATGGAAGCATCAGCCCAGCGGTGATGCCCGACAAACTCCACGTCGCCGGCCCCGGCTACACACGCTGGATGGAGGCGATGAGCCCCACACTTGATAAGCTGTTGAATGAACGCCCCTGATTGAAAGACACCGAAATGAAACATACCACACCACTTATTGCCATCCTGTTGCTGACCTTCTGTTTCTCGGCGCCCCTTTCCGCAGCGCCGATCGTGAAGGACGGTAATGTGACGGCCGAAATCATCATCCCGAAGGATGCCAATCCGATTGTGATCGCGGCGGCAACGGAGTTTCAGAACATCATTGCCAAGATGTCGGGCGCCAAGCTCGATATCGTCAGTGAACCGACCGGCAAGGTGAAGACCAGGGTCTGGTTCGGCGAAAACGAGATGACGAAGAAGATCGGGATGGATCTCAAAGAGGTCAAATACGACGGCTACAAGATCATCGTCAAAGGCGACGATGTGATCGCGGCTGGGGTCGATGTCGAATGGTATAAACATTACGGTCTCAGCGAGGACAACCTCTACAGGGTCGAAGACAAATGGCTGAAGCACACCGGCGGGCACAAATGGCGCTCGCCGATGTTCATGGAGGGCCTCCACAACCAGTGCCGCGAACAGGATGCGTCGAGGAGTCTTGGGTTTCACGATGGCATTGATTCCACCGGCACTCTGTTCGCCGCCTACGCGCTTCTCGAACAACTCGGCTTCCGCTGGTACATGCCCTTCGCCGAGATCGGGCAGGTCATCCCCGAAAAGAAGGAGATTGTCTTTGCCGATCAGGACATCAAGAGCGAGCCGGCCTTCCGCTACCGCAACTGGAGCCACTGGCGTGGCTGCCGCGATGAAGCCATGTGGTTCAAGTCGCTTGGCGGCGGGATGAGCGATTTCATTTTCTTTTATCATGCCGCAGGGCGCATCCTCGACGGCAAAGAGGACCCCGAGTGTGCGGGAAAGGTCAACGGCAAGACTGATTTCCACGCACCCAAGCTCTCCGGCGAAAAGTTCCGCTCAACTTTTCTGCAATACCTGGAGTCCGCCAATACCTTCTATCCGAAGTTGCTCCCGTATGTCAGCTTTAACCAGCCGGATGGATGGAGCACCATCGACGACGAGGATGTGGCAAACGGTTGGGACAAACTGAAAGAGCGCGGCGATGCCGGGCGCTACAGCGACTACGCCTGGGATTTCAATGCGAACATGCTCGAGCGCTATAACAAGAAGTATCCCGGCAACCAGCAGCGCAAAGCCTTCTACGCCTACTCCGGCACGGTGGGCGTCCCCACCCAGCTCCATGGCAAGTTCATCCCGGATGACATGACCTGCGTGTTCGCGAACACCACGGCCTATGACCACCTGAATCCTGAGTTTACCGGTGTCATGAAGGAGTGGTTCAAGTGCGTCAAAGCGCCGGAGCAGTTCATTTATTACGACTACCTCTATGACCGCGGCCCTCACCGCAACTATCCGCCGACCCCGTATATTTTCACAGAAAACCTGAAGCAGCTCTTCAAAAACATCACGCCCGACAAGTGCCAGGGATTCCTTCTTGAATACGACGCCCCCTTTGGCGACAGGACAAAACCCGAAAATCGCAACACCAACATCGGCTGCCCGGCACAGACGCATGTCATGATGTATCTCTACTCGAAGCTGATGTGGAATCCGAAGGTGGATGTGGACAAGCTCCTGGCCGAATACTACACGCTCTACTACGGCCCTGCTGCGGAAGAGATGAAAGCGCTGGATAAATTCGGCGAGGAAATATGGATGAGGAAAGCGCCGCGCCGCGTGACGGCATCCTCAGGCAACTTCAAGGAGGAAGATGTGACGAAGCTCTTCGACATCTTCGGCAAGGCCCGCGCCAAAGCCGGGGCTGGCAGCATCTATGCGAAGAGGCTCGACCGCCTCGCCTATGAGATGGAGCCGCTCAAAAGACTGTTCCTAAACCTGCATCGCAAAGGTCCGACCATCCAGGCCGGACGCTTCGCCGAAGACACCCAGTGCAATGGCGATTTTTCCAAAGCCTTCTGGAAGGGCGTGCCCTCCTATCCGCTGAAGGACATGTTCAGCAGTGCCAAGCCAACCCACATCTCCACCACCGCTGCGTTCCGCGCCACGCCGACCGCCCTCTACATCGGCATCGAGTGCCGCGAGCCCAAGATGGACCGCCTCCATGACCGCACCAAGGCGCGCGACGACTCGGGCATCTGGGCCGATGATTTTGTGGAGATACGGCTGGAGACTCCGAGCGGGCGCATGCCTGTCATCAACGTCAACCCGGCTGGCACTATCTTCGACCAGGACACGACTGATCCGAACGTGGCCAACCTGCCGGCGTTCTACAGCGTGAGCGACTATGCGGTGAAGAAATACCCCGACAAGTGGTGCATCGAGATCCGGATTGACTACGCATCGCTCGGGGCGCTGATCCCCAATGTCTCGACCCCCTGGGGCATGCAGATCTCGCACCAGCGACTCGCCGGAGACAAGCCCGAGTTCTACCAGCTTTCGCCGACAGGCAAGGCGTTCAACAAGAACTTCGAGATGATGGCAAACATCACGACGAACAAACGATAGGGGAACAACGCGATGATGTTCATCATCATGAAACGCCTCTCCCTCATCGCCGCCCTCACCCTTGCGTGCCCATGTTTGAAATCAGCTTGGCAGGCTGTTGGCGGTGGCGCATGCGGGAACTCCTGGAAGCGATGCATTTGAGCAATGTCCACCCTGGCTCATGAGCGCGGCATCAGCTGGGCATTTTCGTCCTGTGGAAACTTTTTTCGGCAAATGAAACGGGCACTGGTCATGTTTGTTTTGTGACCGACTCCGAACAGCATCGTCATGACCTCTTCCTCCGACTCTATGTGGAGCATGAGGAGTCGTTGCGTGGCTTTGTACGGTCGTTGGTGCCCACCTTGGAGGATTCGCGTGAGGTGATGCAGGATGTGGCGGCGGTGCTGTGGCGGAAGTTTGAGGACATCACCAGCATGGATGACTTTCGCCGCTGGGCGTTTGGAGTGGCGCGGTTTGTGTCGATGGAGTTTCTGCGGACTCGACGCCGGGATCGGCATGTGTTTGGCGATGAGGCGCTGCGGTTGCTGGCAGTGGCTTCCGAGGAAGCGGAGGATGCATTTGAGGCGGAGCGTCGGGCTTTGAATGATTGCCTTCACAAATTGACGGATGATCAACGCACGTTGGTGGAAGAGGCCTACAAGCCAGGGGTGCGCATTGATGAACTGGCAGCGCGGGCGGGCCGCAGTGCGATGGCCCTCTACAAATCGCTGCACCGCATTCGCATCGCATTGATGAACTGCACTCAGCAGGTGCTCGCAGAGGAGGAACTGACATGAATCGAACTGAACATGAGCTTGAACTGATGCGCCTTTACTTGGACGGCGTTGCTTCGCTGGAAGAGACGCAGGAGTTGGAATCACTCATCGTGAAAGATGCGAGCGTGCGTCAGGACTTTCTGCGCTATACGCATCTTGATTCCGCGCTTGCGGGAGTTCGCATATCGCAGCCGTCGGTGGTGGCTCCACGTCGCTCCGTCTGGCTCTCCTGGCGTCCGCTCACGGCAGCGGCGGCGGGGATTGTGTTTGGGATGCTCTGCACATCGGTGGTGTTTGGGTTCGTGACGCAGAGAACTACATTGGTGGAAAAGGTGCCGCTGGCGGTCTTTGATCCAGGCTTTGAGGATGTAGACCACCCTCTGGATGGTGGTCTGCCTAATCGTGTCGGGCAGTGGGGTGTGGATTCGGCCAAGCTAGTGCCCGCCGAGAATGGCGTGCAGCCTTTGGAAGGCCAGTACATGATGCGGCTGGAGCCAATCCCGCATGAGAAGCTGGTGAAGAACCACACGTCACGTGTGTATCAGTTGCTGGATCTACGAGCACAACCACTGGAGAGCCTAGTCGGCGATTTTGAGGTGCAGGTGACCGCCTCGTTCTTTGCGACTCGTCAGGACTTCAACTCCCGTTATCTGATCCGCGTGATTGCTCTGGATGAACCACCCGAGACAGCGACGAAAGAATTCTGGTCAAAGACGGAGCGTGATGATGTGGTGTCCGTCTCGCAGAGATATGACAGGATGCCCGGAGATGGCGGATGGCAGACATGCTCGCTGAGAATACCCCTGCCTCGTGTCGCGAAGACCCTCGTCTTCATCCTTGGTGCCTTGCCGCCGGGGGATGCGTCATTGCAGTCGTCGGCACATTACCTGGATGATGTGCATGTTTCGTTGCTTGCCTCAGAGTCAAAGCTGCCCTGAATCAGACTCCATGCCTTCGACCAAAGTTCACGATGCCATTCCTCAACATGATAACCAAACTCGTGGTTTCCATTCTTGTCGCATTCGCTTTCCCTGCGATGGCCACAAGCCTTCTTTTAACAAGCGAACCGGTAGCGGGCGAACCAGGAAAGTTCGCGGCTGAGGAAATCCGTCGTGCAGCCACCGCTAAGGGCATGACCCTCGGTGAAGGCGTGAATGCGGCCCATATCTCGATCTCGGTCGGAAAGGATGCCAGAGCTGTTCCGCAGAGTTATCGCATTGAGCGCGATGGCGAAACACTGCGCGTCATCGGCGGCGATACCACGGGTGCCATGTATGGAGGCCTCGACATCGCCGAAGCCATCCGCACCGGCACGCTCAATTCGTTGAAGAACTTCGAGAACAAGCCGCACATCGCCAAGCGAGGCATCAAGTTCAACATCCCGCTCGATCTACGCACGCCGAGCTACTCGGACAATAGCACCTCGGCGCAGGCAAACATTCCCGAGATTTGGAGCTTGGAGTTCTGGCATGAGTTCATCGACCGCATGGCGCGGGACCGCTTCAATGTGCTGACGCTTTGGAGCATGCATCCGTTTCCATCCATCGTGAAGGTGCCGGAGTATCCCAAGATCGCGCTGGATGATGTGTGGCGCACCACGGCGGACTTGGTGGAGCCTTTTGATTCCTTCTCGACTCGTGGCATCGGCATGGTGAAGCCTTGGATGTTGGAGAATAAGGAAATCGTGAAGAGGATCACGATCAATGAGAAGATCGCATTCTGGCGCAAGGTGATGGACTATGCGCATGATCGCGGCATCGAGGTCTATTGGTTCACCTGGAATGTCTTCACCTACGGCACTGGCGGCCAATACGGCATCACGGATGATCTGAACAATGAAGCCACCATCGACTACTTTCGCAAAAGCGTCCGTGAGACAGTGCTGGCCTATCCGCGCCTCGCCGGCATGGGCATCACCTCCGGCGAGAACATGGATCATGAAGATGGCTCAAAGGGCAAGGAGGCCTGGCTGTGGGCTGCGTATGGTGAGGGGATCAGTGATGCATTGAAGGCGCAACCACAGCGCAAATTCCGGCTCATCCACCGTCTGCACGAAACCGGACTGGAGCCCCTCTTGAAGCAATGGGAGAAGTATCCGGGGCCGTTCGAGGTGAGCTACAAATACGCCGTCGCCCACATGTATGCCTCACGCGCACCGACCTTCATCCAGAAGGTGCTGCCTGAGATCACGCCCGAGCACCGCACCTGGCTGACGGTTCGCAATGATGACCTCTACAGCTTCCGCTGGGGTGATCCCGACTTCGCGCGGGCCTTCATCACGAACATGCCGGGGCCGGACAAGCTCGCGGGTTTTTATATGGGACCGGACGGCTACATCTGGGGTCGCGATTTCCTCAGCCGCGATGCCGTGGATGCAAACGGTCGCCGTCAGTTGGTCTGGGATCGACAGTGGTTCAGTTTTCATCTCTGGGGCCGCCTCAGCTATGACCCCACGCTGCCCGAGGCACATTTTCAGCGGCTGCTCGGTGCGCGGCATCCATCCGTCTCCGCGGAGATACTCTTGGCCGCCTCGCAGGCATCCTCGCGCATCATCCCACAGGTGACCCGCTTCAACTGGGGCGGGATTGACGTGCACTGGTATCCTGAAGCGAATCTCAGCCATCCCGCTCAATACAAGGGCTTCTACACCGTGCGGCATTTCATGGAAGGCAAAGCCATGCCCGGTGAAGACGTGCTCAGCATCTCCGAGTGGCGCAAGAAGCTCAGCGAGAAGAAAAACATCACCGCCCAGACACCGCCAGAGGTAGCCAAAGCGCTCGATCGCGATGCCGATGCCACCTTGCAACTCGTGACTGAACTACGTCAGCGGGCCGACACTACCGACAAAGAACTGACCCAGACGCTCGGTGACTATGAAGCGCAAGCCTGGTTGGGCCGATACTTTGCCGCCAAGATTCACGGCGCGATGGACCTCGCCGAGTTCAACGCCAGCGGCAATGAAGCAGCGCAAGTCGCCGCATTGAAGCATCTCGAAAACGCGCTCGCCCACTGGAAGCAATACTCCGCCGTCTATGGCCGGCAATACTTCCCGCAGTTGCTCAATCGAGTCGGCATGACGGACATCCCCGCGCTGACCGCCAAAGCGGCGGAAGACATCGAAATCGTTCGCACCTGGAAACGCGGCACTGCATCTCTACACAACAAGAAGTAACCTCTGAACATCCGCCCCAATGCCTAACTCGCCTTTCTCTGCCAACCGCCGCTTCTTCCTCCGTGCCGCCGGCATCAGCATGGCCCTGCCACTGCTGGAATCGCTCGGTGGACGTATCTTTGCCCAAAATGCCGTTGTCGGTTCTCTCGCTGGCAAAGCGGTGAACGCCGAACGTCCGATGCGCATGGTGTGCATCGGTAACTTGCTCGGCTTTTATCCACCGGCCTTTTTCCCAACGAAAACGGGCGCGGATTACGAGCTCCCGGAGTCCATCGAAGCGCTGAAACCGCACCAAAAAGATTTTACGCTCTACTCAGGCCTCGATCACGGTATCAAAGGCGGCCACTTTGCCATGAGTTCATTTCTCAGCGGTGTGAAGACCTCGGACGCGAAAGGCATGCCGGAGGGCAACATCACCGTTGATCAACGGGCCGCTGAAACCCTCGGCGGAGCCACGCGGTTCCCCTCGCTCACGTTGGGCTCAGAGAGTGGCATTCATGGTGGCTGTCTCATGTCATGGACACGCAGCGGCACACGCGTGCCCCCGATCAGCACTCCGCGTGAGTTGTTCCAGAAACTGTTCATCATTGAGGACGCAGCCAGCCTCGCCACGTCGATGGACCGGCTCGATGTGAAAGGCTCCATCCTGGATGCTGTGCATGGAGATGCGAAATTACTCCAGCGACAGCTCGGCCAGCGGGACAAAGATAAGCTGGAGGAGTATTTCACCTCCGTCCGCGATGTGGAGAGGCAGATCGAGCTGCGTCGTAAGTGGTCCACTGTGCCCAAACCCGCCCCCAAGATGCAGGAGCCGAAGAACCGGGATTTCGTCTCAGATTTGCCCGTTATGTATGACCTCATTGCGCTCGCCTTGCAGACGGATTCCACTCGTATTGCCACGCTGGAAATCGGCGGTGATTTTGAAGCCTCAGCTTTTGGTCTGAGTGGCGGCTACCACGGCCTGTCGCATCACGGCATGCGTGAAGATGCCATCAAAGGCCTCATCAAAATGGAGCGCTATCAGGTGGAGCAGTTCGCCAAGTTCCTAGCCAAGCTCAAATCCATCGAGGATGGCTCCGGCACTCTGCTGGATCATTCCATGGTGCTCTTCGGCAGCGGTATGGGCAATGCGAACTCGCATCAGAACACCAACCTCCCGCTCATCCTCGCCGGTGGAGGCTTCAAGCATGGCGAGCACAAGGCCTTACCCGCCAAAGGCCCGGGCCGCCAGATGCTCTGCAATCTCTACCTCTCCATGCTGCATCGCTTCGGCGCGGAGGTGGACACCTTCGGCACCAGCACAGGGACGCTCACCGGCCTCGCGTGAGAGCCATCTGACTTCACTCATTCAATACCGAGTCACATGTATCGCCCCTCGTTTTCTCTCGCGGCCGCTTTGCTCACATTCTCAAGCCTGCCGCTGAATGCCGCAGGAGATGCTGAGCCAGTCCACCACTTCCTATCTACCTACTGCAACGACTGCCACGGCGCCGACAAGCAGAAGGGCGACCGTCGTTTTGATCAACTCGCGCTTCCCGTGGCGAAGGTGGACACGTTGATCGAACTCAAAGACATCCTCGATCAGATCCATCTCGGCGAAATGCCGCCGAAGAAGGCCAAGCAACCCACCTCCGAAGAGCAAAAAGCCTTCACCGAGCAACTCACGAAGGCTCTCACCCAAGGCCGTGAAGCCCTCGCCAGCACGGGCGGCAGCACGGTTCTTCGCCGACTGAACCGCACAGAATACCTCCGCACCATCGGCGATCTGTTTTCGCTCAACATGGCGGCGTTTGATCCGACGACGAAGTTTCCCCGCGATCAATCCTCCGAGCATATGGAGAACCTTGGCGATGTGCTGCAAACGTCCGGTTACCTCCTCGATCAGTATCTCGATGCCGCCGATGCGGTGGTGGAGAAGGTCATTGCTCAACAGAAGCCCGTTAAGGAACAGGCCTGGCACTTCACCAAGAACTTCAGGTCCGACCTCAAAAGGAAAGAGAAGGACTACAACAACGCGCACCTGCTCGTGGAGGAGTGCATGGACTCAGACAAGCACACCGCCGGATTTGGCTTGATTAAAGACTTCATCGATGGCGTGCCTGCGGACGGCTTTTACGAGGTCCGGGTTCTCGTCAAAGCCATGAACCGGGAGCATCCTTATGATCCCAAGTGGTTCGGCACCGACCCTCGCGAGCCCTTTCGCCTCGGCATCGTGCCCGGCGATGCCAAAGCGGGTCCGCTCGATCTGCCTCAGCCTCAGCAGCCGATGCTTGCGGAGGTCCCACTCGACGACGGCGAGGCAAAATGGATCACGATGAAGATATGGCTCGATGCCGGGCACACGACCCGATTCGTGTTTCCGAACGGCCCCGAGGATGCACGCGGCACCTGGTTCAAAATCGCGGAGCAGCACAAGGAACTGTGGGATCAGTTCATGGACGAGGATGGCAAGCGCAAAGGTAAGCTGGGCATCGTCGCGGCACGCCAGATCACACTGCACGTTCACAAGCATCCGCACATCCGCATCGACGAAGTGAAGATCCGCGGCCCCATTGCCGAAACATGGCCTCCAGCATCCCAGCAGGCCGTTTTGGGCAAAGAAGCCTTCGAGCCCGAAAAAATGCGCGAACGGCTCCAAGCTTTCGCTGACCGCGCTTACCGTCGAAAAGCCACGAAAGATGAAATGAAGCGTCTCATGGCCGTAGCGGACCAACGCATGCAGAAGGGCCATTCGCCGCTGGAAGGCTTCAAAGCGGCTCTGAAGGCCGCATTGTGCTCGCCGGGCTTCGTTTATCTCTCCCAGGAGACTCAAGACGGCTCGAACAAGCTCTCCAGCAACGCGCTCGCTTCACGACTATCCTACTTCCTCTGGTCCACGATGCCGGATGCGGAACTCATGAGCCAGGACCTCACCAAGCCGGAGGTGTTGTTGACGCAAACAAGCCGTATGCTCCGAGACAAACGTTCCGATGCCTTCGTGGCCGGCTTCCTCGATAGCTGGCTAAACCTTCGCAACCTGGGCGGGATGCCACCGGATCGCGGCGAGTTTGAGGAATACTACTCGAAGGGCTTTCAAGACGCCTTCAAGACCGAGACGCGGTTGTTCATGCGCGACCTCATTGACCGCGATGCCAGCATCGTGAACTTCCTCGACAGCGACTACAGCTTCCTCAATCAAGCACTCGCCACGCACTACGAACTCGGTGAACTGGGTGATCCCGCCAAAGCACACGAGTTCCGCAAAGTGAGCTTCAAAAACCCGAAACGCGGAGGCCTGCTCGGCATGGGTTCCGTGCTCACCATCACCGCCAACGGTATCGACACCTCGCCAGTCACACGCGGGGTCTTCCTTCTCGAAAACATTCTCGGCACCCCACCGCCACCGCCGCCGGATGATGTGCCCGCGATTGATCCCGATGTGCGCGGTGCCAAATCCATCCGCGAGCTGCTCAGCAAGCACCGCGAGTCACCCAACTGCTACGGCTGTCATCAGAAGATCGACCCACTCGGTTTCGCCCTCGAAAACTTCGACGCCATCGGCGACTGGCGGCCACGCATTGGCAAAATCAAGATCGACTCTGCTGGCGAGCTACCCAGCGGCGAGAAGTTCGATGATGTAGCCGGTTTGAAAAAGATCCTCGTGCAGCGCAAAGATCTCTTCGCTCACATGCTCACCGAGCGGCTGTTGACCTATGCCTGCGGTCGCCGCTTGGAGGCGCTGGATGAAGGCGTCGTGGAGAAGATCGTCTCTGAGCTTCCAAAGAAAGAATATGGCCTGCGCTCGCTGATTGAAGCCGTCGTGACCAGCGAGTTGTTCCGCAGCCGGTGAGCTTGCCCCCCAAACTTCTTGCCTTCATGCCAATCAGGCTCCCCCCCGCAGGATCCTCTCCGCTCTCTTGCTACTACTGAACGCTACAGTCATCGCCGAGTCTCCTAGCGATGCAGCGCGGCAAGTTCTTGGCGGGCCAGAGAAAGAAAAGGGCGAGGCTGTCAAGATCGTCAAAGGAACCGCTGATAATCTTGAAGTTCTTGTCGCAGGTCGCCGAGGCACCGTGATGCGCCGAATTACGGAAACGCCACTGCCCGCCACACTGACCTTTCGCTTTCGGTCGAGCTATGACCCGAAAGCGCGGGAAGTGCCCACCGCATTGTTTGGGACAAGGGATTTCCGAATCTTTATTGGGACTCGGGGAAAGACCGAGGAGAAGACGGGTCTGGGTGGTTGTGAGGGTTTTCAGTTCCGCATCTTTCAGCACTTGAGCGATTCGCCGAAACGAGTGAAGACCGGCGATGAGTCTCATACAGCGACCTAGCTATGGATTTGCTATATTGATCCGAAACGCCGCTTGGATGGCAATGATCTGCCTCACACGGGGCTGCTCAGTGATGCGGCACAGAACCGCAGCAAGCAGAAAGGAATCCACAACGCGGGATGGTCACGAGTTGCGTTGCTGGAGGGAGGATTCGGACTGGAGAATACGCAAGAAGCGGTCGTTACGATTCGCCTCACACATCAAGCCATAAGCATCGAAGCCAATGGAAAGACCTTTGCCTATCCGTTCTGGCCTGATGAGTGCCGAATCTCGAAGATCGACACCCTTGCCATCGCTCACACCAACACCAGTCGCGGCAATCAGAGCTATCGTATCTCCGACCTGAAAGTCATTTCAAACCCCAAATAGGAATCGAGTATCGACTCCAGAGAACGATCGCAACAACAGGAACGGAGTAGGCACACTCGGCCCAGAGGCCGACAGCAGCTACAACCAGAATCAGATGCAAGACCTCATCAACAAGGTGGATGAGCTGATCAACGCACTGCGGAGGTAGATTCTCGGCACAGAGGCCGTTAAGGAGATGGTGTGGCACAAGGGTGAACTCTGGGTCAGCTACTATTCCAACCACGAAGACAAAGACGGCAATCCGCCGCCGGACCGTCACGTAGAACTCCCGACCGCCATTTATCTGGCCCGCATCCGATTTGATCAATGAAACACATACTCAAACTCATCACTGCGCTACTCATCGCTCCGCTTCATGCTGAGACGCCTTCCATCCAGATCACCGACCGCACAGTCGTCTTCACTCACACGAGCACGGACCCGAAGGACCCGGCGAACACTTCGGGCTACAATCTGGGGCCAAGCCTCACGGTACTGCCTGATGGGCGGATGATGGCCGCGTGGTTCTCGTCACCATCGGAGGGCGCGGAATCGCAGCGCATCGTGCAGGCGTTTTCATTGGATCAAGGCCGCACCTGGGGCGAGGTGACGGTCTTGCAGGACATCGCGGGCAAGGCCGACTTCGATCCCGTGCTGTTCGTTGCAGGGAAGGAGACCTTCTTGTTCTTCTCCTGCTTCGATCCGCAGATCGACATCTACTTCCGCCGTAGCAGTGACTCGGCGAAGACTTGGATCGAGCCGGTGAAGATCAACCAGCCCAATCACACCACACGCTCGAATGGCATTCAGTTGTCCAGTGGCGAGCTGCTCGTTCCGCTGCACACACGAGGCACGAAAGCCGGCGGCGTGATGAAATCGCGCGATGGAGGCAAGACGTGGAAGCGATTCGGCGCGGTGGCCAATCCGGAAGGCCAGGGCGGCGAGCCGACCATCGCTGAGACCAAGTCCGGCAAAATCCACATGATGCTGCGCACGAAGGACGGCCTGCTCTGGCGGTCCATCAGCGCTGACAAAGGCGAAACATGGAGCGCGCCGGAGAAGACCGGCCTTACCGCCACATCAAGCGCCTCGCATCTGCTTTGCACGCGCGATGGCACGCTCGTCCTTACCTACAATCCCGGCCCCACACCACTGCGCTTCCCGCTGATCATGCGTACGTCCCGCGATGAAGGCCTGACTTGGAGCGAGCCAACGCTACTCGCCGATCGACCCGCGAAAGTCGGCGGCTGGTCCATTTGCTATCCAGCCCTTACCGAACTCGCCGACGGCACACTCTTGGCCATCTGGGCCCAGATCAAAGGCTCTCCCGGCGAGCTGTATGGCGACATTCACTCGGCGCGTATTCGAGTGGCCCCTCAGTCTAGATAAGGACCGGAATGACCGCGCACGCCAGGAACCCCTCGCGCGACAGGGATGCGCAGAAATCGAAACCATGAAACCGCCGACACACTTGTTTCTCTTCACCACTGCACTCACCTTGCTCCTCGCTCAGTCCTGCGCCGCTGCGCCCGGCCCGGCAGAAGCGGCTCCGGTATTCGAGGCGATGCTGAAGGTCGATGCCCATTCCCACATGTTCGAGGATGATCCGGCTTTTCATGTCCTATTCCGGCGGCTGAACATCCAGACGGTCAATATCTGCGTCAATGTGGGGGGCAAGCACCTGGGGCGCATGCACGAAATCGCCTTCGACCTCTATCGCCAGCACCCCCAACTTTACCCGGTCATATCGACCTTCTCACTTCAGAGCTGCGATGAGCCGGGTTACACGGAGAAGGTCATCGCCTCGCTCGGGCAGACCTTTGAGCGCGGAGCCCTCGGTGTAAAGATATGGAAGGAAATCGGCCTCGTGCTCAAGCGCCCCGACGGGAGCTTCCGAATGCCTGACGATGCGCTCTGGGACCCAATCTACGCCTATCTCGCCAAGTCGGAAAAGGTGCTGTATGCCCATCTCGCCGAGCCGCTCGAGGCGTGGCTGCCGCTCGACAAGGACAGCCCGCACTTCCACTACTATTCGCGGCAGAAGCAATTCCACTTTTACGGCAAGCCGGAAATTCCAAGCCACGAGTCGATCATGGTGGCGCGGGACCGCATCATGGAAAAACATCCCACCCTGGTTGTCGTCGGTGCCCACGTCGGCAGCCTCGAACACGACCTCGATGCCCTCGCCCGGCGGCTCGATCGCTATCCCAACTTTTATGCCGAAGTCTCCGCCCGTACGAAAACGCTGGCCCGTCAACCAAGCGAAAAGGTCCGCGCGTTCTTGATCAAATACCAGGACCGCTTGCTCTATGGCCTCGACGCGGGCTGGCAGCCCTACTTCAACGCACTTCCCCCTGGCGAAGAGCGACGGAATGCTCACTTGAAGCTTCTGGAGACATCTTATCGGGAAGACTTTGCGTATTACGCGGGTGCCGGCCAGACCAGCCACCAAGGCCGCCAGGTCGAGGCGCTGAACCTGCCGCGCGCCGTGATCGAAAAGTTCTACCACCAAAACGCCGAGCGAGTCTTCCGGCTGAAGGAAGCTTGGGAGCGCAAGCCCGCAGCAACTGCCCGCCCCTGAACCGCCGCGCCCCTGTTATTTGCCACCGCCACTCCAGTAGCCAACCAATCATGAAACACCTCGCAGCCCTTCTTCTCTATCCACTCGCCGCGCTGTTAGCTACGGATGGGCCTGGACGCACCGTTACCCCACATCCGCTTCGCCTCGCGGAGAACGGCGTTGCTCGTCACGCCATCGTTATTAAGGCCGCAGAGACCGCGACCGAAGCGGAGCGATTCGCCGCTGAAGAACTCGCGCTCTTCCTGCAGAAGATCACGGGGGCGGCATTTCGAATCGTGAAGGAGGGCGATCACACCGGGCCGGGCATTTATATCGGGCACACGCGCCGGGCGGCCAAGGCCGGGGTCGATCTCGCGGCGCTGGGCGAGGAGGATTGGGTGCTGCTCACGGCGGGCGAGGACCTCATCCTGACCGGCGGGCGTCCGCGCGGCACTCTGTATGCGGTGTATGAGTTTCTCGATTCAAAGGCGGGCTGCCGGTGGATCGCGCCGGACATCGAGATCGTCCCGGCCAATCGCGACTTCGCGGTCCCCGCTCTCGACGTGCGCGGTCGGCCCGCGTTCTCCTGGCGCGAGACCACGCTCTATCCGCGACACGACGACCCGAAACGCATCTCGAAGGAGGACTACGCCCGCTTCCTCGTGCGCAACCGCTACAACGGCGGCCACTTCAACGGCGGCAGCTTCTGGCTCTATGAGCCGCGCTTCGGTTTTTCCGAGCGTTTCGGCCGTCCCGGCTCCAGCCACACCTTTTCCATCTATCAGGAGAAGTGGCAGGACGTGAAACCCGAGTTCTTCGCGATGATGGAAGATGGGAAACGAGCACCGCGACCGACCGGCCCGCTCGGTCACGACTTCTGCCTGACCAACGCCGAACTCAAGGAACGCGTCGCCCAACAACTGCGACAATACATCGAAGAAGACCGCGCGGAAGCGGTGCAAAAGGGGACGCCACCGCCCCGGATGTATGCGTTCTCGCAGAACGACACGAGTTCCAAATACTGCCGCTGCCCGGAGTGCTCCGCCATCGCCCAGCGCGAGGGTTCCTACGCCGGCACGACGCTCGCCTTTGTCAATGACGTCGCGGCTCGCATTGCCGAAAAATACCCGGACGTGAAACTGTTGACCGAGGCATATCAGTTCACCAAGCGAGCACCCAAGATGATTCGTCCGCGAGAAAACGTGGTCGTCCGGCTGGCGCTGCTGGATCTGGAATACCGCGCGGACGAAATCGCCGACGTGCTGCGGCCTCTGAGTGCTCCTACCAATCGCGCCGCGCGGGAAGTCACCGAAGGCTGGGCGAAGGCGATTCAAGACGGGCAGCTCTTTGCTTGGGATTACGCGCAGCTTCGCACTCCCTTCCGCTATCCGTACGACGGCACGACCAAGATTCTGAAGAATCTTGAGGATTGGCACCGGCTCGGCATCGACCGAGTGTTCATCGAGCAGGCGGGCATCGACTTGTCGTTCCGCCCCATGCGCGACTGGCTGTTCTTCCGGAAATCCGTGCATCCGGAGCTGAGCGACGAAGTGCTCATCGACGAGTATCTCAGTGGATATTTCGGTCCGGCTGCCAGTCCGATGCGGAAGTATTACAACCGGCTTGCCACTTTGACCGAGGCCGGTGACAAGTCGTATTTCGAAACGCCCGCCTCGGTGATTCCCTGGCTGAACTCCGAGTTCTACACGCAGATCAACACCTGGCTCAACGAAGCCGAAGCGCTCTGTGCTGGCGAGGCTAACACAAAACATCTCCGCCATGTGCAACTGGAGCGCGTGCCCGTCGATTCCGGACTTCTGCACCTGTGGCACCGCTACGCCGAGAGCCCCGCGTGGAGAGGCCGGAAGGAAGAGGTGCTGCGCCGCTACGAGAAGAACAAGCGCATGTTGATTCAGACCTGGGCCACTAACGTGCATGTCTGGGTCAACAACGGAGGCCCCGCCTTCGATGGCGAACTGGCCACCCTGCGCTTGGAGCCGCCCGCCCAGTTTGTGGGCCGCAACGCGAATCTGCGGCTCGTCGGTATCGGTGATCCCGGGCCCAACCTCGTGAAAGACCCCAGCGCCGCAGGCGGGCAGGCTCGCCGCTTCGGAAGCGGCAAACCGGGTGAGCACAAGGTGCCTTTCCAGATGAAGATCCACGACGACGTGGCCCCGCGCGACTGGGGCAGCATGACATTGGACAAGGACAAGATTCCGGAGGACGAAGCCTGGCATTGGTACCTCATCGGCACGGCACCTCTCACCGGCCACTGCGGTCTCTGGTCGAACGTTTACCTCTGGTTACCCATCGGCTGGGGAGCCGTCCCGCCGCCGAGCAACGAGATGGAAGTCTGGGTCTCCCTGAAGTTCACCGGCCCGACCTATGTGAAGGACTCGAAACTGCCCGATCAAGTCCTCATCGACCAAGTGATCGCCGTGCCGCCTCAATCGGTCCAAAAATGAGGCACTGCACCACTGAAACCATGAAACAAACCTTCTCACTTCTTCCCGCCCTGGTTGCCTCCGCGTTGCTGCTCGCGCCGCTCGCTCGACTGCAATCCGCCGAACTCGCGCTATGCACCAATGGCAAGACCGACTTCCGCATCGTGAAGCCAGCGAATCCATCGGCGGTGGATGGTTATGCCCTTGCCAAGCTATCGGAATACCTCAGACAGATGACTGGCGCGGAGTTCCCGGTGATGGATGCGGATAAGGCTACTGGTGACAGCCCTTGTCTTTATGTCGGCATCAGTGCAGCAGTGAGTGAAAAGTTGGGCACTGATCCATTGAAGGAGGTAAAGGACCAGGAACAGTTTTCCCGGAGCAAGGGTGGCGACATTTATCTCTATGGTAAAGGCGTTCACGGCAACCTGAGTGCGGTGATGGAGTTCCTGGAGAACTCGCTGGGCTGGCGCTGGTATTCGGTGTTTGAGAAGCCGGTCATTCCCACTGCGCCGACGGTGTCGCTGAAGCCGTTCGAGCGAAAGCGCGGGTTCTCGTTCCGCTCCCGCGAGGTGGGCCTGATCGGTGACCCGCACTTCTATTATCAGAACGGGATGAACATGGCCTCCGAGAAATGGGGGAGTCGGCCGGAGGCCAGCTTTGTGCCGTATCTGCGCAACGATAAGTTCGTGCACAGCTCATTTGCCTACATCCCGCCCACGCCTGACACGGTTTACTCCAAATCATTTCCTTGGATGGAGCGGCGGGACTACTTTGCGACGAATCCCGAATTCTTTAGCATGCACGCCAACGGCAGGCGCACGACCGGCCTGCAGTTGTGTTTCAGCAATCCCGCACTGCGGCAGGAACTGACACGCAACATCCTCAAACACATTGCCATCGTTCCCGGAAACGACATCATCACGGTGGACGCGGCCGACAATGCGGACGCCTTCTGCTACTGCCCGGACTGCAAGGCACTGGAGAAGAAATTTCAAAGCCCGGGCGGTCCGATCTACGATTACCTCATCGAACTCTGTGGTCTCATGCAAAAGCAGCATCCCGGGAAGTTCGTCAAGACACTGGCCTACCGCCGCAGCCAGACCCAGAAGCCGCCCACGCTGCCCGCCGGAGGCAAACTTCCGGAAAATCTGATCATCTCCTTTGCGCCGATCGAAGACTGCTTCTTCGCCGACTGGCATCATCCTGATGCCAGGGTGCAGGAGACCTATGGCGATATCCAGGCATGGGGCCGCATCACCTCTCATCTCTGGGCTTGGCTGTATCCTAATCCGTGGGGCAGCGGCGCGATGCTGCCGGTGGGCAACCTGCGGCGCAACATCAATCAGATGCGCCTCATGCACAAAGCGGGCGTCGAGGGCGTGTTCACCGACCATCGTGGTGCGAATGACCGCTCCGGTCTCAGCGAGTTGCAGAGCTTTCTCATCCGCAAACTCATGCAGGATGTGAACTGCGACACCGATGCGCTGATTCGCGAGTTCACCGATCACCAATACGGCCCGGCCGCTGAGCTGGCACGCCTTTACCTTGAGGAGCTGGAACAAGGACGCGAGGCGATGCGCGAACTGCCACGCGCTGTTACCTTCACGGCCGGACCTCATTTTGAAGACCGCATTTTTCCTTACCTCACCGTGGAAAACATCCAGCGCTGGCAGCGCCGATTCGACGAGATGGAAACCCGATCTGCCTCTACGCCCGAGGCGCTGGCCAATGTCCGTCTGCTACGACGCGAGCTGGATTTCGCCAGCCTATGGAAGTGGTTTAAGCTGCGGAAAGCGAACCCGGATTATTTCCAGGACGCCAACGTCTTCGCTAGCCGCATTCAGGCTGCCAGCCCGCGACCTTTTGCGCCTGGAGCGCTAGCCGATTTCATGGCCATCATCGAGGGCGGTGGCGTGGAGAAGCCGCTGCCAGCCCAGTTCGATGGCATCGACCGTTCCCGCATTCAGACCTTTGTGCCCACCAACTCAGGCACACAAACCGGACCGCTGACCGTGAAGGATGCCGACGCCGCCTGGGGTTACGCTACGACCATTCACATGCCCGACCTGCCGCTGCAAATAGGCTTCTACCAATGGGAATCGCGGCATCCGCCCAAAGGCAAAGAAGGCGCGAGAATTCGCCTGGAGCAAAAAGACATCACGCCCGGCAAATACCGCCTCCACAAACTGGGAGACATCACGCTGACGCCCGATTGCTGGGTTTGGTTCTCAGCCAAGAGCTGGGCCACAAATCAGCAACTCGGCGAGCGCCCCTATGAGCCCGGGGCCTTGAATCAATGGGAAGCCTGGGTATCTTTGAAAATCGACGGCCCCACCTATGGAGGCAAGGCGAAGGAAGACATGGTGCTTTGTGATCGCATCATCCTTGTGAAGAAGCCTTGAAAGTGATGCCAGGATCAAAACACTTACAACCCACGAGTCTATCTCGACTCAGCTCTATGGGAAAGAAACATCCTCTCACACTCACTGCCATCCTGCTCCTCGCAGCACTCACCACGCTCCCTGCTGCCGACACGCCAGCCTCTGCTACCGGCATGAAGCCGACGTCGGAGTTGCAAAAGATCGAGATATCCGACTACTCGCCGTCTGAGGAGATTCGTTTGGATATCGGGAAACTGATTGAAGCGGGCAAGGTTCAACCGATATCGGGAATCAGTGCAGCGTAGCCAAAGATAAATGCTGGCTCCTGCGCACACCGAAGGGTCCGCCGATGGAGGCAGGACTTGGCTGCCGCGCGTGTCCGCTCTGGACAGGCCGGACATGGATGATCGTGATCCCAGCATTTTCCAGATGTCTGACGGCACCGTCCTGCTGACGTCAGGGGACTGCATCTCCACCTCCACCGATAATGGACAGACTTGGAGCAAGCCGCAGCCCACGCCCGTATTCGGGCCTCACGGTGCGGTGGAGGACGAGGATGGAGCCATCGTTTATGGAGCGCTCAAGCGTACCGTGCAGAATGAACTGACGCGCATTGAGGTTCACCCGCTCGAGCTCGCCGTCGGTCGCACCGTTGGCTCCAGGCCCATGCGACTTCTCGCCAATGCCGCCTAGCGCACTAAGGACAAAGGATTGTCATGGGAGCCAGTAGGTATCGCCTCTTACACCGCCTACATGCCAGGTCCGATGGATTACGTCTGGCTCGATGAGCCATTCATGTGCGTCGTGCCAGAGAAGTTCTGGATCTTCACGGCTCGCGTGGACTTGGATGGATTCGCGCGCATCATCCGCTCCTCGGATCGTGGTAAAACGTGGGATCCCATCATTAAAACTCCCGTCTGGGGCTACCCGCAGCAGCTTCTGCGTCTGCGTGATGGTCGATTGCTGATGAGTTATGGCTACCGGTGCCAACCTTGGGGCGTGCGCGCCTGCCTCAGCAGCGACAACGGCAAAACCTGGGACATGGACAATGAAATTGTCATTCGCATGGATGGTGGTACTCCCGATGCGCAACCGACCAAGGTAATCAGCAAAGATCTGGGCTATCCCGTGTCAGTTCAGCTCGCCGACGGACGCGTCTTCACCGTCTATTACTTCAACCCCGGCGGATCGAATTGTTTCATTGCAGGGACAATTTGGGAGCTTCCAACGGATTGAATGAGCCGCCATGTCCTCTCGCTCATTCACCAACTGCTATCCACAATTTCATGTGACACACCTTCATCGCACTGCTCGCTCTGCGCTTGATCAGACAACTACAAAGGATCACGCTGAAACCCAACGATAACCTTTGTCTTCAGCTTATCGTTATAGCGATTTCCAAAACTAATTTCCGAATAGCGGTGTATTCAGGAATCTGCGGGTGGTGAAGTATCTGATCCACGCGCCAACGCGACTGTCAGCGGCAGCCAGAACAGCAGTCCTTCGAAACGCGGTGCAGTAGCCAGCGAAGTGAGGGCTTCGCCGTCAAACAGCAGGCCGCCGCAGCCAAACGCGAGCAGGGAGATCCAAGTGGCATCTCCTTGAACAGCCAGTCGACACGCACGCCGGATGCCGCAGCCTAGCGCCAGCAGCAGCAATACCGTCCCGATGACCCCACCATGCACAAAGGTGGCCATAAAGGCGCTATGCAGGTGCGACATCATCATGATGCCCGTTTTGGCCTGCAGCTCGCATTGCCAGATCCCACACACGCCCCATTGGCCGGTGCCGAGCCAGTGGCTGTCCATGGCATGCAATCCGGCACGGTAGATGTCGAGGCGGCTGTTGTCGCCACGCGCGACCGCCTTTTCAAAGTGATCGGTGATGCCGGGTGCAAAGGCTGTGGCCGCCACGGCTTCCGAGCGCCATTGCGCGACGCGTGCAAACAGCGGGGCGCTGGTGAAATAGAATGCCCCCGCTAGGAGGAACACGCAGACCGCTACCCTGCCACGCCGCCAGCCGCGCGCGGACAACAGTACGGCATGACCGCAGGCCAGCGCCAACATGGCACCCCGACTGCCGGAAAGAAACGCCGCGAAATGCAGCAGCGCGATGGTGGCCCAGGCGATCCGGCGCGGCAAAGGCGTGGCTTCATGCTCCATCAATGCCGCAAGCCACAACGCCGCAAATCCGAAGATCAATCCCGTGCAGACCGGATTGAGCCCCCCGTGTACAAACAGGTTCATGAGCCGCTCTCCAGCCTGATGATTGGGCAATACAAAATAGGACAGCACGATGCTGATGAGAGCGGCGAGGGCACTCGTCATGCCCGTCACCCAGCCCAAGGCGTTGAGGGATTCACGGCTCTGCGCCTGCTGCCAGACGAGGGCGCAGAACATCACGAGCAGGCCGGTGCCGACGATGCCACGCATGATTTCATCCAGTGTTCGATCTGGCATGAAGGGTATCTGGCTGCAGGAGCGCAGCGTCATCCATAGCAGGAACGAGACGACTGAGAGAGCGCCGGCATCCACCTGCCAGTGTCTGAGATATGGCGACCAGTCGATGCAAAACAGAGCAGGCAGTCCTGCGATCAACAACCACCCGAGGTGCAGCCAAGGATTGGGCAGGCAGGAATGACCGGCCACAAAGCCAGTCACGGCAATTTGTCCCGCCCACGTTCCGACCACGGAGCGTCGCAACTCAGGCGTGGCGAACCCGTTCGAAAATGCAGGGGCAAGGCTTTTCACGCGAACCACAATACGGCAGCAAACATGACCAATAGCAAGGCGGAGATGAGCGCCGCCATCCCTGCGCCCTGCCATGACAGCGGCTGCACGACGGCCTCCGCAGGATTGCGCGGATGGTAATACACCGGAACCTCCGCACCCTGCGCGAGCCGGGCGATGAACTGGGTGGTCTGATTGGCCGCGTTGGTCACCGCCTGATGAGTGAAACGACTGCCCTCAAAGGTGTGCCCGCCCACGGTGTAGGAGTAGCGCAGCACCGGATCATAAAGCAGACATCCGTCCGAGGATTTTTTCTTTCCACGGCGCATTTCCGCCGCCAGCACTCTGCCCTGGGTGAGCTGCCAGCCGCGCATTGACCATGCGGTGCTGAAACGACGGAGGAAATAGATGAATGCAAACAGCGCTAACAGTGCGCCGAGAAGTACGATGTGAGTCATAAGGTGGTGTGGCTTGCGGCACACCAAAATGTGAGCGGTTCACAGAACTGCACGAAACACTATCGCCACACTTAGGCCTGCTTTCGGCCGATGTAGATGCCGTAGTTCCAGACCCCGCCATAAGCGGCGAATCGTTCATCGAGCAATGGCACAAATTTTTGGCCCAGATACGGCCACAGATGGCCTTCCATGCGCACATGGTTCACACCCATCCAGTTGCGAAACCAGGAGAAGTAAGAATCGGAAAAATCCACCACGGCGATGCAGCCGCCTTCGGCCAGATCATTCCATGCAGCATCAATGGCCTGCTCCCAGCCGGGATTGAACATCGAGAGTGCATACGAAAACAGCACGAGATCATAGGGCTTCCCGTCTTCATGCACCGGCGCGGAATAGGAGCGGCGCAGGAGAGTGATTTTGTCATCGCTCACTTTCTTTGCGGCAATGGCCAGCATCTGTTCAGAAAGATCCACACCGGTGATGTGGGCCTGCGGAAAGCGCCGACGCAGTCCCGGCAGATTGCGTCCGGTGCCGCAGCCGACTTCCAGAATGCGCTGTGGATTCGTCACGCGGGCGGTGCGCAGGAGGACTTCCTCACGCCCGAACAAAAAGCTCCAGCGAGTGGCGTCATAGATGCGCGAATGGAACTGGTAGTAGCGTTCCAGCGCAGCACCTGTGCGATGGGCTGAAGAGGATGCTTCTGCGGTGGTGCTCATCACAGCACCTCCGCAAAGTGCAGGCTGCCATACGTGCCGACGCGATCCTGCTGATGCAGAGCTTCCGTCTGTTCCGGGAAGAAGCGCACGCGTGAGCGGATTGAGTCAGGCACAAAGTCGAGGTTCACACCTGCCGAACGCATCAGAATTTTGGCGCCGGGGGCGCTGTTAGCGAGGATCAGCTCCCATTCATCACGCAGGGCTTCGGTGTCATGCGCTGCGAGCCAGTCTTGATGATCGAGCAGCACAAAGTGGGTGTACTGGCCGGGATACTCGCGCAGGAAGCCCGAGAGTGTGGTGGTATAGCTCTTCAGGCGATCCACGCGGGACTTCAATTCGGGCTGGTTTTCCTGCTTCAGATAATTCGGGCAGCAGCCCAACGTGTAGGAGCCGGTCATGTACACGCGCCAGAAGTAGTTGTCCGCGATGGGCAGCTCGGTGAACACATGGCGCAGCTTGTCCTTCACATAATCCGTGAGCCCGCCGGGATAGGAGTCCTGGATCAGCTTGATCTGCGGACGCGGCACGCCCAGCAGAGTCATCAGGGTGGGCTGGCGCAGAAGCCAGTTGCTGAAAGGCCCCCAGACTTCGCGTTCGAAGAGTTCATACGCATCGCGCTGTTCTTCCAAGGAGCGGGCATCCAGCAGGCAGGTGGCGAAGTTCTTCACGTTCGGGCGCAGCTTGAAGAGCGCATTGCCCATCACATACGCGGCGATGCCGGACGTGCCGTGGTAATAGAACGACTTCTTCAGACTCGTGGGATTGAAGAAGCTGATGCGTTTGTCCCAAAACTTCTGCGCGGGTTCGGACAGCGTTTTGCGCACGCGCTCATAAACAGAAGCGTACTCGGCATGGGAACCGAAGCCGAACATCTCAAACAGCTCTTCAAAATTACCCTGGCGGATGAGCGCCTGCTTGAGCTCCAGCAGGGCATTTTGCCGGTAGTTCATGTCCACGGCATGGATCTCGGCCGGATTGTCGAGCAGGTAGTCGAGCGCATTGCAACCGGCGCTGGTGATCATGACCACGCGGCTGTTTGCATCGAGCTTCATCAACTCACGGTCGAGTCGCGGATCCTCCCATGCCGTGTTGTAGATGAGGTTGGAATTGTGAACATGGCGGAAAACCAGGTCATGAGCCGATTTCAACATTTGAACCGGACGGCGGGGTGGGGACTCTTTGAGCATGTTCGCGATGGAGTAGTCATTTGTTCACGCGAAATGTGACAATGAGCCAGCAGGCGAGTGTGTTTGTTTCGTCACACAAGCAGAGCGTAACGAATTTGTTTCAATCCATGCGCTGAGAATTTCGCCAGTCGCGTTTTCATTGGAGGTAATGGAAAAAAAACACGGCCTGCTGCCACCGTATGCAGCGTCCTGGGACGAGCTTGCCACGGAAGCTTCGGCCTCTTGGCTGCCTGCGGGTTTTGATCATCAGGCACGCCCACTTCTTGCCTGCTGGTGGGCGGATGTGGTGTGCTTGTTTCGCAGTGCCTGCGCGATTGTGGCCGCCAATCGCTGGAAGCTGCTGGCCTTCGCCCTGCTGGGTGTGGCTCTGATCGTCTGGCTCATGCCGCAGGATCTCGCCTTGCTGGCGCAGGTGCGGTACGTGGGAGATTCGGTGGAATCTGAGCGCGTCCGCAGCCTGGCTCGCTGGCTGAGTTATTGGGGGGATCTGGCGGGGTTCAATGTGTTCGTCTTCGCCACGCTCACCGGCTTTGCGTTTGTGCGGCGTTCGCCCTTCTTTCGACGGCTGACCCTTGCAGCAGTCATGGGCACCGTGCTGACCGGCGGCGTGGCCAATGTGGTCCGCGTGACCACCGGACGCGCGCGACCGGGCAGCAATGTGGCGCCCGGCTTTTATGGTCCCACGTTGAGCGCACGCAAACAATCGTTTCCCAGTGCCCACACCGCGACTTCGTTTGGCGCCTGCGTGCCTCTGGCCGTTGCGTTTCCGCCGGCGGGTGTACCGTTGCTTGTGGTGTCCGGCGGTGTCGCATGGTCACGTATGCAGAACAACTGCCACCATCCCAGCGATGTGCTGACTTCGGTGCTGCTAGCACTTGCTTTCGGTGTTCCACTTGGCCTCACGGTGCGCCGCATGCGGCGTGCAGCGCCTATGGTTTAACGAAAAGCTCAACCTCCGCCCAGCTGAAGCGAGCCACGTTGAAGCCTTCGATCACCCGTCTCTGCACGCCGGTTGCTTCAGTCTCAGCTAGAATGGCCATGTGATCCTTGGCGGCTGTTCCTTGGGGTGCCGTGCCCAGCAGCCCTTTGAACCAGCGGTCCAGCGTCCACTCGCGTTTGAGCACCACCACAGCGACAGGGCCGGTTTGCTGAAGCAGCCGCTTCGCCTCGTTCACATCATCCGTGAACTGCCACTGTTGGTTCGTGTAAAACACCAGGCTGGGCTCGGTGTAGCCGCAGCCATGCAGCGTCATGTCGGCTGGCAGTGTGCCAAGGTGTGAGGCGACGCGCACCGGCACCGATGTGGCCCGCAACTGCCGACCTAGCAGCGCGAGGCTAAGGCTCGTCAGCACCACGGCCACGTAGACGAGCATGGTATTGCGACGTGTCATGCCATGCTTCCACACCATGCAGACAACGGCACCACCCACAGCCAGCACACAGGTCAGGACCCACAGCGAGCTGCACATCAGATCCCGGATGCTTCCTTGCTGAATCTGCAACCCAAACACCCAGCCACCGGCAACCAAGGTCACCAGTCCAAGCGTCAGCCATTGAGCCACAGCAGGGACATCATGCCTACGGTTTTGCCACGCCAGCGCCAGCATCACGATGAACGCCGGATAACCCGGCATGACGTAATGTGGCAATTGCGTCGCGTAGAAAAAGAAGATGAGCTGCGGTGCGAGAAACCACGCGGCCAGAAACGACGTCTGCGCCGTCCAGTTGGCGCGCAGGCTGCGCCACACTGGCAGTGCAAAACCGATCCAGGGAAAAAGACTCAGCCAGGTGGTCAGTAGATAGAAGCCGGGCACGAACTTGCGGCCATTGAACACATCCGTGCCGCGTTTCACCACATGCTCGCCCATGCCGGTCTTCCAGAAAGCCCCATTGGTCTCGATCAAAGCCGGTATGCCCCAGGCGGCCACCATCGCCACAGCGATGCACAGGCCAGGCACCGCCTGCAGCCTGCTCCACGGCAGCGGCTTCTTCCACAAGAGCCAGCGCCACAGCAGAAGAGCCAACGCGGGTACGAACCAGGCGATGGGCCCCTTCGCCAGAAACCCAGCGCCGAGGGATAGCCAAAGGCACCAAAACGAGCCACTCCAGCGCTGGAGGGGTGGCTCTGTCAGCAGCTCCACCAGCGCCCGGCATGCGAGCGCCACCAGCAGGATCATCGGCATGTCCGCCACGCATAGGCGGCCATGCACCAGTGACTGCAGGCTGGTGAGCCAGGCCACGCCAGCCAATAGTCCCGCGCAGGAATCCCGGGTCAGTTTTCGCGCCATGCCCGCCACGACTAGGGCTGTCAGATAAACGGCCACCATGCTGTGCAGGCGTGCCGCCAGTTCGTTCACGCCCAACAATGCGTAGTGCAGCCGCATCCACCAGTAGGTCAGCGGTGGTTTGTCGAAACGATACGCGCCATTGAAATAGGGGATCGTCCACGTGTCCCGATCCATCATTTCCACCGTAGCATGGGCAAAGCGCGGCTCGTCACGATCCATCAGCGGAATTGTCGCCGTGCCCGGCAGATAGAGCAGGAGAGCGAGCACCAGCAGCACCCACCAGCCATGCTGGCGGCAGCGCTGATCATTCCATAATGGCATGGCGGATGAATCCATCATGCCATTTGGCATGACCGCAGGCTTCGTCCGTTAGCAAGTTCCAACGATTTCGTCACACGACACCCGCCGGCTAATAGAGCAGGAAACCGATCTCGCTGTCCGTGAGCTGGGACGTGTCATCCACCGCCAGCAGCGCTTGGGTGTCGAAGGTCGCCTCCCAAGGCGTTTCCGCCGCCGCAGCGAGCAGTGGCAGGTCAGGGGCGGCCATCTGAGGCACTTCCTGCTGGGCCAGCGGAGCCTCGGCAGCAGGCTGAGTTTGGAAAATCACGAGCGCCAGAGCGATGGCAGCCACGGAAACCGCGGCGAAAGCCCATTTGGCAGCAGGAGCCGCAAAGGAGACATCTTCCCACCAGGTACGCAAAGCAGCGAGCCAGCCGCAATCCTGAGGGGTCTGGCGGGCGGCACGCACCACATTCTGGGCAAAATGAGTTCGCACCTCGACCGCACGGGCCTGGGCCAGCAGCTTGGCGATGGGGTCTTGGGGCGAGAGGGGGTCCATGATCTCAAAAAAACAGCCGGGACGGTCCAAAGTTGCAAAAAAAATCAGCCGGGCGGCCATTCTAGGCTGCGGCCTGCCAGCAGATGCACATGCAGGTGGGGCACGGACTCACCTGCATCCTTGCCGTGATTGATCACGAGGCGGAAGCCTTTGCTGCGGTCTTTAATGCCCAGCTTGTCGGCAATTTTCCCCGCTGCGAGCAGCAGAGCGCCCAGTGTGGCCTGGTCTTCGGCCACGGCCTCGCCGACCCGTGGGATCAGCTTTTTCGGCACGATCAGCACATGGATCGGAGCCTGGGGATTAACGTCGTTGAAGGCGGCCACCAGATCGTCCTCATAGACGAGCGGGGCGGGGATTTCGCGGTCGATGATCTTTTGAAAAATAGTCTTCTCACTCATGGCGGATTAACGGAAAAGTTCCGGCTGCTTGCCGTCGCGCGGACGGCGTTCGCCGAGGCTCTTGATCTCGTCGATGAACTCGCCTACGTCCTCGAACTGGCGGTACACCGAGGCGTAGCGCACGTAGGCCACATGGTCGATGGCCTCCAGGCGGCGCATCACCTTCGCACCGATCACCGTGCTGGGGATTTCGCGGTAGCCTTCCTCTTCCAGCTCGTTGGCGATGTCATCCACCAGCTGCTCCAGCTGTTCCATCTTTACCGGGCGCTTTTCGCAGGACTTGCGCACGCCGCCCAGCAGCTTGTCGCGGTTGAAGTTCTCGCGGGCGCCGTTGCGCTTCACCACGCGCAGTTCCTCGCGCTCTACGATCTCATAGGTCGTGAAGCGAAAATCGCACTTCATGCATTCCCGGCGGCGGCGGATGGCGTGCCCCTCCCTCGCCTCGCGGGAGTCGATGACTTTATCCTGGGAGCTTCCACATTTGGGGCAACGCATTCAGTCAGGGGGTAGGGGTGGGGAATGTGCTTTCTCGCGGGCAGGATGGCAAGCACCATCGTAGTTCGGGCTTTGCGGGCGGATTTTCGCGTTTATCGTGGGTTTATGTCCCGCATCATCCTCGGCGTCACCGGTTCCATCGCAGCCTACAAGGCGGCGGACCTCGCCAGTCAGCTCACCAAGGCTGGCCATGGGGTGACCTGCGTGCTGACGAAATCGGCGCTGGAATTTGTTACGCCCCTCACACTGGGAACGCTGTCTAAAAACCCGGTCATCACCGACCTGTTTGCCGAAAAAGAAGGCTGGCAGCCCGGGCACATCCAGCTCGCCGACGAGGCCGATTTGCTCCTGATCGCCCCCGCCACCGCCAATATTCTGGCTTCCATGGCGAACGGCTTCGCCCACGACGCCCTCACCGCCATCGCCCTGGCCACCCGCGCCCCGATTTTGATCGCCCCCGCCATGAACGGTAAGATGTGGCAGCACCCCGCCACGCAGAGGAATGTGGAGACCCTGCGCGGTTTTGGTGCGCAGTTCGTTGAACCCGCCTCCGGCATGCTCGCCTGCGGTTATGAAGGCGTCGGGCGGCTGGCGGAGGTGGAGACGATCCTCCAGGCGGTGGCGAATGTCCTGGCCGCTCGCTAAAGTGACCCTTGGCAGCACGTCCTCTGTCCACTATCTTCCGCCCATGCACGAGCACGACGACACGGGCGACAAGCTGGAACACGCGTATTTCTGCTACCTCGCGGACAAGTTTGAGCGGGATCCTGAGTTGTTGCGCAGGGCTCAGGCGACTGTTCAGCGCTGGCTCTCCATTGATCATCATGGGGCAAGACAGCTTCTTTCCTGGCAGCAGCTCATTATAAGTGCTCTCGAAACCCAGGCCGGCATGTCCAGGCTCGGTGAAGTGCTGCGTGCGGATGATGAAGAAACTCGCCTTTTGAAGGGTTTCGCTCCTTTTCCCGGCCTGCTCAGTCGCACAGAAAAAAAACAATTTTTATGCGCTTCTCGTCATTAAAGCATTTGGCTGCGTCTGTCTCCGCCATCGCGCCAGAGGCCCGTATTGTTGTTTTTGGTTCTTCTTCCGCCCTTTGTACGCATCCAAATCTGCCAGAGGAGACCGATAGCTACGAGCAGACTTTAGATGCTGATTTCATTCTGGATCCATGGGACCAGTCGTTGGGAAACTTGCTCAGTGAAACTCTTGGGAAGGACAGCGGCTTCTTCGAGCACTATAAGTATTACGCCGACATTGTTCGCCCCGCCGCTTTCGACAATTTCCCTCCAGACTTCCGTGATCGGCTGGTGCCCTTGGAAGGTTGCCCGCGGGTGTTTGCTCTCGATCCGCACGACATGGCTGTGGCCAAGCTCTTTGCCGGACGGCCCAAGGACATTCGGCTGCTGTCATTCCTTTTCGCCACGGATCGGCTTGATGAAGCCAAGGTGCGCAAGCTGCTCTGGGACACGCCGATGGAGGAAAAATGGATCGTAAAAACCCACGCGGTTCTGGAACAAGTCGTGGCTGAAGCTGCGAGGCAACGCGTGGCGTGAACTAAGGAGCGCTGGTACCGACAATTCGTAGCGCCTTGGGGAAAAGACAATTTTGAAGGCGCCTGCCGGTTTTCATTGACGCGTTTTAGCTTCTTTTCCAAACTCACGGGAGCGTGGGAAATTCGAGCGATCAACGGGGAATGCATCTGCTGGCTGAGGAGCAACTCAGTGCTGGCGCTGATGCCTTCCTTGAGACGATTCGCACCCTGAAGGAACCCAAGGCGCTCGCGGGGCTGGCGGAGAAATGGAAGAATGATCCGCGTCCGTGGGCCCGGACAATGATGCAGAGCTATTTTGAACTGCCCTTCGACAAGCCGGGCCATCAGGTAGTGGTGAAGCGGCTCTTCAAATCTGCCGAGGCACGTGGTGATGATGCCGTGATGGCACGGTGCTTTGTGGCATTTGACCGGCTCGTGCGGCGCAGGCGCGGCAAAGAATTTCAATGGGACCGGGCTTCCCGGACCATGTTCCAGTCCGAGGTGCTCCAAACACCGCGCAATGTTTTCTCGGCCACGATGTCGAAATACCTCACACCGAAGAAGCTGGAAAAATTCCGCATCTTCAAATACCGCACGCGCTACTACCTGCAGCGGCGCGTGTGGCGGTACTTCCGCAAGCTGGGCTTCAAGGACGGGCCGCGCTACCTGGCGGCTGTGGTGCCGGGGTTGGCGGCGTTTCAGGATGAGGATCTCGCCGCCGGAGAGAATTTGCTCGACAGCTGGAGCCTCATGCACGCGCTGCATGGCGAGAGCGATGCCGTGGAATTCAGCCCTCTGCGGGCGATACTTAAGGAGGGCCGAACGCTGGCGGATCTGCGGCCAGGCCCGGCGTTTTCACAGCACTGGCGCACGCCGGACGGTGCGGTGGCAGCGCTGGAGCTGATCGTGACGGCGCAGTCGCGTGTGGTGCGGGTCTGGGCGCTGGCCTGGCATCAGGAGCTGGCCAAAACGGTCACGAATGCACCTTCGGCGGACGTTCTGACACGCATGCTCGCGCATGCCGATGAGGAAGTGCAAAGCTATGGGGCGAGACTGCTGTCCGAGTGCACGGAAGCGGCGAACTGGCCGCTGGAGACCTGGCTGAAACTGCTGAAGTGCGAGAATCCGCGTGTGGCCCAGCTCTTGTGTGATGCGATGCTGAAGCATGTGCGCGATGAGCGCGTTTCGCTGGCGCAGCGCGTGGAGATCGCGCTGGCAAAGGCCACGCCGATTGCGCGACTGGGGCTGCGACTCCTAGAAAAGGCAGCGCCACGTGATGCGGCTGAGCGGGGTGTGATCGCGGGTCTGTGGCGGGCGCAGTGTCTTGGCCTTGGCGGAGAAATCGTCCGTTGGGCGCTGGCGCAGCTTGGCACGGCGGAGGTGTATCAGATGCCGGTGGTATGCCGATTCTTTGACAGTGCCAATGCCGGCATCCGCGAGGGCGCATGGGCATGGATGGAGCTGGAGAACTCCCCAGGCTGGCATGATGCCGCACTGTGGAGCCGTCTGGCCGAGACGCCGTATGTGGATCTGCGCAGCCGCATGATCGACGCACTCGCAGTGCGTGCCGAAAACCCGCCGGTGGGTGCGGATGATCTGGCTCCGGTGTGGACCAGTGTGCTGCTGGACGTGCATCGCGGCGGCAGGCAGAAATTGAAGGCGCTGCGGCAGATCGTGAATGCGCTCACGAAAACGCCGGATGAAAAGCTGCTGCCGGTGCTCGTGGCCGCCGTGCGGTCCATTCGCGGTCCCGAGGCACGTGCGGCGTTGGCCGCAGTGATGACGCTGATCGCCTCTCGTCCAGAATTGGAACCAGCTGTGGCGCAGGCGCTGCCAGAGCTGGTGCTGCATCCTGCGGTGGAAAACTCAATCAAGGCCGCCGCATGAACATCACTTTTGCCTATCGCGGTCGCAGTCATGTCGCCGATTCGGGTGGCGGGCAGATTGTGTCCCTCTCGCCCAACTTGAAGCGGGACGCGGTGGCCTTTGATGCCGCACTGAAAAATCCCCTTCACTTCCGGGAAGCCATCTCCGCGCTGCATGATGTGGTGATCAATGACCTGCGCTTCAAACCCCGCGACAAAACCGCCTACGAAGAATGGCGGAAGGCCGAGCAGCAGCGCCAGAGCGCCATCCGCGCCGAAGCAGTGCGCGAGGCCACTCAGGAAATGCAGGCAAAGCACAAGCAGCCGCTGCCGCACGATTTTGAAAAAAAGTTCGACCGCGCGCGCAAAAGCTACTGGAGTGCCCGGCTGAAGTACTCCGACCACCTACGCCGCCATGATCAGGAGCTGTGGCGTCTGCTCATGCCTTGCGATCCCGTCATCACCGTGGCGCCAGACGTGGTGTTCTTTGAGTGCTTCAGCGCAGATGAGTCAAGCTATGGCTGCCTGAGCGTCGAGCGTGACGAGTGCTTCACCCCCGCAGCAGGCGTGCAGTGCGGCACGACGAATGTGGATTACTCCTGGGATCTCTTTCACCACTTCCAGACTCTTCGTACCTACCAGCCCGCGCGCTTTCACGTCGATCCCTCAGGCTTTGAAGTCAAAGTGCAGGGCGGCGAGGATTATCGCGAAGAAAAGATCGACCTCCCCACCGGCTGGCTGCGCGGCTTCATGCAGCTTCAGGGCGCCATGACTCTGCCCATGCGGCGGGTGATACTCTCGCGGCAGGGACTGTACTCCCTCCTCGCCTGGCTGCGCCGGCACAAGGCCCCGCGCAGCCCGCGCGCGCTACGGTTTGAACTGGTGGAAGGCCGTGCACCCGAGCTGGTGCTGGAGCCCTGGGAGCAGCGCATCGTTGACCGCGCTGCGCCGCCGTGTGCGCAGTCCATGGAGCCCATCCGCGTCTGGGGCGTGCGCCGCCTGCTGGCCCTGGCACGTCTGCTGCCGCTGATAGATCGCGTGGAGGTCTGCCTGCTCGGCACCGGCCTGCCCTCCATGTGGATCGCGCACATGGGCCCGATGAAGCTCACGCTGGGTCTCTCCGGCTGGACTACGAATGACTGGACCCACGGCAGCGCATTGGACCTTCTGCTGCCACCGCAGGAGCCGGGCCCGGATGTGATCGAAAAAGTCGCCGCCACACTCCGCCAGAAGCATTCGGCAGATCTTGCCATGCTCGTCAGCGCCAGTGCGGCCTCGGCCCCCATCACAACTGCGGCGCTGAAGCATCTGGCGCATTCCGGCCAGGTCATCTTTGATCTGCCGCATCAGGTTTACCGCTGGCGTCAGATCATGCCACAGGTGATGGGAGAAGAGCAGATGGGCCCACCCAATGCGGAGGCCGTGGCCGCACGCGATATCCCCGACCGCGATGTGCTCGTGCACAGCAGCACCGATGCTCCCAATGACACCAAGCTGCACACAGGCACGGTGCAAAAACGCGAAGTGGAGCTGCTGCTGGACCGCGACGGCATGATGCGCCGCGCCAAGTGCGACTGCTCTCATCATTTCAAAGGCGGACTGAGGAAAGGCCCCTGCCGGCACCTCATCGCCTTCCGCCGCAAACTTTTGAACCCCGTTGACCCAGGCACGCCGTCTCTGTATGAGAGGCTCTGGTCCGGGTTTCGCACCAACCCCTGACCCCGGAGGCCGCCACCACCGAAACACGATCTTTCCACATTTCCCGAGAGGGGACGCATGCTCACTGAGACCATCCTTGCGGTGTTCCGCCGCGAATGAAGCTGCCCGTCCATGCATCCCCAAGCCCGTTGTTCGGATGGCCACTGTCGCCTCCCGACGCTTGGCCAAGGCAACCCGAACGTTCGCACGCGTCGGGAGGCGACAGTGGCCTGAGTGAACGGACTTGGTCCTGAGCAAGTAGTCAGTGACGCATGCGCCCCTCCCGGAAAATCACGAAACATCTCCTTCGGTCTGAACACACCCATGGGACTACTAAGCTTCATCCGACGGCTTCTCGGCGGCTCCACTCCGAGTACGCCTCCGCCGCTTCCCCGGCCTTCCACCAGTCCACGGCACAACACCGTGCCACAGGCCCGCACGGCTCCAAAACCGGTCAAACCTAGGACACTGACGCAGCTCGACTCCGACATCTTCACCGGTATCTCCGGCGCTGAGACCAAGAAGCAGGCCAAGGCCATGGGCCGCCCACTGTGGAGCAATCTCTTCGCCTTTGGCCGCCAGAGCGTCATCCCACCAGTCACGGACGAGCGTACGCTCATGATCGACCGCGCGATGGTGGGCGAAGGATTCATCACGCCGGAGGCGTTGGCGGAGATCCACGAGATCGGCCTGAAGATGGAAGAGCTCCGCCCCAGCTATGAAGGCGTGCATCATCAGGGCATGGCTGCCGTCAGTGCGGACAAAGCCGCGAAAGCCGAGCTTAAACGCCAGAAGAAAGCAGAGGCCGCCCAGCGCAAAGCAGCGCGCGAGGAGGCCATCGTCCAGCGCAAAGCCACGGACATCATCTTCCTGGGCCGGGGTGTCTCCGGTGGCCTCGCGGACCGGCGATCTCACATCGAAAAATTGCAGGAGGCAAAGCTGCCGATCCTCTCCACTCCGGCGGAACTCGCCACCGCATTGGAACTGCCGGTGAAACGCCTACGCTGGCTGGCCTTTCATGCCGAAGTGGCCGTGGTCACGCACTACATCCGCTTTCAAATTCCGAAAAAGAGCGGGGGCATGCGTGAAATCTCCACACCGCATGCCGATCTCGCCCGTGCCCAGAGCTGGATTTTGCAAAACATCCTCGAACACGTGCCTGTGAGCGGTGTGGCTCACGGCTTTGTGCGTGAGCGCAGCACGCTGACAAACGCACGGTCACACACCGGCAAGGATGTGGTCTTGAACGCTGATTTGAAGGACTTTTTCCCCAGCATCACCTTCCCACGCGTGCGCGGCATCTTTCAGCAGCTTGGCTACTCACCTGCGGTGGCCACGGTCCTGGCCCTGCTTTGCACGGAGTGCCCGCGCCGCACTGTGACGTATGACGGGCAGACCTATCACGTCGCCAACGGTTTGCGTGCGCTGCCGCAGGGTGCCTGCACCAGCCCTGCGCTGAGCAATCTCTGCGCCCGGAAGCTCGACCTGCGCTTTGCCGCCCTCGCCGCCAAGCACGGCTGGACTTACACGCGCTATGCAGATGACCTGACCTTCTCGAGCCGTGGTGAACCCGCCAAGGCCACCGCATTGATCCTCAGCCGCCTGCACCACATCGTGAAGGATGAGCACTTCGAGGTCAACACCGCCAAGACCCGCATCCAGCGCCGCAACGCTCAGCAAAGCGTCACCGGCATCGTGGTGAATGACCGCTGCAATGTGGACCGCAAAACCCGCCGCCGGCTGCGTGCGATCCTGCATCAGGCGGATAAAACCGGTCTGCCTGCGCAGAACCGCATTGGCCATGACAACTTTGCCGGCTGGGTCAGCGGCATGCTTGGCTACGTGAAGATGATCAACCCGCAGCAAGGCATGAAACTCTTCAAGGCTTGGGATCTGCTCGGCGGTCAGAAATGACACGCTGCAGCCACTCCTTGGCCTTCGCACGCGCAGGGCTGGGCCGCAGAGTCCAGGCATCGTTGTGATTGCGGAAGCCGGTGCTCAGGAAGGTCAGATCTGCCTGCGGGAGCAGCGGGCGTAGATAGGCTTCGGTTTCCTGCGCATTCGAGGCTTCGCCGCAGATGAACTGGGGGCGATTGCCAAGACGTTTCAGGCGGACCAGGGCGGATTCACGATCTGAATGGGGATAGGGCCAAGTTTTGACGCCGTCGTAATGGCTGTAGAAAAGAAACCCGCACCACAGGCTGGCGGTTTCGTCGTCGTGGAGGCCGAGGTAGTTGCAGGCGATGGCTCCGCGTGAGAAGCCGCAGAGCACGACCTTTGATGCATCTCCGCCGTAGTCGCGGCACACGGACTTTACGGTTTCGCGCAGGTATTTCAGTGTCGGCTGCGGATCATAGGTCGGTGGATTGCCCCACCAGGTGATCGCGATTTCATCGCCCTTCTCGTTCAAATACGGCGAGCACAGCCAGATGAAACCGCGACCGGCAGAGAGGCCGTAGCCGAGATTGCTGCCTTCAGGCAGCCCGGTGCTGACATCGCCGAACTTGTTGGTGTAGCGGCCATTGCCAGCGAGCTCGACGATCACCGGCATCTTTGCGCCCGGTTTCCAATCGGTCGGTAAGTAGAGCACATGCAGTCCCACTTTGACGCGCTTGCCGGCAGCCGGTGGGCCAGCGCTCAAGGCAGGTACTTCGAGATCAGCCGGAACGCTGCGGATATCAGGCAGTTCTTCAGCGCACAAACTGAGTGCTACGAGCCCAAAGAGGATGGTGGTCTTCATGGCGTTTTGAGTTCAACTCGGCCTTTTTTCAAAGCAGCTTCGAGCGCTTCGCGATTGGTCTTCGCGGGATCAATCCACGCGGTGAGTAGCGCGCTCTCGTTGATAGTGGCGCGTTCGACGCCGTCGAGTTTGGCGATGGTGATGTAGGCACCGAAGCGGCAGCCTTTGCAGTCAAGGAGGCCGCACTGGATTTCGATCTTCTGCAGCTTGTCTGCCGGGAGGGCGGACAAGGGGGCCAAGGTGAAGGTGCCATTGGAAGCAGCGCGCAGGAGATCTTCCAGACGCCGGGTGATGGCTTCCGGCCCTGGCGGCTTCTTTGGGTTGTAGCCGGGCATTAACTTCGCTGGATCGTAGCGTAAGGTGACTTCGGCGGTGTCGAAGTTGAAGGCAGCAACGTCCACCTCGGGCATGGTCTTGACCTGCTCACGCAGGTCTTGCTCACGTGAAGGTTCGCTGAGGCCGATGAGGCGGTGTTTGGATTCATCCGCATGCAGGTGCAGCGCGATGAGGCTGAAGAGGAGGAGCAAGGGTTTCATCAGCGGGTTTGGAAGAGGGGGCTGAGGACGATTTCATGCAGCAGGGTGCGGATGCCGCCGCCCTGCTTTTCGGTGCGCGCCACGATGTCGTTCAACGCTGCACGGTCACTGAAGGCGACGTCTCGGCCAGTGGCATAGATGACGAGCTGCTGTGCGAGGTTGCGCAGGAGCTGGTGCTTGTCGGCAGCGAGCATGCTTTTGAAATCGGCGATGCCGCCGAACTTGCGCTCGTCGGCGAACTGCCCGCTTGCATCGACTTTGGGGCCTAGCTTGAAGCTGATGGCAATCTTGGGGTCGATGCTGCCACGTGGTGCGGGATCGCCTTTCTCATTGAGCGAGCGATAGCGGTCACGGAATCCGCCGATGACATCGAAGGACTCCATCGCGAATCCCGGAGGATCAATCTTCGCGTGGCAGGAGGCGCAGGTGGCGTCGGCGCGGTGTTTGTCGAGCAGTTCGCGGATGGTGGTGGCTCCCTGCACATCCGGCTCCACAGCGGGCACATTCGGCGGCGGGGGCTCAGGTGGTTTGCCCAGCAGCCGTGCCATCACAAAAGCACCGCGCACCACGGGCGAGGTGGTGGTGCCATTAGCCGTGACCTTCAGCACCGCGGCCTGGGTGAGGAAACCACCGCGCGCGCAATCTTTGGGCAACGCCACGCGGCGGATCTTCGGACCGCTCACGCCGGAGATGCCGTAATGCACAGCGAGCTTCTCATTGAGCATGGCAAAGTCTGACTGCACCAGAGAACCGGCATCAAGGTTTTGCTCGATGAGTTCGCGGAAGTAGGCGCGTGTTTCGGCGACCATGCTGTCTTGCAAATATGGGCTGAACTCGGGGTAGAGTTTCTTGTCAGGATCATTGGCACCGATGGAGCGCAGCTTGAGCCACTGACCGAGGAAGTCGTCGATGAAGCGCTGGGATTTGGGGTCTTTGAGCAGGCGCTCGACCTGTTTTTTAAAGTCTCGCGGATGCTGTTGCAGTTCGGCATCCGGCGCGGAGTTCCAGAGGAAGTAAGACAAACGTGAAGCAAGGGCCTGATCATCGAGTTTGTTGGCGGGCTCGATGTGATAAAGAAAATCTGGCGAGCACAAAGCGGCGCGGTAGACCCAGCGCATCGCGGTTTCAAAGCAGTCGCCCGCTTTGAGACGAACATCCACCTGGGCGACGTATTGCTGGCGCACATCATCCCCGACAGGCCGACGGAAGGCTTTGGGCAAAAAGTGGGCGAGCAGGCGGTCTGCCGCTGCGAGGGGTTCTGCGGGCTCCACGGTCCAGATGCCTTTCTCCGGTTCGGGTTTGTTCTTGGTGCCGACGACTTCCTGCTTGAGCGGTTTGCGCGCCGGAGGCCGCGAGCCTTTGAACTCCGTGAGCGGCAGATCGCCAAAGAGCAGTGTGTGGCTGCGCGGCGGCCACACGTCATTCAGCGGGCCTTCGATCTCCACCCAGTCATTCGCAATGCACGGCCCGGTGTAACCCATGGTGCGATCTTTCTGCCCCCAGGTGCCGACGCGATACAGCACAACCGGCGCGAGCGAGGCGACATTGAAGCCGAGCGTCTCTTTGAAATTCAGCCACACATCCAAATTGTGAACCTTCGATTCCAGAGAAGGCGCATCGTAGTAACCCAGCACGTAGCTCGGATGCTGGCCACCACGGCCGTTGTCATTGAACTGCACCACGGAAAGCCGTGCGGCCTCGGTGCCGCGTGAGGGCAGAATCTTGCCCTGATCCCACTGGAAGCTATAGAACGAGGCGCGCACGCGATAGCGGCCCGGATAGAGCGCGGCGAAGTGGCGGAAGTAGGCGTTCCATGACTCATCTTCATGCCGGAAGACTCCCACGCTGCTCATGCGGTCAAAAATGCCGAGTTGCTCATGCGCGCCTTGGTTGACGTGACTGTACTCACCCGCAGGTGGAAAGGCAGGATCGATCTTCTTGTCGCGCAGCAGCATGGCATCTCCCTGCATGAGCATGATGTCGGGCTCGTAATTGCGCGCGAGGGAGAGGCGCACGATCTCCGACGCGGGAGCGGTGGGCCGGGTGGCGATGGCCATGTCCAGCGTCTTATCAGCCGCCTCGATGTAGCGCGCCAGATTCACATGCGAGATGTCCAGGGCGTCGCTGTTGTTGTCGAAACCATGGGCCGAACCATCGGCGGGCAGCCCTGCCTGCAAGGCGATGCCGGGCAGATCGAAGAGATCGCGCACGGTGTTTTCATACTCGCTGCGTGTGAGACGGCGCACGCCTGTGCGCCCTGCGGCATCAATGCGTTCGGCCTTGATGAGCGCTTCATTCAGCCAGCCGGTCACGGCGCTGACATCTGCGGCTGGCGGGCGCACCTTTTTCTTCGGCGGCATCTCACCCGACTCGATGAGATCGTGAATCTTTACCCACTTGGCGAAGTTCTCGGCATCACTCAAGTTTTGCTTCAAAGCCGTGAGGTCGAGATTGCCTTTGTGGGTGTCCGCATCGTGGCAGTCGATGCAATGTGTGTCGAAAAAAGCAGCGGCAGGCTCGGCGGCATGCAGACCGCAGGCGAGCAGGGCGATGGCGAGGGGTTTCATCATGCCAGTTCCAGCCCCTTCATCGTGCCCTTGGCGGTGGAGAACTCATCCGTCTCGATGCCGAGACGATGCAGCATGGAGAGGTAGAGATTGCTCAGTGGGTAGTTGTTCTGCGTGTCGAAGGCCAAATGCTGACCATGCTTGAAGCCGCCACCGGCCAGCAGCACTGGCAGATTCACATTGCTGTGCGAGTTCGCACTGCCCATCGGGGTGCCATAGAGCACCTGCGTACGGTCGAGCAGGGTCTGGCCTTCTTCCTTGGTGCCGTCGAGCGCCGTGAGGAAACCATTGAGCGCGTCAAACTGCGCCTCTTCCTTCGCACGCAATTCGGCCAGGGCCTCGGGGCGGTTGCCGTGGTGGGTGATGTTGTGAATGACTCCGGTGTCGATGAAGAGCGTGATGATGCGCGTGGAGTCGGTTTCCAGCGCCAGCTTCATCACGTCCAACATGAGCTTCGTCTTCGCCACAAACTCACGCGCGTCGTCGATGTCCGCAGGAGCGGAGGTTTTGATCACGGGTTTGGGTTTGTACTCCCACTCTTCAGCGGCATGCAGACGCTGCTCCAGTTCACGCACGGAGGTGAAGTACTCATCCATGCGCTGCTTATCGGCGTGGGTGAGCGTCTGATTGAGCCGCTTGGACTGACCACCGACGAAATCCAGCATGCTGCGGCCCTGGCGCAGCGCCTCCACATTGGCCTCCACCTCGCTGGCTTTGCCCTGCACGAAGAGTTTTTGGAAGAGCTTGCTCGGGCTTTTCTCCGCCGGGATCGGTGCGCCGCTGCGCGTGTAGCTGAGTGTTGGCGAGCCATCACTCACCATCGCAAGAGAGAGCGAAGGATGGCGCGTGGCCACGCCCACATGCTCGGCGGCCAATTGATCAAGCGAGACCCAATTGCGGAAGCCACCGCGATCAGGATGCGGCGTGCCGGTGAGAAAGCATTTCTCCGCCGCATGTCCTCCCGTGACGCCGGGCAGGCTCACGCCGGAGAAGACCGTCATCTTTTCACGATGCTGCGCCAGCTTCTGCAGGTAGGGCGAGAGCACATAATCACGCCCGCTTTTCTCTGGAAAGAAAAACTGCGGGATGATGCCCATGTTCGTTTCGATGGCGACCATGCGCCGCGGAACAGTGGCCGTCTGGCCTGCGCGCAGCATGGATTCGAGAAACGGCAGCGCAAGCGTGATGCCCGTGCCACGCAGCAGCGTGCGGCGCGAAAGGGGGTGGTGCAGATTGAGATTCATAAAACGGAGAAGCGGAAAGTGGCGGAGTTCAACGGAGCGGCACACTCCAGAGATGACTGCCTGAGGTGATGAAAAGCGTCTTGCCGTCCTTCCCTCCGAAAGCGCAGTTGCAGCACTCATCAGGACCGACGGGGATGAAATCGAGCAGGCGGCCGGAGGGAGAGAGGATGTAGCAACCCGCCTTGAAGCGCGTGGTTTCGAACTCGGTGGGTTTGTTCGTACCTGCGGCCACGGAGATGCGGCCGGCGCTGTCCATCTTCATACCATCGGGGCCGCGGCCGTCTTTCCAGTCGAAGATGACTTTGCGTGAGCCGGGTTTGACGTCGCCATTTTTGTCGAGTGAGTAGCGCAGGAGTTTGCGGGAGCCGCCGTGGGTGTTGTTATTGTTGTCGGCGATGTAGAGATACTGGTCGTCTGGCGAGATGAGGATGCCGTTGGGGCGTTCGGAACCGTCGCAATGGATGCGATCAACGTTGGGAATCTCATAGGCGAAAGCGCAAAGACCATCAGGTAATTTGGCCTCACGGTTGATGCGATAGACGCCTTCGACAAATTCGATATTGGATCCGGCTTTCGATGCTGGACCGTACTTGCCGACGCGTGTTTCCCAGATCTCCATCCCCGTGCGCGGTCCATAGCGGGGGTCCGTAAAATAGATCCGCCCCTTCGAATCCATGCAGAGATCATTCGGTGAGTTGAAGCGCTTCCCTTCAAACCGATCCGCCAGCACGGTGATGCTGCCGTCTTTCTCTGTGCGCGTCACACGGCGCAGGCCGGACTCGCAGGCGATGAGGCGACCTTCTTTGTCGAAGAGCAGGCCGTTGGAGGCATTGTGGCGGAAGACGGTGGTCTTTCCATCCGGCGCCATGCGGTTGATGTGCTTACCGTCGGTGAAATAGAGTGAGCCGTCTTTCCAAGCCGGGCCTTCGGTTGCGCCAATAGCTCCATGGTCCTTGGGTTTGGCACCGGGAACAATCGGTGAGCGCTGGGACGAGCAGGAGGCCAGAATGAGTGCCAGGGCGAGGTTGGAAAGTGTTCGGAATGACATGCAGTGCATCAATACGGCACACTTTGGAAAAATTCAGCGACACATCGTTCGTGAAGCGTTTTCTTGAGGGCCATGCTTTTGAAATTTCTGCTTCCGATCTCTTTGCTGCTCACCGTCACGCTGCACGCCCAGACCAGCGTGCCGCTGCCGGCGCGGGAGCTGCGTGGATCATGGCTTGCGACGGTGCATTGCATCAACTGGCCCAGCGAGCCGGGGCTGCCGGTGGCGAAACAGAAGGAGCAGTTGAAGACGCTCATCGTCTCAGCGGCGGACGTGGGCCTGAACGCCCTCATCTTTCAGGTGCGTCCGGCGGGCGATGCCATGTATCCCTCGCAAATTGAACCCTGGTCGCCTTTCCTGACGGGACAGATGGGTGTGGCACCCTCGCCTTTGTGGGACCCCCTGGAGTTTGCGGTGCAGGAAGCGCACAAGCACGGCATGGAACTGCATGCTTGGTTCAATCCCTTTCGTGCCCTTGCCGGAGAGAAGCGTGCGCCCAGCGCGGGTCACATCGTGCGCAAACATCCCGAATGGACGATGAAATACGGCCCTGACACGTGGATGGACCCTGGCATCCCCGAGGTGCGCGCGCAGGCCATCGCGGTGATCATGGATGTCACGCGCCGCTACGATGTGGATGGCATTCACATCGACGATTACTTTTACCCGTATCCGCTCACGGATGCGGCCAAAAAGAAGATCGAGTTTCCCGACAGCAACACCTATGCGCGCTACAAAGCGGCTGGCGGCGCGCTGGAGCTCACGGCATGGCGGCGGCAGAATGTGGATGAGACCGTGCGCCTCATCTACGAGGGCATCAAGGCGGAGAAGCGGCACGTGAAGTTTGGCATCAGCCCCTTCGGTTTGTGGCGGCCCAATTTTCCTGAAGGCACCGGTGGTGGCTTGGATCCCTTTGAAGATCTCGGCGCGGACTCGCGCAAGTGGCTGCAGCAGGGCTGGGTGGACTACCTCACGCCGCAGCTCTACTGGACGATTGACCGCCCGAAGCTCGGCTTCATCACCTACTACGACTGGTGGCTGGAGCAGAACACCCAGGGCCGCCACATCTGGCCCGGAATGAACTCTTCCAAGGTCGGTGATGACCGCAATGCGGGCGAGATCCTCCACCAGATGAGCGTGCTGCGTGAGCGCGGCCTGAAAATGACCCCCGGCCACTTTCACTGGAACTTTGGCTCCCTGCACAAGGACCTCGGCAAGCTCGGCACGTACACCAAGCAGCGCGCTTACACCTCGCATGCTATCCCGCCGGCATCGCCATGGCTCAGCCAGTCGCAGCTACCCGCCCCTGCCGTTGGCAAAATCACGCCCGGCGGCAAGCTCACGGTCGCCTGGCAGCACAGTGACATACGCTGGATGAACGCCACGCGCTGGTGGGTGATGCAGGCGCAGATCAACGGCAAATGGATCACCTGGGAAACCTATTTCAAAGACCAGCTCAGCGCCCCATGGCCGGACAATGCCACTGCCGTGGCCATTCGTGCAGGCGGCCTTGGCTGGGAAGTGGGTGAGGCGGGAGTGACTACAAAGTAGCCCGGGTTCTGGAACCACTAAGAGTCATATCTGAGTTGTCATCCCTGGCACAGGCCGCATGTTACGCCCATGAGACCGAGGACATTCCAAATCCGGGGACTGCCTGCCATGCTGCTGCTGGGTGTGATTGCGGTCGTGGCCATAGGTCTCATCGCATTTGTGCTGATGGTCGGTGCTGCGGTGGCCGTGGGAGGTCTGGCGGTTTCCGCCGTTGCGGCCCTGTATTACACCCTGCGGCGCAAGCTTTCGTCTGGGACCAAACGCGACATCTGGCTGGAGCCTGCTCCACCTGCCTCGACGGCTTCTCTCGAAGTGCGGGACATCCAAGTAGAGGTGCTGCCGGAAAAGGAACGCTAAAGCTGACCGGCTCAAGCCGTGAAGCTCACGCGCAATATTCGTGGAACAGGCCGCCCATCATGCACCCTAGCTGGTTGCCACCAGCGAAGTTGCCACGGGTGTAGAGCACAATCGCGTACGGCGTGTTGCGGTAATAAAAGAACAGCGACTCGTGATCCCATTCGCCGTAGTTGCCCGTCTTGCCGCCGATGTACGTGATGCTGGCGGGCATGACCCAGCGGCCAAGGCCGTACTGATCGCGCCGCATTGCCTCCAGCAGCAGCTCGCAGCCATACTCGAAGCGGTAGTTCACGCAGCGCTCGTAAAACTCCGCGTAAAAGCGCGGTGACTGCCAGTTGCTGAGGATCTCCACATTCGGCAGATGGTATTTCTGCTCGAAGAACTGCTCATCGGCATGCGTGAGCCGGGCCATCAGGTAGTACCAGGAGGCGTTGATGCTCTGATCACAGGCATACACGATGTTCTGAAACTCTTCGCGTGTCAGATTCCCACGGCGCTTCTCCAGCAGCACTGCGGCCACCGCGGGTTTGGGCATTGACCCGCCCACGAAGAGCTTGTCGGCTTGGAACTCAGCGAGGTAATGACCTGTCGCGAGATTTTTGACCGCATAGCCAATGCGCGGATCACGCTTGTGAGTGCGATACACAGACTCCATGCCCGCTGTGAAGGGCCTGCCATGCGCACTATGAGAGCGAAATCGCAGCCGGGCACCCGAGGCGAGGAAGCGATTGTGATACTCCCACTGGGCACGCGTTTTGCGTGCGGAGACACCCAGCACCGAGGTGGCGGGTGCCACACAGCCGGCAAGCGAGGCAGGCAATGCCAGCAGGCCACGCTGCAGCCAGGTGCGGCGTGTCTCTGAAGTCGATGAAGAAACATCCTCGGACATCATGCAAGATTGCGCTCCTTCTCGAAGGTCTGCCAGAGGGAAAATGTCAGAAGATTGTTTAATCCGCCCCGGCGATAAAACCGTGACACGAAAAAGCAAACACGGCATTCTCCGGCTTATGCAGATTCCCTTTTTCCCATGTTTCGCGCTGGTGCTTGCTGCACTGGGAGCCATCACCCAAGTTGCTGCCCAGCCGGTGGAGCGGCCCTTGTTTCGTGATTTCGTCGGTCTGTGCGGTCATACCGTGAATTTCAAACCGGAGCTGTATGCGCCGGTATGCCGTATCGTGCGGGATTACCACCCGGTGAAGTGGGATCTGGGCGCGGACACGTCGGTCATGCCGGAGTGGCCATTTGCGAAAAACCGGGTGTCATGGGAAAAAGTGTACGGTGACTGGCACAAGCACGGGCTGCGCATCAGCGTGTGCCTGCAGTTTGATGACATCAAGCGTGAGGACTGGAAGGACATCGAGCGCGATGCACGCGCCTACGCGAAGGGGTTTGCGATGAACTTCGGGCCAGGCGGCAAGTATCCGTTTGTCGAATGGGTGGAACTCGGCAATGAGCCGGGCCTGCTTGATGATGCGACCTATCTGCGCATTTTTCAGGCGATGGCAGAGGGCATTCGTGAAGGAAATTCGCAGCTCAAAATCGCCACCTGCAACACCGAGGCCGGCGGCAGTGATCGATATTGGAAAGGAGCCGCCATTTTCAAACCCCATCTGCCGCTGATTGATGTGCTGCGCATTCATCGCTACGCGATCAAGGATGGCTGGCCGACATGGCGGCGCAGCTTTCCAGAAGACAAGACCGTGCCATATCTGAGCCACATTCAGGACATGCTCGACTGGCGCAATGCGCATGCGCCGAAGCGTGAGATGTGGGTGAGCGAGTTCGGCTGGGACTGCAGCACGCAGAAGCCGGACCCGAAGGGGGAAATGGCGAAGTTCATCACCTGCTCCGATGAAGAGCAGGCGATGTGGATCGTGCGAAGCTATCTGCTCTTTGCCGAGATGGGCATCGACAAAGCCTTCCTGTATTTCTTCAATGACGAAGACAAGCCAGCCTTTCATGCCTGCTCCGGCATCACGCGAAACTACCAGCCGAAGCCAGCGTATCACGCCGTCGCCTGGATGCTCAAACATCTCGCGGACTATCGCTTCACTCATGCGCTGCTGAAATCCGAGCAAGACGGCTACCTATTCGAGTTCAGCTCTGAAAAACCCGACGCTCCGCGCGTCTTTGCTGCGTGGCATGCGAGCAAGAATGACGTGGTGCTGCCCCTCGCACTCGGCGGTGCCACGATCCTACGCAGCGAACGCATGCCGCTGATTCCTGGTGAAGCAGCAGATGCAGGCGTAAAGCCGGGCGATACCAGCCTGAAAGCGGGGACCTTGCCGGTGCTGATCTGGGTCAAGTGAACCGCGTTGGCGAAGATTCGAATCTCAACCCCACCGCGATGCTGATGCCCGGTGATGCGCTGGTGGTGATGAAGCGTGGCGCAGGCAACGGGTGAGAAATGCTTCACTTGGACTGCATGATGTACACGCCAGTCCAGTCGGCAGGCGGGACCCGGATCAATTCATCACAGCGCTGCTGATACATTTGCGTGAGCGAATCATTCAGTCCTTCGTGGCAGGCTTTGGCAAAGGCAGTGATCGCTTCAGCAAAGCTTCCTGCACGGTACAGCCGGACGCCGTTTTCATAGGCGGCCAAGCCTGCTGGTTCGTTTTCCTGAAGTGGCCCGATCACACTGAAGACCTCGACGGGTTTGGCTTTGCCTTTGACTGCCACAAGGTCAGCCGAGCGGCAGACAAAGCTGTCGCACAGATGGGAGCGAACGCTCTCACTCACGATCAGATCAACGCCATACTGTTTGGTAATGCCTTCCAGGCGCGAAGCGAGATTCACAGCATCCCCAATGACCGTGAGATCCATTTTTTCATAAGGTGCCTCAGAGCCGATATTGCCGACGATGACCTCCCCCTGATGAACGCCCATGCCAAATTTCAACTCGCCGATGCCTTCCTCGCGCCAACCAGCATTCAACTCTTCCAAGGCCTTGCGCATGGCTAGCGCTGCGGTCACCGCCTGAATGGCGTTTTGCCGGTAGCTCTCTTCATTTCCCATTGCGCTCGCACTGCCCCAGAGAGCCATCACGGCATCACCAATGAATTTGTCCACCAATCCTCGATTTTGAAACACGCAGGCGACCATGCGGCTGAGGTATTGATTCAACTGGGTGACCACCTGCTTAGGCGTCATGTTTTCGGACATGCTGGTAAAGCCACGCACATCGGAGAAGAAGATCGTCACCGTGCGTTCCACGCCGCCGAGCGTGCTGTAGAGCCCGGCGCGGTCAGCCAGCATCTCATCGACAAACTCAGGGGCTGTGTAGCGAGTAAGAAAACGCTGAAGCTTGCGCGATTCCCGCCGCTGCAGCACCAGATTACCGGTCAGTCCGGTCATGCCACTCAAAGACAGCCCAAAGAGAAACGGCTGGGAACTGCATTCCACATCCAGCCAGTCAAAACAGCCCGTGCACAGCCACTGCCAAATGAAGCCCGCAGCGGCCAATGCCACCACGCACAGGATGGGGGTTCGCAGTCCGTAGAGAATGCACCAGGCCAGCAGCGCCGCGAGTAAGATGCTGAGCCCGCGAAACCAAGGCGGTGCTGCATGGACGAACGAATTCGAAAGCAGTGCCGTCACCGCGTGCGCATGCACCTGCACTCCTGCGATTTGGCCAAGGGGCGTTTTCTGAATGTCTTGCAGATCCGTCGCGGTGGCACCGATGAGCACGGTTTTGCCACGAAACACTTCCCCTTTGGCTAGATTTGCCTCCCACATGCTTGGGATGAACATTTCAAACAGGGAAAAAGCTGGATAGGCCCCAGCACCACAAAAGCGGATACGGGATGAGCTGGGCAGCTTCGTCAGATCGATGGGTGTGATATTGCGTGCCATCACGAGGCTGGCGGCCGGATGCCGTTCATCCGTTGGATTTGGCAGGGTCGCAAAGCCGCTTTGCAGGGCTTCGGCTTCGGCAGCCGTGACCTGCCAATGCACGCTGCGGATGCATTCATCGCTATCAGGCCAGAGCGTGAGTAGCCCTAGATTCGCCGTATCTGGGTTGGGTCCAGTGACGGCTGGGGTCGGCAGCATGAGGGCAGTGGCCGTGGCTCCGCCAACCGTGGAGTCTTCATATTTGATGCCCAGCACCACCTTGCCACGATAACGTTCCAAGGCCTCGCGCAGCACAAGGTCGTTTTCAGGACGGTCCGAGGGACTCTTGAAGGTGACATCCATAAAGACCTGGCGTGCGCCGGCTTTGAACAGGCGGTCCAAAATATGCGCCCATGCTTGGCGCGGCCAGGGCCACTGTTTTTGCATCGCTTGAAGCGTGGGTGACGCCTCAATGTCTTCCGGCCAGGCGGCGTCCAGCTTGAGACTGGCGTCATCGATTCCGAGCACCACCAGATCATCCCGCACAGGCGTCTTTCTGCCGTTGCGGTGCAGGGCGTCCAGCGTCAGCCGCTCAAGCGATTCCAACCATAAGCGCGACTCCGGTAGCTCATAGAGCAGCGCCACGAGAACTGCGGATAAAACCACAAGAGTAGAGATCACGCGGAACTCGCCGAGGCCACGAGGAGCTTGTTTGGCTCTCTGGCGGGCATGTGACGATGGTGGTGTTGACAGGTTCTTCAAAAAGGTGGCAATTCTACTGGCGCCGTTGGAATTGAAAATGCTAAGTATTATAACGCAAATCCAATAGGCCTAAATTAATATCCTGAACTCACGCTTTCCATCATGCTTTCTCGTGTTCCTTCAATTCTTCTTCTCCTGGGAGTTCTAGCCTTTCTTGGCGGCAGCCTGCAAGCCCAAACACAACTGGACCCCGCTCGCGCAGCTACGGCAACGCAGACGGGTACTCTCGGCCAGTCCACGGGAGACCAGCCAGAAGGCCTTGAGGACGAGAACTCTTTTGCCAACCGCTCTCCGGGCGACTCCGATCTCGGACAGCAGCTTCTGCTCAAGCCGCGTGTGAATCCGAATTCCTTCAAGTTCTGGCTGGATAGCAGCTACTACTGGACGGATAACGCAGCCAATCAGGCCACCCAAAAAGCGCAGGACTACTTTCTTGCCACGGGCGTGAATCTCGGCTGGCAGCAGCGCCTTGCTGGCCGCTACTACGGTGACGCTTATCTAGGCCAGCACTGGTTCCGTTATGACTCCATGCACCAGCTCAATTACGAAAATGCTGAGGCTAGTCTGGGCATGTTGGCCATCCTGCCCGAACTGAAAAATTCAGTATTCCACCTGCACTACTACTACCAGCGCATCACCAGGCAATTCAGCGACCCAACCTATGAAGCCCATAACATCCGTGTGGGATTGCAGAAAACGTTTCTGATCGACCGCATGAACAGCATCAATGCGGGCATCAGCAGCAGTTTTGGGGTTTCTGCTGCTCCCAGCCGACTGCAGCGTCATGAGCACTCTCTGCAGCTCGGGCACAGCCTGAAGTTCTCCAGCAAGTGGGTGCTCTCCACCAATTATCGTCTGGCATACTACGACTACTTTAATTTTGGCGGTCGCGCTGACTGGTTTCAGATCATGGGCAGCACTCTGACCTACAAGGTGTGTAAAAACTTCGAGGTCAGTGCTGGCTACTACTTTACGGTCAACAACAGCAACAACAGCTTCTTTGATTATCAGAGCCAGCTCGGTGGGTTGAACCTGATGGCTAAAATCCAATTTTAATTCAGCACATCAAACGCGATGAAAACAATATCCCCTCTTCAACGGCTCGCCGGATGCGGCTTGGCACTCTGGTTTGCCGCTCCTGCCTTCGCGGGAGGTTTCACCCGTGCCGAAATCACGCGACTCACCAATGAAGTGCAAATTTTGAAAGGCGAGGCAGCGCCTAAAGCGGCCACCGTCGGTCAGAACATTGACCCCGTCACCACCGTGGCCACTGGCAAGGAATCCCGCGCCGAGTTGCGCTTCCCTGACAAAACATTGACCCGTCTGGGTGCCAACTCCCGTTTCACCCTGCGTGGTGAAGCGCGCACACTGGACCTGAATGAAGGCACCATGATGCTGCAGGTGCCAAAGAATCAGGGCGGGGCCAAGATTCGCACTGCGGGGGTCACCGCAGCGGTCACCGGCACCACGGTTCTCATCGAATATCACCCGGGTGGCGTCATCAAACTCATCGTGATCGAAGGCGAGTGCACCATCTTTTTAAACAACGACCGCAGTGAATTTAAGACGCTGAAAGCGGGCCAAATGATCGAAATGCAAGATGGCAGCCCTACGATGCCTGATGTCCAGACGGTTGATCTTGAGCGCTTGCTCAAAACCTCGAAGCTCATCAGCGCCAAGGATGCCAGCCAGCCGAATCAATATCAAATCGATCAAGCAATCTATGAGCAGCAGAAACTGCTCACGAGCGGTGACTTGGTGAAAGGTAACATCGTCATTCGTGACAACACCCTGAACACAGGCATCAATAATAATGCCGCTACCACCACCACACCCCTGCCGGAACCTCCGGCACCTATCGTCATAGATGGATGTGAATATGAACCTGGCCCCGAATAAGGATCAATCCGCGTCCGCAGCAGGCGGCTTTCGCTGAAAAGGAACTTGCCTACCCAACGGCTGGCAAGCACGAGCGGGCACGGGGTCTGCGGAGCTCAAGGAGTGCCGTGCGGAGCCGTGGGTGTTTGCGGAACCGAGCAGAGCTAGACCTCATGCCGCCAAGCAAAAGAGAAGGCCTCAAAAAGAACGCTGTACCCATGAGCTGCATGATTGGTTGCAAGCAGCATCCCGCCATGTTTTTCGCCCGCAGATTTTGAACCCACTCTCCAGGAGAGGCTGTGGATGGTGAATGGCTGGCACCCTGTCCCTGTCAGGAGGCGGAGCTGCGGTGGGGAGAAAGGGAAGACGCTGAGGAGAAGATGAGATTGGGAGGCTGGTAAAAGATTGGCGGTAAAAATGCGCAGGGGTGGATGGGATCGGGTGATGGGTGAGCTTGGGAGGCTGGGTGTCTCGGCGGCTTTGTGCCGGAGACGTTTTTCTTGCTTATCACGCGTCAGATGTGGCTGGTCAGAGCTGGTATAAGTGATTGAGAGCGCGTGGTTTGTATTTGCCTCACGCATTAATTCACGGGCCGCTTCCCACTTCTCCTTGAAAATACGGTTGTCGTCGTGCGGACAATGAGTAAAGAACTTTCAGATGGCGTGGCTCACATCGTCTCATCAGGCGTTGAGATTTCCCGTCGCATCATATTGTCATGAGCCCCACTACCTGTCGTTTTCGCATCTCGCTCTCATTCTCTGGAGAGAAGCGCGAGTTTGTCCATGATGTGGCTGCAGAACTCGCGAAAGCCGTTGGTGGACAGAAAGCCATCCTTTACGACAAGTATCATGAGGCGGAGTTCGCTCGGGCCATGCTCAAAAGTTATCTTCCGAAGCTGTATTACGAACAGTCTGACCTCACGGTTGCGATCCTTTCTCCGGCCTATCTTCACAGCGAATGGGCTGGCTTGGAATGGTCTGCTATCCTTGAGTTCAGCAAAAAGGAAGAATCGAAAAAAGTGATGCTCTGCCGCTTTGAGAAGGTGGAGCCAAATGGATTCTACGGTGCAGGATATGCCGAGCTGGATAATAAATCCGCAGAAGAGTGCGCTCAATTGATTTTAGAGCGGCTCGCTATCAATGAGGATAAGGCGAAGGATCACTATACATCGCGCGGCGAAGATAGCGCTTTCATCGGCTCGGCAAATTCGTTCACAGTATATAGAAAATGGCTTTTCGCAAAGCTCGAAGAATCTGACACGTGGAGCGCCCAGTTCTTCCGCACATTAGGTAAAAGTGACGTCAAACCGTTTATTCCTCTTTCTGGAGTAACTACGGTCGGAGGCAATGGACATACTTCGGAAGCGCGAAAACTCCCGCTTAAGACGGTTCTTTCGGAGCGCAGATCGCTCATTGAAGGAAGGCCTGGCAGCGGAAAAACTACTTTCACTCGCTTGGTAGCATACGAACTTTGCAAGAACAGCCTCAATCCTGAGAGCGCCGGTTCCAACAAGATCGTAAATCCAGAAGACAAGCGTATTCCACTTCTACTTTCTCCAATCGATGTGAGTAGCAACGCACCCATTGTGCCTTTGCGAGATATCGCCAACCCAGATCACCTTGTTCAATTTCTTAGTTCCTTGAGCGAGCGTCAGTCTTGGGGCTTATCAAGCAAGCACATTCAAACGCTTTTGGAGAACGGGAACGCCATATTGATCCTAGATGGATTAGACGAGTTGCCTCTTCAAGACCAAACCAACGAGGTGCTGCCGCTTTTAAATTTGTTTGATGAACATTTCCCTAAACTTTGCGTTCTTGTCACCGCAAGACTGCAAATAGGTCAAAACGATTTCTCAGGTTTTTCCCTTTGGCAAATCTCGGAGTTACAAAAATGTGATGTCATTGAATTTATTCAGAGTCTTGAAAAACGCGGGACCAATTCTCTTTTAAAATTTGTAGAGCAGGAGTTGAACCGAGACTCCCCGATCAGGACCTTGTTGACCTTGCCAATGACGTTGGCATTCTTCTCTGTTCTCTATTTAACAGGACAGGCCAATCTAACTTTTTATTCGGAGGTGTTATCCTCCATCTGCCAATGGCTCTTGGACTCGCGCAAATTGAAAAGTGGTTTGACTTCATCCAAGCGCTTCAACATTCTCCGTGCAATTGCGTTGGCGATACAGTTTGGCAAAGAAGGTGTCGATACCATTCGATTATCCGATTGTTCGGAGGCCTGCTCTTCCTATCCAGGCCTTGAAGACTTCGACATGGAGTGTTATTTGCGAGAAGAAGCGAGGGGCAGTGAACTGATTGAATTGAAGGCCGATGCCGTTCGCTTCAAAATGCCGCTCTTGCGAGAGTTCTTCGCAGCATCAGGGCTTACCACATTAACCGACGACGAAATTGTCACCATGTTCACCAGTGTCGGTTTTGCTGACACCCTGCAGGCGTCGATTGCAGGTTTTCTTGGAGCGCTACTCGAACAAGATGCTCCAAGGCGACTCCAAGGATTGTTAAATAGACTTTCGCCCTGTCAATCGCAACAACTTCACGAGCGTGTCAAAGCCTTAAAAACGATCGGCGACCTCGTCTCACAAGTCGCACGCCCGCAGTCGTTTTTACAGACCGATGCGATCCAGGCTTTGGTGAATTCCGTATCCGATTCGGTTTATTCTGAAAAAAGCTTTCAAGAAATCACCATTGAGGACCGTGTCGTCGTCAGTAACGTAATCGGTCAGTGTGGCGATAAGCGCATCGATAACACCACATGGATAAACATTGATGGGGGAAGTTTTTTGATGGGGGCACAAGCATCCTGCTCCAAGAGGCCAAGCTACCATTCTAGAGCGCTTTCCAATGAACAACCAGTGCACGAGGTTATAGTTGGTTCTTTTGAGGTTAGTAAATATCTGGTCACAGTGGAGGAATACGGGACATTTATTAAATCCGGTGGATATGAGTCCAAGGAGTTTTGGAGCGATGGGCAGTTCAGAACCAATTCGAGACCCAAACGATGGAATGAGCAAGTCCGATTCCCGAACCGGCCTGTGGTAGGAGTTAGTTGGTTCGAGGCGGCTGCTTACTGCAAATTCGTCGGTGCTCGACTTCCAACCGAAGAAGAGTGGGAGTTTCTGGCCCGGGGAAAAGATCGTTCATATCCTTGGGGGGATTCTGAACCAACAACAACAAGCAACCACTGCAATCATGGAGGATTTATTGGACACGCAACGGCAGTTGGGCTGTTCCCCCTGGGAAACTCTCCGCAAGGAGTCTGCGACTTATTGGGAAATGTGTGGGAGTGGTGCAGCAACTGGTTTGTAGCCTATGGAATCGGCGGTGATGGCGACCAGAATTTGAAGATTCTTCGGGGCGCATCTTGGTACGAGCGTCCTCCCGGAAGCGTCCGATCAACGTACCGAGGTGTAAACAATCCTGAGGAACGACACAAGTTGGTGGGTTTTCGTCTCGCTAGAACAATTCAATAAGCATGGCATTCAATGATACACTCCGCAGGCTGTTGGACACCACGTATCCCAACGATTGGCTACAAACTTGGCTTCATTTGCCCATTCCCGGCTATGCTTTTCATTTCAACATTGTTGAATCTTCATACCGTCGTCACCCAGAAATCAGCGGTATTCCAAAATCAAAAGCTCCAGAGATATTTGCAAAATGGGAGCAAAATTCCGACGGATTTTTCGTGTGCACTCGAGACCAGGATCCTCTCATACGTGATCGGTTCGTGCTGGTCCCGTTCGATGAATTTGGCAATCGTGTTTCCCCAGGCTTGAAAGAAAGTCACATCGTAAATGCCTGTCTTTTTTCCCTAGAAACTGGCCGAGTCGTTTGGCATAACCCTTGTAATGGCGGAGCCAGATCCCTGACTAGCTGCCATTTCCAATCACTACCATTGATGTCACACGCTAACGGGGAAAGTTTTTACTCCATTCCTTGCGCAGGGATGCAGAATAATCATCCTGAAGGCACCGTCCAAATTGAAATCTTTGGTCCAGACCATTATCCGATAAACGGTGTTAAGATAACAGGAGATGCGCAAGGTGTTGGCCGGTGTGTGTGGATGGTGGTCAAAAGCTACTGCAGAGACTCATGTAACCTTGTGCTTTCTCCACAACACGAATCCCCCCACATCGTGTGTGCACATATCTTTCCGCGACGAAGAAAACGCGACTGCCATGTTTCCTTGGAAAATTTGGGTTTGGAGGATGCTGATCTTTTGACAAACACTCCTGATGGCCGGCCATGCCCTTGGCCATTCGCGGCGATCGAGATGGGATTGCTATCGCAAGTGATTTGGCCACCGGTTTTCGATTCCATGAGGGCAAACCCTGACCGATGGGGTGACCTAATGTGCAGGGTGGCGCAAAGACTATCGCTTGATCGCACAGAGTCCGATTGGAACGCTTTTTATAAGATAGTTCAAGACATCCAAAATAGAGTATAATAATATGAAAATAGAAATGATTCGCGGCAAGATAGAATTGTGGCTCGCCGATTATCTGGCCAACAGCGGGATGAACGGTTATGTTGTAGGTGTTTCCGGGGGTATTGATTCTGCCGTATGTGCCAAAGCTGGAAGTATTGCAGCCACCATGGTCGGAAAAACGTTTACCGCGCTCAGTCTACCCATCGATTATGATGGCCGGACCGATGGGGGGGACATGTCCGGTTTTTGCGCAGAGCACAAAATCAATAGCATGGAGTTTGATTTATCTGCGCTCTACCAGACCGGGATACAACTACTACATGTAGACGACCCCGTGATTCGCTCCAACGTTCGGACCCGCCTTCGTTCCATGGCACTTTATACATTTGCAAATTCCCGCAAGTTATTGGTTATCGGAACAATGAATCGGACGGAGTTCGGAATCGGTTACTTTCAGAAGCATGCAGCACTCGGCGATGTGCTGCCTCTCGCCAAGCTCTCCAAAAGTGAGATTAGAGAATTGGGAGCAGGCTACGGCTTTTCGAACGCATTGATCAATCGAAAAGCTTCTGGGTGTGTGCATTTCCAGAGTGCGGAATCGGAGTGGGGCATTTCAGAAGATACCCTGGACTCGATACTTAACAGGGAATGGGCTGTGGTGGATGAGACGAATGTTGACACTGTAGACTTAGACCGTACACACAGGCTCAACCGCCTGACTGCTCACAAAAGAACATTTCCCCCAATTTTCTCTCCAGTGTAAGCCAGTTCTCCCTCGTTCATTCCAGGAACTGTAGTCTGGGGTACGGCTGGAACGCACCGGAACTTGATCCTGATCGCAACACTATCAAGCGCTTCAAGGTCTGGAGAAGTAGATATTTCAGCCTTCAAAAAGGCATTGATCTGAGTTCGAATTACTAATGAGGTGACGGCGGAATTTGAATCCGAGCAAACTGGTATTGCAGACCAGCATTCCCACTCTGCTACCTCGGCATGCACGAAAGTGATGGCAGGGCAGGGGAAATGGGAGGGAGGTTAACATATCCATTCTTTGCGCCCTTAACCCACTTTCCTGGGATGAGGTCATGTTGGAAACAGGCTGGCAAAGTCCCATGCAGAAGAGAATGACAAGCGATGGATGCCCTGAAGGCCGACGGTGGTGGTGAGGCGGCTTTCAGCGACGCCACTGACGGGCCAGTCGGCCTTGTTGAAACGGAAGGTCAAACGCGTCAGCATTTCGGGAGGTAGGACGGTTTCGAGACTGAACGGGGTGGATCTCTCTGCCAGCAGGACATGATCTGACCCGGTCCAGTTTAAGGCGCGAAGCCATGGGTGTAACTCGACCCCCTTGTCGAGGGTTTCGAAAGCGCGTGGCGCATGAGTCTCGGGAGGATAGAGATCGGGATGCTCAGCGATGAAGTCATCCACTGTCACAATCGCCCTGACGCGTACCTGCGAGAGAATGTGAAGAGCGCCGTCTCGAACGGAAACGGGATACACGATTTCTCCCGCCTTCACGCCCGCTTTGATGAAACTGGGCTGGGTGGTGTGTGGGCCGCCAAAGAGGAAGTCGATGGGCCTGCCGATGAGGTCGTGCTTTTTGGCGATCCTGACCCGGTCACTGTTCCAAAGCACTGTGTAGGCATTGCTCACCAGAGGGAATCGAGTTGAGGTTCACGATGCGACTGCCCGGGCTAAAAGGAGTGAAATGAAATGGAGGCGAGGGCGGGAATTGAACCCGCGCATACCGGTTTTGCAGACCAGTGCATTACCACTTTGCTACCTCGCCATGCTCGAAAGCGGTGGGAGGGTAGTGGGCGAGGGGAGGAAGTCAAGGGGAACGGCGAAAGGGGGCCTTTGCGGAGTTGACGGTGGTTTACGGTTGTTGACTGTTGTTTACAGTGGTTGGCCAGAAGGGAAGAGCCGGAAGGAAGCGGCGGAGCCGCTGAGTCGGACAAACCACCGTTCAGCTACGGTCAACAACCGTCAACCATTGTCAACGGCTTGGCCCTCAGCGGCCCGCGCGCGGATCTCCGCCACCGCCCACTGGGCGTGTTCGGCAATCAAGGGATTCTCATCTGCCGCCGCAGCTTCTAGCGCGGGCACGTCTTCCAGAGTGCCGGTGTTGCCGAGGGCGACGCAGACGTTGCGGAGGAAGGCGGGGCGTTTGATGCGTTTGATGGGGGATTTGGCGAAGAGGGCGCGGAAGGTGTCGTCGGTGAGGGTGAGGAAGTCGCGGAGGGTGTGCTGGAATAGGGTGGTGCGGGCCTGGAAGGTGGCCTCATGGGAGGCCTGGGCGTGGCGGTTCCAGGGGCAGGCGTCGAGGCAGGTGTCGCAGCCGTAGATGCGATCGCCGATGGCGTGGCGGAATTCGAGGGGGATGGGGCCTTTGCTTTCGATGGTGAGGTAGGAGATGCAGCGGCGGGCGTCCATGCGCCGGGGGGCGGTGATGGCCTGGGTGGGGCAGGCGGTGATGCAGCGGGTGCATTTGCCGCAGTGGTCGGTGGCGGGGGCGTCGGGGGGGAGATCGAGGGTGGTGAGGATGTCTGCGAGGAAGAACCAGGTGCCGAGGTGGCGGTGGATCTGCATGGTGCTTTTGCCACCCCAGCCGAGGCCGGATTCGCTGGCGAAGTCGCGCTCGAGGACGGGGCCGGTGTCCACGTAGGGGCGCTGGGTGCCGCCGTGGGCGGTGAGGAAGTCGGCGAGGGTGCGGAGCTTGGCCTCGATGAGGTCGTGGTAGTCGTTGTTCCAGGCGTAGCGGGCGATGCGGAAGGGAGTTGACGGTGGTTGACGGTGGTTGACGGTTGTTGACAGTTGTTGGGGAGCCGGAGGCTGGATAGCGGAGGCGGAGGGGGGGGGTGTGGCGGGGGTTCCGGAGCCGGTAAAATACCGGCGCTCCCAGTCCGGAGGGGAGGCTGGATCTCGGAGGCCTGAGGATGGCTGAGAGGCGCGGGGCGCAGGGGGATGGCGGAGCGGATTGATCGAGGACGAGTTCGAGTAGGAGGACGAGGACGATGGGGAGTCGGTGGAAGATTGGTCGGAGCCGGAGGGATAGGAGGTGCCGCCTTGGTAGTAGTTGAGGGCGAGGACGATGACGGATTTGGCGCCGGGGAGGACGAGGGTGGGATCGGTACGGCGCTCGGGGTTGCGGGCGAGCCAGGCCATGTCGCCGTGTTTGCCTTCGGCGAGCCACTGCTGGAAGAGGGCGCGGTGCGCGGCGGGCTGCGCGGGGGCGATGCGGCAGTCGTCAAAGCCGAGGGCGCGGGCTTGGGCGATGAGGGCGGACTTGAGCGTCGCGGGTGTCATGGGACGAAGAGAGGCCGGAGTTTACGGTTGTTGACGGTGGCTGAACCGTTGGTGACGATTGTTTGGGGAAGAGGCTGGGTGCTGGATCGCCGAGGCTGGGGAGAGGACTGAAAACTGGGAACTGAAAACTGAGAATTGAAAATTGGCGGAGATGACGCGGGGCGGGCGTGGGCTTTGGGGCGAATGAAACGCTGGATAGATCTGATAGGACGTATAGGACCGATCTCTGGCAAGTGACGCGAGAGTTTACGGTAAGGCTGGCTCACTAGCTACTGATTCACGGCCCAACGGCGGCTGGGCTTCGGGGCTCTTCGGGTAACAACTGCCAACCACGGCAAACCATCGCCAACCACTGCCAACTCTATGTTCCGCCGGTGGGTGTGAGCACTTTGATCTGCTGGTCGAGGACGTCGAAGGATTCGGCGAGGTGGCGGAGGTGCTCGACGTGGGTGGACTGCTCGCGCTCCACATGGGCGGCATTGGCCTGGGCGGGGTTGAGGGTGTCGAGGAACTTGGTGAAGCTGTGGCTGACGTCTTCGGTGACCTGCTTGGAGAGCATGACGCGCAGGGTGGCGGAGGATTCTTCCAATTTGTCGAGGATGGCGTTGCGCGAATTGGCCAGGCGGATCTGGGTGAGCAGGTAAACGACGGCGAGGAGGAGGAGACCGGCACCGAAGGCGATGGCTGCGCTGATCATGTCATCCAACCAGCCACAGAGGGCAGTGCCGATGATGACGGGGAGGATGAGGCGGGGGAGCCAGCGGGCGGTGACGCGAGCGCTTTCGAGGCCGGGCTCGATGTCTTCATCGAGCTTGAGGCCGATGACGAAGCGGCGCAGGGAAGAGTCCACGTGGGTGCCGAAGCGGCGGCGGAGCTCGCTCTCTTCTTCGCCGTAGTCGTGGGAGGGCAGGACGACATCGGTGGGGAACAGGATGCCGCGACCTTGGGCGTAGAGGAAGCGCTCGAACTGATGGACGTCTTCTTCGAGGACGAGGCTGACCTGGCGCCAGCGATCTCCGGTGCGGTGCTGGAGTTCCTGAAAGAGGCGGTGGTCGAGGCTCTGCGGGCGGGCGGCGTTTTCGTTGTCGTCTTCGGCACCTTTGCGCTGAAAGGCCTTCCGTGTGGTGAGGGCGTCATTGGCGAGGCCGGCGACGCGCATGACGGACTCGTGGTAGTCGCGCTCGGTGGCATCGAGGGCGGGGAGGATTTTCTTCAGAGTGCGGTCCACTTGGAGCTCGCGCTCGGATTGGAGTTCCTGAAGGACGACGGTCTTGCGCTTGGCCTGATGCATGGTGGCGACGTGGCGTTCGCGCATGCCCTCGAGGATCTGGCGCGCCAGGCGCATGGTGCTGGCGAGCTTGTTGAGCCGGGCGGCATTGTGCCGGACGATGGAGGAGATGTGGGCCTCCAGAGCGTGAAAGCCGCTGTCCTGCAGGAGGCGCTCGCGCTCGATGCCGGCATTGCGGGCGAGGAAGGCTTTCTTGGCGGAGACGGCGTAGAGGGGGAAATCACGGCCGAAGCGCTGGCGCGTGAGCTGGCCCATGTAGTCTGTGATGACCTGGATTTCCTCGGGGCTGCGGAGATCGCTTTGCTGCAAAACGAAGATGACGTGGCGCATCCACTCGCGGTGCACCTTTTCCAGGAACTGCCAGGCGGAGGCGCCCCAGGGGTTCATGGCGGAGAAGACGAAGATGACGAGATCTGCGATGGGGACGAAGCGCTCGGTGATGAGCTGGTGCTCGTTTTCGACGGAGTTGGTGCCGGGGGTGTCCACGATGTGGAAGTCGCGGAGGAAATCGACCGGAGCGTAGATTTCATCCAGCGTGGGGGTCACGGGGACGACGCTGTGCTCTTCGCCATGGCGGAAGAAGAGGATCTTGCCGGTGGTGGGGACGACGCCGGTGCTGGAGAAATCCTGGCCGAAGAGGGCGTTGAGGAAGGTGGATTTGCCGACGTTGACCTCGCCGACGACGACGAAGACGAAGGGCTCCTTGAGGCTGGCGATGAGATTGTCCAGGATGGCGGCGGCTTCGGCATCGCCACCGGATTCACGCAGGGCTGCGGACAGAGCCAGCAGGTCTGTGCCAATGCGTGAACGCAGTTCGAAGTAGTCGTCGCCAATCATGAAGGGGTGTGTTGTATAAAGTGTCGCTTGCGATTCGCACCGCAACCTCACTTCGGACGGAGAGTGAAGTTTCACGTGGGGAGAGAGTGCGGACCACGCCGCGGTGGGCGGCGCGGGGGAGTAGGGAGGTGGCGGGGGCGCTGATCGACAGGCAGGAGTGCCTATCGTACTTTCCGGAGGTGGCAGAGCGCTTTGCACGTTTCTCTTTTCACTTTGTGCTCCCGGCACTAAAGAGCAGGTCTTGACCGCAGCCCTCCCAGCCAGTGAATCCGCGCCTGTGAAACCTACGCCCTGGTGGCTGTGGCCGCATGTGCTGAGCCTGGAAGCGCCGGTGGTAGCGGTGCTGTGGCAGGGGGCGCTGGCGCATGCGCATGGCATCCGCCTGACACCGATGCTGAATGTGGGGCTCGGGCTGGCCTGCTGGGTGGTTTATTTGCTGGACCGCACGCTGGACACCTTTGCGGTGAAAAATGTAGCGGAGCTGGATGTGCGCCATGTGTTTTACCACCGTCACCGCCGTGTGGTGCTGCTGGGGGTGATTCCGACGGTGCTGCTGGCGCTGGGGTGGATGGCGCTGTATGTCATTCCCGAAGGCGTGCTGTGGCAGGCGGTGAGCCTGGGGCTGCTGGTGGCGCTGTATCTGGCGTCGTGGTCGGCGCAGGGCAGTCGTGTGACGCGGGATGTGTTTGTTTCTTGCGCGGGGCTGGGGGGCATCATGCTCATCTCGCGCATGCCGATCACCAGCGAGTCGAAGTTCACGCTGAGCCTCTTTGTGCTGGGGGTGATGGCGCTGTCGTTTCTGCGGCAGCTGGACATTCGCATGGGGAATGTGCTGCCGAAGGAAATGACGGCCGCGCTGCTGTTTGCCATGGGCTGCACCACGAGCTCGCGCTTTTTCGCCATGCCGGAGAACATCAAGGAGCCGGTGACGGAGTGCGTGCTGCTGACGCTGCTCTTTGCCTGCAATCTGCACGGAATCTCGTGCCGCGAAGCCGGTTTGCTGGATGATCGCAAACACACGCGGCTGATGCTGGGCACGCTGGTTTTTACCCTGGCCGTGCTGTGGGGAATCGAGATGGACATGCTGCAGCACACGCTGCAGGGCCCCGCCCGCGCAGCCCTGGGCGCTGTGGTGCTGCACTCCGTGGTGCAGGGTTTGCGACGGCGCTTCTCGGTGGATGCGTACCGGGTGCTGGCGGATCTCGCGCTGATCGTGCCGCTGCCGCTGGCGTGGCTGCGATGATTTTGCGCGAAGGCTGCTGCTACGCACGTTTGAAGCTGCCATGAAACGACTTATTCCTTTGCTGCTCCTGCTCGGTTTGATTTCCCATGCCAAAGCGCAGGAAGCCAAACCTTCCCCCAACGCGCTTTTCCAGCAGGGCGTGGATCTCTTCTTTGCGGCGAAACCGAAGGAATCCGTGGCGGCGTTTGATCAGCTCATTGCGCTGGTGCCGGAGTCCAAGCCGCAGCTCTGGCAGCGTGGGCTTTCGCAGTACTACGCGGGAGATTTCAAAGGCGGGCGCGAACAGTTTGAAGTGCACCAAACGGTGAACGGCAATGATGTGGAGAATGCCGCGTGGCATTTCCTGTGCATCGCCAAAGGGGAGGGCGTGGAGGCGGCGAGGAAGGTTTTTATTCCCATCGAAGGGGACAGCCGGATTCCGATGAAGGAGGTGCATGAACTCTTTGCCGGCAAAGGCAGCGAGGAGGCCGTACTGAAAGCTGCTGAGGAAGGCGAAGGCGAACGCCTGCGCAATCACCGCTGCTACGCGCACTTGTATCTGGGCCTCTTTTTCGAAGCGACGGGTGATGATGTGAAGGCCAAGGCGCACATGCTCAAAGCCGCGAAGGATTTTTCCATGGACCACTACATGGGACGCGTGGCGCAGGTGCATGTGAAGATAAGAGGGTGGGAGTGAGCGGGGCTTGATGCTCTTCCTCATCCTTTGGCATTGCTGCACTCCTATGCCTCCCTTGCGCATCATTGTGCCTGCATTGGTAGAATGGCCTGCGGGCGTAACATGACCCGCTCTCGCATGGTAGATTCGGATGTAACCCACCTGAATTCTCACCATGAAAATGCATCGTCTCTGCTCCGGCAATCACAGCAATCTCTTCAACACCGCTCAGGGGCGGCGTGACTTTTTGCAGGTGGGGGCCATGGCGGGTTTAGGTCTTACTTTGCCGAATTTGCTCAAGCTCCAGGCGGCGGATCTGGCGATGCCGGCGGTGGAGAGTTACAAGCCTATCGCCACCTCGATCATTCATATCTACCTGCCGGGCGGCATGGCGCAGCATGAGTCCTGGGATCCGAAGCCGTTTGCCTCGCCGGATTATCGCGGGCCCTTCAGTCCGGTCAAAGGCGTGACGGGGGAATTTGTGGGCGGGCAGTTTGTGAACATTGCCAAAATTCTGGACAAGATCACGCTGATCCGCTCCGTGACGCATGGCGAGGCGGCGCATGAGCGTGGCACGCACAACATGTTCACCGGCTACCGTCCGAGCCCGGCCATCAAGTTCCCCAGCTTCGGCTCCATCATCTCGCACGAGCAGGGAGCGCGGAACAATCTGCCGCCCTACGTGGCCGTGCCCAGCGTGATCGCGCCTGATCAAGGGAGCGGCTACATGAGCAGCGCCTTTGGCCCCTTTGCGCTGGGCAGCGATCCAGCGGACAAAGGATTTGTGGTGCGCGACCTCGCCGCGCCGAAGGAGATCGATCCCAAGCGCTTTGACCGCCGGCGCAACCTGCTCTCCGCCGTGGACGAGCACTTCCGCACCACCGAAAAATCGGACGGCCTCAGCGCCATGGACAATTTCTATCAGGCTGCGTACAAGCTCATTAGCTCTGACAAAGCCCGCGAAGCCTTCAACCTCAACGCCGAGCCCGCCAAGCTGCGCGATGAGTACGGCCGCAACGCCGCCGGTCAGCGCTTCCTGCTCTCACGCCGCCTCGTGGAGGCTGGCGTGCGCATGGTGTCCGTGAACTACGGCGGCTGGGACCACCACTCGAACATCAAGGGCGCGTTTGAAAGCCAGGCCCCGCAGTTTGATGTGGCCTTTGCACGCTTGATCAAAGACTTGGATGAACGCGGTATGCTCGACACTACGCTGGTGCTTGTGAGTTCTGAATTTGGCCGCACGCCGCGCATCAACAGCACGAACGGTCGCGACCACTACCCGCGTGTCTTCTCCGTGGCCATGGCTGGTGGCGGCATGAAGAAAGGTTTTGTCTATGGCAAGTCCGACGCCCTCGGCGGCGAGCCGGATGAAAATCCCGTGGGCCCCGAAGACCTTGCCCGAACGATGTACCGCCTGCTCGGAATCAACGCCAGCAAGCGCATCGTCGTCGAAAACGTGCGTCCCGTGGACATCGTGAACGGCGGGCGGTTGCTCACTGAGGTGATCGCGTAGGCGGAAGGAGGTGAGGAGTGAGTTTCCCGGGGCGCCTTGTCCCGGGCGGCTGCTTCTTGCTGCCAAAAATGCGGAATCCGCAATCCTCCGCTTTCCTCGGCATCAAAACTGCGCATTCTCCATGCGGTTCGGATTTGAACCTACATGGAAGCAGTCAACATTCAGTTTGCCCCCGCGACTGGCACCGAGGAAGAATGGAACGAGGCGTATGCACGCCTCGCCGATTACTTCCGTTCGTACCAGCTTCACAACCGCATCCGCCGTACGCAGCTTATTCTAGAAACACTGCGAAACGCGGCCAAGGCCCATGCTGTGGACCCCTCCCGCACGCCCACGGCGCACTCGATTGAGCAGGCGCGGTTCATGCTGCGGGAGTGGCTGGGCTCTATCTACAGTGATCTCAATCTCAATGAAGCGCAGCTGGAAGCCACGGGGCGTCTAGGCTTCCACCTCGCTGGCGGGCCTTCGCGTTGGCCGCAGTTCTTCTTGGATGAGCAGAACATGCCTGACGACATGGCGGAGGCCATGCGCTCGGCCATCCGAACCTCCGGCCCCGGCATGCAGGTGAGCAAGATGACCCCGCGTGACATCGACCTCGGTATGTTCACCGATGTGGCGGACGACACCTTTGACCGCCTCGGCCGCCATCCCATCCTGCGCTATTCGGTGCTTGTCATCATCGTGGGCAGCGTGCTGGGCTACCTTTACTCCCTATTCGGATGAGCGCACCCATTGGCAGCCAGACCGCGAACATCGCGATGACCGCAGGGATGCCGCCCAAGCATGTCTCCCGCACGCGTCGTGCCACGTTCTTCTCACTCGTCGGCCTAGGCACCATTGTGGGTGCCTGGCTGTCCTACATCTTCCTTTCGGAAAACGGCATGCGGCTTTCCGAATGGGGGCTGCTGCTGGTCTTTATCCCGCTGTATTACCAGCTCAATGTCGGCTTCTGGACGGCCCTCTTCGGCGTGTGGCTGATGAACCGGCCGAAGCCGGACTCGCTCAGCCTGTGGCTTTCCCTGACGGCGGATGATTATGAGCAGCCCATCACAGCCAGCACCGCCATCATCATGCCGGTGTTCAATGAGGATGTGACGCGCGTGTATGAGGGCCTGCGAAGCATCTACCTCTCGCTGGAAGCCACGGGACAGGCGGCCAACTTTGACTTTTTCATCCTGAGCGATTCCGACAAGGCCAGCCAGTGGATCGAGGAGGAAACCGCGTGGCTGGAGCTGTGCCGCCAGCTCAAGGCCTTTGGCCGCATCTTTTACCGCCGCCGCCGCAAGCAGATCAACCGCAAGAGCGGCAACGTCTCCGACTTCTGCCGCCGCTGGGGCAAGCGCTACCGCTACATGGTGGTGCTGGATGCGGACAGCCTGATGTCCGGCGCGCTGCTCACCAGTCTGGTGCGCATCATGGAGAAAAATCCGGGCATCGGCATCGTGCAGACGTTTCCAAAGCAGATCGCCGCAGACACGCTCCTTGGCCGCGTCATGCAGTTTGCGCAGGCGCTCTACGGTCCGCCTTTCATGGCCGGGCTGGACTACTGGCAATGCGGGGAAGCGAACTTCTGGGGACACAACGCCATCCTGCGTCTGGCTCCGTTCATTGAGCACTGCGCGCTGCCACCGCTGCCTGCCAATGCACCTTTCGGCGGGCACATTCTCAGCCATGACTTCGTGGAGGCCGCGCTGATGCGCAAAGCCGGGTACGCCGTGCGGCTGCTGCCCACCACGCGTGGCAGCTATGAAGAAGGACCGCCCACGCTGGTGGACATGCTCAAGCGTGACCGCCGCTGGTGCCAAGGCAACATGCAGCACCTCTGGCTGCTGTTTGCCAAAGGCTGGCACCCGATGAGCCGCATCAATTTCCTGCACGGCATCCTGAGCTATGTGAGCTCGCTGCTGTGGTTTTTGTTTCTCGTGCTGGCCACGCTGCTGGCCGCCACGCCCACGCCGCACGTGCAGCCGCAGGCCATCCTGGCGGAGCGCATTCTCCTGGGCGTCACGGCGATGCTCATCTTCCTGCCGAAGACGGTGATCCTGCTGGATGAAGTCATCACGGGGCGCATGTTTAAGCCGCTGAAGCTGCGCTTCCTCACGTTCTTCAGCAGCCTGCTGGACACCGTGGTCTTCACGCTCATGGCGCCGGTGCTGATGATCTTTCATTCGCGCTTTGTGGTCTATACGCTGATCGGCAAAAGCGTGAGCTGGGTCACCCAGCGCCGCAAGACGGACGGCGGCCTGAACTGGAGCGAGATCCTCTTCACCTTCCTCAGCGTCACGCTGCTCGGTGTTGCCTGGGGAGTGCTCGGTTGGTTTGTCTCAAAGGCGTTCCTGATCTGGATCAGCCCCATCTTGTTCTCGTTGGTCGTTTCCATCCTCGTAGCGGCCATGGTTTCCAGCGGCCGCAGCGGACGGCGCCTGGGCCTCTTCCTCACACCGGAGGAGCATGAGCCGCCGACCGTGCTGAAAAACATGCAGCAAAATCTGGAGGAGATCAAAGACCGCATCCAGCTCTCTCCCGAGCTGGAGCGCCATTACGGCCTCATGCAGGTCTGTCTGGATCCCTACGTGAACGGTCTGCACGTCAGCCTGCTGCGCCGCCGCCGCACCATTGAGGTGTCATCCACCTACCTCAAGGAGATCAGCCATCGTTTGATCACGCAGGGCCCGCAGACGCTCAATGCGCAGGAATTGAAGGCGCTGATGCACGACACGGATACCGTGACCAATCTGCACTACCGCATCTGGAGCGCCGCTGACCATGAGCTCGCGCCGTTCTGGGCCACCGCCATCCGTCAGTACAATCTCGCCTCCACGAGCCCCTTTGCCCACACTTTGGCGAAGCAGGAGGTGGAATAGGGCGTGCTGCCGACAGTCTCGCTGCGCCCCCCCCTCACACCTGGTTCTTCTGCAAATCGAGCTCGGGGTCCAGCGCGGTGCCGTCCAGCAAATGCTCGATGAGATGGCGGGCGAGCCAGGGGCTGCGGAGGGAGCCTTTGGAGCCGAGGCCATTGAGGAAGGCGACGCGGGGGTGCGCGGGGTGGGTGCCCATGAGAGCCTGCTGGTTCTTGATGATGGGCCGCACGGCGGTCTGCGAGGCGGTGATGGTGGCAGGCACCTTAAGCAGGCTGCTCAGGTTGGCTTTGAGCTGCTGCACTGGTTCGGCGGCAGGGGTGTGCGGGTCGTCAAACTTCCATTCGTAGGTCGATCCGGCGCGCAGGGTGCCGTCCGGGCGGGGGAGGAGCCAGCAGCCGCGGTTGAGGACACGCTGCTCGCCCTGGACATCGGCCTGCACCGTGAGGACGGTGCCGCGTGCGGACTGAAACGGCAGCCAGTTAAAGAGGGGGTGCTTTTTCGCGCTCCAGCCCTGCGCCCATATGACGTGGGAGAAGCGGTGGCCCTGCCACTCGACGCCTGTTTCGTCGTCACGCACGTCGGCGGGTTGCACGTCTGCCTGAAGCCAGGAACCGAGGGTGGCGAAGAAGTTGCGGCTGGTCTGGAGGTAGGTGGCGGTGTCCAGCCAGGCGGCGTGGCGCTGCTGGAAGCCGTTGGCGGGGTCGTGAATGACCTCCGCGTCCAGTATTGGCGGCTGCGGGTGCAGGAAGGGCAGCATGTCGGGATCGCGCCGGCGTTTGTGCCATTTGGCAATCTCTGCTTCGTTCTTGAGCAGCCGCACGTAGCCGCGCGGAAAGAAACAGCGCTGGCCAAGACGCCGGCCACAGCGGCGGTAGAAGCTCAGGGCTTCGCGATAAAACAAGTCATAGCGCCAGCTCACCGTGAGCCGCATGCCGGTGATGGGCGTGATCAAGCCTGCGGCTACTTTGGAGCAGGTGACGGCCTCGTCGCGGTCCACGATGAGAAAAGGTACCCCACGCTCCAACAAGCGCCAGGCCAGCGCCGTGCCGGCAAGTCCCTGGCCGATGATGAGAATGGTTTGCACAAAGACGAATGACTCAAGAATGACAAAACGCACGGCTCAGGGCGGTGAGGCTGCATGTGCCCGAGGAGGGTGTGAACTTGCGTCAGCCTTCGAGTTTCGTCATTCGGATTTACTCATTCGTCGTTTTCAAAGCAGCTCCGTTGAAGCGAGCGCCTGACAATGAACGAACACGAATGTCCGTGCCACCAAGCAGGACATTCTACGGCTGCTTTTCCACCATCATCTGCATGATCTCCTGGAGCTTTTCGTGGGTCTTGGTGACCTGCTCCGCTGTGGGCGGTGCGGAAGTGGCACCGCGCCAGAGAACGCTGATTTCCTCAATGGCAGCGCCAATGTGCTTAATCATGGCCTCTTCATGTTTGGGAGAACCGAGGCGGTTGAAGTCATCACGGATCTCTTGAAGGATCGCTGGGGAGCCGATGCACAGCGGCCGCGCTTCCACGGTGTCATTTTCCACGACCACGGTGGAGACGATCTCGAGCAGCCTTAGCCAGAGCCCCAGATCAATCATGACCGCGAGGTCGTCGTCCTTTTGATCCCGCAGCATGCGAATCAGCACCTGGTGGCTATCCACGATCTCGTGACGCAGTTCCTTCCACTCGCTGCTTTCGGCCATTTTGCCCTGTGCCATAAGGCGGGGCAGGAGTTTTTCACCCAGACCCAGGGTACGGCAGTAGCTGAGGACTTCCTGGTTGTTGTTGCGGAACTGCTGGGAATCCCCCGCCTGCCAGATGAGGAAGCTGTCCGCCATCAGACCGCCGAGAATCAGGGCGGCACGCCCGCGATCTGTGGGCGGCGTGGGTGGCGGCGGGCGAAACAGCAGCCGCCAGCGCGCCTTCGTGCGCTGGCCGATCAGGTCGAGGAAATCCGCCGGTGTCTGATCCCCCAAGACGATGGAGGGTGCGCCGTCGCCCGGGCCTCGTTCATCTGCCCAAACAGGCGTCCCACCGAGGCACAGCCCCACAGCTACGAGGCAAATCGTACGGCGGGAACGGGACGGAGGAGCGGGCATGGTGGGGAGCGAACCACATTACTTTACTCCACTGTAACACTTTTGGCGAGATTTCTTGGTTTATCGACATCACAGCCGCGCGCGACGGCGGTGTAGTAGGACAAAAGCTGCAGGGGAACCACGTTTAAAATGGGCGTCAGGTAGGACGGGCAGTCGGGCACGTAGATCACGTCATCGGTGATGCGCTCCAGCTCGGTGCGGCCTTCGGTGGTCACGGCGATCACGGGGCCTTTGCGGGCGCGCACTTCCTCGATGTTGCTCACGTTCTTGTCGAAAACGGCATCACCCGGGGCGATGAACACGGAAGGCATGTCCGGCTTCACCAAGGCGATGACGCCGTGCTTCAGCTCCGCGCTCGGGTGACCGCTGGCGTAGATGTAGCTGATTTCCTTCATCTTCAGCGCGCCTTCCAGCGCCACGGGGTAGTTCATCTGGCGGCCCATGAAGAGCATGCCCTCGGCGTGGCAGTGCTTCTCGGCGATGGCCTTGATCTTGTCCGCCTGCTTGAGGATCTGCGCGATCTTGTCCGGCATCGCTTCGAGCTGGTCGATCATTTCCAGGCCATCCACGCTGGAAAGGTGGTGGATGCGGCCCAGCAGCATGCTGAGGAGGGTGAGGATGGTGACCTGGGAGGTGAAGGTCTTGGTGGCCGCCACACCGATTTCCGGCCCGGCGTGAATGTAAACGCCGCCGTCGCTCTCGCGGGCGATGGTGCTGCCCACGGTGTTCACGATGCCGAGGCAGCGGATGCCCTTGCGCTGTCCTTCACGCATGGCCGCGAGGGTGTCGATCGTTTCGCCGCTCTGGCTCATGACGAACTGCAGTGTGTTCCTGTTCGTGGGAACGTTGCGGTAGCGGAACTCGCTGGCGATTTCGACTTCCGTCGGTACACGGGCGAGGGATTCGATCAAATACTCGCCCACCATGGCGGCGTGGTAGGCCGTGCCGCAGCCGGCGAGGATGATGCGGTCGATCTGCACCAGCTCCTTCGGGCTCATGTTCAGCCCGCCCATGATGGCGGTGCACTCGTCGCGGGAAAGGCGACCGCGCATCGCATTGCGCAAGGAATTGGGCTGCTCGTAGATCTCCTTGAGCATGAAATGCGGGAACTCGCCCTTTTCGGCGTCATCCGCGCTGAACTCCACGCGGCTCACCTTCACCTCGGCGGGCACGCCCTGGTGGGATTGCACGTCGTAGCTGTCTTTGGTGATGGTGACGATGTCGTAGTCATTCAGATAGACCACGTCCCGGGTATGGGCTACCACGGCGGAGACGTCGCTGGCCAGGAAATGCTCGTGTTTCCCGAGACCGACGATCAGCGGGCTGCCCAGGCGCGCGCCGACGATGACTCCGGGGAGATCCCCATGCATGACGGCGATGCCGTAGGTGCCCTTCACGCGGGCCAGAGCGGCTTTTAGCGCATTCACCAGACGCAGGGTGCCGTCCTTCTCGGTAGAAGCGTCAAAGTAGGTGCCTACCAGGTGGGAGAGCACCTCGGTGTCTGTTTGCGACTGAAAGGTGTGGCCTTTGGCGATCAGCTGATCGCGCAGCGTCTGGTAGTTTTCGATCACGCCATTGTGAACGAGCACCAGCTTGCCGGACTGGTCCGGGTGCGGGTGGGCATTGACGTCTGTGGCCGGGCCGTGGGTGGCCCAGCGGGTGTGGGAGATGCCCATGGTGCCCAGCAAATTCGCCTCCGTCACGGCCACACGCAGATTGTCGATCCGACCGGCGCGTTTCACGATCCGAAGGTCCTCGCCGCCGCCATTGAGGGCCATGCCAGCCGAGTCGTAGCCGCGATATTCCAGACGGCGCAGCCCGTCCAAAAGGATTGAGCTAGCCTGACGATTGCCGATGTATCCAACGATTCCGCACATGAGAGAGTAAAAGGGGGGTAAAAAGACCCTGCCGAACATGGCAGGGCAGTACGATACCCCCTCGCAGAACCCACGCCAGCAGTTCGTGGCATTGGCAATTTTTGTTTAGTCGAACGAAGTCCGGCTAAGGCCCGGCCAGGGAAGGTGGTTGGCGGGATGCAGAAACGATCAGAATCATTCAATGAACGCGGGCAGCGGTGTTGCTGTCAGCATCTGCATGACAAACAAACCCAACTCGACCCCAAAAGAGAAGGACAGCCTGACTCCGAAAGAGAAGGAAATTCAGAGCCTCTTCGCCCGGGGAAAATCGCCCGAAACCATCGCCATCCGTCTGGGCATGAAAATCTCCAAGGTGCTGGGGGTGATCGCGCTGGTGCCCAAGCCGTTGGGTTGACGGGGGAAAGTACCCTGCAGGCATCACCTTACCCCACTATCCCCGGCACCAGTTCGCCGTGCACGTCCGTGAGGCGGAAAAAAGTCCCCATGGCAAGGCGGTGAATTCGAGAATTTACATCATACCTCTTTTGCTTCCACCAACGCGGCCAAACGATCTGAGATCCAAAAACCCGCCTCGTGACGGAGCTGATGGATGACGGAGGTTGCGTCTGGAAGCAGACCCTGTCTTCGGGCTTCAATTAAGATGCCTACTAAGCCGGTCATGGGCAGACCGAGCCGCGCGGCAGCCGATCTGCCAAGGCGTTCGTCAATCAGCAGGACATCCGCCTTGACCTCCCGCGCCAGCACAATGGCTTCCGACTCTCCAGCGCCCAGATCTCTGCGCAGCAATCGGACCAGCGCGACATCCACCACCTGCCTTTGCTCCACCCAGTTTGCGTGCAGAAGTTCCTGCACCCCTGCGCGGTGTGAATCAGCCAAGGCCACTTCCTGCCAGACCGCCTGAGGCACCAGGAGGCGGCCGAACAACAGTCGCAGCAATTCCAGTTTTCCAATCCGGCTCAGTGCGATCAAGGGCGAGGCATCCGCGACGACGATCATGCACGCATCATCAGCTGTTGTAAAAATGCCGCGTCTTCAAGAGCGTCTTGCTCATCGTAATGCGGTCCGATGCGGCGCGCCGCAAGGCATGCCTGAAAATCAGCCACAGGCAGTCCCGCAAGCTCCGCTGCCCGGCCCATGGATAGCTTTTCCAGTCGGAACAACGTGACGGCAAGCTCCAAGCGTACCTCATCCAAGGTCATCCGGGCGCTTTGCAGCAGGTCAGATGGCAGCTCGAGACTGAGTGATGCATTCATGGGAGAAGCATCTTTCAACCCGGCTTAAAAAGCAACCGTGTCTTGCAGGTGCTCATGGCAGGAGATTGCGAAAGCCTGTGGGATCATCGCAGTTCCTCACCCCAAAATCCCCGGCACCAGTTCGCCGTGCACGTCCGTGAGGCGGAAGTCGCGGCCTTGGTAGCGGAAGGTGAGGCGCTCGTGGTCGAGGCCGAGGAGGTTTAGGACGGTGGCGTTGAGGTCGTGGGTGTGGACGGGGTTTTCGGCGATGTTGAAGCCGAAGTCGTCGGTCTTGCCATACGCGGTGCCGGGTCGGGTACCGCCGCCGGCCATCCACACGGTGTAAGCGTCTTTGTGGTGATCGCGGCCGGGGGAGGTCTTGACGCCGTCGCCGTTCGCGCCTTGGCGCAGGGGGGTGCGGCCAAATTCGCCACCCCAGATCACGAGGGTTTCATCGAGCAGGCCACGTTGCTTGAGGTCGCGCACGAGGGCGGCCATGGGCTGGTCCACGTCCTTGGCTTTAGCGGTGAGGGCGCGCTTGAGGCCGCCATGGTGGTCCCAGTCGGAGTCAAAGAGCTGCACCATGCGAACGCCGCGCTCGATGAGGCGGCGGGCCAGCAGGCAGTTGTTGGCAAAGGAGGCCTTGCCGGGCTGCGCGCCGTACATGTCCAGCGTGGCCTTGTTCTCGCGCGTGATGTCCATGAGCTCTGGCACGCTGGTCTGCATGCGGTAGGCCATCTCGTACTGGCTGATGCGCGTGGCGATCTCAGGATCTCCCACGATGTCGAGCTGCTGCTCATTGAGCGACTTCACCGCATCCAACACAAGGCGGCGGTCTTTCGTGCTTTGTCCTGGCGGATTGCCGAGGAAGAGCACGGGCTCGCCGCTGCCGCGAAAGGGGATGCCCTGATACACGCTGGGTAGGAAGCCGGTGCTCCAGAGCGTGGAGCCCGCGCCGCCGGGAGGCCCGGACTGGAGCACCACGTAGGCGGGAAGGTCGCGGTTCTCAGTGCCGAGACCGTAGGTGACCCATGCGCCCAGGCTGGGCCGGCCGCCCTGGCCAAAGCCCGTGTGCAAAAACATCTGCGCAGGGGCGTGATTGATCTCATTCGTATGCAGGGACTTCACCACGCAGATGTCGTCCGCCACGGTACCGAGATGCGGCAGCAGCTCGCTGAGTTCGAGGCCGCTCTGGCCATGCCGCTGAAATTTGAACTCCGTGCCCGCCAGCTTCAGCTCCCCGCCGATGAAGGCAAAGCGCTTGCCCTTCGTGAGTTCCGCCGGGCAGGTCTGGCCGTCCATCTTCTGCAGCAGCGGCTTATAGTCGTAGAGATCGAGCTGCGAAGGCGCGCCGATCATGTGCAGGTAGATGATGTGCTTGGCCTTCGGCGCGAAGTGCGGTCGCGGACCCGCCAGCGCGGCGGCCGCCGGGAGATCCCTTGCCAGCATCGACCCCAGCGCCATGGAGCCCAGTCCCAGTCCGGACTGCCGGAAAAACTGGCGGCGGGAGACGTCGAGGAAGGCAGGGGTGGTCATGCGCGGGATGAAACGTGCGCACGGGGGCTGAGATTGCTCGAAGTAGCTCTGTTCCCGCAGAACTGGGGAGTCTTTGTTGCACAGCACCAAGGCTCCTTTATGGATACCCCATGGCACTGGGAACCAAAAATCGACTGCATGAGACGGGCGTGGCCTGCAAAACCTACCTGCGTGAGCAGCACGGCGACCAACTGGATCTGGTGACGGAATTCATCGCGGAGATTGAAGGCACCGGGTCCAAGCAGGATCTGACGGCGTGGAATCAGTTCAGCGATCTGCGGCGTAATCAGGCCGAGATGCTTCAGCGCGCGGAGGCTGCATTTCAGACTTGGCTGGCGGGCGGCTGATCCGCTTTGACCTCACGCTTCACGGTGAAGCAGCGCACCATCCACGTCAGCGTCAGCGTGGTGGCTGCACCAGTCGCATCGGCGATGAGATCGCGCATGGTTTCGCGGACGCTATGCTGAATGTGCGAGCCAAGCACGACATCGGAAAAAAGTTCGGCGAACTCCCAGAACAAACCCACCGTGCAGGCGAGAGCGAAGGTGAAGAGGTAGCGGGCGAACGGGGTGAGCTGGCCAAACCGATGCGCAAAGCAGTCTAGCGCGTGCCAGATGAAGAACGAGATGGCGACTCCGCCGCTGTAGTGCATGACGAAATCAAGCTGCTGCCGCCAGGGCGCACGCATGATCTTCTGATGAAAAATCAGAACCGCCAGGGGAGCCCAGCCGGCGCGCATAAGCAGGCGGAGCAGCGGTGTCATAGCTTCTTCCAGTCCACCTTGGCGATTTGCTCGCGGCCATTGCGGTCGTGGTACTTCACGTGGCCGTGCTCCACACCGTACTCATGCACGCACTTGGTCACCTTCACGTCATAGCAGCAGTATTCGGCGATCTTGGCCACCTCTCCCTGCTGCCACCATTTGAGTGCGTCCAGTCCGTCAGCGGTCTTGCCCATGCCCAGCGTGGCAGCGGCCACGGCGTCGAGCTTGATGCGGTGGCCGAGCACCTTTTCCAGATCGATGAGCAGATCCAGGCTGTGCGGCAGATCGGCAGAATCAAAGAGCAGGTCGTGACCTTTGAGCACTTCGTAATCGAAGCCGATGTGATTGAACCCAACGACGAGGTCGGCGTTTTTGAGCTGGCGGATGAGATCGGGTGTCTCTTCCTGCGTGTAGATGCTGTACTCGTTCTGCCGGGTGCTGAACGTGCAGGCCACAGAGATGCCCATCATGTGCTTGTTACCCCAGCCGCCGACATCGTTTGCCGTGCGACGTGTTTCGAGGTCGAAATAAACAATGTCTCCAGCCATGAGATCGCGTGGGCCTGCGTCAGCTTAGCCGATGCGATAAACGATGCGTGCCTTGTCCATGTCGTAGGGGGACATTTCGATCTTCACCGCATCGCCGATGACAAGACGGATGAATTTCTTGCGCATCTTGCCGGAAATATGAGCGAGCACTTCGTGGCCATTGCGCAGCTTCACGCGGAACATGGTGCCGGCGAGCACGGCGGCGATGGTGCCTTCGAGTTCGATGGCTTCTTCCTTCTGCTTGCCAGCGTCCACAGGCTCTGGCGGACGTGGTGGTGGAATGAAGCGAGGTGGACCGTTGCGACGAGGTGGGCCGCTGCGGCGGGCGGGGCCGCCGCGTGATGGACCGCGATTGGGGGGACGTGACATGCGTAAAAAAAGTAGGGTTTGAGGATGCTCCCACAAGCGGGGATTACAAGGGTAATTTTGTGCCGTGACTGGCGGGGAAGCCCGATCTGTCAATTCGGACAGACAAAAATCTCGCCGCCATGCGTCCTGTCCGTGAAACTCCCCCGCATGCCCGCCGCCCCGACACTGCCCGAACTCTACGATGCCCACGCGGCGGGCTTGTTTCACTATTTCACCAGTTTCACCGGCAACGAGGCGGACGCCAAGGACCTGCTGCAGGAGTTTTTCATCAAGCTGGCACGTCAGACCATACCGCCAGGCATTGCCAACCTGCGCGCCTGGCTGCTGCGATTGGCACACCATCACGCCATCGACTGGCTGCGGCGGCACCGCGTGCGGAGGAATGCGGAGGAGGCCGCACCGGTGGAGGTCTTTGCCGCGCATGCGGACCCGGACCAGGCAGAGCTCGCCCAGCGCCTGACCCGTGCGCTGGCGTTGCTGCCGCTGGAGCAGCGCAGCGTGGCGCAGCTGAAGCTGTGGGATGGCCTGACCTTTGAAGAAATCGCGGAGGTGCAGGGCATCCCGCTGAACACCGCCGCCAGCCGCTACCGCTACGCCCTGGAGAAGCTGCGTAGCGAACTGCGCCCCCTGTACGATGAACTGAAACCGTCATGAATGCGACCCCCGACCCTTTTGAAAACGATCTGCGCGCCCTGCAGCGTCGCCCGCTCCCGCCGAAGTGGCGCGCCGAAATGCTGCAGGCCGCCGCGCAGACACCGCATGTGGCACGCACCCCGCGCTGGCTGCTGGCCGGCTGGGGCCTAGCCTGGGCGGCCACGCTGGTAATGTACTTCACCACCCCCGCTGAACCCTCCGCACCGCAGGCGGCAGACATGAGCCACACCTCCCCGCCACTGCTGTGGCAGCAACGCGCCGCCGTCATCGAAGCCCTCTTGGCCGCCAATTGATTCCTCCCACCTTCCACCACTTCCTACCATGATCCGCCGCCTCTTTTCCAAACGCTTCTTCCGCATCCTCCTGTGGCTTTTCATCAGCCTTGTCACCCTCGTCGTCCTGCTGTATGTCTGGACGAACTGGAGCGGCAGACGCCGCTGGGCGGAGGCCAAGGCCAGGCTAGAGCGTGAGGGCGAAACCCTCGACTACCGCAAGCTGCTGCCGGAGACACCGCCCGAGGTGCAGAATCTTCTCGCCATCGAGCCGCTGCGGGACCTCGCCACCGTCATTGATCCCGATGACAGCAAGAGCGTGCCGGGAGCCAAACGCAAAGCGCTGGAGGCCATGAAATGGAGCGGGAGCGGACCTTCCGCCAACGGGTTGAGCCTGGGCAAATCCACCGAGTTTCAGGAGTGGGTGAAGTTCCTGCGTGACATCAAGTATCTGGACCTGCCCGCCGAGCCTGCGGCCTCTGGCCGCAATGTGCTGGGCGTGTTGGACGTCAAGTTTCCTCTGCTGAAACAACTCGCGGATGATACCGCCAGCCGGTCACAGGCCATGCTGACGCCCGGCCTGCGGGAGCGGAATATGCCCGACCTCTTGTTTGCCCTGCGTGTGCCACACTACCCTGCCATGCAAAACATGGCGAGGGCGTTGTCTCTGCGTGCACGCGCCGCCTTGGCCGCAGGTGCAGGGGCCGAGGCGGCCCGCAGCTTAGTGGCCATTCACCGGCTGGCTCAAGCGTGTGAGCAGGAGCCTCTGCTGATCGGGTTTCTCGTGGGGAACTCCTTGGAAGCTCTGGCCCTGGAGACACTGTGGGCCGGCTTGCAGGAACGTGCGTTTGCTGAGGAAGATCTGCGACGGCTACAGACCGTCTTTACCCCGGACCTCCCCAGGGAAGCCCTATTGCGGGCCCTGCGCGGAGAGCTGGCTTCGGGCCTGAACGCCGTGGAATTTCTACAGCAGGTCGCCAGCGGCCAAAAGGAGGTGGATCCCGCTTTGATAAGCGCCTTTATCAACCATGGAAATTCCCGAAACATCTTCTTATGGCGGGCGATCCCTAGCGGTCTGTTTGACCACTGGAAGAGCGTGATCGCTGATCTGGAATTGGAGCATTTGATCCAGCCTTTGAAGACCGTCGGTCTGCGGGAGTCGGTGCGCAAGGGAGATGCGGTGGTGGAGGATCTCGCCAAGAACTTCGACGTGTTTCGGCATCCCGACCATATCATGGCCCGGCTCATTCTGCCATCCATGACGATGGTCAGCGGTCATGCCCTGCTGCAGGACGTTCGCAGGCAGCAGGCGCTGGCAGCATTGGCACTGGAGCGGTACTTTGTGAAGCATGCCCACTATCCGGCGACGCTGACGGAGCTCACACCGGAGTTTCTGCCCGCCATCCTGCTGGATCCCTGCGATGGCAAACCGCTGCGTTACCGCACCACACCGGCGGGACGTTACCAGCTCTGGTCCGTAGGTTTTGATGGCAAGGACGATGACGGCAAAGTGACCGTGGATGCGAAGGGCGCAGCCAAGCTGAGCAAGCGTGAATACCTCGGCGACTGGACCTGGCAGTATGAGCCGGTGAAGTGATCAATAAAAATCCATCCCAAGATCCAGCGCACGGCTAGAATGCGTCAGCGCACCCACAGAAATCGCGTTCACGCCCGTGGCCGCGACGTCCTTGATGGTGTCGATGGTGATGCCACCGCTGGCCTCCAGCCAGAGTTTGCCGTTCACGAGTTTCACGGCCTCGCGGAGCTTTTCGGGGCCCATGTTGTCCAGCAGCAGCATGTCCACACCTTCGAGCGTGAGGAAGCCGGCCACCTGTTCCAAGGTGTCAGCTTCGAGTTGGATGCGGACGCCGGGGCGCTCGGTGCGCAGTTTGTGAATAGCGGCCTGGAGGGAGGGCAGGTCGCTGTTGGCGGCGAGGTGGTTGTCTTTGACCATGGCGTGGTCATAGAGGCCCATGCGGTGATTAGTGCCGCCACCGTCTTTCACAGCGGCTTTTTCAATCAGCCGCCAGCCGGGGGTGGTTTTGCGGGTGTCCCAGATCTGCACGGGGTGTGGCTTCACCGCTTCCACGTAGCGCTGCGTTTGCGCGGCCACGCCGCAGAGACGCTGGAGGAAATTCAGCGCGGTGCGCTCGGCGGTGAGCAGGAAGCGGGTGCTGCCTGCGGCTTTTATGAGGACGCTGCCGCGCACAAAGGGGCTGCCATCGGGAAGAAGGACCTCCACTTCGAGGGTGGGATCGATTTCTTTGAAGACGGTCAGGGCGATTTCAGCCCCGGAGACGATGCCGGGCTCGCGGGCGACGATCTCGGCCCGGGAGCGTGAATCGGCTGGAATGAAGTAGAGGGAGGTGACGTCTCCGGTGCCGACATCTTCAGCAATGGCGGCGCGGATCAGGGCTAAAACGGAGGGTTCCATGGGTGGGCAGATGATAGGCTGGACCGGAGAGGATTCCAGTACGGGGAAAAACAGGTTGCCAAATTTTAAAAACTCTCCATCTTCCCCGCCCCTCGCCCCCGGCCTGACTGATTCATGGCCTTGCGTAGCGTGGCCATAGGAGCGTGTCATGAGCAACATCATCGAAAAGATCAATCAAGAGCAGTTGAAAAAGGAAGTCACCGCTTTCACCGTGGGTGACAGCGTCAAGGTCCACACCCGAGTCGTTGAAGGCGACAAAGAGCGTATCCAGATTTTCGCCGGTATTGTCATCGCCCGCAAAGGCTACGGCATCAACGAAGCCTTCACCGTCCGCAAAATTTCCTATGGCGAAGGCGTGGAGCGTGTGTTCCCCGTGCACAGCCCTAAGGTGGCCAAGGTGGAAGTGACCAAGAACGGCAAAGTGCGTCGTGCTCGCCTTCACTACCTGCGCCAGCGCCAGGGCAAGGATGCCATGTCCGTCAAGGAACTGGCCCATAGCGACAATTAATTTTTTCGCGTTCGATTTTCAATCAAAGAGAGGGCTGCAAAGCTCTCTCTTTTTTTGTGGCTGTATGCTGCGAGAGATGAATTAAGCTCAAAAAGCGGGGGTGCAGAACGAATTGTCTGAAACCCTTTCCCAGTGTTGCAGCGTTTTTTCAAAATTAAATTCTGGAAAGTGCCACCTGACGACACTCGGCGGAAGCTTGAGGACAAGCCCTCCTACCTCGCGCCGGGCACGGACTAGCCCAGCGCGAGAGGGGCAGGCTGGCCCAGCCAGCCACCGCTGCATAACTAACGTCCGCCAAACCTATTGAGTGGCAGAAGTGCGGCAGGTCAGTGACCGCCGCACCCGCAGCGAGATTACTTTTTCTTCTTCTTGCCACCCAGGAGGGTGAGCAGGAGCACAAGCGCAACCACGCCGATGCCAATGAGGATCATGTTCATCATGCTCATGCCCTCTTCTTCAGCAGGCACGGGTGCTGCTGCCTGAGGCTGGCCATAGCCGGGCTGCTGAGCTTGCTGCGGATAACCGGGCTGCTGGGGCTGGCCATAGCCAGGCTGCTGCTGAGGATAACCGGGTTGCTGAGGCTGGGCATAGCCAGGCTGCTGAGGATAACCGGGCTGCTGAGGCTGGGCATAGCCAGGCTGCTGAGGATAACCGGGCTGCTGAGGCTGGGCATAGCCAGGCTGCTGAGGATAACCAGGCTGCTGGGGCTGGCCTCCAGGAGGCATGCCGCCCTGCGGGGCTGGGTAGCCGTTGGGCTGTGTCGTGGGCATGGCTCCCGGTGCCTGGGCGGTACCCACAGCAGGAGTGCCACTAGCAGCGGCAGCGGCAAGTGCTGCGGCCACTTTGTCATCCATGGCAGGTTCAGCTGTGCCAGCGATGGCTGAGGAGCCGCCTGCGGCACCTGCGGCGGCGGGCTGCGTCTGTCCCTGAGGTGTGTTCACCTGCTGGGCAAAGTAGGCATGGCGTGCGCGGTAGCTGGTAAAAACGCCGCGATAGAACTCCTTGCTTTTGGCATCGGCGTTTGCTGCCTCCGCTTCACCTTCCATGATGGCCTCACCCATCTTGGTGAGTTCGGCCTTGTCCTTGCCGGCCTTGGCATCCGCGATAATCATTCGTTCGATGGCCGCGTTGACTTTGGTCATGACGCCAAGGTCGAGAGTGCTCAGACTATCCTTTACTTCGGCGATGGATTTGCTGAGCGTCTTCAAGCTCTCCAGATCGTACTTGTAGGGGGTGTACCATTTGCTGGTCTTGCGCTCTTTTTCGTAGGTGAAGCTCCAGGTCTCCTTTTCCTTCTTGATGGCTTCAGTCGTCCGTGTCAGGTCGGGTTCGATGAGCTTTTTGACACTTTCCTCACGGATTTTCTGCAAGGCGGGCTGATCCTGGACCATCTGTGCGATCTGCTTGTCGTACGATGTCAGAACGACAAGAATCTCCGCCACAGCCTTGGGATAATAAACGGAGGCGGTATTGCCGCTGGCGGGGTCGCTGAGTTTGTCGAATTCCTTGAGTGCGCCGGAGAAGTCCTTGGCCGCAATTTTCTCCAGCATGGCCGCACGGATCGAGAAAGCCTTGATGTTGAGACTTTGCGCCTTGGCCTCTTCACGGGTGAGCCATTTGCCTTCGAGCTTCGCGCCGCCGGCCACGACTTTTTCTTTTTCTTCCTGGGCCACTTTGATCATGGCCTCCACTTCAGCCGCTTCCTTGGTGCCGGGGTAGCGGTTCACGAAAGGACGCAGGCGGTCCTGAATAAGCTGCTCGTACTTTTCCGCCGACAGCAGGTCTGGAGTGGGAACGGACTTCCGAACCTCGATGATCTCCACTTCTTCCGGTTTTTGCTTGAGGATGCCCCCTTCGGCGATCTCGCTGCGCGGGATGTCTTTCTCATCCATGATCTTCGCGGTCAGGTGATAACGCATTCGGATCGACGTAGGTGTCTCGGAGAGAATGTTGCCTTCCAGCTTTTTGCCGTCTTTAAGGGTCACGACGTCGGCGTGCAAAAATCCGACGCTGCTGGCAAAGGCAAAGACGACAGACTGGTAACGGCTCAATTTCATTGGAATGCGGGGTTGGATGAAGAGGGGGCAGGATTTGCAGGCGCGCGGCAATTTGCGCGGGTTACGAGAAATAACTCAAAACCATACCGCGAGTAAAGAACGAAGCTGATTTTCCTCCGTGCAATGGGGACGAAGAGGCAATGGTCTAGCTGGAGCGTCGTTTGAGCACGATGCGTTTGAAGCGGCCATTGCCGTCCTGGCTCACGCTCATGACCTCGGGGTCGTTGACGAAGACGTTGTGGATGAGGCGGCGGTAGTAGCTGTTCATTGGTGGCAGGTCGGCGCTCTGGCCGTTGGCGCGTACGCGGTCGCCCAGCTCCTTGGCGCGGGCCACCATCTTGTCCTCGCGCATAGAGCGGTAGAACTCCACGTCCACGCGTACGCGCGGGGCGTCCTTGAGGTGGCGCTGCAGAACGCGGTTCACCAAGTACTGAATGTCTTCGAGAGTTTCACCCCGGCGGCCGATGAGCGCGTCCGAATCATCCGTGAGCACCTGCAACGTGGGGCCGTCAGGGCCGTTGTCCTCCTCGATCTGGACCACGAAGCCCAGATAGCCGAGCATCGTGTCTAGAATATGGTGTGAGTGTTCGAGGGCAGTCATGGTCAGCTATGATAGCGGTGATTTAGCGGCACCGGCCAAAATGACGAATGAGTAAATCCGAATGTCTAAAGAATGACGAAGCTTGAATAACCAAGTTTGCAGTTTCTTCGGGGCTAATCTGTCGGCTGGCGGAGGTTTGACCCAGGCGCACGATTTCACACCGTTCTTTGATCTTCGTCATGGCCATTCGTTCGTCATTCGGACTTACTCATTTGGCATTCTACCAGCACCAGCCCTGCCTTGATCGCAGGAAAGTGGGTGCTTCTAGCCTCCCAGGCGCGGTGGTTTCGGGCCTTTTTTCTCTTTTTTGGCCGGTCCGCCCGGGTTAAAAAAGGCGCTCTGGGCCGGTGCGGCTTTGGCGGCCGCCGGTTTCTGCGACACCTTTTCCAGTTTGGGCTCAGGCATGTAAAGTTTCATGACGCGGGTCTGGAAGACGCTGAAAATGTTCTGGGTGGACCAGTACAAGGCGAGGGCGGCGGCGAAGTCATAGCTGATCCACAGGAAGAACAGGGGCATCAGCATGAAAATGCGCTGCTGCGTCTTGTCCACCGTGGCAGGCTGCGGGGTGAGCTTCATCTGTGCCACCATGGTCAGACCCATGATGATCGGGAGCGGATTGATGTTGAAGCCCATGAACACTCCCTGAGTGTCTGCGGCAGCCAGATCCCGCACCCACCAGAAAGACTGGCCGCGAAGCTCCGCCGCCACTTCCAGCACGCTGTAGAGACCGATGAAAATGGGGAACTGCAGGAACAGTGGCAGACAGCCGCCCAGCGGATTCACGCCGTAGTCCTTGTAGAGCTTCATCGTCTCCAGCTGCTGCTGCTGCGGATTGTCCTTGTACTTCACCTGAAGCTCCTTCATCAGCGGACCCAGCAGCCCCATGCGCTTCATGGTCATGGTGGATTTCGCATGGATCGGCCAGAGGCAGAGGCGGACGAAAATCGTCAGCAAAATGACCGCCAGACCCCAACTGCCGCTGATGTTGTGCATCCAGCGCATGACCTTGGAGAGGGCGACGCTGACAGGCCAGAAATAGCCGTAAAACATCGCGGCGCTGCGTTGTTTGCCGATCTTGCTGAGGCGGTCATATTCCTTCGGGCCGAGGTAGATCTGGTAGTTTTCCGTGACCGTGGCACCCGGGGCGAGATCCACCACCGGCAGGCCTATTGAGGCGTCGTAGGTGAAGTCTTCGATTTCCGCCTTGCCTGCGTTCGCAGCATCAATCGGCTCTGCGAGTTTGCGTCGGCCGGCCCAGAGCTTGGCAGGTGCATCCTTCTCCGCAATGCGGGTGATGATGTGGGTGTAGAAGCGGCTCATCACGCCTGCGTAGCGCAGCGCGTTGTAGGAGTGCCTGTAATCAGTCGGCGCTTCGCTGAAGAAGCCCTTGCCAAAGTATTTCGACAAGTGGTGGTCCTCGTCTCCAGAATTGTTCCAGAAAAAGCCGTTGTAGCGATCCTCGTCGTGCTTTGCAGCGGTCGCAGCACCGGCGTAGAGGTAGTACTCCTCGGAGCGATGCTGAGCGGTGCCGGTGTTCTTCAGGGTGATCTTGAGATCGATGAGATGTTCGTCGCTGGCCTCGCCTTCGGTCAGGGCGTAGGCCTTGGTCACCACGATGCCTTCGGCGGTGGTGCCTTCAAAGGTGGCGCTCTTGTCGCTCTTTTCTGTCAGCTTGTAGGCCAGCGCATCCAGTCCGGCTGCTTCACGGCGCAGGGCACCGATGGCTTCCAGGCCGTTCTTGTTCAAAGTCACCTGATCCGTACCCGCCAGCACGGCGCGGGCAATACCGCCGCCTTTGGAGGTCAGCTCAAAGGTGACGGTGCCCACTTTGATGGAGTGTGTTTGCACCGGCACTTCAGCCACCACGGGTGCTGCAGGCGCTGCAGGGGTGGTGCCGGGGGCAGGGGTGGCTGCAGTCGGCGCTGCGGGTTTTTCCGCAGCTTTTTTAGCGGCTTGCTCCTGCCTGATGCGCGCCGCCTCGGCCTGCGCCAGCTTTTGGTTTTCCTGAACGTAGTACAGGTTTACTCCCGCGAGGATGACGCAGAGCGTCACGATGATCCAACTTTTACGGTCCATGAAATTTTTAGCTTTGGGTGAAGGGAGTAACTGAGAGGGGCTGCCTCTGGCGAGGACTAGGGCAGGGGGTGGAAGAATAATGACGAAACCAGAATGAGGAATGACAAATGCGTGACGAAGCCGGAATGACTCCTGTTAAGGAAAGCTGAGCGCACCCGTGACGAAGAGCGGCGGTGCCTTCGATTACACTGTTTGTGGGATTTCGTCATTCCTCATTCTGGTTTCGTCATTTTTTCTCGGGCACCGGATCGTGCCCGTGTCCACCCCAGGGGTGGCAGCGGCCGATGCGGCATAGGCCCAGCCAGCAGCCGCGCAGCACACCGTGGGTTTCCACGGCCTCGAGAAAATACCTCGAGCAGCTCGGGGTGTAGCGGCATCCGGAGCCGGGACCGCCAATGGCGTGAATGACGGGGGAGATGAACACTTGGTAGCCGCGGATGAAAATTCGGATGAGCCCTTTCATATTGCGGGTGGGACAGGAGGCTTCTGGGTGAGCAGATTCATGCGCCGAGCCAGCCGCAGCCAGTCATTTTCCAGTTCGGCCAGCGTGGCCTTGGGGGCACGCCAGCGGGCGATGATCACCAGTTGCCAGCCCGGGGCAATCTCTGCACGATGTGCACGCACGATCTCGCGCAGCAGACGGCGGATGCGGTTTCGTACCACGGCATTGCCAAGCTTGCCCCCGGTGATGAGGCCAAACTGGAACTCCTCCAGCGCTTCCACACGCAGGACACCCAGGACCAGAAATTTTCCGGCCTGACTGCTGCCCTGAGATTTCACGCGTGCGAAATCGCACGCGAGTTTCATCCGCAGGTTTGAGGGAAGGCGCATGATGAGGAGCGCGCCGCAGCAGAATTAGGTGTGCTGTTGCGTGTGACGCTTGAAGTGGATTTCCACGCCCTTAGGCAGGAGACGTTTGCGTCCGGCGCGACGACGGCGGCGCAGGATGTCGCGACCATTCGCGGTCTTCGTGCGTGCGCGGAAACCAAACTGCTGCTTGCGCGTGCGCTTGGAAGGCTGGTAGGTCCTGAATGTCTTTGGCATGGGCGTGTGGGGTGGTGAAAGGGAAACTGGGAGCTCAGACCGGACAAATCACGGCCTCCCCTCGAAAAGGGGGCGCGAAACTAGCGGGAGTCTTTGATTTGTCAATCATGCGATGATTTCCAGTAAACTTCGGTTTTCTCAGCGTTACATTTAAACCATGATCCGACCCCTCCTTGCCAGCCTGTTTCTGCCTTTCGCCCTCTGCGCCGCTGACACCCCTGCCGCCCTTCCTTTGTGGTCTGAGGGAGCCCCCGGTTCAGAGGCACGTGCCGCCGAGCCGGAGAAGATCGAAGGCAGCAACGTCTGCAACGTCCACCAGCCCACGATCACACCGTATGTACCTGCGGCGGACAAATCCACCGGCACCGCCGTCATCATCTGCCCCGGGGGTGGTCACTCCAAACTCTGCCTTGGGCATGAAGGATACGCTTTGGCCGAATGGTTCCGAGATCAAGGCATCGCGGCCTTTGTGCTGAAATACCGTCTGGCCCGTGAGCCCGGCAGCACCTACACCATTCAGGATCATGCCATGGCGGACGCCCGCCGGGCGATCCGCACCGTGCGCAGCCGTGCGGCCGAGTGGCACATCCAGCCGGACCGCATCGGCATTCTCGGCTTCTCTGCCGGGGGCGAGCTGGCCGCTTTTGCTGCCATGACGAATGATCCCGGCCAGAAAGACGCTGCCGATCCCATCGAGCAGCAGAGCAGCCGTCCGGACTTTCAGGGCCTCATCTACCCCGGTACCTCCGGCCTTTTCAATGCCACGAAGGGCATGCCCCCGCTCTTCATCGCCGCCGGTTACAGCGACCGCCCGGACATCTCCGAAGGCATGGCGACGCTCTACCTCAAATACAAGGCTGCTGGGGTGAAGGCGGAGATGCACATCTTCGCGAATGCTGGACACGGCTTCGGCTACAAGCCCGATGCCAAGCCGAGTGCGGCGGCGAGATGGCCCACGCGCTTTACGGAGTGGCTGGTGGATAGTGGGCTGCTGAAGCAGTGAGCGCTTCGCTGATCATCCCTATCACAGCGGTGGTCTGACTACCAAAGCCTGCTGCATGCGAGTGCCGTTGCCCAAGCTGCGCCACAGAGCTTTTTCTGATTCTGCGCTGAGATCTCCCTGGAGACGGTTCAGTGGAACTGGCATTTCGAGTGTGGGAACCGAATGTGGTGCCGGTGCTTGCACTCTGTGCTGGATCGGTTGCGGCCGAAACGTGGGCAGTTGTGCATCCTGCGGCGTGATCGTCGGGCGCAGCGTTTGCAAGGCCACGTTCAGCGTAGGCATTGCTTCACTTTGGGTGAGACCCTTCCCATGGTTCTCAGGGGCCAGTCTGCCCGCTGGCTGTGGCTCCTGGGATTCATCCGGCGCGATCAGGATAGACGGTTTCTTCTGGGAGACGATGATGTGCAGGTGCTTGCCGTCAGAGCTGTGAATCGTGATCATGCAATGGCCGGCCATTGCATAGGTGCGCTGAAACGCCTCCGGTGGTTCAGGCCACTGGAGAGACGCTTCATCCACGTTTTTCGAGCTGTAGACTGAAGCGAGCAACCACCGATGCCCAGTTTCACGCCGGACGAAGAAATGAAGTTCCGGCGCGCTTTTGACTCGCCGCTCTTCGTTTTTCCCAATGGTGTCAAAAGGCTGCGCTTCTGCAGGCAGATCCGCCAGAAGTCCGGCCCGCTTTAAAGTCGCCCACTGCTTTGCCAGCGCAGGCTTCATGCGGATGTCAGCATCGCTCTGCTGCTGGACCTCGGCCTGATTCGTTGGCGCTTTTGCCTTGATGGCAGGTGTGGCATTCGAAGGTGTGGTTCCATAAGCACCGTGAACTTCAAACCGTGCGGTCTGGTCCTGCTGAATCAAAGGCGGTGGAATTTCCAACTGGATTTGATGTTTCGCGCCCAACTCTTTGAGCTTTTCCAGATAACTCAGCACCCTATTCGCGCTGGGACCATCGCCATGAAGAGTCAGGCTGCCACCGCCCATCTTCGATTCCCGAACGATAACACCGAATTTATCCGCGAGCTGTTTGATCTCGCGTGAGATCTCTGCGGCTTCGAAGTCGAAGTTTACACTCTCAGCGGCGGGTGTTTTCGCCGGTGTTTTGACTTCTTCGGGAGTCGTTGCAGCCTCCGCCTTCCATATCAAGACGCCCTGAGCACGGAATTCCACGCCCTTCCCATCTTTGAGGGTTTGCGGCAGCGGAAACGACCATTCGAGAGGATCGTCGAATTTGGCGGAGGCGAGCTTGTCCTTGAACCCCAGGGCCTGGTTCATGCCGGAGGCCGTCCCATGAATCATGATCTGCCCCTTGTGCACGGTGATCTCATCCACTTTGAATCCCGTGGCGTCTTCGAGCTTGATGTTTTCGACAATGGCGCGCAAGTCGTCGGCCTTGGCATCGAACTGCTGATGCGCCAGCCTCTCCGGAGTCAACGAATCCTCCACCGGCAACACCTCTCCCGAACCATCCGCAGGGAGCGCGAGCGCTTCTTCCACGATGCGTTTGGCGATGGGCGCGCAGTCGCTGCCACCGCTCCTGCCGCCTTGTTTCAAAATCGCAAAGGCCAGAGTGGGCTTGTCAAACGGTGCGAAGCCAATGAACCAGGCGTGGTTGTCCTCCACCCGTTTTTTATCCACGATCCGCCAGTTTTGTGCGGTGCCTGTTCGCCCCGCGATGACGACTTGATCACTTCGGGCGGCTTTCCCGGTGCCATTGTCGCCGTTGACGACCAGCCGCATGGCGTCACGCAAGATCTCGAGCTGCGGAACGTCCAGCCCTTCGTACGCGAGATCTGCACGCCACGCGGCGGCTCCCGCTTTTTTCAACACGCTGGGTTGTGGCACTTTTCCGCTGTTGCCCACCGTGGCCGCCAGAACGGCAAGTTGAAGCGGAGAGGCCAAAACCATGCCCGACCCAATCGAAGTATTCGCCGTGTACCCTGCCGACCATCTTTCCTTTGGCCGATTCTGCTCCAGCCAAGACGGACCCGGCACGATGCCAGCGTTCTCCTCGTCCAAGATGCCGTAGCGCGTGCCGAAGCCGATTTTGTGACTCATGGATTCGATCTGCTCGATTCCTGCGGCATTGCCAAACTGGTACCAGAAGCAGTTGCAGCTCGCGACGAAACCACCGCGCATGTCGAGTTCGCCATGCTTGCCGCCGTTCTGTCGCTGAATCCAGCACAGCATGGCGTTGTTGCCATAGTTCACCTTGCCCTCGCAGGTGAACTTGCTGTCACCAATTCCCGCTGCGATGCCTGCCAGCGCAGTGAGTGGTGTGTAGGCAGCGCCTGGCCCATGTCCTTTCACCACGCGGTTCAGCAGCGGGATGTCGATGTCCTTGAGATATCGATCCCAGTTGTTGAAACTGATGGTTGGAATGAAAAAGTTGGGGTCGAAACTTGGCAGTGAAACGGAGGCCAGAATTTCACCCGTTCGTGGATCAAGCACCACGGCTGCACCGCGCTCCACGTTGCCATCCTTCATCGCCTGCAACGTGAGTGACTGAATGCGTGCGTCGAGTGTGAGTGACAAGTCCTTGCCTGCTTTCAGTGTGGCATCCTCTTTCTTTTCCATCCCGGCCCCCCCATGAAGCCTATTGTCGTCAGAATCGGGCAGTCGGGTATATCCTACCACATGAGAGGCCAACGCTTTGAGCGGGTAAACGCGCACCTTCTCCTTCGTGCTCTCCGCCAGCACCACGCCGTTGCGATCCAAGATGCGGCCGCGCAGGGCAGGGCCATCGATGGCATGCAGCATGGCCACGGGCAGGGTGATGAGCAGGGCACCACCGGCCAGTGAGGCCAGCCAGCGCAGGGTGAGGCCTTCGCGGCGGCGCTGGGGATCAAGGATGGCTTTCACGCGGGCTTCGACGGGAGCGCAGCGGGTGATGGTGAGCGCGCAGAGTGATAGCCCGGGAGCGAGGCGGGTGTGGCGGCTGAGATCGAGCAGGGACTGCGCGTAGTCGCTGGCACGCACACCGTGGCGCAGCACAGCATCGTCGCAGGCGCGTTCCTGATCTGCGCGCAGCTGGCGGAGGGTGAGCCAGACGAGGGGATTGAACCAATGCAGGGCCTTCACCCATTGCGCTGTCCAAAGAGCGAGGGGATCTCCGCGCTTCAAATGGGTGAGTTCGTGCAGCAGCACGCCGCGTTGTTTCTCCGTGCTCCAGGTTTCGAATCCCGAAGGCAGCAGCAAGCGGGGTTTCCAGACACCCCAGACCATGGGGACGGATTCGCTGGGGCCGATGAACAAAATGGGCATGCGCTTGAGTCCAAGCTCACGCGCAGTCTGAATCAGCAGGGCGCATTGACCCCGGCGCAGGGAGGCCTCCAAATGCCGCAGTCGCCAGGCGCTGCTTCCAAGGCGGAGCAGGAGCAACCCTGCGACGAGCATCCACATTCCGGGCAGTGCCGCTACCACATCCTGCCATGCAGCATCCCAGGAGAAGGCGGGCGTGGCTGGAGCCTGGGCTGGCCCCGGCGTTGCTGACTCGGCAGCAGGGAAGGAGGGCGTGATCTCCGGCGGCGGAACAAGGGGGGCTGCATTTTCTAGAACCATCGGCGGCTCCAACACCGGCCACTCCAGCGCGGCGTCCGTTCGCGGCAGCACACGCCAGGCTGGCAGAGCCCACATTGCCAGCGGCAGCACGGCCAGCGTGGCGATGGCGGTGATCCACAATGCGTATCGACGTGCGGCGGCCGTTCTTCTCAAAACTAGGCCAAGAATCAGCGCCACAAGAAGAACCGCCGCACCCTTGAGCGCGGTATGGGAAAGCAAATCGAGCAACGGTGTCGTGTTCATGAGAGTTCAGAGTAGGCTGAATCGCGTGAGCGTTTTGGAGTGCGCCGGGCCTCCGGCGCTTTCGAACGTCCAATGGCCTGCGCAAAGCTCCAGAGGACTGGAGCAGTCCATGACGCTCTCGCGTCTATGTGAACTTGTTTTCATCTCAGCGGCCTTCGCGTTTCGCTTCGTCGATGAGCTTCTGGATGCGCGCGGTCTGCTCATCCGTGAGCGCGGCGTCTTTGCGGGTGAGGTGGGCGGCCAGCGCCTCATCCACCGCGCCGCCGAAGAAGGTGTCCAGCACCTGCTTCAGGGCGTTCATGCCAGCGCGGGCTTTGGACTGTGCGGGTGCATAGATGACCTCGCGGCCTTCTTTGCGCAGGCGCTTCACATGCCCCTTCTCCTCCAGGATGTGCATGAGACGCCGCACGGCCATGTCCGTGGGCGGGTCCGGCAGCCGGGCCTGTACGATCGCCACCGTCGCGCTGCCCTCCGCGTGCAGAACGTTCATGATCTGGCGCTCGCGCCGGGACAGATTTGTGGTGTCGGACATTTCGCTATTTTTTTAGCGAATGGGAACCGGCCTGGCAAGCACAAACAATAAATTTTTAACGTATTGGCGAGTGCGATCCAAGTGATGAGGCCACTCCTGCCTGCAATCGAGCATCCCGAAAAACTCGCTGCAGGCAGGAGTGCCCGCATCATTTCAAACAAGCTTTCGCTCTACTCCTTCCCCTTCTTCTTCCGCTTCTCCTTCTTGCCTTCCTTGCGGCTTTCTTCGCCGTTCCAGCGCTGGTCCTCCCAGCGGGGGGCTTGCATGGTGGCATTCCATTGGTCGAAGAGTTTTTGCAGGGCCTGGGCTTTCTCGGGCTCCTTGGCGGTGAGGTCGGTTTGCTCGCCGGGATCGGTGGCAAGGTTCACGAGCATGGGCTGCATGTCTTTGCTGGCTTTGACGAGTTTCCAGTCTCCCTGCCGGACTGCGTGTTGGACGCCGAAGCGGAAGTAAAGTTCGCGCGGGGCAAGCTTGTCGGTTTTGCCTTCGAGCAGGGGCAGCAGGTTCACGCCATCGAGGATTGGAGTGCCGACCTTAGCCGATTCCGGACCGCCTAAACAGGCTGTGTGAAAACTCCTCCGGAAGCGCTCGCCCGCACCTCGGGTAAAAAAACTCGCCTTGGCGAGCCAGATTTCATCTCGGCGTCGCTGCTTCCGTCTGTGCGTGCCTTTTGAG
>JAIXYN010000020.1 GCA_027490195.1 Verrucomicrobiaceae bacterium | reverse complement strand
ATGACGGCGATGCCGTAGCGGCTGGCGGCATCGACGAGGTCGGTGAGGTTCTTGAGGGACTGGCGCTCGTAAGCGCTGCCGATGAACACCTGTACAGCGAGCACAGCCGCATTGAGGCGAATGGCTTCTTCGATGTTGAGCGCGGTGCTTTCGTTGGAAAGGGGCTCAAAGCCGGGGCGGCCAAACTTGGCCTTCTTGCCGTCGATTTCGCCTTCCCACTCTTCCATGGGGCTGATCATCGAGGTGCCGCCGGAGGCGCGCAGGGCGATGGCCTTGGTGGTGGAGGCAGGAATGACGGAGCGCTGGATGCCACGGGTGAGCATGAGGCAGTCAGCGTAGGGTGCCAGAGGGAGGATAGTCTGGTCCACGCGCTCCAGGCCGGTGGTCGGGCCCTGGAAGTAGCCGTGGTCAAAGGCGAGCATGACGGTGCGGCCGTCCTTGGGATTGAAGACCTTGGCGAGGCGGTTTTTGAGGCCCCAGTCGTACTGGTGGCAGCCCTTGAGGAAGAAGCCGGGTGCTTCTTGAGGCACGTCGGTGAAGAATTCCTTTTCCTTCTTGTCTGCTGCGCTGGTTTGGATGTCGGCCATGGTATTTGATTATTTAGGTTGAGCATGAACCCATAGTCACTCGCTGCTTGCCGTCCATGGACATGCTCGCCAGATTTGTGTCGGATTTCGCAATGGTGATGAAAAAGGACAGCATTCTCAGCCTCGTGCCCGCCGGTTCTCAACATCGCGTGCAGGGGGAGCGCACGGTCGCGCTGCCGGGGGTGACGGTGGACATTCTGACCACACGCAAGATCGAATTGCAGCAGTGGGAGCTGCGTCGGCTGAATGATCCGTACTGGCGGTTGTATTGGCCGGTGAGTGCCGGAGGGGTGGTGGAAATCGAGGGTGAAAAGACGCTGCTGGAGCCGGGCTTCATGTATCTGATTCCGCCACACACGACTTTTAGCACCACCACGAGTCGCCCATTCAGCAAGTGGTATGCGCATTTCAATCTGGGTCCGCTGGCGGACCGAGCGGCACCGGGGATTCACAAGTTCCGCACCAACGCGCTGATGCAAGGTCTGATCCCCGGACTGACGCAAATGAGCAAGGAGAGGGTCGCGGTGAGGTTTCCGTGGCCGACGATTCAGCTCGTGATCGCTGCGGTGCAGTGCCTGCCTGAGAGCGTGTGGGAGAAGCAGCACCTGGATGAACGGGTGCAGAGGGCGATGGAGTTCATGCATCAGCATCTCGGGCTCAAGCTGACTGCGGAGCAGGTGGCGCGGCATGCGGGGCTGAGTCTGCGGAATCTGAACCATCTGTTTCAGCAGGAATTGCAGCAGCCGCCGATGCGGGTGCTGCTGGACTACCGGCTGGATGAAGCGTGCAGACGGCTCAGGCACACGAAGGACAGCATCGAGACGATCTCGGAGCAGTGCGGGCTGACGAACCGGTATTATTTTAGCCGCATGCTGCGGCAGTACAGGAATACCTCGCCGGGGACGTATCGGGATGAGAGCTGGGGGTGAGGAGGCGGGGAAACGAGGTCGCAAGCGTGTGGGGACGCTTTTGATTTTGGGGTGTGCTGGAGCGCTGGTCGACAGACAAGAGTGTCTGTCGTACTTTCCGGAGGCGCTCGCGCTGGGACTTGGAAGACGAGAGCAGCTTAGGGGTTCAGGCCGAGGAGCTGCAAGCTGTCGCGGTGGATCATGGCTTCGATTTGGGACAGGTCGAGGCGGGGGAGCTGGGTGCCTTCGAGCATGTCGTTGAGTTTGCGGATGCCTTCGATGGAGGCGTTGACGGTGGTGAAGGGGAAGTCGGTGCCGAAAAGGAGCTTGTGCCAGACGCCGTATTCCTGGGCGAGCATGAGGGAGTTGTAGAGCTGCCAGGGGCGGTAGTGCAGGGCGCTGACGTCGGCGAAGACGTTGTCGTGCTTGCGGATGGTCACGAGGCATTCGCTTTCGTAGGGGTGGCCTAGGTGGGCGAGGATGATTTTTAGGCCGGGGTGTTTGAGGGCTACGGGCTCGATGAGGCGGGGAAGTGTGAAGGCGAGGGGAGCCTGGGCGATGAAGGTGGTGCCCATGTGCAGGAGCACGGGCAGGCGGTGCTTTTCAGCGTATTGCCAAAGGGGTTCGAGTGTGGGGTCATCGGGGCTGAAGCCGGCGTACATGGGCAAGAGCTTGATGCCGCGCAGGCCGAGGGTTTCGTGGCCGAACTGCAGCTCGCGCTGCCAGTTTTCCTGAGTGGGATCGATGGAGAGGAAACCGATCAAGCGTGCGGGATCGCGCGCCACGTAGTCCGCCACGGTCTGGTCATTGACCCATAGGCCGCTGAGTTTGGCTTTGCCGCCGAAGACGAAGGTGCGGGTGTCCTCAGGAGCGGCGGCGCGGTAGGCCTCATAGGTTGCGCTGATGTCCACCTTCACGCCGGGGCGTGCGCGTCCGGCCTGATGGATGAAATCGTCGGAGAAGTCGGCGGGGAAGTTCCAGGCGTGGGAGTGGACGTCGATGATCATTCGGATTTTGTTTCTAACATCTGATATGAAATTCTTGATCCATCAGGAGTGTCCTTGATTTGGAATGTGATTTTCGTGCCGTCAGGTACGTCTTTGATGTGTTCAAAGATCTGTCCGAGGATGTGATAGTGAATGCTGAGATCTGTTGCCTCGATGTTATCCAACTCATAACTGCCCCCTAGGCCTGGCGGCAGTTTGTATCCATAACATTGTGAATCTTTGAGGCTCAAACCAGACTGCAAGAGCGAATCAACTATCTGAGGCATGAACCATAGGTCAAACTTTTCAGGGTCGTCTGCCAAGTCGGCAAACTCTTCCCGGCTTGAAGCCACTTGATTCATTTTTCCAGCGCCAGGATCAAAGAAACAAACCGTGCCGTCGTCTTGGACAAGGACCATGTCTCCAAAACGATTCACCATCCAGACCGTAAATGATTCTGGCAGGAACCAGCCCCATGCTGACAGCAACGCCCCCCAATCTTTGCCTTCTTGATGGATGAGATAGTCCTGAATGTTCATGGCTGTCGGTGGAGAGATTATTCAATAGCTGCGAGCATGCGGTCGAATTGGCGCTCGACTTCGCGTTTCGTTTCTTCGTCGAGTTTGAAGCCGACGGGGCCGCGGATGAGGGTGTTTTTGAAGATGCCCTGGCGGACGAGGAGGTGCTTTTCGACGGCGAGGAAGCCGTCGAGGCTGGTCTGCATGGAGATGAGGGCGGAGAGAGGGCCGTGGATGCGATCGGCTTTTCCGGTGTCGCCGGCTTTGAGAGCGTTCCAAAGGGGGACGAGACCTCGAATGAGGTCGGCGCCGGGCATGGTGCCGACGACGCCGCGTTTGAAGGAGTCCACGAGGGCGATGCCGCCGGTGCCTTCGAAGACGCGGGCGCGGCCTTGGGTGGCATCGCGGAGTTCGCTGAGCTTGGGGCCGATGGGAGAGGCTTCGGGTTTGTATTGAACGCGCTCGGGGCCGAACTCGGCGAGGAGTTTGGCCTGCATGGCGATGGGCATGGGCTTGCCGACGTAGCCGCTGGCGTCCTGCACGATGACGGGAATCTGGATGGCGTGGATGATGCGCGTGTAGTAGGCGAGGAGTTCGCTTTCGCCGATGCCGATGGAAACGGGTGGGATGGCCATCACGGCATCGGCTCCGACGCTTTCGGCGTGTTTCGCGTAGCGTTCGGCGACCTTGGAGGATTCTGCGCCGACGCTGATGATGACGGGGCCGCGTGATTTGCCAAACTTGCATGCGGCGGCGGCGAGTTGCTCGCGTTCATCGCTGTCGAGGCGGAGGGTTTCGGAGACCATGGCCATGACGATGCCGTGGGCACCGCAGTCGTAGAGCCAGGAGATTTCGCGTTCGAGGGTGTCGAGGTCGAGGGTTTCGTCTTCGAGCCAGGGGGTTTGGAAGACGGGGAGGACGCCGTGGAGTTCGTGTTTGGGGGGAGTCATGGGGGAGCTTGAGGTTGCGAGGGGAGCGTTCAATTAGCACCGCAGAGATTGGAAAACCGCAGAGCACCTGAACTCAAGGCGGCTAGATAGTTGAAAGGAGAGTCACAGGGGGCGTTTATTTTGGAGCCGTTTGCACGAACGAAGCTTCCAGATTCCGGCTAAAGCCGGGACTACAAAACATGCGCTGGCTGGTTTCAGGTTTGGGGAGATGCGGGGCTTCCAGAACGGGCTAAAGCCCGAACTACGCACTCTGAAGAGCTGATTTGTGTTCATTCGTATTCAGGGAAGCCGGTTCAAAAATGGATCCAAAAATCACCAGAGCAGTTTGCCGCCATCAATGACGAGGAGGCTGCCGGTCATGTAGCTGCTGGCATCGCTGGCGAGGTAGAGGGCGAGGGGGCCGATTTCTTCGGGGCTGCCCCAGCGGCCCATGGGGATGCTGGTGGCGACTTCGCCTTCGAACTCGGGGCGCTCGCCGATCCAGCGTTTGTTGGCGTCGGTGAGGAAGGGGCCGGGGGCGATGGCGTTGACGGTGATGCCGTGCACGGCCCAGTCGGCGGCGACGGCTTTGGTGAACATGGTCAGCGCGCCTTTGGAGGTCTCGTAGCTGCGGCCGCGCATGGCCTTACCGGGCCAGAGGGCGTTGATGGAAGAGATGTTGATGATGCGGCCCCATTTGCGAGGGATCATCGCACCGCCGATGCGTTTGGTGAGGATGAAGGCCTGCGTGAGATTGAGATCGAGGATGCGCTGCCAGTCTTCGAGTGCGAGGTCTTCGGTGGGGGTGTTGATGCGGCGGCCACCGACGTTGTTGATGAGGATGTCGATGGGCGGGTGATCGCGCAGGAGGACATCGCAGAGGCGTCCGGCCTCTTCGGGCTTGGAGAGATCGGCCTGGATGGTCGTCACGGTCAATCCTGCGGCTTGCAGACTGGCGCGTGCGTTTTGCAGGTGCGCTTCATCGGAGCCGGCGATGATGAGTTCGGCTCCGGCTTCACCGAGGGCGCGCGCCATTTCCAGGCCGAGGCCGCGTGAGCCGCCGGTGATGAGGGCGCGGCGGCCGGTGAGGTTGAAGAGGTCGAGAACGGGCATGGAACAAAGAATCGGCGTGGTGAAGGGAGTCTTTCACGCACTGCGTATGGCTTGCATGATCCTGCGCCTCTTTTTCTGTTTTCTCCTCATTCTCGAAGCCCATGCTGGTGATTTTCGTGTGGGGGCCGCGAGGGTGGACATCACGCCGAAGGATGGGACGCCGCTGGGTGGGTTTTACAAGTTTCGGGGTTCGGAGGGGGTGATTGATCCGCTTTATGCGAAGACGATTGTTTTTGAAAAGGATGGAGCGCATGCGGCCATCGTGGTGCTGGATCTTTCGGGTACGGTGAGGCCGCTGGTGGCGGCGGCGAGGAAGGCGATCCAGGAGCAGTGCGGCATCGGGGGGGATCATGTGATGATTTCAGGCACACACACGCACTCGGGGCCGCAGCAGCCGCGTGGGTCGCTGATGGATGACATCACGAAGGTGAAGTCGCCGCCGGGTGTGGCCTACATCAGCGCGCTGCCGGGATTGATTGCGCAGTCGGTGAAGGAGGCGAAGGAGAAGCTGGCTCCGGCGAAGGCTGCGGTGGCGATGGGCAAGGCGGAGGGGATCAGCTTCAACCGGCGTGTGCTGCGTGAAGGGGTGAAGGAGGCGATCTGGCAGCCACAGAAGATCAATCCGGCGACAGATAAACCGGCGGGACCGGTGGATCCTGAGGTGGGCGTGGTGGTGTTTGAGTCGGACGGCAAACCTACGGCGAGTCTGTTGAACTTTGCGATGCACCCGACCTCGGTGGGCGCGGGGACGAAGATCTCGGCGGATTATCCCGGCGTGTTTACGAAGCTGGTCAGCGAGCGGCATGGACCGGGCATGGTCTCGGTGTTTGCGAATGGCTGCTGCGGGAACATCAACCACGGGGACTACATCAACGGCAAGCGCCGAAGCACGCTGGAGCTGGGCACTGCGCTGGCGGATGCGACGGATGCTGCGTGGGCGAGCATGAAGACTGTCAGCACCTTCGCGCCGCGTGTGCGTTCCGAGCAGGTGACGCTGCAGCGGCGCAGCTTCACACCGGAGCAGATTGCGAAGGCGAAGGACATGGCTGCGAACATGTTCACCAAGAATTTTGGTACCGTGCCGATGGCGGAAACCGTGTGCATTTTGGAGACGGTGGAGAAGCAGAGTGTGCCGCTGCTGGCGGAGGTGCAGGTGATCGCGCTGAGTGATGAGCTCGCCATCGTGGCGCTGCCGGGAGAGATTTTTGTGGAGCTGGGGCTGGCGTTGAAGAAGGCTTCGCCGTTCAAGCACACGATCATCGCGGAGCTGGCGAATGGGAGTGTGGGGTATGTGCCGAACCGGGAGGCTTATCCGCAGGGGAATTATGAGATCGTCAGCGCGCGTGGAGAGGTGGGCAGTGGTGAGAGGCTGGTGGAGGTGGCGCTGAGGCTGCTGGGTGAGGTGAAGGCGGCTAGGTGAACGAGGTGAGCAGGAATGCCTTCAACGATGCAAAACAGGGGTGGGTGAAATCCACCCATTTTTCCTGCATCCAAGTCTTGTCCGTATCTTTTCTACCATGCCAGGCGGCGAGGCCGAACCGCTCGTTAGGCACTTCTTTCGTGGCGATCCAAAGCTGAGCGCGTGCTTTGTCATTCTTGGCGAAAACGTCAGATGGCTTCCATCCCTTGGATTCGGCGCAGCGGAAAAAGTCATCAACGCATGTCTCCATTGGGTCTTCCTTCAATGAGGCCAGCCAGAGCGATTCCAGTGCTCCAGGTTTTCCATCGCCGGGAAGTACAAAAATTTTCGGGTTGAGCTGCCGCAATTCGTCAGGGGCATGAGTCAAAGCGTGTTCGACACTTTGCAAGGCTCCTGAAGCGTCTTCATCAGCATCGCGAATGATGCCCGCCAGTTTAACGAGGTTAAAGCCTTTCAGTTTGACGACGTCGGCAAGGAATGTGCCCAGTCTTGCTTTTCCTTCGTACGCGATGACCTGGACATCGGTGATGTTGAGTTCGAAAAACCACGCGTTGAAAAACTTCACTTCATCTTCGCCCTCGCAGAGCAAAAGACCGGGCTTTGAAATGGTCAGAGGCTTGCGGTTTGCTGACATTAGCGCACCTCCCAGTCACGTTCCAGCATGCGCTCCAGTTCGTCTTCGTTCATCGTGACGCAGCGGATGTTGCCGTTCTCCATGCGTTCAAGCCGATGGACGGCCAAATCGTTTTTGGGCTCGCCCTTGAAGGCTTCAACAGCAGCGGTAATGCATTCCAAAGAGTGTGTTGTGGCGAAAATTTGAACCTCTTCCTTGTTCACCGCTTCACGGATGCCTGTCCAAATTTGAGGCAGAGCACTCCAGTGGAGACCGTTTTCGATTTCGTCGATGAGTAAGATATCCGAGCCTTCACCAATGATGGCACCATAGATTTGGACAAGACGATTGAAGCCTTCACCGAGCAAAGGAAGAGCGATTCGTTCTGGAAGCCGGACATCCGCATACAGCATGCGCTGTCCGGTGTGCTCCATGGCACGCAACGATTTTACTCTTGGGTCCACGGATTGGAGAAAACTGACAAATCTGTCGTCATTTTCTGCTCTCAGCGTCCAACGATCATAGTTACGGGCAAGGTCGGCGGCGGCTAACTTGCTAGTAGTTACCACACCGATCTTTCGGCTTGGTTTACTGGGGACGAACCGTACAAATACAGGTGGGGTGCACTTCAATGAAAAATCAGACCCTATGCTTGGTTCGCTCACCAAAGACAGGATGGTTTGTGTTTCACGTGGCTCCTGATCTCTTGCGGCTGTTATTGTTATTTCGAATTCAGAAAACGCATCGTGGAAAAGCCATTTGGCATATTCATTGTTTACTACAGAATCCGACGTTCCGTTGCGAAAGAGCATCAGGTTGATGTCTCCTTTGGGATGCGCACCCGTCCCTGGCAACAACGCCACAGCTTCAAGCACCGCTGTTTTGCCGGAGTTGCTGGTGCCAACGAACAGATTCACCTTCGCCAGCGGATTGATTTTTAGCTGGCGGAAGCATTTGAAGTTTTCGATCTCGAGGGAGGTCAGCATGGACGTGCGTGATTATGACGGCCATGGATGACGATGCAAACCGGTTATTCCTCGGGGTGAACGGTGACTCGGGGCTGAAACGTGAGACGGCGATGGACGGAACCCCTTCAGGGTTCGACTTCGGGTGGCGAGACAACGTTGGGCGAAAACCAAGGGAGCACGCCAAGGCTCGACACCCCTAGGCTTCATGACGGAAGGCCGGGGGCCTTCAAGACCGACTGATCACGCCGCCGGTGATGAAATCACGGCGGCTGGCCGACGAAACGAGAGGCGTTTTCATGGCGGGGTTGTACCAAACGTGGCTTTGAATGGGAAGTTTTGTTTTGCAGCCGCCCTTATCGCCAACGGGCATGAAAGTGATGCTGAAATGGTATTGCAGGCGCTGTACCACCGGACAGCATTCATGCGTATTGAAGTTGTTATGCACATGAACAGCACCCACGAAGTCATCATCATCGGCGGCGGTCCGGCCGGAACGAGCACGGCAGCCATCCTGGCGGAGCATGGTCACAAGGTGCTGGTGCTCGAGCGGGAGAAGTTTCCGCGCTATCATGTGGGGGAGTCGTTGATCCCGTTCACGTTTGGACCGCTGGAGCGGCTGGGGCTGATCCCGACGATGAAGAAGTCGCACTTCATGAAGAAGTTCAGCGTGAGTTTTGTGCAGCCTGACGGGCGGCGCTCGCAGCCGTTTTATTTTTACAATCGCTATGACCGCGAGACGGTGGCGCAAACGTGGCAGGTGATGCGGTCGGAGTTTGACCAGATGCTGATGGAGCATGCGCGCGGCAAGGGTGCCACGGTGCGGGAGGAAACGACGGTGACGCAGTTGCTCAAGGATGACAGCGGCCGGGTGATCGGCGTGGCGGTGCAGAACAAGGACGGCAGCAAGGAGCACCTGCTGGCCAAGCTGGTGATCGACGCCTCGGGCAAGGAAGCGTTTGCCTCGGTGCGTGAAGGCTGGCGTGTGGGCGACCCTTATTTAAACAAGGTGGCGGTGTGGACGTACTACAAGGGATCGAAGCGTGAATCGGGCATTGATGAAGGTTCGACGACGATCGCGTTTGTGCCGGACAAGGGCTGGTTCTGGCACATCCCGATGCATGATGACATGGTGAGCGTCGGTGTCGTGGCTGAAGGCAAGTATCTGAGCCGCGATGGGGTGAAGGATCCGAAGGCGATGTTTCAGCGCGAGATCAGCGAGAATAAATGGATCGAGGATCACCTCTCCTGCGGCACTTCGACGGGTGAATACTGGATCACGAGCGAGTATTCAAGGCACTCGAAGTATGGTGCATCGCCGGGTCTGCTGCTGGTGGGGGATGCGTTTGCGTTTCTTGACCCTGTGTTCAGCAGCGGCGTGATGCTGGCGCTAAAGAGCGGCGTGCTGGCGGGAGATGCGGTGCATGAGGCGCTGGTGGCGGGTGATGTTTCGCCGGAGCGCTTTGCCGACTACGCCGAGTACATGCGGCAGGGAATCGATAACATGCGCAAGCTGGTCTATGCCTTCTACAATCCGAGCTTTTCCTTCAAGGATGTGGTGATGAAGTATCCGGAGGCCGGTGACGAGATCACTGACTGCCTGTCTGGAGATGTGAACAAGGATTATTCATCCCTGTGGACGAAGATCCGAGAGTTCTCGCCGATACCCGACATCCTGCCCTATGGGGTACCGATGGCGGCGTGATGCAGAGGTTTGCTCATTCTACTGGGGTAAGTGATCGGGGTTTGGGGGCTTGCGGCACGTTCTCATACCACACGCAGTTGAAAATGAGTCTGAAGATCCCCATTCGTGAGAAGGATGGCGGAGGGTCTCACAGGCTGGCTGGGGAACTACGCAGTGAGTTTTGAAGCGCACAGTGCGAAGAATGGGAGGTGTCTGTGCGCGCATGGTAAATGCTGGGGAGTGCGAAGGTCCTCGCAGTCGGGCGGTTTGGCGGAGATGGCGCTGGGCGATGAAATGCCTTGGACGCCAAACACAACCAACCTACAGCCCCGAGCGCCGGGTCTTGCAGCTGTTAGGGAACAGGTTTCCGCTGCGTCAGGAATACAGACCTGTTTTAAGTTGTGCGTGGTATAAAATCTTGTCCCATTGCCCGGACGGCGGAGCGGCCCCATTGGTTGCGTTGGTCGTTTGCCTGTTATTCTTCCATAGCAGGCGGCTCTCCCGCCTAGCCGCTGGGCTATGCCCTCTGATCACTTACCCAAGTAGAACTCATAGGACTGAGAAATGTGTCGTTGGATTTTGCGGTCATCGCAAGACAGACGTGCCCTCGGAGCTGCATGGTGCGTAATGCGCATGCGCCATGCCATCCCAACCCCGACTTGTGCTAGTGCTGGGAGACCAGCTTGATCTTCAATCCGCCGCTTTTGACGGCTTTGATCCGCGGCGGGATGTGGTGTGGATGGCCGAGGTGGCGGCGGAGTCCACCAAGGTGTGGAGTGTGAAGGCGCGCATCGCTGTCTTTCTCGCGGCCATGCGGCATTTCCGCGAGGCGCTGCGGGAGAAGGGGTGGCGGGTGGATTATCATGAGATGGGAGCGCACGGGAGCTTTGTGGAGGCGCTGCGCGCCAACGTGCTGGAACTGCGGCCCTCGGCACTGGTGATGGTGCAGGCCGGAGAATGGGGCGTGCAGCGTGATCTGGAAGCTGTGGCTGCGGAGCTGGGGGTGCCGCTGGAGGTGCGCGAGGACCGGCATTTTCTTTGCACGACGGCGGAGTTTGCGGAACATGCCAAAGGGCGAAAACAACTGCGGATGGAGTTCTTTTACCGTGAGATGAGGCAGCGCACGGGTGTGCTGATGGAGGAGGGCAAGCCGGCGGGCGGGGAGTGGAACTTTGATCACGACAATCGCGGGGCCTTTGGCAAAGAGGGGCCGGATTTGCTGCGGGTGCCGCCAAGGAAGTTTGTGCCGGATGAGATCACGCGGGAAGTCATCGCGCTGGTGGAGGATCGCTTTGCGAAGCATCCGGGCACGCTGAAGGATTTCGACTGGCCGGTGACGGCGGCGCAGAGCGTGGAGGCGCTGGAGGATTTCATTGTGCACCGGCTGGCGCAGTTTGGGCAGTATCAGGATGCGATGTGGGTGAATGAGCCGTGGCTGTATCATTCACGGCTAAGTGCGGCGATGAACCTGAAGCTGCTGAACCCGAGGGTGGTCATCGCGGCGGCGGAGAAGGCGTGGCGTGAAGGCAAGGCACCGCTGGCGGCGGTGGAGGGATTCATCCGGCAGATCCTTGGCTGGCGGGAGTATGTGCGGGGCATCTACTGGCAGAAGATGCCGGACTATGTGCGGCTGAATGCCATGGATGCGCATGAGGCGCTGCCGGGTTTTTACTGGACGGGGGAGACGGACATGAACTGCATGCGGGATGCGCTTTCGCAGACGCTGCGCTACGGGTATGCGCACCACATTCAGCGGCTGATGGTGACGGGTTTGTTTGCGCTGCTCTACGGGGTGGACCCGTATCAGGTGCACGAGTGGTACCTAGCGGCGTATGTGGACGCGGTGGAGTGGGTGGAGCTGCCCAACGTGCTGGGCATGTCCCAGTATGGAGACGGTGGCCTGATGGCGAGCAAGCCGTATGTGGCGAGCGGCAAATACATCCAGCGGATGAGCAACTACTGCAAGGGATGCAAGTATGATCCTGCGCAGGCGACAGGGGCGAAGGCGTGTCCCTTTACGACGCTGTATTGGGACTATCTGCTGCAGCATGAGGTGAAGCTGCGGGGGAATCAGAGGATGGCGATGCAGCTCAAGAATGTGGGGAGATTGAGTGCGGAGCAGCGAGGTGAGATTCAGGAGCAGGCGCAGAGGGTGAGGAAGGGGTTCGCTGGGGTGGGGTGAGTGGCGGTTTTATGCTGAGGAGTGATGGGGGCGGGGACGATGCAGGTGAGCTTGCGGAGCTTTCCAGAACGCCTAAAGGCGGGACTACGGAACAGTGCTGGGTTTAACATGATCAATTGAAAATGGCTCTGCCCGAGAGCCAACGACCGTTTTTCAAAGATCTCCTATGCGCCGCTGTAGTGGACGGCGTCTGTGTGAGATGCGCAGGGGCAGTGCGGCGGCGGTGCGGTGAGACGCTGCTGGAGGGCGCGGTGTTGGAAGAATGCGCTGGGTTGGCTTTCCGGAGGGCGCGTTTGTCTTCCAGGGATGGCGCTCGCTGCGCGAGCTTATCCCTGGCTACCCGCTGTGATCCCTACGGGATCATACAGACCCGGTCTCAATTGACCATGGTATCATGCGAGTGTGTTGAGTGGAGCGGAGTGGTAGGATCGAGGACGAGTTCGAGTAGGAGGACGAGGACGATGCGGATTCGCGGATGCTTACGAGAGGATGTTCTTCACGACGTGGGCGGGTTCGACGCCGGTGAGTTTGAAGTCGAGGCCCTGGGAGCGGAAGGTGAAGCGTTCGTGGTCGATGCCGAGCTGGTGCATGACGGTGGCGTGGAGATCGTGGACGTGTACGGGATTTTCGGCGACGTTGTAGCTGAAGTCGTCCGTCGCGCCATGGGTGGTGCCGGGTTTGACGCCGCCGCCGGCCATCCACATGGTGAAGCAGCGGGGGTGGTGATCGCGACCGGCCTCGGGGCTGTCCCATTTGCCCTGACCGGCGACGCCGCGGCCGAATTCGCCGCCCCAGAGGACTAGGGTGTCGTCGAGAAGGCCGCGTTGTTTGAGGTCTTTGATGAGGGCGGCACTGGGCTGGTCGGTGTCGCGACAGCGGGCAGTGCACCAGCTTGGCAAGCGGCTGTGGTGGTCCCAGTCGGGATGGAAGAGCTGGATGAAGCGCACGCCACGCTCTGCGAGGCGGCGGGCGAGGATGCAGTTGGCGGCGTAGCTACCGGCACGCCGTGAGTCCGGGCCGTACATTTCGAAGACGTGATCGGGCTCGTCGCTGAGGTCGGTCAATTCCGGGACGCTGGCCTGCATGCGGTAGGCCATTTCGTACTGGCGGATGCGCGTGGTGATTTCGGGGTCCTGGGTTTGCTCGAAGCGCATCTGGTTGAGTTCGGCGAGTCCGTCGAGCATGCCACGGCGGAGGTGGCGGGGGAGGCCTGCGGGATCGGTGAGGTAGAGGACGGGGTCTTTGGAATTGCGGAGCTTTACGCCTTGATAGCGGGAAGGGAGGAAGCCGCTGCCCCAGTAGTGGTCGTAGAGCGGCTGGTCGCTGGGGCGCTGCATTTTGGAGATGAGCACCAGGTAGTCGGGCAGATTGCGGTTCAGGCTGCCGAGGCCGTAACTGATCCACGCGCCCATGCTTGGGCGGCCGGGGAGCTGATGGCCAGTGAGAAACTGGGTCATCGCGGGGGCGTGGTTGATCTGGTCTGTCGTCATCGACTTGATGAAGCAGAGGTCGTCAGCGACGCCCTGGAGATGGGGGAGCCATTCGCTGATGGTGGCACCGCTTTGGCCGCAGCGGCTGAACTTGGTGAGGCCAGGCAGGATGAGCTGCTTTTGACTGGCCGTCATGGTGGTGAGGCGCTGGCCTTGGCGGACGGATTCTGGGAGCTCTTTGCCCGCCCAGTCCATGAGGCCGGGTTTGTGGTCAAAGAGTTCGATCTGAGAGGGGCCGCCGGATTGGGTGAGGAAGATCACGCGTTTCGCCTTGGGCGCGAAATGGGGCAGGGAGGGCAGGCCGGTGGCTTCCTGCTGGGCCATCGAGTTGAGAGCCATGGCACCGACGGATACGCCGGTGCATTGGCCGAGGAAGTAGCGCCGGGTGGTGTTGAGGGAGGATTCACTCATGGGTGATGGCTTCGTCGAGGTTGAGGACCATGCTGGCGATCAGCGTGTGGGCGGCGAGTTCGGGGGTGGTTTGCAATTTGCGGGCGTCTTCGGGGTGGGTGCGGTAATGGGCGAGAGCGCGGTCGAGTTCGCGTTGGAGGACGGACTGCTCTTTGGGCGTGGCCGGTCGGGTCAACACGGACTGGTAGAGCAGGGGGAGACGATCTTCGGTTTTCGCGGCGAGCATGCGTTTGGCGAGGGCGCGGGAGGCTTCCATCATGGTCTCGTCATTGAGGAGGGTGAGGGCTTGGAGAGGGGTGTTCGTGCGGGTCATGGCGACTTCGCAGACGCGGCGCTGGGCGCTGTCGAAGAGGAAGGTGGGGGCGATGGTGCGACGCCAGAAGGCGTACAAGCTGCGGCGGTGCTGGGCGGGGCCTTGGCTGGGCTCATAGGTGAAGCGTCCCATGAAGATCTCCTCCCAGACGCCGTCGGGCTGGTAGGGGCGCACGGGTGGGCCGCCGAGGGCGGGATTGAGCAGGCCGGAGGAAGCGAGGGCGGCATCGCGGATCATCCAGGCGGGGAGGCGGAAGCGGGGGCCGCGTGAGAGCAGGAGATTCGACGGATCGGAGGGGTTGGTATGGTCTGATGACTGCTGGTAGGTCTCGCTGGTGACGATGAGCTTGATGAGCTTCTTCACGTCCCAGCCGTTTTCCATGAAATCGACGGCGAGCCAGTCGAGCAGTTCGGGGTGGGTGGGGCGCTGGCCTTGGAGGCCGAAATCGTCTGGCGTGCGGACGAGTCCGGCACCGAAGAGCATCTGCCAGACTTGATTCACGAAGACGCGGGCGGTGAGAGGGTTTTCTTTGGAGGTGATCCACTTGGCGAGGCCGATGCGGTCGCGCGCTGTCTCTGCGGGCCAGGGGGCGATGGCGGCGGGGACATCGCGCTGGACGACATCGCCTTTTTTGTCCCAGACACCGCGAATGAGGACGTGGGTGTCGCGTGGTTCTTTGCGCTCGGCGAGCACCATGACATTCAGCTTGCCGGCGGCGGCCTGGACTTCCTTGAGCTGGGCATTGGCGCGATCAAGGGATGCCTTGGCGAGCTGGTAGGGCGTGTGATCTTCCAGGAACTGCGCGAGCAGGCGTCCTTGCTCGGGTTTGCCTGCTGCGAGCTGTTCGAGCGGCGTGGGGCCGAGCTCGCGAACGGCGGGGCCGGGTTGGTCGGTGGCGGAAACGCGGAAGCTGGCGATGTTGGCGTCGCCGTTGGTGGAGCGGTGGCGAAGTTCGAAGATGAGTTCTTCATCGCTTTCGAGTACGAGGGGCTCGGCGAGGCCGTAGAGGGCGGTGTGGGGCTGGTCTTTGGGGAAGCCTTTGGTGGTCCAGCCATTGCGGGGATCATCGTCGAGGGTGCCTTTCACATCGCCATACTCGCGAGCCTTTGCTTCGAGCTTGGTGTCGGCGACGGCGTATTTGACGAGGACGTCGCGGATTTGGGAGCTGCCCTTGCGGCGCACCTGTACCTTGATGTCGGTGAGGATGAATTCGCCGCTCTTCCCGCGTGAGAGAGCGCCGTTTTGAGGCAGTACTTCGAGCTTCAGGCCGGTGAGGCGGGGGAGTTTGATCACCGAGATTAGGCGGTAGTCGTCCTGCTTGGGATTGGGGCCGCTGGCGGTGACGATGCCGTCTTTGGACTGAGCCAGCTTTGAGCCTTCCTGGGATTCCACTGCGCCGTGCATGACGTGCCAGGCCTGGAAGCCGCCCTTCACGGCGCTCTGGCGCTGAGAGAGCCATTTCTCGAAGGGTTTGGCGGCGTCGGCTTTGGCCTTGGCTTCGATGGGCTTGCGGGCATCGACGAGTTTTTGGGCTTCATCCACCGCACGCTTGGCGAGGGGCGACTGGTAGCTCAGATAGGGTTTGGCAGCTGTGCCGGCGGCACCGTCTTCGTCGATGCTGTTGAAGAAGGCGTGGAGACTGTAGTAGTCGTGCTGGGAGATGGGATCGAACTTGTGCGAGTGGCACTGCGTGCAGCCGAGGGTGAGGCCGAGCCAGACGGTGCCCATGGTGTTCACGCGGTCGATGACGTAGTCGATGCGGGACTCTTCCTTGTCGCGACCGCCTTCGCCGTTGGTCATGTGATTGCGGTGGAAACAGGTGGCGAGTTTTTGTTCGGGCGTGGCGTTGGGGAGGAGATCTCCGGCGAATTGTTCCAGGGTGAACTGGTCGAAGGGTTTGTTGGCGTTGAAGGACGCGACCACGTAGTCGCGCCAAGGCCAGTTGGTGCGGGAGGCGTCTGACTGGAAGCCGTCGGTGTCGGCGTAGCGAGCGGAGTCCAGCCAATTCATGGCCATGCGCTCGCCGAAGCGGGGGGAGGCGAGGAGATTGTCGGCTTGCGCCTCCAATGACGAATGACGAATGTCGAATGTCGAACCGGAGCGGCCCTCGTTGATGAAGCCGGTGACTTCTTGCGGAGTGGGTGGGAGGCCGGTGAGGTCGAAGGAGAGGCGGCGGAGGAGGGTGTGAGCGGGGGCTTTGGGGGAGAGCTTGAGGCCTTCTTTGGCGAGGCGGGCTTTGACGAAGAAGTCCACAGGATGGCCTGCGGCTTTGGCTTTGACCGGTTTTTCGAGGGACCAGTGTTTGCCCCAGGGTGCGCCTTCGGTGATCCAGCGTTTCAGGAGGGCGACCTGCTCGGGCTTGAGGGCTGGCTTGTGCGACTTCGGGGGAGGCATGAGTTCCTCGGGATCGGTGGTGACGATGCGAGCCATTAAGTCGCCGGATTTGAGGACCTCGCGTGCGCCTTCCTGGGTGTCGAGGCGGAGGTCGGCCTTGCGGTGGCCCGCGTCCTGGCCGTGGCAGGAAAGGCAGTTGTCTGAAAGCAGCGGCATCACCTCGCGGCTGAAACTCACCGGGTCCGCGTGGGCAGAGACGGAGAGGGCGAGGGAGAGGAGCAGAGGTTTCGACATGAGACGCAGCATGCAGAAACCAACGCTGATGAACATGCAAGGTGCATGCATCTGCTATGGAGAATCCTGAGATTTTTGCGATGCCAGCTTTCCTTAAAGGAGGCAAAGCGGCGGCGGGAGGCGTAATCGAGGGCATTCATGAGCGAATCACCTTCCAAACTGTATCATGGCCTCGGGCTGGCCGGATTCATTGTCATTACCTTTTGCGCGCCGCTGCTGAGTGTGGGCTCCATGCCGGGTGCGTGGTATGCGGCCTTGCAGAAGCCGTCATGGAATCCGCCGGCGTGGTTGTTTGGTCCTGCCTGGACGCTGCTTTACACGCTGATGGCGGTCGCAGCGTGGCTGGTGTGGAAGCGGGTTGGATTTACACGGCCGCTGGGGCTGTATTTCGTGCAGCTCGCGCTGAACGCGGCGTGGACGCCGATTTTCTTTGGGGCGCATCAGCTTGGCTGGGCGTTGATTGAAATCGTGGCGATGTGGATCGCGATTCTGGCGACGCTGCTGAGTTTTAGACGTGTGAGCAAGGAAGCGGGCTGGCTGTTTGTGCCGTATCTGGCGTGGGTCAGCTTTGCGACGGTCCTGAACTTTACCCTATGGAAACTGAATCCCGCATGAATCAAAAAAAATGGCTGATCACAGGATGTTCGAGCGGCTTTGGCCGAGCGATCGCGGAGGCGGCGCTGGCTGCGGGGCAGCGAGTGATCGCTACGGCAAGGGATGTGAGAAGCATCGCGGACCTGGAGCGTGCGGGAAGCTGTGAGGTGATGGCGCTGGACATCACGGAGGCGGACACCGTGCGTGAAGTGATGGCGGCGGCAGGAGCGGTGGATGTGATCGTGAACAACGCGGGGTATGGGCTGATCGGTGCGGTGGAGGAGTGCAGTGATGAGCAGATCCGCCGCAACATGGAGACGAATTTCTTTGGGCCGCTGAATGTGATCCGTGCGGCGCTGCCGATGCTGCGGGCGCAGAAGAGTGGGCACCTCGTGAACATCAGCGCGGCGGCGGCGATTTCGAACTACCCAGGATTTGGGATTTATGGCGGTGCCAAGGCAGCGCTGGAGATGATGAGCGAGAGCCTGCGGCTGGAACTGGCGCCGCTGGGCATCAAGGTCACGCTGGTGCAGCCGGGGCCGTTTCGGACGGACTTCATCGCGCGGGGTTTGGAGAAGGCGGCGGGAGAGATCGCGGACTATGCGGGCAGTGCGCGCAAGTTTGCCACGTTTCTTGCAACGGTGGATGGCAAGCAGCCGGGAGATCCGGTGCGTGCGGCAGAGGCCATCGTGAAGATGGTGCTGGACGGCGAAGCACCCACAAGACTGCCACTGGGCAAGTATGTGGTGAAGAAGATGCGGGACAAAGCGGCGGCGCTGACGCGTGAGGTGGAGCAGTGGGGAGTGGTGGCGGCAAACACGGATTTTCCAAACTGATCATGGCTGTTCACACTTTACACACGAAGCAGATCATCCGGGCGACGCGGCAGGAGGCGTGGGATTTTTTCTCGAACCCGCGCAATCTGGCGAAGATCACGCCACCGGAACTGGGGTTTGAGATCATTTCGCCGGATCTGCCGCCAAGCATGCGAGCGGGGATGATGATCGCGTACCGCGTGCGGCCTTTGCTGGGACTGCCGATGACGTGGCTGTCTGAGATCACTCTGGTGGAGCCCGGGGTGCGATTCATCGACGAGCAGCGCGTGGGGCCGTATGCGGTGTGGCATCATGAGCATGAGTTTCATGATCTGGGCGATGGGCGCATTGAGATGGAGGACAAGGCGACGTATGTGCTGCCTTTCGCACCGTTGGGGGATCTGGCGCATGCGTGGCTGGTGCAGCCGCAGCTGAAGCGCATCTTTGCGTACCGAGAGAAGGCGGTGCGGGAGCTGTTCGACTGCAGCGTGAGCAAGGGATGATCGTTTGTTCGACTTGAGTGCGGTTGCAGCTTAAACACCTTCCAGCATGAAGATCCCTGTTGCTTACGACCTGAATGGCCGCCGCCGCTTTCTGCTGGTGCAGGATGGGGAGACGATCAGTGTCGGGCGTGGCGAGACGTGCAGCATTCGGCTGACGGGGGGTGCAGCGCAGGAGGTGGAGGTGAAAGCCCAATTTGTTAATGGGTGTCAGCTGGTGGTGGTGCATCCTGCCAATGGCAGCGTGCCGTATGCACAGCCGCTGCCATGGAAGCTCGCGCTGGCGGGTATTGAAATGGAGCTGCACCGACCTTTCCGACCAGAGCAGGGCAAGGCGGGGCACGAGTTGGTTTTCCAAGGTCTGACTGCTGGGGAAACTCGACTGGTGCTGCCACCTGACAAGCCGCTGCTGCTGGGCGCTAGTGATGCCTGTGAGGTGGTCATTCTAGATGCAGGCTGCCCGGAGGTGCTGGTGGCGCTGTGGGCTGCAGGGAACAAATTGTTGGTCCAAGTGCTGGATGAGTCTGCTGTGGTGGGCTGGGTCGGGCGTGCGGGTGAAACCGAGGCTGAGCTGGAGCTGCCTGCGAGTTTGAGCCTTGGCGGCAGGGTGCTGCTCATTCGCAGTGGTGAGGCAGCGTCAGTGACGCATCCCGTGGCGAAGCCGATGGGGACTTCGATTTTGGCGAAGAATGCCGAGTACGCCCCGAAAATAGTGGCCCGGCAGGGTGGGGAGGAAGGCGGAGGCAGTCCCGTGAAAAAGGCGGAGCAGCCGGGCAAACCGACGATGCAGGCACCGTCTTCCACGGGCCGCCCGGTGGTGCTGCCGCCGCCGTCGGTTCTATCCACGGATGACGGGGTGCCGATCATGACGATGGAGGAGGCGGTCAATTCGCATCCCAAGCTGGTTACTCCCAAGGCTTTTATTTTTGTGAGCTGGCTGCAGGTGGGACTGTGCTTTGCAGTGGCGCTGCTACCGGGGCAGGGGTTGATGACGCCTGAGCAGATGATGCAGTTATGGTATGTCGCGGGTGGTTCGCTGATCTTGACGCTGGTGCTGGGTCTTGGGGTGCTGCTGAAATGAGGCGTGGCAGACCTTCCAGAGTCGGGCGGTTTGAAGAAGAGTTTTTTTGGGTGAGGGAGAAGTCACCATTCGCCAAACACCCCCAACGGTCTGTGAGTACGGCAACGAACTTCGGCGTGCGAATGCGCTGGTGGTCGGGCGGTTTGGCGGAGGATGCACTGGAGCGTGCTATACTTTCGACGCCAAACACAACCGACCTACGACCGGAGCGGCTCGCTGCCCGCCTCCTCCAGAAGAAATCTGCTGAATCCTTTTGCTGAGCTGTGGAAGCGGCTGGTTTTTTTCACGTGGGTGTCATACAACGCGGCATGCCGCGTCACTCAGCGGGAAATGAATGGAACGCGCCATTGCCGACCAGCTCGAAGCCCTGCATCCCGACGCCTTTGGCTGGGCGCTGCACTGCTGTGCCGGGGAGCATGGGCGAGCGGAGGATGTGCTGCAAAACGCGTATCTCAAAGTCGCGCAGGAAAGGGCGCAGCACGACGGGCGCTCCAGCTTCAAGACGTGGTGGTTTGGAGTGATCCGCTTCACGGCGCACGAGGAGTTCCGACGGCAGCGCTACCGGGAATCCTTGCTGGGCAAGCTGCTGCTGCAACTTACGGGCGATGCCCACGATCCGAAACCGTCGCCTGCACGAAAGATGGAGCTGGACGAGCGCACGGCCGAGCTGCGGCGCTGCCTGGCGCAACTGCCCGCACGGCAGGCGGAGGTGCTGCATCTGGTGTTTTACCAGGATCTCACGCTCAACGAGGCGGCGGAGGTGATGCGAGTGAGCATCGGTTCCGTACGCCAGCATTACGAACGCGGCAAAGCGCGCCTGCGCACGCTGCTGCAACCCGACGATTTCCATGAACCCGAAGTCTGACGATGATCTGCTCGCGATTTTTTTGCACGCACGCCGGTGTGATCGGGAAGACGCGCCAGTCTGGCGTCCCGAGTTGCTGGAACGGCCTATACAGAGGCCCGCTAGTCCGTTGCGCTTGATTCCGGCGGCACTGGTGACTGCCAGTGTGATCGTGCTGGCTGTTTTTCTCACCCGCATGCCGCAGCATGAACTGCCGCTGAGTGAGGCGTTGCCGCCGTTGTTTGAGTCTCAGCCAGGCGAGTTGTTTGCCAGCGTGGAGCCATCACTCATGAGCTTTGAAGCACCTTCAGACTTTCTTTTGCCCGATCATATCAATCCATACAACCCATGAAAAAGCTCCTTTGCTGCCTTTTGCTCACCGCCGTCAGTTTGCCTGCTGCTCAAGTCGAAGACTGGCTCAAAAGCGGCCTGCTGCATCCTGACATGATCGCTTCCGTGCGCGAGAAGCTGGCCCTGACGGAAGAGCAGCAGACCAAACTCAACTCCCAGCTCAGCGATGCGCGTGCGCAGGCGGAGCCACTGGAGCAGGCGGTGCAGGAGCAGAAGAAAGCACTCGGTCAACTGCTGCAGGACCCAAGCACCAGCGCTGACGTGGCGGCGGCGCAGCTCACGAAACTGCTCGATGCGGAAGCTGCGATCAAACAACTGCAACTGCGGGCGTTGATTGGGGTGCGCGATGTCCTGACTCCAGAGCAACTGGTACTGGTGAAGAAACTTGGGCCGCCGAAGGTGGCAGAAAGAGGTGGTTTGGAGGCGAAAGTGAAGGAGAAAGCCGGCAAGCTCAGGGCAGCGGTGGAAGCCATCGGTGTGCCGCCTACCGAAGCGATGAAATATCGTGGCGAAGAAATCGAAAAGCTGACCAAAAGCGGGAACTTCACCGAGGCCAATGCCAAGCTGGACGAGCTGATCGAAGACTCGCATTTCAAGGAACTGGAAGCCGAGGTGGAGAAGGTGGATTTTGCGAAATTTGAGCCCGGTAGCACTGACCTGGAAACTTTGCGGGAACGCTATGAAGGCGTGCAGGGTGCAGGGCAGGAAATCATCTCCCTGCCATTGCTGCGCGAACTGGTGCAGGCCAAGGCAGCCTTTGAAGCCGCCAAGGAAGCCCAGGACGCCGACAAAGTGGGGCGCATTCTCACTTACGTGGAAGGCAAGCTGAAGAAGTAACCGCACAGTCTCCCACTCATGCGCAGTATCTGCATCTTTCTGGCCCTTGGTGCGGCTGCTGTTTTTGCGGTAACACCGGATGAGGTCGAAGCGCGGTTGCGCATGGCCTTGCAGATCGCGCGTGAGCACAATGACCGCGCACTCGTTGCGCAGGTGGAAAAGCTGGGGCGTGACTTGAAAGGAGAAGTGCCCGCTGATGCGGAGGAACGTCTGCGTGCGGTGGAATCTGCGGTGGGCATTGATCCCGGCGGGTGGTCGATGGCTGGCCAGCCGCTGTTTCATGGGACGGCGGAGATGAAGGCGAGGCAGCCCGAGTTGAAAGCCCAACTCGCTGCCGCGATGGAGAGCGATGATGCTGCGAAGGTCCAGGCGGTGACGCAGGAAATGCTGAAGGTGCTGGGAGCTCAGGCTGGTGTGCCGGATGGACGCCGAGCCGGAGTCAAAGCTGAGCCGTGCACGCTCAGCGAGGCAGCGGCGACCCAGCTCTTTCTCGACGCTTTGAAGACGGAAGGCCGTCGGGTGCGCCAGCTCAGCGAAGGCAAACCGCTGCCGGATCAGATGCTGCGGATCTATGCTGATGTTTTGAATGGGATGACGCTTGTTCGTCCCTCTGCCGAAAGGCATCAGCCGGAAGCGCTGGGAGATCTTGACCGGCTGACGAGCGGTCTCGTCACCATCCTACTGACCCTGCAGCAGCCGACGGGCTTTTTTCCTTTTCCCGATTTGCGAGGCAAAAACATCCGCTTTGGAGACATGATCACGCGACAACTGGATGCAGGAGCAGTCGAGGTCAAAGACGGGTGGCTGATCACCGCCGACCCGGATGGTGGCTCGCAGTTTGACACCGGTGTCTGTGGCGCTGCTCTGCTCAAGGCCGGACAGCTGCATGGGAATGAGACGTGGAAGCAGGCCGGACTGCGCGCGGCTGACTGGGCGCTGACGCAGAAGTGCTGCGCGAACTTCAATTACAATGCCTTCTCGATCTCGCTGCTGGCACAGGCGTATCGTGCCACAGGCGACATGAAGTACCTCACGGGGGCGGTGAAGAAATTCCGCGTGGGGGTGGCCCCTGGCCAGGCCCCGAATGGACGCTGGATGGACGCGCACAATGCGCGAACGGTTTACCACCAGATCATTCTGCGCGGGCTGGGGGATCTGAGTTTGGCGTTGCCGGCTGAGCGCAGGGAGGAGCGGGCGGAAGTGGATGCGGTCACGAAACCGGCTGTGAAAGCCTTGCTGGAGGAATTTGACGCCATGGGCATGACTGTGGAGGCCTTGCCTGAATTGCAGGCTTTGGCGGGACTTTATCCCGACGATGAGCGCCTAAAAATTGCGGTGGAGGTCATGGCAGGTAGCATTGTCGGCAAATGCAGCGACGGCCAGCGGGTGAAGATGGGGGCGGCGGTGGCCCAACTGGCGGCGGTGGCGGCAGGGATGAAACCGTAGAAAAGTTTTGTTTGCCTTTGGCCAATTTCCGGCGATAAAACGCCGTAAGTCACCTGTTAAGGGTCAGGCTCAGTCGTGCATCAGGTGATTTTGAATCCGTTGGTGTTCATATACCGATGATCGGGGCTGCATCTGACACGAGGCAGAGGACGGCACCCAACAACGATAAAGATATGAATACCAAGATGTACGTGGGCAATCTGCCCTTCGCCGCTCAAGAACAAGACATTCGTGAGCTGTTTTCCCAATACGGTGGCGTTACCGAAGTCTTCCTCCCGATGGATCGCGAAAGCGGCCGTCCGCGTGGCTTTGCTTTCGTGACGATGGACTCCGCAGAAGCCATGAATGCTTCGATCAACGCGCAAAACGGCCAGGAATTCATGGGCCGTAAGCTGGCCATCAACGAAGCTCGCCCGCGTGAAGAACGTCCGGCAGGCGGCGGCGGTGGTGGCGGACGCGGCGGCTACGGCGGCGGTGGTGGCGGTGGTGGCGGCGGCGGAGGCCGTGGCGGCTACGGTGGTGGCGGCGGCGGCGGTGGCCGTGGCGGCTACGGTGGTGGCGGCGGCGGTGGCGGCGGCAAGCGTGGTGGCGGCGGTTTCGACCGTGGCAACCGTGGCGACGGCGGCGACGGCGGCGGCTGGTAACACCTGACCCTGATTTTCGAATTTACGCCCGTGATCCGGTGAGAGCGTTCAAGCGCCCTCCTGAATCACGGGCTTTTCTGCGTTTACGAACAGAGCGAATACGCCAGCCAGCACGAAGGCCGAGGCACACATCCAAACGCCTTCGTGGTAATCGTGATTGGTGTCATAGGATTTGAGCACCAGCGTGAACATCATGGGCATCATGGCTGCACCGAAGTTTCCCCACATGTTGGACCAGCCAAAGAGCTGAGCCTGATTTTTGCCGCTGATGTCCTGCATCGTGGTCCACATGGCAGGCAGGCCGATGTCGCCAAAAAAAGCGGCAAGGCCAAAGGCTGCCGCCATGCCCCAAGGCGAGTCTGTCCACAAGGCCAGTACGTAAGAGCCTGCGGCGGCGAATTTGGTCACCGACATGGGGAGCATGCGGCCCATGCGCTTGCCATGATGGCGGGTGATGTAGTCGGTGATGAAGCCGCCGAGAGGGAGCGCCACGATGCCAATGGAAAGCGCGCCGGTGGTGATGTAGCCGGCGAGACCTTCCTCCAGATGCATCACCTTTTTGAGATAGTCGGGCAGGGAAAGGATCAGAAATGACCAGCCGACGTTGGTGAAAAACTGCACGGCATTGGCCATCCATAAGTTGAGGCTCAGGCAGGCGGCCTTGAGAGGAAAACGCCGTGGGGGATCTTTGATGGGTTGGAAGTCTCCCCGTCCCTCCGCCAGCAGATCGATCTCTGCGGCGTTGCAGTTTGGATGTTGACGTGGGTGCTCGCGAAAGACGTGCCAGTAGCAGATGGCGACGATCACGCCGACCAACCCATAGAGCCAGCCCGCCCAGCGCCAGTCGCCGGAGCTGAGAATGACAAAGGCGGTGAGGGCTGGCGCCACGGCGCCACCGACGCGCCCGCCCCAGGAAATCATGCTGCTGGCAAACCCGCGTGATTCAATATGGGCCCAGCGGGTGAGCAGGCCGCTGCTGGCCGGATAGTAGCCTGCTTCGGCGAGTCCGCAGCAGAGCCGGGCGACCAGCAGCGTGGTGAAGCCTACTGAAAAGCTGGTGGCAGCGGTGAAGATGGACCACGTGGCAATGTAGGTGGTGATCAGGATGCGCGTGCCGAAGCGATCACTCAGCCAACCTGCAGGGACTTGAGCGAGGGCATAGGCCCAGAAGAATGCGCCTTTGACCCAGTCAATCTGCCAGCCTTCCAACGCGACACTCTTTTGAAATGAATCTGAGGCAACGATCTGGGCCAGACAAATGCGGTCCAGATACATGAGGAAGGCCACCATCGTCGCCGTAGCAAGGATCTGATGGCGGACGATCGTGGGGCGGGTGGTGGAAGACATCGTAGAGACAAGACGCAGAAAATCAGCCAGCCCTAGCAGGATTCCAGCTTGAAGAACGACTTGATGGCGTGCATGAGCCAAGTGTTGCAGCGCAAAAGCGTGGCAATGAATAGACTTGCGTGCCTCGCAGTCTCATCAACTCTTCCCTATCATGACCGCGATCAAAAACCTTACCGCTCTGCTTGTGCTCAGCTTTCTCGCTTCCGGCGTGCTCGGCTGGTTCCTGTTTCAGTCGCACGCCGATCTTGCGATGGTGCATGCAGAGCTTGAGCAGGTTCAAGCTGCGCATGCCGAGGAGATGAGTGCCAAGGCGGCTGAATTTCAGCGTACGCTGGACACCCAGGCGGCGCAGCATCAGAAAATGATCACCGCGCTCAATGAGGAGCACGAAAAGAAGATCGACGAGTTGCGGACGGGGGAGCGCAAGCGCCTGGCGATCGCTGCGAAGGAGTTTGAAAACATTTTTGAGGGCAACAAGACCACGCTGCAATACATTGACCTGCTGGAGGACAAAGTGAAGGCCGGCCAGACGCTGTCGAAGGCGGAGGTGGAGAAGCTCTCAATCATCACCACCGGGCTCGGTTACTTGAAAAAGCAGTATCAGAAGCCGATGCAGGAGTTTCAGGAGCTGGCGAACTACTTTGACGCGCAGGCCTCCAAGCAAATTGCCAAACCGAAAGGCGGCTTCTTCAAGCGCATGTTCAGCAGCGACTTCCGCGACGCCGAGAAGGAGTACCTGCGGCAGGAAGGGGCCAAAGAGGCCTTTGAGCAGGCACAGAGCAAGTTCTCTGGAACGTATAAGCAGGCCCAGAAAGTCATGGGTTCGGTCAATCTTGATGCCGACTCTCAGATCCAGAAGCTGAATGCCTACATCGACGACAAGCAGCAGATGAACACTGAAGACCTGTCCTCTTTCTTTGACAAGGCGCGCAAAGCTCTGCGCACCCATCAGGACGTGCTCGACTTCGAGCCAGAGGCGGCAAGACTTCCTGCGCCGAAACCGCAGCTTTGAGCTGCGAAACCGTCAGAGAAAGTGGCACGACGACCAGTCTGTGTCAGGCTGGTGGGCAGATGGAGGTCAGCACTGTAGATTGATTCCTTAGTTTTAGAGTGGTGTGATCTTTAACCAATAAAGAGTCAGCATGACACTTTGTGAAGAGCCAGCCTGCGGTACCCATTTTGTGGCTAGTGGCATGACAGGTGCATAAAACATTTGTTTACAACTGCGCTCGATTTTTCGCTTTTTCCTAAAAATTAGGTTATAAAATCAGGCAATGATGGTGGCCGAGAGCGGGGTGCGGAAGGCCTCAGGCAGAGAGCCAGTTCACGACAGTACCGTGGGATTTTAGGCCGGATTGTGTCTGATGAACAGAGGAGTGGTATTCCCTAGTCAATCCATTTTTCTGAGAATCACCTAAAAAGCACTTGGGGTGAATCAATTATTTGGTTTTAAATCAAACAAAAGTTTGGCATTTTGGTCTTAAATTCTCTAGTATTTGTGTGCTAATTCCTTTATTTTAGCGGCCCCTTTCGTTCAAATTTTATCGCAATATGTTAAAGCTCCTACGCACCTATCGACAATCCGTTGGCCTGTCGATGATTCTCTTGCTGTTCTCCTGGCAGATCGGCCAGCCGTTGCAGGCTGCGACGCTTTATTGGGATCAGGACGGCACCGCGCTCGGCAATGTGACCACGGGTAGTGGGCTTGGCGGTGCTGGGACCTGGGATATAACCTCCTCGAATTGGTGGGATGGCGTCGCCACGGATGCAGCTTGGATCAATGGCACGGACACCGCCATCTTCACCGGCACAGCGGGCACTGTGACGCTGGGCGTGCCGATCACAGCGGGTGGGCTTACCTTCAGCAATGCCAATGCAGGCAGCTACCTCATCACTGGCGACACTCTGACGCTCTCGGCTGCCACTGGCACAGCCGCACCCGTCATCGCGGTGAACAACGTTGGCTTCGGCACCAATCGCGCCACCATCGCTTCCATCCTCGCTGGCACCTCCGGCCTCACCAAAACGGGGAACGGTTCCTTGGTGCTCTCGAACAACGCCAACTCCTTTTCTGGTGACATTGCCGTCAAGGCTGGCAATCTCGTCGTCACGAACGTCGGCCAGCTCGGTGCTGGCACCACGGCGATTTCGATCACTGGCATCGCGGGCACGGGCAACCCCGGCTACTCCGGCGGTGCTTTGGTCCTGCAGGGCAGCACTGTCTCGGCCCCGAGCACGGCGGGCATCACCTTGAATCGAGAAGTCAGCATCGCGGGCCGCGGACCTGGTGCGGTCAATTCGACAGGTGCCTTGGTCAGTATTGGATACAATACGCTAGCAGGCGGGCTGACGGTCGCTTCTGCGGCGGGTGAAACACGGGCATGGGCCTCGCATGGCACCACCACTGTTAATGGGGATCTTTTTCTGGGCACGGGTGCCGCCAGCATTCTCACGGGCAACGGCAACTGGAATGTCTCCGGTCTGGTCAGTGGAATCGACACGACAGTGGACCGTTTCATCAAGACGGGGATTCTCGTTAGTAGCACCCTCTGGCTGCAGAACAACAACAACACCTTTGCCCAGACCTTGCGAATCGATAACGGCACGGTGCGCGTCGGCGCGAACAGTGCGCTCGGCATCAGCACGAACGCCCAGGCGGTGGACTTTAACGGCGGCACGCTGGAAGTCCGCACGGACTCGCCTGCTGGCTTCGGGACCCGCAACCTCAATGTGCGCAATGATCAGACTGGCAGCGTGTTTGTGGACCACGGGGTCAACGGTTCTCTAAGCTTGGGAGGATTGTCCACCTTTCAGAATCAGACCGTCGCCTTCGGCAACCTTCGCGCGACCGGTCAGAACAGCACTTTCAATTTCAATGGGCGCAACGGCTGGAGCGCTTCCTTCACGGGTGCCAGCGGCGCGATTACTGGTGGTGGCAACAATGGTGCCACTATCAATAACAATTCCAGTGGCACCCTCACCCTCAATGCCACCACCCTCTGGGGGCAGACGGATACCACGGCCCGCACGCTCACCTTTGGCGGTGGCGGTGAAACCAACTACAATGGCCGGATTACCGCCAGCGGTGCTTTCCATAACATTGCCAAGGCTACCACTACCGCCAACTCCGGCAGCGGCGTGGTGACTCTCTCTCAGGGGGCCAGCGGCACGGCTTCGACGTTTACTGGAGATGTCTCTATCAATGACGGCACTTTGGAAATCCGCAGTCTCAAAGTCCTGAACGACGCGACTTCGCGCCGCATCATCGTCAATAACGGTGCGCTCAGCTATCTGGGAGACACTGGGACCGGTGCAGGTGAGACGTGGACGAACAAGTATCTCGATGTCGCCAATACCAACGGCTACCTCTTGGCAAATCAAACAGGATCTGCCCCCACGGCCATTCTCTTGCCCAACACGGTGGCCTCCAGCAGTGCGGCAGCCAGAACGCTCAATCTGGGAGGAAACGCCCCCACGTCCGTGGTCAATCAGATCAGTGGTTTGATCACGAACTCGACTAACCTTACCAATGTTTTGAAATTCGGCACCGGCACCTGGGAGCTCGCGGCACCTTCTGCGGCCAGTTTGGCTGGCAGTGTCACGACGCTCAACTTGGCGGCCACTGGAGGGACGGCGACCACGACCGTGACCCTCACCTCTGGCAACACTTCAGGTCTGCTCGTGGGTCAGCCCATTTCCGGCACGGGGATCGCGGCTGGCGCGACGATCTCGCAGATCGTGGACGGCACGACCTTGATTCTCAGCGCGAACCGGGCTGCGAACACCGCAGCCGGCACTGCCACGCCCGGTCTTGTGAGCGGGGCTGCTGCCACACTGACCACCACTGCCGTGAGCACGGGCAGCGCTGCAAACCCCATCATTACTGTTGCCAGCACGGCCAACTTGGTTCCTGGGCAGCAGGTGACACATGCGTCGCTTCCGGCAGCTCAAGGGTGGTATATTCGTGACATCACATCTACCACCACCGTCACGTTGGTCAGCGCAACGGGCGCTACCTTGACTGTGGGTGCCATCGCTAGCGGGCAGTCGGTCACACCCACTCTAATCTCCAACTTTGGCGGCAACCTGTCTGTTACCAACGGTCTTCTGCGCCTCAATGCAGCGACGGGCACCAGTAACATCATCAATTCGACGAGCAATCTCATCTTTGCCAATGACACCGCGACTAACCTTGGCAGTGCGGGTGGCACCTTTGAATACGTCGGCTTCGCTGGCGGAACCAGCACCGAGGTGCTGGGACGCCTGAATCCAGCGGCGGGCCACGGCATCGTCAGGATCACCAGTGGCACGGGTGCGGACACCCTGACCTTCCTTGACCTGAGCCGCACCGCTGGCGGCGCGACGCTGGACTTGCAGCCCGGCACCGGCACCATCGGCTTCACCACGGCTCCGACTCTGACCAACAGCGTGCTGCCAGGCTATGCCACCTTCAACGGCGTGGATTTTGTGACGCTTAGCGGCAGCAATGCGGCTCAATACACCGGAGCGACCCCCTGGGCTGGCGCTCTGGCTCCCACCAGCACTGTCAACTACAGCATCGCCGGGGCCGCCAGCACGAGTGCCAACGGCACGGTGAACTCACTCAAACTCACCGGTGGAGCTGCGCTCACTCTGGGGGGCACCCTTAGTTTCGCTACTAACCCCGGTGGTCTCTTGTTTGACAACTCCAGCGGCACAGCCTCCATCACGGGAGCCTTTGCCTTGGGCACCGCCGCTCAGGAACTCGTCATCACCACGAATGGCTCCTCTCCAGCCACGGCTCCCGCCCAGGGGGCGGCGTTGACCACGGGCAATGCTCTGTCCATCGGTTCCGGTGTCTCAAACACTCTTATCAGCAGTGGTGCGGGCTCGCTGACCAAGGCGGGAACCGGCACCCTGATCCTTTTCGGCACCAATGCCTACACCGGCAACACCACCATCAATGAAGGTGCCATCCAGTTGTCCGGAACCGCCGCCCGTCTCGGCACCATCACGACCGCTGGCAACATCACCACTATCCGCCAGGGGGGCATTCTCGACATCAATGCGGCCGGTGCGGCCGCCGCGCTCTTCACAGGTGGCACGACGTATGCGACCACTACGATCGGCGGACTTTCGGGTTCGGGCATCGTGACCAACAGCGGTAACAGCGGCACCACCCAGGCCACCTTGAACATCGGCCTCGCTGGCACCACTACCTCCAGCGCCACCTTCAGCGGTGCGCTCCAGGACGGCACGGGCCTGCTCAACGTGACCAAGAACGGTAGCGGAGCCCAAGCCATCGTTGGTGCCAAGACTTACACTGGCATCACCACCATCAACGCCGGCACCCTCGCGGTTACCTCCCTGGGTCTTGGCGGTGTTGCGAGCGGTATCGGGGCTTCCAGCAACGCGGCCTCCAACCTCATCTTCGGCGGCGGCACGTTGCTCTACACCGGCGCGAATACCTCCGGTGCTGGCATTTACCAGATTACCCAGACGCCTTCCACGACCACGGACCGCAGTTTCTCCCTCGCGGGCAATGCGGTCATTCAGTCCAGCGGCACTTACGGCAACGAGTCTGGCACGGCAGGCACAGGCGCGAACAACGCCAGCCTGATCTGGTCCAGCACGGCGGCTCCCACCTTCTTGACTAATGGTGCCAAGACGATCACCCTCGGTGGCACCTCCATCGGCGACAACGTTTTCCGTCCGCAGATCGTCAACAACACCCTCGACAGCACCGCCACGGCCCTGACCAAGGCGGATGCTGGCCTCTGGATTCTCGATCCTTCCAGCTCAAACACCTACACCGGCACCACCACGATCTCGGGCGGCGCTCTCCGTGCCTTGACCTCCGGGTCCGTCCTCGGCATCCCAACCAACAGCCTCATTACTATCAACGGCGGCGTGCTGGAGACCTCCGGCACCTTCAGCCGCACCCTCGGGGCTGCGGCGGGAAATGTGCAGCTCACCGGCGGCAACTCCGGTTTCGCGGCGGCTACCACCGATCGCCTGGTGATCACCTTGGCGGGCGCTTCGGCCAACCCCATCGTTTGGGGCAGTGCGACTTTCGCCCCCACCGCCCTCGTGCTCGGCTCCTCCACCGCCTTGGGCGAGACGGAGATCACCAACAACATCAACCTCAACGGCACCAGCCGCACCATCACCACCAATAACAACGGCAACACCGGCACGATGGTCACGGCTGGCATCCTTTCTGGGGTCATCAGCAACAGCACCGGCACGGCTGGCTTCACCAAGAACGGCGCTGGCGTGCTCATCTTGGGCGATGCCAACACCTACAATGGCAGCACGACGATTGGTGATGGCACTTTGGTGCTGACTTCTATTGGTGCGGCGGGAGCCACCTCCAGCAGCCTGGGCACGAACGTCACCGGTGGCAGTTTGATCCTGGCCCGCGGCAATACCGACCTGAATGCCTTTATGTATGTCGGAGCCGGGGAAGTGGCGACACGGCCCTGGTCGCTGGCCTCCACCGGTCTTAACGCCAACCGCACCTGGAGAATTGAATCCTCCGGAAGCGGAGCGCTTGTGATGGGCGGGGCGTTCACCAATACCATGGGTGCGGACGGGGTTCTGACCCGCACGCTCTTCCTAGAGTTGCGTGGCTCGAACACGGACAACAACATGATCAGTTCCAAATTGATCGATAGTACCAACGGCACGAACCCCATGGTCCTCGGCGTCAGCAAGAACGACGGCGGCACCTGGGTTCTGAACCCCTCGGAGGCCAATACCTTCACCGGTGCGATTACAGCCGCCGGCGGTAACCTGGGGTTGACCAGCAACGGTATTGGAGCCGCGTCGGGCATCACCATCACCAACGCTGGGATCTTCGCCTACGGGAGCGCGCTCACCACGAATAAGCCCATCACCCTTGGTAACAACGCCACCGCCGTCTTCTCCGGTCAGAACAGCATCACGCTCAACGGCACGGTCACCAAGGCCGGCGGCAACAATGACAACACGGTCAGCAACAACCTGGAAAACGGTGCCGTGCTCACCATCAACGGTGCCTTTGTGAACGGGGAGACCACCAACAACCGCACCCACATCTTCCGCGGCTACGGCTCGACTGTCATCAACGGCCTCATCGCCAACTCCACGGGTGCGGCCACCACGGCAATTAACATCGCCATTCATCCGGACGCCAGCTTCACCTTGGGTGGAGCCAGCGCCAACACCTACACCGGTGCCACCACTCTGGCTCAGGGCACGCTCATCCTGAACAAGAACGCTGGCGTGTCACCCCTCGGCACGACCTCGTCCTTAGCCTTCAACGGCGGCGTGGTTCAGGGCGGCATAGCCCTGACCGGCACGAGCGCCATCGCCACCCCGATCACCCTCGGTGGAGACCCGGTCACCTTTGCCGGCACGAACGCCATTGAACTCACCGGAGTAGTTACCAACAGCGCCGGCAACCGTTTGCTCGTGAACAGTCTCACCGGAGGCGCGAGCCTCACCCTCACGGGCAATGTCAGTCTCTCCAATGACGGCACGGGCCGCACGCTCACGATTCTCGGCTCCGGCCCCACCGTCATCAACGGCATCGTTCAGAACGGTGGTGCGGGTGCGGGTGGCCTCACCTATTCCGGCAACAACACACTCACTCTGAACGCCGCCAACACCGCCACCGGCCTTCTCACCGTTAACCGTGGCACCGTCTCCCTCGGTGGGGCCAATGGGGCCTGGAACAGCGCCGGCAACACCTTCACCCTGAACGCCAACGGCATTCTCCAGCTCGACAACAGCGTCACGAACAACAACAACCGTCTCCTTGATGCTGGCGCGATCACCATCGCGGGCGGCACGCTCTCGCTGATCGGCAACAGCACGACCGAGACCGCCGGAGCCCTAACCGTCAACGGCATCATGGGCACCATCAACATGACGGGCACGGGGCCAAACGTGTTGACCTTCGGCACGGTGAACTTTGCCAACTCGGGTTCCTCGCTCGACCTGACCGGCATCACCGGTTTGGGCACCACCAACAAGGTGATGTTCACCGCCATCCAGGTCGGAGGCGGCGCCTTCAGCAATGCCATCCTGCCGCGTACCATGATAACGGGAGACTTCGCCCGTTATGATGTCACCAACGGAGTGGTGGCCTTCAGTGCCTACAATGTCACCAACAACCTCAACACCGCCGCCGCAACCGACACGATGAACGTGACGGCCAACGCGGGCCTGAACATCAGCCGCACCCTGAATGCTCTCAAGATTGATGGCACCGGCCTAACCGTCGGCACGGCGGGCCGCACCCTGACCCTCACGGCCGGGGGGATCCTCAATACAGGAGGCACCAACACGATCAACGCAACCCAGATCAGCCTCACCAATCAGGGCTTTATGCAGGTGGACTCGGGTAGTGTCCTTAACGTGAATGGAGCGTTTGTTGCCAACACCATTAACAAGGTCGGGGCTGGAACGTTGAATCTCAACACGGCCCAGTTCTACAACATCACCACCAACGTCTCCGGCGGCACGCTGATGCTGAATGGCGGTCTGAACACCCTTTTCGCGAACGGTGCGGCACTCGGCGGCACCGTCCTGGTGGATGTCGGTGCGACCCTCGATCTGAATGGTAACACGCAGTATGTCGGAACCTTTTCCAGCCCTGGATCCGCCCTGCCGGGCACGGGTGGCACGGTCACCACCACCACAGGAACGCCCACCTTCGTGACGCGTGACGGTGGTGCATTCGGCGGCCAGATCACGGGCGCGATCAACTTTGTCAAAACCGGCCTAAATGCCCAGACGTTCTCCATGGCGCAGACCTACACCGGGACGACGAGTATCCTCGGCCAGACCATTACCCTGGAAAATGACGGCGCGCTGACGAACACCAGCGCCATCGAGATCAATTACGCGGGCTTGAATCTCTCGAACAACACCAGTCTCCAGACCCAGAACAACAATCGCATCAATGACGCGGCCGCTATCACCCTGCGCGGCGGTAACATCACCTACACCCAGCGCATCGCTCTGATCGGGGCGGAAACGTTTGGGGCTGTGTCTCTGGCCCAGGGAGCCAACCAGATCACTGCCACGGTCAGCGGTGGCACCTTCGGCTCAGCCGATCTCACCTTCGGTGCCCTTACCCGCACCGCCGGAGCCACCATCAACTTCACTGGCACCAACCTCGGCCAGCAGGGCAACAACGCCCGCATCGTCTTTGCCTCTACCCCGACCGTTCTCGGCGGTGGCATCTTGGGTGCCTGGGCCGTGGCCAACCAGACCGATTACGCCGCCTACAATGCGGGTCAGGGCGTCGGCATCGTCGGCCAGGGCGGCTATACCGGTTACGTTAGCCAGATGATCGGTGCCGCCAACGTGGCACCGACAACTGGGGTCTTCGCCACGGGGAACATCACCAACCTTACTTCAACCGCCGCCTCATCGTTGCTTTTGGGTGCAGGCACCACGACCACCGGCCTGCTTCGCATTGGCGGTGCCTTCACCACGGACGTGAATTTCACCAATTCAGGGGATGTTCTGAATCTCGAACTCGGCGGCATCCTCCGCAGTGATAACGCAAACAATACCACCATCGGCACGACGGGCACGCGCGGGATTATCACCAGCGGAACGAGTGAGCTGGTCACTTATAACAATCAGGGTACGCTTACCATCCACTCGGCCATCCAGGGAGCGCTCACCATGATCAAGGACGGCGCGGGCATTCTCTCCCTCACGAATGACTATACGGGCAACGCCAGCGCCTACAGCGGCGGTACCATCGTGAACCGTGGCACGCTCAACCTGAACGGCGCAGTCGGGGCGGTTGTCATCCCCGGCAACCTGACGATCAACGGCGGTGTGACCGGCGGCGGTGGCACTGTTACCATGGTCACCAACGCAGGTCAGATCGCTGCGACTAGCAATGTGACCATCAACGGCCAGGGCACCCTGACCCTGGTGGGCAACAACACGCTGAACAGCGTCACCTTCAACAACATCGGCGGTAGCGCCAGCAACCCCACGGTCAACGTCGGTGGTATCCTTACCCTCTCCAGCACCAGCCCGATCACCGCGACCTCCAGCAACGCCGCCACCACCTCCACCATCACTGGTGGCACCGTGGCCCTGGCCAGCGGAGCAAATACGATCAGCGTCGCTCCCATCGCAGTGGGAGGTCAGACCTACACCATCAATCAGCCCACCTTGGCCATCGCCTCCATCATCACCGGAGCCGGAGCCAGCATCGACAAGACCGGCAACGGCATCCTCCAGCTCAGCGGTGCGAATACCTTCACCGGCGGCGTGACTGTCAGCGGCGGCGGTCTTCTCCTGGCGGCGCAGAGCGCCCCAACAGCACTGGCCATCACGGCTGGCACGGGCTCCAGCTCCGCCACGGGCAGCACGGTCATCACGACCAGCCCGCTCGGCACGGGCTCCCTCATCATGGCGAACGGCACCTTCCTGATGACCAATGACGCGGACCGCACCGTGGTGAACCCCATCACCTTCCAGGGTAACCACAGCTTCCGCAACACCACCACGGGCACCACCCGCACACTCTCGCTTCTCGGACCCATCACCTATGGAGTCGGGGCTAATCCGTTGACGCTCAACGTGGACAATCCGAACCTGACCGTGACCCTGACCGGCCCCACCTCCGGGTTGGGCACGATCACGTCTTTCACGAAGACGGGGCTCGGCAACATCAACATCAACCTCACCGGTATCGGTGCGGCCGCCCCCATCAGCTTCAATGACGGCGGCACCGTCAGCATCTTCCATGACGGTGACGGCGACGTGCAGAACGAGGCCATCACCCTCGGTGCCCTCACCCTGACCGCTTCCCCGCCCACGCTCACCATCGGTCGTGCGGGCACGTCCGTGCTGTGGAACCAGGCGGTCAACAAGATCATCACGCCCACCAGCTTCAGCAGTGTGAGCAACGGCATCACCCTGACTGCCAACAATGGCTATGGCCTCTTGGTGCCTGATGCCGTGGCGCTTTCCACCTTGTTGGGAGCGGGACCGACCTTCAACGTCGGCGGTGGGGCTAGGGCGTCCAACGTCGTGGACAGCATGGAATTGAGCGGGCAGATCACTGGCGGTGCCACGGGTGCCTCGAATGTGGTCATCACCAAGACCGGCAACGGCACCCTCAAGCTGGGCAATGCCACCAACAGCTTCGGCGGATCCAGTGCCATCATTGATGTCACGGCGGGCATCCTCTCCGCTGCCAGCAACGGAGCCTTCGGTGACAGCACCAATGTCATCCGCCTCAGCGCCAACTCCGCCACCCAGGGCCTGCGCCTCACTGGTGGCACCTCCTACAGCCTCACTGGACGTACCATCAACCTCAACGCCACAACCGTCGGCATCGATGTGACCACCGGCACCGTGGCCACGCTCGACACGGCCTTCACTTTCGGAGCCGCCGGGAATGCGCTGCAGAAGAATGACAACGGTACGCTGGCTTTCACCGGCAGTCTTAATAACACTGGGCTGACTGGAGCTTGGACCATCGCGGCGGGAGCCCTGCGGATTTCCGATGTGGATCAGATCAACGCGGCCACCGCTAACATCGTGGTCTCCAATGTCGTCGGTGCGGCGCTGGAACTGAATGGTGCGACCGGCGCGGGCGTGGCGCTGAACAAGACCAGCGGTCTGATCAGCCTTTCCAACACCGGCATCAACAGCACGGGTGCCCTGCGTGCGCTCTCCGGCACGACGAACTCGGTCACATCCGCGATCACGCAGGCGAATGCATCCACCATTGGCGTGGACTCGACTGCTACTTTGAACATTCAGGGTGGTTTTGCCGGAACTGCGGCCGCTCTGACGCTGGTGGGCAATGGCACCCTCAACATTGACACCACGGCGTTCGTGAATGCCAATCTGACCTCGATCACCGTTAACAAGCCGTCGCTGGGCAGTCACGGCACCTTTACACTCGGTGTGGCTGCTTCTGGCTACACGAACCTCATCACGGTGAACAACAACCAGTTCGTGATTGGCTCCTCCACCACCGGCCTGGGATCCATTGGTGCTGCGGCCACTGCGCTAACGGTTTCTTCCGGCGGTGTGCTGCGGGTGGACAACTCCTTTGCGAACGTGGACAACCGCCTTGGCGGTGCGGTCACTCCGCACACGATGGTCCTCACGGACGGTACGTTCAATTACATCGCCAACGGCACCGTCGCGTCTGCGGAATCCCTCGGCACCTTGACCTCCAACCCGGGTAACAACAACATCATCCTGACGAACTCAGGCTCGGCGGCCAGCACCCTCACGTTTGCCGGCTTGGCGTCGAACGTGCTGACCAGCGGCTCGATTTTGACCTTTAGCAGCGCTTCGGGCAAGACTCTCGGTGCGGCAGACGCGCGCATTCTCTTCACGACTGCTCCCACGCTCACCACGGGCATCATTCCCCGGGCGGTGGTGATCGATGCTGCGGGCACGAACTTCGCTAATTATAACGCCACCAACGGCATCCAGGCCTTCAGTGCCTACGATGTGAACAATAACCTGATCGCTGCCGCTGCGACGGCCACGGTGAGGCTGACGGCGGACACGAATCTGGCAGGCAACTCTGGTAAGACGCTCAACGCGCTCTACCTCAGCGGCACGGGGGTGGACCTCACCTCAACCGTCAAAGGTGGCACCAGCCTCGTCTTGACCGTCCCGAACATTCTCGTCTCCGGCGGCACCAACACCATCGCCAGCGGTGTGATCATCGACACGGCTGGGACTGTGGGCACCCTGCTGGTGGACAGCGGCAGCATTTTGGAGATGAACGGCGTGCTCCGCGGCGGTGGCGCGGACTACCGGACCGGTCTCGGCGGCGAAGTGCGTTTCAACACGGAGCAATACTTCAACACCGGGGCCAACTTCCTGGGCATCATGAACGGCATCGTCAAACTCAATGGTGGTGACAACACCCTGTATCAGGGCCTGCAGGGCGGCACCCAAGGGCAGCACCTGGACATCGGTTCGGGCGGCACGTTGAACTTGAACGGCACCGCGCAGATGGTCGGCGACCTTGTCAATTCCAACCGCAACGCCTTCGCGGGCGCAGGTGGCATCGTCACTTCGTCCACCGCCGCGACGTTCGTCACCAGCTACCTCTCCGGCACCACGGGTGAGTGGGGCGGTCAGATCACCGGCAGCATCTTCTACAACAAGGCGGGCAGCACGAGCACCAACTTCCGCAATGACAACACCTACACTGGCGGCACGCTCATCAACGGCAGTTCATTGACCCTGACCGATCAGGGCAAACTTTCCGGGGGCGGAGCAATAGAGCTCAATTACGCGTCCTTGATCCTCACCAACAGTGGCACGATGGCGATCAACAACCGCCTGGGCGGTTCCAATGTGACCCTTCGAGGCGGTGCCTTGCTCCTAACCGGACGCGATAACACGGACACGACGGAATCTTTGGGCACCCTCACCTTGGACGGCGGCCAGAACCGCATCATTGCCGGACTCGGTAGCGGCACGATCCGCTCCACCGAACTCGTCTTTGGCAATCTCACCCAGAGCAACTATGCGACGGTGGAAACGAACTACACCGGCCAGTTGGGCAGTGCCGCACGCTTGGTCTTTGCCAATGGCAGCACCCACTTGGTGAACAACGTCCTGCCTTGGGCCACAAACTTCACCGAGTTGGCAAGCTACGTGGCTGCTTCCACCAACAACGACTCTGGCGGCGTCGGTTTGCTCAACAGCGCCGGTTATGCGGGATATGACGCGACGGTGCTCCCTGCCGGAGTTGGCTCCCTGACACAAAACCTGCGTCTGGCGAACAGCTTGGTCACCGTGCCTAACATTGGTGGAGTTTCGGCAGGAACCTACAATGCCAATGCCATCGCCTTCATCCGGGATTCCACCGGCGATAACTTGGTCTTTGCTGACAATGCGGACATCCTGAATCTGACTGCAGGGACGCTGGTGATCTCCGGTGCCTTTGACAGCAGCATCGGCACCGCCGTGGGCAACGGTTCGATCACCACGGGTGGAACCGCCAGCGGTGTCAATCCGTTCTACCTCTTTGTTAATCAAAACACCCTCACGGTAAACTCCGCTATCGTCGATAATGGCACGGTCGGGGCGCAGACTCGCCTCGTGCTGACGCCTGCGAACGCATCGGTCACCTCACTCCGGGCTAACAACACTTACACGGGTGGCACCCAGATCAATGGCGGCACCAATCACACCGGTACGCTGGCGCTGAACGTGGCGTCTGCGGATGGCGGCTCCACGGTGGCCGTCCCGAACGGTGATTTGGTTATTAACGGCGCTACCGTGCGTCTTGATGCGGCCAACCAGATCCACTTCGGTGTCATTCCCACCCTGAACGGCAGCTCTACGCTGAATCTCAACGCTCAGGCCCAGACCTTGGCCGGTCTGTCCTTTAACAACAATGGTGGCACGGCCCCAACCGTCGCTCTCGGTGGTGCAGGTGGTATCCTGAAACTGACTGGAGGCATCACCGCCACCTCTTCGAATGCTGGCTCGGTGTCACTCATTTCCGGCACCGCTCCGCTGGGCCTTGATCTGAATGGTGCCAACCGCACCTTCAACATCGCGCCAGTGACCATCAATGGCTCGACCACCGTGGCCTCCCTCACGCCAACCTTGAATGTGACCGCGATTATCGGTAACTCGGGTGCAGCGGCAGGCATCGTCAAGACTGGCAATGGTCTGCTCCAACTCGGCGGTGCCAATACCTTCACCGGTGGCGTGGACCTTCAGGCGGGCGGTTTGGTTCTCAACGCCAACAGCACCGCCAGCGGGGTCGGCTCCACCGTGACGAGTGGCCCGCTTGGCACCGGCACCTTGACCATCGGATCCGGCACGCGTCTGCTCGCGTCCACAGCCGCCACCGTGGCCAATGCCATGACCGTGAACGGCAGCTTCACCACGGACGGCATTCTTGGCCTCACCTTCAACGGCGCGACCACGCTCGGGGCGACCCCAACCATCACGGTCACGGCCCCGCAGATGGTGACCACGATTGGTGGATTGATCAGTGGCTCCTTTGGCATCACCAAGGATGGTCTGGGCACGCTGACCCTCTCCAATGCCGCTGTGGCCAACACCTACACGGGCGTCACCACGGTGAACAACGGTATCCTCTCCATCTCGGGTAACAACAGCCTGGGTGCTGATCCTGCGAGCTTCGTGGCTGACCAGCTGACCATTCAGAATGGTGCCATTCTCGCCGCCACGAATAGCCCAGTGTTTGCCGCCAATCGCGGTGTGACCATCGGCACGGGCGGCGGTGCTTTCAGCCCAGCCACCCTGCTTCAGCTTAATGGAAAGCTTACGGCGGCCAATCAGACCATTTCCATGGTCGGAGCGGGCACCCTTCGCCTCAACGCCGACAATACTGCCACGATCACTGGCACCTCCAATTTCAACGTGGCAGCGGGCACGCTCTCCAGCGTGGGTGCTTTGCCGCTGAGCGGGGCTGCTGTGAACCTGAACGGCGGTGGCTTGCAGATCCTCTGGGATGGCACTGCGGTCTCCACGGGTGTGACCCCTGAGACCCTTACGATTAGCAACGCCATCGTTATGAACACCACGGCTGCCACAATTAACGTGGACCGCGCCGCGCTGACCTTTGCGCCGCTCAACCTGCAGGCGGCAAACAAGACCATCGAGCTGAATAACTTCAGCATCGCGAGTCCGAACCCCGCAGTCACTTTGACCGTGACGAACAATGCCAATGGCTACGGGCTGCTCATTTCCAACAATCAGACTCTGGCTACCAGCGGCGGGTTCCCCACCTTCAGTGTCGGTACGGCCACGAACTCCAACGTGGTGCAGGGTCTGACCTTGTCGGGCGTGATCAGCGGCGGGCAGACCGGCGCGGTCGTGCTCACCAAGTCCGGTGCTGGCACGATGGAACTCACCAATAGCGGCAACTCCTTCGGTGGCAGCAGCGCCATCATTGACGTGACGGGGGGCATCCTCTCCGGCACCAGCAACGGGGCCTTTGGCGACACCTCCAATATCATCCGCCTGAGTGTGAACTCCGGCATCCAGGGGCTCCGCTTCGCCGGCGGCACAAGCTACACCCTCACCGGCCGCGTCATCAACCTCAATGCCGCCACCGTGGGAATTGATGTCGCTGCCAACACCACAGCGATCATTGACACGGCGTTCACATTCAGCGCTGCCACGAACGCCCTGCAGAAGAACGATATCGGCACGCTGGTCATTACCGCGAACAACAGCGCGCGCACCGGCGTTACCAACATCTTCGCGGGCGTGGTCCAGATTGACAATGCCAACGCGCTTGGCTCTGGACAGATCGTTCTCGGCACAGGTGCCGCTGTGGGTGGAGGCGCTGCCCTTTATCTCACCAATGACGTCACCCTGACGAATAACATCAACATGGCCAGCACGGGTTCCGGTGCGCCCAGCGGCATCAACAATACCGGTGGCGTGTTCTCTTTGAGCGGCGTCAACACCCTCAGTGGTGCCATCACGAACTCGGCCTCCGTCGGCGTCACCTTCGGGGCAGCCAGTGGGGCGACGCTGAACATCGGTGGCCTTGCGTTAGGCAACAGCCCGACCTTCAATGCGGTGGGCACGGGCATCATCAATGTCAATGGCAGCATCGGCACGGCTGGTGTGACCATCTCCAAGGTTGGTACAGGCACGCTGAACTTCACCTCCGCGCAGACGACGGCTTTGGCGATCACTGTGACTCAAGGCACCTTCAACGTTTCAGGTGCCGGTCAGTTCACCGGCGGGACCGGCGCTATCACCGTCCAGAACAATGGCCTGCTGAATATAAACGACACCACGGGCGGACCGCTGACCCGCTTCGGTGGTACTGCCCGAGCCGTGACTCTGAACGCCGGCAATTTCGCTTACACTGCCAACGGCACTTCTGCTTCCTCCGAGACCTTCGCTGCGCTTGCTGCCGGCCCAGGCGGGAGCAAGCTCACGCTGACCAATGCAGGAGTCGCCAACGCCACCCTGACCTTCGCTTCGCTAACCGTGCCAGGCACAGGCGGTCATTTGTTGTTTGAGAGTGCGCAGACCTTCAATGACACGACGAACCGCGTCATCTTCACCACCACGCCAGTGGCGGCGACGATGCCTGCGACATTTGTCAGTACCACTCCGGTCAACACCGCCACGGTTGCGGGTGATGGCATCATTTTGCGCGCAATCGTGAGAGACGCCACAGGCACGAACTTCGCCACTTACACTGGCTCAGGTGCCGCTGGCAACCTCAAGGCTTACTCGACCTACACCAACCTTGATGGCACCGGCACTGGCACTGACTTGAGATTCACCAATGTCAACGGCGGCACTGCTTATGGCATGAATGCTCAGGATGCTGCGACTGTGACGGGTGGGCGCAATGTCATCAACATCACCGGTGATACCGTGGCGCTTAGCAACCCCGGCCTGAACCTGCGCACGACCAGCGCTCTGAAAATCTCGGGAGCAGGCACCGACGTCGCCTTTGCTACCTCCGGTGGTACGCAGCTTGCCATCAACACAGGTATGATCCTTGCCACTGGCACTGGACAGACCATCGGCAACTCGACTCTGGCAGGCCTCGGTTCCGCCCCGGCCATCTTCTTCGGTACTGCCCCGCAGCCTGCCGCCACCAGTGCTGCCGCCATCGTCTTCACCAGCGTCGCGGGCGCGATTTCAGTGGATACCGGTGCCGACCTCGCAGTCAACGCCGCGTTCTACAACACCCAGGATGTTACCAAGAGCCTTGCAGGCAGCCTCACCTTCAACACCAAACAATACTTCAACGCCGGTGCCAACTTCTTCAACGTCTCGGGTGGCACGACCATCCTCAATGGCGGTGAGAACACCCTCTGGCAGGGTGCGCAGGGTGGCACGGCAGGGCAGAACCTTTCTGTCGGCCCTGGGGCAACTCTGAATCTTGGCGCGAATGCGCAAATGGTCGGTGAAATCAGCTCGCCGAACCGCTTGGCCTTTGCTGGATCTGGCGGCACCATTACTGGCACTGCAACGCTCATCTCTGCGCACTCTTCCGGCAATACTGGCGGTTGGGGCGGCAGCATTCAGGGCACAGGTCTTTATTTCAACAAGTCGGGTGCCAACAACACGGTCTTTTACTCCGACAACTCCTACACAGGTGGTACGCTCATCAATGGCGGCACGCTGACCCTTCAGGACGAAGGCCGTCTCTCTGGCACCACAAGCATCGCCCTCAATGGTGGCGTCCTTACTCTGAACGATGCCGGCACCATGTCGAACACCGATCGCATCAACAACGCCGCGAACTTCACTTTCCGCAGCGGTACTCTCAACATCACGGGTCGTGACCAGACCAATACCGCAGAAACCCTTGGTGATGTGCTGTTTGCCCAAGGGGGCAACAACATCGCGTTTCCCTCCACGCAAGCGTTGGGCACGGTTCGCTCCACTGTCATCGCTCTCGGCAACCTCACGCAGACGAACGGTGCCATGGTCCTCTTGAACAATATGACCGGCTCGATGGGCAGCAACCAACGTCTCACTGCCACCAATGGCACCAGTTTGATGGTAAACGGCATCGTCCCATGGATGAACAGCGGGGGCGCGGAGCTGGTGAGCTATGTGGCTGCGTCTGCCGGAAACGCGACAGGCGGCTTTGCTCCGCTCGCCACGGCAGGCTATCAAGGGTACGACGGGGTCGCTCTCCCGACGGCCAGCAACGCTACCGGAAATTATCGTGTCGGCACGGCAGCTTCCATCGCCCTTCCGTCGGGTGGGTTGAACATCAACGCCATGGTCCTCAATAACGCGGCTGTGGCACAGACCTTTACCTTCGGTAGTTCCACGGACGTCTTCAATCTGACGGCAGGCCTTATCGTCAAATCAGCCACGTCCAACACGAACTTTGGTGCGACGGTGGACAGCGGACGCCTCACGGCGGGTGGTGTTGCGGATGCCACCCCGGTTGACCTGAGCATTGTCAACACCGGTGCCACCAACGCCTTCATCATCAATTCGCGCATTGTTGACAATGGCAGCGACGTGGTGCGCTTGGTTTACACTGGCTACAACGCCGGCACCCTCCAGATCACCAATGGTGCCAACACCTACTCCGGCGGCACCATAGTCAACGCGCCCAATGGTGCGAACAACGGCATCTTCGATCTCAACGTGACAGGTGCCAATGGCACCACGGGCAACTCTGCGATCCCGCTGGCCACCACCGTGGCCGACTCCCTCATCATCAATGGTGGCAATGTTCGCCTCCTGCAGGCCAACCAGATCAACTTCGGCATCACGCCAGTGCTTCGCGGCCACCTGGCCACCCTGAACCTGAACAACTTCAACCAGACTCTCGCTGGCCTGATCTTTGACAACGATGGTGGCACAGCACCGGCGCTGACCACCGGCACCGGCATCCTGACCCTCAGCGGCAACATCACCGCCAGTTCGAGCAACGTGGGTGGAGTTTCCACCATTTCTGGTGCTGGTACTGGCGGCACCGCCGTGGATCTTGGCGGCACAAGCCGCACCTTGACGGTGAATCCCGTGACGGTGAACGGCAACACCACCGTCGCCAATGTTACGCCGACCTTGGCCATCAGCGCTCCGATCAGCAGTTCCACGAACGTCGGCACCACCGGCCTCGTCAAGACGGGCAATGGCCTGCTTCAGCTCTCCGGCGCGAACCTCTTCGGCGGTGGCGTGAATGTGCAGGCGGGTGGCCTTGCCGTCGGTGGCAGCACGAACGTGACCACGCGTGATGGCACTACGGGTGTCGTCTCCGCCTTCGCCAACGGCCCGATTGGTACCGGGGCGCTCACGATTGGTGCAGCGGGCACCTACCTGACCTCCACTGGCGCGAATACTTTGAGCAATGCTCTGGTGCTCACTGGCACGCAGATCACGCTCAAGGGCACCAACAACCTGACCATCCAGGGCAATAACACCACGACCACCTTGCTGGGCAATACGACGGTGACAGTGGATGCGCCCCAGGCGGTGCTGGCCCTGAACATGCTTCTGGATGACGGCGGCAATGGCTACGGCATCACCAAGGAAGGTCTCGGAACGTTGCTTCTGGGCAGTAACAACACCTTCGCGGGTGGTGTCACGGTCAACGCGGGCACGCTCACCCTTGCCGGCCTCAACGACAATAGCACGGCCCCTGTCTTCTCCGGCACCCTGGCCACCATCGGCAACGGAGGCCTGCTCTCCCTTCAGAACAACGGAACGGCCAACAATGGTGTCATCTCTTACGCCAACAACATTGTCATCAATGGTTCGCTTGCTGCGGCCAGCCTCAACGTTGGCAACAACGGTGCCAACACGGGCAACACCATCGCTATCAACGACCTGCAACTCAATGGTGGCCAGATCCTCAACGTCTCGAGCGCCAATGGTTACACTCTGCGCTTGGTGAACGTCAGCGGTGACACGGCTGGCGGTGCCGCGCCCATGATCAACGTCGCCTCGGGTTCCACAGTGGTCGTCTTCGGCTGGTCCGGAGACAAGCCTGTCAATGTCGGCCAGGGCAACCTCCTCTTTACCGACCAAGTTCAGATCGGCACCACGACTACACTCGGTTCTGGCGCACCGGTTGTCCTCAATGGCGCTTATCCTATTCAGATCAACAGTGCCGTGCTCACGGGTGCGAACATGACCAGCTACGGCTACAGCAGCGGCGGCCTCAATGGTGCCTTTGCCCAGCTTGCTGCGGCACCGACCGCCACGGTCTCCCAGGCATTCTCCGGAGTGGGCTTCTCGGGCTCGAACCTGTTCATCAACCAGCTCGCTGACGGCACCTTCGCCAATCGTCCGGCCGCCACCGCTACCGCCTTCACCAATGGTACAGCCGCCTATTCCGGCTTCTTGAACATTACAGAAGCGGGTAATTACACCTTCCGCTCTGGTTCCGACGACGGTCTCTCGCTTTATATCGATGGTGTCGCTGTCGCCAGCGACGGCACCTTCGGCCACGGCCTCAGCGACCTTGCCAACGTCACCGTGAACCTCACCAGCGGCTATCACTCGATTGTTTATAAGGTCAGTAATTCCGGCGGCGGCGGCGGCTTCCGTCTGTACTACTCCGGTGAAGATACTGGGAACAGCTTCCAGTCCATCGCCTCCAGCAATTTCTTCGGCACCACCGCAGCTCCCACTTCTGCGAACGGCTACAATGGTGCTGCCATCATCAACAATGCCTACTATCTGGCCAACGGCACCACGGCCACACTTGACTCCTTTGGTACCCAGTTCGGTGCGGTGGTCGCTCCCCAGCTTGCCAACCAAATCGACACAGCGGGCACTCAAGGCGCAGGCACGTTCTCGATGGTGCTGGGTAACAGCTCCATCCTGAATGTCACCAATGGTGCCTCAGGCAGCTTCGGTACCGGCTGGTTCGGCGCTGACGGCCTGATCTCCATCGGCACGGGCGCGATCATCGCCACCGCGAATGCGGGCACCGCTGCCAGTGCTGGCACGTTGAACCTCATTGGCACCATTACCCAGAGCGGTACGGGTCTGGTCACCGGCACGGGTGCCAGTGGCGCGCTGATCAAGGCAGGCCAGGGCACCCTCATCCTCGGTGGAGACAACGCCACTGCTGGCACCTTCACCGGCGACCTTGCCATCCAGGACGGCACAGTCATGCTCAATCACGCTGGGGCGCTGCCTTCTGGCCTTGTAACGGTGTCTGGAACTACCCTGACCGCGCAGGCTGCCGCGACGACTACCGCTGGTTCTTCCGTGATCACGGGTATCACCTCCACCGCGAGCATGCAGCAGGGCATGGCGGTGACTGGCAACAATATCCCGAGCGGGGCCTACATTGTCAGCGTTGACAGTGCCTCGCAGATCACCATTTCGCTGGGTGCTACGGGATCTGGTGGCATCACTAACTTGGTGGGGGCCACCAACGGCATGTTGGACGTGAATGGTTTGAGCATCAGTAAAGCGCTGACCATCAACGGCACTGGCACCGCTCCGCTCGCTGGCAACTCCAAGGGTGCCATCTGGAACAGCAGCGCTACAGCCGCAACGCTTTCCGGTGTCATCACCCTCGGTAGCGCTTCCTCGATCGGCGGCTTCGGAGATTTGACCTTCAGCAACAACATCACGGGTGCCTTCGCCCTGACCAAGACCGGCACCAATAACCTGACCCTCTCGGGCGCCGGCAACAGCTTCACCACCCTTGCTGTCAATCTAGGCACCTTGAAATTGGGCAACGTCGGAGCCTTGAGCGACACGACGAACGGCACTACGATCTCCACCGGCGCAGTGCTTGATCTCAACGGCTTGAATATCGGTGCTGAGCCGATCACCATCGCTGGTACTGGCTTCGGCGGTAGCGGCACCCTTTCAGGCGTCGGCACAGTCAGTTCTCTGGCTGCGTTGATCAACTCATCCTCGACTGCAGCCAGCCTTGCCGGTCCGGTGGTGATGTCAGCTGCCACCAGCATTGGTGGCAGCCGCGTCAATGCTCTGAGTGGAGTGACTTCCGGTGACATCACTCTGAGTGGTGTGGTCAGCGGGGCTTTCACCCTCACCAAGGTCGGCACCAACAACCTCACTTTGACCGCTGCCAACACTTATGGCACCGCAACAACGGGAACCACTACAATCAACCAGGGCAGCATCACGCTTAGCGGCAGTGGAACGCTCGGCATATTCGGCACCACTGCCACCACCCTCAACAACGCCACCTACACGGGCATCGTCCCGGATGTGAAGCTGTCACTCGACAACACGGGCACTGCCAGCAGCGTCCGCCTCGGCACGCGTGGGCTCACCTTGAACGGTGGTCTGCTTGAAATACTTGGCAACAGCGGCACGGCGGTGAACGAAGCGCTGGCAGCGGACGCGCAGATTGCGATCAACTTCGGGTACAACCTCATCTCGCTGGATAATAACGGCGCGAACCTGCGCATCACGACCGCCGGTGCTGGCACACTCTCCCGCGCCAACGGCGCAACCTTGTTCCTTCGTGGTGACGCTCTTGGCCAAGGCGCGGGTGCCACCAACACCAACATCATCCTCGCCACCACCACGGCGCCGACCAACTTCCAGACCTTTCTCGGCCAAGCGGGTGCCAATGGTGCCACCAACAAACAGATCCTCCCGTGGGCCATCGCCGACATCTCGTCGACGAGCAATGGAACGACCGCCACGACGCAGTTCCTGGTTAACGATGGTGCCACTAATGGCCTTCGCCCACTGAACACCAGCACTGAAATGGCCACGACGTTCACGGCAAATGCTAACATGCGTGTCACGGGAGCTTTGAACTCCGGTGCGGCAGCCACGGGCATCACTTCCAACAGCGTCAACTCCATCACCTTCGAGAACAGCGGGCCGTTCACAGTGAACGCGTTCCGTAACCTGCAGGTCGAGTCGGGCGGTATCCTGGCCAAGACCAGTGCGTCCATTACCGGCACAGGCACGCTGACGACCACCACGGCCTCCACCGCCTGGACGATTCACACCATGGGCAGCAGCACGACGCTGACGTTGGATGTGGCGCTCGGCGGACGTGTGGCCCCGACGACAGGCGGCTTCTTCAAGAGCGGCGACGGCAAGGTGCTGCTCAACTCGACCACCGGAAACAGCTACACTGGGGCCACCATCATCAACCTCGGCACCGTCGAAATCGCTGCCGGGGCTCCGAACAACGCCATCTTCTACCGCTTTGCCATAGCTCCGCTCATCAACGCCAACACTACCACCGCCAGCAACGATGCTCTCGTCATGACTGGTGGCCTGCTCGAGTTGAACGGCAACAGTCAGATTTTCGGCGACCTCTTCAGCCGCAACAGCACCCTGGGCAGCGGCGGCATCATCAACAACGCGGGATCGCTTGCGACGTTCATCACAAATGTGGGTACGGCTCGTGACTGGACTGGCCAGATCAATGGCAACCTGAATTTCGTCAAGACCGGCGGCACGCAGCTCACGATGCGCGACAACAACCAGTTTACTGGCAACGCCACCTTCATGGGCAGCATCACTGCCCTCGTCGATCAGGGCCGCTTCTCCGGCATGAGTGCGGGTGACACCATCAGCATTCGCAACAGCCTCCTGCGCTGGGATGACTCCGGCATCCAGGCCATGAGCAACCGCATCAGCAGCGACGTGGCGGTCAACCTCGATGGCGGGGCCTTCGAGTACATCAGCCGCAGCGGCACCGCTGGGTCTGTCACCTTGGGCAACCTCTCTGTCACGGGCGGCAATGCCGTCATCCGTGCCAACGTCGGCAACAGTGGTCTCGGTCAGGCCACCCTTAATCTTGGCGGTACCTTCAGCCGCTCCACTGGCTCTACCCTCACCTTCACTTCTGGTGGCGGTTTGCTGGGCAGCAATCCGTTCGTCACTGCCACCGCCGCAGGCCTGACCACCAACACCAACAATATTATCGGCGGCTGGGCCACCGTGGTTACGGCTAACGGTACCACCGTTGGTGCAAACGCCGAGTTTGCCAAATACGACCCCGCCACTGGCGTCCGCCAGTTGAACGGCATCGAACAAACAACCACGCTGGCAGCGGCCACCAGCACCAGCAACGTTCGCTTTAACGGCACTCAAAGTGTGATCACCGGAGGCCAGGTCATCAACTCCCTTACCCTGAACGGTGCGGCTTCCACGGTGAACTTCGCTGCAGGCACCGACACGCTCACCCTCGCCTCTGGGGGCCTTCTCTCCGGCACTGACAATGCTGCACGCACGATCGGCTCTGCGGCGGTGCGTGGCCGCCTGACCACCAGCGGCTCGGAACTCTTCCTCCACAACGGTGCCAATACCCTGACCATCAACTCCGACATCGGTGCCAACGGCGCCGGCACCTTTGATCTGGTGATGGGAGCCATGGCCCAGCTTGCCAACACCCCGACCATCAACCTCACCAACGCCAACACCTATACCGGCACCGCTTATAGCAATGGCGTAGTCCTCCTCCTCAACAATCAGACCGGTTCTGGCAATGCTATCACCGGCAACTTGGTGGTCACAGGCGGCACTAATAGCGGTGGAGACACCGCAGGCGTTGGTAATGCCACCACGCGCAATCTCGGCAGCCAGCAGATCGCTGACACCGCTACTGTCACAGTTCGTGGTGGCGCGGCCTGGGATCTCAATGGTTTCAACGAAACGGTTTCCAAGCTCGCGTTCCAGTCGCAGGGTGGATTCGTGACGGCGACGAACGGTCCTGGCAGCACCTTTGTCATCAGTGGCATCGGCACTCTGACTCTGACCAACACGGGTGATACCATCAGCGCCAGCGCATTGGATGATGTACGCATTGTGCCGATGCTCAGCGGACGTCTCGCATTGCCCTCGACGGCAACCATCACCGTGGCCCAGGTGGCTGGCGGACTGACTGCAGTCCAAGGCACCACTGGTCAGGCGAATGAGCAGATTGGTCTCGCTATCAATTCGAATATCCTTACCAGCGGCACCATCAACAAGGAAGGCGCAGGCGTTCTCCAGTTGGGCGGCTTCAGCAGCCAGACACTCACGGTCAATGTCAATGCTGGAACTCTGGTGCTGGGCCCAAGCACTGGCACGGCGGCCTCCAACTATGTCGCCACTGCCATCAATCTTGCCAACTCCGGGACCATTCTCGACATGCGTGGCAACAACAACATTGTGGTTGGCACCATCAGCGGCGTATCGGGCTCTTTCATCAAGAACTTCAACGTCAACACTGGGGCCACGTTGGTCACGGGTGACAGCACCTCTGGTACCTTCGCGGGTACTTTCCTCAGTGACTACACCACCGGCCAGCTCTCGGTCACGAAGGTTGGTTCGGGAGACTGGACGCTCACAGGCGACAGCTCAGGTGCCTTGCTGGGCACGCTGACCATCCTCGGTGATGCCGTCACCATGGACCAGGCCACAGGGAAGGTGGGCTTTGTGACCACCAACCTCGGCAGGGGTGGTGTCCTCACCTTGAACGGCACCGGTGCCATCAGTGACCGCCTCGGTGGCACCACCTCGATCCAGACAACGACCGCCGACCGTGTTTTCAACAACCGTGGTGGTGTCCTGAACTATCAGGGCAGCAGCAGTTCCGCCGTGGTCGAGAATTTGAACACCGTCACCAACATAGCTGGTCAGACCCAGTGGAACCTGACGCAGAACACGGGCAACCAGACCCGTATCAACCTGGGCACGCTCACCGCACAAAGTGCTGCAAACACCGGCAACTTGGTGCTCAATGCGGGTGCGACCGGCACCTTGGGCGGCGGTGCTGCCGGAGCCAACCGAGTCACAGTCTTTGCCACGACACCTACTCTCGTTGGTACCAACCCTGGAACGAGCGGCTCAGTCACGAATGGTATCCGTCCTGACATCATCGGCATCGATTCCAGCAACACCACGGGCGGATTCGTCACCCATGACGTGAACGGCTTCCGTCTGCTGACCTCTGCCGAGTACCGCAGTCTTCTCACGTCAACCACCGGTACAGGGGTGGTGCTGAACGGGTCGATGAACAACTCCACCACACTGCAGGTTCAGGATGCTTCCAATCTGTTTGCGGGTATGACTGTCAGTGGCACCGGCATTGCAGCGAACTCGGTGATCAGCAGCGTGGCAGGGAATACCATCACCTTGAGTGCAGCTACAACAGGCGGCCTGCAGGCCCAGCGCATCACTTTTGGAGCCACCGCCGCCGCCAACTTTGCCACCACCGTGTCGAACGCCATTCAGCAGGCCACGACATTCCAGAGCCTCACGCTCAATAATGGCGGTGGTGTTGGCTACTTCAGTGGCGGCAACTTGGCTTCCACCAACAGTCCGAGCGGCCAGTTCTTTGGCCTCAACGGCGCCCTCAACACGCTCACTATCACCAGTGGCGGCGTCATCGCCAACTCTGGCAACACCGGCTTCTCCGGCGGCTCCATCATCTCCGGTGCCAACCCAATGCACTTCCATGTGCTCGGCTCCGGCACCACCCTCAGCGTGGGCTCCACCATCCTCGGCACGGGCGGCATCGTGAAATCCGACGCAGGCACAGCAATCTTGAGTGCCAGAAGCTACAACACAGGTGCTACTACTGTGAATAATGGCACATTGAGGCTCGGCACCGGCCTTGGCACGAATCCGCTGCTTGTGATCCCGACGGCAACGGCCGCGACGGTTGCTGACCTGAACGTCAACAGCGGCACGTTCGACCTCAATGGCAACACCCAGGCCATCCGCAGGCTGACCAACACCACTTTCAACATCTATGATGGTGGTGCTGGCACCGTCACCAACAGCAGCGGCACCACTGCCACGTTGCTGGTGGTTCAGGATAACACGGCCACCACCTTCGCAGGAGCTATCTCCGGTGGTAACATCAACTTTGAAAAACAGGGGGCCAACAGCCTCACTCTTGTGAGTGCCAGCAACCTCGGCTCAGGCAGCTTCACTGTGCGTGGCGGCTCTGTGGTTCTCCGTGATAGCGCCACCATGAGCACCACTGGCACAATCAGCCTGCCATTTGGTCAGGTGACACTCGACAACAGTGGCATCGGCATCGTGAGTTCCTCCCGCATCGGCGCGGGTGCCTTCAGCATGACAGGCGGCACCCTGTCCTTCCTGGCTGGCGACATTTCAGATACCCAGACCCTCGGTGCGATCACCATCAACGGTGGTGCCAACGTCATCAACAATACCATCTTCGCCAGTGGCTCCACCTCTGGATCAAGCTCGGTGCTGACCCTCGCCAGCCTCACCCGTGGCAGTGCGATTCAGTCCACCATCAACTTCACGAGTGCCGGCGGCAACCTGGGCGGTCCAGTGGGCACTATCCTCAATGCATCCAACACGGCCCTGCTCAACCAGGGAGCTAACCCGCAGATCGTCATCACCTCCGCGCCAACGCTCGTCAATGGTATCATCGGCGGTTGGGCGGTAATCAACGGCGCGGACTTTGCCAGCTACCGCTCGACGGTGGATCCAATTACCGGTGCATTCGGGGTCGGCAACTTGGGCTTCAGCGCCAACGGCCAGACACCGTTTGGAGCCTATTCCGCCAATGCCATCACGGCTGGTGTTGCAGCAGATAATATCACCCAAGGCGGCAGCGTTAGTGACATTACCTCCCGCACGATCAACTCATGGTCTGTGCGCAATACGGGAGCCACAGGTGTACCTGCCTATACCTTCCGATCCATGGATCAACTTCTGACAATCGGCACAGGAGGCATTCTCACCAATAACAATGGCCAAAACGTCAACTTCCTGAATGGACGCATCACGGCGGGGACTGCGGCGAACTCTTCGATCTACACCTTTGCTAACAACGGCACCACGCAGTTCCTGTCTCGCCTTGAGAACAACGGTGGCGGCGCGGTTAACTTTGTGAAATCCGGCTCTGCTGCGGTGACTCTTCGTGTCGAGCCCCGCTTCGAACTTGATAGCACCACTAGCGCCACCTCTCTCATCACTTCTGCTGGTGCCAATAGTACGGGTCAAGCTGGCGTTCCAGGCTTAGTCGTCGGCATGGGTTTTGCTGCGGCAGTCATGGGCATCCCCGCTTCCTCGGTGGTCACTCAGGTTAATAGCGGCACAACCTTCACCATCAGTCAAAATGTGGGCACTGGAACGGGCGACAACGGGAGCCAGAGCTTCACTGCCCCTGTCACGCAAGTGCTTCCAAACCGGACGCTGACCAGCGGTACCAACACCATCACGGTGCCCACAGGCACCATCCTTTACCCCGGTCAGGTTGTTTCGCTCCAAGTGGGTGCAACCGCCACACTCCCAGCCAACACCACCGTGTTGAGCATCTCTGGAACCACCGTGACTCTTTCCAACAACATCGGCGGAACTACAGGCAACTCCGCAGTCCTCTTCGCTCCTGTGGCCGCCCAGACGGCTTCGGCACCCACCCTGACCGCCGGCACAAACACCTTCACTGTAGCCCCAAACACCTTGGGACTTAATGTTGGCCAAGTTGTCACCGTCACTGGCGGCACGGCGACCCTGCCTGCCAACACGATCATCACTGCTTACAATCAAGGCACTGGTGTAGTGACCCTTTCGAACACGATTGGTGGCACGACGAGCACTGTCACGACGGCAACCTTCGCAGCCCCAACGGAGAGATCCACGCCAACATCCACCATCGCCGCCAGCACCACAGCCAAGGTCCTCAGCAGTGTGGGTATGTTCGTTGGCCAGCCAATTCAGGGCCCCGGCATTCCCCTCGGAACCACCGTTGCGGGAATCGTGGATGCCAATACCATCACCCTCTCGACGGCAGCCTCCGCCACGGGCACGGCCAATGCCTACTACGGCCTATCTAACGCCATCGGACGGACGGCAATCGGTGCAACTACAAGCGGCAATGCTTCCATCACCATGGCCAGTGCCGCTGAGGCGGCCGGTCTCACCCCTGGTATGTATGTTCAGGGTGTCGGCATCCCACAAAACACGGTCATCGGCACGGTCAGTGGTTCCACCATCACCTTGGTGAATGCCACCACGGGTGCAGCGGTCAATGCGTCAGCGTCACACACTTTGAATAACCTGATCTTTGGAGCCCCGATCGCCAACTTTCTGGCCAATGTGTCCACTACAGGAAGCGCAACGAGCGGATCCACTTCACTCACGGTGGGAAGCGCTACAGGATTGGCGGTCGGCATGCCTGTCTTCGGGCTCAATATTGCAAATGGCACGACGGTGACAGCCATCTCCGGCACCACGCTGACCCTCTCCACCGCCACGCTGGGCGTGGTCAGTGGAACAGCGACCTTCACAGCCCCGCTGCCCTACTTCTCCAACACCTACACGGGCGACACCGTTGTCAACCAAGGCACGCTCAACATTGGTGGCGGCAACGCCCAACTCGGTGGCATCCAGGTCCAAGGCAACCTGATCCTGAACAACGCCAATGCCACTCAGGGCACCAACAACGGCTCCATCGCGTCCACCAGCAACATCACCATCAACGGCGGTGGTGTCCTGACCCTGGTCAATCAGAACACCTTCCAGTCGCTCACCTTCAACAACAGTGGCGGCACGGCCACACCGACCGTCACCGGTGGCACGATCGTGATCAACGGTGCGATTACCACGACCAACGACAACTATGGCTTCACGCCAACGATTGCCTCCATCCTCGAACTTAATGGCGCGACCAAGACCATCACGGTCAACGGCAGTTCCCCCATGGGCATGGTCATGAGCGGTGTGGTGCAGAACACCATGAGCACCACGGCGGCCGGCCTTATCAAAGCAGGCACTAGTTCCTTGGTGCTGAGCGGTGCGAGCACTTTCGCAGGCGGTGTGCAGCTCAACGCGGGCACGCTCATCATCGGTGCTGCCAGCACGCAGAACACCGTGGGTGCCGGCATCACTAGCGGTCCTCTGGGCACAGGCGCGCTCACCATTGCAGGTAGCACCACCCTCCAGTCTGACAATACCGCCCGCACCTTCTCGAACAACGTGGTGGTGAATGGCGACTTCACTTTTGGTGGAACGGCCAGCACGCACAGCCTGACGCTGAACGGAACGGTGAACCTGGGCGGCGCGGCGCGCACCCTCACGGTGACCAGCCCGCAGGTGACCGCCACAATGGGTGGCATTGTGACTGGAACTGCGGGTGGTCTGACGAAAGTCGGCAACGGTACGTTGACTTTGACACCGACGACGACTGGTGCGCTTAGCGCGACTGGTGCTGCCACAAATGCAACCGTTGCTGGCACAACGACGCTCACTTTGAGCGCCGCCGCCGCCTCAGGTGTTGTCGCTGGCATGACTGTTCATGGAACAGGTATTGCTCCGGGGACGACAGTGTCGTCTGTCGCAGGCAGTGCTGTCACTCTATCGCAAGCTGCCGTGGCCACCACGAACGCGGGCAACTTTGCTTTTGGTACGACCCAGACTTACGCGGCCACTGCCGGGGCGACAGGTGCCGCCACCCTGACGGTGAGCACGGGGCAGGCTGCCACGCTGTCCGTTGGTTCGACGGTGACGGGCACCGGTATCGCCGCCTCTACGACCATCACGAACATTGACACAGCCACGGGAATCATCACCCTGAACAATGCGCTCACCGCCTCGGTGGTGAACCAGAACATCACCTTCGGTGGCGCGGCCGTGGCCAACAGCTTCAACAGTTATGTCGGTGCCACCACAGTCAGCGGCGGTCTTCTCAGGCTGGGCAACTTGGGTGCGCTCCCGACAGCCACGGCGCTTTCGGTGCTGTCCGGCGGTACGTTGGATCTCAATGCCAATAGCACCACGGTTGCCTCACTGGCTGGCGACAGCAGCACCACTGGCGGTCTGATCACCAACTCGGCGGTCACGGGCACTGTAACCTTCACCGTTGGAGACTCGAGCAACACAGGCTTTGGTGGTGCGATCACTAACAACGTGGGATCCACCTTGAACTTGGTGAAGGTGGGCAGCGGCTCATTGACCCTGGGTGGCCCGAACAGCTATAGCGGCTCCACCACGATCAACCGTGGCACGATCACACTCGCGGCCAGCAATGCTCTGCCAGCTTCCACAGCCCTCACCATCAACAACACGACTGCTGGTGAAACCGGACTGCTTAATCTGGCTAATTTCAACAATAGCGTTGCCTCGCTTACCTTTGGTGGCGCGGGTTCGACTAGCACGAGCACCAACAACGTTCAGACAGGCACCTCAGGCACTCTGACCTTGCTGGGCAACGTCACCTACGATGCCACGAACAATCCGAATGGCTCCACGATCTTGGGTTCTGGTTTTGTTTCCTTGGGCGGCACCGCCGTGGGAACGGGGCTTCCTGGCGCGGCCAATCGCACCTTCGCCGTCGGGGATAGCAGCGCAACCGACGACCTGACCGTCAACGCCACGATTTCTAACGGATCTGGCAGCGCGGGCGATAGCATCACCAAGACTGGCGCAGGTAAGCTGGTGTTCACAGCAGCCAACACCTACTCGGGCACAACCACGATCAGCGCTGGAACGCTGCAGATCGGCAATGGCAGCACCACAGGGGATCTCGGCACAGGTACCGGAACGATTACCAACAACGGTGCCTTGGTGGTCAATCGCAGCAATGCTCTGACCATCAGCAACGTCATCACTGGCACCGGCTCCCTCCAGCAGGCTGGCGGTGTTTCCAGCGTGACCACTCTGACAGGAGCGAGCAACTATACCGGGACGACGACCGTGACTTCGGGTACTCTTGAGCTCGGGGCTGGCGGTTCGTTGGCTGGCACTGCCATTACCGTGGCCGATGCGGCCACCCTGAAGATCTCTGGCAACCGGACCATCGGTACTTCTGGTTCCGCCAGCGTCACCGTGAATAGCACCGCCACAGCCGGCATCCTGAGCCTGCAGGACGGCACGATTAATACTTTGACGCTGAATAGCGCCACGGCGGGTGCCACCACCTTGACCTTGGGCGGGGCTTCTACGGCGGCCTCCCTGCTCATGGACATCAATGCGACGACCAATACCAATGACCTCATCGCGGTGAACCAGAGGCTGCTCCTGAATGCAGGTGGAACGATTGTGGGCCTGAACACCATCGCCGGAACGACACTGGCCAATGGCACGTATGACCTGGTTACCTTCGGTGCCAATTCGACGGCTTCGGGTGACTTCACCTTTGGTGCAGGAACAGGCAACATTACCTTCGGTGCCGGTGGCAACTTGGTGCAGATCGGTGGTGGCCGCAGCTATGGTCTCGTGTGGGACACTGGCAGTGCCTCCACGGCGGCCAATTTCCTCGCCACCACGACCAAGTTGCAGTTGAGCGTGTTTACCAACCCGTTTGCACTCAATGCTTACTGGACGGGCGACCAGGGTTCCGGCGGCACGGGCAGCTGGAGCAGCATTGGCGCTGGAAACAACACCAACTGGTCCACGGATGCTGCTGGCACGATCGACGCCAACCAGATTCCTGGTGGAGGCACGACCAATGTCTTCATGACGGCTAACTCCGGTGCTGCGGCTAACTTCACCACCACGCTGGATGGCAGCTTCAGCATCGCCAGTTTGACCTTTACGGGCAGCGGCACTGCGGCCGACACCACCAATGTGACCATTGCCAATGGCACCGGCACCAACACGCTGACGGTCGGCAGCGGTGGCATCACCGTCAATTCCACCTCCGCATCCCACTCCATTAGCGCCAACGTCGCCCTGGGTGCCACCCAGACCTGGACCAACAACTCGTCCGGTGGCCTTCTTGTTGGTGGAGATATCAGCGGCGGCTTTGGTCTGACCAAGAATGGCACCGGGGATCTGACCTTGACCGGCACTAACAGCTACGGAACGACCACCATCAGCACGGGTGCATTGCAGATTGGCAATGGCACCACCACCGGCACGCTCGGCAGTGGCGCTGTTATCAATAATGGCACCCAACTGGTCATCTCCCGCAGCAACGACTACAATATCGCCAATAACATCAGCGGTACCGGTGACTTCGTCCAAGCCGGAGGCGGTACGACCACGCTGAGCGACACCAGCAATAGTTACACCGGCCGCACAGTTATCTCGAACAGCGGCACGCTCGAAGTGAAGAAACTCGCCGACGGTAGCAGCAACAGTAGCATCGGTGCTTCCACCAACGCTGCGGTCAACCTGCAGATCCTCGGCTCTACGCTGAAATACACCGGCACCGGCGCGACCGACGGCACCACGGATCGTTCCTTCACCATTGGCACCGCCGGTGGCACGATTGACGCTTCTGGCGGAACCGGTAGCGCGCTGAACCTCACCAGCACCTCGGCACCAGCCCTCGACGGCACCAACACCGCCCGCACGCTGACCCTGACCGGCACGAACACCGACGCCAACACTCTGGCCGCTCCGGTGGGTGACAACGGTTCCGGTGCCACCTCCCTTGCCAAGAACGGCACGGGCACCTGGATCCTCTCGGGTGCCAACACCTACACCGGCGCCACCACAGTGAGCAACGGACAGATGCACTTCGCAGGCAGCCAGACGAACACCAACGCCGTCACGGTGAGCAAGACTTCGGGCACCCTCGGCACTTACAGTGGTGCGACCAACAGCTTCACGGGCACAAGTGCCGCCGTGCTTTCCGCTGACAATAATGCCACCCTCGGCAGTGGCTCCAGCACGGTCACCGTCGGTGGCGCTGGTGCGGTCGGTATTCTTGCCCCGGGAGGAAGCCTCGGTGCAGACAACGGCTCGCTTACGATCAATGGTAACCTCGTCGTGACCGCTGGTTCCATGCTCAACTTGGGCATCACGACACCTACTGTGGCGGCACCCACCAGCTTTGTGTTCACCGATGGTCAATATTTCCTAACCAGCTCCACTGGGCTGCCGACTGGATACAGCAATATTCAGAACCTCATCACCAACAACGGCAGTCTGACTCCGCCGGCTGACAACACTGCGGTGGCAACAGAAATCAATGTCGTCCCTGCTTCAGGAAACCACGACTTCCTCAATGTGGCCAATACGCTGACCTTGAACAGCGGCAGTGCGGTTCGTGTGTTCGCCAATGGCACACCTAGCTATGCGGTGGGCCAAGTCTTCAACTTGCTGGACTGGACAACCCTCGTCAACACTGGCTTCAACAACCCAACCGGCTTCACGACGGGCGGGGCGGTAGGAGACTTCTACCTGCCTGATCTCACCACCACGCATCCTGGTCTGGCATGGGATACCAGCGCCTTCACCACCTACGGTGTTCTTGTCATCGTGCCTGAAGCCTCCCGGACGCTGCTTCTCCTGCTCGGCCTGCTCGGCCTCATGCTCCGCCGCCGCCGTTCTGCACGCTGATCTGGACTGCCTCTAAAGACTCAAACCAAGCACAGTCACCTGAAGCAAAGGTGCGCTGTCGGGCAAAGCCCCGCCGAATCACAAACGGTGGGGAATTGGGTAGAGATCAACTCTCTAAAATCTTGTCCGATTGCCCGGACGGCGGAGCGGCCCCATTGGCTGCGTTGGTCGTTTGCCTGTGATTGATCAATCGCAGGCGGCCCTCCCGCCTTGCCACTGGGGCCGCTGCGCTCGCCGGTTCAATAGGTCAATCTTTTCGAGAACTGATCCAAACGATGGGGAATGAAAGGAAAGGTTGCCATTTCTCCGGCGTTTTGGCTAGGCTCTATATATTCCGTGCTTGGCTGCGTCCGCTTGGGCGTGCGCTTTGCTCGCAATCCAAATCACCATCCCATGCAAACAAATACAAACCAAACCACCCGCCGCACTTTCATTCGCGGAACAGTGGCCGGCGCCGCCGGTCTTGTCGCATCCCGAGCCTTCTCTGCACCGCTGGGTGCCAATGGTGATGTTCGCGTCGCGGTCATCGGCTTCAACAGTCGTGGCGCAGGCCACATCAAGAGCCTGGAGGCAATCCCAGGAGTGCGCATCGTCGCTCTCTGCGACGTGGATGCTAATGTGCTCGCCAGGGGCGTGGCTGGGCAGGCCAAGAGAAATAACACTGTCACGGCTTACACGGATTACCGCAAGCTCATGCTGGACCCCGAGGTGGACGCTGTGACCATCGCCACGCCTAACCACACGCATACGCTGATCGCCATGACGGCCATGAAGCACGGCAAGCATGTGTACGTGGAGAAGCCCGTCTGCCATAACATTTGGGAAGGGCGGCAGCTTTTGAACGCGGCCGAGAAAGTCGCGAAAAAGGGGCTCGTGGTGCAGCATGGGATGCAGCGCCGCTCCAGCCCCGGCTGGGCGGAGGCCATGGCTTGGGTGAAGGAAGGCCACATCGGCAAGGTGACACTTTCGCGTGGTCTGAATTACAAGTCACGTATCTCCACCGGCAAGGTGGCGACGGATGTTGAGCCGAAGGACGGCATCATTAAGGGTACTTTCCATGATCTGCGCAACGTCAAGACAGACCCCTCAGGGGCTCCGCAGGATGTGGATGTCGATTACAAGCTCTGGTCCGGACCGCGCGGCATGATGCCGGTGCACCGTTCGCAGTTTCATTATGACTGGCACTGGCAGTGGGCTTTCGGCAATGGCGATATCGGCAATCAAGGGCCGCATCAGACCGATGTGGGCCGCTGGGCGCTGGGAGATCCCGAACTGCTGCCCAAGCGCGTGATGAGCTTTGGCGGACGCTGGGGCTACAAAGACGACGGTGAGACCGCCAACAATCAAATGGCCTTCTGGGCCTATGAGCCTGCTCCGTTGCTCTTTGACAATCGTGGACTTCCTTTGAAGGACATGGATTGGAAGCTTGAGCCAGTTTATCGCGTGAATGGCAAGACCGCCGCAGCGCGCGTCGGAAACGTCATCCATTGCGAAGGCGGGTACGTGATCGAGGCCAAGGCTTATGATCTTGAAGGCAAGGCCATCAAGAAGTTCGAGAACTTCAATGACGGCGCTGACCACATGCTCAACTTCATCAACTCGGTGCGTGCCGGGAAGCTCATCAATCCCAACCTTCACGTCTCCCATGGTTTCCATGCTGCTTCGCTGGCCCATCTGGCGAACATTTCCTACCGGCTGGGCAAGGCTGTGAATGTCGCGGAGGTCAAAGAACGCCTCAAGAATGACGCAGCCGGTCAGGAGACCTTCGAGCACTTCGTGAAGAATCTCGAGGACAACAAGATTGACCTCAACGTGGACAAAATCAGCGCTGGCCCGTGGCTGGAGTTTGATCCTGTCTCCGAGAAGTTCACCGGTGAGTTCGCCGAGGAGGCCAACAAGCTGGCTACTGAGAACTACGTGGAAGAGTTCAAGCTGCCGGAAGTCTAGACGACCAGAGAACTGCCAAGTTTTCCCCCGACGCGGAGCCAGGAAACTGGCTCCGCGTTTGTATTTGGGCCGTGGGGCGGTTTGGAGTAACGTGACACCACTATGGAAACCCCTCCTCCACCTCCCGCGCTGCCGCTTGATGCGGTCACCCAGGATGAAAAAACTCTGGGCATCGTCATGCATGTGCTTTGTCTGGTCGGTTTTCCCATTCTAGGGCCGCTGATCGTCTGGCTGATCAAAAAAGACCAGAGCAGCTACCTAGACCGGCAGGGGAGGGAATTGCTGAACTTTCAGCTCAGCTACCTGCTGTATGGTCTTGGGGCCCTTTTCCTCTGTATCTTTCTGATTGGCTTCCCGCTTCTCATCGGGGTGGGGATTGCCACCTTCGTGCTTACCATCATCGGCATCGTGAATGCTTCGGAGGGGAAGGTCTACCGCTTCCCACTGACGATTCGCCTGCTGTGAGGCAAAACGGTTGCGACTGCTGTGCCGTGGTGGTAGCAGAGCTTCCCCGTTTTCACCCAAATCCAGATGCGACCCAACCAACTTCTTCAAGCCATCGGTGCCGAACTGCGCCTGCAGATCATGACCTACATGCAGACCGATCAGCGTGCTGCGTATAAGGCTGTCATTGATTCGCTCGCCCCTGCCAAGCGTCTTCGTCCCGCTTTCATCCTGGAGAAATCCCGAGCCAAGCAGGCCGAGTGGGTGCTGGAGCAGCTCAACACGAAATCGAACGAAGAAGTGACGGCGCAGATTTTCCAGATCTGGCTGCTCAAAGGCCAGCCGCAGATGCTGATCACTTTCCTCGATGCCGCGCAGATCGCGCATGATGGCAAAGGTGAAGTGACCGAACTTCCTGAAGTGATTGATGACGACAAGGCTGAAGCTGCGGTGACCGCCTTGCTCGCGGCGTATCCTGCCAAGCAGGTCGCGTTGTATTTGTACATGTTCCAGCAGCAGCGTGAAGGTGGCTGGATTTCGCTCACCAAGGCTATCGATGCCCGCCCTGAGCTGAAGCTCGAAGCCTGAGATCTCCTGCTATGATGGACGCCCTCGACAGCGCCATCGCCAACACGCAGGCGCATCTGGATGCCCTGCGCAATGCGAGCGGCCACTGGGAAGGTCGGCTGTCCAGCAGCGCGCTTTCGACCGCGACGGCCATCGTCGCGCTGGCGCTGGTGGATCGTGACAAGCATGCGGTGCATATTGACGCAGGTGCGCAGTGGCTGTGTGAGCATCAGAATAAGGATGGTGGCTGGGGCGACACCACGCTGAGTAAGAGCAACCTTTCGACCACGCTGCTGTGCTGGAGTGCGCTGCATCTCATGGGGATGCGGACTTCGCAGACCGTTGAAGCTGCCAATGGGTGTATCATCGCGCAGGTGGGCTCGCTTGCACCCGTGGACATTGCCCGGGCGGTGGTGTCGCGCTACGGCAAGGACAAAACTTTTTCCGTGCCCATTCTGATGCTGTGCGCGCTGTGCGGCACTTTGGGAGATAGGTCATGGAAGCATGTCATTGCGCTGCCGTTTGAGCTTGCTGCGTTGCCACGCACGTGGTTTGGGGCGGTGGGGCTGCCGGTGGTGAGCTATGCGTTGCCGGCGCTGATCGCCATTGGGTACACGCGTTTTAAAAACGAGCCGCCCGCGTGGTGGAATCCGCTGCGGTGGCTGCGTGCGCTGACGTGGCCGCGAATTCGGCCGATGCTCAAGGCGTTGCAACCGAGCAGCGGTGGTTATTTGGAAGCGACGCCGCTGACGAGTTTTGTGACCATGGCGCTTGCGGGTGCTGGTGATTTTGATCATCCGTGCCTGCCGCTGGCGGTTGATTTCCTGGTGCGCTCCAAGCGGGAGGATGGAAGCTGGCCGATTGATAGCAATCTGGCAACGTGGGGGACGACGCTATCGCTGCGGAGTTCGGACTTTAGCGCGTCACCGATTCCTTGGCTGTTGGCGCAGCAGTACCGTGAAGTTCATCCCTTCACCAATGCGCCGCCGGGGGGGTGGGCGTGGACGGATTTGCCAGGAGGGGTGCCTGACGCTGATGACACTTCGAGTGCGCTCATTGCGCTCAAGAAGATCGGGCATACTTGCGATGCGGCGATGCAGCAGGGGATCACCTGGCTGCTTGATTTGCAAAATCGGGATGGGGGTATTCCTACTTTTTGTCGTGGCTGGGGCACGCTGCCATTTGACCGCAGCACGCCAGAGATCACGGCGCATGCCCTGTGTGCGTGGTGGGTGTGGAGAGATGCAGCGCCGCATGCTTTGAAGAAACGCATCGACGTAGGAACGCGGCAGGGGCTGGCTTACTTGAAGCGCGTGCAACTGACAGATGGTTCCTGGATTCCGCTGTGGTTTGGCAATGAGCATACGCCGGATGAAAACAATCCGGTCTATGGCACGGCGCAGGTGGTCAATCATCTGAGTGGCAGCGAGGAGCTAGCCAGCAAGTTTGATGCATTGATTCAAAGCGGGAGGCAGTACCTGCGCAGCGCCCGGAAGTCTGATGGCTCATTTGGTGGAGATGCGAATGCGCCTGCCAGCATTGAGGAGACGGCGGTGGCTTTGCATGCTTTGAGTGGCGAAGAGCAAGACGTGAGTGCCAGCGTGCAATGGCTCATTGCGGCAACGGAGAACGGCACTCGTTTTCCGACGGCTCCTATTGGTCTCTACTTCGCGCGGCTGTGGTATCATGAGCAGCTTTATCCTGTGGTTTGGACACTGGGGGCGTTGAGGGCGGCCAAGAAGCGGCTGAGTTGATTTATTACTGCTCGACGGTGCTGGAGACATCCACAGGCGACTCGCCTGCGGCTTCTTTTTCGACGGGCTGAACGCGGATTTCGACGTTTACGGGGACGGCGCGGAGGCCTTCGATGATGCGCTGGAGGCGTTCGATGGTGACGTCGGAAAGAGTTGGTTTGCTGACGGCCTGCTCGATCTTTTCCAGACCGACGGTGAAGGCGTTCATGTGGCCGGTGATGCGGTTGATGGGATCGTTTTCGCCTGCGCCACCGGTGAGGAGGTTGCGCTTGAAGGTGCTCTTAATCTCGGTCCAGCGAATGACATCGGCCTCGGTGGAGAGGGCGTTGATCTCGCGCCACTTGAGGAGGTTTGATTCTGCGGCCTGGCTGAGGGTTTGCGCTTCACCGCGATAGTGATCGGCGATGAGGCTGGCGACTTCGGCATCGGTCATGAGCGGGAGGATTTTCTCCGCGATCTTGTTCATGTTACGGTAGCTGCCCTGGAGCTTGAAGGGCGGCTCGGTGCGGTAGGCGTCCTCCATGGCGGCGCTGCGCACGTATTCTTGATTCACGCGCAGGATGATCTCGCGCACGTGGAGGAGCTTTTCCATGACGGCGACGGCTTCGTTGATCTCTTCGGCGCTGTAACTGCCTTCAAACTCGACGCCTTCACGGGTGCCGGTCTGTGCGACCTTCAAGACGGCGAGGGCATCGGCATGACTGCGCGCGGCGATGCGCGCCAGCGTGGCATTGCTGGTGAGGCTGTTCTCGATGTAGCTGTCTTTGAAGACTTCCTGATGACCGCCGAGGATATCGCCGAGGTTGTAGGTGTCGGCACGGTTGGCGAGCATGTCCGGCACCTGGAATTTACCGCCGACTTCGGTGTAGGGATTGCCGGCCATGACGATGGCGACTTTGCGGCCACGCAGGTCATAGGTCTTCGCCTCGCCTTTGAACACGCCTTCGATCTTGCGGGTGCCATCGCAGAGGGAGATGAATTTTTGCAGGAACTCGGGGTTCGTGTGCTGAATGTCATCGACGTAGATCATGACATTGTCGCCCATCTCGAAGGCGAGATTGAGTTTCTCCACTTCTTCACGCGCGCTGGCGTTGGCGGCCTCGGCGGGATCCAGTGAGGTGACCTTGTGGCCGAGAGCGGGGCCGTTGATCTTCACCAGCGTGATGCCGAGGCGGCTGGCGACGTATTCCATGAGCGTCGTTTTGCCGTAACCGGGCGGTGAGATGAGCAGCAGCATGCCCATGCGGTCGGTGCGGGTGTCCTTGCCTGCGGCACCGAGTTGTTTAGCGAGGTTGGCACCGATGAGAGGAAGATAGACCTGATCGATGAGGCGGTTGCGCACGAAGGAGCTGAGCACGCCGGCTTTGAATTGATCGAGCCGCAGTTCGCGGCGGCGGGTGTCGGCGAGGCGATGCTTGAGCAACTGGAAGGCTTCAAAAGCGGGCACGACCTCGGCTTCGTAGCGTTGCAGGCGTATAGTGAACTCGTGGTAGTTGAGTTCGAGTTTTGCGTCGGCGATGCGTGCGTGCGTGCCGATCAGGCCGGTGATGGTGGCGTGGGCGGTGGGCTCGGTGGGGATGGCGGCTGGAGGTTGGTCGTGGGTGATGACCATGGCTGCGGTTTCGATCAGCACGCCGGGAGCTGCGGTGGGATTGAGAGCGGTGAGCCACTCCAAGGCGATTTCGAATGCGAGCAGGGGCTGAGCGACGAGCGAGGCCAGAGTTTCTTCGAAATCCTTCGCCGCGTGTTTGACGGTGAGTTCGCGGTGGAAGGCACGCAGGAGCTCTGTGGCAGCGGCAGAGCGGGTGAAGGGGTGCTTGGATTGGAGCTCGTCGAGGAGGCAGGCGGTGATTTGGAGGGATGAGGCTCGCGGCAGCGTTTTGGAGTGCGCCGGTCCTCCGGCGCTTTCGGGAATTCTATGGCCTGCGGAAAGCTCCAGAGGGCTGGAGCACTCCAGGACGCTGTCGCGTTTTTGGATGCCTAGCAATTGTTCGACACGTGTCACCAGATCGTTATCGACGGATGCATTCGAGATGCCGAGAAGGTCGCGCATGCGACCTTTGGACTGCATGCGGGCCAGGAGAGCTTTCTTGGAGTCGTCTTCGGCCCACGCGTGCCAGAACAGGCGGGCGTAGCCGCGTGCGGCGGGGGAATGGCGGAGGAGGCCGAGGGCCTGCTGCATTTCGCGCAGGGGTTTCAGCATCAGCGCGGCGTCGTGATCGTGCACGCCTTTGGTGTAGCCTTCGTGATAACGCTGTGCCATGAAGGTGGCTACGTCATCGCCTGCGCCGGCCTTGAGCATCTGCCAGGCGAGGTATTCGGCGCGATAGACATCGGCATTTTCGGAGACGACGGCCTGGTCCCACACGCTGCGCTGTGTCGCGAGTTCAGGGTTTTCGACGGTCTCATAAAAACGCGTGCCGGTGAGGTGGAAGGCCAGCGCATTGTCACGTGGGAGAATGGTGAGCTCCAGCGGCTGCTTGTTCACGCTGAACTGATGCTGGCCAAGCTGGATGAGATCGCCGCCTGCGACGAAGATCTCTGATTTGTCGCGGATCTGCTTGATCGAGTCCTGCTGGACGGTCTTGAGGCGGGTTTGCAGTTCGTCGGCACGGACGCTGTCGCCGAGCTTGCGCAGTTCTTCGATGAGATCGCGCAACTTGGCGACCATGGCATCGGAGGCGAGCCAAGCGTGGACTTCCTCGGGCTTGGCGAAGTTCGCGAGGCGATTGCGGATGCTGGTGAGAATGCGTTCGGCGGACTGGCCGAGGCTGCCGCAGCGGCGGTTCAGGGCATCGCTGAGGCTCTGGCGGCGTGAATCGAAGGCGGACTGCACTTCTTCACGCTTCTTGATCAACTCGGCGGCGTAGTCGTCGAAGTCGGAGAAGCGTGTCTCCATTTCCTCGATCTGCACGAGCACACGGGTGAGCGATTCGTCGCACTTCTCAGGAGTGGTGGCGACTTCGAGGTAGTTCAGCACGCTCTGGCTGAGCAGGCTGAGCTGGGCCTGGAACTGTGCGGCACCTTCGGTCTTGGCGAGGTCATTGCGGCGGTTGCGCAGTACACTGCGCACCTGATTGAGCTGCGCGAAGAGCGTGGAGATGCCTTCGATGATGCGGGTGGTCTCGGTGGCGTCTTCGATCTTGAGGCCGCTGACAATCGCGGTGAGCATTTCCAGCTCGCTGCTGGATTTGGCGAGGGCTTCTTCGACGGCCTGGGCTTCGGTGACTTTGGCCAGTGCAGGCACACGGGCCTGCTGTTCGGATATCTGTTTGCGGTAGGGGTCCAGCGATTCCGGCTTGAGCAGAAAGGTGACGCATTTGGCCGAGAGCTTGTCTGCGCCTTCCGCCACCGCCTTGTCCATACGGTCGATCTCGGCGGCGTCGGTGTAGCGCACATCGCGTAGGGCGATGATCTGGCCGCGCAGCTCACGCAGGGAGGTGAGAAGCTGGACGAAGCCGAGGATGTCGGTGGGATCGGTGTTGGCGGCAGCGTTGAGAGCTTTCTGCGATTTCTCCTGGAGCGTGGCGGTCTGCTCCCTCGCCGTTTTGCGCATGCGGCTGACTTTTTCAAACTCGCCCAGCGCGGCTTCGGCGGTGGTCTTGACCTCAACGAGGATGCTCTTGAGATCGTGGGCTTCTTCGCGTCCGACCCAGAAGTAGCTGTCAGCAATGTCGCCGCAGGAGCGGGAGAGCTCGACGTAGAGGCCTGAGAAGGAATCGTCTTTGCAAAGCAGTGTGAGCACGCCCTGGCACTCGGCCATGGCGCGGACGATTTCGGCGTTGCCGATCTTGCTGAGGAAGGTCTGTGAAGCTTTGGCTTCGCTCACATCGGCGGAAACGAAAGGTGTGCGCCAGACCTGAATGACGTGGTGCTTGCGCGGCTCTTCATCCGCCGAAAAGAGCACGAGTTCACCGCTGGGGAAGAGGCTGAAGCCGTGGCAGGGCTGCGGCGTGGCGACGTTTTGCGTGATGAGATTGTAGCTGAGCAGCAGGTAGGATCCGCTCTCCAGATGGCTGAAGACAAAGAGCGTGTCCTCACCATTTGCGGCAGGGATGCGCTTCTCGAAACGCATGGGGGGCAGGCCGGTTTCAAAGCGCCTCACTTCGCCGGTCTGCAGCACATAGCCATGCGGGAAGAGGAGGCCGTGATCGTCCGGCAGGAGGACGCAGCTTTCGGCGATGCTGTCGATGCGATGCGCCTGACGTGTGCGCTCATTGAAGACGAGATGCCGCCACGTTTTCTCCTGGTAGGGGAGGAGCTTGAGCAGGATGAGGCTGCCGACGATGGCGTAGTACACCTCGGCATCGTCGAGGGTCTGATCTCTATTTTCGACGGGCTCGCTGTAGATGCCACGGCCTGAGTCGGTGTTGTTTTCCACCTTCACGGTGAGATCGCCGCCGATGGTCTCGACGAAGACGCGATCCTCGATGCTGATGTGCGGGTGGTTGCCGTGGATGTACATGTCCCGCGTCGCGCGCTTCCATTCAAACTCCTGCGGCGTGGGGAAGATGAATTCGTGATCGCTGCGGTTGCCGAGGTACTTGAGCGTGCCGAGGTCATCGTTCACGAGCCACTTGAAGGCTTTCACCTCCGTGGTGCGCTGGCCCACCTGAAAGCCCAGGTAGAGGTGCGGGCCGATGCGGTGGAACTTCAGGAAGGAGGCGTGCTTGTAGTAGCTGTAGAGGTAGGCGAAGTCCTCCGCGAACTGGGGATCGCTCAGCAGGCCGTCTTTGTTCGGATGAAAGCTGTGATCCGCAGGATGATAATCATAGACCGCGAACACGTCCTCGATGCGCATGGTGCTGCGCAGGCCGAGGTGGACGTTGTAGCCAAACAGAAAGCGGTGCGGACCTATAGCGGCAAGATCGCGCGGTACGCAGTTGTTTTCTGTCGTGAGGCGCGAGGTGGCGAGCAATGCCGTTTCGATGCCGCCGAATTCGGCCTTGCGGTCGGCGTTCAGCAGATCCAGCCGACGCTGCAATTCGGAGCCGTGCTTGTTGAGACGCTGACGAATGACTTCGTAAGCGCCGGCTTCTAGCTGCGGGGAGGGTTGGGGAGATGGAGGCGTATCGGCCATGGGGTATTAGCAGCCGGAGCAATGAACTTTATACGCCTGAGCGTTTTGGAGTGCTCCAGCCCTCTGGAGCTTTTCGCAGGCCGGGGGACTTCCGAAAGCGCCAGAGGACTGGCGCACTCCAGGACGCTGACGCGAGGTTTCGGGCCCCAGATGTGGCGATTGCATGGTCTTGATGGGCGGACTATGCTTTCATTGCCGCTTTGGTTGCGAGGAGGCCGCTGACGGTCTGCTCGGTGAGGCCGAAGCGGGAGGCGGCGCCGATCATGCCGGTGAGCTTATTTAAGGTGGTGGCGTCGGGGTTGAGGCCGATCAGTTTGCTGAAGAGAGCGCTGAGGGTGAGGTTCTTGGTGTCTTCGGAGGTGAGGCCGAATTGATCAATGATGTTTTTGAGCTGGGATTTGAAGTAGTCGGGATCGCCGGTGAAGAAGGTTTCCTTCACATCCGTGAGCGTGCGGCTGCCTTCGACCATGCGGTCGATGGCGCGGGCATTGCCGATGGCGTTGGTGATCTTGTCGAAGAACTGGCTTTCGCCGCCGATGATTTCGATCTTGGCGGACTTCATGGCCTCGCCAAGCACGTTGGCCTGGGCGGCGGCGATGTCCTTCTGGATGTTGATCTGCGCGAGCTCGATGGCTTTTTCCTTTTCGAGCGTGAGCTTGAATTCTTCGTGTTCGCGTCCGGCGTTTTCGAGGAGCTTCATGGCCTGCGCCTTCTTGGTGATGCCATCGGCTTCCGCAGCGAGTTTGAGCTGCGTGACTTCGGCGTCTGCGGTGCCCTGCTTCTGTGAAGCCTCGGCCTTGGCAAGCAGGACCTGGGCTTCTCCGAGGCCGATGGCGGCGGAGCTGGCGGTGCGACCTTCGGCGAGGGATTTCTCGGCGGCGGCATCCTTGGAGGCGGACTCCTGCCGGGCTTCGGCCAGAGTGAGCAATTCCTGAGCGTGAAGCTCGGCAGCCTGCTTGGCGGCCTCGGCGGCTTTGATGGCGGTGAAGGCGGCCTGCTCAGCGGCGAGCTGTGCGGATTGTTTGGAGGCTTCGGCCTCTTTGATTTTCTGGATGAGCTGCTCCTGGGCGTTTTTCTCGGCGTTGGTGAGGGCGACCTGCTTCTCGCGGTCGGCGGTGGCGAAGGCTTCGGCGTCCTTCATTTTCTGCTGCTCGATGACGACGGTTTTTTCGAGAGCCACGCGGTCTTTGATGACTTCCTGGATGTTCTTCTTCTCCACTTCGACGGCCTTTTCCTTCTCGATGGCCTTGAGCGTGGTGACGCGCTCGCGGTCGATGATTTCGAGATCGCGATCACGGGTGACGCGCTCGATTTCCACGGCGTCGGTGCGCTCCTTGTTGCGCTGAGCGACGAGGACCTGACGATCTTTGTTCTGGGTGGCGACGGCGATTTCTTCGTCGGCGCTGATTCTGGCGCGTTCAGACTTCAGGCGTTCTTCTTCCTGGACCTTCATCGTCTCGGCCGTTTCGCGGGCACGGACGCTTTCGACATCGCGCTTCTGCTTGGATTCGGTCTCGGCGAGCTGGCGCTCGAGTTCGAGTATGGCTTCACGAGCCTGCACGTCCTGCTGCTTGATGACTTTTTCTTTGTCACGCTGGATGTTGTTGGAGAGCTTGGCCTGGATGGCGGTGAGCTCGGTGATTTTCTTGATGCCTTCGGCATCGAGGATGTTGTCGGGGTCAAGGTTTTCGAGCTGCGTTTGTTCGAGGAAGTCGATGGCGCAGTCGTCGAGGGTGAAGCCGTTCAGGTCGGTGCCGATGACTTTGAGGATCTCGCTCTTGAAATGATCGCGCTCATTGTAGAGCTGCACGAACTCGAAGCGCTTGCCCACGGTTTTGAGGGCTTCGGAAAATTTGGCGTCAAACAGCACGCGAATGGTGTCCACGGTGCTGGCACGGGTGCAGCCGATGCTCTGGGCCACGCGCAGCACATCCTCAGGTGTCTTGTTCACACGGACGAAGAAGGCGACCTTGATGTCGGCACGCAGGTTGTCTTTGCAGATGAGGCCCTCCTGAGCTTTGCGCTCGATCTCGATGCGCTTGACCGAGATGTCCATGTACTCGGACTGATGGGCCACAGGGATGACGATCATGCCGTTGAAGGTCACCTTGGTGCCGCCGATGCCGTTGCGCACGATGGCCTGGCCCTGCTGCACCTTGCGGAAGAAGCGCGAGAACAGGATCAGGATGCCGAGAAAGATGCCGATGATGATGACTCCGACAAGAAGGCTGCCTTGCAGCAGGAGAGCGAGGGGTAGGGATGTGGTCATGAGAGAGTTGGGTGAAAGGGGGGGGATTAGTTCTGGGAAGCGGGTTCGATGAAGTAAAAGATATAGTCGGGACCGGCAGCGGTGACTTTGGCCGAGTCGCCGCGTTTCAGCGGTGTGACTCCCGGCTCGGTGCGGACATTGATCAGCAGAGGAACGCTGGCGGTGGTGATTTCTAGCTGACCGTAGGAGGCGTCTGCCTCGGTGGAAGTGATGACACCGGTGCGCCCGATGACCTCTTCGGCCTCGGAGTCGGCATCGCCCATGGCTTTGAAGAGTTTGGCGACGGGAAGAGTGACGAGCTTGGTCATGATGAGGCTGCCGAGAAGGTTGGGCAGAAGGAGCCAGGTGGCCTGCAGCAGGCTGCCGGCCTGGTTATACCATTCATTCAGCGCCAGCGAGCCGAACCAGAGAAAGAGGACCATGAAACTGAGCCAGACCAGCAGGGGCACCTGCGAGAAGCCGAAGAAACGACCTGCCGAGAGCCAGGCACCGCCGAGAGCGTGTGAGGAGCCGGTGCCGTGGTGGGCATCGCCGTCTGTGCCCAGATCGTCCGGCAGATCAGCTTCGAAATCCAGTGCGCCAAGCAGGACTAGCAGCCAGTACAGAACGACCAGTGTCAGCAGCAGCGTCAGCAAAAGCTGGTGTGGCAGGATGGATGCTTGAAAGAGTTCTAACACGTGGGGAGGGCTGACGTCATGGTCATGCGCGATATAAGCAACTGACTGGAGGCGAGGCGATTACAATTTTGCTGAACGTCTTCAATGCAATTAGATGTGACTAGTTGCGCGTGAATGAAGGGTTAAATAAATTCCTGATCGCCGGAGTGGGGGAGAATTGAAAAACTGGGCTTCGGAATGATTGCGCGGGTTATTTTTGGGTGCGGAGAGGGACGGCAGACTTCACCGGAGGCGGCTTGGAGGTCGTGATATGAACCGTGAGAAGGATTGACAAGCCCGGCGCTGCTCCTAGAATCGTCATCGAATTCACCCAGAACAAAGTACAGCGAATCGTCAGTCAGTGGAGGTTACCGGCATGAGGAACACAGAATTTGAAGACGAACGGCGTCCGCCTAATCCGCCGCTGCATTCCGAGAAAATCATCACGGATCGGAAGATTTTTTTCCTGGATCTCAAGGAGAATGAGCGTGGTAAGTTCATCAAGATCACCGAGGACGTTCGCGGCCGCCGTGACACGATCATTCTGCCGATCGACGCCGCGCAGGAGTTCCTGGACGCCATGATGCGTACGCTGGATGCTGCGGGTGTGGATGAGTGAGGCTGGCCTGGGATTCTTTTTCCGACAGTAGGCCTATTCTAAATTCGGGCATGAAGGGAAAGTCCCATAGATGGGTTATCAGCTTCATTGCCGGGGCGCTGGTCGCGGTGATCCCAGTTGGGTTGTATTGTTTGACCAGAGGGCACCACTACTCGGAACATGGAACCTTTTTCAGGGGCACGTTAGACGGCCAAGAAGTGGTCGGCGTTTCGTTTGTTGAATACGACGGACTGGGTTTGATTGAACCAATCCAATGGAAAGTGGAGTTGGTTAACCGTGGTGGCCAGCAGGTCACTCTGTACCGGAAATCAGCGGTGTTTCAGGAAAAGATTCCGCATCAACCGAAGATCGAAATCAGCACAGGTCAGATTCAAATTGATGATGGTGAGGACAAGATGACGATCACCATTCAGCATTCTTCCAAAGACGGAGTTTAGTGTCGGGGTCAGGAGACCCCGACACCTTGGTTGCCTGGCCTCACACGAACTTGATCACGTGCTTCTGCCCGTGCTCTTCATGAGCGGGGTTGAGTGCACGGAGTTCGAACTCGGCGCGCTCTGAATTGATGCGGACGATGACCCAGCCGTTCGGGCGTTTGGGGTCGAAGGTGTAGGCAACGGGCGGGAGATTGATGAGCGGAAGGCCGGTCTTCTCATGCTTCGTTTTCAGCCAGGTGTGCGTGTGGCCGTAAATGTAGCCCTGCACTTTGGGATAGGCGGCGAGGAGGTCGAAGAGGGCATCGCTGTCCTGCAGGCAGCTGCCTTTCTTCTTCTCGTCCATGCTGGTCTGCATGGGGTTGTGATGCGCCACGATGAAGGTGGGCTTGTTAGGCGCGTTGCGCAGTTCGCGCTCGATCCATACGAGCTGTTGCTCGCCCAGCATGCCGGGGGTTTTATTGACGAGGTCGAGGGAGTCGAGGAGGATCCAGTTCACCTGCGCACTGGTGACGGTGGCGACGTGCTTGTCCGGCACGTTCATGGGGCGCTCGGCATTGGGCGGCGGCGGGCCGATGATGGCGTTGAGGAAATTGGTGCGGTGGTCGTGGTTGCCGAGGGTGCAGTGGATCTGAATGGACTGCTCGCGCAGGGCCTGAATGCAATGGCCGAAGGCGACGTAGTCTTCTGTTTTGCCATCCAGGTAGGCGCAGTCACCGTTGACGATGAGGCCAAAGGGCTTCTGACCGATCTTGAGCACCTGATTGGCGCAGCGACGCAGGTTTTCCGCCATGCAGGCACCGCGAGCGACGAGTGCCTCGTCTTGGGCGATGTGGGTGTCAGAAAACAACACCCAGGTCTGCTCAGGGATCTCCAAGGCCGGAAGCTGGGTGGCGAGTGTGCCCAGGGCAGCGGCGGTGCCGTGCTGCAAAAAGTTGCGGCGGGTGAGAGGAGGGAAGGTGATTGGCATGGGAGGAAGGAATGAAACGCTGCTTAAGGGCCGGATCGTGCGAAGAGGAAGCAAACTTCAGGTGCCGAAATAGCGGTCTCCGGCATCGCCGAGGCCGGGGACGATGTAGCATTTGTCGTTGAGGCCAGCATCAATGGCGGCGGTGACGATGGCCACATCGGGATGAGCAAGCTGCATCGCCGCCAGTCCTTCCGGGCAGCTCACCACGCAGATCATGGTGATACGCATGGCTCCGGCTTCCTTGAGCTGGCGTGCGGCCTCGCAGGCGCTGCCGCCGGTGGCGAGCATGGGGTCCATCAGGAACACATCTGCGGCAGAGAGATTGGCGGGAAGATTTGCATAGTAGGCCTGCGGCAGGGCGGTTTCCTCATTTCGCCTGATGCCTACGTGGGCGACGACGGCGTCAGGCACGAGGGGCAGGATGCCATCCAGCAAACCCAGGCCGGCGCGCAGGATGGGCACGCAGACGAGCGGGCGTGCCAGCTGTGCGCCCACGGTTTGTTTCAGCGGTGTTTGCACGCTGACTTCCTGCACCGGCAGCTCACGGGTGGCTTCGAGGAAGAGAAGGCGTGCGAGGTGATTCAGATGCCGCCGAAATTCATGCGATGGCGTGCCGACAGCACGGATGGCGGCGAGATGGCACTGTGCCAAAGGATGTTGAACGACGACAACGGGCTGCATGGCGGGCATTCTGCCGCGTTTGCCCGTGCTGGCAAAGTTTTCCACCACCGGGTTGACGGTCATGATACCGTGCAGGCATGAAAACACGATTCTGTGTGCCTGCATTGGTCGCACTTTCCCTGGGTGCTTGTGACAGCGCACCACGAGGAGACGGTTCGAGTTATTATTATCCCTCTGCCAACCGCCCGGCAGTCGTTCCGCGCAGTAGCCCCAGCCAGAGCATTGCCAGCATGTCTGGCAGCAGCAGCGCCCCAGTACCACGGGGTGGGTATGCGCCGGGTTCCGGACCGACGGCAATGCCGCAGGGGAACCAGTTCATGTACCAGCAGAATGTGTCCGGCCCCTTTGGCAGCCGCAGTTCGAGCGGTGTCATCAACTCTTACGGCGGGGTGCAGAGCTATCAGACTATTGGCAACATGCCGGTGTATCCGGGCATGACGGTTCCGCACAACAACCAGCGCTACAACGGCAGGATGCCCACGCAGCCGGTGTACGTGCCCGGTGTCGGCGGTGCTCAGGGCTACTACATGAACCCGAGCACGGGGGCGCGGGTGCCGAGGCCTTAAACGGGACTAAGATTCACCGTCCTTTTCCGCTTTCGCCTTTTTGGCCTCTGCTTTGTGTTTGAGCACTTCAAACATGATGGGCAGCATGGAGACGACGATGATGAGAACAAAGACCAGCTTGAGGTTGTTTTTGATGATTGGGATGCTGCCGAGGAAGTAACCGGCGATGCTGAAGCTGAGCACCCAGACCAAGCCGCCGCCGAGGCTGTAGCCGAGGAAACGGCGGTAGTCCATGCGGCCAAAGCCTGCGGTGAAGGGGGCAAAGGTGCGCACGATGGGCACGAAGCGTGCGAGGATGATGGCCTTGCCGCCATGCTTGACGAAGAAGCCTTCGGTCTTCGCGAGGTAGTCGCGCTTGAACCAGCGCTGGTTGACGATCCAGCCGCCCGCCTTGCGGCCGATCCAGTAGTTCAGGTTGTCCCCGATGATGGCGGCGCACATGAGCAGCGGAATAATGTACTCGATGCGGATGAGGCCCTGGGCGGACAGTGCGCCCACGGCAAACAGCAGTGAGTCACCCGGCAGAAAGGGCATCACCACCAGGCCGGTCTCGCAAAAGACAATGGCGAAGAGCAGTCCATAAATCAGTGCGCCATGTTCCAAGGCGAAGGTTTGCAGGTGCTTGTCGATGTGCAGGGCGAAATCTAGAATCTGAGACATGGGCGCTGAATGTCCGGCGTCAGGGCGGTGCGGCAAACGAAAACTCATGCCGATCTCGACAAGAACTCACGAAAAAGCCGGGGCTTCATTCCCCGGCTTTGCTGGATTGACTCAGTCGATGGGTGAGGTGGCTTACTTGAGCTCAGCCGTGGCCACTTTTTTGCCCTCGATTTTGAGACCATCGACGTTTTTGAATTTTTCTGCCACTTCCGCCGGGCTCAAGCCGGTATCAGCCGTTTCCATGAAGCCGGCGAAGACCTCGCTGTTGTCCATGATCTTGTCGAACTGGATGTCCATGTAGCTGATCGTGCCATCCTTCAGATGCGAGGCGCTGGAGCTGGAGATGCCATTGGCTCCTTTGACTTCCACGGCAACGTGCATGCCCGCGAACATAGGCTTCATCATCGCCATCTGGGATTTCATCATGGCGATTTGCTCGGCGTTCTTCTTCGGCTTTGCGGCATCGCCGCCTTTCTTTTTATCCGCATCAGGATTGGTGATGGTAAGGGTGGAGCCGCTCAGCGCGAAGGTCATCGGCGCTGTGGTGGAGGGCTTGCCTTCCTGCTCGGGTTCATAGGGTGCGTATTTCAGCTTCGTCACATCAGCGACGGCGAAGACGATTTTCACACCGCTTTTGCCATCGGGAGTTTTCACTTCCTCATGGGATTTGACGGTGACGCCCTCGCCGAGTTTCTTCGCGCGTTCCTCGGCTTTTTCCTTGTCCATGACGAGGCCCTTGAGCTGATCGCCCTGACCGCCTTGGATCATGCCAGCGGGCTGGGCACCCATTAGAACACTCTCCTCAATGGTGGCCGTGCCGTCTTTGCTGACGATGACGGTGGAGATTTTTATGAGGCGGCAGACTAGGTGCGTGGAATTTTCTTCTACAAGCGCAAAGAGTAAGAGTGTGTCACATTTGCCATGTTAGAACGGCAAGGATGCTACTTGCCAAATGGTTCACTTTCTGAAACAAATCAGGTATGGACTCCCACGAAGTGATCAGCAAGGCCGTTGAGCAAACCAGCTTTAAAGAGGTGGCGGCTCAGATGGGCGTTTCTCTTTCGCTCGCCTACAAGTGGTCCCAGCCCGACGAGCAGCAGGGCAGTGGGACCTCCAATCCGCTTGATCGCGTGCGCCAATTGTTTGAGATCACCAAGGATCCGCAGCTCATCCAGTGGCTCTGCCACAAGGCAAACGGCGTCTTTGTGCAGAATCCCACCGGCGGGGGGCCGCGTGGCATGGAACTGATGCCTGCCACGCAGGAAATCGTCCAGCAGTTCGCGGATCTCCTCACCGCCATCAGCACGGCCGCATCAGACAGCCGTGTCAGTTTGGAGGAGGCGGCCCACATCCGCAGTGTGTGGGATGAATTGAAACGTTTCACTGAAGGTTTTGTCCGACATTGCGAGAAGGGCGAGTTTGCCCCTCTCGCGGATGAGATTAAAACCCACCGCACTTTTAAGTAGCACCTGCGTTACAAATCCAGGTCATTTGCACCCATGTCTGCCGCCGGCCCGCTGCTGATCCGCCACGAAGGCCACACGCCGCGTGAGCGTAGCACCTGCGGCTGGCGGGATCGCTTAATCAGCCGCGAAGATGAGGAGTTGTCCCCAGCTGCCTGGGCACATGCGGTGGACATCGACGGCGCGAAGCTCCATTACCACAAACGCTCCACGGAACTCTACTACGTCCTTGCCGGCAGCGGCACTGTCGTGCTCGACGGCGTCGAACAGCCTGTCAGCCAGGGCTCTCTGGTACACATCCCGCCCGGTGTCGTGCATGGTGCGCGTGGGAAGATGCGCGTCCTCGTTGTTGGCATTCCAGACATCGCAGAGGATGATTATTACGAGGTCGGAGAGTTGGGCTGACGGCAGAACCCAGCAGCGATCATGGCGTGAATGATGCTTACAAGGGGGGGGCATCTTTTTAGTGTGCCCCTACAATCAACCGTTTTGTCATTAAGGTTTCATTGATCTCTCAAGGATATGGCCATATTCATAGGCGCAATCCCATCACTCACATGAAGACTCATTCCTCACTGCTCGCTTTTCTCGTTGTTTTTGGTCTGGGCATGTTCGCATCCGCCAATGCCTCGGACCACGCGACAGATCCCAGTTTCAACCATCCAATGGCAGGCGTGAGGCCAGCAAAAGATTTCAGAGGGCGATACCCGTTGCTCATTAAGAGCATGCGGGCAGGTCAGGTCAGCTCCGTGACCCCAGAAAATGTGTTTCGTTACGGCAACCCAACCATTGGCAAATACAACAACGAGATTTACTGGCTGGTGCCTGTGACGTTTTTCACCGCAGGTCCAGACACTTCGTACCAGCAGATCAGCACGGATGGCAGGCCTCTCCCGCGCGTCTCCAGAGCTCGGTACAGTACCACCCAGTTCTCATCTGAAGTTTATGCATGCGTCCGCGCTGGGCGTGTTGAACATTGGATTTATAAAATTTCGAAAAATCCGGTGCGTTGATTGGCCGTACCGCTTCTGCCCTGCGTCAAGGCAGGGTGCAGCCTGTAGGCATTTTTGAACAACCCCCTCTCTGCTTAACCTGTGCGTGCGTATGGGTTAATCATGGCCGGCGTTGATTTTGCCACCGCGCCACAATGGCGAACGGTCTGGGGGCGGTCATGCACTGCAAAATAAGGGCAGGTAAAGACGCAGGTGATGAGGCACGCTGCGCGTGGGAAAAGCTGGCGAAGGGCGCTGAAAAGTTCGCCCCATGGGGGCATGCTTCATTGCTGGGCAGCGAGAGTCGCGGTGGCTGATGAAATAAATGGACGGATAAATATTTGCTATATTTATTATAATTACATATATTTAGTCCACTTATCATTATGAGCGACAACGAACGCAATACTTTGGTGCCTGACATCCGTGAAGTCCTTGCCCAGCATGGACGGTTCCCCGTGGAAAACCTGACGGAGGCTGATGACCTTTATAACGCCGGCCTGACGTCTTTAGCGACCGTGGCGGTGATGCTGGCGCTGGAAGACAAGTTCGATGTGGAATTCCCCGACAATCTGATTGGCCGCCGCACCTTCAAGAGCATCGAATCCATTGCAGAGGTGATCACAAAGCTCGCGGCCTAGGCCCAGGTTTTGAAACTGCGCCAACTGGTCAAGACCTTTCACCCCCAGCCCCAAGCCAATCCTGTGAGCACTCTTTGCAGCACCGAAGTCGATTTCGACGAACTTTTGAAGGAGGTGCATGCGCTGGGCAAAACGGTGCTCCGTGTTCATGCGGCGGATGTGGATAAAAAAGCGCGCTTTCCGAGCGAGTCGATCAATGCCATGCGCGAGGCGCGGCTATTGAGTGCCTATGTTCCTGAAGAGTATGGCGGGATGGGGTTGAACCTCGTGCAGGTTGCGAAGATTTGCGAGACCCTGGGCCAGTACTGCGGCTCATCGGCCATGATTTATGCGATGCACAAGATTCAGGTGGCGTGCGTCGTGCATCATGCCCAGCAGTCGGAATTCTTCTGCGACTACCTGAGACGGCTGGTGGATGAGCAGCGACTCATGGCTTCTGCGACGACGGAGATCGGCACGGGTGGGGACTTGCGCTCCAGCATTTGTGCGGTGGAAGTCACTGGGGATCGTTTCAAGCTCACCAAGAAGGCCCCCGTCATTTCGTATGGAGAGTACGCGGACGAGATTTTGGTGACTTGCCGTAGTGAGCCGAATGCGCCGGCGAATGAGCAGGTACACGTCATGGTGCGGAAGGGTGATTATACGGCGGTGCCGCTTTCGACCTGGGACACGATGGGCTTTCGCGGCACCTGCAGCTCGGGCTTTGAACTGACTGCATCTGGCAGCGCGGAGCAGATCATTCCGCAGCCGTTCAACGAGATTCTAGGGCAGACGATGCACCCTTACTCACACATTGTGTGGGGTGCGCTGTGGTCGGGCATCGCGATGGACGCGGTGAACCAGGCCCGTGCCTTTGTGCGTGCTGAAGCGCGCAAGACACCCGGCGAAACACCCATTTCGGCCATTCGGCTGGGTGAGGCTGATCAAGTGCTGCAGGTGATGCGGCACAATGTGGCGGCACTGGCTCGAGAATACGATGAACTGCGCAGCCGCGACTGCCCGGATGTGTTTGAAGAATTTGGCTTTTCCATCCGCACGAACAATCTGAAGCTGTCTTCATCACAGCAACTCGTGGATATCGTGGGCCGTGCGATGCTGATCTGCGGCATTTCGGGTTATCGTAACGATACCAAATTCAGCATCGCGCGCCATCTGCGAGATGCTTATGGCGCGGCACTGATGGTCAACAACGACCGCATTTTGAAACTGAACGCCACGATGCTGCTGGTTCACAAGGAAGGCTGATTTATGACGTGTACATCCACCGCAACCCTCCCACTCACTGAGGCCTACCAGGCGTTTCTTGACCAGGTCACCGAGGCCGGACTGCTCGTGCCGCTCGGCGTGCGTGGTGTCTATGGTTACAACGGTGTGTTTGACGGTGTGCTGCAAAGCTTTGACCGCCTGATCACGCGCCGAGCTGCGCATATCCAGGCCGATGTACTGCGACTGCCTGGAGTGCTGAGCCGAGAGCATTATTTGAAGACGAGCCACCTCGAAAACTTTCCGGATTTGATGGGCTCCGTGCACAGCTTCATGGGACGTGAGCGTGAACATGTGAGGATGCTGACAAAGCGCGAAAACGGTGAAGAATGGACGCAGGAACTGGCGCCAAGCGCGCTGATGCTGTCGCCCGCGTGCTGCTATCCTTTGTACCCAACATTGACAGGCACGATCACGAACGAGGGCAAGACGGTGGATCTGCTGTCACAGGTGTTTCGGCATGAGCCTTCGATCGACCCGTGCCGCTTGCAGATTTTCCGCCAGCGCGAGTTCGTCCGTATTGGAACGGCCGAACAGGCGCTGGAGCATCGCAAACAATGGCTTGAACTGGGCCGCGACATTTTGGCGGAGGTCGGTCTCGGAGTGGAAATCGTGCTGGCCAATGATCCGTTTTTCGGACGTGGCGGGCGTGTGATGGCGGCCTCGCAAAAGGATCAGGATTTGAAGCATGAATTCACCTTTGCCGTGGCCTCGGATGAGAAGCCGACGGCAATTGCATCGACCAACTGCCATATGGACTACTTCGGCAAAGCCTTCGACATCAATCTGCCGAACGGTGAGGCGGCGCATTCGGCGTGCATCGGGTTTGGAATGGAACGCATCACGCTGGCCTTGTTCAAGCACCACGGATTTGATCCTGACCGTTGGCCGTATGAGGTCAAAAATGCCCTGGAACTATGACTCAGCCGTTTCCAGCGCTTGATCCACAAACTTACGCGCGGCATCGCCTGCACACGCAGGAGCGCGAGTGGGCGGAGACGAACTGCTACGTGGACGTGTGGATCGAAGTGCTGCACGCCCGGGGGCTGGAGCCGATAGCGGCCCTGCCATTCACGCTGGGCATCGACTTCGAAGGCGACCAGTGGACCTTTTTCAAATACCAACTGGCGGATTTGTACGAACTCTATGGGCTCGATGTGCAAGAGCTTGCGATCTATCGCCCTCTGACGGCGCACATCGAAGAGCAGTTGTCGCTTGGACGACCGCTGCTGGTTGAACTCGACTCGTTTTATCTGCCTGACACGGCAGGCAGCGCCTATCAGCTGGAGCATGTCAAAACGACAGTGGCCATCGCCGAGATCGACATGGAGCAGCAGCGCCTGGGCTACTTCCATGCGCAGGGCTACTACCATCTGCAGGGGGATGATTTCGCGCATGTGTTTCATCTGCGCGGCGAAAAGAATCCCGCGATTCTGCCACCCTACTGTGAGATTGTAAAGAGCACCCCCTCGCTGGCGCTGCAAGGCGAGGAACTGCTGAATGCGTCGCTCGGTTTGCTGCGGCGTCAGCTGCACCGCCTGCCAGAAGGGAATCCCTTCGTGAAGTTCCGCGCCCGTTTTGAGGCCGACATGCAGTGGCTGATCAACGAGCCGATCACTACGTTTCATCAATACTCCTTTGCCACGCTGCGTCAGTTTGGCTCCTGCTATGAACTGGCCGGCACCTACCTGAAGTGGTTGCAGAGCCAGGGCGTGGGTGGGCTGGATGGCGCGATTGAGTCGATTCTCCGGCTTTCCACCGGGGCGAAGACGCTGCAGTTTCAGCTGGCACGCGCGATGGCACGGAAGAGGGCGATTGATTTCGCTCCTGTCGATCAAATGGCTGAGAACTGGGCATTGGCGATGCAGCAACTGAAGGACGCGTTTCCCGCGTAAATACGATGACGGACCCCGTTCACTTTGCGCCGTGGACATGCTGTGCGCAGGCTCCCGGAGCCAGCGCTCAACCGGCGCAGGGCGACTGGTTTAATGCGGAGGTGCCGGGCACCGTGGCTTCGGCATTGCGTGCACGAGGCCAGTGGAATCATCAAAATCCGCCAGATGTCGATGCGCAGGACTGGTGGTACCGCACCACTTTTGCGGCGGCAGCGCGAGTGGCGGAAGAGCCATGCTTTTTGTGCTTTGATGGCCTGGCATCGCTGGCGGATGTGTGGCTCAACGGCGAGCTCATTCTGAGCTCCAACAACATGTTCCGCAGCCATCGTGTGGATGTGGCGAAAGTACTGCGCGATGAGAATGAGCTGGTGATCTGCTTTCGTTCGCTAACGGCGGACTTGAAGAAGAAACGACCACGTCCGCGCTGGAAAACCAACCTCGTGAATAACCAGCAGCTGCGCTGGCAGCGCACGAGCCTGCTGGGACGCATTCCCGGCTGGTCGCCGCCGGTGCCTGCGGTGGGTCCGTGGCGTGAGGTGAGACTGGAGCGTGCTCCCGTGCTGCTGACGGAAATTCGAAAGACGGCTGTGCTTGTGAAGGATGAAGGGGTGGTCAGTTTTTGTGCGAGGGTAGCGACGTCGTTGAAGATCTCCTCTGCTCGGTTGCAGATCGGCGGGCAATTTGCGGAGCTTGTGTCTGAGGATGATGTCCTGCGCGGTGAGCTGAGCATTCAGCACCCTGAGCTGTGGTGGCCGCACACGCATGGCGCGCAGGCGACATACGCTGGCAAGGTGATCATCGAGACGGATGCAGGTCTTCATGAGTTTCCGCTGGAGCCTACGGGCTTCCGCAGCATCGAGGTTTGCAATGATCCTGGGTTCGCGATTCATGTGAATGGTGAGCGCGTGTACTGCCGGGGTGCGTGCTGGACGACGAACGATATTTTTACGCTCGGTGGAACGGTGGAATCGCTGCGGCATGACCTCACACTCGCGCGTGATGCGGGCATGAACATGCTGCGCATCGGCGGCACGATGATCTATGAGAGCGATGCTTTTTACCGCCTCTGCGATGAACTGGGCATCCTTGTCTGGCAGGACTTCATGTTTGCCAACATGGACTACCCTGTGGAGGACGCGGCGTTCGACGAAAACATCACGATTGAAGCGAAGCAGCAGCTCGACCGATTCGCGCTGCATCCCTGCGTGGCGGTTTACTGCGGTAACAGCGAGATCGAGCAGCAGGCTGCGATGCTGGGAATGGCGCGTGAGCTTTGGCGCAACGGCTGGTTCGGCGACCAACTGCCCGAGCTGTGCAACCTGCATCATCCCGGCACGGCTTATGTGCCGTCATCGCCGAGCGGCGGTGTGCTACCGTTTCACACGCGGACCGGCGTCACTCACTACTATGGCATCGGGGCGTATTTGCGTTCGCTGCGTGAGCTGAGGCAGGCGGATGTGAAGTTTACCAGCGAGTGTCTGGGTTTTGCGAACATCCCGGAGACGGATACGATTGATGAGATCATGGGTGGCCTGATGCCAGTGATGCACCACCCGCGCTGGAAGCAGCGTGTTCCGCGTGACACGGGAGCTGGATGGGACTTTGAAGATGTGCGTGATCACTACCTGAGAGAGTTGTTCAATGTCGATCCGGTGACGTTGCGCTCGTTCGACATGCCGCGATATTTGGAATTGAGCCGTGTGGCATCGGGAGAGATGATGGCACGAACGTTTGCTGAATGGCGCAGCGGTTACAGTCGTAATGCGGGTGCCCTGGTGTGGTTCTACAAGGATCTGTGGCCAGCGGCGGGGTGGGGAATTGTGGACAGTACGGGAACTCCGAAGGCAGCATATTATCAGCTGAAGCGCGCGTGGCAGACGCGGCAGTTGTCGCTCACGGATGAAGGGCTTGATGGGTTGCATGTGCATCTCAGCAACGAAACCGTCGAGGCTGTGGAGGGCTTTGTGGAAGTGCAGTTGCTGCGTGAGCCGAATGTCGTCGTTGCCCGCGATGAGATCGCTTTGAAGGTGGACGGGCGATCGCTGGAGATGCGGAGTGTTGATGAATTTCTGGGTTCGTTTTTTGATGTGAACTATGCGTATCGTTTTGGTCCGCAGTCGCATCATGTGGTGATCGCGACCTGGTTCAGCGCCGAGCGTGAGGTCATCAGTGAGTCGTTTCATTTGACCCGTGCACGTGATCCCGTGGCGCAGTCAATGTCAGCGGATATGCTGGATGCCAAGGTGGAAGCGCTGGGTGGCGGGCGCTATCAACTCACACTCAAGAGCGACCGGTTTTTGCATAACGTGCGCTTGTCGGCCAAGGGATTTCTGCCTGACGACAACTATTTCCATCTTGCACCGAACCGGGCCAAAACAGTCTCCTTTTCACCACGCAGCGGCGGTAGCAAGGTGCCTGAAGTGTCTATTGAGGCTCTGAATGTGGCGGGCGAGATTTCGGTGGAGGCCAGAAGTGCATCTCAGGAAACTCATCATGACACCTGAGCCACTGGATCAGGTCAGGCGAACCGCGTTCTATTTTGAGAGCGGTGGGAGGTCATTGTTTGCGTGGCTTCACCGTCCCGCTGACGCTGTGGCTGAGCACGGGGTGTTGATCTGTCCGCCGCTCGGACATGAGCAGGTTCATTCACACCGTTCGCTACGACATCTTGCGAACAATCTGGCGGCACAAGGTTTTGCGGTGCTGCGGCTAGACTACCACGGCACCGGTGACTCGGGCGGCACCGAGTACGATCCGCTGCTTTTGGCCGCGTGGCAGGTGAATGTGAACGATGCGGTGGAATGGCTGCGCAGCAAAGCGGGCTGTCAGAAGATCAGCCTCATGGGCCTGCGCATGGGGGCGACTCTGGCGGCGCTTTACGCGGAGCAGCACGAGGTGGAGAGTCTGGTGCTGTGGTCGCCTATTGTGAAAGGCCGGCGCTACGTGCGCGAGCTCACCGCTTTGAGTCAAACCGCGCAGATGGCTGCGGGCAGTGATTCAGCAGGCATTGAGGCCATGGGCTTTGTTTATGTGCATGAGTTGGCAGGTGAACTTGCGAAGGTGGATCTGCTGTCGCATTCGTTGCGCTGCGGGCGGGTGTTGATTGCATCCCATGCGAACGCGGCGGGTGACGCGTCGCTGCTGGAGCATCTTTTGAAGCAGGGTGTGGCGGCGGAGCTGATGGCGCTGCCCGGCTACGAGGCAATGATGGCTGAACCTCATGAGACCGAAGTGCCGCAAGAAGCCCTGCGGGGCATTGTGGACTGGATGAAGGCCGCATCCCCTGCCGTAACAGCCAGGGGAACTGCGCTCTTATCCTGTGCAATGTCGATGCTGCCCTACGGTGCAGATGCGGTGCGTGAAAGCATTCTTCACATCAGCAGAGTGCCTGATTTGTTTGGCATCATGACGGAACCGGTGGAGCCCTCAACGAAGCTGCCCTGGATCGTCATGATCAATGCCGGTGCCGCGTATCGGATCGGGCCGGGGCGAATCCATGTGGCCATGGCGCGGCAGCTTGCGGCGCTCGGTTATCCCTGTCTGCGACTCGACATCAACGGCATCGGTGACAGCGTGGTGGTGGATCCCGAAAAAGAAAACGACACCTACGCGGCGACAGCCTTTCGCGACGTGGGACTGGTGTGTGATTATTTGAATGTGCAGCAACCCGGTCGCCCCATCGTGCTTCTGGGCCTCTGCTCGGGCGCCTACGTGGCCTTTCAGGCTGCGGCGCAGCTGCCACATCCGGCTATCATCGAAAGCATCCTCATCAATCCCCTCGTTTTTTTCTGGAAGGAGGGCATGACCATCAATGATACGAACACCGACCAGCTTGTGGCCTGGCGTGAGTATTGGAATGCTATCTTCAAATGGAGTCAGTGGAAGATGCTGCTCACCGGCAAGACGCGCACGGGGTTTACCGGCTCGCTGAAACGCTTCGCGGGCCATCTGATGCCGCGTCTCCAGAGATTTGGCAGCTTAATGGCAGCGACTGAGAAGCCTGAAACGCAGAGCGGCTGCGGGCATCCAGCGCGCAAAGACCTTCCTGGAGATTTGAGCCGTGTCGCTGCTGCTGAGCGCACGCTGGCCATGTTTGTTTCGGACAATGATCCGGGGTATTTCCTGCTGATGTATCAGGCGCGGCGCAAGGCGAAGCAGTTGATGAAACAGGGAAGGCTGCAGTGCCACTTCATTGCGAATGCGGATCATACTTTTTCCACGGCGCAGGCGCGGCAGACGTTTTATCAGTCACTCACGGGTTACTTGCATCAGCGCTTTGGTTCCAAGTTGATTCAAAAGCAGGTGCTGGATGACGACAGTGTACTGCTTGCGCCAACGCTGACAGCGTTATCTAAGCGGTCGCATTCGGGAGAACAAATAAGCCCTGCAACTCGGTGAGCTACAGGGCTTTGAAATTGGTTGCGGGAGTAGGATTTGAACCTACGACCTTCAGGTTATGAGCCTGACGAGCTACCGGGCTGCTCCATCCCGCGATTTGATGGGGGATGAGAATCGGCTGTCTTGGAAGATTGGCAACCTGTATTTACATTACTTCACATCTTGACCTGCAACATCATCTGCGGCTTCTCGTTTGCTGCTTCCCGCATGAAACACACTGCTACAACCCTCCTGCTCGCCTTGGCGAGTTTTCCGGCCCTAGCTGCCGACTCCAAACCCGCCGCTGAAAAACCTTCGCCCATTGGCTATTCGGACACGCCGGTCATTCCTGGCACCCAGTGGAAGGTGCATGACATCGATCGTCCTCGTCCTGCCGCCGTGGCTCCTGGCGAAAAGCCCGGCGATCCACCCGCAGATGCGATTGTGATTTTCAACGGCACCAGCTCCGACGCGCTGCAAGCGAAGGAGAAGGACGCGAAGGGCAAGGAGACAGGGAAGATCATTCCCTGCCCGTGGACGATTGACAGCGCGGTGATGATGATTTCCGGCGGCGATTGCTGGACAAAGCAGGAGTTCGCCAGCTGCCAGCTCCATCTGGAGTGGATGAGCGAGCCGAACACGAAAGGCAATTCCCAGAAAAAGGGCAATGCCGGGGTGTTTTTCATGGACCGCTACGAGACCCAGATGCTGGACTGCGACAACAACCCCACCTATGCCGATGGCATGACGGGCGGTGTGTACGGCCAGACACCGCCGCTGGTGAATGCCGTGCGTCCTGCCGGTCAGTGGCAGGTGTATGACATCGTCTTCACCGCGCCCAAGCTGGAAGGCGGCAAAGTGGTGGAGCCAGCCTACATCACTACCTTTGTGAATGGCATCTGCGTGCAGAACCACACGAAGATCATGGGACCGACGAAGCACAAGAACATCACGGATTACAGCGGGGAGTTCCCCGAAAAAGCTCCGATCCGCATTCAGGACCACAAAAACGAGCCGCCGGTACGCATTCGAAACATCTGGATCAGGCCGCTCTGAGGCGGTGCCAGGACATCAATATTACACTCGGCAAGGCCGGAGGGCGACCTCCGGCCTTGCTGTTTTTAGGCGGCAAAGGTCAAGAGTAAGGAAAACGTAAGAATGATACAGTATTTATGATAATTCCATTGAAGTTAATAAATCGCCTCCTAAAGTATGCGTGATGGTCGCAATGACATATTATTTATAACTACTATTTCAACCAGTTGCTCGCAACTGGGGGACTAAACCATTCATTAACACTTTGATTATGCCGCTCGCTCCTTACTCGCGCTCTATCAAAGCCGCCGCCCTTGTTGGGAGCGGTCTGGCGTCGTTCTCGCGTACACGGCGTTCTGATGAGGCCACGATCTTAACGTTTCATGGTCTGAGTGAAAATACCCATGATCGAGGTGTTCTCGACTGGTCGCTGCATCTGCAGGTCGATGTCTTCCGCCGCATTTGCTCCATGCTGGCCAAAGAATACCGGGTGATCTCACTGGCAGATCTCGTCGAAGCGCGAAGCCAGGGATCCGGCCTGCCTAGCAACTCAGTGGTCATCACCTTCGACGACGGTTATGCATCCAACTACGAGCTGGCGTTCCCCATTTTGCGGGAGTTCGGCCTGCATGCCACCATCTTTGTCACCACGGGTTTCCTGGATGGGGTGGAAATGTTTTGGTTTCAGCGTGCGGATCTGGCGCTCGGTCGGACGAAGAAGGAACTGCTCGACTGGAAAATCAATGGGAGGAAGCTGCGGCTGTACCTCGGAACCTATGAGTTGCGTAAGCAGTCACTGATGAAGCTGCTGCCTGAACTCAAGGAACTGCCAGATGCCGATCTGCTGAGCGAGATTGATCGTTTGGAGGCTGCGCTTGAGGTGAGAACCCCCTCTTTTGATGACCTTCCCACAGCCATGCGCCCGATGACGTGGGAGATGGCGAGTGAAATGTCCCTCAGCGGGCATGTGGACATTGGCGGCCATACACACACTCATCCCATTCTGGCACGCTGCGATGTCATGGCGATGCGGGCGGAAATTGCCACCTGCCGAGATCGCATTCATGCCGAGATCGGTGAACTGCCTCTTGCTTTTGCCTATCCCAATGGCGGGACTGACGATTTCACCCGCGAAACACTCATGCTTGTGCGTGAGGCGGGGTTCAAAGCCGCCTGCACCACGGTCTGCGGCCGGGTGCATGACGCCGTCTCCATGCACCAGCTGCCACGCTACGGCTCCCCAGAATCCGTGTGGGAAGCAAAAGCCACAGTTTCGGGCGCCTTTGAAACACTCAAAGACTGGCGGCAGAGCTGCCGGAAAGCGATGTCGATGATATGAAGACGATCACGCTTGCCACGAGTACCACGCTGCAGCTGCCTATCCAGCAGCCGATGCGTGCCTTTGTGGCTGCGCAATCCATGCCGGCACCCGCACTCGACCGGCGTCCGGTGGTGTTGCACTTTGCCTACAGCATCGGCGGTGGTGGCGCGGAGGCGATGCTCATGAACCTGGCTGAATCGCTCGATCCGGCGCAGTTCCGCACCGTTGTCGTGGCCATCAATGCCAAGCCTTGGACGCATCAGCTGAAGCGGCTGCATGAGGCCGGGGTGGATGTACATGATCTTGAAAGCACCACGTATCTCAATCCGCGCACACTCGCCAGACTGCACGCCGTGCTGCGTGCAGAGCGCCCTGACATCGTGCAAACGTGGACGCATCACGCCGATCTCGTAGGCGGCTGGGCTGCATGGGTGGCTGGAGTGCGCAACATTGTCTGGAGCATTCACTGCCGCGAAATTCATCGCAACCCCGGCGACAGCGACGCCAAGATGGGGCTCTTCCGTCGTGCGCTGGCCTACAGCTCACGTTTTATCCCGCAGCGCATCATTTCCTGCTCAGCCACCGCCATCGAAAACCACGATGCCATGGGCTATCCGCGTGCTAAAATGCGCTGGATTCCCAATGGCATCAACGCCGAGCGTTTTGTGCCTGATACGGATGCGGGTCTCGACACGCGCGCCGAATTGAAACTGCCGGCGAACGCTCCGGTGATCGGCTTTGTCGGGCGTTTTCATGAGATGAAGGATCTGGCGACCTTTCTGCGCGCAGCGGCTCTGCTTCAGACGCGGGTGCCCGAGGCACACTTCGTCTTTTGCGGCGGGGTCGAAATCGAACTGGGTGAAGTGGAGCGTGAGCTGCTGGCCATGCTGCCGCAGCGCCATCAGGTGCGCTTTGAGTCTTTCCGTGCCGATCCGTGGCGTTTGTATCCGGCGCTGAGCGTGTTCTCGCTTTCCTCGCGTACTGAAGCGTGCCCGATGACCATCCTTGAAGCGATGTCCTGCGGTGTGCCGTGTGTCGCCACGGATGTGGGTGATTGCGGACGTCTGCTTGAGGGTTTGGGTGAGGTGGTGCCGATGCGTGATCATTCCGCGCTGGCGAGCGCCTGGGAAAGGGCGCTGCAACTCGGCACAGCAGCGCGTGAAGAAATCGCCCGGAAGTCACGCCAGCGGGTGCTTGAGAAATTCACCATCGCCCAAGCTGCGCGGCAGTATGCGGAAACCTACGCAGAGCTCTTGGAGGTGAAGTCATGAAAGCGCTTTTGCTGCTCCTGGCGCTGACCATTTATGCCGCTGCCCAGCCGGTGAAAGTGGCGTTTTGCGATAGCATGACGCGCATCTCCCGTGATGGAGCAGCACCCACGGCAGCTACGAACACCCTCTACGCAGCGCGTGGTGAGTGGGAGCCGCTTCAGATTGTCGTCACGGCCACGCCGGCACAGCTTAAAACCATGCAGGTGATGGCCACGGGGATCGCCAAGGATGATTCGGGTGTGCTGCTGCCAGCGCCGAAGGTGCTGCGTGAGCACTATGTGCGCGTCTCCAAATCCACGCCTCAGGCACCGCTGCCACCGGGCGATTATCCGGATGCGCTGGTGCCGCTCGACATGCCCGCGCAGGAAATCGGCGGTATTGAGGTGGTGAATCAACCTTACTGGGTGGATGTCTTCGTGCCCTACACGGCTGCAGCGGGAGCCTATACCGGCGAAGTGCGGTTCGAGTTTGCCGATGGCATGAAAGCGATTGCCAGCTACACGCTCAAGGTGTGGGACTTTGACCTGCCCGTGGTGCCGAAACTGCGCACTTCAATCATGACCACAGTGCGTCACGTCGCGCAGGTGCATGGGCTGGAGTATCAAGACAATGCACCTTCACTGGCGCACGCCGGATTGCTCAATGCGTATTACGACCTGCTTGCCGAGCATCGTCTCAGCGTGGATCAAATTTACGGCAGCTATCCCGACGCCAGCACTGGCAAGTTGGATGAAGACAAGGCCGAGCGGGCGCTCAGAAAGCATCTGCTGCACCGCCACTGCAACAGCATCGGCCTGCCGATCTGGCCGCAGTGGCCGTTCAAAGATCCCCTCGGTGTGGACCGCGCTGCAGCGATGAGCTATGTCGCGCAATGGATGAAGCTGCTGGCGAAAATCCGCTGCGAGTCACGCGGCTACGTCATCATGGGAGACCTCGATGAGCCGAACGATGCGGCGGCCTATGACACCGTGCGCCGCTGGGGCGAGTTCTTTAACGAAGTGGAAAAAAAGCATGGCGTGCGTGTGCCGCTGCATGTCACCGAGCAGCCGACCGCTGAAAAGGCGGCGTGGGGTTCATTGAACGGTGCGGTGGACATCTGGGTGCCTCATTTCAGCGACGTGTGGATGGATATGGAGTGGGCTGGTGGCAAGCACGACATCGCCCTGCGCCGTCAGGCGGGCGAGGAAGTCTGGGCCTATGCAGCACTGGTGCAGATGCCGGTTGCCTGGGAAGAGCAGCACGGCAGGCCCAAGCAGCTGACGAACAGCTTTCCGCCCGTCTGGGCGATTGATTATCCGCCGATGGCGCATCGCATTGTCGGCTGGTTGTTTCCGAAGCATGGCATCACTGGTTTTGACTATTGGGACACGATCTTTGCGGCTGAAGGCGTCGATGTCTGGCAGGATGCGGGCACGTTCAAAACACCCGATGGTGCAACCTACAATGGCGACGGCTCTTTCATTTATCCTGCCACGGAGAAGCGGCATGGCCGCAACGCGCCGGTGGCATCCATGCGTCTGAAATGGCTGCGTGAGACGGCGGAGGACTACGATTATCTAATGCTGGCACGGCAACTGGGCCTGGAAGATGAGGCGCGTCGTTTGACGGCCCATTTTGCGCGTGGCTTTGGCGATTGGGATGATAATTCCGGGGCGCTGCTGAATGCACGGCAGCAACTGGGTGCACTGATTGAATCCGCGCAGCATCGCAAAAAAACCGTAGCATTGCCGGAAGGAGGAGCACGGTGACTACGACGACGATCTTGAGTTCCCAAGTGCGCCGTGGTGCGGCCAATGCCGACCCGGCACCGCGTCGTAGTGCTCTCACGCTCGACATTGTGCGCGACGAAGCGGGCTTTAAAGCGCTGCAGCCGTTCTGGGATGTACTGGTCGAGAAGATGGAAACGCGTTCGCCCTTCGTGCGTTGGGACTGGATGAGCCTGTGGTGGGAAGAGTGCCGTAAAGAGGCGCGGCTGGTCATTGGCGTGCTGCGTGATGCCGAGGGTGTGCCGCAGGCCATCGCGCCGCTCATGCTCGCTTCTGAACCGGATTCGGTGCGCAAGCATCTCGTGACTCTGACTTTTCTGGCCGGGTTTGGAGAAGCGCATGGGGAGCGGATGGACCTCATCGTACCCGCTGGCCGTGAGGATGAGCTGACGCCTCAGCTCTGCCGCGTGTTCAAGGTGCTGCAGCCCGAATGCGACAATGTCCGGCTGAATCATCTGCCCGAAGAATCTCCCAACAGGCCCCATCTCCTCAACGTGCTGAGGGAGGCTTTCAGCCATGCCGGAGTGCTGAACCGACTGGTCTGCCGGTTCATTCACCTGCCTGCATCGTGGGAAGACTACGAGGCACGTCACAGCTCCAAATGGCGAAATTTGCTGCGCCGCGTTCGCAGGGCGTTCACGGCGGAGCATGCGGGCATAGCCACGCAGGCCGGTGAGCGCATGACCATCGCCGAAACGATGAAGGAGTTTCGAGTGCTGCATGCCATGCAGTGGGCGGACGGAATCAGCAGCTTCACCACGGAAGCCTCCTGGCGTTTCCACCAGCGTCTGGCGGCGCGCTGGCTGCCGCAGCAGCGGGCATGGGTGCCCTTGCTCGAAGCCGACGGCAAACTGGTGGCTGCGCTGTACGGTTTCTTTGAGCGTGAGGAGTTTTTTCAATATCAGACGGGCTGGGACTGGTCCTTGGCGAAGATTTCCCCTGGAAGGCTGGTCACTCGTTGGGCCATTGATGGCTGCATTCAGAGGGGCCTGCAGGTGTATGACATGCTGCCCTGCGACTACGAATACAAGCGCCAATGGTGTGACGGTGCACGCCTGCTGCTCGACCTCGAAGCATTCAACCCGGCAAGCTGGCGCGCCACCGCCTTTCATGCTCTGCGCACTGTGCGCCGCTGGCTGCCGCGTTCCACTTCTCAAGTGGTGATCAGTTCCAACGATTCTCCGGAGGGGAATGACCCTGTTCTCCGCCCAGCCGCTTAAATCATCCATATGGCCATTTCATACAGCATTCAGCCCTCAAAAGCCGCCCCACAGGATGGCTTTGGGGCGATGCTTGCTCTCCCACCAGCGCGTGGTCTGACACCAGTGGCACCGTCCATGACCATGCCGGCGCATCCGGGCATGTCGCCGGTGTTTGATCCACGCGCCTTCCTGCCGCCGATCAATCCGCAGGATTTTGAGGTGCAGTCGCTCATCAGTCTGGTCGATGTGATCGGCTACATCCGCAAGCGCTGGCTACGGGGTGCCGTGCTGGGCCTCATTCTCGCGGTGTTTTCGTTCTACTACCTGGGCATGGGGGTGAAGATCTACGAGGCGGAGTCGCAGCTGCTGCTGCGCATTCAGGATGCCAATCCGTTCAACTTTGACGCCATGTCCACGCGTGGAGTCACGGAATTGAGCGCGGTGCAGTTGATCAACAACCACCGTTCAGAGTTGTTGTCGGGGCGCTATCTGGGCCATTTCTACGACCACTTTCCGGCGCAGGAGCGCGACGCTTTGCTGGATCGTGAGGCGCACTCGTTGAGCCGTAAAGACGAGCTTATGAAGCTGCTGGGTCTCTACAAACCGGGCAAGCTTGGCGATCCCCGCGAACGTTTCGTCGATCTGATGATCGCCAATGTACGGGTGGAGCCGGTCAAGGAGTCCCATTTGCTGAAGGTGCAAATTCGAGACAAAGATCCGAAATTAGCCGCTGAACTGGCCAACCGTTTCGTCGAGGAGTACACCCACTACGTGGCGGAGCAGGAAGGCCAGCTCAGCGCCGACACGTCCACCTTTCTCGAATCAAAATCAGAGGAGCTGCTGAAGCACCTGCGTGAATCGGAGCAGAAACTGGCGGAGTATAACAAGCAAAACGTCCTCATGGAGAATACGGAGTCCAAGGACGTCTCCACTGAGAAGGTGCGTCAGCTCAATGCTGCAATCACGGAGGCTGATTTGAAGCTCACCAAGGCCAGAAGTGACCTCAATGATCTTGCTGCTGCGCAAAAGTCCGGACGTGATCTCACGGAACTCCGAGTCTTCGCGGACAACGCGGATGTGAGCTTCATTCGCAAGCAGCTTGATGCAAAGATCGCCGAGCGAGCGCCGCTGGAAGCCACCTGCGGGCGCAAACATCCGCGTATGATCGCTCTTGCGAATGAAATCGAAGCGCAGCGGGGTGCGCTGGAACGTGCAGTCAGCTCTGTCGTCGGCATGATCCAGGCGGAGGTAGAGTCCCAGCAGCGGCAGATTGCCGACTACCGCCGTCAGCTCGATGATGCGCGTGGCGTGGCGCTGGACATCAACGGCAAAACTGTGCAGCAGAGCCTGCTGCGCGACCAGGTGCGCATGGATCGCGATCTCTATGAAAAAATCGAGATGCGCCGTAGTCAGGCTGCACTCACCGGCCAGTTCCGTGACAGCGGCCTGCTACGGGTGGCGGACATGGCGATGGTGCCGGAAAAGCCTGTGAAACCGAGCAAGCCCATCGCTGCGGTGGCCGCCGTCATGCTGTTTGGCCTTGCATTTCTCGGTCTGCCGGTGGCCTGGGGCATCTTTGACGACCATGCGAGGAATCTTTTCAGCCCCAGAGTCGAAAAGCCTGCGATGCAGGATCAAACGCAGCACACTGCGTATGGCTATGGCTATCCGGTGCAGCAGGCATCACCGCCTGCTTCTCCCTTCGCCATCGCCGCACCTGCTGCGGTAGCTTTGCCTGCCACGGCACGTCCGTCGCCCGTGTTGAATCCGGCACCGCCGATGCAGCCGCAATCACGCCAGATGCCGGTCTTGAAGCCTGCCAATGGCGAAGCCACCATTCTGGCCCGTCTGCCCTATGTGCAGGGATCCAGCCCGGAGGCCATGCTGTCGGAACTCCTGAAACCGGAGCCTATAGGCGCCTCAAGTGCGCTGCATCAGCTCACCAGCACGCTCGAAATGCAGGCCATGAACCGCAGTGGCACCGCCGGCGTGATCCTCATCACCAGTGCGGGCACGGGTGACGGCAAAACACTGGTATCCGCCGCGCTGGCCGCCGCCTTCTGCCACCAAGGCCGTCGTGTGTTCATGATGGAGTGCAATCCCTCCGCGCCCACTCTTCACCAGTGGTTTCCACGGGCCGTGCAGGGCTACGGTGCCTATGCCAGCAACCTGGAGGCCCTGCGCTACGGTCACAGCAATCTCTTCCTGCTGCCCGGCTGCGACCTGCCTGCCCACGCCACGAATGAACTGCTGGACGGCTACCGCAGCTGGATCGAGCGTGCGAAAACGGAAGTGGACTGGATCATTCTCGATGCCTCACCGTTGCTGAAGAGCTTTGCCAACGTCGCCCCGCTTGCCCCTCTGGCGACCGATGTGCTCATCGTCAACAACCCCGCCAAAACCACGCCCGCCCAGCTGCGTGCCGGTCTGGCGCTGCTGCAGCCGATGATGTCATCGAGTGCGCTGCGGGGTATGGTGGTGAACGGGGGGTAGTTCTCAGCGGGCAGCCTGCCGCCGTTTTAACTCATCAATCAATGCCGCAGGTTCGCTCACACTCACCATGACGGTGTAGCCCTCTGTGGTCGGAATGCGTGCCACGCGCGTCTTGTCCGTGACATACATCAGCGCTTTTTCCCCATTGCGCAGTTTGAACCATCCGGCGTCGTAGCCGGGCAGCGCGGTGCCCATGGTGCGCCATTTCGGCTGATGATCCTTGTCGGTCTTGAGGTTGGCGACGACCGCCTCGTCGAGCTTGAGCGACTTGAGCGGGACCATTCGACCATAGAGATCGCCTTGGAGTCGCAAGACTTCGTTTGAAACCGTGAAACGTGCATGCTGCATGGACCACGCCAGCCAGACCATCAGCACCAGAACCCCGACGAGGATGAGGCTCATGATGGCAAAGAACCACAGCGATTTACTCGCGGCGGGAATCATGGGGAAGACGGTGGCGGCATTCATGCTGCTGAGTGTGATCCTTCCGGTGAAACATGCCAGAAAACAAAAATCCGGCAGCCTTGCGGTCTGCCGGATGATTGTTGAACTGGGGAAGGCGGGATGAAAACCGCATTCAGTTAGGCATTCGCTCTGAGGATCTGCGCGAGCACATACGGCAGGATGCCGCCGGCGCGGTAGTAGTCGATTTCGACAGGGGTGTCGATGCGGACGACGACGGGGACGTCGAAGCTGCTGCCGTCGGCCTTGTGGACGCGGAGGGTGGCTTCGCTCATGGGCTTGAAGTCATTGCTCAGGCCCAGGAGGTCGAAGGTGGCATCGCTGAGGTCCTTGACCTTGTCGTAGTCGGCCTTGTCCTTGAAGTTGCAGGGCAGGACGCCCATGCCGACGAGGTTGCTGCGGTGGATGCGCTCGAAGGACTTGGTGATGACGGCTTTGACGCCGAGCAGACGGGTGCCTTTGGCGGCCCAGTCACGGCTGGAGCCCATGCCGTAGTCTTCACCGCCGAGGATGATGCTTGGCGTGCCCGCAGCTTTGTAGGCCTCAGCAGCGTCATAGATGCTCATTTCGGTGCCCGCAGGCTGCAGGAGGGTGTCGCCACCTTCTTTGCCACCCAGCATGAGGTTCTTGATGCGAACGTTGGCGAAGGTGCCACGGGTCATGACGAGGTCATTGCCACGGCGGCTGCCAAAGCTGTTGAAATCGGCCTGGGTGACACCGTGTTCGAGCAGGAAGCGACCAGCGGGGCTGGCCTTCTTGATCGCACCCGCAGGGCTGATGTGGTCAGTGGTGACACTGTCGCCAAAGATGCCGAGCGGGCGTGCGCCTTTGATCTCGGTGATGTCGCCGGGGGTCATGCTGAAATCAGCGAAGAACGGCGGATGCTGGATGTAGGTGGACTTGCCGTCCCACTCGAAGACTTCGCCGATGCCGCCCTGAATCTCATTCCACTTCGGATTCTGCGAAGCGAAGTCGGTGTAGAGCTTGCGGAAGACATCCGGGGAAAGCGCGGACGCCATGGCATCGCGCACTTCTTTGAGCGTGGGCCAGATGTCCTTCAGATAGACGCCGCTGCCGGCGACGAGCTCGTCCGTGCTCAGATCAATATCGACCGTGCCTGCGATGGCGTAGGCGACCACAAGCGGGGGGCTCATGAGGAAGTTGGCCTTGATGCTCTGATGCACGCGGGCTTCGAAGTTGCGATTGCCGGAAAGCACGCTGGCGGCGACGATGTCCTGGCCTTTGACGACGTCTTCAATGCCAGCGTCGAGCGGGCCGGAGTTGCCGATGCAGGTGGTGCAGCCGTAGCCGACGGTCTGGAAGCCGAGCTTGTCGAGTTCGACCTGAAGGCCTGTCTTGGTGAGGTAATCGGTCACGACGCGGCTGCCTGGCCCGAGGCTGGTCTTGACGGCAGGTTTAACGGTCAAGCCCTTGGCGTTCGCTTTCTTCGCGAGGAGGCCGGCGGCGAGCATGACGCTCGGATTGCTGGTGTTCGTGCAGCTCGTGATGGCGGCGATGAGCACGCTGCCGTCGGTGATGGTGTCTTTGATTCCGCCTTTGGAATCAACGGTGACTTCGAAGCCGGTTTGATCTGAGACGACATCCACACCTGCCGCTGCGCCTGTGACATCCAGGCCATCCGCCTTGGCGGCACCGAGGTGTTCGACCACCTGCGAGACGGGTGTTTTGCCAAAGCCGCCGGCTTTCACATCGGCAACGAGGAGCTCGTTGAACTTGGACTTCAAGGCAGGCACTTCGATGCGGTCCTGCGGGCGTTTCGGGCCGGAAACACAAGGGACGACGGTGCTGAGGTCCATCTCCATCTCGGTGGTGAACTCGATGCTGCCTTTCTCGGTGGGGATGCCCCACATGCCTTGCGCTTTGTAGTAATTGGTGACCGTGGTGCAGAGCTCTTCGGTGCGGCCGGTGCCGCGCAGGTAGGCGATGGTTTCTTCGTCGACACCGAAGAAGCCCATCGTGGCGCCATATTCAGGGGCCATGTTGGCGATGGTCGCACGGTCGGTGACGGGCAGGCTGACAGCACCAGGGCCGTAAAACTCGACGAATTTGCCGACGACGCCCAGCTTGCGCAGCTTCTGGGTGACTTCGAGCACGAGGTCGGTGGCGGTGACGCCTTCTTTGAGTGCGCCTTTGAGATACACGCCAACGACTTCCGGGACGAGGAAGGTCACAGGCTGGCCGAGCATGCCGGCTTCGGCTTCAATACCGCCCACACCCCAGCCGACGACGCCGAGACCGTTGATCATGGTCGTGTGCGAATCGGTGCCGACGAGGGAATCGGGATAATAAACGCCGTCTTTTTCGAGCACGCCCTTGGCGAGATATTCGAGGTTCACCTGATGCACGATGCCAATGCCAGGAGGCACGACCTTGAAGGTGTCGAAGGCTTGTTCACCCCATTTGAGGAACTGGTAGCGCTCTTTGTTGCGCTCAAACTCCAGTGCGAGGTTCTGATTCAGCGCATTCTGTGTGCCGGCGAAATCGACCTGCACGCTGTGATCGACGACGAGATCGACGGGCACGAGGGGCTCGACCATCTTCGGATTTTTGCCGAGTTCTTTCACCTTCGAGCGCATGGCTGCCAGATCGACGAGAAGAGGAACACCGGTGAAGTCCTGCAGCACGATGCGGGCGACGGTGAAGGGGATCTCATACTCGCCCGGGCTCTTCGCGTTCCAGTTCGCGAGGTTTTTGACATCAGCCTCAGTGACCTTCTTGCCATCCAGATTGCGCAGCAGGGATTCCAGCACGATGCGGATGGAAACCGGCAGGCGTGAGACATTGCCGACGCCGGCGGCCTCCAGTGCAGGAAGGGAATAATACTTGCCGGGAGCTCCGGAGCCAGTGGTGAAGGTGAGAGGGGTGTTCATTGGGATGGTAGCAGCCAACGAAATAGCAAGAGTAGCACGAATGACACCACTTTTTTGTCCCCCATCTGTATGGGAAGAGAAACGTCAGACTCCTGAGCGCCTCAAAGCGGAAGATCTGTCATCGTCCTCTGAAGACGGGAATGAGGGAGAGAGGCTGCAACTCGTAGCCGCCACGTATATAAGGTGAGAGTGCCCACGTCAGGCGGTGCTAACGGTGTTTTTAGGCTCGGAGGAGAGCCACGAAACAGGGGTTTTGATTTTGATGGCTGATATACAAAGAAGAAAGCCTGGCGACATCGAACTCAAACATAGATGAAACCGAGTGGATGGAAGAAATGCGTGATGCACGCGCAGCTGGATGAAGTTTTCGGATCAATGACTTCATGAGATGATAATCAGGCTTCAAAAGCGAGGCTTCGTCAGCTCTCAAAATGCCGTGTTTACGTAGACAAAACGTCGTTTTTCGAGAGTCGCTTTTGCAGACAACATGAATACGGGATCGAATGCGATGCATGGGGCACGAAACTGCACCAAAAGGCCGAATGGATGCATCGAACGAAAGTTTTTTGCAAAAAACAGCACAATGTAGTTGCACGATCTCTGACCTGCTTTACTCTCCTAACCCGCAGCGAAAAACGCGGGCTGAGAAAAGAAGGTTTGAGAAGCAACAAGCGGCTCGAATTAACTGGAATCAGAAACGATCTTTTAAAAACACAGAAGCAATGAGATGAGGGTAAAACCGAGTTTTGTTGTTAGAAAACAGAAAACTAAATTGTGCGCTGTGCATGAAAATGCGCAGGTGCCTGTGGTTTAAACAGGCACAGTCAATCGAGTTCGTCTTAAAAAGAGACGGCTCAAAATTTTTGGAGAGTTTGATTCTGGCTCAGAACGAACGCTGGCGGCGTGGATAAGACATGCAAGTCGAACGGGACACTATGAGTAGCAATACAAGT
>JAIXYN010000022.1 GCA_027490195.1 Verrucomicrobiaceae bacterium | reverse complement strand
GTTTGAGCAAAAGAAGCTGGCCTCACAATCCATTGCCTCCGCTGACTCAGTGCATCGCAACATCGCTGAAGGTTACTGTCGGAGAACGGTTCGTGAGTATCTCCAGCATCTCAATATCGCGCTGGGATCACTTGGCGAAACGCTCTCTGGATTCATCGCCTACTCGCGCACTGGCCAAGTTGAGCCATCTACCTTCGAGCAACTTGATTCGCTAATTTTTCGACTCGAAAACCGACTCCTTAAGCTCGTCGAGTCCCTTGAGCGTAAACGCGATGCAGGCGATTGGACCGAGACCTTGGTCGTTCGAGAGGACTCAATCGAGTATGGCGCAGAACCAGCCATCTCTCACGATCTCGATCTCCTCCACCTCAATCTCTCCCCCAGCTAACTCAGCTCACAACTCCCCACTCCATCACTCCATTCCCCAATGAACATCACCGCACTCGACCGTCCTGCATCCCTCGTCGAACGTGTCTGTCAGCAGCTCGCCGAACTCATCCGTGGCGGTAGCGCTGAGGAAGAGCGCTGGCTGCCCGGCGAACGCTCTTTGGCTGAGAAACTCGGCGTCAGCCGCACCGTCGTTCGCGAGGCGACAAAACGGCTGGAACAGCAAGGCATGTTGGAGATCCAGCACGGCACGGGAATCAAGATCGTTGACCGCCTGCACAGGCCTTTGAATGACTCGCTCTCGCTGCTCATTCCTGATATGGCGGATCGTCTTCAGCAGCTTAATGAGACACGGCTTTCCATTGAGCCTGATGCAGCTGCCTTTGCAGCCCAGCGTGCCACCAAGGAGCAACTGCGCACACTGCGCCGGATCCAAACGCAGTTGGAAAAAGCCCCTGACAATGCCGCCGCCATTGAGGCAGACATCGCAGCACATCACGCCATTGCAGACGCGAGCGGCAATCTGATTTACCGGCTCATTCTCGATTCTCTCGCCGAGATCGGTGTCACCAGCCGCCTGCGCACCATTGGCCGTATCGGCAAGCAAGCTGCCATCGCTCACCACGAAGCCATCCTCGTCGCCATCGAGAACCGCGACCCCGAAGCCGCGCGTGCCGCTATGCACATCCACATCCTCGCCGCCGGTGAGGATATGGATTTGCCAGCACTCAAGATCAAAAAAGCCAAGTGAGATATGAAGACCATTTTCTTTTCTGCCATTTTTTGTCTTGGCGTCTTCGGCACCACTCAGGCCGAAGACACCGCCTTCTTCGAATCCAAGGTGCGCCCGCTGCTCATTCAGCGGTGCTACGAATGCCATTCGCATGACAAAAAGATCAAAGGCGGTCTCGCGCTGGACTCAAAACCGGGCTGGCAGACGGGTGGCGAAAATGGTGCGGCCATCACTCCTGGCGATGTCAACAAGAGCCTGCTGATTACCGCTATCCGCTACACGGACTCTCATCTTCAGATGCCTACCAAAGGCAAGCTGCCTGCGGAAGAGATCGCGATTCTGGAACAATGGGTGAAGCTCGGCGCACCTGATCCGCGTGAGAAAGAAGTGGTGACCGCAGTGAAGAAGCGCGTCATTGATCTCAAAGAAGGCAAGAAGTTCTGGGCCTTCCAACCCGTGAGCAATCCCAAGCCACCGCTGGTCAGGGATGCCGCATGGCCGCTTGATCCGCTGGATCATTTCATTCTCAACCCGCTTGAAGCCAAGGGCATCAAGCCCGTGGCTGATGCTGATCGTTACACTTGGCTTCGTCGCGTGAGCCTTGACCTCACGGGCCTGCCGCCAACTGAAGCCGACGTGCGAGCCTTCGAGTGCGACACCACGCGCCAGGCATTCGAGAACGTTGTGGATCGTCTTCTGAACTCCAAAGCCTACGGTGAACGCTGGGCGCGGCATTGGCTCGATCTCACCGGTTACGCGGATATGATTGGTACGTCGAACTCTGTGTTCGCCGAACACGCATGGCGCTATCGCGATTACCTCATCAACGCTTTCAACGCAGACAAACCCTTTGATGAGTTCGTGCGCGAGCAGATCGCTGGCGACTTGATGCCATCGAAATCCACGGAAGATCGTGCGCAAAAAATCACCGCCACTGGCTTCCTCATGGTGGGCGACATCGAAATCGTGAATCCGGACAAGGCAAAAATGGAGACCGATCACATCGATTCCCAGATGATCAAAATCGGTCAGACTTTCATGGGCATGACGCTCGGCTGTGTGCGTTGCCATGATCACAAGTTCGACCCCATCGGAGTGGAGGATTACTATGGCATCGCTGGTATGCTGCGCAGTTCACCCTCCTCGCACAAAATGCCGGACATGGGCGTCTGGAGCACGCTGAACAGCACCGTCCTGCCCGAGACCTCCGCCCAACTCGCTGCGCGGAAGAAACTCGAAGTTGAGAACGAGCAGCGCATCCTCGGCTTCAAAGAAGAGCAAAAAAAGCTGACAGACGAGAAAGCCGTAGTGACCAAACAACTCGCCGCTCTTGGCAAAGCTTACGCGCCATCACCTCAAGTCGCCGCTACCGACAATGCACAACGCGACATCTCGGCCAATGCTGACCCCAAGCCCGCCGCCGGTAAAGACGCCCTCACTAAACGTCGCGACGAACTCGACGCTCAGATCAAAAAGCTCGGCGAGACCATCAAACACGCCGAGTTCTTCAAGGACAAGACGCCAAGAGCCTTTGCCATGAGCGATGGCCCGGCGCCTGCCGACATGCCCGTTTATGTGCGTGGAAATCCGTACGCGCCGAGCACCGTCGTGCCGCGAGGGGCAGTTCGCGTAGCCTCATGGGAAAAGTTCCCCTCCATTCCCGCCGGACAAAGTGGACGTCTGCAATTCGCGGACTGGCTTGCTGACAATCGGAATCCGCTCACCGCGCGCGTAACGGTGAACCGCATTTGGCAAAAACTCTTCGCCACGGGTATCGTGCCGAGTGTGGATTACTTCGGCACTCGTGGCGATGTGCCCACAAACCCTGAGTTGCTCGATCACCTCGCCACTCGGTTCATGCGCGGCGGTTGGTCGCAGAAAGCGATTCTTCGCTCGCTCGTTCTTAGCCGGGCTTATCGCCTAAGCAGCTCCAATGATGCCCTGGCGATGAAGCTTGATCCCGAGAATAAACTCTTCTGGCGCATGAATCGCCAGCGCCTTGATGCCGAGGCCATGCGCGATTCCATGCTTGCCATCAGCGGTGAACTCACCCGCGATAGCGGCGGACCTGCGCTGGTGCTCGAAGAACCGGATAACTGCGGTGCATTGGCTCTGAAAGGTGTCAATCCGCCTAACTACAAGCACAGCAAGCCGCGCCCCTCGCAGGAGTTTGAGCGCACCCTCTATCTTCCTGTCCTGCGAGGCGGCACCGCTGGTCCAGACCGCTTGCGAGCCTTCTTTGATTTCGTCGATCCTGCTGGCACAGCCGGACAGCGAAATCAGACCGTGGTGCCCACGCAGTCGCTCTTCCTGCTTAGCAACGACCTCCTCCGCAAACGCGCCACAACGCTCGCCGACAAGCTCATCGCCGCCGAACCGAACGAACTCGTGCGGCTCGAAGCCCTCTGGCTCCGCGTTCTCAATCGCCCCATAAACAGCACCGAACGCGAAGATGCGGCCGCCTTCCTCGGCAATGTGGAGCCGCTCATCAAAACCGTCAAAGGCCGCCCCGCAATCGACTCCATCAAGTGGCGTGAACTCTGCCACAGCCTGCTGGCTTCAAATGAATTTGTGTTTCGTCTGTAAAAACCAGCCTCGTCGTTGCATGAAACACCTCCTCACACTGCTCATCCCTTTCATTCTTTACTCGCTATCTCCTCTCCACGCCGCCGAGCCTGTCACCAACTCGATCGGTATGAAACTCGTGCGCATTGAGCCAGGCACGTTCACGATGGGCCAAGACGGGCCGCCGATGGAGGATTATATGGGGCAGAAGCGGCTCGGGGTCATGTATAAGGATTTCGATCGAATCGACTTCGACGAGCAGCCCGCGCACAAGGTCACGATCACGCAGCCGTTCCTCATGGGTGTCACCGAGGTCACCGTGGCGCAGTTTCGACAGTTTGATCCTGCGTTCAGAGCGAACGACCCAACGTCGAAGCCTGCGGATGATGATGCGGCGTGCGGTGTGAATTGGGAGAAGGCGTTGGCGTTTTGCGAGTGGCTGACTAAGAAGGAAGGAAAGACCTATCGCTTGCCGACCGAGGCCGAGTGGGAGTATGCATGCCGTGCGGGAACGGCGACACTTTTTAACACGGGAGGTACCTTGCCGGATGCTCACCAGAAGTGGTTTGGAGATGAGAATTTACGCTTCGCCTATTTTCCGCCCGGGCCGATGCCACGGGAGTATGATTGGCGGAAGGCGGGAGAGAAAGCGATGGCCGGATTGAAGTATGGCGAGCTCGTCGGCGGTTCATGGACTCATGAAAACGCCAGACATGATGCGGCGGGTTCGTTGCGCGTGGAGCAGCAGACGGCGAATGCCTGGGGTCTGCACGACATGCATGGCAATCTGGCCGAGTGGTGCAGCGACTGGTATGGGCCGTATGAAAACGGTGCACAGACGGACCCGCTCGGGCGTGTGGATGGCGACTTTCGCGTGTTTCGCGGCGGACATCATTCCTCGCTCATCCGCTTCCTGCGCTCGGCGAATCGTGGTTCGCGGGTGCCATACGATGCGTTTGATCGCATGGGGTTTCGCGTCGTGCAGGGTGAGCTTACAAAAGGAACCTTGCTACCCAAAGCACCGCCGCCGCTGAATGCGCAAAACGTTAGCCAGACTGTGCCTCGCATCGTGCCGCAACCCGCCCACGTGCCGTTCTTTGATGGACCGAAGCTATTGGTGCATGTCGCGGATGATGCGGTCGGGCCGGTGTATTGCAGTGAGAACCATTGCATGACGATCACCGAATGTCCGAATGGTGACCTGCTTGCGGCATGGGTTTCGACTCCCGCCGAGACCGACCTCACCTGCTCGCATGCCGCATCGCGACTGCGCCTCGGTGCGAAGGAATGGGAACCCGCTTCGCCGTTCTACGATGCGGCCGATGTGCTGGACGGAGCGCCGCAACTCTGGTGGGACGGAGACAAGACCCTCTATCACCTCGACGATGTGTATTATAAGTCCGGCTGTCAGAGCCTGCGTCACTCCACTGACAACGGTGCCACCTGGTCGAAGCCGGAGTTCTTCCGCGCCGCCGGAGACTACGCTAACCAGTTGATGCGCACCAAAGACGGCGTCCTGGCGATCCCGTATGACCTCTTTGAAGTCATGGTCAGCGAGGACGCTGGCAAGAGCTGGCAGCAGCACGGTCGCAGAATGCGTGGCAGCGAGGATGTCAGGCCCGGCAACAGCGGATCATTCATCGCTGGCTACCATCCCACCATGGTGGAACTCTCCGACGGGCGCTGGATGGCCTTTTCACGACTTGACCCAGTGCCAGAGCAGGCGCGGTTCGAGAATCGGACGCCCGTGAGCTATTCGAGTGATCACGGCAAGACATGGCAGTGGGACATTAGCGAGTTTCCTGTCGTGAGCAGCGCTCAAAAGAGCGTCCTGCTGCGACTCAAAGAAGGTCCGCTGCTGTTCTGCTCCTTCACCGACCAATGGCGGGACTGGCGGAACCGCAAAGGCTTCGTCTTTAAATCCACCGACGGCGACTACACTGGCTACGGCCTCTTCGCCGCCGTGAGCTACGACGAAGGCAAAACCTGGCCCGACAGACGACTCATTACCCCCGGTGGACCGGAACGGAAGTGGATCACCAAGGAACGAACGCCTTTCCTCATCAGCGACACGCTCGCCGAACCCGCCAGCTACCTCTCAGCCACACAGAGCCGCGATGGAAACATCCAGCTCGTCACCAGCCGCAACCACTACGCATTTAACCTCGCTTGGATCAAAGCCCCGGCACCCGCGCCAAAGAAGTGACGGTCCACGGAACACACTGAATACACGGATGATGAAACCCAACGACAAAAAGATCGCAGACAAAAATATGCAGACTCGAACACCATTTTTCTGTCTCACATATTTTTGTCTTATCACCACACTGCATGCCGCCGAGCCACTCATTAACTCCGTCGGCATGAAGCTCATGCCCATCCAGTCAGGCACGTTCACGATGGGCCAGGACGGGCCGCCGATGGAGGATTACCTGCGGCAGAAGCGGTTTGGCGAGATGCACAAGGACATCGACCGGATCGACTTCGATGAGAAGCCAGCGCATCAGGTCACGATCACGCAGCCGTTTCACATCGGCGTCACCGAGGTCACGGTGGCGCAGTATCGGCAGTTCGATCCCGAGTTCAAAAAGAAGGATCCGAAGTCGAAGCCTGCGGATGAGGATGCGGCAAGCGGTGTGACTTGGGAGCGGGCGGTGGCGTTTTGCGCGTGGCTCACGAAGAAGGAAGGCAAGCCGTATCGCTTGCCGACCGAGGCGGAGTGGGAGTATTCCTGCCGGGCGGGCACGAAGACGCTGTTCCACACCGGCGACTTGTTACCGGACGGGCATCAGAAGTGGTTCGGGGAGGAAAACCTGCGCGGCGTGTATTTCTCGCCGGGACCGATGCCGCGTGAGTATGACTGGCGGAATGTCGGGAAGCCACCTGCTAAGTTGAAGCAGGGACAAATACTTGGCCTAGATCATCCTGAGGCAGAATCAAGAGCCGGAGGCACGGGTTCCTTGCGCGTCGCGCAGAAGACGCCGAATGCCTGGGGCCTTCATGACATGCACGGCAACTTGGCGGAGTGGTGCAGCGACTGGTATGGTCAGTATGTGGGCGGCGCACAGACCGACCCGCTTGGGCGGATCGATGGTGACTGTCGCGTGTTTCGCGGGGGATTTCATTCCTCCATGATCCGCTTCCTGCGCTCGGCGAATCGGGGCTCGTGGGTGACGAACTCTGCGAGCCCACGCATCGGCTTCCGCGTGGTCCAAGGCGAGTTTCCGAAGGGCAAAATTCTGCCCGTGGCCACGCCGCCATTGAACGCGCAGAACGTGAGTCAGATCGTTCCGATCCACGGGCCGCATTCTACGGAAACTCCTTTCTTCGAAGGCCCGAAACCCTATGTGCGTATCCCAAATGACGCTTTCGGCCCGGTGTTCATCAGCCAGAACCACAGTCCGGCCATCACCGAGTGCCCGAATGGCGATCTGCTCGCCGTGTGGTTCTCCACCATGGGTGAAACCGATCTCACCACTGCAAATGCCGCCTCGCGATTGCGCTTTGGTGCCAAGGAATGGGAAGCCGCCTCGTCCTTCTGGGATGCGATGGACGTGAACGACCACGCCCCGAAAATCTGGTGGGACGGCGACAAGACGATCTTCCACATCGTCGAAGGCCGACAGCATGGCGATATCGTGATCCGCCGCTCCATCGACAACGGCGCGACCTGGTCGAAGGCCGAAGTGATGCGGGCACACGGGGAGTCGGCTAGCAATCCCATCCGCACAAAGGAAGGCGTCATCGCGATCCCGTTCGATTTTTCGGGACTCTCGATCAGTCGCGACAACGGCAAGACCTGGAGCGAGACCGGGCGGAATCGTCGCGGATCGGATGAAATCAAGCCCGGAGGCAAAGGTCCTTTCATCGCGGGCATTCATTCCCCCATCGTCGAACTTACAGACGGACGTCTCATGGCCTTCGGTCGTCTCTCACCCGAAGAGCCCGCGCAAAAACGTTTCGACCTCAAGATGCCCGTCAGCTACTCCAGCGATCTCGGAGCAACGTGGAGCTATGCCGCCAGCGAGTTTCCCGTCGTCAGTAACACGCAGCGCCCCGCCATGCTGCGGCTCAAAGAAGGCCCCATCGTGCTGTGTTCCTTCACCGATCAGGCCCGCACGCCCAAAAACGAGCGCATCGGTCTAACATTCAAATCCGTCGGCGGCGACTACACTGGCTACGGCCTCTACGCCGCCGTGAGCTACGACGAAGGCAAAACCTGGCCCGACCGCCGCCTTATCGCCCCCGAAGGAAAGAACATAGCGGACAGCAACGGCTACCTCGCCGCCACCCAAACTCGCGATGGACGCGTGCAGCTCATCACCAGCCAGAACCACTACGCCTTCAACCTCGCGTGGATCAAACAACTGCCGTCTGCGCCGAGGAAGTAAAAGCAGTTTTGCCCAATCTCCGGCCTCACCACACTTAATCACTTCAATTCTCATCCAATCCATGAACTCAATCCTCACTCGCCGCCAACTCCTCCAGCGCACTGCCTGCGGCTTTGGAGCTCTCGCCATGCAAGACATTGCCCGTGCGGCCTCGAATCCGCTCGCGGCTCGAATTCCCGGCATGGTGCCGAAAGCCAAGCGCGTCATCTTCCTCTTCATGGGTGGTGGTCCGTCGCAGATGGACCTCTTTGATCCGAAGGATTTTATTGAGCGCAAACACGGGCAGAAGATCGATTCGCCTTTGCGAAAAGAAGTCACCCAGGTCGGGACGGATCAGTTCCTTGCGCTCAAGGCGATGGCTCCGGTGCGTCCGCGCGGACAAAGCGGCATGATGATCTCTGATTTAATGCCGCACCTCGCCACGGTGGCGGATGATCTTTGTCTTCTGCGTGGCATGAACGCTGACAATCCCCAGCACGCAGGCGCGACCTTGCAGTTCCACACTGGTACCTTTGCTGAAGTGCGTCCGTCCATGGGAGCGTGGGTTAGTTATGGGCTCGGCACCGAAAACGCGAATCTGCCAAGCTTCGTAAGCATCCAGGGCGGTGGTGTGCGTGAGTATGGTTCCGCGTTCCTGCCCGCGATCCATCAAGGTACTAAGCTCACCGTGCCGCTCGACAGCAAATCATTGCCTGTCGAAAACTTGCGCAACGTCTCCGAGAACGACGCCATTCAGCGCCAGCGCATGGATTTCATGGCCCGCATGAACAAGCGTCTTGTCGTCGATCTGCAAGGCGATGCGAACATGGAAGGCATGATTCAAAACATGGAGCTCGCCGCGCGTATGCAACTCACGACGCCTGAAATTGTGGATATCTCAAAGGAGAGCAAAGCCACGCTTGACCTCTACGGCGTAGGCGGCAAGGACACTAATACCTTTGGCCGCGCCTGTCTGCTTGCTCGCAAACTCAGCGAGGCCGGCGTGCGCTTCGTGCAAGTCAGCATCGGGGGCTGGGATCATCACGGGGATATTCGCGGCAATCTTCCCAAACTTTGCTCGCAGACCGATCAACCTGTTGCCGCTTTGCTCAAAGATTTGAAATCACGCGGCCTGCTTGAAGACACACTCGTGCTCTGGAGCGGCGAGTTTGGCCGCACACCGTGGAGCCAGGATCTCAGCGGTAAGTCGCCCATCGAGAAACACGGGCGCGAGCATCAGCCCGAGAGCTTCTGCTCATGGATGGCCGGCGGCGGCGTCAAAGGTGGCCTCACCTACGGCGACACCGACGACATGGGCTACCGCGTCATCAACGGCAAAGTCCACATCCATGATCTGCACGCCACCATGCTGCATCTCCTCGGCATCGATCACCTCAAGCTCACCTCACGTCACCTTGGCCGCGACTTCCGCCTGACCGATGTTTACGGTGAGGTGGTGAAAGAGATCATCGCCTAAACGGCGCTCGTTCCAACGCTCAACCCCACCGCGAAAGCGAAGCTCGAGCCATGAAATTCACCCGACTCATCCCCAATTGTCTCTGTGTCCTCATCTGCCAGATAACCTTCGCCGCCCCGCCGCATCCCAACGTCCTGTTCATCGCTGTTGACGACCCCAAGCCCGCGCTCGGTTGCTACCGCAGCGTCCGCTTTGCCTACTCTACCTGCAAAGGCGCGGTGCTCGCCATGAACTGCTCCATCGCGAATGACTTCCTCGACCGAGGCATCCACACGCCATTCGTCGATGGATTCATCGCCAAAAACTATCCCGGCAGCGAGGCAGAGATGTTTGAAAAGCTTAGCCTCACTCAACCCATCGGTCGCATGAGCCAGCCCGATGAAGTCGCCACCGCCGCGCTGTTTCTCTGCAGCGACGAAGCCAGCTTCATCACCGGCAGCGCCTACCCCCTGGACGGCGGCACACTCACGCTGCGGTGAGCAATGTCACAAAAGCCGTCTTCATTCGTTTACCATTCAAGCACCAACCAACCCATTCCATGAAACACCTTCTCAGCGCCTTCCTCCTGTCCCTCCCGCTGCTCGGAAATGCTGCCGAGTTGAATCTCCCTTTGCATCCCGCCGAAGCGAAAATCATCCAGGGCATCGCGGTCACGGAGGGCGTTGAAGTCGTGCTCGGGTCAAAGCCGGGGTTTTCGGCTAGAGGCGCTGCGGAGACGCTCGTTAGCCTCGGCGTGCCGAAGGATGACATCGCCTCGGTGACGATTCAGTTCAAAGAGCGGGAAGCCGTCGCCTTCACCGTCACGCATGACAAGGCCGGCCATGTGCTCGCCATTACTGGCAATGGCCCGTGGCTGCGCAACAGCACGCTGCGCTCGTTTAAGGCTCTGCCGGAGCTGCGCATCATCCGCATGGACCACAATGGCTTCGTCGGCAAAGATCCGCGCATCCCGGAGTTCGATGGCAGCGGGTTCGATGCGCTCACGGACTCGAAGCTCGCGGACATCAAGATTGGCCTCAGCTTTTCCGACAAAGGCATGGAGCAGTGCGCGAAAATCAAAACGCTGCGCAGTTTCTCTGTCGCTCATTCGCAGGCCACGGGGGCGGGCATCGCGTTCTTCGCCGGGCATCCGGGGCTGACGAGTTTCTCCATTAGCGAGATGGGGAAGCCGAGCGTCACCGAGAAGGCATTGGGAGCCATCGCGAAGATTCCGAACCTCACGCGGGTGGGTTTGGGCGAGTGCTATGTGACGTATGCCGGCGGGTTCGCGCTCCTCGCGCCGTTTAAGGGCAAGCTTACTGAAATCAACCTCAGCATGTGCGTGGCGGCGCAGGCGGACTTGGACAAGCTGAGGGCCGACCATCCGGAAGCGAAAATCATCACGACACCGGTGGCCGAGATTCCGAAGCGGCATATCGGCGTGGCGATGAGTCTCGCCAAACAGGTGCCGCCGGCCCTCGCCGCGCCCCTGAACGCCGCCATCGAACTGTTACGCAAAAAGTAATCCGCCTTCGTCATGCGCCTTGCCCCGATTCTCCTTCTGCTGGTCTTCGCCCAAGGGCTCCAAGCCGTGCCCGATTTCGAGCGCGAGGTGCGGCCATTTTTGAAACAGCACTGCTACTCCTGCCACGATGCGAAGAAGGCGAAGGCGGGCTTCCGCATTGATGAGCTGGGCACGGATTTCCTCAGCGGCAAGACGGCGGACGACTGGCACGAGGTCATCAATCAAATCAACGGCGGCGAGATGCCGCCGAAGAAAGAGCCGAGGCCGGATGCGAAGGCGGCCTTTGCCGTGGTGGAATGGGTGGGCGCAAATCTGAAGAACGCGGAGCGCCAGGCACGCATGGCGGGCGGCCGCATTCTGATGCGGCGGCTGAACCGGCAGGAGTATGCGAACACGGTGGGCGACCTGTTCCGGCTCGACCCGAATTTTGTCGAGAAGCTGAAACGCGAGCTGCCTGCCGACGGGAAAGCGGAGGGCTTTGACCGCATCGGCAGCGCGCTGTTTTTCGACCAGACGCAGATGCTCGGTTATCTCGACTGGGCCGGGCAGATTGCCCGCGAGGTGGTGCAGAGCGCGCCGCCGAAGGCGGAGACCTACGTCTATGAAGCGGAGAAGAAGCTGAACAGAAACGAAGGCCCGACCGTGGAAGTGGCGCAGGCAAATGCGCATCAGATTCCGCTCGGTCCCACTTTTTACGACAAGAAAGTCACCGGCGTCGAGATGTGGGCCGGCCACGGCGGCAAACCCGATGAGGATAAGACGTGGGCGATGGTGCCGCATGGACCGCGTCCGGACCTGACGAGTCTGGTCACGCAGGATGGCTACTATCGCGTGCGCGTTCATGCTGGGGCCTCGCCCGGTGCGCGGGGCACTCCGGTGGTGATGCGCCTCACCTACGCCACTGGCACGCCGCTGGAGAGCGTGCATGACATCACCATCGAGGGGACTTTGGAAAAGCCAGGCGTGGCGGAGACGCTGGTGTTTCTGCGGGCCGGGCAGCCGGACCAGCAGAAGCCCCTGGTACCGACTTGGAACGGCATCAACAACTTGCGCGTCAACAATCCCGAATGGAATGCCGTCCATCTGCGATGGCTGGTGGTGCAGGGCAAAATCTCAAAGGCTGTGGCCGCGCGTGACGATGCCGAAGCCACACGACTCAGGGCCGAGCGCGAGCAGGTGCTCAAGGACTTGAATACCTTCACCGGGCCGCGCTGGATTCCGCATCCCACGCACAACGCGGCCACCGCGCCGCGCCTCTTTCTCGACAAAATCGAGGTGGAAGGCCCGCTGCCAAAAGAATGGCCGCCGGCGAGCCACAAGGCGCTCGGCCTCGATGAAAAGACGCCACAGGATGAGAACGGACTGCGCTCGGTGTTCGCATCGCTGCTGCCGAGAGCGTATCGTCGGCCCGTCGAAAAAGCGGAAGTGGATAAGCTCGTGCGCATCGCCGCCGGTGCTATGCAGCGCGAGAAGATACCCTTTCCCGATGCGCTCCGACTTGGCCTGCAAACGATGCTTTGCTCACCGGGCTTTGTTTTCATCCAGGAGCCACAACCGCGTGCCGCTGCCGTCCCCAAGGGCACGCGTCCACTGAACGACTTCGAACTCGCGAGCCGACTCTCCTATTTCCTCTGGAGTTCGCGACCGGACGACACGCTGCTCGCGCTCGCGGCCAAAGGTACCCTGAAGCAGCCGGCCACGCTTCGCGCCGAGGTCACGCGCCTGTTGGCGGATGCCAGGAGCCGGCGTTTCGTCGAGAACTTCGCCGGTCAGTGGCTCGATGTGGAGCAATTCGGCAGCGTCGAGCCGGCGAAGGAATACAAGAGCTATGACAGCGCGCTCAAGACCGCGAGCCGCGAGGAGCCGCTCGCGTTTTTCCAGCAGGTGCTCACGGAAAATCTGCCGGTCGCGAACTTCCTCGACTCCGACTTCCTCGTCATCAATGAACGCCTCGCGCGGCACTACGGTATCGAGGGCGTGAGCGGTGAGGCGTTTCAAAAAGTGGCGCTCAAGCCGGAGCATCATCGCGGCGGCGTGCTCGGCATGGCTGGGCTGCTGACCCTGCTGGCCGATGGCACTCGCACGCTGCCGGTGCGTCGTGGCGCGTGGGTCCTGGAGAAGCTGCTCAACGACCCGTCACCGCCTCCGCCGCCGAATGCGGGCGACATTCAGCCGAACACCGCCGGAGCGAAACTCACCGTGCGCGAGCGACTGCAAAAACACCGCGACGAGCCAAACTGCGCGAGCTGCCACGCCAAGCTCGACCCCTACGGCCTTGCGCTGGAAAACTACGACGCCATCGGTGCCTGGCGCGAGAAGCAGAACGGCGAAGGCATCGGAGGAGCGAAGGCCCCGGTCATCGATGCCAGCGGCGCACTCAAGTCCGGGCGCGAGTTCAAAGACCTCCAAGGCTACAAGGCCGGATTGATGGCCGAGCAGGACAAGTTCATCCGCGCCTTCACGGAAAAACTGCTCACCTACGCGCTCGGCCGCCCCGTGGGCTACGTGGACAATGCCACCCTCGAAACCATCCTGGAAACCGAGCCGCGCCTGCAATCGCTCGTGCAAGCCGTCGTCGCCTCCGAACCTTTTCAAACCAAGTAACCACCATGAACATCCTCAAACACCGCTCCATCGACCGCCGCACCTTCCTGCGCGGCACCGGCGTCTCGCTCGCGCTGCCCTGGCTCGAATCCATGTCTTCGCTGGCACGCGCGGCATCCACGGCGGGTGGCATCGCGGACAGCGAGCGACCGAAACGCGCCCTCTTCACCATGTGGGGCCTCGGCGTGAACGGACGCGATTACACGCCGGCAAAATATGGCCGCGAGTGGGAGGCCACGCCCATCCTCAAACCCGTGGCCCATCTGCGCGATGACTTCACCCTCATCAGCGGCCTCAAACTCACGCACTCTGGCGGACACGGCGGCGACCGCACCTTTTTGACCGGCACCGCCACGCACAAAGCCGATGCAAAACTCCGCATCTCCGCCGACCAGGAACTCGCCGAGGCCGTGGGCAAAGCCACGCGTTTCTCCAGCCTCGTGCTCGGCATCCATCGCGGCACCGGCTTCGGCAGCGGCACCATTGACAAGACACTCGCCTGGACCCGTGGCGGAACACCCATCCCGGCGGAGAACCGTCCGCACATTCTTTTCGACAAACTCTTCCGCGCTGAAAGCCCCGACGAAGTCGCCGCCCGCAGAGTCGGCGCCGGCCGCACCGGCAGCGTGCTCGACGCCGTGCGCGACGAGGCAAAGGCCCTGCAAAACCGCCTCGGCAAAGACGACCTCGCCAAGCTCGACGAATACTTCACCTCCATCCGCGACGTGGAGCAGAGCATCGCCACCGACCTCGCCTGGCTCGATAAGCCGAAGCCGCAGGTCTCGCCGCTGGATTTCGGCAAGAACGTCCAGGCGCTCGACCCCGAACTGCAAAACAAGACCAACTTCGACTACCGCCGCTATCAGCGCCTGATGTTCGACGTCATCACCCTCGCGCTCCAGACCGACAGCACACGCGTCATTAACTACTACGCCCGCCGCGACCTCAACGACGGCACCCATTGCTACGCCTACAAAGGCTGCCCCTACGGCTACCACGAAATGACCCACCACGGCGAAGACCCCGACAAGCTCAAGTGGCTCACCACCGTGGACACCTGGTATATGGAGGACTGGGCTTACTTCATCGAAAAGCTCAAGAGCGCCAAGGAAGGCGACGGCACCTTGCTCGACCACACCATGCTCATCTGGGGCAGCAGCGGCGGCACCGAGAACGCGCACAACAACACCGACCTGCCCACCATGCTTGTCGGCGGCCACAAAATCGGCATCAAGCACCAGGGCCACCTTGAGAAAAAGGACGTCCGCCTCGGCAACCTCTGGCAGACGATGTTCGGCGTCATGGGCGTGAAAGTGCCCGACAAATTCCAAGGCGGCGAGGCGGATGGCGTCATCAAGGAAATCGTGTGAAAACTATGAGCTCCGGCCCCATCTCCGCCAAAGGATACCCAGACCGATTCAATGCGCTGCGATGTCATCCGCCGCACCATTGCCTCGCCGCTCCGATCATCGACGGCGATGGGAACGCCATCTTCAGCCTGTGGATCTCGGGGACGAGCCAGCGGCTTTCGGAGAAGCGGCTCGTGAAGCTTGCTCCGGTGGTGAAAAAAGTGGGCGCGATGGCCTCGACCGCACTCAATCCTGCCCACGCAAAAGCATGAACCTTCCTCTTCGCTTGCCTGTCGTATTGTCCCTATGCCCCGCCATCTTGCGTTGGCCGGCGCTGGCCTGTTTGGTTTTGACATTTGCCTCCGCGGCGGAGCCCGATGGTGCGGCGTTTTTTGAATCACGCATCCGGCCCGTGCTGGTGATGCACTGCTACGAATGCCACAGCGCGGAGAAGACCAAGGGCGGCTTGCGGCTGGACTATCGGGGAGGTTTCCAGAAAGGCGGGAATAGCGGTGCGCTGGTGGACGCCAGTGTGCCCGGCAAGAGCCTGCTGCTACGAGTTATCCGTCATGACGAAGCGGACATGAAAATGCCGAAAGGGGCCGACAAGCTGCCCGATGCTGTCATCGCAGATCTCACACGCTGGGTGAGCATGGGCCTGCCGGGTTTGTCTGAGAATCCACCGAGCGCGCAAGCTGCTGCCACCGAAGAATGGCAGGCCAAACTGGCCAAGCGTCGCGCTCACTGGGCCTGGCAGCCGGTGAAAAAGCCAACGGTTCCGAAACCGTCAGCAGCTGATACGTCAATGCATCCGGTGGACCGCTTCTTAGTGGCCAAGATGCGCGAGAAGGGACTGGAACCCGCAGCTCCGGCATCGCCCGCCGCCTTGTTGCGCAAGCTGAAGTTCGCTCTCGTGGGCCTGCCGCCGACGGAGGAGGAGACGGAGTCTTTTGCTGGTGATCTCTCATCGTCTCCCCATCCCATTGTCTCCCCATCTAAGACCGAAGCCCTTATCGACCGGCTTCTTCAGAGCCCGCAGTTCGGTGAGCACTGGGCCGCGTATTGGCTGGACTTGATGCGCTTTGGAGAAACGGGCGGTTATGTGCGCGATTACCCCATCCCGCAGGCCTGGCGTTACCGCGACTATGTGATCCGCGCCTTCAATGCGGATGTGCCGTATGACCGTTTTGTGCAGGAGCATGTGGCGGGCGACCTGCTGCCGCCGCGTTTCAATGCAGCGATGAAGATCAACGAGGCACCGCTCGGCACGGGCTTCATGCGGCTGATGGAGGTTTCCTCGACTGCATCGGACGTGGCGCTCGAGGAGGCGCAGATTGTGGAAAATCAGATCGATACGTTGTCGAAGGCTTTTCAGGGCCTCACCGTTTCCTGTGCACGCTGCCATGATCACAAATTCGATGCGATCTCCACTGCGGATTACTACGCACTCTTTGGGACACTCGCTAGTTCGCGAGAGAGCCAGGTGATTATCGATGCCCCGGAGGTGAAGGACAGCGGGGTGGCGGCGATGCAATCCGCCAAGCAGCAGATGAAAGACCGCCTGCTCACGCTATGGACGGAGGATGTGCAAACTCACAGCGCAGCATTGCAATCATGGCTGCAAGCGGGGCCTAGAGTTAAGCTGGATGCCTCGTCTTTCTGGGGCCGTGTGCTGCTCAGGCAAAAGGTGGACCGCGCGGACCCTGGGCATCTTTTTTGGCGCATCAGGCAGACGCCTTCTGGCGAGCGCTGGGAAAAGGTGGCCGAGGCTTGGCTCGACGAGCAGCGGCGTGAGTCAGTAGCCCGCGAAGAGCGGAACCGGAACAAGTTCAAGACCACGGCGGATTTTCGCGAGGGCGATGCCGGCTGGTTCTTCTCTGGTGTGCAGCCGAGCACGGTCTGGAGCGGCGGCAGCGATTTCACGCTGATGCCGGAGGGTAAGGAGTTGGTTGATCGTTTGGTGCCTCCGGGCCTCAGCTCGGATCGGTTGACCCGCAAGCATGGCAGCATCGCACGTTCGGCCGATTTTTCGCTCGGCACGCAGTTCGTCAGCCTTCGGGTGGCGGGTGGTTCATCAGCGCATGTGCGGCTGATTCAAAACAACTTCCAGCAGATGGAAAACATCGCTCATGCCAGCAAGGTGCGGCACTTTGATTCTCGCTTTTCCACTTGGGTGACGGTGCCGGTGGGGCATCAGGCGAGCTGGCAGGGTCGCCGCTCGTATTTGGAAATCCTGACCAAGGATGATGCGGCCCATTTCCGTCGTTCCGATGAGGGTAACAAACCTTACGAGTTGGTGGTGAAGGACGCGACCGGTCGCTCGTGGTTCGGTGTCGATCAAATCGTGGAGCACCAGACTCCAGGAGCGCCCGAGAATGAGCTGCAACTGGCGCTGCGCTTCGCGCCTGCAAGTCCAGAGTGGAACGCGGAAGGTCTCGCAGCTCACTGGCTTCAGGAATGTGATGCCGCACTGCAACGATGGAGCCGCAATGTCGCGAACGCCAAGGATGTGGACCTCTTGAATTGGCTGCTAGAACACGGTGCTCTGCGCAATCAATTGGAACAACTGCCCGGCGACGTGCAAAAGCTGGCGGAGCAGTATCGAGGTATCGAGTCTGGTGTGCCACGTTTTCAGCGTGCCTCTGCCATCGTGTCGGAGGGCTCTGGGTTTGACTCTCCCGTGCATCGCCGTGGTTCGCCTGATTCGCCGGGTGAGATCGTACCCCGCCGTTTCCTTGAGGTCATCCACGGTGTAGAAGGCTACACCAATGGTGCACAGGCACGCCTGGAACTAGCGCATGATCTTACCTCGCCGCAAAATCCGCTCACCGCGCGCGTCATGGCGAATCGTGTGTGGCGCTGGGTCTTCGGCCAGGGGCTTGTTGCTTCCGTGGACAACTTCGGAGTGATGGGCGAGAAGCCCAGCCATCCCGAGTTGCTCGATTACCTCGCCTGCTATCTCGTCGAACATGATTGGTCGGTGAAAGCCTTGATCCGTCATCTTGTCACGAGCCGGGCATTCCAGGCGCAAAGCATCGCCTCCGCCAAGGCGCAGCAAGTGGATCCCGCCAACCGACTTCTCTCGCACATGCCGGTGCAGCGACTGCGTGCCGAGGCGGTGCGCGATTCCATCCTCGCGGTCTCCGGCACGCTGGACCAAACGATGTTTGGCTACACCGGCCCGGCGAATCAGAGCGAGAGTGCTGCCGTGGCCCATCCGAAGCTGCGGCGTGGTGTTTATCAATACATTAGACGCGAGGCGCTCGATCACATGATGCTGATGTTCGATGCGCCGGAGCCATCCCGCACCCAGGGCGATCGCGAGACCAGCAGCGTGCCCGGGCAGTCGCTGCTCATGCTGAACAGCGCCCTGGTCCACGAGCAAGCCACCGCCTGGGCCGCGAAGGATATGAAGCTACGCAAGGGTTACTCGACCGAGCAACGCATCGAGCATCTCTTTGCCACGGCGCTTGGTCGTCAGCCCTCTGCGCAGGAGGTACAGTCGCTCGTCGAGTTCATTGACGACCAGGCCGAGGCCTACGCCCTCCCACCCGCCGCGCGTGGTTCGGACCCGCGGCTCTGGGCGGATCTTTGCCACGTCCTCATCAACGCCAAAGAGTTTCTCTACATCCCTTGATCCGCCATGCAGCCCAACCCTTGCAATCGCCGCACTTTTCTGCAAACCAGCGCCTCGGGCTTTGGCTGGCTCGCCCTGCAATCCCTCTGGGCAGACCGCTCCTTCGCCTCCCCGCTTCAGGCGGTCGGCCCGCACATCACTCCCAAGGCGAAACGCGTCGTGTGGTTCTTTCTCGACGGCGGGCTCTCGCATCTCGACAGCTTTGACCACAAGCCGCGGCTCACGCGCGATCACGGCAAGCCGCTTCAGGTCGCCGGAAAAAAAGAGGACATCACCGGACGCACCACGAATGCCATCCTCGGCAGCCCCTTTGCTTTTCAGCGCTACGGCGAGTGCGGAAAGATGGTCAGCGACCTCTTCCCGCACATCGGCTCCTGCGTGGACGATCTCACCTTTCTCCATGGCGTGCACGGGCCGTCCCCCGATCACGAGAGCGCCATCGGCATGCTTCATGGCGGTTCGCTCTTGCAGGGCTTCCCCAGCGTCGGCTCATGGGCGCACTACGGCCTCGGCTCGGAGAATCAGAACTTGCCCGGCTTCGTCGTCATGGGCTCGCGGAAGCGCATGTATCGCACCAATGGATTCTTGCCGCCCATCTATCAAGGATCGCCCTTTTTCCAGGACCCCGCCCGGCCTCTGGAGGACCTCGTAATGGCGGAGAAAATCAAATCACTCCAGCAAAACAAAATGCGGGCGGTGGGGCAGCTCGACCGCGATTTTCTGAAATCCTCCGCGCAGAATCAGATCATCGAGGCCGCCATCGCCAACCACGAAAAAGCCTTCGTCATGCAGGATGCCGTGCCCGAGGCCACCGATCTCACCAAGGAGACCGCCGCCACCCTCTCGCTCTACGGCGTGGGCGCCGAGCACAAGGAAACCGATGAGTTTGGCAGGCAATGCCTCGTCGCCAGGCGGTTGCTTGAGCGCGGCGTCCGCTTCATCGAGATCGTGAGCAACGGCTGGGACCAGCACGGCGATCTCCAGAGTCTGCACGCCAAAAACGCCCGCGCCATTGATCGACCCATCGCCGGGCTTCTGAAGGATTTGAAAGGTCGCGGCCTGCTGGAAGACACACTCGTCGTCTTCGCCACTGAGTTTGGCCGTACGCCAAACACCGAAGGCGGCGGCAACAAGCCGGGCCGCGACCATCATCCCTGGGGCTTCACCATCTGGATGGCTGGCGCCGGTCTGCGTCCCGGCACCAGCCACGGTATGCTCGATGACTACGGTTACTTCCCCGTCGATGGAGCCGTCGATATCCATGATATCCACGCCACCGTCTTGCACCTCCTCGGCATCGACCACGAGCGCCTTACCTACCGCAATTCAGGCCGTGATTTCCGTCTCACCGATGTGCATGGCAAACTCGTGAAAGAGATCCTGGCGTGACCAGAGCGCTGAACATGAGGCAGAAGAATGGGGGCAAAAGAATGAAGAGCCTGATTCTCCTGCCTACCTGCCAACCTGCCTTTCGAATCCAACCATGAGACTTCTTCTATTCTTTCTCCTCACCACCTTCGCCCAAGCCGAGGAGCGTTACCTGCTCGCGGCGGACAACCAAGTCATCGAGATCAATCGCGAGGGCAGGGTGACCGATCGACTGAAGCATCCAGGCCATGGCGGCATTTACGATGCTAGGCGGCTTCCGGACGGTGGAATCGCGTATGCGCACAAAGGCGGTTTAGCGGTATTTGATGCGGCGAAGAAGCTCGTGCTGGAACACAAGGCCGTTGCAGGCGCGAAAGGCGCGGAGGCCAATAGCGTGGCGGTGCTTGAAGGCGGGAAGAAGTTCGCGCTCATGGACAGCGGCGTGAGTCAAATCCGCATCGTGGATCGCAGCGGTGCCATCGTGAGCGAGACGCTCTTGCCCGATCTTAAGGACGATCCGCTGCACTTTCGCTATCGCATGATTCGTGAAGTGCCGGGTGACAATGCTTTTTGGGTGGGGCAATACGGACGCAAAACAGTGCTAAAGGTAGAAACGGGAACAGGGCGTGTCTTGCAGACGATACCGCTGGATCCGCTGCTGAAGCCTTCGCCTACGGTGAAGAAAGCCTTCGCTGTTCTGCCAGTCGCAGATGGTTCCTTGTGGGTTTCCACGTCCACGGGATGTCAATTGCTGCACCTCAGTGCGGATGGGAAGAAACTCGGCTGCTGGACCATTGAGGACCTTGATCTGAAGTGTCGTTACCTGCTCGGCATGTCCAGTCTTGCCAATGGCAACGTCCTCATCGCTTGCGGTGACTATCATATTCAAAAGCCTGACGAGGGGCGTGATTTGCTGGCTGAGATTGATCCGACTGGAAAGGTGGTGTGGCGGCTCACGCGCGATCAGTTGGTGGATCAAATCGAAGGCGCAATCGACAAAGGCAGCGGCATCGAAGAGATGCGCATCACGAATGTTCATGTCTTTGATGCTTTGTCTTCAAAGTCAGTCACACCAACCTCCACCAGCAGCAGCCTTTCCTCTTTCATCGACAAGCATTGCATCGACTGCCATGATGGCAGCACGGCGAAAGGCGACTTCGATATCACCGCACTCGATTTCAACCTCAGTGATGCCGCGAAGCGTTCGCGGTGGACGCAGGTGTTTGATCTGGTCGATAAGAGTGATATGCCGCCACCAGAGAAGTCGAAGGTGAGTAAGGAAGAGCGCCATGAATTTTCCCGGGAGCTGAGTGCGAAGTTGCTGGCGGCAGCAAAGGCCGAATTGGCCAAAACGGGTCGTGGCCCTGTGCGCAGGCTCACGAGGGTGGAGTTTGAAAACAATCTGCGTGAGCTCTTGAAGCTGCCTGATCTCGACATTCGTGACAAGTTGCCCGAAGACCGCGATTCGCATGGCTTCACGAAGGTGTCCGCCATGCTTGATGTATCGCGCGTGCAGTTGGATGCTTATCTCGATGCTGCTGAGACAGCGCTCCGCACCGCCATGGCTGGGAGTGTTCCGCCACCGAAGCCGGTCACGCAGCGCTTCACCGGTCTGCAGTTGTTTCCCGGCCTCAATACCTTCGGCGAGCGTGAGGCGATGTTCTTCGCACGGGACAATCGTATGGTGCCCATCACCAATGAGGAGGTGAAAACGATGACACCTGCGCAGCGGAGTGATCCAACGCTGGAGATGGCGCTCTTTCGCTCGGCGACCTGGCCTTACTATGGCTACCCTCAGGGCTTTCGTGCAAAGGCTGGCGGCGCGTTTCGCGTGCGGTTCAAAGGGCGTGCGGTACGGCAGGTGCGGGATTTCAGACTGGCGCCAGCAAATGACCCCATCGCGATGAGCTTCCGTGCGCGGCAGCCATCAGGACCCGATGTTTCAGGCGATGTACGCGAGACCGGCGGCTGGATGGATTTGCAACCTGAGGCCCGAGAGTTTGAGACGACGATTTATCTCAAGGCAGGCGAGACTTTTGAATACAGCCCACTGGGCCTGCCGGTGCCTTTCATTCGCACGGATGGCGGCTTCTTCTATGATTACCCTCCCATGCCTGCGGAAGGTCATCGCGGTGTGGCGATCCAATGGCTCGAAGTCACCGGACCGCTCGTCGCTTCGCAATGGCCACCTGCCTCGCATCATGTATTGTTTGATGATGTTTCACCTGAGAAGGGCACGGCAGCCGATGCAGAGCGGTTGTTTCGCCGTTTCGCCGCCATCGCTGCCTTGCGCCCGATGAGCGAAAAGGCGCTTGAGCCATTCCTCAAATTCATCCGCGCAAAGCTCGATGCTGGCACGACCTTCGCCGATGCGATGCTCGCGGGCTATCAAAGCCTGCTATGCTCCTCACACTGCCTTTATCTCGCCGAGCCACGTTCAGGTTCTGCAGACGTTCAATTCGATATCGCCGCGCGGCTCTCGCATCTCTTCTGGAATCAGCGTCCTGATGAAGAACTCATGGTGCTTGCCAGGAATGGACGTTTGCGCGATGCCGCCACGCTCAAGGCCCAAACCGATCGCCTCATCGCTGATCCGCGCTTCGATCAGTTCGTCAGCATGTTCGCCGATGAATGGCTCGATCTCCGCAAGCTGCGGCGCGACATCCCGGACGAGCGTTTGTATCCTGAGTATCGCAAAGATGACTACCTCGTGGATTCGATGGCACATGAGACGCAGGCCTTCTTGAAGGCGATGGTACGTGAGAACTTGCCTGCCACCACGCTCGTCACGGCAGACTTCACCTTTGTGAATGATCGCCTCGCGCTGCACTATGATCTGCCGCGTGTATCGGGCTCCGCCATGCAGCGCGTTGCATTGCCCAAAGGTAGCGCTTTTGGAGGCCTCATCACTCAGGCCGCGCTTATGAAGCACACTGCGAACGGCACCACGACATCACCCGTGCTGCGCGGTGTGTGGATCATGGAAAAGCTGCTCGGCCAGCCCGCCTCGCCACCGCCCAAGAGCGTGCCCGCCGTCGAGCCAGACATCCGCGGTGCTGCCACGATCCGCGATCTGCTCGCCAAGCACACCTCGTCGAAAGCTTGCGCTGCCTGTCATGCGAAGTTCGACCCCATCGGCTTCGCTTTGGAGAATTTCGATGTGATGGGCGCATGGCGTGATCGCTATCGTGGCATGGAGCGCGGCGAGAAGATTACCGGCTTCGACCCTGCCGGCCATCCCTACACTTACTTCGTCGGCCAGGCCGTTGATGCCTCCGGCAAACTCCCTAGCGGCGAGTCCTTCCGCGACATCCACGACGTGAAACGCATCCTCGCTGCCAACCCGCGCCAACTCGCCCGCAACCTCCTTCATCACCTCGTCCTTCACGCCACCGGTACGCCCGTTGGCTTCGTGGATCGCGCTGAAATCGAGTCCATGCTCGATGCGTGTGCCGCGAATAGTTATCGGGTTCGAGATCTGATTCACGCAACGGTGCGGAGTCAAATTTTCCTCGGAACACCATGCATCCCATGAACTTCCCCCACATCGCCACTTCTCTTCCTCGTCGTCGATTCCTTCGCGGCCTCGGCGTTACACTCGGACTTCCGATGCTTGACTGCATGACGCCCGCCTTTGGGAAAGGCTCGCTGCGTCCACCGCCCAAGCGGATGCTTCTCATCTCCAACAACCTCGGTGTGTTGCCCCAGCATTTCTTCCCGAAGGACAAAGGCGCTGCCTACACGCTCTCGCCTTATTTGAAGGAACTCTCGGCCTTCAGGAACGACTTCACCGTGTGCAGCGGCCTATCGCATCCGGCTGTGACGGGTGGGCACAGCACGGAAAACTGCTTCCTCACCGCCGCACGCGATCCGACACGCAGCGGCTTTCGCAATAGCATCTCGCTAGACCAGCACGCTGCCGAGGCACTGGGCCAGCAGACACGTTTTTCAACGCTGAACCTCGGCGTGAACATCGACAAGGCCAACCGCAGCCTTTCCTGGACACGCGATGGCGTGTTGTTGCCCGCCGAGGACAGTCCAGCGGCCTTGTTTCGCAAAATGTTCATCCAGGGAGATGCAAAACAGACCGCGCTCTCACTCAAACGCCTCAGGGAGCGCGGCAGCGTGCTCGATGTATTGAGCGAAGACATGCGCGGATTCCAACGCGGACTCAGTGCCACGGATCGCTCGCGTTTGGACCAATACCTGACCTCCGTGCGTGAACTCGAAGAGCGCCTCACGGTCTCCTGCGAGTGGGAACAGAGACCCAAGCCCAGCACCCAGGCTGCTCCTCCAAAGGACATCGCCGACAAGGCTAGGTTCTTCCCCAAGATTCAGCTCATGCTCGACATGGTACGACTCGCTTTCGAATCCGATTCCACCCGCATCATCACGCTTATGGTGGACGGGTTCGCCACGCCGGTCTTTGAGATTGATGACCAGCACCGCACCCGCGACGGTTATCACAATCTCAGCCACCACGGTCAGTCGAAGGATAAGCTCGCCGAACTCGAAAAGGTCGATCTCCAGCAAATGCGCCACCTGCGCGATCTCATAGCTTCGCTCGCCGCGACACCCGCCGCAGGCCAACGCCTGCTCGACCACACCATGGTCCTCTACGGCAGCAACCTCGGCGATGCGAATGTCCACAACTGCACCAACCTCCCCGTTCTCCTCGCGGGTGGCGGATTCAAACACGGCCAGCACCTCGCCTTCGACACCCTGCAGAACAAGCCGCTGTGCAATCTCTTCGTCTCCATGCTGCAAAACATGGGTGTTGAATCAGCGGCATTCGGCAGCAGCGGCGGCACCCTCACTGGTTTGAACCAACTATAGAAAATGAAACACCTTCTTTTGTTCCTTCTCGCCACCTCCGGCTTCGCAGAGGTTAAAACCGAAACCATCAACATGCCAATGCGTGATGGCATCAAGCTAGCCACCGACATCTATCGTGATGATGCTGTGACAAAGGCTCCTGTGGTCCTCATGCGCACGCCATATGATCGCACGAAGGCTAAGGGCGCTGCAGAGCGATGGGCCAACGCGGGATACATCGCCGTGATGCAGGATTGCCGTGGCACACGCGCATCTGAGGGCGTGATGGCCCCTTACAACCATGAAGGCCAGGACGGCTATGACACCCTCGAGTGGATCACGCGCCAGCCTTGGTGCAGCGGTCGCGTGGGCATGATGGGCGGCTCGTATGTCGGCGCTGTGCAGTGGCAGGCCGCCGTGGAGCATCCTCCGGGACTCGCCGCCATCGCCCCGCAAGCGACATGGAGCAGCTTTTATCGCAACCTCTACCTTGGCGGCTCCGTGCGGCTTTCACTCATTGCAGGCTGGATCGCGGGCAATACCGCGAAACCCGCTGGTGTGAAACCTGCGGACATGAGCGAGGCCTTGATGCGTCTGCCTCTCAGTGATGTGGATCAAGCCATTGGTTGGCCCATGCCTTGGCTCGATGCCTTCCTCACCCATCCCGAGCCGAACGGCTTTTGGACCCGTCTCGATCTCACGTCGCGTCTTCCTGAACTGCAACTGCCCGCGATGCACGTCGTCGGCTACTACGACTTCTTTTCGCGCGAGTCGGTTGACAATTTCATGATCATGCAAAAGCAGGCGCGTGATGCGAAGACCCGCCAGCAGCAGCGGCTCATCCTTGGCCCCTGGGATCACGGCAGCGTGGGCAAAACAAAAACCGGTGAGGTAGAATTCGGCCCTGAGGCCACTTTGGACACCTTTGCATTGCAGCTTGACTGGTTTGATCGCCATCTCAAGCAAGACCCCGCCGCACAGGCCCAGCCCTTCCCGCCCGTGCGCTACTTCTCTATGGGCGACAACGTCTGGCACGATGCCCAATACTGGCCTCCGGAAGGCTTCAAGGTTTCTTCGTTCTACCTGCATTCCGCAGGCAGTGCGAACACGCGCAAAGGCAATGGTCGCATCACTCGCGAAGCACCCACGAGCAGTCAACCCTCCGACTCCTTTCGCGCTGATCCCGCGCACCCCACACCTTCCTGCCCCATCACAGAAACACGTCCCATCAAAGCCTCCGTGTGGGGACCCGTCGATCAAAGCTCAACTGAAAATCGTGAAGACGTGCTCGTTTATACCAGCGAGCCGATGACAGCGCCGCTCACTTTCGCCGGCAACGCCGAGGCCAAGATCCACGTCAGCACCGATACACCTGATGCTGACTGGGCTGTGAAACTCATCGACGTGCATCCCGATGGCTTCGCGCAAAACATTGCGCGCGGTATCCTGCGCGGTCGTTATCGCAATTCCTTGCTCAAACCCGAGCTGATGCAGCCCGGCCAAGTTTATGAGATCACCGTCGATCTCGGCCCCGTCGCCGCCACCATTGCCAAAGGTCATCAACTTCGCGTTGACATCAGCGGTGCCGACTTCCCGCTTTACGACCGCAACCCCAACACAGCCGAAGGCATCTTTAGCAACAAGACCGCTATCGCTACCGAGCAAGTGCATCACAAGCCTGGGGCGTTGTCGCGCATCGTGCTGCCGGTGAAGTGATGAAGTCAAACCCATGAAGTCCCGCATCCTATTTTTCTGTCTCTTATCTTTTTTCATCTCATCACGCCTGTCCACGCCAACGAGTCTGTCCCTCTCTCCGCCGATCATGTCGCTCTCGTGAATCACCAGCGACGCATCTTTTTTCAATACGACCCGGCAGCCGACATTCAGCGGAAAGGTGGGTTCGGCGCGGACCTGGATGCCGTCATGAGTTATGTGTTTGATGCTGCCAGCCAGCCGGACAGCCAGCTCGAGCCCAGCTTCGACTGCTTCCATGCCACAGACGGCTACCACGGGGACCAGTCGCTCGATCTGGTGTGCGGAGTCTTTGGCAACTATCTTTACCAAGGCGCAGACGGCGTGGGCGCTTTCAATGGAATCATCGGCTTCCCGGAACAGGCCGAGAAACTTGGCCTGAAACAGACCGACACTAGGGACATTCAGGTCTTCTCCACCATTGGCAGCCTCAAGACGATGAGCGGCAAGGCAAGGTATTATCCGATGGACCGGCGCGGCGGCTATGCTCACAACGAAGGGCACGGCTCATCCAACAATGACGCACCCTTGCCTATCGAACTGAGGAACGATCAAGCGCCCTCATCGCTCACGCTTCCCATCTGGGAGCCCGTGAAATCCGGCACCGCAGCGCGACTGCGACTGGTCCTGTTCCAGCACATCGAGAACGATGAAGTCACCGTGCAACTCAACGCTGCCGCTCTAAAGCGAGACCTCGTCGATGCGCAGTGGAAAGACCCCCGCATCTTTTCTCCCGACCTTCAGCCTGCCACAGTCACACCCGGCGTACTCATCAAGAAACCCGCCGCTCAGAAGCTCACCCGCCTGGAGTTCCTTGTCCCCACCGAGATCCTGAAACGCGGCGACAACAGCATCGCCATCCCCGTGAACCGCAAAGGCCCGTTTCCACCCTCCAAGTCTGTAAAGGTCGAGAAGGTCGAGATCCATCTCAAATAGCCACGAGAAATTTATTGCATGAAACGCACCGTCACCCTCATCACGAGACTGCTGCTAGCGCAGCTGGCGGATGCCGATGTCCTCTGCTCGGGCATCCCACATAACTTCTGCAACGCCGATGACTTTCCCTGTCCTTTCAGCAACGCCAGTGCAGACGATGTCGGCCTTGCGTCGAGCGCCGGGCTAAGGATACGTGGGCGATAACACGCCCCACATCTCACAGCAAAATCCCTCGCATGCTCTCCGGAATCTTCCCCGTCCTACCCTCTCTCTTCACGACCGACAATCAGATCGATCTCGACGCCCAGCGCCGCGTGATTCGATTTGCGCTCGATGCCGGTGCGCAGGGCATTGTCTTTCCGGGCGTGGCGAGTGAATACAGTCATCTCACTTTGCCCGAGCGCGAGCAGTTGATGGCGTTGGTAGCGGAGGAGGTGGGGGGTAAGGTGCCGCTCGTCGGTGGCGCGAGCGCAGCGTCGGCGGCGGAGGTGATTGCTGCGGGGAGCATCGCCATGAAGCATGGCATTCGGAACCTCATGATCATGGCACCGCAGAGCTTGGGACCAGACGTTGCGGCGCATCGGGCGTTCTTTGATCAGGTCGCCCGTGGTCTTGTCGGCGCAGAGATCATTTTGCAAAACGCACCGGTCCCCACCGGCGCAGGCTTGAGCGCGCAGGCCATCATCGAGGTCGCGTCGGAGATCCCGGCGATCACCTATGTTAAAGAAGAGACACTGCCCTCGGGGCCGGCGATCACCGCCATCCGCGAGGCGGGCATCGGGCATTTGAAGGGCGTGTTTGGCGGCGGCGGGGCGCGTTACATCATCGACGAACTTGATCGCGGCGCGTGTGGAGCCATGCCTGCAGTGGAATTGACCGATCTGCATGTGTCGCTGTGGAAAGCCCACGCGGCTGGCGATCACGCCAGGGCACGGCAGTTGTATCGGCTGAGTTTGCCACTGCTGGTCTCGCAGGCGATTTATCGCATGAGACTGACGAAGCATGTGCTGTCAAAGCGTGGCATCGCGCAGGCGCTGCATGTGCGCGCGGCCTTGCCGGAGATGGATGCCTTCACGCTGCGTGATGTGGATGCCATGCTTGGGGATCTGCTGTCCGAGTTCCCCGCGAAAGCATGACCACGCGCATCCCCCATCTGCGCTGGTGGATCGCCGCGTTGCTATTCTTCTCCACGGTCATCAATTACATCGATCGGCAGACGTTGTCTGTGCTTGCGCCAGTGCTGACGAAGGAGTTGGGCATCACGGATGTGGAATACTCGAACATCCTCACCGCCTTCCTCGCCGCTTACACAGTGATGTATGTCGGCTCCGGCTTTCTCGTGGATCGCTGGGGTGCAAGGATCGCGCTGAGTATCTTCATCATCTGGTGGTCGCTGGCAAACATGTCCCATGCGTTCGCGGTGGGCGTGTGGTCGCTCGGTGCGCTGCGCCTCCTGCTCGGCATGGGTGAGTCGGGCAATTTCATGGCCGCCTTCCGCGTGGTGAGTGAGTGGTATCCGGCAAAGGAGCGCGCGCTTGTGCATGGTCTAATTCAAGGCGGCGCCGCCATCGGTGCCATCATCACGCCGCTAGTTATTACATGGATCAATGCCCGCTATGGCTGGCAGCCCGCCTTTGTCATTACGGGATCTCTCGGGCTGGTGTGGGTGACACTGTGGTTGCTGCTCTATCATGCGCCGGACAAGCATCCGCGCATCACCGAGGCCGAGCGCGCTATTGTGCTCGCGGAGCCCAAGCAGTCGGCTGAAGCAAGCGATGTCTCGTGGCGGCAGCTCGCGCGCTATCCGCAGATGTGGGGACTCATGGCCTCGCGGTTCCTCTCGGACCCGGTGTGGTGGTTTTATCTCTTCTGGCTGCCGAAGTATCTCGTGGAGCAGCGTGGCTTCACGATGATCGAAATGGGCATGCTGGCCTGGATTCCCTATCTGGCGGCCGATCTCGGTGCTCTCTTTGGTGGCTGGATGAGCGGACGTTTCATCGCACGTGGCAACCCCGTGCTGTCCTCGCGCCTCAGCGTCATGATGCCTTGCGCGCTCATCATGCCGGTGTCGTTGGCGATCCATCACGCGCCATCCCGGACGATGACCATCGCGCTGATCTGCATCGTGACCTTCGCGCACATGGCGTGGAAGACGAATCAGAATACGCTCACGAACGATCTCTTCCCGAAGCACCTCATCGGTGCAACCTCAGGCCTGCTCGCCTTTGGCACCGGCCTCGGCGGCACGCTCTTCACCTGGATGACCGGTCACGTGGTGCACTGGTTCGGTTATGGGTCCATCTTCATCCTCATGGGCCTGCTGCATCCCGTTTCTTATCTCATCACCCGCAAGTTCGTCCGCCAGCCAATAATGGCATAAGAAACCGTTGACCCCGCTAACTTCCGCCATGTCACCCGGCCCCCCTCCTCGCCAGCTCCGCCCTCGCTCGAAAACCGGCCGCATCCCGATGGGTTGCGTGCGACTTTTTATCCTGCCTCATGTCATTATTGGCATTGGCGTTGCTCTAGTGATGCTGAGCAAGTTGCTCCTCGTCTTGATTGGGACAGCGACTCCGGGCACGGTGGAGTCGAGAACTTTCAGCAAAGGCCGCAAGGGGCGGTACAGTTACCATGTTCACTACTCGTTCCGCACGGACAAATCGATTCATCGAGGGAAAACTCAGATCGACGGTGACTTCTACGACGTGTTGGAAGAGAGGGCAACTGTCCAGGTATTGTATCTTGGGCTGGCCCCTGACTACATTTCGGACATCCTTGAACCAGGTGAGAGTCTCCCTCCCAACACCTGGAAAGCCATCATTTTCGGTGGATTTTGGAACGCGATCCTATCTCCGTTTGTTTATCTGCTATACATCAAGCCGTGGCGACGCAAAAGGCTGGTCAAAACTGGCGAAGTAGGCACCGGCAAAGTCGTGGCGCGCAGGATCGACCATCGGGGCAAAGGCGGGCCTCTGTTTGTGGTCGAGTATAAATACCTTGCCCTCGGCCAAAGTTACCGCGGAGAAGAAATGACAGACGAGAGTCTCTATAATGCCTTCCCGAACGGAAGAAGATTGAGCGTGATCTATGACCCAAAAAAACCCAGTCGTTCAGTAGCGGTGGACTTGTGCGACTGGGAGATCGTCGAAAGCTCACCGTGAAACCTCCCATGCGCATCAAATCCATCCAAGCTATCCCCGTCCGGCTCCCGCGCGACATTGCCAGTTCGCGCGGCACAGCAGGCTCACCCACATCGCTTGCTGGGGAAGGCGGCTACCGCTGGTCCACGGCCTATCCCGTCCTCTACTCGGTGAACTTTGAGACCGCGTTGGTGCGCATCGAACTGGACAGCGGTCTCGTCGGCTGGGGCGAGGCACAGGCACCGCTCGCGCCTGAGGTCGCGTGCAGCATCGTCGAGCATTTGTTGCGGCCGGCGTTGGTGCACGAGGACTTCGACGGCACTCCAGAACGCATCTCCGCAATTTGGGAGCGCATGTATGCCACCATGCGCGTGCGCGGTCAAAACGGCGGCTTCATGCTCGATGCGATGAGTGGCGTGGACATCGCGCTGTGGGATCTCGCGGGCAAGATGGCTGACAAACCCGTGTCCGCGCTGCTCTGCGAGAATCCAAAGACACGCATCCCCGCCTACCTCAGCGGCACCTCCGGCAGCACAACGCAGGAGCGCGCCGATTTCGCTGCGCGCTACGCCGACGAAGGTATCGGTCTCGTGAAGCTCTACTATGAGAATGATTGGAGCGCTCTGCTCGCCATCGCGGATGCGCTGCCGGGCGCCATGCGCTTCGCTGTCGATGCCCTCTGGCATCTGCCTCCCGAACAGGCCATCGACATGGCCCGCGAACTCGACACCCGCAACGCACGCTGGCTTGAATGCCCGCTCTATCCCGAAGAGATCGAAGCACACGCCGCCCTCGCTGCTGCTGTCCGCACACCCATCGCGCTTGGCGAAAGCTATCGCACAGTCCGTGAGCTGCGCCCCTTCTTCGGCATCGCCAAAGTATTGCAGCCCGACCTCGGCCGCAGCGGCATCACCGGCTCCATGCAGATCGCGAAAGCCTTCTCAGGCGAAATCGTTCCCCACCTCAGCATCGCCATGGGGCCGCAAATCGCTGCTGCCCTGCACTTTGCCGCTGCGGCAGAAAACTGCCGGCTCTGCGAGTTCAATCCCCATGTCCTAGACACCGCGAACGTATTCCTCAAGTCGCCCATCATCCGCGAAGCAGGTGATTATATCCTCTCCGACGCGCCTGGGCTTGGCGTCGAATGGAACGAGCAGTTCGCTGCAGTGACCTCGCTCAAATCCAAATAAAAATCCGCAGGAGTAGGACGTGCCAGCTCATTCTTGGCCTCGAAGGCGATATTCGCGTGTTGTCTCACCAACGGGCTTTTGTAATTCGCACGTCAGGTGACTTTGATCACAGTAGCCGCGCTGATCATCAACGTTGTTCGGCAACTCGATACACGGCGGGCGTTGCTTCAAACAGGCGCTTGAAATGCTGACCGAAGCGGGAGACGTCGCGGTAGCCGACGCGTTTAGCGATGCGGGCGATGGGGAGGCGGGTGGTGCGAATGAGTTCGGCGGCTTTTTAAAGGCGGAGTCTTTGCGGGTAAGCTTGGCTTGTGCATGCCCACCTCCATATAGTGGGCCGTGTTTGATGGGTGCAAAAAGCGGATGCCATATGCAATGACAACCGCTGTGGAGGGGCAGGGGACTACTTCGCGGCAAGTGCGATGGCCGCAGCACGATGCACCTTGAGGACGGGGATCGTTTTGTCCACGATCACCTTCAGCTCAAGATCGTTCTGGTCTTGGGAGGCTTGTTCGTAGCTGCTTATAAGCGCCTGATGGCCGTCTTCAAAAGCAGCGAGGAATTCTTTGTCAAACTCTGCACCGGTGGCTCTTTCAAGCTTCTGCAGCGTAGCGGTTTGCTCCGGGGTGATCTCCTTGTAGAGCTCCACATTCTGCGCGTCGGCGAGTATTCTGAAATCCTTGCTCAGCGCCTTGTGGTCAGTGACGAACGTTTCGGCCAGTGCTTTGACGCTGGCATTCTCAGCTTTCTTCACACCCAGCTCCGCAAACTCCGTTGCAGCATGGCTGGCGATGGCGGCATTTTGGATGAACCTTGAATCGGTGTCCGAGATCAAGCTCTTCTTGTTTTCGGCCTGGCTGCTCGGGCTGAGGAGAAGCATGCCTCACAAGGCGAGGGCGAATGAAGGGGGGAGTGTGGATGAAAGTTTTTTATGACGTTGGCGGGCTTTGTTTGGTTTGGTGCATGAGGCCAAGTGGCTTCATATGACGAAGACTAGATCCCTCAGCTTCTACTCACCATGGGGTCGAGACCCCAAATAGAGCGGACATCATTCACACGGGATTTCAAAAGCTCTTTTCGCGCACCGCAGGCAGGGGGATGGCCTCGTAAAAATGGGGTAACCCAAGTGAGGCTTGGTAAACATGGGCTTAAAAACCATAATGATTACGAAAGTAATATTGAAATAACATCGCGCCTCCCAAATAAGCGACAGTTAATCCTCATTTTTATGGTGATTAACTTTTACAACCTTTGGCGAAGCCCCCCCTGCAACCGCCCACAGCCACACGCTCCAGAACAGTCCGATCCACGCACGGCATCAATGCCTCCCGCCTCACATGAGGGACTCATTATCCCCATTGGAAAAAACAACTCATAGAATCCAAACAAAGATGAAAAACAAAAGGAATCAGACTCGCCAAAATCGGAGCGGTTACATCAATCGGTCGGTAATCGCAGCTCTAGCCGCACTCTGCTCTCTCGCCTCTTTGGCCTCTGCGCAGACAGCCGTGATGCTGGATGGCCGTGTTCTCACGCAAAAGGTCCCGCTGTCATTGTTTGCGACGGAAGGACCGATCTGGAACCTCGACTTAGCCACTCAGGGCATCTTCGTAACCGGCAAGAAAATAACCATCCCCGCCACGGTAAACGGAACGCCGCTTTTGATCAGCGGCTCCTCAGTCATCGGGCAGGATGGCGAAGCGCACACCGGCATCGGTGCGGCAGACTTTGAGCGCCTCGCCGACACTCGTGCCATAGGCCCTGACCGCGATCTCTCGGTGGTCTCAACCAATCTCGGGCCGCACCGTCTAGGTCCCACACGTTCCGTTTTCAGTACCTCAGAAGCTCGCCGTGCAGCAGCCGATGCCCCTGGTTTGCTGCGTGACCGCCCAGCGCAGGCTGAAATCGAGCAGAACTACTTCCAGATCGTGCAGCAGTGCTACCAAGCCAACGCTGCAGCTCTGCCAGCAGACTTCCTCGAACGGGTGGGGTTCCGTGGCGCCGATCCGGGTGGCTGGACCTATCCGGTGACTGCTGGCGGTACGCTGAAGTCGGCGGGTCATGTTTACGTCGATGAGCAGGGCAACGAATACTTTGTGCCAGACATTGAGGTCGTGATCGAACTCTCCGAAAATGTCGCCGCCGGGGTGATCACTTCACTCGTACGTGGCAATGCCACACGTCCAGACTCCTTCGTCATTGGTGATCTGCTGCTGGTGTTCAACCAGGACCCACGCTTCAGCGCCGATGTGCTTGGCCTTGGCGAGGCAGTGATACCTCGCGAAGAGTTCTTCAAGCAGGTCGTCATAGGCCAGACCAACATTGATGTCATCGGCCACATGGTCAGCGAGCACGTGATTTTTGTGCAGGAAGTCCTGACCGAGTTCACCGATCCAAACGCCGGCATCCACATCACTGCGGACAGATTCAGAATTCGTGTTGCGGCCAATGAATCACGCTGGCGTGGCATTGTTGACAAGCCGCTGGGCATCAGCCTCCTTGCTGTCCTGATCAATACGCTTCCCAGCGGTGTTCAGACCAGTCGCGTGTTCCCCATTCCCATGGCGATCGATCCGCTCACTGGCGCAGCGACCTACGATGCGAGGATACGCGGCTTCAACGTGACCAACCTCACTCACATTGAGATGCAGGCCCGCAGCACAACCACCGGCGAGATCGTGGCGAGAGAACTCTTCGATATCACTCCCTTCAGGGAATGATTCATGCACGGTGGCGGCTTCATGCGGAGCCGCCGCCAATGCTCATGGAACTGGCTGATGAGATCACGACCCGCTGAAAACAGGTCATTCCCTTGGCTAGTGTAGCCTCTGCACTCGAAACGGCTCACGGCATTTTTCAGATCCAGATGACGTGCCCTCGGGGCGGAGGCTTTTGAAAAAGTGGACAGCGCTGATGCAGCAGCCCACGCTGCCACGAAGCACATCAAGGACGAGCACAGCGCATCCCCACCATCCAGAGCAACGCGTGCCACAAAGCTGGTAGGGAACCGCTGTGCGGGTCCGAAGTTTCGTTTCTGTGTTGCTCGCAGGCGCTCAAAAAGGTGCGCCTTCCTTCGGGCTTTCGACAGCACTAGTCGGAGACTTTTGAAAGGTGGCAGCGCTGATGCAGCAGCCCAGGCTGGGAGGAAGCAATTCAGTACAGCTCCTTCGCTTGTCTGGCCGTGCATCTGACGCAGCAAAGTCCTCGCGCAGCAACATGGCCTTCTTCGCCGTTCGGCTTTGACCCGCGTTCTTGCTCACGACATGAGCCAAACCAAACGCCATGCCCATGGCCGCTGAGCGTGCGCCTTTGGGCAATGCTTCAACGGGGACTCTTTCCCGCACCTCAGACAGAGGGATCGCTTCGATAAATTGAGGTAACTCAATCGATGATTAGCAAATATGAGTCTTAACAGTCATAGATATAGCATAAGTTAGACCCAATTAAAATTACGCAGTCCTAAATCAAATGTATTTAATCCTGAATGTTATGGAGATTATTTAACTCGGCTTTTGGACAGTAACCACCTGCGACCACCCACAACTCCAGCCCACAGCCACACGCTCCAGAACAAGTCCGCTCCTCTCACGGCACCGACGCGTCCCGCCTCACATAAGTGACTCAATTCCCCCCCCCCCAGGAAAAAACAAAATAAAAAACAAACCAAAGATGAAAAACGAAAGCAATCAGACTCGCCTAAATCGGCGCAGTTACATCAATCGGGCGAGAACCGCCGCTCTAGCCGCACTCTGCTCTCTCGGTGCTTTAGCCTCTGCGCAGACAGCCGTCATGCTGGATGGCCGTGTGCTCACGCAAAAGGTGCCACTGTCGTTGTTTGCGACGGAAGGACCGATCTGGAATCTCGACATAGCCAATCAGGGCATCTTCGTAACCGGCAAGAAGATCACCATCCCCGCCACGGTAAACGGAACGCCGCTTTTGATCAGCGGCTCCTCAGTCATCGGGCAGGATGGCGAAGCGCACACCGGTATCGGTGCGGCAGAGTTTGAACGCCTCGCCGACACGCATGCCATAGGCTTTGACCGTGATGTAGCTCAGGTCTCTGCGAATCTCGGCCCACGTCGTCTAGGTGCCACACGTTCAGTTTTCAACACCTTGGAAGCTCGCCGTGACATGGCCAGCGCCCCAGGGCTGCTGCGCGATCCCGCGGCGCAGGCCGCAATTGAGCAGAATTACTTCCAGATCGTGCAGCAATGCTACCAAGCCAACGCAGCAGCTCTGCCAGCAGACTTCCTCGACCGGGTAGGCTTCCGTGGCACTGATCCGGCGGGTTGGACCTATCCAGTCACTACTGGCGGTACTCTGAAGTCAGCGGGTCATGTCTATGTCGATGCGCAGGGCAACGAATACTTTGTCCCAGACATTGAAGTCGTGATCGAACTAGCCGAAAACGTCGCCTCAGGCGTGGTCACTTCCGTTGCACGTGGCAATGGCACGCGCCCAGACTCTTTCGTCATTGGTGATTTGCTGCTGGTGTTCAACCAGGATCCACGATTCAGCGCCGAAGTGCTTGGCCTCGGTGAGGCGGTGATCCCTCGCGAAGAGTTCTTCAAGCAGGTCGTCACAGGCCAGACCAATATTGATGTCATCGGCCACATGATCAGCGAACACGTGATTTTTGTGCAGGAAGTCCTGACCGAGTTCACCGATCCAAACGCCGGCATCCACATCACTGCGGACAGATTCAACATTCGTGTTGCAGCCAATGAATCGCGCTGGCGTGGCACGGTGGACAAGCCGCAGGGCGTCCGCCTCGTCGCTGTCCTGATCAGCACACCTCCTACCGGTGTACAGACAAGGCGCGAATTCAACGTTGCAATGGCGATCGATCCGCTTACCGGCGCAGCGACCTATGATGCGAGAATCCGCGGCTTCAACGTGGCCAACCTCACTCACATTGAGATGCAGGCCCGTAACATAACAACCGGCGTGATCGAGGCGAAAGAGCTCTTCGATATCACTCCCTTCAGGAATTGATTCATACACGGCGCGGCGGCTCTGCACAGGGCCGCCGTTGCCGACTCCTTCGACTGCCTTGGAAAACAATGTATCGTGGTATGACACCACACCTAGAAACCATCGCAGCAACGGCCCGCATTCCATAGACGGCGGACCTTTTTGAGCACCCGCGACGTCACGGACCCGAAGCTTCGGACCCCCACAACCGGCCACTAAGCATTTGCGGCAAAGGTTTGCGAAGCCACCGCCACTCTCGTTTTGCGAATAGTTCATGGGGCGGAATGGTCACCTAAGATAGCACATCCAAAGATGTCTAATATGCCTATTCAAATCTAAGAAGATCACGAGCGCTCTGTGTATGGGCATGGCTGCTTACAAGTCTGGCCGGAGGCGGCCTTGCGTGCGCGGCGAAGTGAGTGCTATTTTTCAAAGCCGCAGTCCCAACTGAGGATGAGACACATTCGACTTGCCTCCTGCCACGCTGCCAACATTCTAGCAGCCACAGCCAGCTTCATGAAAATCTTCCACGATCTATTCCTGCCCGTGTGTGCCTGCGGCACTTGGCTGCTTATGACGCTGGCGGGAGGCGTGGCAGCCTGTGCGCAGGAACCCCAGGAAAAAACACAGGACCGGATGGTGGCTAAGGTGAACGGAGCGCCGATCATGGTCTCGGATCTCAATCAGGTGGCTGCAGCGCAAGCGCAGGTGATCCGGCACCAGTTTGCGGATGATCCCACGAAGCTGGCGAATGAGATGGCGGCAGTGAAGCTGAATGCGCTCGATACACTCATCGACTGCCAGCTATTGGCGGATGAGTTTTACAAAATCGGCGGCGTCATGCAGCCTGAGTTTTTGGAGCAGGATTTGACGCAGATCATTCAGCTGGGTTTCAGGGGGAACCGCGAGGCCTTCCTGGCGGACCTGGCTAAAAACGGACTGGCCTTGGAGAAGTTTCGCGAACTGAGGGAGCGGATGCTGATCATGAATGTGATGCGTGCGCGAATCGCGGGCAAGGTGGAGGTCTCGGAGGCGAGGGTGCGGGAGCACTATGAAAAGAATCTGCGTCTCTGGAGCGGTGCGGAAAAGGTGAAACTGCACACGGTGACAATCAGCAAGACAACCGCTGACGCCCGAAGTGTGGCGGAGAGCGTGCACGCGAAGCTAGCCGATGGCGGCGACTTTGAGGAGATCGCCCGCAAGAGCAGCGCGGACAGCCATGCGGCACGCGGGGGTGCGTGGAAGTGGATTTACCTTTCTGATCTCACCGGCACGGTGAGCGAGGTCGTATCGACTACGAAAAAGGGTGAGATCACCGAGGTGATCGAACAACTGGACGCCTTCATCATCGTGCGTGTGGATGACCGTCAGGAGGGTGATCCGAAGCCGTTTGAAAGCGTGAAGGATGAAGTGACGAAATCGCTCATTGATGAGGTGAGTCTGGGAAGGATTGAGAAACGATTGAAGGAACTGCGTGAAGCGGCGGACATTCAGCGAATGGGGGCTGAGTAGGCGCAGGGGTATAGCGTGTCTTTGCGATGTGAAGAGGCAGGAAGTCTAGAAGCCTTCGAGCTGCTTCTTTTCCTCGTTGCGCATCTCGGCTGCTTTTCGTTTCCTCTCCGCCAGCGTCTCGAAATGGAGCAGACCTGTGTTGCGGTCCCACTGGCACTCGCAGACTTCATTGCGCCAGTAGATGATGGGATTGTGGTTGTCGTCTGGGCGCAACTGCCACATGCTGCCATTGGCCATCCGAAGGATCTCCACTTCGCGTTCATTGAAGCGGGCGCCTGAGTCGAGTTTTTTGTAGCTGATCTCCACGCAGAGCCCATCGACAAAGAAGCAGGTGATGGCGATGCCGGACTTGTGAAAGAGCAGGGTCTTGGGCTGGGGGCGCTGGGCGGGCTCGCCGTAACGTTTGATGCATTCGTCCAGTGTTTCACCGATGCGTGCCTGGGTGCTGAGGGCCAGGCAGAGGAAGGTCAGAAGGGTGAGGGAGATGGCTTTCATCTGTGAGTGTGGGGGAGATGACAGCGTGAGGAGGGGTAAGTTACAAGATTAAAGTTTGATGCATGAGTAAGGTCGTCTTCGGAGGGGAGCTGAGCTTGTGGCGGAGTTTTTGCTGCGGAGACTGGTGAGAGTGACCCTAGGGGGGGCTGCAGGGCTCGTTCCCATGCACTGAGGCTGACTCAAGTCGGGTTACACCCCATCGTCTGCTGTCTCAAGCTGGCAAAGAGTGGAGGCCTGTGAATCTGCGGAAAACTTATTTCGCAGAATAACCCACATCAAACCAACACCACCATGACAACACTCGAAATCAAAGGCGACTGGAACATCACCAAAGGCAAGCTGAAGCAGCAAAGAGCCAAACTCACGGACGACGATCTTCAATTCCTTGAAGGCAAGCAGGACGAACTTGTTGGCCGCATCCAAAAGCGCACGGGTGAAAGCCGTGAAGCGATCGAAAAGGCCATCAAGGGCTGTTCATCCTGCTGCAACTAAGTGCAAAAGCAAAGGTCAGGCATGAATGGCGCAGAGTGAGCACCGTCTTCGGTGGTTTCTCTGCAGCTTCCAGCCGTGCTTGTCGCACTTTCGCTTTTGAACTTGGGAGCTGCCTCGTTTTCTAGTTCTGGGATGGCCAGCTGAGCTGGTGGAGCTTCGTTCGTCAGGGGTCAGCGCCAGAGCTGGTTACGAAACCAGCGATCCCAGGACAGACTGCCGCGTGGCTTTGGTGCGACCAACAACCCAAAACCACGCAGCATGCCCTTCGCCGAGCGCCATTTATGCAAGGCCTCTTTTTCTAGCGGGAAAAGGGCTCGCGTCCGGCGGCGGTCTTGCTGTGGTTGGAGACCTCCTTGCTTGCATGCGCCCCTTTGGGCGCGGTGGCATAGCCCATTTCCCGGTGTGCTTTGGCGTCGTCCATGGACATTTTGGCGATGAAGGCCTCGAGGTAGTAGTGGCGGCTTGATTTCATATTCGTATGTGGGGGGTGAATGAATGTGAGTTGATTCAAGGGACAAGCGCACGATGCCATAGCTGCGCAGATCTGGTATTGGCTTGGGTGCCGTTTCTGAATAGGCGTTTTTCCTGCATCAAAGCAGGGGGCTAAATAACGGGCGAAGGGGGACGGTTAGAGCATCACACAAACTGCGCCGCTTGGTTGCCCAAAAATGAGGTGTCCAGATTGTAGTGTGTTCGAATGGACGTGTGTCTAACCGATGAAAGCCGAAACGAGTGGATCGGACCGAATGATATCTGCTCCTCTTTAAGTATTCGTGGGCGGGGCGGGATAAACTCGGAGCGTTTGATTCTTTGGGCCAGCTGGGAACTTAAAACTGGGAATTGTAAATTGGGCTCTGTGAAGGCGGTGCACGACGGTTTGATGGCCGGCGGATGCTTCGAGAGCGGCGGCGCTCGCAGAGGCCGGGAGAGGGGAAAAGAGAGGACGGCAGAAAACTCGGAGCAAGTTCTTGCCTGTAAATTGCGACTTGCTAAAGTGCGCGGCTTTATCCGCCACGGACCCACCACCCGACCCACCTTAACTCATGCTTCCATCTTTTTTGCTGACCAACGGCATCGCCCTTGCTATCGCCCTCTCTATTGTGGGGCTTGTTTTTGCTTTCATCCTGATCAAGAAGGTCGTGGGGGCGGATGCGGGGAATGAGAAGATGACGGAGATCGCACTCGCGATCCAGCAGGGGGCGAAGGCCTACCTGAACCGGCAGGTGATGGCGGTGAGCCTGATCGCGGTGGTGGTGTTTGCGGCGGTGTGGTGGCTGCGCGGCGGCCTGACGGCGGCGGGTTTTGTGGTGGGCGCGGTGTGCTCGCTGGCGGCGGGTTACATCGGGATGATGATCGCGGTGAGGGCGAACGTGCGCACGGCGCAGGCTGCCTCGGTGAGCAGTCATTCGGCGCTGAAGGTGGCCTTTAATGGTGGTGCGGTGACGGGTTTGCTGGTGGTGGCGCTGGGACTGCTGTCTGTGGGAGTGTTTTACCTGGTGGTGCGCGGCACGGGGGCGCACGCGAAGCATGCGATTGATTCGCTGGTGGGGCTGGCGCTGGGCAGCTCGCTGATCAGTGTGTTTGCACGTCTGGGCGGCGGTATTTATACCAAGGCGGCTGACGTGGGCGCGGACTTGGTGGGCAAGAATGAGCAGAATCTGAATGAGGATGATCCGCGCAATCCGGCTACCATTGCGGATAACGTGGGCGACAACGTGGGTGACTGCGCTGGGATGGCGGCGGATGTTTTCGAAACGTATGCGGTGAGCTTGATCGGCGGCGTGCTGGTGGGCCACCTGACGGTGGGCACAGAGGCGGCGGTGGTTTACCCGTTTGTGCTGTGCGGTCTGGCGATCATTGCGTCTCTTATTGGCATTGGCTGGGTGAATTTTGTCAAGCAGGAGGCGACGGCGTCTCTGGTGTGTGGGGTGGCGGTTTCTGGCATCGTGTCTTCGGCGCTGTTCTGGTGGTCCACGGCGGCGATCTTTCCTGAGGGGATCAAGATCGGTGCGCTGGCGGTTTCGAGCACGAACTTGTTTTACTGCGCGGCGGTGGGTCTGGTGATGACGCTGCTGGTGGTGTGGATCACAAACTACTACACGAGCACGCACCACAAGCCGGTGCGCCTGATTGCGAAGGCTTCCGAAACGGGCCCGGCGACGAACATCATCGCGGGGATCAGCATCGGGAACCAGGCGACGCTGCTGCCAGTGCTGGCCATCGCTGCGGCGATCTGGGGCTGCTATGATCTGGCGGGGCTGTATGGCATCGCTATCGCGGTGGTGTCGATGCTGTCGCTGTCGGGCATTGTGATTTCATTGGACGCGTTTGGTCCGATCACGGATAACGCGGGCGGCATTGCGGTGATGGCGGGTCTGCCGGAGAGCGTGCGCAAGATCACGGACGAACTGGATGCCGTGGGCAACACGATGAAGGCGGTGACGAAGGGCTATGCAATCGCGAGCGCGGGCTTGGCGGCGATGGTGCTGTTTGGCTCGTATGTGGAAGATTTGCAGGCGTTTGTGGGGCACAAGGTGAGCTTTGACCTGATGGACCACCGGGTGGTGATCGGGATGTTCATCGGCGGGCTGCTGCCGTTCCTGTTTACGTCTTTCTGCATGAGCGCGGTGGGCAATGCGGCGGGTGCGGTGGTGCGCGAGGTGCGCCGCCAGATCACGGCGAAGCCTGGCATCCTGACGGGTGCGGACACGCCAGACTATGCGCAGTGCGTGGACATCGTGACGAAGGCGGCTCTGGGCCAGATGATTGTGCCGGCGCTGCTGCCGCTGATCTTTGTGATCGCGGTGTCGTTCCTGGGCATGGAAGCGCTGGGCGGGGTGCTGATTGGCACGATCGTGACGGGTCTGTTTGTGGGCATTTCGATGACGAGCGCCGGTGGCGCGTGGGACAATGCGAAGAAGTTCATCGAAGAAGGCAACCACGGCGGCAAGGGCAGCTTTGCGCATCAGGCGGCGGTGACGGGCGACACAGTGGGTGATCCTTACAAGGACACGGCAGGTCCTGCGGTGAACCCGATGATCAAGGTGGTGAACATCTTGGCGATTTTGATCATTCCGATCGCGTTTAAGGCGATGGCGAAGTGAGGATGAAGTTTGGCTTCGCCTGTCTCGCAGACTCGGCTCAAGTTTAAGGTTTCAAGTTGAAAGGGCCTCCAGAGATGGGGGCTCTTTTTTTGGTGGGGCGGTGGAGTGGTGGAGTTCGTGGCGGTGTAGATGGACAGGATTAACAGGATGGCAGAATTTCAGGATTACTGCAGGGGCGGAACCGAGTGTGGCGAGGTGGACGAACGGAGTGTGCTCAGTGGGGGGGGGGGCGCAGCGAATGAATGGTGGAGGAATGGATGGCGGGGGCTTGAGGGAAGGGGGAGAGCGGGTGGCCTGGCTGGGGGCGGTGGGACGAAGGAATTTAGGGACGCGCAAAACGCGTCCCCTACCAGCGCTGGGTGTGGTGGGGACTGAGGGTGTGAGCCTGCTCAATCAGCATTTGATTCTCAAGGCTGGGAGAGCACTATAATGGGGGTAGGCGTTCCTCCTCCCGTTTGCCCGGCATTGTGACTGAATTTTATCCCATCGACCATCGACGCAGCAGCAATCTGCGCATTGCCATCACCGGTACGGTGGTGGTGCATGCGCTACTGCTGGTGCTGCTGGCTTTCGTGTTTGCGAGCGAGGCGGCGCATCGGATGTGGCTGGAGGCGCACCAGCCGCCCAAGGAGGAGGTGAAGGAGGAAGAGGTGCTGCTTTTCCCGGATCAGTTCCTGACGCCACCACCGCCGCCGAAGCCGCAGGTGTATATCCGCACTTCGCAGAATGAGGGCTCGGACACGGCACCGAAGAATCCGGCGTTCATCGCGGATCGGAACACGCTTGCGGCAACGGTGAAGGCGCCGTCTCCTGACGCGACGGAGCCTCTGCCCTCAATGGACGGGCTGAAGCTCCCTGGGCGCGAGCTTGCGGACCGGGACTTTAAGAATGGAGACCTTAAGGACGATGCGCGGCCAATGACGCATCCGCCATCGGTGGCGATGCTGACACCGCAGCCGCAGGCACCTCCGAGCCCCCTTACACCGCCTTCGATCCTGAAACCGAAGGATGCCGCACCGCCGCCGCCGCCCAAGCCGATGGAACTGGCCCCGGAGGTGCCCAAGCCGGAGTTGAAGAACCCCGAAAAGGAGCCGCCGGTGGACACGCAAAAGATGGCCAAGGTGGAGCCTGATAAGACGCCGCTGACCAAGATGATGGAGGAGGCGGACAAGGAGCTGGCGAAGGTGGACATGAACCGGCTGCCGCTGGAGGTGAAGAAACCTGACCCGATGGAGAAGGCACCTGACGCGCCGCCGAAGACTGAACCCGTTCCGAAGAAGCTGGAGACTGCGGAGGAAATGCCGCCGCCGGCTCCGCAGGAGAAGCCCATCCCCAAGGCTCTGCCGGTGGTGGAAGATGAGGCGGTGAAGCGCACGACGAACAACCAGGACCCGAACGCCTACACGCCCTTCACACGCAAGCAGGAGACGAAGGGCAGCATTTCCAATCGCGGCAAGGAGGCCTCCGTGGATGCAGCGGATACGCCGCTGGGGCGCTACTACCGGCAGGTGACGGGGCAGGTGGAAAAGAAGTGGCATGTTTACCTGCACCTGCGGCGTGATGGCGCGTCGCCCGGATACCTGCAGATCGTTTTTTACGTTAATAAAAGGGGCAAGGTGGAGGGCCTGCGGGTCGTGAACTCCAAGGAATCCAACCCGATCCTCACGGAGCTGACCGTGCGGGCGATCCAGGATGCGGAGATCCCGCCGATGCCTGCTAATGTGATTCCTTCGCTGCCAATGAATGATCAGGAACGGCTGAAAGTTGAATACGATGCGCTCATTTACTGATCTGCACGCGGCCAGGGGATACGACAAGGGGCTCACGGTGATTACGGCACTGGGCACCGCTGGTGCGTCGATGCTGGTGTGTATGAAGGGGGGGGCGCGTGTGGCCATGGTCGCATCGCTGCTGGGTCTGCTGTGCATGTTCTCTGCCTCCGCTGCTCGGCCGGAGAAGCCCATTCCCAAAGCGCTGCCCGTGGCGGACGATGAGCCAGTGAAGCGGACGAAGGGGAACGAGGCCCCGAATGCCTACACGCCCTTCACGCGCAAGCAGGAGACGAAGGGCAGCAATTCCAATCGCGGCAAGGAGGTCTCCGTGGATGCGGCAAATACGCCGCTGGGGCGCTACTACCGGCAGGTGACGGGGGAGGTGGAAAAGAAGTGGCACGTTTACCTGAAGCTGCGGCGTGCAGGCGTGACCGATGGGTATTTACAGCTTGTTTTTTACGTGAACAAGAAGGGCAAGGTGGAGGGCCTGAAGGTCATCAACGACAAGGAATCCACCCCGCTCCTCGCCGAAATCACCTTGCAGGCGATCAAGGATGCGGAGATACCACCCATGCCCGCTGACGTGATCCCTTTACTCCCGGTGGAAGACCGGGAGCGCCTGAAAATCCATTATGATGCCCTTATTTACTGAACTCCTCGCCTCTGCAACACCCATGCTTGCGGCTGCCGCCACCGCTGCTGCGGATGCCACTGAAAAGGCTGCGCCCTCGGGGCTGCAGTTGGTTTATGAATTTCTCTCGACGGGGGGCTTTGTGATGGGGCTGATCGTGATCTGTTCGATGTCGGCCATCGGGGCGTCGATCATGGCGTGGCTGCAACTGCGGGAGCAGGTGATCATGCCCAGCGGGGTGGTAAGCCAGCTGCGAGCGATCCCGAACTATGCGCTGAAGGGGGACATCCGGCCGCTGCAGGAATTTCTGGTGCATGATGGATCGATGCTTGCGCGGCTGGGCAGCATGGCGATCAGCGGGGCCTTTACGAGCAAGCAGGAGTGCCATGATGCGTGCGCGATCAAGGCACGGGAGGAGATCCACCGGCTGGAGAGCGGGATCCCGCTGCTGGAGGTGATGGTGTCTGTGGCGCCGCTGCTGGGGCTGCTGGGCACGACGGTGGGCCTAGTGGGGATGTTCTCGGCGTTTGGCGCGGGTGGCGGGCCGGACACGACGGCGATCGCGCAGGAGATCGGCGTGGCGCTGCGGTGTACGATCGCGGGTTTGTTTGTGGCGGTGCCGTCGGTGCTGGCGCACACGTATTTTTCACGGCGGCTGGATGCGCTGGCGGTGCGGGTAGAGTCGATCATGCAGGAGACGATCCAGCATTTTTACCAGCACTTTGAAGTGCAGCGTCCGGCGAACTGAGTGTGTGAGCGAGACCTTAGCCCCACCTACTGCACGCCATGGCCATGAATCTGCGCCCCAAACGCCGCCCGGTACCGACGATCCCCATTGTGTCGTTGATCGACATCATGGTGATTTTGCTGATCTTCTTTGTGGCGACGACGACGTTTGAGAAGGACAAGACGCGGATGAAGATCACGCTGCCGGAGTCGAAAACTCTCGGGGGGGCGGCGACGACGCCGGAGGTGCGCGTGGCGATCAGCATTGATGAGCAGCAGCATGTGTTTCTGGACGGGAAGCCGGTGGAGCTGGAGCAACTGGCGGCGGCGATCACGACGATGAAGGAAGCGAAGCCCGGGCTGAAGCTGGAGCTGCAGGCGGATACGACGGCGGCGCTGGGAAATCTGGTGAAGGTGTGGGACGCGCTGAGGGAGGCGGGGTACAGCATCAACGATGTGCCGGCACGGATTCAGCGGGCGGGGAAGTGATTGGCAGAAGTTAAAAGAGATAAGTGAAAAGGGCAGAGGGGAATAGGCCTTATGGGGTCTATGCGACCTAATTGCCGGTGCTGCTTTGAACCCTGATTCCGAAGTTAAAAAAGGCATCGTTTGGCGCTCAAAGCGTGGTTGCTTGGGAATGCGAACAAACAAGTCCCCCCAAGGACCATGCACTACACGATGGAGAGGACATGGCACTCCGTTTTCCGCTCCCGTCCGCGACCTACCAACAAGCCATCGGCAAACGCAGCGAATTTCGCCCAATATTGGGGCGGCACCGACTGACACAAGCCTTTGATGGACAAGTTGTTGGAGCGTCGAAAACGAAATTCGCCGAAGACGCCTCCTTAGCGCCCGCCTCCCCCAGGAAAATGATCTCAAAAATGCAACCTAACTTCGGAATTTGGGAAGAAGGCCTCGCTGATGGCGAGTGATCTCTAGATTGCTCTGTGTGGCAGGCACGTTTTCCAGAGTGAGCTGAAGCTCGCGACTACTTTGGCCGGAACTCCGGTGCGCGCCGCGCCTTCGTGATCTCTTCAAATGCGTGGCCGAGGGCCAGTATGCGGGCATCTGCATGGGCGGTGCTGATGAAGGAGAAACCGACGGGAAGGCCGTCCACGAAGCCTAGAGGTACGGTGAGATGGGGATAGCCGGCGACGGCGGCGGGGGTGCTGGCGACGCGTTCGTTGGTATCGCCATGGGCGAGGTCGATGGGGCCCACGGGATCATTGGTGGGGAAGATCAAGGCATCGAGCTGGTGGGCTTGCAGGGCGGCATCGATGCCTTCGGGGCCGGCGAGACGGCGGGCGTGCTCGCGGGCAGCGGCTCCTGCGGCGATGATCTCTGGCGCGCCGAGTTGTTCTGCCTGCTCAAAAAATTCCTGAGCGAAGTGCGGCATTTCGGTGTCGCGGTGCTGTTCGTTGAAGGCGATGAGTTCGGCGAGGGATCGAACATCGCCGGTGCGCTGTTCGAGGTAAGTGTTTAAATCCTGACGCAGCTCGATGAGCATGGCTTTCCAGGCGAGGGCACCGGCTTCGCGCATGTTGGGCAGTTCTACGGGGTCGATGATGATGGCTCCAGCATTGCGCAGTTTTTGCAGGGCGGTTTCAAAAAGGGCGAGGACCTGTGGGTTTTTGCCGCACTGACCGCGTGCGACGCCGAGTCGTGCGCCTTTGAGGGCGTCTGATTTTAGATCGACGGTGAAGTTTGTGGCGAGGACCTGCAAGAGGAGGGCCGCATCGCGCACAGTGAGGGTCATGGGACCGGCGGTGTCCTGATGATGAGTGATGGGGATGATGCCGCTGCCGCTGATGAGGCCGACGGTGGGCTTGAAACCGACGATGCCACAGGCGCTGGCGGGGCTGACGATGGAGCCGTTCGTCTCCGTGCCGATGGCTGCGGGTGCGAGTCCGGCGGCCACGGCGGCGGCGGAGCCCGAACTGGAGCCGCTGGCGCTGTGGGTGAGGCGGTGGGGATTGCGCGTGAGGCCGCCGCGCGCGCTCCAGCCGCTGGTGGAATTGGGCGAGCGGATGTTGGCCCATTCGCTGAGATTGGTTTTGCCAAGGATGATGGCTCCGGCTTCACGCAATCGAGTGACGAGGGTGGCATCCTGCTTCGGCTTGTGATCACGCAGGGCCAGTGAGCCTGCGGTGGTCTGCATGGCATCGGCGGTCTCGATGTTGTCCTTGATCAGGATGGGTAGGCCGTGCAGCGGGCCGGATTTACAGGCTGCGGCGAGCGATTTCGCCGCAGGATTCAATTCCATTACGGCATTGAGCTGAGGTCCTGATTTATCGAGCTGCACGATGCGTTCTAAATTATGCTCCACCAGAAGCAAGGGTGTGGTTTCCCCCGCTTTGAGCATGGCTGAGAGATCGGTGAGGGTGGCAAAGGGTAGGGGAGCGCGGTGCTTCTGGCTGCATGCCGCTGGGCAGAGTGCGACAACAGCGGATTGGATCAGTCGGCGGCGGTTCATCTGCAAGAGCATGTTGCCTTGAGTGAGGACGATCAAGCCCTGACGTTGGTGAGAAAAGGGAGTTGAATTCTAGGGTGGCGCCAATCGGCCTCGGGAATCTTTATGGGACTTTGATGTTTTTATCATTGTCACTTCAGAGTCGACATGATAAAAAAAGCGTCTTCGTGAATTTTCCTGCCTTTCGACTGGTTGCTGTTTTCCTTGTCTCTGCCGCTGCTTTGAGCGGGGAAGAGCCCATGCTGCCGCAGGCTCTGGGTATGGGGGCTTCGTTGAATCATTCGGACGGACCGCGTGGCTTTCTGAAGCCGTCCAAGTCGATCAAACCACCGGTGAGCGCCGCCACTGCGGCCGTGCCTGCGCCTGCGATCGTGCAGTCGCCGACTGCTGAGACCCGCCTGCGCCGTCTGGTGGTGGTGTCGGGGACGATGACGCCGGAAGCGATTCGTGACACCATTCTGGCCTGCGGTCAGACCCGTACGCCGGTGACCATGGCTGGCGGTGGGAATGCACCTGCGCCTATGCTTTCTGATCTGGCCGGGCTGTTTGGCTCGACGGTGACCGAGGATACACAGAAGAAAGTTTTGGAAACCGTGCGCAAAGGCATGGGATCTTCCGCAAAACCGCTGCAGCGGGTGGAAGTGGTCGGCTGGCTGCCAAGCGAAGGCGTCATGGCGGTGGCGGTGTACCCCGAAAGCTGAACTGCTTTTCATGACAACTGCCCCGGTTGCACCTGCCGTTCCACGAGTCCTGCTGGCAGAGGAGAGTCTGCCTTACCGGCGGGTGATCCGTGAGGCTCTGCTGGCTTTCCGCATGTGCGAGGTGGACGATGCCCCGAGCGGGGAACGCGCCTTTGAGATGGCGCTGCGGCGGGAATACTCGCTGTTTTTGTTTTCGCTGCCGTTGCCGGACATGACGGGGGACATGCTGGACCGCCTGCTGAGCAAGGCCTACCCAATGGTGCATCCCGGCGTGCACACAGCGCCGCCGGTCATTTTCCTGATTCAGCCGACGGATACGCTGCGCTTTCAGGAACTGCAGCGTGATGTGCGGGTGCGCGGCAGCATGCCGCTGCCGCCCAAGCTGGATGTGCTACTGTCCGTGACAGCATCCCTGCTGCCAGAGCGCCAGGGGCTGGCCTTTTCACCGTTTTCTTCTCCACCTCATGTTCCCTGACCCCCAGCGTCGCAGTGTCAAGATTTGTGGCATCACACAGCCCCAGCAGGCGGCGGTGATTTTTGGGCTGGGTGCGGATGCCGTGGGGATCAATCTCTGGCCCAAGTCAAAACGCCACTTGCCGTTGGAGGTGGCGGTGAATTCGTTGCAGAATGTTGCGGCCAAACACGCGCTCGTGGCCGTGCTGGTGAATCCTGACGCGGCGCTGTTGGATGCGGCGATCTCCAGCCAGTTGTTTCAAGCGCTGCAACTGCACGGTGATGAAACACCGGCGGAGGTGGAGCGGTTGATGAAACGCGGTGTCAATGTCATCAAGGCACTGCAGGTGCGCGATGTGTCTTCATTGACGCAGATCGGCGAGTTTCCCTGCGAATCGATCCTGCTTGATGCCTACAATCCGGGTACCTATGGCGGTGGCGGGCATGCCTTTCCGTGGGAGCTTGCCGTGCGTGCCAAAGAGATGTTTTCAGCCAAGCAGTTCCTGCTCTCCGGTGGTCTGACCCCTGACAACGTGCGTTTGGCGGTGGAGCAGACCCAGCTCATCGCTGTCGATGTGGCCAGCGGTGTGGAGTCGCTGCCCGGCAGCAAGGATTTGATGCAAGTCGCACGGTTTATTGCTGAAGCGCGGGACGGGTGGAGAGCAGGGGATAGTGAAGTGATTGATGCGAAGGAAGAGGTGTGAGTGGGGCGAGTGGCTAGGTTTGGGGCTTCGAATTTGATTGAGGAGAGCTGGGTTCGAGGGCGGGGGCGATTATGCTGCGGCGGCGCGGATTGGCTTCGTGATCCCACTGGAAACGGAGAACAGAGCGCTTGTGCATCCCACGCCCTTCGTCATTCTACATTCCTTCATTCGTCATTTCCTATGCAGCCCGACCCCTTCCGCCTTCGCCTTTCCGCCCTCATGGGCTTCCTTGCTGTCGCTCTGGGGGCTTCGGGTGCCCATGGGCCTGTGCATGACAAACTCATGGCGGCAGGTGAGCTCGCCCATTGGGAGACGGCGGTGCAGTATCACCTGCCAAATGCCGTTGTGCTGTTGCTGCTGACGTTGCTGGCCAGCGCCAAACCGCTCATGGTTTGGGCTTGGCGTCTTTTTTTTGTGGGTATTCTGCTTTTCAGCGGGTCACTTTACCTGCTGGCCTACACTGGTACGAAATGGCTGGGAGCCGTCACGCCGCTGGGTGGATTGAGCTTCATGGCCGCCTGGGTTTTGATCGCGATGTCTGCAAAAGGAAAATAGAAACCTGAGCAATCTTCACGGTCTGTGAAAAACACGTTGCGCCATGATTGGAGCTTGCTCCTATACCGGCCCTTCAAGTCAGAGGCTCGGTAGCTCAGTCGGTAGAGCAGGGGATTGAAAATCCCCGTGTCGGCGGTTCGATTCCGTCCCGAGCCACCTCTTGATTTGAAGAGGTGGTGGCACTGAATGCGCCTAAATTTACCTGCGTAGCACACGCATGCGACCATCGAACGATGGCAACGTGGATCAATCCAGGAGCTTCTCGCCGCCGGTGTATTTTTTCACGACGTCGGGATCGAGTTTGAGGCCGAGGCCGGGGGTGGTGGGGATGGCGAGCATGCCGTCGGCATCGAGGGTCCAGCCACCGAGGGTGATTTCATCGATGAAGGGGGAGCCGGTGAGGTATTCCACGAGATCGGTGCCGGGGAATGCGGAGGCGAGGTGGAGATCTGCGGCGAGGCCAACGGCGGTGTTCCAGCCATGCGGGATGAACTGCACGCCGTGCTCCTGCGCCATCCAGGCGATGCGGCGCTCTTCGCTGATGCCGCCGACTTTAGTGACATCGGGCTGGATGATGTCGAAGGCGCGGGCTTCGAGGAAGGGCTGAAAGGCCTGGCGGCGTGTGAGGACCTCGCCGCCGCTGATCTGTACTGGGGAGTGCTCGCGGAGTTTGGCGAAGTCTTCGAGCGAGTCGGGTGTGAGGGCTTCTTCAAACCAGTGCACGTCGTAATCGGCGAGCATCTTGGCGGTGTTGATGGCCCACTTGTAGCCATTCGTCCAATGGGCGTCGCTGCCACCGGCATCGACCATGAGCTTGTTGTCCGGCCCCACGGCTTCGCGTGCGGCTTTGACGATTGCTTCATCGGTGGCGGCATTGCGCCGACCAAAGGGGCCCCAGCCGATTTTGAAGGCGCGGAAGCCCTGGGCTTTCACTTGGAGAAGATGATCGCGGAGTTTCTCGGGCTCGTCCATGAGGAGCGAGGCATAGGGCTGCACGCGCTCGCGATAACGACCGCCGAGCAGGCGGCCGACGGGCTGCCCCGTGGCTTTGCCAAGGAGATCCCACAGGGCGATGTCGATGCCGCTGATGGTGTGGGTGATGGAGCCACCGCGACCGAGCCAGAACATGTTTTGGTGCAGCTTCTCGCTCACGCGCTCGGGTTCGAGGGCGTTCTCGCCACGATAGAGCGGCTCCAGCACGGCAAGTGCGGAACGGACGAGTGCATCGTTGGTGAAGACGCTGCCGAGGCCGATGGCACCTTCATCCGTGTGAACGGCGATGAGGGTGTGGACGCAGTCTTCGGGGCGGAGTTCGTTGCTCCAGCCGCCTTCGGGGGTGGCTCCGCGCAAACCTGCGCAGCGGATTTCTCGGATTTTCATGGGTGACGTTGGAAGAGCTTGGCTTGAGGTTGAAAGGTGACTCCTGAATCGAGCGGGAAGATGGGGCGTGCGCAGCGGGTGTGGCCGAGGCTGCGGAGATTGGCGCTGGTGGAGCCGGGCGCATCGACATCGATGTAGAGCGCGGCCCAGTCTTTGAACATATGACGCTCGCATTGCGGGGACTTCACCACGACAGCGCCGAAGTGCTGCGGATCGCAGCCATGTGCGAGGAAGAGTGCGCGATCATAGAGGCTGACCGCGCGAGTGGTGACGATGAGGGTGATGTTGCCGGACTGAATCACGGCGGTGGGTCCGGCCTGCCAGAGCTCGCGCGTGGTCTCGCTGTGAAACCAGCCATCTGAGAGCATGCGAACGCGTCCTTCGATTGGAAGGGGTAAGAAGCGTCCAGCATCGAGAGCACCGCCGACGGTGGTTTTGAGTTCATGGCCAATACCGGCGCTGAAGGCGGCGTCCACCGCAGCGGGATCGACGATGGGGATCAAGGCGGTGCCTGCATAGCCAGCGTCGAGCAATGCGCAGAGGATGGCATTGCTGTCGCCGGAGGCACCGGAGCTTGTGGCATCTGCGGCATCCACCAGGACCACTGTGCCGGAGGTATTCTCTTTTGTCTGACGTGCGGCATCCGCGAGGTTGGTAAGAGGCACCTGCATCTTTTCGTGATGCTCCCAGAACATACCAGCGATGCGCAGAGCTTCGTATTCTGCGAGGGCGGGATCGTTGTTTGTCACGACCAAGCTGTTGGATGCGAGCGCGGGCACATCGGTGAAGGGATTGCCCCACATCATCGCGGCGGAGAGTCCGCTCGGGCTTTGCTCGACCTGCATCGCTGCATTCACCGCGTGACGAATGGAGCCGGAGGCGGTGATGAGTTCATCGCCACGCACGAGGGCGGGCACACGGACCTTAGCCGTGACGGGTTTCACTTCGCCAGCGACGATGCGCAGCAGCAGGCGCGCGGAACGCTCGCCGGTGCTGAAGAAATCGACATGCGGGTAGGTGTGAAAGGCCACGGCGGCATCGCTCTGCTCAAGCATGAGATCGGTGAGGATGCCGTGGAGATCGAGCGAGATGACGATGGGCACGTGCTCGCCGACGATCTTGCGCGTCTGCTGCAGGAGCCAGCCTTCGGGATCGTCGATGGTCTGCGTTGCCATCGCCCCATGGAGGGAAAAGTAGATGCCATCCACGGGCGGCGCTGACTTGATGCTGGAGAGAAGTTCGTCCGCGATGCGCTCAAAGGCTGCATCCGAGAGCGTGCCGCCGGAGGTGATGAAATGGGCGCTGCAGGTGGGAACGAGCTCCACGCCGGGCGTTGCATCGAACACGCTCAATGCTCCGCCGACTTCACTGCGGACCTGGCGGTGGTAGTCGAGAATGGACTGGCCGTGACGAAGCGTAAAGTCGTCGTATCCGCTCAAGAAGGGATTGAAGGTGGAGACTTCCTGTTTGCATTCAGCGATGAGGATTCGGGGCATGAGAAAGCTATTCTACGGTGCAACAACGCCAGCCTTCCGCCATTCCTCGTCAAAGTATCCTGCGCGGATGATTTTCTCCTCTGCGCCCACTTTGATCACCGCCCAGTCGCCGAGACGTGGGAAAAGCAGGTAGTTGAAAGCGGAGAACTCCTTCTCGTGAAAAGTGTGGCCGCTGTTGATGACCATGTAACGATCTTTGGCCAGCGGACTGGCGGTAATGAAGGCCGGCGAATGATCTTGTGCGGATTGTGCTTCTGCGCCAAGGCGAAGCTCCTCGCGTGTCCATGTTAGCGGGAGCTGCGGCAGCGCTTTGGCGATCCATGAATTGCTGCCGGGATCCCCGAAAAGGATAAGGTGCTTGTCCCGCACATCGGCCTCGGTGACTTCTGTGTCATCCTTCAAGGGCAGGGGGCCGCGCATGTAGCGAGCCCATTCGTATTCGAAGCGCTGCAATTCGGCGGCGGCCCAGGTGTTGATGGCTGGGTTCCAGGGTTTGCCGGTGCCGCGGACGCAGAGGAAGGGGGTGGCAAAGGCGTCGTCGATGGGACCTTGAAGGCCGGGCTGCTTGCCGGTGAGCTTGATCTCTTTGCGCGGCCCATCGCAGCGCCAGGTGTCGCCGGACTTGGTGAAGACGAGGGCGTCAGTAGCGGCGCGCGGTGGCAGAGTGATGTCGGCACCGGCGATGCGCATCTTGTTCACGGGGCGATGAATGGCAAAGCGGGTGATGTTGCGAATCTCGCTGACTTCGATGGCATCGGCGGTGATGCTGGCGCGGAACTCGGCGCGTTCGTAGTGCCTGCCGAGGCTGAGAAGTTCGAGCCAGTGGCAGCGGTTGTATTTGAGCGTCCAGGTGACGAAGCGAAGCTGCTTAGGATCGTGATCGAGTCCCTTTGCCGCGAACTCGGCGATGCGGCGCATCTGCTCGGCGTGTGTCTTGGGATCAATGACGTGCCCCGTGCCCTGTGAGATGAGATTGGTGAAGGTAACGCCCTCTTTGGCGAAGGCCTGGCCCATGATGACGTGCGCCTGGAAGAAGGTGTCCTTGTCGCCGATGCAGGCGATCTCGGGAACCATGGTGGCGTTTGCGGCGTAGTCCACGGAGTCGAGCATGTGCAGGCCGATCTCCTGATGCGCTGGCAGCGGGCCGACCTTGATGAAGCCGGGGATCGGTGTTTCCGAGAAGCGATGCGTGTCCACGTAACCGCAATACGGACCGATGGCGACGAAGCGGTCCGGGTGCTTCAAACCGAGGTGCCAGGTGCCGGAAGCGCCCATTGACATGCCGCGCAGCACGATGCGATCGCGATCAATCCTGTAGTTCCGGCAGACGGCCTCGATGGCTTCAAACACATCCGTCTCGCCCGCCCAGCGGTAGCAGTTTTCCACGCGGCCGAGCGGATGAAGCTCGATGTAGTCCACATCGGGTGCGCTGGCTTTGTCCTCGTCGCCTTCATCGAAACGGCTGATGAACTTCAGCTCGCTCATGCCGACGGGTTTGGAACTGCCGTGCAGCACGACATCGAGCCGCATGGGTTTGGAGCCGTCGTAGTTCTTGGGGATGATCACGCCGTAGGGCTGGGTGGAGCCGTCGATGACGGAGATGAAGCCGCGAATGAATTTGCCGTGTTTGGTGGTCCACGGGGCCGTCGCAGACACGGCACGTTCGGTGTTCCGCTCGATGGCGCGTTCGATGAGCCGGATGTCGGTCGGTGAAAAAGCGGTGTCGAAGGACAGTGCGTGGCCCACGCCTGCGGAGAAAAGCCCCATGTCTGCCTTCAATCGCTCTCGTTCATCGTTGGAGCGTTTGATCACTGTAGGGGGGGACAATTGCGCCACCCACGAAGCTTTTTGTTCAAACGTTAGTGAGCCTGCTTCACGGAGCACAAACTCCATTGCGGCGACGGTGTCTTCATAAGTCGTCGAGTGTCCGCCTGCTTCGCGGTGGAGGCTTAGCACCCTGCGTTTGGATTGCTTCAACGTCTCGGCAAGTCGCAGCACACTCTGCGGTGGCACGACGTCATCTTTGCCGCCGGTGGTGAAACTTACTGGCATGGTGAACTTATCCGGCCAGAGTTCTGCGCTGCGTTTTTTGTATTCATCGGGCTTCTCTGTCCTCGAGCCGCCATAGGAAGCGGTGCGGGCGTCCTGGAATTTTTCATATTCCACGAGGTTCGCGATGCCATTGAGGCTGCACACACCAGCCACTAGCTCCGGATGCAACGCGGCAAAGGTCAGTACGGCGGTGCCGCCCATGGAGCCACCTGCGATGAAGACACGGTTCACATGATAGCGCGATTTTAATTCGCCAATGATCTGCACCAAATCGGCCTCCGCTGCGGGGCCCATCCATGAGGTTTTGGCACGGTAGTCAGGCGAGACGAAGATCAGGCCAAACGTTTTTGCCACATCGCGCAGTCCTTTACACTCGCCGCGCTGATCCTTGATGAACTGCCAACGGTCGGAGCCGTGACCGTGAAAAGCGATCAGCACATCGTGCGCCATCATGGGCTCAAAGGATTCTGGAAGCAGTTCCACGTAGCGCTGCTCGGAGCCATCGAGCTTGGATTTGAAGGCGATGTCCTGCGGTTCGGCATGCAGAGCGGCCAGTGCCGACAGCTGCATAAGGGTGAAGAGAAGAAGCAGCTTCATGAGATTCAAAGGGCGGAACGCATGATCTGGGTTTCGATGTCCATGCCAACGCGCTCGCTCCAGGCCGACTGCATGGTATTCAACCAGAGGCCGGGTTTGCCGGTGCCGATGGGGATGTTGTTGATCTTTGTGCAGGGGGCGAGGCAGTAAGGCGTGGTGGTGAGCCAGGCTTCGTCGGCATTGATCACATCATAGGGCTGGAAGTCTTTTTCAATGAACTGCATTCCGATGTCTTTTGCGAGCTCCCTCACGGTTTGCAGGCTGACGCCCCAAAGGATATTGCGCGTTGTGGGAGAGATGATGGTGCTGTCTTTGATGATGACGAAGTTTGAGCCAGCGCATTCGGTGACGTTGCCATCGAGATCGAGGAGCAGGGTGATGGCGCGCGGATCGACAGCCTGAGACTGCTTGTCGGCGAGGAACCAGTGTAGGCGGCTGCGGTTCTTCATTTTGGGCTCCACGCATTGCGGCGGGATGTGGCGGATGGATGGGGTGACGACGTGTGCGCCTTCGACAAACAGATGCCGCCACATGCTGAAGCGCAGTGGGAAGGAGTGAATGCAGATCGTCGGCGTCATGGGGCCTGCAACTCCTGCGGAGCCGGCATAGAGCGCGTTTTCTCCAGGGGTGACGAAATGGACGATGCCAAGATCCTCGTCCGGACGCAGCAGCTTGCAGTTCGCTTCTGCCAGTTCGTTCGTTTTTGCCAGCATCTCCTCCTGGGACAAGGGCAGCGTGATGCCGGCATACTTCAATGAGCGGTAGAGTCGCGCGACATGATCCTTGGCGCGATAGGGCTTATGCCGGAAGGTGCGGGTCATCTCGGTGAGCGTCGCGCCGAGGACGATGCCGAGATCATAGATGTTCAGCTTGGCCTGCGAGGCAGGCAGGAAGCCGGTGTTCAGATAGACGACAGGTTCGTTCATGGGGTGTTAAACAAGTTGTCTGGGCTCACGCCGGAGTGGTGGCGATGTCGCGTGGAAACAAGAACTTGATGCCGATGATCAGGGCGGCGCCTGCCACGAGATAGGCGAGTGAGGTGATGGAGAGCAGGCGGTCGATGCCGAGCGTCTGCTTCCACATGCCGCCAAAGAGCGTGGCGAAGCCTGAGGTGATGGCACCGAAGAAATTAAGCATGCCTACGGCTGTGGCGCGTGCGGTGGCGGAGATGATGTCGAAGGTGGCAGAGAAAATGTTGGCGATGAAGAGCCCGCTGAACAAGCCGAAGCCGGTGGCGGCGATGCGCGTGACGAGAAGGGTGTCGCTGTTCCCCAGCGCATGAATGCAAGGCGCGGAAAGCACGAGGCCACAGACCATGAGCCAGAAACGCGCGGCTTTGGTGCGATGGTAAAGCGCATCGGCGAGCATGCCGCCACCGATCACACCGACAAAGGTTGCGGTCTGCAGGAAAACGGTGGCATTGAAGGCGGCGTCGGCCTGATTGAGGTGGAACTTGTCGTGCAGGAAGGCCGGGAGCCAGCCATAGAGCAGCCAGATGCCGAAGACGAACACCGGAAACACCAGACAGAGCAGGACGAAGGTGCGTGACCGTGCGATGGCGCTGAAGGTGATGCCCGCTGTGGTGGCGACCTTGTCTGCCTTCGGTTCCTCGACGCGACGAAGAAAGGCGAAGTAGGGCAGCGCATAGAGCACGCCCACCGCGCCAAGCGCGAAGAAGGCTTCGCGCCACTGGCCGCGATCCGCCATCCAGCCGCCGAACCAGCTACCTGCCACGGTACCGGCGATTTGACCGGTCATGAGCACCGACACAGCGCGCGAGCGCAGCGCAGCGGGATATGCGCCCGCCGTGAGTGCGACCGCACTCGACATGTAAAGGGACTCGGAGACACCCATGGCCGCGCGCATGGCGAGCAGTGCCGCGCCGGAGGCCACGAGCCCGGTGCCGATGGTGATGAGGCTCCACACGACGAGGCTGAGCACCACGAGCAGGCGTTTGGAGAAGCGATCGCCGAGGTAGCCGGAGATCGGGCAGCCGATGGCATAGACCCACAGGAAAACGGTTCCTACCAAACCGAGTTGCTGGTCGCTCATGCTGAGACCGGTTTTTAGCGAAGGAAACATCGCGAACACGGCCTGGCGGTCGCAGTAGTTGAGGAAATACGCGAACCACATGAGGGCGACGAGCGCCATGGCGCTGGTCGCAAGCTTCGGAGGTGCCGGATTCATGCGCGCAGCACTTCACGTTCGCTGACTTGCCGGGCGATGACGGCCACGCAATCGCCCTGCTGGGTGAGGCATGGAGCGCGCATGGTGATGAGATAACCGGCGCTCTTTGCGATGATCGGCTCCGGCGCACGATCCGGCCGCTCCAGGTGGTGGATGTGGCCGACGGTCTGACCTTTCTTGATCTTTGCACCGAGATCGACAGTGACCTCAAAGATGCCGGACTCAGGCGCGAGGATGTAGTCCTCGCGATTGGTGGCCTGCGTGATGATGGCGGGGGCTTTGCGCGGCTGCATGCGGCCTTTGAGCGCGCCGACGTGTATGAGCACGTTCTTCAATCCGCTTTGGGTGATGCGGTGCACGCTGGCAGGAATGCATTCTCCGCCGCCGAGTTCGGTGGTGATGACGAGCTTGCCCTGGTTCTCGGCCTCCACCGGGAGCAGGCCAGTGCCGGCGATGTCCGCGTAGATGAAGCAGAATTCCGTGCCCCAGGCGAGCATGGCGGCAAACATGCGGGCGCGCTGCTCACGGTCCGGCACAAGGTGCATGTGCGAGCAGGGCACGAACTCCATGCTGCGACCACCGGAGTGCATGTCGATGACGACATCGCTGAGCGGAAACAGAACGGTGCGCAGGTAATGCGCGATCTGGCTGGTGACCGGGCCTTCGGCGTCGCCGGGAAAGGCGCGGTTCATGTTCATTCCATCGAGCGGTGAAAGACGCGTGGCCGCACGGGCTGCTGGCAGATTCAGCGAGGGGATCAGGATGATGCGGCCGGTGACCTTCTCCGGCGTGAGCTCGCGCGCGAGTTTCATGGCGGCGATCTGGCCCTGGTATTCGTCACCATGATTGCCGCCGAGCACGAGAACGGTCGGTCCTTTGCCGCGGGCGACGATGGTGATCGGGATCATGACATTCGCCCAGCCGCCAAGGTTGTGTGAGTAGGGGACTTGAAGGAAGCCCTGTTGCTTGCCCCGTTTGTCCAATTCGAGAGAGGTGATGACCATGACATCTCTACGGTGCCAGCCAGCCTCACCTCACGGACTAAATCGTCAACGCGTACTCCACTTAGCCCATAATGGCCGATGTGGAGGGGGGATGAGCCTCGTCCCGAGCGCGCTGTTCTTTGTCAGGCAGTTAAAGAGTGTTTTGCGGTTGCAAGACCCCAGTCTCATTCAACCCTGCTTGCTGCCGTTGTATGGAAAGCGGCAGACGACGCTGACACCGCCACGGGCTCTGGATTTGATCGTGAGGTTGCCGTCGATGAGATTGGCCCGGTAATCCATGACGCGCAGGCCGATGCCTGGATGTTCGTGGGTGCGTTTGCCTAGGCCTGCGCCGTTGTCTTCGATCTTCAGCACGGCTTCGTGTTCTCCTAGAAGTTGGAGGGAAAGCTTGATGCTAGAAGGGTGGCCGTGGCGCAGGGCGTTGTTGGCGGCTTCCTGAGCGATGCGGTAGACGTGAGTCTCCTTTTCCGAGTCTTCGATTCTAATGTCGGGATTGACCTCACAAGTGCAGGCGGTGCGATGATTGGTGCGGATGGTTTCGGCCAGCAGATGAAGTGCACCGCCCAGACCACGATTTTTCACGGATGCTGGTGAGAGACTGTGGGACATGCGCCGGACTTCCTGAATGGCCTCCTGAATGAGATGGTGAATGCGTGAGGCACTCTGGCGCTGATCACCGGAGAGTTCGCTTTCGAGTGCTTCGATGAGGCTGGACACTCCGGTCATCGTCTGGCCAATGCCGTCATGCAGGTTATGACCGATGCGCGCCTGCTCCTGCTCGGAGATTTTGAGAATTTCTTTTTGCAGCCGGTTGCGCTCCGTCAGGTCGGTGCCGGTGACAATGATACGATCCACCATCCCTTCGGGCGTACGCGTGATGATGCTGGAAAGCGTGACGACATGCTGATTGCGGTCTTTGCCGATGAGAGTGACCTCTCTGGTGGGAAGGTTTTTTCCGGTCAGCATTTCTTTGAATCGCTCATGCGAACGGATTTTTTCCGCAGGATCCATAAGATCAGACTTCCAAGGTGGTTGCTTGCCGACGAGATCCTTCAGTTTGTAACCGAGCATTTGCAGGGTGGCTTCGTTGGCGTGGATCAGATTGCCGTTACGGTCCAGCAGGATGATGATGGCCGAGGTGTGACTGGCAAGGATTTCATTGAAGCCGAGCTCCCGGCGGTAGTTCGCCTCTGCGAGCTTGCGGCTGGTGATGTCCTCGACCATGACGAGCATCTGGTTGGGGCGTCCGCTCATTGTACTGAGCAGTGAGGCATTGAGATTCACCCAGACCACGGAGCCATCTGCACGCATAAAGCGCTGCTCCACTTGAAACTCGGAGGACTTGGCTGCTTTGAGCTGTTTGTGCAGATGATGGTTCTTGGCGCAGTCATCCGGGTGTATGATCGCATCAAAGGCAATCTTCAGCATGTCCTTGTGGGACCTGCCGGTGATGGTGCAGAAACGTCGGTTGACGTCCACAAAGCGGCCTGTGGTGAAATCTACTAGGCCGACACCCACGACAGCCTGCTCGAAGACTGTGCGGAAACGCACCTCGCTTTCGATCAAAGCCTGCTCCGCCTGCTTGCGCTCAGTGATGTCCTGAAAAGTTCCGATCAGTTGGACGGTTTTGCCGTTCCTTCGAATGGCAAAACCCTGGGTTCGCGCCCAGAAGCGACGGCCTTTGGCGGTGAGGACCGGCAGTTCCAGATCATAGGTCCTGCCGTGCTCGATGGCAGCTTGCACGGCCGCGCGGATGACCGACTGCTCCTTCGGGGCGTAGAACTCGATTGCTTGCTTCAGTGTTGGTGCCGTATTGATTTCGATCTCAAACAGCCGGCAGGTTTCGAGCGACCAGAAGAGCTTCTTTGAGGCTATATCCAGCTCCCAGCCGCCAATTTTAGCCATTTCTCCGGTGCGCTCCAGCAGTTCGGTCGTCCGGGCCAGCGATTGCTCGACCTGTTTGCGTTCCGTAATGTCCTGCATGATGGCGATGTGCCGCGAAGGGGGCTCGCCTTCTTTCCACATGGGGGATACCGTGAGGTTGATCCAGGTGATGCTGCCATCAGCATGAAGGTGGCGTTTCTCCATTGTGAAGGTTTGGATCTTTCCTGCCCTTAGCTTGTCCATTTGTTCCAGATTCGCCCGCGAATCGTCTGGATGGGCGATGTGCATGAAGGTTGTGGCCATCATCTGCCTGCGTGTCAGCCTGGCGATGTCGCAGGCCCGTTGATTGACGTTGAGGAAACGGAAGGTTCTGCTGTCGATCAAGGCGACACCAACGGCGGCCTGCTCAAAGATGGCACGAAACTGAGCATTGCTTTCCTGCATGGCGGCTTCGGCTGCTCTGCGCGCTGAAGTGTCTGTCAGTAGCGCCAAGGCCCCCACATAAACGCCTTGGTTGTTGGTGATGGGATTGGTGGAGACAAACGCCCATAAGGGAGTGCCGTCTTTGCGAATGTATTTGAACTCGAACTGATCTGAAATTCCTTTCTTCCGGTTTTTGAGGTGCATGGCCAGCAGGGCCTTGCCCTCATCATCCAGGAAGTCGCTGATTGGTCGTCCGATCATTTCCTCCGCCTTGTAACCCATCATCTTCGCCATCTTGGGATTGACGTAGTCGGTGAGGGAGCGGGCATTGATCGTCCAGATGCCCTCCTCGGCGGTCTGCACGATGCGGCGGTAACGTTCCTCGCTTTCATGCAGTGCCAGTTCTGAATGGCGGCGTTTGGTGATGTCATTAATGCTGCCGGACAAGTGTGTTACGCGGCCCTTGGCATCCATGATCGGAGTCACGGAAATCTTACCATATTTAATGCCTGATGGATGTGTGAAGGTCTCATCCCAGCGGACGATCTGACGGCTGCGGATAGATTTGCGGCACTCCTTCAGCAGGCGTTTGCAGGACGGCTCCGGGATGATTTGTTCGATCCGTTTGCTGATTACCTGCTGTTGTTTTAGTCCTGCGGTGGCGAGAAAACGGCGGTTGGCAAATTGAAGGCGCAACTGCTTTCCCGGCTCCACGACGAGGCTGAAGAGGGCGGCGTCGGCGTTGTTGTAAAACTGAGCGAGCTGTTCGGCCGTGGCGACAGATTCACCTCCCTGCGCGAGTGATTTAGCAACTGCCAGGGCTTTACGCCTAGCTGCCGTCTGGGGAGATTTCTTCATGCAAAAAATGCAGTCGCTGGTTTGAACAGACCCAATCTTATCCATGGGTCAGGAGCTAAGCAAGCAGGATGGCTGGCCACTCACAAGACGATGGCGCTTGCCGCAATCTCCGCAGCGAGGCCAGGAATCTTCGCGAGGGTCCTGGCGGGGGTGTCGCGCAGAGCCGGCACATGCAGCGTGTCTTTGCCCAGGCTGTGGAGGAGACGGTCCAGGGCCTGGCCGAACGCCGTAACAGCGGCGCTTTCCTCTGCTGCGTCATGACGCAAGCCGTTGAGCAGTGCCACGTGTTCATAGCGCTGAAGCCATTCGTTGGCGCGTGGGCGGTAGCGCTCAATGATCAGGCGCATGAGGCTTTCGGCCGAACGGGGTTCGGCTTCGCGCAGCACCTGATAGACGAGGCAGCGTGCGACATCTGCCGCAGCGGTGATCAGTCCCGGTTCGTTCACCCCGATCTGGTCGTGAGCGAGGCTGCGGTGGCGGTGTTCGAAATGAAATCCCAGATCTACCTGGCACTGCTGCTCACCGGGCAGATGACGGAAGGCTTCGGAGAGTATGGCAATTTCCAAGCCCCAACCGCCGGGCAGGCTGAAACACTCCAGTGCCTGCATGTCGGCTGCAAATTCACCCGAGAGCGGGTAGCGAAAGCTGTCGAGGTGTTCGAGCAGCGGCTTCGAGCCCAGCACATCTCGGCAGGCCTGGATCAGGGGAAAGATCAGCAGCCGCGTCACCCGGCCGTAAAGTCGATCCGACACACGGCTGTAGTAGCCTTTGGCAAACCGATAATTCATGCGCGGATGAAGCAGCGGGTAGCAGAGCCGCCAGAGCAGATCACGGCTGTAGTTCAGGATGTCCGTGTCATGGCTGACGATGACGCCGCCAAAACTGCGCGCATGAAGGTAGGCGATGCCCATCCAGATGTTTGAGCCTTTGCCTGCATGGGGTCCGGCGAGTCCGGCCTGATCCATGCGATGGTAAACTTCTGTGAGCTGCGGCCCGTCATTCCAAAGGACGTGGGCAGTTTTGCCTCGCAGGTTTTTGCGGATCAGCATCAGGGCGCGCTCGTGTTCGGCGGCGTCCATGCCATTCATGCTCAGGATCACCTCGGAGATGTGACCAGCCTGCGAGACCTCCTCAAGGATACGAGGCAGGGCGGGGCGCTCGCACTCGGCATAGAGGGCGGGCAGCAGCAGGGCCACCGGTTTGTCTCGCGCCCAGTCCAGCATCTCAGTTTCGCGGGTGGAACTGTCCGCATGAGCCAAGTGGTGGAGGGTGGGCACGCGCGCGTGCTGGTAAAAATCTGCCATGGAGGTTGGAGAAGCCTCTCAATTACACAGGCCGCGCGCTGCGTGAAACGAAAATGTTCAAATCTGCACTGTGCTGTCGCTATTTCGCTCTGGCGAAGATTGCTGCTGTTTGGGCTTGCCAAGTTCGTCGCCATTGAGCGCCAGAGTTTCCATTTCAGGATCGATCTCCACCGTTTCCGCCTCGATCTCGATTTCCTGCCGCCATTTGCGCGAAACCCAAGGGCGGATCAGCCCATACATCAGGTAGCTCACAAAAAGCACGGCGGGCATCCAGTGCCAGTTCATCACCGTGAAGGCGATGACAAAGATGGTGACCAGCACCCAGTGGAAGGAGCGCTTTGTGCGCCAGTTTACCGCCTTGAAGCTCGGGTATTCCAGATTGCTCACCATCAGGTAGGAGAGCAGCGCCATCAGCCCCGCCAGCACGTACTTCCAGTTGCCAATCTCCTTCTCGTTGCTGTCCAGCCAGATGATCAGCAGTGTCAGAGATGAGATGACGCCAGCTGCTGCCGGGATCGGGCATCCGCGAAAGCCCTTCATGCTGCTTTTGACATCCGCTGCCGCCAGACAGTTGAACCGCGCCAGTCGCATGGCTCCACATACCAGGTAAACGCACGAAATGAGCCAGCCGAGACCTTTGGGCGTGTCGATTTCCTTCAGCACGATGTCATGCACTAGCAGCGCTGGTGCTACGCCAAAAGAGACGATGTCAGCCAATGAGTCCAGTTCCCGTCCAAACGGGCTTTCCGTGCCGCCCATGCGTGCCACGCGGCCATCCAGAGCATCAAACAGGCAGGCCAGCAGGATGAACACGATGGCATAATGGTAATGCTGGTTCATCGCCAGATGCCTTCCGTCAAAAATCTGCAGGATGGCAACGAAACCGCAGAGAATGTTCCCCGCTGTCATCAGTGTGGGCAGGACCGGGATGCGTGGCTCTAGTTCATGAGACATGGGAGCTAAGGTGAATGCAGAATGCTGAATGTCGAATGCCGAAATGGTGGACACGGGGGATAGTCCTCCGGCTTGCATTGGGTGGTTTTGCCATTATGGCATTATACGCGCTTAGGATTGCTGGATCTAACCCATCTAACCCAACTCTAGCGTTGCGTGCTTTGACCGACCGTTTTCCACCATGCCCACTGCTGAACTTCCGCCGCTGTCCGGCGACATGACTATGAGCCAGGTGCTCCAGGCCTATCCTGGAGCGCAGCGGGCTTTGTTTGCGCGCTACCACATCGGCGGCTGCCGCAGCTGCGGTTTTCAGCCGGGCGAGACGCTCGCGCAGGTGTGCGAGCGGAATGAAAATATTCCCGTGGCTGAGGCCGTGGGGCACATTCAGGAAAGCCATCAAGGCGATGCCTCGCTGCAAATCTCTCCGCAGGAACTGGAAGTGCTGCTGCGCAACAAGCCGGATCTTGTGCTTCTTGACGTCCGCACGCGGGAAGAGCATGAGGCGGTGAAGCTGCCCGGCGCTCGATTGCTGACTCAGGAGCTGGTGCAGGAAATTTTCACCAGCGGAGATAAGACGCAGACGGTGGTTTTGTATGACCACACTGGCTCGCGCTCGCTCGATGCGGCGGCGTATTTCATCGGCCATGGGTTTGGGGAAACGAAATGTCTCACCGGCGGGATCGACGCCTACAGCAGTGAGGTTGATCCAAGCCTGCCGCGCTATCGTATCGAAATCGAAGATTGAATCACGACCATGGACGAAGCCGCACTCCAGCAAGCCCTCACGGACACCCAGAACTTGGGAGAAATGCCCGACGCCGATGCCGTGGGCACGGTGGGCAGCCCAGACTGCGGGGACATGGTGCGCCTGTGGATCAAATACAAAGAGAAGGACGGCAAGAAGGTCATCGACAAGGCCAGCTTTCAGAGCTTTGGCTGCCAGACGGCCATTGCCGTCGCCAGTATCGCTACTGAATTGATCCGTGGCAAAACGAAGGAAGAGGCGCTCTCCATGTCTGCCGAGGAACTCAGCAAGCCGCTCGGACCGCTGCCGCCCATGAAGATCCACTGCGGCCAGATGGTCGAAGGTGCGCTGCGTGCTGCTCTTGAGGCTGAAAACAAACCTGCTGCTAATTCTGCCGCTCCTTTGGTATCCGATCAATCCGGCACTTTGGCCGATGCACTGACCGCCGCTGGCAAAACCCAGGGCAAAATCAAAATCGTCCTCACGAGCTAGTCCGCTCATTCGTCATTCCTCATTTTCTCTATGCACTCCTCCCTTGAACTCAAACGCGAAGTCGATGCCGTCCAGATTCCCAGTGGTGATCTGATCAAACTGCCACTCGGCATGAAGGTCATCATCACACAGTCGCTCGGCGGCACCTACACCGTGGCCACGGACTTCGGTCTCGCCCGTATTCAGTCAGGTGATGTGGATGCTCTGGGTATCGATCCTGAGGCCAGCAAGAAGGAGCAGGACAGCACCTCATCGAACATCCCAGGCGATGTCAGCGATCTAGAAGGGCAAGTGTGGAACCAGCTCAAAAACGTCTATGACCCGGAAATCCCGGTCAACATTGTTGATCTCGGCCTCGTCTATGACTGTAAGGTCGAAGCGGATGCCGATGGCAAAAACAAGGCGGTCGTGAAGATGACCCTCACCGCGCCCGGTTGCGGCATGGGTCCGACGATTGCCGCCGATGCGCAAAGCCGAATCATGACGATCGAAGACATGGATGACGCCGCCGTTGAACTCGTGTGGGACCCCGCTTGGAATCAGGGAATGATCAGCGTCGAGGGCAAGATGAAGCTGGGAATGATCTAATCGCTGTGCAAGCCTGCGCGCTCTGGCGAACGCAAATACGATAAGCAGCCACGTTCGTTAGGACGTGGTTTTTCGTTTACTTCTCGGACGCTTCAGAAACGCTACGATTTAGAACACAAGCCTGATATTTGTGGGACTCGGTGCCATTTGGACACTGTGAGAAATGTGGCTTTTGATTTGTTCAGCCAACTACACAAAACAGTTTTTGCCTCTTTGCGAACGAAGAATGGCGGACAGGGAGGGATTCGAACCCTCGGTACCGATTAAGGTACACACGCTTTCCAGGCGTGCTCATTAGACCACTCTGACACCTGTCCAAATTTCTTGCTCCGGCAAAAGGAGAGCGCGGAGTGTGGCGCAGTCGGGGAGACTGGCAAGCGATTTTGCCTGCTGATTTAAACTCAGTTGGCTGGCTGGTCCGACTTCTTCCAGTCATGCACGATGTATGTTGCGGCGGAGGTGCCGAGTGCGGTGACGGCTTTTTCCTTGGTCAAGGAGGGGGAATTAGAGGTGACGGTGACTTTTTGGGTGCCGGGTTTGTCTCCGGGAACAATGAGCACCTTGGAGACGCCTTCGAGCTTGGTGAAGGATGCGGTGACGTGGTCCTTGCAGCCGGCGCAGACCATGCCGGTCATTTCGGCGATGTAGGTGACGGGGGCGTCTGCGGCCATGGCGGGGACTGCAAAGAGGGCCAAAAGGGCGAAAAAGAAAGCGGAGCGAGTCATAAGCATGTGGGGTGGAAACAGATATACGATGACTTTGTACAGCCAAGTCCAAGTTTCTGCTGGTATGAAACGTTGTTAAGGAGGAATTTTTCAGATAAAGATTTTTCCTGCATCCATTTGCATTTTGCCGTGTTTATTTTTCCAACCATGAAATTGACCCAACTGTTGCCTCTTCTGGCCTTGGTGCTTGCATACCCTGCCAGTGCGCAAACTCCTGCTGCTGAACCTGAGAAACCCGCAAGTAAGGTGCTTCTCACTCCAGCTCAAACGGAGCATATCCTTAAAGAACTGGAGAAGGTGGAGTCGCAGATTGGCAAAGGCAGGGACTCTGTCTTTGGTGCGGCCTTGGCGAAATTCCGTGAGGGAATGGCAAGCCCGGCGGCTGCTTTGGCGCTGTATTTGGACTGCTACAAGCTGGAGCATTTCGACCGCAAGAATTTGAAGCAGACAGATTTCATGGACTGGCGGAACAGGAATGAGGCAAATCTTAAGGATGAGGATTTCAAGCAGGCGCTGTCGCTGCAACTTGAGTACCTTGTGCTGACGATTCAGGCGCAGGAGATCGATGAACCGAGAAAAATGGCGCCGATCGTAGCCTCAGCGCAGGCTTTTTTGGTCAAGGCCATCTCTGCCGTTCAGGGTGCCACCACGCATTCGGCCTCAGGAGCCGTGGCGGACAAAGACGCTAAAGGAGGCGGGGGTGGCGGGCGTAAAGGAGGTGGAGGAGGCGGTGCACCCGCAGGAGACATCATGGGCACCCTGAGGCAGTCCGTGGCAAATTCTGAATTTGCCAAGGCTTACTCGCTGGAAGACTTTTTGAAGCGGGAAGAATGGGAATATCAACCGCTGAATGTCAGGGGTATCTATTCCAAGATTGTTTTCCCTTATTACCTTGCGGAAAAGCCCACAGACCTGCCTGTGCAGTGGGATTCCCGCATCAGTGCAGAGGTTGCCATGCAAAAGGCCATCAAGAGTGAAACCGAGTTCAATGAGTTTTATAAAGAAGCCGGCCCGCGCATGACCTGGGAGAAGAACAACTACCTCGTGCAGAACAACGTCAGCCCGGTCATGGCACTGGCAGACATGTTGAAACTGATCCAGGCCCACCCGAGTCATCCGGACGCCATGAACTGGCTGAAGGAATTTCGCGAACTGGTCAAATCAGTTTCCGAGCCCACGGAAGAACCGGTGGAGAAACCTGCTGGAGCGCAATAGCGGTTTCACCCCACATGACCCGCTGGCTTGCATCAGTGCTCCGCAGCTTTGGTCCTGCGCTCGCAGGCTTGGCATGGTCGCTGAAAACTCAGCGCAATCTTCAGGTGCATGCCATCGCCACAGTAGTGGTGGGTGGCTTTGGCCTATGGCTGCAACTGGTGGACTGGGAGTGGTGTGTGGTGTTGCTGGCGGTGGGGCTGGTGTGGGCGGCAGAGTTGCTGAATACTGCACTCGAAGTGCTGGCGGATCGCGTGAGCAAGGAGCGCGAGGAGCCCATCCGCCGGGTGAAGGATGCTGCTGCAGCGGCGGTGCTGTTGGCCGCGCTTGCGGCACTGGGCGTGGGTATGGTGGTCTTTTGGCCGAAACTCTGGCGCTTGCTTTGAGAATATTCCGCCGCCGCCTTGACGCAGCGAAGCACACTTCTATGATGCGGCGCGTTCACGCACCCCCAAAACTTTTACCGAATTCATCCCGATGGCCATTCTCGTTGAAACTGACACCCGCATTCTTGTTCAAGGTATCACCGGAGATTTCGGTTCGCGCCATGCCAAGGCTTCCATCGACTATGGCACACAACTGGTGGCTGGCGTGACACCTGGCAAAGGTGGTCAAGTTTTTGAGCACAGTGGCAAGAAGGTGCCGGTTTTTGATACCGTTGCCGAAGCTGCCCGTGAAACCGGCGCGACGGTGAGTGTGATCTTTGTCCCACCTCCATTCGCAGCGGATGCGATCCTTGAAGGCGTGGACGCCGGGCTCGACCTCGTGGTGGCCATCACCGAAGGTATTCCAGTCAATGACATGATCAAGGTCAAGGCCGCAATGAAAGGCAGCAAGACCCGCCTGATCGGCCCCAACTGCCCTGGTCTTGTGACTCCTGGCTTTGGCGACAAATCGCATGGCGGCTGCCGTATCGGCATCGCTCCAGGGTACATTCACAAGCGCGGCAACGTTGGCGTCGTCAGCCGTTCCGGCACGCTCACTTATGAAGCCGTGTGGCAGCTCACGACGCGTGGTTATGGTCAGAGCACCTGCGTCGGCATTGGTGGTGATCCGGTGAACGGCACCAACCATCTCGACGTGCTCAAGATGTTCAACGATGATCCTGAGACCGAAGCCATCATCATGATCGGCGAAATCGGCGGCAACGCCGAAGTCGAGGCGGGTCTCTGGGCCAAGGATAACTGCAAAAAGCCGATTGCCGCCTTCATCGCCGGAGCCACAGCTCCTCCCGGACGTCGCATGGGCCACGCTGGTGCCATCATCGGTGGCGCAGATGACACTGCAGCTGCGAAGAAGAAGATCCTTGCTGAATGCGGCATTGCCGTTTCCGACTCACCTGCGGACATGGCTACCACGTTGTTGAAGTACTGGGGTAAGGCGTGAGTTGAACTGAGGTTGACAGTGGTTGACGGTTGCTTCAGATCCGATGATTCGGAATGAGTTGCCGTCAACAATCATAAACGGCGGTTGCCGCCGTAAAGCTTCTGCGGAGCTGGGCTCAGCCCCAAAAGTGGAACCATTGGTTTAGCCATCCGACAACGGCAGCGATGGAACCGAGGACAAGCATGCCTTCGGTGAACATACGTAGGCGCTCGCTGCGGCGTGCGCGCTGTTTGGCGATGGGGACGCGACGATGACGCGGGGCAGGGGATGAAAGCTCCATGGGGGGAACCATGTTCACGTTTGCCAAGCGGCGCTGACGCTCAATGCGCGGAGCAGCTGTGATGAAGCATTCCAAGCGGTGAATCTCACTGTTTAGTTCATCCGAGCGTTTGGTCAGGCTGCGTGATTTGCGCCGGGGCGATGCCTCCTCCTTCAATGCCTGGACGGGCTTTGGACGACGTGAGCGGACTTTGCGATTGCCAGAAAACAGAGCCATAAGGATGAGATATGAGGGGTTCGCGAAATCAGAACATCAGGCGGATCAGAACGATGGCGACGATCACTGTGCCCATCAGCGGAAGGGTGAAGGCAAAGCCGCGGCGCAGCCAGGTCTGAAGGTCATCGGCATGGGAACCGAAAGCGGACATCACAGGCGCATTGGCGTCGTCAAGATGGATGGGGCCTCCGGCAGACACGCCTTCTTGCGGTCCCATGGCATGCAGACGGCGGATGCCTTTGGCATAGTCGCCTTCAGCGTCATCAATAGCGGCAAGAGCGCCGTCGAGCTCTTCACTCACCTGAGAGCGATGCCATTTTTCCGGTTGGAGGGATTTCAAAATTTCCTGATGGCGGCGGAATTCGTCATGAATGGCGGCGAGGTCTTCGACACGCTTCTGCGCGTCATAGAGTTCACGCTCGACCAAGCTGGCAGACCGGGTGATTTTCTCGACAAGATCACGCTTTCCGGCAACGAAACGCTCCTGCTTGATGCGCAGGGCTTCGAGATGCTGCTTCTGGCGTTCGATCTCTTCCTGCTGGCGCCGTAGTTCCTGCAACTGCTCCTGAGCTGCCTTCACTTTGGAATCGACATTCTCCAGCGAGGAGGCAACAGCGTGCCCGTCCATGAATTCGGGAGCATCTTCAAAAACGAGGAAATTGTCCTCATCGTGGCCGTTGGCCGTGGCGAGAGCGGGTGCTTTGCGGGTGATCATGGGATTACTGGAAATTATTTCCAGCATCCAAATACTACAGATGTCTTAAATATTCCAGATTTTTCGTCTGCCGTTTGGCAAAAAAATAGGGAATGCCTCCAAAAGCCACGGTTAGCACAGCCAGTCCACCCAATGCTGCGAGTTCAATTTTGCCATTGTACCCCACCAAGGCCACGGCATCCTGCCTGAGATTTTGCCAGGATGGGATCAGCAGCAGCACCATCCCGCCCACGATATAAACGAAACTTGCGATCAGGCAGACTGTGCCGCCAAAACCGGAGACGATGCGCGCGGGATTGGACTCTCGGAAGTTGGGCACCAGAGCGCCGAGGGAAAGCGCCAGTGAGGTCAGTCCGTAGCTGAGCATTAAAATAGAAGCGCTGAAATACAGTATGCGCTGCCCTGGCAGGCCGAGGGAAATACCCGAGACTACGACAAGCGTCACCATGACGAGGGCGAGTACGCTGGCACTCAGGCGCAGTTTCAAGGCCAGGACACGGTGCAGCGGCAAAGGGGAGAGTCCCAATATCCACAGTCGCTGCCCCTCCAGGCTGAACTGCGGATAGATGAAACGGGTGGTCAGAGTGGAAAGAGCGAGGCAGCAGACCAGCAGGTTCAAATGACTCACGACGGTGATCCAAAAGGGGCTCTGCAGATCGTAGCCCAGCTTACGAAGATTCATCGAATAGATCAGCAGGAGGCCAAAGATGATCGCCGACTGACCCCACTGCACCGGTTCGCGCAGAAAGGTGCGGACTTCCTTCACGAGCAGCGCAAAGGAGGCACGATCAAGTGCCAGAATACGGCGCAGCCAATGGCTCAGGCGTCCGGGATTTGCACGCGAGACGGGTGTTTTGACCTTGCTGACGACTCCGGGTGCCGCACTCATGATGCGATTCCAAGCGGGGTAATAGAAGGCGCTCGCGACCCGCGTTGTGATCAGAATGCTCATCAGCGCATTGGCCAGGAGCACGAGGTTGAAGAAGACAGTTCTCTCAAAGGTTCCGCGTCCGGCTGCCTGAATCGTTTCAGCCACCCATGAGCTGGGCAAAAGCGGGTGCATGCAGATCTCTGTGTGACGCAGGATCTGGTTCAAACTCGCGCTCAAGTCGCCTGTATTCAGCGACTCGACGCTGGAATGCCAGATGGGCAGGGTTTGGATCAGCAGCAGCAAAACGACCGCGATTGCGGGCTTCCACATCCATCGTTTGGCCCAGAGCACCAGGGCAATCAGCAACCAGGTCGAAACATTGGCGGCGATCGTCACCAAGGCAATCACTGCGGGCAGTACTGCAAGCATGAATCTGGCGTCCGCTTTGTAGGTCTGGGCCAGTGCCAGCAGGATGGGCGTGCTGAGCAGCAGCAGCCCCCAGCTTGCCAGCAGCATGCCCTCCAGAGTTTTCCACAACACCAGGCTGCGTGGTGGCAGTGGCAGCGCGATCTGCCATTCCATGTCCTTGCGCCGGAACAGGCTCATGCCGGTGATGGTGGCATTGGAGATGATCAGCATCACAAAGAAGAAAAAGAAGAGCAGAAACACCAGACGCTCCGTGAGCAGCGGGCCGATCAAGGGTAGCTTCAGCAGGAAATCCAGACCACGGCCAATCAGGAGGTAGGCCGCGAGGCTGTAGAGTCCGAGAAACGCGCCGACTGTTAGGCTGAGCAGCTTGTTTTCCCGCATGCCAAAGCGCAGCTTGTGCTGCAGCATGCGCCCGTGTGTTCGGGCCAGAAGCCATGTGGCAGATGCGGTGGTCATGCCTTGGTGCCCACGTTATTTGTTGCCGAGCACATTCTGCTCAATCACGTTGTCTTTGCCTCCGACAGTGGTTAGCGAGGATTCTTTGCTGCGCTTTTCTTCCTCACGGTCATCCCGGATGATGTTTCCAGTGACCATGCTATTGGTCACCTGCTCCAGGCGGAGTCCAACACCATCGGAATCCAGAACGCTGTTGTGGCAGATCTGCAGGCGGTTGCAGGATTCGATGTCAACGGCAGCGCGATGCTTCCACACGCCGCTGATCACGTTGTTGCTGAAGATGCTGTCGGTGCAGCGCTGGAAGACGATGCCGTTTTTCTCCGCATTGTCGTTGCCATTCACGAGGTAGCGCGGATTGCGGTCGAAGTTGTTGCCTGTTATGACGACGTTGTCGCTGTCTGTCACGGTCAGATCGTGCTGAAAGCCTTCCCAGAAGGTGTTGCCGGTGATGGTCACACCGCGCGAATGCTGAACCTCCACATTGACCTGCACATCGCTGAACACATTGCCTGTGATGGTGACATTGCCTTCGCGCGTGGTCTCACGGCCATTGCGACGCAGCAGAGAGGGATCCGTGCCGGAGCCGATGATGCGGATATTGGCTGAATCAGGCGACTTGTGGGTGTGCTGTAGGGTGCAGCCGGTGATGGCCACTTCGCCGATGGAGCCACCGCGTGAATCGAGCATGACATTGGCACTGGGCGGGCCGTCCTTGGCGTGATTGCCCTCGATGTCGCAGGTGCCGATGTGGAGATTGCGAACGTTGCCGCCGACGGAAACGACACCGCCACCACCATTGTAGCTGATGTGGCTGCCGACGATGTTTGACTGATGCAGATTCACATGGTCGTAAAAGACGCCGATGCCCGTGTTGTGGTAAAAATGACAGGCAGAGATGAGCACGTTGCGGTTGCGTGTAGATAAATGAACGGCGTGTCGGCATTCACGGATGACGACGCGGCTGAGGGTGATCTGCATGGTGCCAGAGGCCTCAATCCCATCAGCCTCCGCATGTGCTCCCACGATTTCGATGCCCTCCACCATGGGGGTGCGCTGGTTTTCCCAGACTTCTGGTTTGAACGACTCCGGCGCTGCCGTGCCTTCATGCGTGCCGGTGAAAAGAAGGGCGGGTCCAGACCCCGCCATGATCAGGCGCACGGTGCCGTCACTAGTCAGCGCCGCGAAACCGGTCTTCGACAGGTCGATCTTGACGGTCTGAGTCAGGAGGTAGGTGCCCTTTGGCAGCTTCACACTCCCGAGAGTGTCAAACATGTGTTGAATTGCCGCGGTGTCATCCGTCTTGCCGTCACCTACAGGCTCCTGTGCCAGCGCCATGGTTGTTGCGGTTAGCAGCAGAAGAAAAGATTTTGGTAACATTTGTTCAGCCTAGCGGTGAGCCGGGGTTTTCGTCAATTTGAAGCTGCTGTGGGAGTTGAGAAACCGTCGAAGTCCGTATTAGATTGCAATAAATTGCAACCCTTGCCTTCCACGCGACGTATCGACCTGCCATCCCAATATTCACTCATGAATCCAACTTTACGCAGATTTGCACTTGTCCTCGGATTGAGCACCACCTCCGCTTTGGCGCAGGCGGATTTCTCCGACGCATTCCTTCCGATGTTCATGCCGTTGCCTGCTGAGGTCGCTTCAGCGACCAACGAACTCACGGAAGCGAAGATCAATCTTGGTCGTCAGCTCTACTTTGAGACGCGCATCTCCAAAGGCGGGAAAATGTCGTGCAACTCCTGCCATGTGCTGGACAAATACGGCAACGACAACCTCCCATTCTCTCCTGGACACGAAGGCAAGCTCGGTGGTCGCAGTTCACCTTCGGTTTTTAATGCGGCGCTGCACATCGCGCAGTTCTGGGATGGCCGTGCGCCGAGTGTTGAGGAGCAGGCCAAAGGCCCTGTGCTTAATCCGATCGAAATGGGGGCGCCCGACGAGGCGTTTGTCATCAAAGTACTCAAGAGCATGCCCGGCTATGTGGAAGGCTTCAAGGCTGCTTTCCCTGGTGAGGCTGACCCCGTTACCTACAACAACTTTGGGAAGGCTGTCGGTGCCTTTGAGCGCAAGCTGCTCACGCCTTCCAAGTGGGACGCTTATCTCAAAGGCGACAAGATGGCTCTCAGTGCCGAGGAGAAGAAGGGATTCGCCACCTTTGCCAAAACAGGCTGTGTCACCTGCCACAACGGTGTAGCCGTGGGTGGCATGATGTATCAGAAGCTCGGACTTGTGAAGCCCTGGCCTGGCCTGACAGACAATGGCCGCTCTGACGTTACCAAAAACGATGGTGAAAAGAGCTTTTTCAAAGTGCCCAGCCTGCGCAACATCACCGAGACCGCACCTTACCTCCATGACGGTTCTGTCAAGACGCTGGACGAGATGGTCAAAAAGATGGCGGAATACCAGCTCGGCAAGACGCTCAGCGATGAGGAAACCGCCTCCATCATCACCTTCCTCAAGGCCTTGAAAGGTGATCTTCCCACCGAATACATCAAGGCTCCGAAGCTGCCTGAAAGCACTGCCGATACGCCCAAGGCGTAAGCGTGCGGTCCGTTCCGAATTCTCTCGTCAGCCGGGCATTCCTGCCCGGCTGATTTGTTGTCAGATTTTCGAATGACGAACAGCAGGGCTGGATCATCCCCGCCGACACGAAGCCGCAGAAGGATGAGTCGTTTTAAACCACAGTGTGCAGGTGTCTGATCAGCGGCATGCGTGAAGGTTCGCCCCCCCTATTGGCCCCAGGCGTGCAAGCCTGTCACTGGCAGCAGCGCATCAGCAGCGGCTCGCCATGACGGAGTGCCTGCTTTTTGAAAGAGTTCGTAGATGAGTTTCTTGCTGTATGGATCAGCGACAGAGTTTGGTGCATTGCGCCACAAGCCAAGTCGCAGACCGCCCTCGTGGGCATGATCCACATGCCGGTGGTAAATGAAGGCATCGACCGTGGGCAGCGTCTGAATTTTCTCCCAGGCATACGCATACGCTGCGGCTTGAAGCTGTTCTCCCTCGGGCTTGAGCAGCGTTTGGAAACCCTGCTCGCTGAGGATGATTCGGCGCGGCTTGCCACGGAAGAGAAGTTCAGGGCGCTCCAGATGCTTTGGCAGCACGTCGAGGTTCTTGAAGGTGACCTTGTTGCTGTTGTCATCGTGCGTGACGGTTTTGTCCGCCCATGCGCGTGGATTGTTGAGGTCTTCGGGGTAGGGGTGCCAGGCCACGTTCCAGTCAAAGTCGCCACGCTCACGCACCAGCCGGGCAAAGGTGTCGAGGAAGTCGCGACCTGGCGTGGCTTCCTGCGGGCTGACGTTGTGCATGCTGCTGCTCCAGTGATGATCAAACGAGAGGTAGGTACGGGCATTTTGCGAATGCTTGCGAATGGCAGTGTGCATGATGCGGTAGGCCTTCTCATACTCGCTGGCGGCAGTCTCCAGCGGCACGAGGCCCATGTTGTTCCAGAGGAAGTGCGAGTTGACCTCGTTGCCAATGATCCAGCCCCATGCCCGGCCATGTTCAGGATGCGCACCGCTCCAGCGCTCGGCGAGCATGCTCATGACGGCACTTAGAAAACCACTCGTCGTGTTTGCGGCGCCGACGCTGAACTTGTAATCTTTGCGATGTCCCGGATGCAGCACCACGGCGTCGATGGCCGGGTTCTTCGAAGGGTAGGCGATGATGATGAGGTAAACGAGCACGCCCTTGTCGGAGAGCGGCTTGATCTGGCGGTCCAGTGACGTGAGGTAATTCTGATTGAACACAAACTCACCAGCTTCGGGCTTCGATTTGGGATCAAACAAGGCGGTGAGGTTCACATTGATGCCTGCGTGATGGATGCCGAGCGCCAGCGCATCCGCCACCATCTGCACCTGCAAGCCCTTCTGATTTGGAGGTGTGGGAAATGGATCGCTGTTTTGAGCACAGGCGATTTGCGCGAGGAAGAGACCGAGGAGAAGATGACGCATGAGTGATGAGACAACCACCACGGCGGCTGAGCAAATGCAAGCTGCTTGCCAACGCTGTGGAAAACCCGAAGCGACAAAGTTTGGCGACGAGTTCATCTGCGATGAATGCTACGCCGCCTGCGGTTCGTGCTGCGCCGGGGAGGAATAAAGCAATCGAGAGCTTCAGCTCGTTCCGTGAGCTCTGCCCCACCAGCAGAATGCTCCCAACAAAGCACAACATGCGTTGAGACGCCGCGCATTCCTCCCTTAGGTTCCCGCATGTCACTCTCCTCTTTCTTCCAGCCGCGCAGCATCGCTCTCGTCGGAGCCACGGATCGCGCCGGGAGTGTGGGCCGTGCGATCTGGGACAATCTGCGCTGTTTTTCTGGCCCGGTGTTTCCGGTGAATGCAAAGCGGGCGGAGGTGGGCGGGGTGAAGGCTTATCCAAACGTCGCAGCCCTGCCGGAGGTGCCGGAGCTTGTGCTCATCGTGACACCTGCAAGCACGGTGCCGCAGCTGGTCGAAGAAGCGGGTGTGGCAGGCGTGAAGGCGGTGGTGGTGATCTCCGCAGGATTCAAGGAAACGGGGCCGGAAGGCGCCAGACTTGAAGCGGAAGTGCAGGCAGCGGCCAAGCGGCATGGCGTGCGCTTGATCGGGCCGAACTGCCTCGGCCTGATGAATCCGCATGCAGGCATGAATGCGACGTTTGCCAGCAGCATGGCGCAGCCGGGACGCGTGGCGTTTCTGAGCCAGAGCGGGGCGCTGTGCACGGCCATCCTCGACTGGAGCCATGATCAGCATGTGGGCTTCAGCGCGTTTGTTTCCACCGGCGCGATGGCCGATGTGGGCTGGGGCGATCTGATCCGGCATTTTGGCGATGATCCGAACACGAGCAGCATCGTGATCTACATGGAGTCCGTGGGGGATGACGCGGCTGCATTCCTAGCGGCGGCACGCGCGGTGGCGGCGCAAAAGCCCATCGTGGTGATCAAGGTCGGACGCACGGCGGAGGCCTCCCGTGTGGCGGCCTCCCACACGGGCGCGATGACCGGCAGCGATGCCGTGCTGGATGCGGCGCTGCGCCAAAGCGGCGTGCTGCGCGTGGACACGATCGAGGAGCTCTTCGACATGGCTGAGGTGCTGGCCAAGCAGCCGCTGCCCGCCGGACGCAGGCTGGGGATCGTGACGAATGCGGGTGGTCCCGGTGCGCTGGCCACGGATGCGCTGGTGCTCGGACAAGGTGAGTTGGCGGAGCTGTCGGCGCAGACGATGTCAGAACTGAACGCGCTGCTGCCCGCGAGCTGGAGCCATCACAATCCCGTCGATGTTTTGGGCGATGCCGACGCGGCGCGGTTTGTGCAGGCACTGCGCCTCGTGGCCAAGGACGCCGCCGTGGATGGTGTGCTGGCCATTTTGACGCCGCAGGCCATGACGCATCCCACGAGCATGGCGCAAGAAGTCGCGCGGATCGCTGGCGAGATCGTGAAGCCGCTGCTGGCGAGCTGGATGGGCGCGCAAAGCGTGCAGGAGGGGCGCGGCATTCTCAATGCGGCAGGTGTGCCCACGTATGACTACCCCGATGAAGCGGCGCTGGCTTTTGTGCGCATGCGCGAGCACCGCCTGCGCCTGATCTGGCTGAGCGAAACACTGAGCGCCCATGCAGAAGATGATGGCGAAGCGCTGCCGCTGGTGGGTGATATGATTGACTCGGTGCTCAAGAGCGGCCGCACCCTGATGACGGAGCAGGAAGCCAAGCAACTGCTGCAAGTGGCTGGCATACCCATCGTGGACACCCGCGCGGCCTACGATGAAGAGGAGGCCATCGCTGCTGCGGAGGCGCTGGGTTATCCGGTGGTGGTCAAACTGCTTTCATCCACGATCACTCACAAGAGCGACTGCGGTGGTGTTCAGCTCAATTTGCTCAATGCCGCCGCAGTGCAGCAAGCCTGGCGGCTGATCTATAACAACGTCACTCACCTGCATGGCCTGGCCGCTTTTGAAGGGGTGACGGTGCAGCGCATGATCACGCAGAAGGGCATCGAATTGATCCTCGGTGCCAGCACAGACGCTCAGTTCGGCCCGGTGCTGCTCATCGGTGCAGGTGGTACGCTGGTGGAGGTGCTGCAAGATCGCGCGCTGGCCCTGCCGCCGCTGAATCACGCGCTGGCACGCCGCTGGGTGGGGCAGACGCGGATCGCCAAAGTACTGCAGGGCGTGCGCGGTCAGCCTGCGGTGGATCTGCCTGCACTGGATGATGTGCTGGTGAAATTTGCACGGCTGGTGCAGCATGAACGGCGCATCGTGGAACTGGACATCAATCCGCTGCTGGCCACGCCGGAAGGTATCGTAGCGCTGGATGCACGAGTGGTGGTGCGAGCGTAAACGGTCAAGGGAAGGACGTGCAGATCACATGGCTGTGCATGCTCAACGTGCTTATACCACAATCAAATGAAAACAGGTCTGCATCGGATGGGATGAATGGCAGAGCCATTCCAGCATGTAGCGAGGGGGTGAGCGCAGCGACCCCCCTCGTATGCCGACGCATCACCCCTGACTGCACTCGCATCGCGTAGCGATGCCAGCGAGAGTTCTGACCGGCTCGGATACGATCTCACGCAGAATGCTTTTTCTGGCTGGAATGAGATGCAGACCCGTTTTCAATGAATCGTGGTATTATTGAGGCTTGCATAATAAACTGGCATCCTTGTCTTGAAGGCCAACGGCCTTCCGTAATACAGCCCACGGGTGCCGAGCTTTAGCGAGTGCTCCCCTGGGTTCTGGCAGACAAACCGGGAAGCAAACTCAGCACCCCTCAACACGACGCCGGGTACCAGCAGCGTCTGCTCCGCCTTTGCGCCGATGGTGGCTGTGTCCTGGGTCTCGCGCACCATGCCTCTGCCCCCATATTTCACATGAACTGCAATTGCCTCAGTCTATTGCACAACCGTCAATAAATCCACTTATTCAGCCCCATGCCGGGCCCTTGCAGGAAAAAGTCGCAGCGTTTCACCGCCTCCTGTACCGCGCCGCCTTCTTTGGAAAGCAAGCCCTTCACGATCTCCAGCTTGGGAAGCCGCTTCATCAGCATCGCATCCACCGCTTCATTCGTGTTCATCGCCCATAGGATGACCTTCGCTTCCGGCAGATACTGCTCCAGAAAGCGCAGCGTGCCGGGCGTGTGGCCGATGTCGCCGATGTTCTTCGTGGCCCAGCCGCATTGGAGGAGTACGGTTTTCTGTGGGGCGGCGGTCTGTGCGAAGGCGGAGAGGGCGGGGGAGCCGAGGGCGATCGCGGAGGCGCGGAGGAAGGATCGGCGGGTGGTCATTTGGAGGGCGAATGGCATCATTCTAAATGAGACCCGCACTGGTAGTAGTGGTCCTTGGAGAAAAGAGTTTTTGACTGGAATTTGTTCATATGAACAATTAATAATGATCCCTGATGATAAGTTTTGATTGTGCGAACCTTCTCTGCCTAGTAATCATTCGAGAGGTGGCTAAAAAGAAAAGCAGCAATGTTCCAGAACAGCTACGAGGATTCCTAGCTCAGGAAACCCGGATGGCATCATTGCTGATGGAAGCGTCCGATGGGTCAGTGGTCAGCTTGGAAAAGCTAGACGATATCGCTGTGGAAAAGCCGGACAATCAAGTTTTAGCTGTTCAATCCAAAGATTGTCGGAAGACAAATCCCGTCTCTGACAAAAGTGTCCAGATGTGGAAAACATTTGCTAATTGGGTGCGAGAGGTAAGAGAAAACCGCCTCAAAGCTTCAAACACTCTTTTTGAGATCTATGTCAGCCGGAAAGTCACGGGAAAGTTAGTGGCACTGTTTGCCGGCGCAACATCTCCCTCAACTGCTCGAGAAGCATTCGAAAAAGCACGCGATTTACTTTGGGGTAAACCTCCTGATTTTTCGAAAAAGCAGGCAGTGGCTGAAACGCTTCGACCTCACCTCGAAGAGGTTTTCGGGCTAAGTCCCAATGCATTTCAAGCAATTATACAACGGTTTCAGCTCACCTGTGCTTTGAAAAGCCCTGAGGGTGATTTGTACCAACTAGTCAGAGACAAACTTCCCTTTGAAGAAGATGACATTATCACGGAGGTTAGTGTTCAAGTTTGTGGGTGGGTAAAAATTCTGGTCGCTGAGCAACTCCGACAAGGCCAGCCTGCCGTTATTCGGGCGGAGGATTTTTGGCGGAATTTGAAGGGTTCATACTCGAAGATGAGACCCGGAGGAATGTTGCCGGATCTAGGTGGCAAGGGTCCTAGTCCCGCTGAGGTTGCGAGACTAATGAATGCTAATTTTGTTAGCCAAATGAATATTATTGAAGTTGAAAGTGAAAGTCTTAAATGGGCAATGACGTGTCTATTTAAGGCACGTGCAGCTCGCACTAAATGGAGTAGTCAAGGTAAAGCGCTCGTCAATGAAGAGGATATATCGGAGTTCGAAGACGGATTAAAACACGCATGGAGAAATCTTAAAATAGAAGTGTTTTCAGATCCCTTGAGGACGGAGGAAAAGCTGCGCGGTCGCATATTGTTGGCTAAGTGCGAAAGCCACAAATGTAAAGTGGAGCAAAAAATTGTCCCCGAGTACTTTATACCAGGATGCTACCACGATCTTGCCGATAATCTCTCGGTCGGATGGCACCCCAACTTCGAAACGCTCTTGGCTAAAAATACCCCATGACTGATCTTGGACATGAGTTGCGAATGGTGCAAAATCCGGCGCTTGGCGCTGTGATTCTTTGGAGATTTGCTCGGGCTTATTCTGAGGCCTCATCTTCACATTCTCCTGCTCCTTTATGTCTTGCTGCTCTGGTTTTGCCTATGGTATGGCATGAGGATACGGCAAGAAATCTGGCCTCGACTCAAAAGAAGTCTGGTCTTCGCGCCTTTGCGGACAAGTTTACCGATACAAAAGAAAGTAACTTAGATGCACTCGTGACCATTCATGAGCGGGTGATTCGTTGGCGATCCAAAACTTTAGCCTCTTTACGTATGGCGCACGGTTGTGGACTTCTTCGCTTAGAACTAAAAGGAGGGATTCTTGCTTTTGACAAAGATTGGCAACCTGCAAAGCACTCGCCTGCTGTTAGATCTCAAGCAAACCTCGCCGAAAAACTGGGGGGGTGGTTTGCTTCACTATCCCTATTAGAAATCGCTACCATTTTACACGTCAGGTTTTAATTTATGAAATTTCACATTCGAGCGGTAGTTTTATGGTCTTGGGACTCAAAGTTCCAGCCGCGCGTAATTCCATTTGAGCCGGGAATGGTAAATGTACTGACCGGCAAGGCCCGCACAGGGAAGTCCGCGCTTATTCCAATTATTGACTATTGTTTATGTTCGAGTTCTTGCGCGATACCCCGGAAGGTTATTCGTTCATCGTGTGAATGGTTTGGGGTTCTTATCGAAACTTTGGAAGGCCCCAAGTTACTTGCGCGCAAGAACCCGGGCGAGAGGGATGCGGTTGATGAGATGTACATCCTAGAAGGGTATGATATTGAGATTCCTCGGAAAATATCAACGGGCAATGCCCGTCTTGATATTGTAAAACGTCAGCTGGATAAGTTAACTGGTATAAGCCAGCTTGATTTTGCTGGTGGTGAGGTGTCGCATCCCATCGATCACAGGATGAGCTTTCGTGACATGATGGCATTTGTATTTCAGCCTCAGAACGTCGTTGCTAACCGTGATGTGTTATTTTATCGGTGTGAGAAACTTGAGTATAAGCTGAAATTATCCCGCAATATTCTACCTTATGTTTTGGGTGCAGTAACACCATCTGTTATGGCGGCTAGGTATGAGCTCGAAAGAATTAATAGAGAACTGCGTCGCAAAGTGCGCGACTTAGAGAGGGCTCAAAAAGTTTCTTTGCGATGGGAATCACAAATGTCCGCTCAATTGGCGAAGGCGGAAGAACTTGGCTTGTATTCCGGTAGCGCTCCGGACAATCTTAGTCCGGAAATGGTACTGGACCTGTTACACCAGGTGGCGTTGAAAACTGCAGATGACTTTCATGTTGATAGCACTACAATATCAGATGCGGTTGAGCGACAAGTTTCACTAGAGGCGAGGGAAGACAAGCTAGCTGCAGAGCTGGCAGATTTAAAAGGTCGGCAAGAAGGACTGTCTCGACTCAGGGACGGAGCTGGAGGCTATCACCAAGCGCTTTTGATTCAGAAAGATCGCATAGGTGTATCAGATTGGCTATCTATGCATTCGGATGGGAAAGCGGATTGCCCCATTTGCGGCAATTTAATTCAATCGCATGTGGAGACGCTAAGTGAGCTAAAGGAAAATCTTTCGATGATAGAGAATGCTACTGGGCAGATTGCCGAAATGCCACTTGCTGTAGATAGAGAGACTCAACATATTCATAGGGACATCGATGAAATCGCTGAAAAGCTGAGAGACATTAAAAAGCAAAAAAAAGTCATTACATCTGGTTCAAAAGAGGCTTCTGACCGGCAGTTTCGGGCGCTAACAGTTGCACACTTTTTGGGCCAGCTAAGCCAAGCAATATCACTTTATGATGAAGTTCAAGACGATGGGGATTTGCCGGAGGAAATTTCGCAATTAAGGGTCAAAATTGAAGAGCTAATGCGAGTCATTGATGAAGGCGGCATCAAGCAACGGCAGGATGCAGCCTTGGAAAGAGTGAGCAATTACATCTCGCAGCACATGCCTCGGCTTGACAATGACCATTCTTCTAATGCTGCTTGTTTGGATGTTGCTGATTTGACACTTCGCATTAGCGGGCCAGAAGGACAAAGTGCATTGTGGAGTATTGGGAGCGGATCAAACCACCTTTCATATCATATTTCGACGCTATTGGCGCTGCATCGATTTTTTCTAGAGGGAGGCGGCGGGAGTGCCGTGCCAGCACTTTTGGTCTTCGATCAGCCTAGCCAAGTCTATTTTCCTGAAAAGTTGAATGAAGGAAGTGCCGAGCAAGATGTTTGGAAGAATGATGGTGACATCATAGCCGTGCGAAAAGTGTTTGAACTCCTCGGTGATATTGTGGAAAAGTCTCGAGGCAGGCTTCAGGTGATTGTCCTCGACCACGCGCCCGAAAGCGTATGGGGCAGCCTGCGATCTGTCACGTTGGCTGAGGATTGGCACTCGGAGAAAAGGCTGGTTCCTTCTGACTGGCCTGAGTTCGCGAGCGTGTAGGAAGCTAGTCTGTAGACTTTTATCCGGCGTGTAACTTCGGTAAATGGTCATTTCATTGGCTTCTCTCGATACAAAACGGCCTACTTGCTACTGCGCCGCCAACGCCGCCGCCGCCCTCGCCTTCGCAATCTCCGCTTTCTTCAAAATCTCTTCCGTGCTCGGCAAACTGGCCAGCACATCCGCTGGAATAAACCCATCGCCCACCAGCTTGGTCAGACACTTCTTCCGTTCATCCAAAGCCTTGTCGGGGCTGCGTTCTTTGCTGAAGCGGGATTTGGCGGCGGCGCTGCGGTCTTTGAGGGCGGAGTAGATGTCGCCGCCGAGGAGGGAGGAGATGTCCACTTTGATCTTTTCGCGACCGGCTTCGTGCTCGTTGATTTCGTCGCCGTTGATCGGTCCCGCCTGGTATTTGGGGAACATGATGGCGACCTCCGGGCAGACGCGGGAGCAGGCGGGGCAGTTGGTCTTGCAGTTGTCGTTGTTCTGCACCTGGATCTTGTTGTCGTCGCTGACGCCATAGACATCGAAGAGGCAGAAGCTGAGGCACTGCATGCAGTTGGTGCAGCGGGAGTAGTCGATGACGGGGAACCAGGGCTTCCATTTGCCGGGTTCGTTCATGGTTTTCTCGCCGCGGGATTTGTCCACCAGCGCGACGATGGCGTCGGGCTCCAGGCCGGTGATGTCGCAGGTGTCGATGGTGATCTTGCCGGTGGCGTCTTCCAGCGCTGGGGCTTTTCCTTCAAAGGCGCCGAGCACGAGCAGATTGCGCTCATCATGCGGCATGGCCGGCGCGCCGAGACTGCTGCGGGTGACGGTGTAGCCTTTGTCCAGCAGGGCCATCATGACCTTGGCACGGGACTCGGCGGGAAGCTGGATGCTGCCATTTCCCTCGTAGAGGACGACGCGGAGCGGGCGGTGGGTGTGAGTAATCATGGGCGGGAACGGTAGTGAAGGGAGCAGAAGGAATGACGAAATCAGAATGTCGAATGACGAATGAATGACGAAGCTCCAAGCATGGAAGGCTGTGCTTTGGATTTGGGCTTAGTCATTGGAACTTGATTCGTCATTCCTCATTCTGGTTTCGTCATTCTGCCGGAGGCGGAGTCAGGCCACGGTCGCGGGGGCGGCACTCAGCAGCGCATCCGCAATCTCCTGCGCCGTCTGCGTGCGCATGTTAAGGATCTCGGTGTCGGCGGGGAGGGGGAAACCGGCCTGCTGGAAGAGGCCTTTCACGGCGCGGGGGTAGCAGGCGGCGATGCGGAGCTTGCCACAGGCGGCGATGGCCTGTAGGCGGGGATCGCGGTGCGCGGCCATCTCGCAGAGATCAGAGACGGTTTCAAAGCTGGCGTTGGAGTCGCAGAGCTTCTGCAGGACTTCGTTTTTCACGCCGGTGGGAACGACCTGGGCGTAGGCGCAGCGGCAGTAGAGGATGGTGGCTGGTAGGCTCAAAAGGAGGTGGTAAAAGGCTGACTGGCAGTGTGCGGGCAGTTTGCCCATTCTGCAACTTCTGGCAAACCCCTGAACTGAATACTGCCAGAGCCTCCATCTCTTTCACGGGAGGAACTATTTCAGGTTCATGCGCGAACGCACCGGGATTTTAGCAAAGGAATGTAGAGCAAAGGAATTCAAACCTTCTGTCCCTCAACCCAGAAGACCGGAGGGGCCAGGAATGGCCCTGTTACGTCAGAAGCCAGAAAACACAAAGCCGGCCCTGTGGCCGGCTTCATGCCCTGACTGAACTTTGCTGCAACGGACCTATGACGTGGTCTTGCGCTCGACGTTGAGGCCCATCTTGCGGTAGAGGGTGGCGATGGAGACGCCGAGCATGCTGGCGGTCTTTTCGCGGGAGCCACTGTTGTACTTGAGGGTTTCCTGAATGAAGGCGCGCTCCTGGCCCTTGATGAAGTCATCGAGCGTGGAGCCGATGGGGAGCTTGGTGATGCCCTCGGTGGTGGAAGGGGTGGGAATCTCGATCTGCTGGGTGACTTTGGCCGGCAGGTCGGAGGGGCGGACGCGGTCGTTTTCCGCAAAGGCGCAGGCGCGCTCGATGGCATTGCGCAGCTCGCTGACGTTGCCGGGCCAATTGTACTTCTCCAGGAATTCGATGGCCCCGGTGTCGATGGTCTTGGGCTTGGCGTCGGTGCGGTCGGCGAGGTCTTTGAGGAAATGCTCGACCAGCGGGCGCACGTCCACGCGGCGCTCACGCAGCGGCGGGATCTTGAGGGGCACCACAGAGAGCTTGTAGTACAAGTCTTCGCGGAATTTGCCCGCCTTCACGGCATCTTCGAGAGAGGTCGTGCTGGAGACCACGAGGCGGAAGTCCACGCCACTGGAACCGTTGCCCCAGCCTTTCTTGGACTGCGCTTCATCGAGAAAGGTGTTGAGCTGGGCCTGAATGCGGGCCGGGAGCTGATTGACCTCTGCCAGATGGATGGTGCCACCGGAGGCGCGATTGAAGATGGCGGTCTGGCTGAAGAGCTCGGTTTCGAGCGCGTCTTCCGGCATGGCGCTGCACTGAAGCTCCTTATAAGGGGAGTTGCTGCGGCGGCTGGCCTCATGCAGGGCGCGGGCGACCATGTGCTTGCCCACGCCGAATTCGCCTTCAAGGAGGACAGGGCTGTCGTTGTTGGCCACGCGGCGCACGATGTCAAAAATGCGCTGAATCGCATCGCTGTGACCGATGAGTTTCGAAGATGAGGCGGAGCGCAGCGTGGTGCTGGGAATGCTGGCGGGCGTGGCGGCCGCGATGCCGTTGCGCTGCAGGGCCTGATTCACCGTCTTGATCAGATCGCCCAGATCGAAGGGCTTGGTAAGGTAGTCGAAGGCCCCGAGGCGCATGGCTTCCACGGCAGTTTCCACGCTGCCATGGCCCGTGACCATGATGACAGCCGTATTGGGGAACTGATCCTTGCACATGCTGACGAGATCTAGGCCATTCACATCGCCGATGCGCAGGTCCACAATGACGAGGTCGGGCTGGTTGGAACGGATGGCCGCAATGCCGTCAATGCCGGTGGTACAGCCGAAAACTTGGTGACCCGCAGCTTTGCAAAGCTTGGTCATGAGTTCGAGAATGGCGGCTTCGTCGTCTATGATTACTAGTTTAGCCATATTAATTTCGTGAAGTGAGAGGCATGGTTGATTGTTAAATAAGCTAAACGTTTCGCAGGATTGAGTCAATTCAAGATTCTCAAAAAGGAGAATAGGGCTCGGCTGGCAGGCAGAATCAACCAATTTCAACGCTGCGAAAGGGGTATTTGGAGGGGGGGGGCTGGCGGTCCTGGTGCAGCGCCGTTGCTGATGTTTTTTAACCCGGATTCACCGGAGAGGTGCAGGCGTGTGAAACTCTTGCCACTGACGGGAGTTTATGCTTCCGCAGTCAACCAAAACAGCTCTCTCATGAAATCCAAAACCAACCGACTCTCCTGGCTTTGTGGTGCGCTCGCTCTCAGCGTCGCGCCGTTGCAAGCTCAGGATGCCAAGCCCGCAGACCAGCCTCCGCCACCGGTGGCGGCCCCTCAGAAGGACCCACTTCCTCCCGCCCCTGCGCCGCAGAATCAGCCGCGCCCCGGCGAGCAGCGGGATGGCAATGCATCCCGTCCTGAGCCTCAGCGCCGCCCGGACATGGCAGGTCCGCGCGATGGCGCGCAGCCGCAGCGCGATGGGCGGCGCGGACCGGAGAATCCGCCGCAGAATCGCGGCCCTGAACATGGCCGCGATGGCTTTCGCCGTCCGCCCATGGATGGCCTGCAAGGTGGCGAGCCACAACGTGGAGAACCACAACGCGCAGAGCCACAACGTGGAGAACCACAACGTGGAGAACCACAACGTGGAGAACCACAACGTGGAGAACCACAACGTGGAGAACCACAACGCGGAGAGCCACAACGCGGAGAGCCGCAACGCAGAGAGCCGCAACGTGGAGAGCCGCAACGCAGAGAGCCGCAACGTGGAGAATCACAACGCGGAGAGCCACAGCGCGGAGAGCCACAGCGCGGAGAGCCGCAACGTGCAGAGCCACAACGCGTAGAGCCGCAGGGCAATCGTGGTGCGATGAACCCACCGCATGAAGGCCACCGGGGGCAGGAGCATGCAGGCCGTCAGGATCATTTCCGCCAACCTCCAGGGCCGCGTGGCAATGAGCAGGGCGGTTTCCGGCCTCGTTTGGAAGGTCGTGGTCCGCAGTCTTTTGCCCAGCGCGGAGCTTTTGGCGCACCGCGTGGCGGCGAAGGTTTCCGCTCACCGCAGGGCGGCCCGCAGGATGGGCAGGCGCACCGGGGCCGCAGCCCAGAGGGCAGGATGGGGCATCGCTTTGGCGGACGGCAGCAGCCGCAGCAGTTCGGCAGTTCGCGTGGAGGTTCGAGATTCGGCGGCCCTCGCGGCCCTGCGCCCCGCTTTGAGCAGCGCCGTGGCCCTGGCCCCCAGCCGTTCGGAAATCACCACGGCGGCGAGCACCATGGCATGGGTCCTCAGCATTTCGAGGGGCCGAAGCCTCAACCTCAGCCCAATGACATGCACGGCGGCGACCGTGGCCCGGGACCTTCGCCGCATGACGGCGGTCCACGCTTTGCGCCGCCTTCTCAGCGCGGTGAGCGTGCCCCAGAGGGACCGCCGCCGATGCAGCATCAGCAGGGCCGCGAAGGTGATCGGCGTGATCGCAGCGTGTGAGGCAGGCACGTGGTAAAATCCATTGCATGGCGGCCCGGGCACCCGGGCCGCTTTTTTTGTGCCTTTGAAAGAGGCATTCGCGTCTCGTGAGTTGTGTTTGTGCAAACGATCTCCATAGTCGCGTCCGCCCCGCAGCCGCCTCGGCCTGCCACGAAATTCACCGCATGAGCTTGGTCAAAAAACTCGCCAAAATGTTGAACACTAACCCGCAGTCCTCTGCGAATGGAGTTCATGGTCCGGCGGAGCTGCCATGGTGGTCGCCAGATCGTTGGGCCCATCTTTGGAACGGCGAGCCGCAAGTGTCCGCCGCCTCGGCTGCCACGGCCAACACCATGCTGCCGGTGCTGATCGAAGTCTTCGCCGCCTTCAGCAAGCTGGATGGAAACATCGAGGAAGAGGAAGTCGAATCCAGCCTCGGCTACCTGCGCTATGACTACCCGGAGGCGATCTACGCCGACATGCGCCGCCTCTACTTTGAGGCGCTGCAGGAGCCGCAGGATCTGACGCAACGTGCCAAGGAGCTGAGCCAGAAGCTCACACAGGAGCAAAAAATCCTGCTGGGCGTGCAGCTCTATCTTCTCATCTCGCGCGCGCAGCAGAATCAGCGGCAGATGGTGGAGTTCTACCTCTTCATGACGAACCTGGGCATCGCCGCCCAGGCCATCGACATCGTTTATCAGCTCAATGCCGGAGACAAACCGCCGGAGGAGGGCTTTTCCACCAAGGGCGGCCAGCCGCTGGACACGCTGCGCATTGGTGCCACGAAGAACTGCGATGTGCTGCTGCGTTCGCTTTCGGAGGACTGCTCCGTGGTGGCGTTCCGGTTTCAAAACCTCGTGCTGCTGAAAAACACGGGCAGCATTTCCATCCTGGTGCGCAGCCGGCGGCAGCCGCCGGGAGAGTTCTCGCGGCTCTACCCGGGAGAGCGTGTGGTGCTGGAGGACGTGACGCTGGACTACAATGACCTGATCACCTACTTCAACTCGAAGAAGACCCTCTCAGGCACGCAGATCTACCTGACCCTCACGGAGAGCGGCAGCGCGGAAATCGCCCCGCAGCGGACGCGTGGCACCAATCTGCGACTCAGCTTTGGCCTGGGCGTCACGGTGGAGGCGCTGCGCACCACCAAGGCCACGCTCAATGGCGTGGTGCTCAGCAGCGGCACGGTGGTGGAGGCCAGCATTGAGGATAGCCTCATCGCCCACGGCGAAGTGGAAATCTCGCTGCGCGATCTGCGCGTGCGTGCGCAGGAGTTTGGCGGGCAGTTCCGGCTGGAAGGCAGCCGCAACACCTACCTCGTTTCCAACAAGCCCGAACTGCTGGACGAAGGCGACATCCTGCTCTCTGAAGACACCGATGGTGAAATCCTGCTGCGCATTGAGTGCAACTACGCGCAGAAAACCGGCGTGCTCGAAGTGCTGCGCTCCTCGCGCCCGCTCTACATTGGCATCATTCCGGTGCGCGACCGCATCACCCTCAATGATGGCGACACCATCACCCTGGGGGAGGGGCAGTACCTGCGCTGCCATTTTGCGGACCGCATCATCGAGGAAGAGCGCAACACCGTGCGCCAGATCGAGGTGCGCGAACTCAGCCATCGTTTCGACGGCCGCGACACGGCGCAGGACGGCGTGAGCTTCCTCGCCCGCCGTGGCGAGATGATCTGCGTCATGGGCCCCAGCGGCTGCGGCAAAAGCACGCTGCTGCGCATTCTCGGCGGACAGCTCAAACCCAAGGGCGGCGAGGTCCTGATGAACGGCATGGCGCTGTATGACAACCTGCACAATCTGACGCCCTACATCGCCTACATTCCGCAGGAGGATGCCTTTGATCCCTTGCTGAAGGTGCAGGAAAACCTCGACTTTTCGGTGGCGGTGCGCTGTCCGCATTTGAAAACTGAGGAACGGCGCAAACGGGTGGATGCGAAGCTCGCGGAACTCGGCCTGGCCGACCTGCGTGACCGCCTGGCCGGCACGCCGCAGCAAAAGTTTCTCAGCGGTGGCGAGCGCAAGCGTCTCAATGCGGGGCTCGACATGATCGGCATCTCGGACGTGTACCTGTTCGATGAGCCGACCTCCGGCCTCTCCTCCAAGGACAGCGAGCATGTGCTCGAAATCATCCGCAGTCTGGCGCGCAACAAGATCGTCATCACCTCCATCCATCAGCCCAGTTCACGGCTGCTACAGATGTTCGACAAGGCCCTGCTGCTCGACAAGGGGGGCAAACTGGCCTACTTCGGCACGCCGCAGGGCATGATCGAGTACTTCTGGCGCGTTTATCATACCGAGACCGGCCAGTCGGGAGATGCCGAGGCTCAGCCGCCCGAAAAGCTCACGCCGGATTTTGTCTTCGATGTTCTCGAAACGCCGCTGCGCGACATCAGCGGCGACATCATTCATGAGCGCAGCGCGGACGGGCACCTCGTGGCTGCGCGCCGCTTCCCGCCGAACTTCTGGCGAGATTCTTATCAGCGTCATCTCATCATGGAGAGCATGGCCAAGCAGAAGTCCGCCCCAGGCAGCACCAGCCTCATCGCCCGGCCCAAACGGGATGAAAGTCAGAGTGCCAGCCGCATGCGCAGCACGCCCAAGCCGCCGAAACACACCTTTCGTGAAGAGAGCATTCTTTTCTTCACCCTGCTGAAGCGCGCCTTCCTCAGCAAGCTGCGCAACCGTACGAATCTGCTCACGACCCTGCTTGAGGCTCCTTTGCTTGCCTGGATCATTTCCAGCGTTCTGAAGTACTCTGAGGAGGAGCACTACACCTTTGCCACTGCTTTCCACATCCCGACCTATCTCTTCATGAGCCTCGTCGTGGCGATGTTTCTCGGGCTGACCAACAGCGCCGATGAAATCATCCGTGACCGCCATACCCTGAGCCGAGAGCGCAATCACAACCTGCGCACTTTTTATTACCTCAGCGGCAAGATCATCTCGCTCTCCACCTTTGCGCTCATCCAGTGTGTGATCTACCTGCTCATCGGCAATTGGGTGCTGGAGATCCGCGACATGTTCCTGATTCACCTCTGGTGGATGTTCCTCACCTCTCTCACCGGCGTCTGCCTGGGGCTGTTCATTTCCAGCATCGTCAGTGACAACCGGACTGCGGTGAATGCCATCCCGCTGCTCCTGATTCCGCAGATCATCCTCGGTGGTGCGCTGATCAAGTACGAGGAAATGAACAAGAATCTCGACCTCGTCTATTCCGTGGGCAAGTGGCTCAAAAAATCTGGCAATGATGAGGAAAATGCCAGCAAGCTCAAGGTGCCCTTTATCTGTCAGTTCATGCCGTTGCGCTGGTCCTATGAAGGCATGGTCATCTCACAGTCCAAGCTCAACCCGCTCACGCGTAACCAGGATTTCCTCGACGAACGCATCCAGTCGCTGTTGCCTCCCTCGGGGGCGGACATGAGCGACCGGCAGCGCCATGAATTGGAACTCACCAAGCAGTCCCTCGCGGTCGTCTCCGGCCTCTATGCCGAGAACCCGCGCGAAATCTCCAAGCGCCTCGGCTCCATCCGCGATGCCGTGCTCAGCGGCCGCATTGAGCCCCCCATGCTCGACAGCATGCTGCAGCAAAACGACGGCGTCAGCGCCGAAGAAATCTACGTGAACCGCAAGGTGCTCGACCTCGTGACCAAGGCGGAGATGGAGCGCGAGGACTACCGCCGCAAAACCAGCCCGAATGTGTTTTTCGGCACGCGGAAAATGTATCTGGGCACCAAGTACAACACCCTTTGGATCAACAGCATCGTCATCCTGTTTACGCTCTCCCTGATCATCGCTGCGGTGGAACTCAGTCTGCGCAGGCAGTTGACGAAGGTGTGAGGTGGGCTGATGGCGAAGCAAAGGGTCCACCTGCTTAAGATTGTGGGGCGCTGTCTTTATACCTGTACAAGCTCTATACGATGCCCGTCAGGATCAGCCACGACTGCGCGACGGCCCCAAGGAGAGTCTTGTGGCGGGGAGATGATAGCCGCCGGATAGTCGCTGAGAGCAGAGATCACGGTCTCAAGAGATGGAACTCTGAAGCCGATGCGAGTGCCAAGAGTTGAAGCGCCATTCGGAGAAAGCGGATACAACTCGAAGACACTACCTCCAAGTTCAGCAGACAAGTGTTCCGGTCCGCTGCCATGCCGATGGCGGGTGATCTGCAAACCCAGGCATTCATAGAAAACTGCTGCGCGCTCAAGGTCAGCAGAACGAAGAACGACAAGGTTCAATGCAGGAGTCATCGGGGAGGGGTGGTCACTGTTGTTGCTCCTTCGCAGAATTTTAATAAAATGCAGAAGGTTCCGGCGATGAAGATCGGAAGCTCATAAAACAGAACGAAGTGTATGACGCTTCGATCAAGGTCTAGCTTGGCGATCTCGGGATCGTTCAAGCTGAGCCACCAAAGATAGCTTTGGAAAGCGATCATGAGAAACAGGAAGATGCCGACGCCGAGGCCCCACTGGCGGGGGCGTTTCCAAATTTTCCAAAGTATGCCTGACCAGAGGGCGATGCCGAAAAACGGTGCAAGTGTCATCTCCGCAGGTGCTCTTGGAAATTGGCGCAAGCTTCCGACGATGCTCATGACGGCAACTAACAGCAGCGACACCATCGCAAGGCGGTGAATCACAGCATTCGCTTTTTGGCTCATGTCAGAAGACTATTGTGCGTCGGGAGATTTGAATTCTGTGAGCTGCCTATTCACTTCTCCAGTTTCTTCAATGCCGCTGTCACATTCCCCACCGTGAGCAGTTCATCCAAAATGAAAGGCTCCTCCGCACCCGGGATATAGAGCACGTTCACTGGCACAGCGCGTTTGCCAAGGGCTTCGAGGGCGAGGCGGATGGTTTCGTTTTCATCCGACCAGTCGGCCTTGAGGGTGGCGACGTGGTGCTGCTTGAAGAGCTCGCGCAGACCGGTGTCGGTATAGACGCGTTTGTTGACCTGGCAGGTCCAGCACCAGGAGGCGGTGAAGTCGATGTACACGGGCTGCTTGGCGGCACGCAGCGCGGCCACTTTTCCCGGCGACCATGTTTCCCAATGCAGCGCATCGGGGTCTTTGAGATTCACGGCTTCTTCGGCATGCGAGCGTTTGGCCGAGGCGCTCGGCAATCCGAACCAGAGGCCGCCTGCCACCGTGAAGAGTGTGAGCAGTCGTGCGATGTTCTGCGTGCGTGCGGGCTTATGCGGCAGGGCCCAGCGACCGTAGATCCAGCAACCCAATGCAATGAGCACGAGGCTAAGGATGGCGAACAGCACTGGCAGGCCTTCGATCTGATTGGTCAGCACATAGAGCATGAAGCCCACAGTGCCAAAGAGTAGGAAGGACATGCCCTGCTTGAAGCTTTCCATCCACGCGCCGGGCCGTGGCAGCGCGGAGATGAGGCCGGGGAAAAGGGAGAGCAGCAGAAACGGACTGGCGAGACCGAGGCCGATGAGGGTGAAGATCAGCATCGACTGCGATGCTGGCAGCGCGAGCGTGGCTCCCAGCGCAGTGCCGAGAAACGGAGCAGAGCAGGGCGTTGCCACCACTGTAGCCAGCAGCCCCGAAAAGAACGAACCACCAAGGCCGCTCTTCGCCTGCAAACCTGAGCCCACGCCGATGGCTGAAGTGCCAATCTCAAACAGGCCCGCCATGTTTAAGGCAAAGATGAGGAAGAATGCGGCCAGGAAAAAGTTGAAAGCCGGTGATTGAAGCTGCGAGCCCCAGCCCTTGTTCAGCGCGATGGCGAATCCGCCAAGCACCCAGAACGAGAGCAGCACACCCACGGTGTACATCAGGCCATGCAGCACCACCTTGCGGCGGTCTTCACCGGCCTGCTGCACCACGCTGGTGACCTTGATGCCGAGCACAGGAAACACGCAGGGCATGATGTTGAGGATCAAGCCGCCGACGAAGGCGTAGAGAAGAAGTTGCGCAAAGGAGAGGACGGATTTCGGTGCGGTGACCGATGCTGTTGTTGATGTGGCAGCAGTCGTCTTAGCGGGCTTCAATTCATTCGCCGCAGGCGCTACGTCTGCGGCATCAGCGCTTTTTTTGACAGATGAAGGACCGCTGCTAAACGCGGCGGCGTTCGCTTCATTGACTACGGGAGTTGCGGCTATGCCAAGCGAGAGCGTGACTTCTTCGACAAATGGCAGGCAGCTTTTCGGATCGCACACGAGAGCGTTTACTTTCGCTTTCAGCTCTGCGTTGCTGCCTACGGTGGCACTGGCTGGCGGGGTGATTTTCACCGGCAGGTACACCGTGCCGTCATAGCCATCGCTGATCGCTCCGTCAGTGGAGGGTACTTGATGGGTGGCTGGCCAGGGCAACTCCTCGATCTGCCAGCCCTCAGGCAGAGTCCAGGTGAGCTTGGTGGGCTTGCCGATGACGCCCGGTGGCAGCACCTTGCCATAGGTGTGGCAGTCCTTCGCATGAACGAGCTTGACCGCAGTCTGAAATGGCTGGCCGGGTGCGGCGGCGGACACTGAGGCGACCAATTCCGCCGTGACGCGCTGCTGCTTAGGGGCGGCGACATCACCTAGGCCAAAGGTTTGTGCAGAGGCGACGGAGGCAGCGAGTAGCAAGGCGGCGAGTGACAAGAAACAGCTTCGATTCATGATTGGGGAGGGATTGGCAGGTAAGAGAACGCGCCGTGCGGGTTATTCCCATCACGGCGCGCTGCACGAAAAATGAATGCTCAAAAAGGATCTACGACTCAGAGCGCCTTATGGCTGCCATCGCAGAAAGGCGGGTTCTTGGTCTGCTTACAGTTGCAAAGCCAGACCTTCTTGGCCTCAGGCAGATTGAACTTCTTCGGGCCAAAACCGGTGCCTTTATGGCTGCCGTCGCAGTTTGGCTGATGGCCGCTCAAGCCGCAGGCACACCACCAATGGTCTCCAGCAGGCAGTTCAACAGCGACGGGTTGTTTCTCGTGGATTTTGGGAAGATTTTCCATGTCGGTGAATCTGGCAGAAGGGGCGCGAAGGTCAAGGCGCTGCGTTTCTTCACGAATCTTTGCTACTTGATCGTCTCCAGTACATCACGCACCAGCCCTGGTCCACGATAGACCAGGCCGCTGTAAACCTGAACGAGGGCAGCTCCGGCCTTCATCTTCTCCACCGCATCGGCTCCGCTAAGGATCCCACCGACACCGATGAGCGGGATCTGCTCCTTCAGCAGCGTACGGAAGGCCTGCAGCACAAGGTTGGAGCGCTCGCGCACTGGCGCACCACTCAGGCCGCCGGTTTCATTCGCTAGGCGATGACCTGTGATGGCTGTGCGATCGATGGTTGTATTCGTAGCGATGACGCCGTCGATGTTCTGTTCATTGAAGACACGGGCGAGCGCTTCGATCTGCATTTCATTGAGGTCTGGGGCTATCTTGACAAGAAACGGCACCTGTTTGCCGTGCTCCTGCTTCAAGACGGCCTGTTCTTTCTTCAGAGCAGAGATCAGTTCACGCACCGCACCCTCGGCCTGGAGATCGCGCAGTCCTTTCGTATTCGGAGAGGAGATGTTCACCGCGATGTAATCAGCGACTGGATAAGCAGCCTTCAGGCAGATAAGATAATCCTTCACGGCATCTTCATTCGGCGTGTCGAAGTTCTTGCCGATGTTGACGCCAACAACGGCCTTGGTGCGCCGATGCTTAAGTTTCGCCACGGCGGACTGAATGCCGGGGTTGTTGAAACCCATGCGGTTGATCAGCGCTTCATGCTCCGGCAGGCGGAACAGGCGGGGCTTCGGGTTCCCCGGCTGCGGGCGTGGCGTTAGGGTGCCGACTTCGACGGCACCAAGCCCGAGAGCCCCCCATGCCTCCACCGCGCTGGCGGACTTGTCCATGCCGGCTGCGAGTCCGAGGGCGTTTGGAAAGGTAAGGCCCATCACGCTGCGTGATTGCTGGGGTCCAGTGACCACTGACCTGAGCATGCCGAGACGATGCGCGATGATCATCATCTTCACCGTGAGTGTGTGGGCACGCTCGGCATCGAGCCGGAAGAGCCACGGTTTCAGCACGGGATAAAAGGATTCGATCAGGGTCATGCGTCAGGCGGGAGAATGGATTTCACGAGTGCTGCCACGGCTTTGCCGAGCCGTCCATGCGCAGCTGCATCTAAATGAATGCCGTCGCTGCCGGGCTCGATCAATGTTTGCGTATTGAGGAAGCCACAGCCGAGTGAACTGGCAACAGCCTCATAATACTTGGGCAGTCTGCGACTGTCTTTCTGACCGGTGGGGAATTTGGCGGCGACGTCTGGCAAGTGCAGTTGATCTCCGATAGCCGGCGGGCAGAGTAGCAGTAATTTGGGTGCTTTGTTGCCGATGCCGGCATCGCTGCCCAAGATCATTTGAGCCAGCATTTTGACACCCGTGGCGATCTCTCCGGGAGAAACACCAAACACTGCTTTGAGGTCGTTTGTGCCAAGCATCAGCACCACCAGATCCAGCGGCTTGTGGGATTCCAAGATGGCTGGCAGCACCGTCTTGCCATTACGTGCCAAGGCAAAAGGGTCGTCGTGAACCGTGGTGCGGCCGTTTTGTCCTTCTTCGATCACGCGGAAACTGGTGCCGAGTTCACGGGCCAGAATTCCAGTCCAGCGCACGTCATGCGGGTGGCGTTCGGGGTAGGGGAGAGAGATGCTGTCGGGCTTGAAGCCCCAGGTGTTAGAATCGCCAAAACAGAGAACGTTTTTCATCAGGCGTGCATGATGCCTTTCATCGAAGCGGGGGCAACTGCTCTCCACAAATGTGAATAACTCATCAAATTCCAGCTTGCGCCTCTTTTCGTCTGTGTTAGACATCCTGCCCCCTGCTCCAAAAGCAGGGTTTTGAGTTCCCCCAGACTCACCTTCTTTCACTACTCCTGTATGCGCGTCCGTACCTCCGTTAAACCTCTCTGCGAACTTTGCCGTGTTATCCGCCGCAAAGGTGTTGTCCGTGTTGTCTGCAAAAATCCACGCCATAAACAGCGTCAGGGTTAATCCTTTCTTTAAATCCCAATACACTGAATTATGGCCCGCCTGCTTGGAGTCGAAATCCCGAACGAAAAGAAAATCGAATACTCACTTCCGTATATCTACGGCATTGGGCTTTCCGTCAGCCGCAAGATTCTTGCTGCTACCAATATCGACCCGAACATTCGGGCAGGTGAATTGAGCGACGAACAAATCGCTGCGATCACCCAGACCGTTCAGGGGATGAAGATTCCGATCGAAGGTGACCTTCGTCGTGAGCTTCAGATGCACATGAAGCGCATCCTTGGTATCAACTGCTACCGTGCTCATCGTCATCGTCGTGGTCTGCCAGTGCGCGGCCAGCGCACGCACACCAACGCTCGTACTCGTAAAGGTCCTCGTAAGACTGTGGGTGCCCAGAAGGCGAAGTAATCTGAATTTTAGCAACGACCACGTCTACATATCATGGCTGAAGAAACGACCCCCACCGCACCTGAAGCAGCAGTTCCTGCCCCTGCCGCAGCAGCTCCTGCACCTAGCACTCCCGCTGCTCCAGTAGATCAGCGCGCTTCCACCAGTGGTGACAAGCAGGTTTCCCAGAGCATCTGGCTCGAAATCGGTGGTGAAGCTGCCGAACAGAAGGTCGTCAAGGCCAAGGGTTCCAAAAACGTCTCCCAAGGTCTCGTCCACGTTTACGCCACCTTCAACAACACCATCGTCACGATCACTGACCGTGCGGGTGGTGTGATCGGCTGGTCCACCGCTGGCAAGATGGGCTTCCGTGGTTCCCGTAAAGGCACTGCATACGCCGCTCAGGTGGTTGCTCAGGATGCCTGCCGTCAGGCGATGGGCCATGGCCTGCGTGAAGCTGAAGTCCGCCTTCGTGGTCCTGGCTCCGGCCGTGAGTCCGCTGTGCGTGCCGTTCAGGCCCTCGGTGTCGAAGTGACCACCATCAAGGACGTGACTCCCATCCCACACAACGGCTGCCGTCCGCCAAAAGCACGTCGCGTCTAATTTTTCAGCTCCTTTCTCCTACCCACTATGGCACGCTACACAGGTCCTCGCGAAAAAATCAATCGCCGTTTCGGCATTGCGCTTTTCGGTCCTTCCAAATCTCTCGAAACCCGTAACTTCCCACCAGGACAGCACGGTGCTCGTAACACCCGCCGCAAGACCTCTGAATACGGCACCGCCCTCGCTGAAAAGCAGAAGCTGCGCTATCAGTACGGCCTCATGGAAAAGCAGTTCCGCCGCTTCTTCGCTGAAGCACAGCGCCGCAAGGGCGTGACCGGTGAAAACCTGCTTCAGATGCTCGAACTGCGCCTCGACAACGTCGTGTATCGCATGGGCTTCGCCAATACCCGTTTCGCTTCCCGTCAGCTCGTCAGCCATCGTCACATCACTGTGAATGGCAAAGTGGTCAACATCGCCAGCTACCAAGTCAAGCCTGGTGACGTCGTCGCTGCCCGCAGCAGCAGCCAGCGCAGTCAGCAGCTCATCGGTCGTTTCCTTGAAATGACCCAGGGCACTCCTGCTTCTGACTGGATGACCGTCGATCGCGACAAGATGAGCGGTGTGGTCAATCGCGTCCCAGTGCGCGAAGAGATCAACCCGATCGCCAACGAGCAGCTCGTCGTCGAGCTTTACTCCCGTTAATCCCTCTGGATTAGCCATCATTCTTCAAGAGGGACGCTTTCGAGCGTCCCTTTTGCTTACCCAGCTCGTAGCCATTCTCTCATGACACCGACCCGCCTGGAACTCATCGGAACAGAAGTTGCCCTCGTTTGGAACGACGGCACGGAGCAGTTCATCGCTATGGAAAAACTGCGCGCCGCCTCACCCAGCGCCGAGAATACCGGTGAACGAGATCTCCTCGGTAAAAAGATCGGCGGCACCAATCAAAAGCACTTTCCCGGCGTCACCGTGAAGGACTGGCGCATGATCGGCGGTTACGCGATCCAGTTTGATTTCAGCGACGGGCACAATACGGGATTGTACACGTTTGATTATTTGAAGGCGCTGGGGGAGGAATAACTAATGAATGACCGAAGCCCGAAATTTTGGTGCATTCGGATTTCATTCATCATTCCGCATTCTGGTTTCGTCATTTTCATTCCCCCACCACGCTGACCACAATGCTCCGCGTGTGCGGTGCGCGACGGTGCTCAAAAAGTAAAATGCCCTGCCATGTCCCGAGGGCTAGGCGCCCATTGACCACTGGAATGACTTCGGAGGTGCGGGTCAGTGCCATGCGCAGGTGGCTCGGCATGTCATCTGGCCCTTCGTAGGTGTGAACGAAATAGGGGGTATCCTCTGGTACAAGGTGGTCAAAGAAACTGTGGAGGTCGGTGCGCGCTGATGGATCAGCATTCTCGTAAATCACCAGGCTCGCGCTCGTGTGCTGCACGAAGACAGTGACCGTGCCTGTGCGAATGCCGCTGACACGCACGATCTCCTGACAGCGCTCGGTGATTTCATAGGTGCCCTTGCCCCGGGTGGGGATGGAGAATTGATCAGCGTGAGCGGCCATGTGTGGAGAGGTGGGAAACGAAGGGAAAGAAGCCACGTCCTACCTGCTTGGTCAGCAACAAAAATGCCATGTGACTCATCACCACATGGCATCTGATTGTTTACGGCTGCAGGTCGATTACGACAGTTCTGCCAGCTTGGCTTTCACGGCGGCGAAGTCAGGGAGATCCTTCGGTGTGGCGGTCTGTTCTGCGTATTGGATGACGCCATCCTTGTCGATAACGAAAGCGGCACGAGCCGAGGTGTCACCAATGCCGGCGAGGCCCGGGAAGAGCACGTCATAAGCCTTGGTAGTTTCCTTGTTCAGGTCGCTGACCAGAGTGATGCCGATCTTTTCCTTCTGAGCCCAGGCTTCCTGTGCGAAAGGGCTGTCCACGCTGATGCCGATGACATCGGCGTTCAGGTCGCTGTAGGAACTGAGACCTGCGGTGATGTCGCAGAGTTCCTGGGTGCAGACGCCCGTGAAAGCGAGGGGGAAGAACAGCAGGACGGTGTTCTTGCCAGATGGGAGCGAGACATCGCTAAGACCGGTGGCGGATTTCGATTTGAGGGTGAAGCCAGGGGCTTTGGAGCCGACGGAGAGTGCCATAGAGGTTGTGTGGGTGTGGGTTGCGTTCAGGCCGGGTGGCCGGGAGTCTGGTTATCAAGGCCAGACTGGCCTTCAGGTCAAACTAACGTTGCTGCCCTCTTTTTCGGATTCTCTGTCGTTGACGCCAGCGGCAGATGTTCCTTGATCGGCTCCCGGGAGGATTCCGAAGGGTATTAATTTTGTGAAAATTAAACTCATCTGGTTGCGCGGCAAATATTCGGCTCTTAACGTTGTTGGCGCTTTTGTTTCTCGATGCCTTCGAACACTTCCACGCTTCCATTTCTGTCGCCTTCGGAACTCGATGGCCTCGAAGCGGCTTGGTGCATCGCTGAGTATGTGCGTGAAGGTGCCCGCAGGTGGCCGGAAAGCATCTATTTTAGGGATGGTTCACAGGAGCTGACCTATGCGGAGACCTGGCGACGCATCTGTAGCATCGCGGCTTGGCTTAGCAGGCAGGGCATCGGACACAATGACCGTGTGGTGATGGTCACTGACAATCGCATCGAGACGGTGCTCCTCTTTTTTGCTGTGGCGCAGATCGGTGCCATCTCGGTGATACTGCACCCTCAAATCAAACCGGAGGGGCTGCGACGTATTTTGTCGCAAACGGAACCGAAGCTTGGACTGCTGGATTCTGCCACAGCCTGGCTGCGTGAAGAATTCCGAGAAACGTCGCTCGTTTGGGTCGGCTGCGAGAATGAAGGTTGCCACTTCGCCGATTTGATCGCTGAGGAGGAACCGCCAGTCGTGCCGTATCCCGGGTTGAAGATTGATCCTGCCTTCCTCGTCTTCACCTCCGGCTCCACAGGCACGCCACGCGGCGTGATTTTGACGCATGACAACGTCCGCTTCGTCTCCGCCGCAATCCAGGCGAGACTGCCATACAGGGCGGAGGATCGGGTGGCGATCTTCTTGCCTCTGAGTTTTGATTATGGCCTCTACCAGGTCTTTTATGCCGCCATCAGAGGGGCGTCGATCTTTATTGGCAAGCCGGAGCATGCCGGGCCGGAGCTGCTGCGGATTCTTGCGGCACAGGAGATCAGTGTGCTGCCAGGCGTGCCGACCCTGTTTGGCGGCCTTATCAAGATGCAGCGATACCGCCCGGTGCCACTGCCCAAAATACGCATCATCACGAGCACGGGCGATCATCTGCCGCAAAGTTACATCGCCAGCCTTCGCGAGTTGTTTCCGCAGGCTCTCGTTTATCCGATGTATGGCCTCACGGAGTGCAAACGCGTCTCCATTCTGCTGCCTGACGAGTTGGATGCTAAACTTGAGTCTGTCGGCAGGCCGCTGGATGGCACGGAGGTTTTCGCCGTTGACGATGACGGCAAACGTCTGCCTCCCGGCGTGACAGGCGAGCTTTGCATTCGTGGCCCACACCTCGCACTCGGCTACTGGCGGGCTCCAGAGGAGACAGCGAAGCGCTATCCCGTGCTCGACGGCACACGTGTGCTTCGCAGTGGGGACTTCGGCAGCGTGGATGTGGATGGCTTCTTGTACATTCATGGACGCAGTGATTTCCTCATCAAGCACAAGGGCCATCGCCTCAGTCCTGCTGAGGTGGAGGAGGAAGCCTGCCTTATTCCAGGCATCGTGGCTGCAGGATGCATCAAAGACGAGGCTAAGGATCTGCTGTGCCTGTTTGTGAGTGTCTCGGAATCTTCGCTCGGCGAGTCGCAAATCATCCAAGCGCTCAGCGTTAAGCTTGAACCCGCCAAAGTACCCAACCGGGTGTTTTTGCTTCCGGAACTTCCAAAAACCGGGAATCAAAAGATCGACCGGAAAGCCCTTCGCGCGATCCTTTGAGCTATGAACGCCGATTTCGCCCGCCAACTCATCGAAAAGTACGGTTCACCGCTCTACGCGTATGATTTGGATGCGGTGAATGAGCGACTGCAGGCCTTGCAAGCAGCGCTGCCAGAGGGTTCGCCGCTGTACTACTCTTTTAAAGCCAATCCACTTCCTGCCATCGCACGCGAGCTGAGGAAGCAGGGTGTGAGGGCGGAGATAACCTCGGATGGGGAACTTCTGGCGGCGCAAAAAGCGGGCTTTGAGAATGGCATCGTTTACGGCGGACCGGGCAAGTCCGAAAAGATGATCGCACGCATGCTGGAGAATGATGTGACGCATTTTTCCTGCGAGAGCTACACGGATGCCGGGCGGTTGTCCAAGATGGCGGTCCAGGCCGGGGTGGAGATCACCGCCATGCTGCGTGTGAATCCACAAAAGGCTCCTGATGCCCGGCTGGCGATGAGCGGCGTGGAAAGCCAGTTCGGATTTGATGAGGCGCTGCTGTTCGCGGATGGCGCGGCGCAGCGGCTGAAACTGCCGAACTTAAAGGTCAACGGTGTCCATGTTTACTTCGGCACCCAGGTGGGCTCTGTGGAGGCGCTGGCAAAGAACACACAATGCGCCCTGGAGACGGCGACGCGGGTTTCGACTGCGCTAGGCTTTGAATGCCAAGTCGTCAACGCTGGCGGCGGCTTCCCCTGGCCCTATGCGAGCGACTCGGCGGGCAGTGACCTGGCGGGGCTGCGCGAAGCATTGGATGCCGTGTGGAAAGCCTCGCCGCTGCATGGCAAGACCCAGCTCTGCTTTGAAAGTGGCCGCTACCTCTGCGGCAGCAGCGGAACGCTGATCACGACCGTGCTGGATGTGAAAAAGGCCGGATCGAAGACCTTCGTCGTGCTCGACACCGGCATTCATCACCTCGGTGGCATGTCCGGCCTCGGTCGCATCCCGCGGTCTGCGCTCACCTTGGTCAATCTGACGGCTGAAAGAGAAGGCGAGATCGTTGCCGATGTCGTGGGTCCTCTGTGCAGCCCGCTAGACAGCCTGGCGCGTGGCCAAAAGATGCCGCCTGTTGAGGTCGGCGATCTGCTCGCCGTGCCGAATGTGGGAGCTTATGGCCTGACAGCGAGCCTGCTGGGCTTCCTCAGCCACCAGAGGCCCGAGGAAGTTGCTTTTCGCGGCAGCCAGGTGATCGAGAATTGAATCTTCCAGTGCTGGAGAATTTTTTTCATGCATTCTAATCAGTGTTTCCAATGACCGCGACCGATCTACCTCAGAAACTCCAGGAAATCCTCCGCCCGAAGCTCCGCTTCCTAGCGCCCAGCGCCGAGGTGCCGATGGATGAGGATCTTGGCAAGCTTGGCCTCGACTCCATGGCCTCCATCGATCTGCTAATGGAAATCGAACAGCAGTTCGGCGTGCAGATTCCCGATGAACTCATGACGGCGGACACCTTTGCCACCGGGAGCCACCTTCAGGCGGTGATCGAGAAGCTCATCTAAATTCCCCAGTCTCCCTCTGCGAGCACGCTTTGCTTTGGCAGCGTCTTAATCGCCTCAGGAATGGAGAAGTGATGCGCGACCTGCTCTGCGCGTCGATGCAAAATGGGCGCGCCATCCCAGGAGTCATCGCCAGGAAAGCTGGCGAGGGAGAGAAGACGTTCGCTTCCAAGCAGTGAGGGCTTCCGCACGATTTCGCCAATGAGGGCGTAAATCTCGGAGAAGTCATCGCAGGTTGTAAAATGATCCACTTCCATCCAGCCAGGGATGCCGCGGATTTTCTTCGGGGTCAGGAACAGGTAGCTGGAGAGGCAGCATGAGGCATCCAGCACGCCAATGAACTCATGGCGCCGCATCGGCGAGGCGGCGAACCAACGCAGATACTCCGGTGTAATCCATTTTTCGATGCGATCCGGCCTCTGAAAGTTGGCGGCGATGCTGCGCACTTCTGAGGGGTCTCGTGTCAGCTTTTTGCCGGAAGCCAATCCTGGCCATTTTCCCCGAAATGGCAGTGCAAAAAGGCCCAGCGGCACGAAGTGGCGTGTAATGTCCTTGGTAGGCGTCCAGCCGATTTTTTGCAGCATCATCTGTACTTCAGGAGTCGGCGTGGTATCCGCCATCAGTGTGCATTCCGCCAGCCGTCGCAGCTTCATCAGCATGGGCAGGCTGGCATTGCGATGAGCCTCCTCCACGCACCAGGTGGAAGCGATCATGGCGGGCGTGAGTGTGCTGCTCACCGCATAGCCAGCGGGAATAAGCGCCATGAAGCCAACAAGGCGGCCCTCATGCCGCATGACCCATCCGCGATCAGCAGCGATTGAGGAAAAAGGGTTCTCATCCCACCAGTATCCCATGCGACGGCACCAGCCGGAGACATCAAGCGTGTCCGGTGCGTTCCGTGACAACCATTCTGCAAGCTCCTGCCGGTTCGTAGGAGAGTCTTGAAAAACAAGAATCTGGCAGGCTGGCATGGTGGAGGACGATTTTTACTGATTGAGCGGGCGATTGAAGACGAGACGCCTAAAGCCAAATCGCCAGTTTTTGACGGCTGCAAAGCCGCCGCCCCCGATCATTGATTTTGAAGCTCCCCAGCGCGGTAGTTCCAATAGTGAAAACCTTGCTAAGACAGGGGCGTTATGCATGAACTCTTGCATGCTTTCATATGTGATCCCTGACAAGCTACTGCAAACAGTTATTCCTGGTTTCCTAAATCTGCGTTCATCAGGGCCTCATACCAGTGGCAGGAGTTCCTTGATGGGATCGCCGAAGGGCAGGATGGGCATGGGGCGGCCCTGGAAGTCGTCAAACGTGTCTTCGGGATCAATGCCTAAATGCTGATACACCGTGGCCCAGAGGTCGTTCGGACTCAGCGGACGCTCAATGGGGTATTCGGCCCGTGGATTCGTCGCGCCGATGACCTGTCCCGTTTGCATGCCGCCACCGCTGACGATGAAGGACATCGCACTGGGCCAATGGTCGCGCCCGGGCTGGCTCACGCCGGTCTGGGTGCCGATCTGAGTGTTGATCTTGGGCGTGCGGCCAAACTCTCCGGTGATGATGACGAGCACGTCTTTATCCAGCCCGCGCTGGTGGATGTCCTCGATCAATGCGGATGCAGCTTGGTCATACACCGGCATGCGCCAGCGGGCGTCGGCATACATGTCGCAGTTCACCGCGTGGCTGTCCCAGTTGTAGGTGCAGTTCTTCGGGATGGTCGTGGAGAAGGGATTCTCCCAGACCATCGTCACAAAACGGCAGCCCGCCTCCACAAGCCTCCGCGCCATGAGACCGCGCTGGCCGTAGGTGCTGTAGCCGTAGCGCTCGCGAGTCTGGGTGGATTCCTTCGTAAGGTCAAAGGCATCACGCACCGAAGGCGTGGTGAGCATGCCAAACGCTTTTTGGCTGAAGCTGTCCATGGCCTCCATGAGGCCGCTGCGGTCCATCTCGCGCTGCAGATTGTCCATGCCCTTGAGCAGGTGCATGCGGTCGTCCATGCGGGCTTCCATGTCCGGCGTCAGGCCGATGTTCTCGATCTTGAAATCTTTGGCACTGGGATCTCCCACCACCATGAAGGGCGATGCGGAAGGCCCGAGATAGGCCGCACCCATTGAGAACACATCAATGCCGCTGCGACCGCGATCCACACCAGCCACACAGGCTGGCATGGCTTGTCCTGCGCGTTGAAGCTTGCGAGTGATGATCGACTGGACCGAGGGCGCATCATTGACGAATCCGACCGGCAGAGCGGGATTGCGCCCGGTCATGAAGCGCTTATGTCCGCCGCCGTGATCCGCAAACTCGTGATGCACACTGCGGATGATGTTGAACTTATCGGCGATCTTCGCCTGCATTGGAAACAGCTCGCTGATGTGCGTGCCGGGCACCTTGGTGCGGATCGGATTGAGCACGCCGCGATACTCCACCGGCGCGTTCGGCTTCATGTCGTAGCTCTCGAGCTGCGACATGCCGCCCGGCAGCCAGACAAAGATGACGGACTTGTCCTTGAGCCGTTTTCCCGCCGACTTGGCAATCGTCTCTGCGCGCAAGGTGTCGCTCAGTGACCATCCTGTAAGTCCGAGGGTTCCCAGGCTGAGAAAGCTCCGCCGCGACAACGGGCCGGAGCAGCGATGGGGGGAGGCGGAGGACGAGAACGACATGAGATGTCACTTATACGTCGGCTTCAGCAGGGACTTTCAGCGTGGCAGCTTGGTGCTAGATGCATTCTTTGCCTATGGGGCCGGGCTGAAAGAGAGCTGCTGCAGGAAATAATACAACGCCTGCTTCCACTCCGCGCCGTCGTGTGCGTGGTCGGTGACGTGCCACACATGCGGCACGCCTTGGCTCTTCAGCCAGGCATGCACATCCTGGCTGATGTGGATGAGCCCGTCCCTGCTGCCGCAGGAAAGCCAGAGCAGTTTGAGGTGCTTCGCCGCCTGTGCGTCCGGCATGAGTTCAGCGGATGGCCTCGTGTTGGGTGCTGAAGAGAAGCCGCCCACCCACGCAAAGAGCTCGGAATGACCCAGTCCGAAATTGAGTGTCTGCCCGCCACCCATGGAGAGTCCGGCCAGCGCACGGTGCTCGCGGTCCGCCTGCACAGCATAGCGAGCCTCAATGGTCGGGATCACATCCTCAAGCAGATCGCGCTCAAAAACCGCAAACGCCGGCGCGTGCTTCATCACATCACCCGTGGGACGATCATTCCTCTGCGCCCGGCCATTCGGCATCACCACGATCATCGGCACGGCCTTTCCATCCGCGATAAGGTTGTCCAGCAGTACATCGGGCTGTGCAAAACGCTCCCACTCCGTCTCATCTCCGCCGATGCCGTGCAGCAGATATAGCACCGGTAGTTTTTTCTCCGGCGTATAACCCGGTGGTGTGCACACATTCATCCGGCGTCGTGTGCCCACGGTCTTGGACTCGTACTCGATCATCGTCAGCATGCCGTGCGGGATGTCTTCCCGCCGCTTGTCCCAACCTTCGGGCGGTGCGGGAAAGGCTGGCTTGTCATCCTCCCTCAGCACGATGGGTCCCCATGCCGGGCGCGGTTGTCCGGGGGCAGGCTGCGCCAGGGCAGGGAAGGCGGAGAGGCAAATCAGGAGAGCGCAGGCGGCGTGTGTCATGTCAGGTGCTTCTTCACTTCAGGCTCATGATGAATGCTTTCACATCGGCGAACTCTTGGGGCTTCAAGATGAGGTTCATCGGTGGCATCGGAGAGATCGGTGTGGCGGTGTAGCCTTCGGCGAGTTTGGCGTTCGGATTGGTGAGGCTTTCGAGGATGTAGGCGGCGTCTTTGCGCGTGGCGATGCCATCCAGCGCGGGGCCGACGGCGCTGCCCTGGCCTTTGAGCATGTGGCAGTTTTTGCAGGCGGCCACGGGGTGCTCCCAGAAGATTTTTTCACCGCGCTTCAAATCACCTGCGAGTTTGGATTCATCTTCTTCGATTTCGGGAATCAGTTCCACGAGGCGCACATCATCAAAGTAGGTGTCGCCTTTGCCCACGTGGAGGAGGTTGATGCTCGCCTTGTCGCGGATCTTGCTGTTGAAAGTCACATCGACTTCGGTCCAGTCCTGGGTGCGGGTGAGCTTGCTGGTTTCAGCGCGGCCGAGGTGATCATTGAGGCTGGCTTTGCCACGGAAGCCGTGGGTCTTGACCCAGGCGCTTAGCTTGTATTCCGTGTTCGGCTTCAGCGGCACGTCGGCGAAGAAGCTGGTGTCGGCATCATCGCGGGTGATGACGCGGAAGGACTGCTTGCCGCTGTGCACCATCTTCTGATCGATGACGATGCTCCATTCGGCCCCAGCATTGCCGGGCTTTGTGCCGTAATTGCGCAGCGTCCAACCGGTTGGCGTTTTGGAGCCTTCCGCCACTTCTTCAAAGCCGGGGTTCGGCAGGAGATTCGGACCTTCCTTGTAGCTCAGGGCTTTGTGTTTCTTGCCCAGCATCTTGGCGGCTTCGGCCAGCCATTCGTCATTCTTCACCACAGGATCAATGGCGAGCTTTTTCACCAGCGTTTGAATCTCCGGCGTGGTGGGGAAGTCGGCGAGCTTTACGAATGCGGCGAGGCGGGTATGGAGGTCGGCATCGCTGATGACACCGGTGCCAAATAGAAGCGACTGCGCTTTGGTATCGCTGCCGAGGGCGCGAATGGCATTGCGGCGCAGGCCCGCGTCCTTGGAGAGAAGCGCGGCTTTGTGGGTGGCTTCATCAAGTTTGCCCAGTCCTTGCAGACTCCATAAGGCGTGGATGGCAGCCTTGCTGTCATTAGCGTCCAGCACTGCGTGGTCGATGCTCTTCACATCCACACTCTCGGTGCTCTCGACCATCTGGCGCTGCGCGGTAAGGCGCGCATACTGTGTGCTGGCCGTCAGTGCAGGCTTCTCCGCCTTGGGATGGGTTCCTTTGGCAACGATGCGGTAAATCCGCCCACGGCTGTGATCGCGGATGTCATTCTCATGCGCGCCGCCTTTGCCGGTGGTGGCCACGAAGCCGCCGCGTTCCATGCTGGGGGTGGGATTGTGCTGAATGATGAAGTTTTCGAAATCGGCCACCCATACCGCGCCATCGGGACCGACCTCGGCGTGGACGGGGGAGTTCCACTCATCGCTGCTGGCGTAGATGTTCATGAAGTCCAGCGCCTTCCAGCCGGCACCATCGGGCTCCACATCGAAGAGGGAGACGACCTTCATCGTGGGTTCGCAGACCATGGCCTTGCCTTGGAAGCGCTTGGGCAGGTTGTTGCTGTAGATAAAATTGCTGCCGGCTGCTGCCGTGTAGCCGCCGAAGACATCCACCTGACGGAAGTTCGGCGTGATGGTGTGGCAGGTATCAACGACGTTGATCTTCTTGGCCGTCATGCCGCGTGAGCCTTCGGGGTAGGCGGTTCCAGGGATGCCGCCAAAGAAGATGGGTGCGCCGTTCGCGGTGCCACCAAACTGATCGCCCGCATCATTGGTGCTGTGCGCCCAGGCGTTGTTGGTGAACTGATGCAGGAACTCAATGGCGCTGCCGTCAGGCTTGAAACGATACGTGCCCATGGCGAACTGGTGCTTCTTGCCGCCCACATAACCTTCGATGCCGCTGTAGCCCACGCAGCCGTACAGCCAGTTGTCGAAGCCGTAGTGCAGATTGCTGGCCTGCGCATGCGTGTCACGGATGCCCCAGCAGTCGATCACGGTTTCACGCACATCGGCTTTGTCGTCGCCGTTGGTATCTTCGAGATAGATGAACTTCGGCGGCGCGGCCACGATGATGCCTTTGCGCGCAAACACGATGCCGGTTGGGAGGTTGAGCTTGTCGGCGAAGACAGTGAACTTGTCCGCCTTGCCATCGCCGTCGGTGTCTTCGCAGATTTTGATGCTGTCCTGGCCTTCGCCGCTGTCGGTGACGCCATGCGGGTAGTCGCGCGTTTCCACCACCCAGCAGCGGCCGCGCTCATCCCAGGCGAAAGCGATGGGCTTGGCAATGTCCGGCTCACTGGCGAAGAGTTTCAGTTCGCAATCCGCTGGCACCTGCGTGCGCTCCATGCTGGCTTTCACGCTCATGGGTAGTTGCAGCGTGAGTGGTTCGGGGCGCTTTTCGTAATTGGCCACCTGCGGGTGCTTCTTGCGCTCCTCGGGGTCGCGCTGCTTGAGGAAGGCTTCGTAGCTGGCTTTGCGCTCAGCGCTAAGTTTGGAAAGGATGGCATCGCGGCTCAAATCGTTGCCGGGTTTGACGACGAGGTCGTAGTTGTCGGCTGGAAGTTCTTCCTTGGCATAGTCAAACCAGATGGCATCGCGTCCCAGATCACGCATGGCTTCATGCAGCGGGCCGACGGCAGTTTGCTCCTTACCTTCGATATCCATATAGAGCACGCGGATGGGGCCAGTGGGCGCAGCATGGGCGAAAACGGCAGAGAATAGAACGAGCAGGAGTGCTTTCATGGTTGGTAGGTTGGATTATCGCTCGAAATAACGTCATTTGACCAGCCCGGTATGCAGACAACTTTTGGGGGGAATCGGACGTCGATAAAATCACGGAATGTACGTTTGGCTTTTCGTCTGGCGGCGGCATGATCCCAGCCCCGTGACTGATACAAAACGCCTGCGCCTGTTCATGCTCATCGCCCCGCTGCTCAGTGGGATCATTTTGACGTTCGCCTTTCCAGGCTGGAATTCCAATCTCGCAGTCTGGCTCTGGCTCCTGCCGCTGCTTGCCGTTCTATGGCCTTGGAAGGATCTGGCGGGCGTCAAGGTGCGTCCGTTCTGGCGCGGCTATCTTGCTGGGCTGGCTTTTTTCCTGGTGAATCTAAAGTGGGTGCACCACTCGGCGCGGGTCAGGCTGGGGAATGCGCGCGATGACTCTTGGTCGGGATTGCTGCCGGAGCTGACAGGATGGGGCGCGCTGATCGGTCTCGCCGGCTACTGCGCGGTTTACTTTGGTCTGTGGGCCTGGTTCACGCATCGTTTTGCCCGGCCGAATATGACCACGCTGACCAAAGACGCGTGGTGGCCGAGCACGCTGCATTCGCTGGCCTGTTCATTTCTGGCAGCGGCGGCGTGGGTCGCGTGTGAATGGCTGCGCAGCACCACGGTCTTCACCGGCTTTGGCTGGAACGGTCTGGGTGTGGCGATGCATGGCAATCTGCCGCTGGTGCAGGCGGCGGATCTTGTCGGCGTCTTCGGCTTGTCCTTCCTCCCGGTTTTCGTCACCTGCACGGCCTGGAACACGCTGACGCGCCTCATCCTCGCCTATCGCGGGGAGGGGACGTGCAAGACCCGGCTCGACTTCACCGTGGCCCTGATCCTCATGCTCATCACGGCGAGCTACGGCATGCTGAAACTCACGGCGAAAGAGCCGGACAGCATCACCGTGCGAACCGTACTCGTTCAGCCCAACGTGGCGCTGGTGGATGCAGCGACGGGCAGGCTTGCTGAACAAACGTATCAGCACCTCGATCAGTTCACCCGCATGTATGGCACGGCGAAGGAGGGCAAGACGGCGACCGATCTCGTCATCTGGCCGGAGAGTGCACTACCGATGAACCTGGAGGACAGGTATCACTATCTCCCCAAGGACTTTCATCAGAATTATTTCAATGACATGCTTCAGGCGGGAGACTTCAGCCTCTTCTTCGGGACGGATCTTTATGAGAGCGATGAAATCGGGTATGTCTCCGCCGTGCTGTTTCGTGGCAGCTATGAACATCGGCAAGATTACCACAAGGTGCACCTGGTTCCTTTCGGGGAATACCTCCCGCTGCGCAACATCCCACCGTTTTCCTTCTTTCAAAGCATGTTCGAAGGAGCCTTCACACCAGGAGTGAAAACCGAGCCGATGCTGCTGGAGCAGCCGCAGGTGCAGATCATCCCGCTCATCTGTTTTGAAGACACCGTGGGCAGTCTGGCGCGCAAGTTTGTGCGCCAGGCACCGCAGATGATCGTGAACATCACCAATGATGGCTGGTTCCTACAAAGTGAAGAACCCGAAGTGCACATGATCAACGCGCTCTTCCGCGCCATCGAGCTGCGCCGCCCCATGGTCCGTGCCACGAATACGGGCGTGAGCTGCTTCATCGACACCTGCGGCCGCATCACCTCCAGGCTGAAAGATCCCGAGTCCGGTTCATCCTTCATCGAAGGCACTCTACCCGGCGAGGTCAAGGTGCCGCGTGAGGGTCACTTAACGCTCTATGCGCGATTCGGTGACTGGTTTGCGCTGACGCTGCTGGGCATCTGCGTGGCCGTGTGGGTTTACAGCAGATTGAGCCGAAAGAAGAACGCGATTCCCTGAGAGGGCTCAGTCACCCCTCCACCAGGAGCGCCAGGCGGGGCGAGCTTTGGGATCATGCTGAGATTGCAGTGATCCATGAAACTGAGCTTGGTTGGCACCCTCGGCAGGAGGGGGGGCGCTGTCCTCGCTGGAGAATGGTTTGCCGAAGCTCTGAGGGATGAATTTGGATTTCGCGGTGACGGAGTTTTGCATCGGCGCACGGGGCCGTAGAATGATCTCGGCATCTACCACGGTGCTTGCCGTCTGAGTCTGGATAGGAGATGCGGGTGTCATCGCAAAGACGTCCGGCTCAGACTGCCAGGGATTGTGGGGCGCTGCGGTGAGGGGCGGATCGAATGAGGCCTCGCCTGGAGAAGCTAGCTCTAGCGAGATCTCTGGCGCAGCTGCCGCAGCGGGCAGAGGTTCGAACAATGGTGCTGGTTGCCACACTGGAACCTCAGCGAATGGAGCCGATGAAGGCATGAGGGGGACGGGTTCAAATAAGGGAGCGACCTGGATTTCATCCGGGAATGCCGCTCCCTGGAAAACCGCCGTGGAAAAAAAGAGCGGTGGTCCGGGTTCTTCATGCTGCACAGGGGAGGTGGAGAACATGTTGGAGCGCGGTGGCTCCATGGCACCAATGGGGACTTCCTGGCGTGCGGGTGTGCTGAAGAAAAGGCTGGTGGCGGGAGCGACATAGGGCGCGTTGTCGTTCAGGCTCGGCATGGGATCGACACCTAGAGTCCATGCGGCATCTGCCATAGCGGGAGGTGTGGGCGGGGCAGGGGGCGGCGTCTGCAATAGGACTGGCGGTGTTGGAGGCGGGGCTTCCGGCTCCGCTTCGATCTCCGTGATCTGCGGGGCAGGCTCTTGAATCGGCTGCTGCTTGGGTTCTGTGAGGCCGGCAAAGGCATCGTTGTGCGGAGGCTGTGATCGGTAGATTTCGTCAGACTCATCCAAAAGAAATGATTCTGGGCGGTAATCGTCTTCGGGCTCGCTCGGCGTGACGTCGTCAGTGGTGAAATCCACGACCGGGGCCTGCTCTTCGCGACTGATTTGACGGGAAAGCCACTGCTCAACTAGGCTCTGCGCGGGGATTTCAAGCGGTGGTTCTGGCGGCGGCTGGATCTGAGGCTTGGCCTGAGGAGCAGCGGTCTTTTTCTGCTGCAGCATTGCCATTGCAGCAGCTCCGGCGGCAAAGAGCAAGGGGGCTTTGCCGATGCGTGTAGCAATGACTCCTCCAATCGCCGTGGCAGCAAGGAGTGCCAACGGGCCAGGCTGATGACTGGTGCGTTGCGGCTGGTCTGACGAATGGTCCGCGGAAGCCGTGCTCATCCTTGAATTAAAACGATGATAATTCACCGCAGAAGCTGCGGCAAGACTCAACTGCTTAGCTGCCAATCTGCTGCTGCCTATTTGTTGGCGTCGCCACCACTGGCGACGGCAAGTCCGGCATCCTCAGGGGGAAGGAAGGCTTTGAAGCGATTCTTGTCGATGGCCTTCATGTAGGCTTCCATCGGGGTGACGTAGCCGTCACGGAGCTTCTGCCAGATGGCTTCGTCCATGAACTGCATCCCTTGGGATTTGCCGCCGATGATGACGTCGTAGAGCTTCTGCGTGGCACCTTCACGAATGATGGCGCCGACGGCTGGATTGGACACCATGATTTCATTCACGGCGGCACGGCCCTTGCCATCCGACTTTTTCATGAGGAGCTGGGCGACCACGCCTTTGAGCGAGGCGGCGAGCATGGTGCGCACCTGGCTCTGCTGATCAGACGGGAAGACGTCAATGATACGGTCAACGGTTTTGCGGGCGTTGTTGGTGTGCAGGGTGCCAAAGACGAGCAGGCCGGTCTCAGCCGCAGTAAGGGCGAGTGAGATGGTTTCAAGGTCGCGCATTTCCCCCACGAGAACGATGTCCGCATCTTCACGCAGAGCAGCGCGCAGGCCGTCGGCAAACGACGGGGTCTGGATGGGCACCTCACGCTGGGTGATGATACTCTTCTTGTTGCGGTGCACGAACTCGATCGGTTCTTCGATCGTGATGATGTGGCGGCGGAAGTTGGTGTTGATGTAATCCAGCAGCGCGGCCAGCGTGGTGGATTTGCCCGAGCCGGTGGGGCCGGTGACGAGCACCAAGCCGCTGCGCATGTGGCCGAACTCCTTGACCACGGGCGGAATGCCGAGCTGCTCCAGGCTGGCGATCTTGGTGGGAATGATACGAAACACGGCGGCGTAGCCGTGCTGCTGGCGCAGGTAGTTGCAGCGGAAGCGGTTGTCCGCATCCATCTCGTAGGCAAAGTCGAGGTCTCCCTTTTCCTTGTAGCGGTCCCACGCGCGGGGTTCGCAGATTTCACGCATCATGGTCTCCATGAGGCGCTCGTCCAGGATTTGGTCGGAGATGGGTTTGATGCTGCCATGTACGCGCACCTTGGGCGGCTGCTTCTGGCTGAGGTGGAGGTCGGATCCGCCCAGTTCGATGAGCTTCTGGAAATATTGATCAATGATTGGCATGAGACGTTCGCAGTTGTCGGTTGGCGTGGCTGAAGGCCTCAGGATTCAAAAAATTTCTTCATCATGATCTTGTCCTCTGAGCGGAACTCACATTCTTCGCGGCTGATCTCTCCGGCGGCGTAGAGATTGCGCAACGAGTCATCCATGGTGATCATGCCGACGCCTTTGCCGGTTTGCATCACACCTGCCAGCATGTAGGTCTTGCCTTCACGGATGCAGTTGCCGACGGCCGGCGTGTTCACCAGCACTTCCAGCGCCATCACGCGGCCATTGCCGTCGAGTCTCGGCACCAGCTGCTGGGAAAGAATGCCGCGCAGGGATTCAGACACCATGATGCGGATCTGATCACGCTGATCGATGGGGAACACATCCAGTACACGGTCCAGTGTACGTGCGGCGCTGCTAGTGTGCAGCGTGCCCAGCACTAAGTGGCCCGTTTCCGCAGCCGTGATCGCCAGCGAGATGGTTTCAAGGTCGCGCATTTCACCGATCATGATCACGTCCGGATCTTCACGCAGCGCACCGCGCAGCGCGGCAGCAAAGGAGGCCGTGTGCGTGTGTACTTCGCGCTGATTCACGTGGCAGCCCTTCGGCTCAAGGATGTACTCAATCGGGTCTTCCAGGGTGATGATGTGATCCTGGCGCTCCTCGTTGATGGAATCGACCAGTGCGGCCAGGGTAGTAGATTTGCCACAGCCGACAGGACCGGTGACGAGGATCAGGCCGTTGTGGAAGCGGGTGAGTGTTTTGGCCGTGGCGGGCAGTCCGAGATCTTCAACAGATTTGATCTGCGTCTTGATAACGCGGAACACCATGTCAATGCCCAGGCGCTGCTGAACGACGGAGGAACGGAAACGACCGAATGCTGGGGAGTAGGCGAAATCGACATCGCCGCGAGATTCAAGCTGTTTGACCTGAGCTTCTCCCAGGAAGCCGTAGGCGAGGCGACGGGCATCTTCAGGGGTCAGCAGAGCGGCATTGTCCCAGATGGGCTGCAGATTGCCGTAGCGCCGCCATACAGGTTGCGCACCGGTGGCGAGATGCAAATCAGATGCATCATACTCCATGCAAAAACGCAGGTAGTCATCCACGGAGCCTAAAACAGGAAGCAGATCTTGTGGGGGTTGGTTGGTATCGGACATGAAATGATGATGACGCTAGACTATTTCCGAATCCGGGGCGTTCGGAGAAATTTTCTGGCGCAGATAAGTTTCAAATATTTGGGTGCCGTAATTCAACAAGGATTTACGGGCGAGACCGAGAAGCGGACTGAGGAGCAGAGCAAACAAACCGCTTCTTTGTGCGCCGCTCAGGGAACCTGCATGTCGGTGGGCTGCGCCACGCGATGGCCAGACAGCTTTCAGCACTGCCAGCCCCGCGACACTGGCGGCACCAATCCACAGCGCCCGGTGTTTCTCAACGCTGCGGGTGATGAGGGCCTTCGGGCTCCATTCCTCTGCTGCATGCGAGGCATGATACGCGAGAGACCCACGGGCCTCCTCAAGATCACGCAATGCCTGCTGCTTTGGTGTCAGTCGTTCTTGTTGCGTGTGAGCCATTCGCGATCGCGACTGAGTTGATTTAAGGATTCCCCAAAGAGCTGCATGCCGCGCAGCCTGGATTTCAACCCGGCGAGCAGCAGCAGGCCGAGAAAAAGATGAATGCCAGCGCCGGCAAGAGCCACCCTCGTCCAGTGCCAGCCGTTGGATTCGGCAATGATATAGACCAGTGCGGGAGCGGCCAGCATCCAGCCGATGCCAAAGGCTGCAAAGGCCAGCATGAACATGCCGGAGAGATTGGTGAGGCGGCTGCCTGCTTCCTGACCTTCAATATGCAACAGGCGTCCACGTGCCTCGATGTACAAGGCCACGGCACGCAGCAGTCCTGTTGCGCTGGCGCGTTCCTCGGGGGCGGGCGGCGTGCCTAGGTTCATGAAGGGGTGGGGCGCGATGGAAGATCAGCGACGCAGAATGGCCCCGACGACAAAACCAATGCCAAATGCCGTGAGAAGGGCCTGAAGCGGCTTCTCCCGGGCGAATTTTTCCGCCTCGGCACGCAGATCATCATAGCGCACACGTGCTTCACTGAAAGTGTGGTCGGCGAATTCACCGGCCTTTTCCTTGATGTCGGTGGCCTTCTGCTCAGCGGTGTCGCGGAAGTGCTGTGCCCGCGATTCTGCTGCATTGCGGAATTCGGACGCCTTCTGCGCTGCTGCGGCACGCAGTTCTTCGGCGGCTTTCAAAGCGCTGGCCTTCGCGGCCTGAAAAGGGTCATAGGGCGGACTGCTGCCGAAGGCGGATTCTGCGGTGGGGGTGTCAGTCATGGTGCGAAAGGGGGTGGGGAGTCATGCAAGGCTCTGCGCCTGCCAAACATCTCTGATTAAAGACGGTCTCTCAACGTTGGCGAGAGGAAAAAACAGTTGGGCGATTTCTTCGCTCAGGCACTGCGCACCGTGCTGCGCGTGGCGCTTTTCCGCGTGGCTGGTACCGATACTTTGCGCCGAGCAAGCAGCAAGGCACGCTGCAACGCCGCGTTGTGAAGCCTGCCGCTGGCGATTTCCGCCTTTGCTGCAGCAAGTTCTGCCTCAAGAGACTGGATGCGCAACGAATCCACGGCTGGCAGCACAGGCAGGGAAGGTGGGGGCGGCTTGGGCAGCGCGGGAGTGACTAACGGTGGAAGTGCCACGGCTGCCGGCTTGGCTGACAGCGCGGCTTCGAGTTCTGAGATTTTTGCGAGTGCGACGGCCAGCGTCTGCTGGTGCACCGCATCCATTTCCTTCAGGACATTGGCACCACCCTGATCCACCTGCAGCAGGCGGTGAGAAAGTTCGCTGCGCAGGGCATCAAACTGACGCTGGGTTTTGGCTCTCCAGGACATGGCGTCATGATGGACAGCGGTGACCTCCAGCTGTTGCAGCACAGACTGCTTTTCCATCTTGGCGATTTCAACTTCCATGCGGTGGTTGTCACGGAGGAGCCGAAAGGTGCGCACCATGGAAATTAAAAACAAACCTGAAACGATGCTGAGACCGATGAGCAAAACCAGGACGTCCTGAGGCAGTTCACTATTCATTCCTGTGTATGCGGCAAATGTTGTTCTAAATCAATCTTGTGGGAGGTCTTTCGCTTTAGCAGAATTTCAATTCTGCAGGGCTTTCTGCGAAGGCGTGCTTCAGGAAATGTTCAGTGCTGGAACAGGTAGCACGGGTTTCTCTTCGGGGGTTACAATCTTGGCAAGCACGGCGGGTGGCGGTGGAGAAAACACTTCAGCCGGCTTGACGGCGGTCTCACAGCGCTGCTGCACCTCCTGGTAACGTTGTTCGGATTCTTCGAGACGTTTGGAAAACTCCGCACGAAAAGAGTCAAACATGCGCTGCAGTTCTCCGCGCCAAGCATTTGAGTCGGAGCGGACCGAGAGGAGCGCCTGATGCTGGTTGAGCACTTGCTGTTCCATTTTGGAGGTGCTGTCACGCAGGCGGGAGTTGGTGCGCAGCAGAAACATAATCCGCACCATGGCGATGATGAGCAGGCCGCCGACGATTGCCAAACTCAACTTAAGCATAGGAAGATCGAGAGCAATTTTGGAGAGGTCCATAGGCATGTATGGAAGCACGTTTTGTTCCAAATTCAATATTGCATCTTATTTTTTTACTCCTTCCCGTTTTTGCGTCTCTTTTTGGGTGGAGTCTGTTTTTTCCATGTGCCGACTGGCAGCACTTGTGAACGTGCTGCCCAAGTTTCCCATGCTGCGGCCATGGATTTGACACGATCTGGTTCAGCCGCAGCGAGGTCATGCAACTCCGCCCGGTCTTGATCAATGTTGTAAAGTTCCCAGGGCTGGTTTTCCTTTGCTACGAGCTTCCACGGCCCGGCTCGATGAGCGCGGTTGCCTTCGTGCTCCCAGAAGATGGAACGGGTTCCTGAACTCCGGCCCTCAAAGGCGGACATCAAGCTCATGCCTTCCATTGGCTGAATGGCCTGCCCGTTGAGTTCGGCGGGATATTTGGCTCCGGCCACGTCGGCGCAGGTTGCCATGAGATCAATGAGGTGGCCGGGCTGCGGTTCGATCTTGCCATGCTGTGCCACTGGAATTCCAGAGGGCCAGTGGGCGATCAGCGGTGTGGAGATGCCGCCTTCATGAACAAAATGCTTGTACTCGCGATGCGGTGTGTTCGAGACATTGGCCCAGGCTTCGCCATAAGCGATGTAGTCGTTGGGTCCGCCCGGCATGATGCCCTGGCCCTGCTTTACCGGCTGGCCGTCGCGTGTTTGTTTGGGGATGACATCGAGGCGGATCGCATCCTGGCCAATGACGGGGAAGGTCTTCTCATTGAAAGCAGGCGATTTCGCCTGTCGGCCGATGCCTTCCTGGCAGCCGCCGTTGTCTTGGAGAAAGAGAATGAGCGTGTTTTGCAGCATGCCGTTTTTTTCCAGCGTGCCCACCACGCGGCCGATTCCCTGGTCCATGCGGTCGATCATCGCGGCGAAGACCTCCATGCAGCGAGTCTCCCACGCACGATCTTTAACGGATGTCCAATCACCCACGGTGGGGTTCATCTTCGCATTTTTGGCGATCAAGCCCATGTCCTTCATGCGCTGAAAGCGTGCCTGCCGCACGGATTCATAGCCCACGTCATACTTGCCTTTGTATTTAGCCACATCTTCTGGCAGCGCGTGCATGGGCCAGTGCGCGGCGGTGTAGGCCATGTAGAGAAAGAAGGGTTTGTCCTTCTGCGCGGTGGCATGTTCGTCAATGAAGCGCACCGCATGGTCGCTGATGGCATCGGTGTAGTAATACTGCTTCGGCTGGTACTCAGGATCGGCGAAGGGCGAGATCATCGTGTCATCGCGCGTCAGAGTGCCTGGATCGTAAAAGCTGCCTGCGCCGGTGATGGTGCCGTAGAAGCGGTCAAAGCCGCGATGCAGCGGCCAGTTGTGCTTGGGGCCTTCTGGCTGCGCATGCTTGGTGACGTGCCATTTGCCTACCGCATACGTCCGGTAGCCCGCTGGTTTCAGCACTTCAGCGATGGTCACGCAGCGGTTGTTCAGATCGCCGCGATAGCCGTCGTGACCGCGATCTTCCATCATGTGCCCGATGCCCGCCTGATGCGGATAAAGCCCGGTCAGCAACGAGGCGCGAGTGGGACAGCAGCGCCCAGTGTTGTAAAACTGGCTTAGCCGCACGCCACTCTTAGCGAGGCGGTCCAGATTCGGCGTTTGGATTTCTCCCCCGTAACAACCGAGATCCGAGAAACCCATGTCATCCGACATGATGAGGATGATGTTGGGCGCGGCGGCATCTGCTAAGGCTGTCGCCAGGAACAGAGTCGCGATTGAGAGCAAAAGGCGGTTGGACATGGTAGGAAATCAAAGGCTGCTGAACTCACTTCACCTCCGCTACATCCACCACATTGAGCTGGATGAACTGGCCGTTGAAGGGCTGCGGGGCAGGGGAGACTTCGGGGACGACGAGTTTGGCGAAGTTGGTGATCATGTGGCCATTCTGGCCGTTGCCGTGAAGGGTGAGCGTGGCACCGCCTTCGATCTCGATGGTGGCCGTGTAGTCGATGGTGAAGATCTTGTGGCCCACCTTGTCCTGGCGGTTGAAGAAAAAATGCTGCGCCGGGGCGGAGACGGTGAGCTGGTAAATGTTGTAGGTGGCGTTGTTGGGTGCGCCGCCGATGTAGAAGTATTCGCCCACCTGCTGGCCGTCTTTGTACATCATAGGCTCCACTACGCCGCGCACGCGGAGGGTGGCCATGTAGCGTTTGCCGGGCTCGCCGCCAAACTTACGCACGTCGGTGAACTTGTCGTTGGTGGCGGGATCGTTCGTGGCACGTGCGGAGATGCCGTCAGCACCGGGCTTGGGGTTTTCCGGCATGGGGTCCTTGCAGGCGAATTCGAAACGGTAACCGTCGAGACTGGCGTCGACGGCTTTCAAATCCTCCGCTTGAGAAACTGGTGCGACGCAGAGGGAGATGGCGAGGAGGAGGGAGGAAAGGCGGTGCATGGTTGGTGGGTTGGGTGAACCGACGAAACGCAGGCATTGGATGGAATCCACCATCGTTCGTCGAAAAAGATGAAGTTCTGGTTTATAGCGAGCGCCCCACTTCATGCCTGCCCCCACCGCGCTCCCCATCTGGAAAATTAACGCCGACATCCTGCGCACGCTGCAAGGCGGCAACCGGCTGGTGTTGGTGGCACCGACGGGCTCGGGCAAGACGACGCAGGTGCCGCAGATGCTGCTGGATGCAGGCGTGGCGGGAGACAAGATGATCGTGGTGCTGCAGCCGCGTCGCGTGGCGGCACGCACCGTGGCGGCACGTGTGGCCTCTGAGCGCGGGGGCAAGCTGGGCGCGGAGGTGGGCTATCAGATTCGCTTTGATGACCACACAAGCGTCGGTACGCGCATCTGCTTTGTCACAGAGGGCATCCTGCTGCGCTGGCTGCAGGATGATCGCTCGCTGTCGAAGATCGGCGCGGTGGTGTTTGATGAGTTCCACGAGCGCAATCTGCTCAGCGATGTGGCGCTGGCATTGGTGAAGCATTTGCAGCAGAGCCAGCGGCCCGATCTGGTGATGCTGGTGATGTCCGCCACGCTCGATGCGGAGCCGGTGGCGGTGTATTTGAATTCGTGTCCGATCCTCGTTTCCGAAGGGCAGAGCTTTCCCGTGGAGGTGGGCTATCTGCCGGTGCCTGATCAGCGTCCGTTTACCGTGCAGGCGGCGGAGGCGGTGGAGCGAATCCTGTATGAAGGCGAGCCCGGCGACATCCTCGTCTTCATGCCGGGGCGCGGCGAGATCAATGGCACGTTGGATGCCTTGAGAGGTCTGCGAACGCAGGAGCGTGTGGCCTGCATTCCTTTGCATGGCGAACTGGAGCCGCAGGAGCAGGACCGCGCTTTTGCGCCGAACTCGCTGCGCAAAGTCATCGTGGCGACGAACGTGGCGGAGACCAGCATCACCATCGACGGCATCCGCCATGTGGTGGACAGCGGTGTGGCGCGTGTGGCTCGTTACGATGCAGAACGTGGCATCGGCACGCTGTTGCTGGAACCGATCAGCCGTGCCAGTGCAGATCAGCGCAAGGGCCGTGCGGGCCGTACGGCACCGGGCACCTGTCATCGCCTGTGGACCTCCATCGGCCACCAGACCCGCGAGGAGCGAAATACGCCGGAGACTCAGCGCAGTGATCTTGCGGAGGTCGTGCTGCTGCTGCACTCGCTCGGCATCCAGGAAGCGGCCACTTTTGACTGGCTGGACAAACCCGATCCGCAGGCCGTGGTGCGCGCCGAGAAGCTGCTGACGATGCTGGGAGCCCTGCACGAGGGCAGGGCGGAACTCACCCCGGTGGGCCGCCAGATGCTGCGCCTGCCGATGCACCCGCGCTACTCGCGCATGCTCATCGAGGCCAGCCAGCGCGGCTGCGTGCCGGATGCGGCCCTGTGCGCCGCCCTCGTCAGTGGGCGTGATTTGCTGGCGCGGTTGGACCGCGATGATGCGCAAATGAAGGGTCTGCGCGAGATGTTTGAGGACAGCGGGGATTCCGACTTCATCACGCTGATGCGGGCCTATGAATTTGCCAAAGAGAACGGTTTCAGCTTCGAGCGCTGCCGCAGCCACGGCATCAATGCGCAGGTGGCCCGGCAGGTGGAGCAGACCTGCCAGCAGATCCTGCATGCCGCGCAGCAGCAGCGGCTGTATGATCGCGATGGCGGGACCACGGCCAAAGGTGACGAAGCCCTGCTGCGCTGCCTCATGGCCGGCTTCGTGGATCAACTGGCCAAACGCCGCGTACCCGGAAAGCTCGAGTGCGAGCTCACCGAGCAGCGCCAAGGCCAGCTCGTGCGGGAGAGCGTGGTGCAGGAAGCCGCCTTTTTCGTGGCTGCGAATCTGCGGGAAGCGCCCTCGCGTGGTCCTGTGCCGTTGACACTGCTCAGTCTCGCCACCGCCGTGCAGCCGGCGTGGATCGCGGAGATGTTTCCGCAGCACCTGACCACCACGGTGGAGCATCTGTTTGATGCGCAAAACAAGCGTGTGGCCGCGATGAAAGTGGTGCGTTACCGCGACCTCGTGATCGAGCAGAAGGCGCAGCAGCGGGATCTTGATCCCATCGCCAGCGGGCGTTGCCTCGCGGAGGCGCAGCGCGCCGGGGCCTTTGACCTACCGCTGATGGATCATCGGCTGAAGCAGTTCATGGCTCGGGTGGATCTCGTTCACGCCACCTTGCCCGAACTGGAGTTTCCGCGCTTTGATGTAGAGGCCATCACCGCGTGCCTCGGCCGTGCGTTCAAAGGCCTCTCTTTGGTCAAGGAAGCCCAGGCCGCGCCGCTGATGGCTGCCTTCCATCAGCATCTGGCCCAGGGGCAGGTGAGCTGGCTGGATGAACTGGTGCCGCTCTCCATCCCGTGGCCTGCGGGTGGGACTTTGAAGGTATCCTATGCGAGCGAGTCACCGGAAGTGCAGGTGAAGCTGCACGAGTGCTTTGCGCTCACGGAGCACCCGATGCTGTGCGAGGGTCGGCTGCCGGTAATGCTCATTCTTTGCACGCCGGATGGGAAGAAGCTGGCCACCACGAAGGACTGGCCTGCCTTTGTCGCGCGTGAATGGCCCAAGCATCGGCAGGCCGTGGCGAAGAAGTTTTCGGGGTTGTTGTGGCGGTAGATGCGGCAGCACTATCGCATGCGCGAAGCGTCTTGGAGTACGGTGACAAGCCTCAGCGCGGCACCGCTTTCGCAGGCCGGACGGGGTGCTGATTTCGAAGAATGTTCAAGACCCCGCGAAAGCGGTGTCGTCGATGCAGGCTTGCGCCGTGCATCTTTGCCACCGCACTCCAAGACGCCGTCGCGACGAGCTTGATCTCTGCTGCCTCCTCAATTCAATGACCATTAAAAGCTCTCCTTGACATGACTCTTGATAAAGAAACTGGCGGCATCACGCTTCCTGAGATTGGTGCTTCGATCTCGGCCTCTCTGTCGTGTTCACAATTTCTTAAGACGCCAGCTTTTGACGGCGCATCGGTTGTTGTCCGAAACGGTCTATGGTGCACCTATCGTCTTCAAGACATCGCCCAGGCCAGTTCTCGCCTTTGTGTCGTGCTTCAGTTTCATGGTGAGCAACTTCAGTCGCTCAATCTCACGCACTTCTCCGAACGCTTCGGAACGTCGTGGTCAGATTGGTCGGAGGAGCAAGAGCTTGCCCGTAAGGCGTTCCACGAGGATTGGCTCACTCGCGAGCTTGGCATTCGGCTTGGCCACTACCCATGGGGCGACATCTCCTCGAACTACGACCCCAAAGGTGGTTCGAGTTCGATCATCATTCGCTACTCCTAATCACGGCACTGTTTCCGCCACCTGCCTCCTCACACCCGAATCACAATCTTCCCAAAGTGCTTCCCACTTGCGATCCGCTGGAAGGCTGCCGGAGCGCCGTTGAACTCGAAGGTGGAGTCGATTACCGGCTGCAATTTCACGCGCTCCATTTCGGTGAGCATCTGGGCAAACATCTCGCGTGAGCCAACGTAGATGCCGTCCAGCCGGATTCCTTTGCGCAGGATCTGCACGGTCTGCACTTCCGCGCTGGTGCCGGTGAGCACGCCGATGAGGGCGATGTGGCCACCGAAGCGGGTGGCTTTGAGGGAGCGGTTGAGTGTTTCTGCGCCGCCGATCTCGATGACTTTGTCCACGCCCCGGCCGCCAGTTTGCTTCACGGCCCAGGTGTCCCAGTCGGGATCGGTCTTGTAGTTGTGCACGGCATCGGCTCCTAGCTTGAGGAGGTGTTTGGCTTTCTCATCGCTGCTAGTGGTCGCCAGCACGCGGGCACCGGCCAGCTTGGCAAACTGCAGGGCGAAGACCGAGACGCCGCCGGTGCCGAGAATGAGAACGGTTTCCCCGGCTTTCAAGCCGCCTCGGCAGTGCAGGGCATCCCAGGCGGTGACAGCGGCGCAGGGCAGGGTGGCGGCGGCTTCGGTGGAAAGGTAGTCGGGGATGGGCAGAAGGCTCTCGGTGCGGATGACCGCCAGCTCGCGCAATAGGCCGTCCACGGCACCGCCGAGCGCCCCGGAGGCATGAGTCTGGCTGAATTCACCCTCCAGCCAGGTAGGCATGAAGGGGCAGACGACGCGGTCGCCGGGTTTGAACTGGGTGACGCCTGCACCCACAGCCGCCACCTCACCCGCGCCATCGGAGCAGGGAATGCGGGGCACCGGGCCGGTCACGCCACGGATGCCCATGACGTTCATGTAGTCGCGGTAGTTGAGGCAGGTGGCGCGGATGCGGACCAAAACCTCCCCGGGGCCTGGAGTGGGGTCTGGCAGGGTCACGGCCCGCAGGGAGTCGAGCCCGGTGGTTCCGGTGATGTGATAAGCGTTCATGGTGGCAAGGGGCGGGCGAGGCTACCGGAACTCGCCTCTGCAACAAGGGCGAAGTACGGCTTCTTACCGCCCAGAATCAATGATTTAGGTGAGGTAAATGCGACCGAAAAAGATTTTCAACATGAGGTGTGAACAATTCGTGAATGATTCACATAAAATCTGCGCGCTCTGGGCAAGGGTGACTCTTGATTGTCAAAAATGAAAGGTTTTGAAACGCAAGCTGGAAGTTTGACAGACCCAGAAAATGAGCAGGAAAGGTGCAGGGTGAACGGCCCTGCCTCAAATCACGAGTGGGTGACATTTTCACAGCCATTGCCAGGGCTTGGCCGCCCTCAAAAATCAGGCAAGATCAAGTGATGTGGCTTGATGAAAAGTTGATCTAAACAATTGAAAATCAGATTGATAAATCATCATTTAGCGGGGCTTCAGCAGTCCTCTTTAAGAAGTGATTTTTAACCTGCTCTAGTCATGATGGGTGTCGAAAATGTTTCATTACGCAGCGCCCTTGGTGTGTTCCACGATTCAAAAACAAGGGTTCCACGTCCTACCCTCTGTAGGCGAAGAGCCGATAATCATTGGTACCGGTCCTTGAGAAGATGATGCTGCCAAACCCAGAAATGAGAATTCCCAAAGCGGTGTGAATAACCTGTCAAGAACTCTGCTTTACGAAGGTAAATCCTGCGAACAAGCCACCCTTGCGCAGGGTAGGAAAGGAGTCGCCTCGCGAAGCTGCACTCTTGAGGCTCACATCAGCGCGCCTCAGCGGCCAGCTTCTCGATCCATTTGCCCAAATCTGGCGGCCGGAAGGCCTCCATGCGGGCTAGCAGGGCTGCGGATTGAGTCTCAACCAGGACGCAGGCGGCGTGCTCGGGTTTGAGGAAGCCGCTCTGACTCATGTGGGCGATGAAATCGATCAGCCCATCGAAAAAGCCGCCCACATTGAGCAGGCCCACGGGTTTGTCGTGAAAGGAGAGTTGCAGCCAGGTGAGGGTCTCGAACAGCTCATCCAGCGTGCCAAAGCCTCCCGGTAGGGCGATGAAGCCGTCGCTGAGGTCCACCATCAGTTGCTTGCGCTCGTGCATGCTGCCGACGACGTGGAGCTGCGTCACGCCGCCATGGCCAAGTTCCTTCTCCATGAGGGATTTCGGGATCACGCCGATCACTTCTCCCTTTTGAGAGAGGGCACCGTCCGCAATGGCTCCCATCAGGCCCACATTGCCACCGCCATAGACGACGCCGATGCCTTGCTGCGCGAGAAACGCGCCCAGATCATGCGCGGCGGCGCGATGGCGGGGATCGCTGCCAGAGGAGGAGCCACAGTAAACACAGATTCGGCGCAGTCGGGACATGGTGGCATGATGAATGATTTCTGCTGCGGGTGCAAAGGCTTGCGCAAAAGGGAAGTACTTCGCTACGATTAGTGATGATGAACTCGACACGCCGCTCCTTCCTTGCCTCCTCTGCTGCTGCCGCTCTCACGGGCTGCAATCTTTTCGCACCTTCAGGAAAAGGGAACTGGATCGACGCGCATGTGCATGTGTGGACGCCCGATGTGCAGAAGTATCCGCTGGCACGTGGGTTTGCCGTCAGCGACATGCGGCCGCCGAGCTTCACGCCGGAGCAGTTGTTTGCCCACTGCAAGCCGGAGGGCGTGAACCGCATCGTACTCATCCAGATGAGCTACTACCAGACGGACAACAGCTACATGCTGGACATGATGCGCGCGCATCCAGGTGTCTTCAGCGGCGTGGCCATCGTGGACGAGCATGCTGCAGGGCTGGCTGAAACCATGCGCAGCCTGGTGAAGCAGGGCGTGCGCGGCTTCCGCATCAGCCCCGGCAAGGTGAAGAACCTCTCCGACTGGCTGGGCTCCCCGGGCATGGCGACTCTCTGGAAAACAGCGGCAGAACTGAAGGTGAACGTCTGCCCACTGATCAATCCGGACACGCTGCCGCTGCTGGACAAGATGTGTGAGTGGTACCCGGAAACGGGCGTGGTGGTGGATCACTTCGCCCGTCTCGGCATGGCAGGTGTGGCCAAGCCTGAGGAAGTGCAAAACCTACTGCGTCTGGCACGGCATGCCAAAACGCACGTGAAGGCCTCCGCCTTCTACGCCCTGGGTGCCAAGAAGGCTCCCTATAACGACATGGGCACGTTGGTCCGGCAGGTGCGGGATGCCTTCGGCCCCCAGCGTGTGATGTGGGCCAGCGACTGCCCCTTCCAAGTGGAGCACGGGCACAACTACCACAACGCCATTGCAATCATGCGTGATCGCCTCGATTTCCTCAGTGAAGAGGACAAGGCCTGGATGCTGCGCGGCACGGCGGAGAAGGTGTTTTTCTCGGCGGCGGCGGTGTGAGAGGGCTGGGAGGAGATGCTGGCCATTTGGAGTGCGGTCGCGAAGTGAGGAACGAACGCAGCTACCGCTTTCGACGGGCTGTTCCGCTCATGTGCGCCGTGGGATGTCCGAGGGCGGGAGCCGTGGGATTTTCGCAAGCCGGTCAGATCACATCCATCAAGAGACGTTCGAAAGCGGTAGCTCCGCTCGTTCCTCGCTGTGCAACCGCACTCCAAATAAAAACAAAAAGCCCCGCCAGCAAGGCTGACGGGGCTGAAGTGGGTAGAGTGACTTGGCTGTCTAGACTCAGGCAGCGGCTTCGGCGCCTTTGTGGCCGAGCTGCTTCACCGCGAGATTGAGCTGATCGTATTCGATCGGCTTCTTGATCACCGTCACCGGGCCATGGGAAAGAATGCGGCTGAGAATTTCGCTGTCAGGGTAGCCGGTGATCACCACAATCGGGAGATCCGGGTAGAGCGCCTTGAGCTGCGAGTAAACTTCGTCTCCGGGAACGTCTGGAAGCTTGAGGTCGAGGAAGACGAAGTCAAACTTCTGCTTCTTCGCCATCGTGATGGCTTCAGCGCCGGTGCCGACCACCAAGCGCCCGAAACCAGCCTTCTTGAGGAACTGTTTGAAGAGGGCCTGCAGGGCGGGATCGTCATCGACCACCATGACCGTGGGCTGACCTGCTTCGTCTTCCTTGCGCAGCACATCACGATCAAGCAGGCTGCGCTTGATGCGCCAGCGGCCACCGATTTGCACAGCAGGCAACTGGCCACGCTGGACGAGGTAATAAACCGTCGGAAGAGGAATGCGGAGGTATTCCGCGGTCTCTTTCACGGTCATGAGTTCAGGTGCTGCTAGATCGGCCATAAAGTTTGGGAGTGTGTCGTGTTGCCTGCAATCAGCTGTAAATCGAAATTGAGTCGCGAAGGGAAGTTATTAACAGCCTTGGGTGATAATTTCTATTATTACAATGTGATTGTTGGTGTTCAGCTAAATGTGTGGTTCGGGATAATTGGTAGATTTGCGAATTATTGCCACAATTGCAAACCAAAAGTGTGTGTCAGCTAAAAAAGTTCGGAAATCCTGAAGAATTTCATACAATTGATATCAATCCAGAACACAGAGCAACGAGCGTGTGGAATAAAGCCAGTCCACACATCTGAATTTTTACTCCATGGCAACTACGATGAGTCTTTGTATTCCAAAGCGTTACGTCAGCACCGGTGGGAGTGGATTCATTGCAGTGAATCTGTGTGGCAACACCGATTTGCCAACTCGCTGCGCTTGGCCTAGATGAATCGTCTCATGTCTGATTCCATCCCCAATGTCCTTGCCGAACGCTACGCCACCGCCTCCATGCGCGCCCTCTGGTCGCCTGAAGGGAAAGTCAGACTGGAGCGCGATTATTGGATCGCAGTTCTGAAAGGTCAGCGTGATTTAGGCATCGGCGTGCCGGATGGCGTGATCGAGGCCTATGAGAAGGTGAAGGACCAGGTGAATGTGGCCTCCATCATGGAGCGCGAGCGCGTGACGCGGCATGACGTGAAGGCACGTATCGAGGAATTCTGCGACCTCGCAGGCCACGAGCACCTTCATAAAGGCATGACCAGCCGCGACCTCACGGAGAATGTGGAGCAGCTGCAGGTCTTCCGCTCTCTATTAGAGGTACGCAACAAAACCGTGGCCGCCCTCGTAGGTCTCGCACGGCGCGCGGCTGAGACGCGTGACATTCCGCTGACCGCCCGCACGCACAATGTGGCCGCTCAGGTGACCACCCTGGGCAAGCGCTTGGCGATGTTCGGCGAGGAGCTGCTCGTGGCCTTTGGCGATCTGCAGCATCTCATTTCCAGCTACCCGGCGCGTGGGCTGAAGGGTGCCGTGGGCACCCGGCTGGATCAGATCACCCTCTTTAATGGTGACGCGAAAAAAGCGGCGGAGCTGGAAAGCAGCATCCTGAAGCATCTCGGCATGCCGGCGGCCTTCAATGCCGTGGGGCAGGTGTATCCGCGCAGCCTCGATCTGCAGGTGGTCGCCTCGCTCTGCCAGCTGGCCAGCGGTCCCTCCAGCTTTGCGCGCACGCTGCGCCTCATGGCCGGGCAGGAACTCGCCAGCGAAGGCTTCGCGAAAGGGCAGGTGGGCTCCTCCGCCATGCCGCACAAAATGAACAGCCGCTCCTGCGAGCGCATCAACGGCCTGCACGTCATCCTCAAAGGCTACCTCACCATGGCCTCCGGTCTGGCGGGCGATCAATGGAATGAAGGAGACGTCTCCTGTTCCGTCGTCCGCCGCGTCATGCTGCCAGACGCCTTCCTGGCTATGGACGGCCTGCTGGAAACGCTGCTCACCGTGCTCAATCAGATGGAAGTCTTTGAAGCCGTCGTGGAGCAGGAGCTCATGCGCTACCTGCCATTCCTCCTCACCACCACCGTCATGATGGAAGCCGTCAAAGCGGGCGCGGGTCGCGAGACCGCCCACGAAGTGATCAAAGAGCACGCCGTGCAGGTGGCTAAGGACATGCGCACCGGCAAGGTTCGCGAGAACGATCTCCTCGCCCGCCTCGTGGAAGACGTGCGCCTCACCCTCACCGCCGAAGACATGCAGCGCCTCGTCAAAGACGGTAAAGCCAACGCCGGCGACGCCCCCCAGCAGGTGGACGCCTTCTGCGAGCATGTGGCCGCCATCAAGAAGGAGTACCCGCACGCCGCGAAGTATGAGCCGGGTGTGATTCTGTAGGGTTTCAATCGAGCGCCCGTGCACGAATGCCCACCGCAGGTAGGGCGGCTGGTCCTCCAGCCGCCGTTGCCCAGCGTGTTACGGTTCAGAAGTTCATCCTTGTGCTGCCCCGTTCAGTGGCTGAGCTTGAGGCGTCGTGCGTTTCCGCGCTTTTTCTGCAATCATCGAGTTATGATGCCGTCGATTCAAGCCGCCATGCCAAGCCGGGAACGTTTAGTTCGCACGCTGTTCTGGACTCTGTGGGTCATGACAGCCGCCCTGACCCTTTATGTTTGGGTGGTGGCGTCCTTCGGCATCGGAATGTTTCTCCAAGACGCCCCCAGGGTTCCGAAGCTCCACATGCGGGCGGAGGTTCGCATTGCAGAAACGCTCAGTTTGGTAACTGCCGTCGGTCTTGCTTTGATCACCGCCATCATTGGTCGGTGGAGCCGTCCGCTTTCGCGGCTTGGCCTGGTGCCGCTCGCCTTATGGTTCCTCTATCTTTGCATCCCCCGCTTCTAGCTGTCCGTGTGCATGCAGACGCACCTCATTGAAGCCACGCTCATGAAAGCCTCCTTCCACTCCATCACTCCCCTGATTCCAACCTGCGGCAGCTTGGCGGAGGCGCTGAGCTTCTACACGGAGCACCTGGGTTTCTCCATTCTCTGGCAGGGCGATGGCATGGCCGGCATCGAGCGCGATGGCGTGTCCCTCAACCTCGTCGTGAACGACAACCAGAACTGGGCCGACAACGCGAGTTTCAGCATCGGCGTCTCCGACCTGGAGGCCCTTTACGCTGAGTATCGGGCGATACCGGCCAAGGTCGGTCCGCTCGAACTCAAGCCCTGGGGCAGGCACGAGTTTCATCTCATTGTGCCATCAGGCGTCTGCTTCCAGTTTTACCAGCGCGCAGCCGCATGACCCTGCGCTGCTGCCGGTGACTCCGCCGAGGAAACTTCCGCAACTTCAACAAATTCTGCGGGGGGGTGTACGCACGCACTGAGAGCTGCCCATCCCGGCAAGCCGGAAGCCGTGACAAAGAAATCTACGGACGCGCACAACGCGTCCCTACCATCCGGCGCGGCGCATCGGGGTGGTAGGGAACCGCTGCTGCGGGTCCGTGATTTCGGGGCTGTCGCACCGCAGGCGCTGAAAAAGGTGCGCCGTCCTGAGGGCGGTGCACGTCTCCATGAAATTCGGGAGAAGGTGTTATGTCACTCTATGGTATGAAGTGCCTGATCATGAGTTCAATAGAATGCACAATGGTGCAAGCCTCAGCACCCTTTTGGCCAACAAGTGAAAAACCATCCTTTCATCTTGCCAGACCATTCATCCTTGTCGCATAAAGAGCGCTGTCTCTGCGCATGTGCGCCTTGTGGAGCCATATCAGACAACGCTACACTTATCTTGAAATGAACCAGCCGAAGGCATACGACAAATCCAAGTGGCACGACGAGGCCGTGGCTAAATTCGGTTTGCCCCAGGAGCATGCTTCCCATCACATCGTTTTCTTCTTTCGCTGGTGCATCGAAAACGAGTTCGTCAGTGACTGGCTGCGGACCGAATGGCCTGACGATTACGCCGCAGTGCGCGAAGGACGGCTCAGCGCTCTGGATTACTTCGAGATGCTCGACCGCTGTCTCATCGACGACATGCTGACCGACGAAGGCAACGCCTTTGCGGCGGCCTATTTCGACTACGAGTGCGGGCGTTACATTGAGGATATGATTGGCACCCTCAAGGGTTCCTTGCCGTCCGAGTATCACATCCCGTTCAACGACGAGACCTACGGTCGCCTCAAGCAGGTGATCGACGGGCGCTACGCCGCATGGAAGGCAGGCGAAGTGGCAAACGTCGCCAAGGCCCAGTCACCCAAACGCCTTTGGTGGCAGTTTTGGAAATGACCGTTAGGTCAATCATGCGCTGTGCGGCGCTGGCTGCGCGAATCCGCAGGAGTTGAAAAGGTTGAAATGACCGCCTTGGACAGGCCTCACGCGCGTACACCCCCCCGCAGAATTTGTTGAAGTTGCGGAAGTTTCCCCCTGACAGATGGCGCGTGGAAACCACCCCCCGTTGAAATCGTTGAAGTCACCGGTGCCGACTCCCGATGTATAGCGTTTTGCGAAACTGATTTCCGAAATGCCCCTTCCTGCGGCGCTGCGCCAGGGCTGGTAGGGACGCGTTGTGCGCGTCCCTCTTTTCGGGTCTGTCGCACCCGCAAGCTCCCTAAAAAGGTGCGCCGTCCTTGCAGCCTTCTGCAGCGTGATGGCAAAGGACGCTGCGGGAGGTGGAGCGCTGGGTGAGATGCGGTGCGCAGGGGCCGCGAGACAGCGCTGGGACGAAGAATTCCAGGGACGCGCACAACGCGTCCCTACCAGCCCTCAGGCATCAGGACTCTCCATGGGCATCGGGGCATTTCCAGACATCCTTACCGGAAATGAGTTTTGCAAAACGCTACAGCGCAAGCCTCCGGCTTGCAGGGTGGGGCGCTGCACCGCGCAGTCCACGGCGTGCTGCGTTAAAGTTCACCTTGCACCGCGCTTCACCGATGTTGAGTTTGCGGAGTCGCCCCCACTTCCATGCCTCGCCTTGTTCTCACTGAAGCCCAGAAGCAGGCCATTCGGCAGGCTAGATCCCCGGAAGCCGCGTGCCATCTGGTCTATCATGCCACAGACGATGCTTTCTACTTCGGGGATCCGGATGACATCACGGGCTGGATTCGCGATGTGCTTTGCGTCGAGACTTTCTTCGGGGCCATGTGCGATGGCGGAGTGGTCACCTGGTTTGACTGGGATCACGGTCGTCTGGCGCACCTGGTGCCAGACGCTCTTCGTGCGGTGGGTCTTCCCGAGTTTGCGTCCGGTGCGGACAAGGCACTGGCCGTCCATTTCCCACCTCCTTACCCAGCCACCATTCAGGAGTGGAGCGAGGCCATCGAGCACATTCGGGATGCCCAGCTCGAAGACGGTTTCGACGAGTCCGTTTATGACTCCATCGAGCAGGAGTTCTTTGCTCTCTATCACGCGGACAAAACCCGCTTCCGCACCCAGTTGCACCGTTATGTTCTCGATCACTTCGAGACAGAAAACGTAGAACTTTTAAATCGCGAAATGGACGAGCAACTGCGTGCAGGCTACGTCAGCCGGGATGGGTTTCGAAGGCTGTGGGACGCCGAATGCTACGGAAACGGCTCAAGTCTCGGTGCGCTCGGGAAGTGGCTGAGCTATCTGGAACAGCCATTGAATGATGGCAAATGCATCGAGATTGAGGGCCGGCGCTCTCTTTCCACCCGTCCTGAACTGATGGCATGGATCAAAGAAAACTTCCGCGATGCTTACTCTCTTTATTACGAAAATGACAATCCTACACGTGTCCCATGAACCGAAGTGAAAAGACAATGCCGATTGTTCCGTGCCCTAAATGTCGCACGACTACTACTGTGCGCCCCAAACTGATCGCCACTAACTTTGCCGTTCACTCCGCTTACGGGTTCTATGAACCCTATGAGGTTGCAGACGAGGCGAAGTACGACTCTTCGCCGTTCACGCATCACGACTATTTCATTTCAGCGCTCTATTGCTCAGCATGCGACGTCGGCTTCATACCGGACGCGATGCTCCCAGAGCTTGGGCTTCGAAGTAGCACTTCCCGTCCAGGAGCCCGCGATAACATCAGACCTTTCGGTATCGGTTATCCTGCGCCAGACCCGTCCTGACTGCTCAAGGTGCCTACCCCACCGTCTCCCCGCTCTTTAGCTCCCGCACCACGCGGTCCACGGCATGATTCGTGATGATGTAGCACTTGCACCGATCGTTACGGTGACTGAGGTTGGGGCATTAGATGGCTCACTTATGTGGAAACGAATCCCAGTTTCAGACGACAAGCAGTACGTGTTGAACCTTTGCCAGGATGCAAAGAGGCATCGGTTCTGTGTCGTTACCGAAGCTGGGAGTGCTGCTCCTGACATGGTTCGACAGGTCACTGAGATTTCATCAGACTTGATTCGCCGCTACGCCGTTCACGAGCTTGAGAAGCTTCCGCTTTCTGATGGCAGCCATTTCGTGTTCGGTCCCCATGGCGAATGGTTCACAATTGCGGAGGAAGAGGCCCTTGCCGATGATCAAGACGAAGTTCCTTGGATTACGTCCGTTGCACCAGCATCGCCACCCAAGTGACAGAGCCTGACCTTGCGAAGCGCTCCCGCTTAGGACGCTCATAGAAAGCGGTAGCTGCGTTCGTTCCTCACTTCGCGACCGCAGTCCATATGGTGGCGTGGCCTCAGGAAGTACTCCCGAGCTTTAGCTCGTTCTGGAGGCTCCGCGCATTCCAGAGGGAGCTAAAGCTCCCGAGTACTTACCAGAATAGCTGCTGCGGAGCCGCCAAGCGAACCGCATGACTGCTTCGCTGCCTCATCACCTCACTCGGCGCTTTCCCCGCTCTTCGGTTCCCTTACCACACGGTCCACCGCGTGCTTGGTGATGATGTTCCCCTGGGACTCGCGGCCTTTGATGGCGATGGAGTTGAAGGGGAATTTGATGGAGAGATTGCGCAGGTAGAGGGCGGGCTTGAGGTGGACGACGACGTTTTGGGCGTTGGAATCTTCCTCGGTTTCGTGACGGATGAAGTACAGGACGTTGCTGCCGGGGGTGCCTTTGGTGAGGACGTATTCCTTGTCGCGGGTGACGCCGCCGATGCGGAAGCGCTTGGCCAGCAGGCCGCCCTGGCGGCCGTCGCGGTAGATCATGGTATAAACGGCGCTTTCGTCCTTCTTGAAGAGATTGACGTAGAGCGGGTTCTTGCCCACGAAGAACTTCGCCGCTGCCTTGGTCACGCTCATGTTGCCCTCGCGGGTGAAGAAGAGCACGTCGTCCAGCGGGGAGCACTTGCAGATGGGGTCGCCTTCGCGCTTGAGGCTGGTGCCGGCAAAGCCTTCCTTGGCGTTGAGATAGAGTGTCTCGCCCTGCACGATGACTTCAGCAGCGGCCACGCGGTCAAAGCCGCTGACAACGGTCTTGCGCTCACGGCCGGGGCCGTAGGTCTTCTTCAGCTCTTCAAAGTGGCGGATGGTGTACTTGGTGAGACCCTTCAGGAACTTCTCGGCCTGATCGATCTCTTCCTCCAGCTCACGGATGTGTTCGTCGGCCTCGAAGCTGTTGAACTTCGAGATGCGCTTGATCTTGATCTCGGTCAGGCGCGCCACGTCGTCATTGGTGACTTCGCGCTTGAGGATATGGAGGTGGGGCTTGAGGCCCTTCCAGATGGCTTCCATCACGGCCTCCCAGGTTTCGGCTTCTTCGATGCGGCGGTAGATGCGGTTCTCGATGAAGATCTTTTCCAGTGAGCTGAAGTGCCACTTCTCGTTGAGTTCGCCGAGGAGGATGCCGAGTTCCTCGCCGAGGATCTTCTTGGTGTTCTCCGCGCTGGCCCTGAGCAGGTCGTTCACGTTCATGAAACGCGGCTTGTCGTCCTGAATGACGACGGCGTTCGGTGAGAGTGAAATCTCGCAATCCGTGAAGGCGTAGAGCGCCTGGATGGTCTGGTCCGTGTCCGTGCCTACGGGGAGGTGCACGACGACCTCCACCTTGTCCGAGGTGTTGTCCTCGACGCGGGCGATCTTGATTTTGCCCTTCTCATTCGCAGCCACGATGCTGTCCATCACACCGCCTGTGGTGGTGCCGTAGGGGATCTCGGAGATGATGAGGATGTTCTTCTTCGGGCCTTCGTCGATCTTGGCGCGCACGCGGATGCGGCCACCACGCATGCCGCCGTTGTAGTCGCTGGCGTCCATGATGCCGCCGGAGATGAAATCGGGCAGCAGATTGAATTCCTCATCCCGCAGTGCGGAGATGCTGGCATCACACAGCTCAATGAAGTTGTGCGGCAGGATGCGGCAGGAAAGACCCACGGCGATGCCTTCCACGCCCTGCGCGAGCAGCAGCGGGAACTTCACGGGAAGCGTCACGGGCTCCTTGTTGCGGCCGTCATAGGAGGCAGCCCATTCGGTGACCTTCGGGCTGAAGACGACATCCAGCGCAAACTTGGAAAGACGTGCTTCGATGTATCGAGGCGCAGCAGCATTGTCGCCGGTGAGGGTGTTGCCCCAGTTCCCCTGGGTGTCGATGAGCAGGTCCTTCTGGCCCAGCTGCACCATGGCATCGCCAATCGAGGCGTCGCCATGCGGGTGGTACTTCATCGTGTTGCCGACGACGTTGGCCACCTTGTTGTACCGGCCGTCTTCCAGCTCATCCATGCTGTGCAGGATGCGGCGATGCACCGGCTTCAGGCCGTCATTGATGTGGGGAACAGCGCGCTCAAGAATGACGTAGCTGGCGTAATCGAGAAACCAGTCGCCATAAAGCGTGTCCACCGGCTTGTGCTCCACGGGGGCGGCGGATGGCAGGATGGGGGAGAATGCTTCTTCAGCGGATTTTTTGGAGGACTTTTTGGCCACGGCGAAAAGAGGGAAAGAACAGGGGAGGCGAGAATAGACAATGCCGGGGTGAGTGCAAGGGCTCGCAGCGAGGATGGGCGAACTATCAACTCCTGCCAATGGTTCGGAGAACAGAAGCTCTCTTACAATCAACTGAATTGAGGAGCGCCCGGATGGTCGCTTGTTCCCATCTTTGAAAATCCACTCAAATATGAATCGCATCTACGCAAGGTTTCAAAGAGGGCTGCGGCGTTCTGCGCCCGGTTACAGGAGTGTGTTCCTCATGGTTTTTCTTCTGACGGGATATGTGAAGGCAGATGTCGCCAGCCATGCCGAAACGGATGCCTTAATGGCGGAGGCAGCAAGGCTTGCGCCTACGGCAGAGGCCGTGGTGATGAGCATCGGCGCTGTTTCACCAGCGGAATTTGTCACGAAGGGTAGCTGGAGTGCCGTCATCCCGTGGACGCCGCACATTCCTACATCGGCTGCCATGCTGCCAGACGGCAGGTTGCTCACGTTTGCCTCGAATCAGCGCACGACGTTTCCAGACGGTCCGCAGTTTACCTACGCAGCCGTGTGGGATCCTGCCACAGGTCTCTTTACCGAGATCAACAACGGCCGTCATGACATGTTTTGCGGCGGGCTTTCTTTTTTGCAGGATGGCCGCCTGCTGGTGAACGGCGGCAACGGCATCAATGGCAGGACGGCGCTGGCCAGCTTGTTTGACTGGCGCACGAATGAATGGGTGCCGGCGCAGACGATGGCGGATGGCCGCTGGTACAATACGAGCATCGCCCTGCCGAATGGAGAGGTGCTGACCGCAGGGGGCAATGGCGGCGCGAATGGCAACGGCACCATCGAGCAATGGAATGCCAGTTCCGGCTGGCGGCGCATGAGTGGCATCAACTGGCAAGCGGTGGCAAATCCGCCCATCGCCAATGCGATTGAAACCAACTGGCATCCCTTCTTCCTCGTGGCACCGGATGGGCGCGTGGCGCACTTTGGTCCGCATCAGGCGCTGGACTGGATCACCGCCACAGGCACTGGGGCAATGACTTCAGCAGGGGCCAGCATTCCTGGGACGCATTATCCCAAGCAAGGCTCATGGGCGATGTATGCGCCGGGCAAAGTGGTCGTGGCAGGTGGATTGACGGCCATTGATGATGGCACGGTGGTGAACAAGGCCTTCACCGTGGATCTCAATGGCGCCACACCCGTGGTGGCCCCAACCGCGCCGATGGCGAATCCGCGCTCCTTTTCAAACTCGGTCATGCTGCCAAACGGCGAGGTGATGATCGTGGGTGGCAATACCTCGGGGCAGTTCTTCAGCGATCTGGGCACGGTGTTCACGCCGGAAATTTGGAACCCCACCACGGGCCAATGGCGTGCGGTGGCGGACATGTCCGTGCCGCGCAATTACCACTCACTGGCGATGCTGCTGCCCGATGGCCGCGTTTGGTCCGGCGGCGGTGGATTGTCTGGCGATGCTCTCACCGACCATCAGGATGCGCAGGTCTTCACACCGCCGCAGTTATTCAATGCAGACGGCACACCGGCTGTGCGCCCTGTGATCACGGCAGCCCCAGATCGCATCGGCCCCGCGTCCATCTTCACCGTGAACGCCAGCAACGGCGTGCAGTACTTCAGCGCCATCAGCATGTCTGCGCAAACGCATTCGGTGGACACCGGTCTGCGGCATGTGCGCTTCACGCACACGAACCCCTCATCAGGCGTGTATGCGGTCACAGCACCACCGAGCATCAATGTGCTCACTCCGGGCTACTGGATGATGTTTGCCGTGGATGCGAACGGCGTGTGGTCCGTGTCACGCATCATTCAGGTCACGAATTCCACACTGCCGGTGGTAACGAATCCGGGGCAGCAGAGCGTGACGCAAAACAGCGTGGTCTCGCTGCCCATCAGCGCCAGCGCTTCGGGCGGCACGCTGAGCTATACCGCGAGTGGATTGCCCACCGGACTCGCCATCAATGCCACGACCGGCTTGATCTCCGGTACCGTGACCGCCACACCGGGAACCTACCGCAGCACGCTTCTTGTAAGTGCGGCAGGGCAGGTGACCTCCGTTTCATTCAACTGGATCGTGCTGCTGCCCAATCTCGGCAGCGGCCAGATCATGCGCGAGTACTGGACGAACATCAGCGGCGTCACGGTGGCCAGCCTGACCAGCAACACCGTCTTCCCAGCGAATCCGAATGGGCGCGATCTGCAGCCGTCCTTTGAATCGCCTCAAAATTGGGACGACAGCACCGGCCAGCGACTGCGCGGCTTTCTCTACGTGCCAGTCACCGGGCAGTATCAGTTCTTCATCTCCAGCGATGATGAATCGAGCCTGAAACTGAGCACCGATGCAAATCCCGCCAACGCCGTGGAGATCTCCAGCCAGCCCGGCTACACACCACCTCAAACCTGGACGTGGTATCCGCAGCAGACCTCCGCCTTGATCACCCTGCAGGCCGGCAAGCGCTATTACATCGAAGCCTTGATGAAGGATGGTTCGGGGGACGATCACCTCTCCGTCGGCTGGAAGAAACCGGGAGATGCAGCGGTGTCGATCATCGCGGGCACTTACCTCTCGCCTTACCTGCCCATCGAGAATCCGGTAGTCACTTGGAACTTCGATGAAGCGAGCTGGAACGGCACCGCAGGCGAAGTAAAATCCACCGCCGCAGGTTTGTTTGCCCTCAACGGCAGCGCGAGCGGCGGAGCGAATACGACGAGCATCAATCCTGCGCTCAGTGGCAATCCCGGCACGGGCAGCAGCGCGTTGTTCAATGGCACCACGCAAAGCGTCGTCATGCCGTACAGCGCATCGCTGAATCCCAATGATTTCACCATCGCCGCATGGGTGCGCAGTGATGCGGCGCTGGGCACGGCGCGGTGCATTCTTGCCTCGCGTGATGAATCGACCGCCACCAAAAAAGGCTACGGCTTGTGGGTGACCGCGGATGGCTTCTGGCAATTGCGCACTGGGGCAGACACTTCGGGATTGAAAGGCAGCGCCGTTACCGTGGGGCAGTGGACGCATGTGGCGGCCACCTTCCGCACGACGAGTGCCAGCGGCGCGACCCTGACCGGCGTACGCCGATTGTACATCAACGGCATTCTCGTCAACGAAGACACCGGCACCTGCGTGCCAAACGCTTCCAAGCCTTTCATCGTCGGCGCTGCCGACAGCCCCGGCACGGCCTTCTTCGCGGGTGCGGTGGATGAAGTCACGCTGCATCAGGCACCGCTGTCCCTGCCAGACATCCTCGCGCTTCGCGATCTGCGCCACGCCACCAGCACTGTGCTGAATCAACCGCCGCAGATCACCAGCCCAGGAGTTCAAGCCTCGCTCATCGGGGCAGTGGTCTCGCTGCCGGTTTTGGCGAACGATCCTGAAAACAATCCGCTCACTTTCAGTGCCACGGGATTGCCCACGGGGCTTTCGATCTCGCCGGGCTCAGGAGTCATCTCCGGTTCTGTGACGGTGGCAGGCACCTTCAATGTCACCGTTACGGCCAGCGATGGCATCAGCACACCTGCCACCGCCGCCTTCACCTGGAACGTCACCGCAGGGCTGACGCTGCAGCCACTGGCCGCCGCACCGAAGGCCACCGGCAGCGCGCTCACCTTAACCGCTCAATCCGCAAATGGCATCAATCCGCGCTACAAATGGAATTTTGGCGATGGCACGCCTGAGACCGCATGGCTCACGACCCCAAGCATCACGCACACTTACGCCGGTCCAGGTCGCTATCTGGTGACGCTCACCGCCACTGACGACACCGGTATCACGGTCACCAGCACGTTCTATCAGGCGGTGCATGCCGCGCTGACGGCGCTCAAGCCCGCAGCTTCCAGCAGCATCGTCTATGAGCGATCTGCCACTGGCAATGACCGTGTCTGGTGCGTGAATCCGGACAACAACAGCGTCACTGCTTTTGATGTGGTGACGCGTGCGCGCTATGCTGAGATTCCCGTTGGAACCTCGCCGCGCAGTCTGGCTTTGGCGCCGGACGGCAGGCTATGGGTGACGAATGTCGAGTCGGGAACCATCAGCATCATCAACACCCGCACGCGTAATGTTGCCACCACAGTGAGGGTCGCGTCTGGCTCACGCCCCTTTGGCATTGTCTTCGATCCGGCGCGCACAGCGGCATGGGTGACGCTGGAAGGAACTGGACGCGTGCTGAAATTGAACCCCAGCACCGGAGCGCAACTCGCCTCGATCAATGTCGGTGGTCCCGTGCGGCATCTCTCCATCTCAGCGGACAGCGCCCGCGTGTATGCCTCACGTTTCATCACCCCCCGCGTGCCCGGTGAAAACACCGCCACGCCGGTGCTCACGGGTGCTGGTGGCCAAGTGGTCGTCATTGGCATGGCGTCGCTGACGGTGCAGCGCACCATTCTGCTCAATCCCAGCACCGCTGCGGATACTTCAACGTCCGCGCGCGGCCTGCCTAACTACCTCGGTGCCGCCGTCATCTCACCCGACGGTCTCTCGGCCTGGGTGCCATCGAAGCAGGACAACATCCAGCGCGGCGTGCTGCGCGATGGTCAGCCTTTGAACCATGAAAACAGCGTGCGCGCCATCGTCTCGCGCATTGACCTCATAACCCAGGCGGAGAGCCTGCCTTCACGTGTGGACATTGACAACGCGGGCATGCCCAGCGCCGCAGCATATGATCCGTATGGCATCTATGTTTTCACCGCGCTCGAAGCCAGCCGCGAGATCGCCATTCTGGATGCGTGGTCACATCAGGAAATCACCCGCTTTCCGGTAGGCCGTGCGCCGCAGGGCGTCGTCACCTCGCCAGATGGCAACACGCTGTATGTGCAGAACTTCATGGACCGCAGCATCACGGTGCATGACGTGCGTGGCATCACTCAGGGCGGCAACATCGCACCTGTCACCACAGCCACGCTCAGTGCCGTCACCACGGAAAAACTCACCGCCCAGGTGCTGCAGGGCAAACAGCTCTTTTACGATGCGCAGGACCCACGCCTGGCGTTGCAGCAGTACATCAGTTGCGCCGTCTGCCACAATGATGCCGGGCACGATGGCCGCGTGTGGGATATGACGGGCTTTGGAGAAGGCCTGCGCAACACCATCACGCTGAAAGGCCATGCTGCTCACGGCATGCTGCACTGGACCGGAAACTTTGATGAAGTGCATGATTTTGAAGGCCAGATACGCACCCTGGCCGGCGGCACCGGACTCATGACGAACACGCAGTACAACACCGGCACGCGCAATCAGCCGCTCGGTGATGCGAAGGCGGGAGTGAGCGCGGATCTCGATGCGCTTGCCGCGTATGTGAAATCTCTCACCACCAACGGCATTAGTCCGAATCGTGTCACCAGCGGGGCACTCAGCGTCACCGCCGCTGCCGGGCAGCAGATTTTCCGCGCGCAAAACTGCGCCTCCTGCCACAGCGGTGCGGGTTTCACCAATAGCGCGCTCAACGTCTTTGCAGACATCGGCACCATCAAGCCCTCCAGCGGCAAGCGCCTTGGGGCTTCGCTCACCGGCCTAGATGTGCCAACACTGCGTGGCAGTTGGGCCACGGCACCCTATTTCCACGACGGCTCGGCGGCCACTCTGTCAGAGGCCATTACTGCGCACAAGGGGCTGACGTTGTCAGCTTCGGAATTGTCCTACCTTGCCGAGTTTGTGGCCAGCATCGACGATGCCCCGATCTCGGCACCGCTGCCCTTTGCCGTTGTGCTGAGCAGCGCCACCACGAGCGTCACTGGCGCATTCAATGTTATGGTTACGTTCAATGCCGCAGCCTCAGGCTTCACGCTTAGCGATGTGGTCGTCACCAACGGTGTTGTTTCCAGCTTCAGTGGCAGCGGTACGAGTTATACCTTCAGAATCAATCCCACGGCCAAAGGCATCGTCACCGTCAGCGTGCCTGCTAAAGCCGCGACTGACAGCACGAAACTGGGCAACTCCGCCTCCAACCTTCTCAGCGTGAACTACGCCCCTGCCGACACCACACCGCCAGCCGTGGTGCTGTCCACCTCGGCCAGCAGTGTCACGGCACCCTTTGTTGTCACCACCACATTCAATGAAGATGTCAGTGGCCTGCTCGCCTCCGAGTTTGCAGTCACCAACGGCATCGTCACGGCTTTGGCCTCCGCAGGCACAGTGTATTCTGCCACAGTCACGCCCACGGCTGCTGGATTTGTGACGGTCACACTCCCGGCTGGCATGGCGCAGGATGCCGCAGGCAATCCGAGCACAGCTTCCAATCTCATCAGTGCGAACTATGCACCTGCCGCTACCACCCACGGCCTCACGGGAAACTACTACATCGGCAAAAACTTCGAGCAGTTCAGCTTCACGCGCATGGAGTCCACGGTCAATTACACCTGGGGCACAGGCAGTCCCGACCCGCGAATTCCTGCGGATGGCTACAGCGTGCGCTGGCACGGCTATCTCATCCCGCGCTACACGCAGACTTACACCCTCATCCCCGTCACCGATGACGGCGTGCGCCTCTGGGTCAATGGCCAGTTGGTCGTCGATGATTGGAACGATCACGGCGACACCTGGAACAACGGCGTCATCGCTCTGCAGGCCGGCGTGGCCGTCCCTGTCGTCATGGAGTACTACGAAAGCACTGGTGGCGTCACCGCCCGGCTGCTGTGGGAAAGCCCCGGTCAAACACGCGAGGTGATCCCGCAAAGCCAGTGGCTCGTCAATGCGCCTGCGGCACCGGCGGCTTCGCCGAACAGCATCACCCTCGCTTCCATCATTCCCACCACCCTCGCGCTCTCCAACAATCTGGCCACGACCAACACCGATGGCGATGGTGCTTCCGATCTCCTCGAAACGGCGCTTGGGACCTCGCTCACCAGCGGCATCGCTCAGCCCGGCCAGGGATTGCAGCTCGTCACGCGCAGCAACAGCCGCGTGGATGCTACCCTGCTGCGTCCGCCGGGTCAGGGTTCTTTCACGTTCACGCTCGAAAGCAGCGGTGATCTGATCAACTGGACTCCACTCGTCGCGACACCGGCAATCACTACGCAGGGCAATGGCCAGGAGCGCGTGACGTGGGCAGACCTCCAAGCTCTGCCTGGGCAAAGCCTCGAGCGTGGCATCATTCGTTTGCGCGTCACGCAAAGCGGCGGCGGTACCACCACCAGCACACCCGTGGGCTGGCAGCAGACCACCCTGCACTCCGGCACGCAGAGCTACGGTCTCAATCTCACCCATGAGGCGCTTTTTACCGGCAGCATCAGTGCCGCCAATGCCACCAGCGTCACGCTCGGCGAGCAGGCGGCCGTGGCATCTGCTATGGATCCCGCGCAGCGTTACTACCTCGAAATCATCAGCGGCCCGCAGGCCGGACATCGTCTCGATTTGCAGAGCATCACTGCTGCCGCGTGTTTGATTGCCGCTGACTCGCCCAACACCACACTCTCTGCGACTGTCATTGCTGACTTGACTGGTGCCCGTGTCAGCGTGCGCACGCATCGCACATTGGGCGAAGTCTTTGACCCCGCACGTTTCAAGAGTTCCGCCGTCGCCACCAGCGCCGATCAGATCCTGTTTTACGCCCCCGCAGGTTACAGAACCTACTGGCTCTATTCCTCCGGCGCTGCTCCTCAATGGGTTTTAAGCGGTGCCTCGCTCGCCAGCATGAATGATGCGATCATACCACCAGGCACAGGTGTGATGCTGCAAATCGCAAGCACTGCCCCCGGGCCGCTGCTTAGCACCGGCAGCGTACGCACCACACCTTTCGCGCGTCCGCTCCAAACGGGCTATAATCTCTTCGCCAATCCCTGGCCGCTCGATGCCACACCTGCCCATGCCGGACTGAACTCTGCCGCCATCGTTGCCAGCACCACCTTTTCCAGCTCTGATCAATTGCAGCTCTGGAAAGGCGATGCCTCCCCCGCTGCCTCTGGCTACCTAGGCTACTGGCTTTTCCAAATGCCCGGTCAGCCTGTTCCCGTATGGATTTCCATGGGCGATGCCTCCCTGCATTCCCAGAACAATGCCACCCTGCTACGTGCTGGTCGTGCCACCTTCATCAAAGCTCAGCCGAAGGCAAATCGTGCTGTTTGGATCATTCCGCCGCCTTGAAATGAGGCAGGAGGTCAGGGCAATTTGTTCACTCCACCTGCGGGCGATTGCTGAGGCCCGGAGATGCGCGCATTCTCGCGAATGATGCGCATGCGTTTAAAAAGGGGCTCGGCTTCAGTGTCGCGTTTCTGGGCTCTGAGCATGTTGCCCAGGCTGCTGAGTCTGGCGATGATGGCTGGGTGGTTTTCACCATAGATGCTTTCTTCGATCGCCAAGGCACGGCGGTAAAGCTGCTCTGCCTCCTTGACCGTGACTCCGGTGTTGAGTTGAAAGGCCAGCCGTCCCAGACTGAGTGCCAATTCGCGGTCCATAGGCCCCAGAGCTTTCTCGCGGATGGCCAGTGACCGGCGCAGCAAAGGGGTGGCGTCCCTGCCCTGTTTCGTCGGAGCCAGAGTCAGGGCAAGACGATCCAAGCTATCGGCTGTTTCGAGATTCTCCGTCCCATGTGCTTTTTCGCATAACTCCAGCGAGCGTCGGTAGAGTGCGGCGGCATCCTCATCGTGCTTGGAGCGGTGAAGCAGCCGGGCGAGATTGTCCAGGGAGGCGATGAGGTCCGCCTGCTGATTGCCAGGATTTTCCTCCGCCAGTTTCAGCGCACGTCGCAGCAGTTGTTCTGCTGTGGCAAGCAGGGGCTTGGCCTCGGAGTACTGCGCCTTGTACTGCAAAAACTCAGCGAAGTCATTGAGCAGGCTGCGTGTGATATGCGCGTCTCCGGCCTTGTCATTGAACTGACGCTGAAACTCCAGCACCCTGAAAACATGGGGAAGGACGGGTTCCCAAAACTCACGTGGCCGCATGCGCTGCGTTGCCGAGTCTTTGGCCACGATGGCATGCATGAGGGAAGTCGCGCGGCCAAGAAACTCGGCTCCACCCTGCTGGCGCAAAACCGCCTGCAGCGGTGGAGGACAGCTGATGCTCAAGAGCTCCTGTGTGATGAGTCCGTGACGCTCCAATTCATCAAATCCGGCTTCTACTTTGGCATCAGGTGATTTCTCATTTGCGGCATCCGCCACCAGCTTTGCATGCTCGGTGAAAAAGGGCAGGGGCACGACTTCCTCAGCAAGCCAGGGCATCAAGGTCATGAGCGCACGCGCCGTGGGCGTCAGGCTCCTGGCGGAAATCTGCCATGTCGTGACCAAGATTCTGTCCGGGGATGTCTCGTTCGGTGCTGTTCTTTCCGTGAGCGTGGCTGACTCTTTCTCCCATCGCTTCACATACTCGGCCAATGTCAGTTTTTGCTCCGTGATGCATGCCCCCGCCATGGCCAGTGCGAGCGAGTTTCCTTTCATCTGCTGCACCAGCATTGCCGCATCAGTCTCCGTGAACTTGGCCGCAGGGAGATGGGACAACTGCTCTTTGAGGAACGCGACAGCCGTGCTCTCGTCCCAGACCTTGCCATTCATTTTCAGGACTGCGCGCAGGCCTTCGCCCTCAGCATCTTTCTTTTTCAGTGTCTGCCGCAGCGCCTCGTAACTCTCGAAGGTATCCTTGGTAAACGAATGTCCTGCTCCCAGTGCCTTCTTGCTGATCTTGATCACACGCAGATACAGCTTCTCAGCTTCCTCAGGTCGTTGTTCATTCACGAGGAAATGAGCGTAGTGCCTCAAGGTAACAGCCACCTGGATGTCCTCCGGGCCTTTGCACTTCTCCAAAATGGCCAAGGAGCGAAGCAGCAGTTGCTCGGGCTCCTCGTGCTCTCCTGCTTCTGCCAGATAACCCGCCAGCGTGCTGATATCCGAGGCCACGGTCTCATGATCTTTTCCCAGATGTTTTTCGTGAATCGCCAGTTCACGACGCAGCAGCGGCACGGCCTCCTTCCAGCGATTCATGTCCCGCAGGGTTTGCGCGATCATGGCCAGTGAGCTGGTGATCATGGGCGCTTCCATGCCGTAGTTCTTCTCGGCCACATGCAGCTCTTTGCGGTAGGCTGCTTCTGCTTCCGGATAGCGGTCAAGCATGCGCAGCGTATTGGCAAGGTGGTTCAGATGCACGAACAGGCTGCGGTCTTCGGGTCCCTTGGTTCGCTCAATGGTTTCAACGATGCGTTGCAGCAGTGGCAGGGCTTCTTGATAGAGGTCTTGCTCTCTGAGGAGCTGCGCCAGCTGAATGCGGCTGGCGCATGTGGTGGCAGCATCCGGCCCCAAGGCTTTCTCCTGCACGGGCAAAACCTGACGGTAGAGCGGCAAGGCTTCCGCCCTGCGATTCGTCCGTTCCAGTAGTTCCGCCAGTTTGCAGGCCACTTGGGCAGTGAGCGGGTGACGTGGCCCCATGGTTGCCGTTCGATTCTCCAGCGCCCGGCGGAGTATTGGTTCTGCCTCGGTACTGCGTCCTTGCGATATCAGCAGTCCTGCGATGATCGAGTGACAGGTGGCAAGTTCGGATTGTTCAGCGCCCACGGCTTCATCGTGAATCTGAAGTGCCTGTTGGTAGAGCGGCACGCTTCCCCTTTCCGTGAGAGTGCTTTCCAGCAGGGCATTCACTTTGTTGAGCTTGGAACTGACAGCAATATGACTCAGGCCGGAGAGCCTCTCATGAATCTTTAGCATGGCGAGGTAATCCCCGAACGCGGATTGGTATTGTTGGGTGCTTATAAACAGCTCCGCCTTGCTTCCCAGACACTTGGCGGCTTCCAAGGATGTTCCACCGCCTGAATGCTTTTCGATGCTGGTCAGCAGACGTTCATAGAGCTGTTCCGACTCCTTTTCTTTGCCCATTTGCCTCAGCAGATCCGCGAGGTTGTGCAGACTCGTTTCACAGTCTGAAGTGCCCTCCACCAAGGCTTTTTCCCGAATCGCCAGCGCACGCCGATAGAGTGCCTCCGCCTCCTGAAAGTTGTCAGCGGCTTCGAGGTGGCTCGCGAGTTCGCTGAGGCATGCCGCCACCTCGGGCGCTTCCTTTCCATGCTCCTGCTCAGCCTTCGCCAAAGACTCACGCAGCCGCGACATGCCGGCTGATTCTGCCGCATGTGTAGCGCAGAGTGCACCGAACAGAAAATAGAGGATGAATCTCACCCTGGTATTCCGTCAGAAATCGGATGCTGTGGAAAGTAAAAAAATGAAGGGCTCAATCAACGAGCGTGGCATCTCAGTCCTCAAGGCTCCTTCAAAGCCGGTGGCCGATGGCTCTGGATCTGCGCCTTGAAGTCCCCGAGGCTGTTCCAATGCGTGGGCGCATTGAGATCAACTTCAGCGATTGCCAGCGTGCCAAACTCATCGGCCTTCGCCAGCACATCGCCATAATGATCAAAGATGCCTGAGATCATCCACTGGTTCTTGGTGGCGTCCGTGTAGGTGCTGCTAACGATGTAGACATGGTTCTCGCAGGCGCGTGCGGCGGCGAGCATGGGATTGCAGCCCCAGACCGGCCAAGCGATGACTTCAGCACCATGAATGGTGAGAGCGCGGGCGACTTCAGGGAAGAAGCCATCGTAGCAGACCATCATGCCCACTTTGCCAAAGCGGGTATCAAACACTGGATATTCATGACCAGGAGTGATGCCGGCCTCGATCTCACCACGAGGCAGCGTCACTTTGCGATACTTGCCCACGAGTGAGCCATCGGGGCCGAGCAATGCAGAGCTGTTGTAGAGCGTCTTGCCCTCGCGCTCGACGAGGCCCGCAACGATGTACAGATTGTGCTCTTTGGCCAGCTTGCCGAAGTAGTCCGTGCTGGGTCCGGGCACACTCTCGGCGCACTCGGCCATCGTCTTGCCGGTGCCGTAGTAGGTGAGTGTCTCGCCGAGCACGACGAGGTCAGCCTTCTGCTTGGCGGCCTCGGCGATGAGCGGCGCATACTGCGGCGGCTTGTCAGCGGGATTCTTGCCGTCCTTTGGCTGAAGGTGAATCGTGGCCAGCCTGACCTTGCGCGGGGCAGGGGCGGGCACAGCAGCGAGAGAGACATCGCTCCATTCGACACGCGCATTTGCCGCCCACTGGAGGTAGAGTTCAATCTTCGCCTGCTTGGCCTTCACTGGCGCACGCAGGGTGCTCTGGCAATGCGTCCACTGGTTTGCTTCACCATCTGGGACATTCGGATACTCCGGCTCGGCACGCGGGATGGTGCCTTTGGCGTAGCCTTGGTTCGCAGGTTCCTCCCAGCTAACGGGTTTGCCATCCTCATCCTGCCAAAGGACGCGTGCATACACGCTGCGGCGTGCGGTGGGCACGGCACTGGCCTTTTTCCACGCGCTGAACTGGTAATGCTGACCGCCTTTGACAGGCAGCGTGTTCGTCCAGCAGCCGATCCACTGTTCACCCTCACCCGTTGCAAGAATCAGCGTCCCTTTGCCATCATGTCCGCCAGTCTGGCTCAACTCCGCAGCAGGCTTCGCCTCATCACGCGGAGACCAGAGCGACCAGCCTTCGGAGACAGCCGCATGGGAAGCGGTGGCTAGAAGGCAGAGGAGGGCGATGAGGGATTTCATGCCCTAATATACGCACTCAGGCATTGCAATTAAGCACAGACGCTGCGCATTGGCGTGCTGTGCCACATCCTGCACAGCCTATGGGATGCCTGTCCTGTCCAATGGGTGCTAGGTTCACTGGGTTCAAAATGGGTTCAAAAGGGATTTTGAACCCATTGGGTTCAGGGTTCACGGGTTCATACCCTATATATAGGGTATGAACCCGTGAACCCAAAACCCAGCCTCCAACGGGTGACCCTGAACCTGACCCTGAACCCAACGGTGAACCCAGAACCCACCTCAGCCACCGCCTTCAAAAGCGGGGATCAAGCTGCCCACCTCCTGGCATTCTACTTCTCATCCAGCCCACGCCTGATGCGATACTTGATCGCCAGCTGATGCGCCGGGGAATTGGCAAAGGTCAGACCCTTGATGCGGTCGAGCTGTAGCAGTGCGACGCTCTGCACGGCATGGTAATAGCTGCCGCTGTGGGCGATGTTGAGCAGACGGGTGAGGTAGTCGAGCTGAAGATTCTGGCGCATGATGCTCACCGGCTTGGTAGGATCATCACCCGTGCAGATGGCAGTGGTGAGCGTGTTCATGACTTCATCCAGGCTGAGCTGATTGCCATAGAGTGCAGAGTCTTCGATGCGCTCCAGGGTGTGAGGATGCAGGAGCTGATCGAGCAGTCCGCGCTGGATACTGAAAACGCGTTCATGGAGCTTCGGGTCCTCACCCTCGTCATGATGATCAAAGCCACGGCGCTGCACCTGCAGGTGCGCGTAGAGTTCCGGCGGTGCGGCCAGCGCATCGGGAGCAAAGGCGTACTTCGCCAGCGCGGCGAGGGCCTGGCGTTGTTTGTCAGCCTCCACCGGTTTGAACGGCACAGCACCGGGTGCCTGACCTTGGACGGCGCGCTCGACATACACACCGCCGACATAACGTGAGATGGCGTTAAGCGATCCGCTGGCTTCTTTCGTCAATGAGGCAAAAGCCTGCGCGACTTCCTGCCAGCTCTTGCCGGGATCCGAGACATCTTTGAGGATGTTGGCGATTTCAATGCGGACGATTTCACAGCGCTGTTCCGCGTAGCTGATGGAATCGCTGCTCATGTCATAGAGCATGGCGCGTGGATCAATGGCCTTGCCGGGAGCGCGCATGTCATCGGCGTCGTTGGCAAAGGCCAGCTCCGGCTTGTGCGAAAGTGCGGCGATGGCTTCGAGACGCTTTGCTTCTTCGATGGGATCTTCCAACGATTCGCTGTAGCCGTAATTGATGACCCAATGGTCATAGGGGCCGGGTTTGGTGGTGAAGTACTGGCCCTGCTTTACACCTTTGGGCGCGATGTTGATCGGCGGGTAGTCCATCACGGAGCCGGTGAGGCCAGTCTTTTCCGTGAGCTCCGCATTGTGGATGTCCTTGAGGCTGTGGAGCTGGCTGCCACGGAAATTGTGGTTCAGGCCCAGCGTGTGGCCGACTTCATGCAGGCAGAGATAATAGATGGATTCTTTAATGAGGCGGTCCACTTCCACGCGGTCGCTCTTTTGCAGACGCAGCATGGTCTGGCCAAACATGAGGCCGTTGCGGGCGGAGTGGATGGCATCGCAGAGCTGGGGATCAAAGCCCTTGGTTTCGCCAGCATTCTCAGTCGCGGCTCCTAGATCGGCGAAGAGCTTCTTGGTGAGGAGACGCTTGGTGATGAAGCTGTACTCCAGCATGATGTCTGCGCCGAGGATTTCACCGGTGCGTGGATTGGCAAAGCTGGGGCCATAGCCGCCGAAGGGGGGATTCACACTGCTGGTCCAGCGGAGGACGTTGTGCTCGATGTCATCGGCGTCCCACTTGGCATCATCGGGCATCTGTTTGACGACCACGGCGTCTTTGAACCCGGCGGTCTCGAAGGCTTCATTCCACTTGAGCACGGCCGTGCGGATGGTGTCGCGGAACTCAACTGGCGTGGTGTTCTCAATCCAGAAAACGATGGGCTCCACGGGCTCGCTCAGTGCGGTGCCGGGTTTCTGCTTCATCAACCGCCAGCGGTGGATGACGTCACGGTACGGGGCCACGTCCGTGCTGGTCATGTCAGTGATCTGGTGGGTGAAATAGCCGATGCGTGGATCGTCGAGGCGTGGCTTGTAGTCAGTCTCCGGCATAGCGATGAGAGTGTGCTGCACCTTGACGGTGATGTAGCGTGGATTCGCCACATCCGCCTGGGTCTCCCACGTGGGCATGGGATTTTCAAACACGTACTCGCTGGTGACGGCGGTGTTTTTGGGGTAGCCGTTGATACGCAGAATTTTGGATTTGGTTTCAGACAGCCTGCCCAGCACGGCTTTGTCGCCGCCGCTGTTGCTGAACTTCACCTGGGAAAGGTTTTCGCGCAGGAACAGGTTCGTGCAGGGGATGAGGTAGCCTTCTTCGTCTTCAGCAGCAATGGTTTCGGTGTCCAGGATGGCGCTGCTGGTGTTGGCCTTTTCTGCTTTGGCAAGCGCGCTTTGAGGATCGAAATAGAGCTGGGTGTTTTGCTCGATAAGCTCAATGCGGTCGAAGATCTTGCGCATGGTGAAGACCAGCGAGTCACCGTAGCGTCCCCGGTTGTGACCGGATGCCACGGGACCATCGACGCTGTGATTGAAATAGATGAATTCAGGGCCGAGCTGGCTCTTCGAGACAAAGAGCCATGGGGTGCCGTGTTCAAAATCCAGATAGGTGCGGAAGAGGCCGTCGATGCGTTTGAAGCCCTTGGTGAAATCGGCAACGGATTTGCGCTTGGGTTTTTCTCCTTCGCTCTTCGTTTGGGTGACGGTTGGTTGCGGCTGTGCAGCCTGGGCTGGAGCAGGCGTTGCGGGCTGAGTCGGGGGTGGACTGGAGGGAGCTGGCGGTGTGGGCGCTGGCGCGGGTTTGGTCGGCTCAGGCTTCGTAGGCTCCGGTTTGGGCTCTGGTTTCGGTTCAGGCTTGGGCTCGGGTTTGGCCGGTTCTGGCTTGGCAGGCGCAGGTTTGGGTTCAGGCTTTGCAGGGGCCGCCGTCAGGCTGGAGAGGGACAGGACCAAGGTTGAGCTGGCAATCAGGAAGCGACGAGACATGGCAAAACGAGGGTGTTTGTGGGGCGGAATTACGAGAATACCTGACACAACGTGCTAGTGGCGAGATCATTGTATAAAATACTGGATGGCCAGGATCAAGATCTGTGAATCTGGCATCACCCCACCCTGAGCGAATTATGCTCATTTATTGGTAAGAAATGTGAAGGTCCTGCGTTTTCGCGGCTGGAGTCCCCCTCCGCCCCCTATTTATGAACGTCCCCCGCCTCCTCCTCGCATGCCTGCTTGCCTCTGCCTCGCTGCAAGCCGCCTCACTGCCGGAAAGCCAGAAGATCGACCAGCTCCTCAGCAAGGACTGGGAGAAAGCTGGCCTCAAGGCGAATCCTCCTGCCAGCGACGAAGTGCTCGTGCGCCGTCTTTATCTCGACATCGCCGGGCGCATTCCCACCCTTGAGGAGGCGCAGGCCTACATGAGCTCCAAGGACCCGCAGAAGCGTGCCAAGCTCATCGATACACTGCTGGCCTCCGATGGCTACACCAGCCACATGTTCAACTATTGGGCCGATGTGCTGCGCCTGACCGACAACGTCAAGGGGCGCATCACCGCAGAAGCCTATGAAGAATGGCTCAAGCAGCAGGTCAAAGCAAACGTGCCCTATGACAAGTTCGTGAAGAACCTTCTCACCACCGACGGCGGTGTGTGGGACAGCGGCAGCATCGGTTTCTGGCAGCGGGATGAAAACAAGCTCGATCATCTGGCCTACACCGTGCAGGTCTTCCTGGGCACCAGCATCGTCTGCGCGCAGTGTCACAACCACCCCTTCGATAAGTGGTCTCAGATGGACTACTACCATATGGCCGCGTTCACCTACGGCATGGACACGAAAAGCCGTGGCGTGGATTTCAAAAGCAGCGCCACCAAAGGCATGGAACTGGACAAAAAAGCCGTCCAGGCCATGAGCAGCGCGGAGAAGAAAGTCTACCGGGCCAAACTCCAGGCCGAGAAAAAGGCGGAAGAATCCAAGATCAGCCGCGAGGATATGCAGCAGGTCAAACGCGCCATGCAGGATGTGATGAAACCACTGCGCTACACCAGCGCCGAGTGGCAGGATGGCAAACTCCCCAGCCTCCCCGCTGACTACAAATATCCCGATGCCAAGCCCGGCGAGAAAGTCGAAGCCAAAACCATGTTTGGCGCGGATGCCGCGATCAAGCCCGGCGAAACCCGTCTGAATGCCTTTGCCGATTGGATGACCAGCCCGGAGAATCCGCGCTTCACCACCGTGATCGCCAATCGCATGTGGAAGAAAGCCTTCGGCGTCGGCTTGATCGAACCTGTCGATGAAATGACCGACAGCACCGTCGCCAGCAATCCGGCACTGATGGACTACCTCGGCCAGTTGATGATCGAGAAAGAATACTCGCTGAAATCCTTCCTGCGCGTGCTTTACAACACCGACACCTACCAGCGCGCCGCTACTGTGGAGGAAGTACCGCTGGGCGAGACCTACCACTTCACCGGCCCCATCCTGCGCCGCATGAGCGCCGAGCAGATCTGGGACTCCTTTGTCACGCTCTCCAAGGGAAATATCGATGACACCGTTGATGACGAAAATGCCCGCCTGCACCAGTATCTCGATGATCTCTCCATGTTCCTCGGCACGGTCAAATCCAAGGGAGCTGAAGGCTTGGTGCAGATTGCCAAGGAAGGCCGATCCAAACTGGACGCCAACCAGAAGAAGATCGATGAGATGAAAATTAAGCTGGCTGCCGACAAGGCGAAGGGAATCGACACCACGGCAGCAAGCAAAGCGCTGGCCAAAGAGGCCAGCAGCCTGCGCAAAGCCTCTGAGAAAGACATCCTCGTTGCCCTGCTCGGCAAAGAGCGCGCCGATGATCTTCGCCAAGGCTATCGCCCCGAAAAACCTGAGAAGGAAAAGCAGCCGCAGGTTGATCCCAAAACGCTTGAATCCATGACCAAGGAGCAGCGCAGAGAGTTCTTGAAAACGTACAAGCGCAACGGCAGTGGCAAGGATGCCATGGGCCTCACCTCACGCGCTTCTGAGCAGCCCAGCCCCGCACGCCCCGGTACCTTCCTGCGCACCTTTGGGCAGAGCGATCGCGAACTCATCCAGAATGCAAGCGATGACGCCTCCGTGCCGCAGGCTCTCACCCTGCTCAATGGGCCCGCTGCTGATGTGATCAACAACCCGGCTTCCAAATTGAATCAGGCCATCGCCAATGCCGGCTCGCCAGCGCAGAAAATCGCCACCCTCTATCAGGCTCTGCTGAGCCGCGCCCCCACAGCCAATGAGCAGGTCATCCTCGATGGCGTCATCAAGGAGCGCGGCGACAAAGCCGTGGCCGATGTCACCCACGCGCTCATCACCGGGTCCCAGTTCCTTTTCGTTCAATAATCCTCACGCCACGTCCTTATGAAATCCCTCCTCCATTCCTGTGACGATGTCACCCGCCGTGACTTTGCCAAAAACATCGCCAAGACCTGTCTCGGTGTTTCCGTGATGAGCGCCTTGGCACCACGCGGCTATGCTGCTTTTGAAGGATCGAGCAAAGCCAAGCAGGCCGCCACGGCCAAGCGCGTCATCTATCTCTACATGTCCGGTGGCATGACGCATCTCGACACCTTCGGCTGCGTGCCCGGTGCTGACACCATGGGCAGCACCAAGACCATCCCCACCAGTGCGGATGGCGTGCAGATCGGCGAACTGCTGCCGCACACCGCGAAGATGATGCATCGCGGAGCAATCATCAATTCACTCTCTTCCACCCAGGGCGCGCATGCGCAGGGGAACTACTTCCAGCACACTAGCTACACCATGCGCGGTGCCACACGGCATCCCACCATGGGGGCCTGGATGCAGAAATTTCAAGGCAAGGGCAATACCGATCTGCCCGGCTCTGTCATCATCACCAACGACAGCAAGCACCCCGGTGGCGGTTTCTTCGAAGCCGCGTGCCAGCCGCTCATCCTCAATGATCCCGCTCGCGGACTTCAAAACAGCCACCGCCCAGGAGCCCTCAGCGAAGGCGACTTCGACTACCGCCTTGGCTTGTCTGCCAAGCTCGACCAAGGCTTTCAGCAGGCCTACAATTACAAGAACGTCAAAGCCTACGCGGACGTCTATAAAGACGCCATCAAGGTCATGAAGAGCGAAGACCTCGATGCCTTCGACCTCAGCAAGGAATCCCCCGAAACCCACGCCGAATACGGCGACGGCACTTTCGCGCAGGGCTGCCTCCTCGCCCGCCGCCTCGTTGAGCATGGCGTGCGCTTCGTGGAAGTGAACCTCGGCGGCTGGGACATGCACCAGGACATCGGTGCCCGCCTGCCCGAACGCTGTGGCGATCTCGATCAAGCCCTGGGCACACTCCTCAACGACCTCGAACGCCGAGGCCTGCTCGACGACACCCTCGTCGTCCTCACCTCCGAATTTGGCCGCACCCCCAAGATCAATCAAAACGACGGCCGCGACCACTACCCGAAAGCCTTCAGCTCCGTCCTCTGGGGCGGCGGCATCGCCGGTGGTCAGGTCTATGGCAAGACCGACAAAGGCATCGAAGTCACCGAAAACAAAGTCAGCGTCCCCGACTTCAACGCCACCATCGCCTACGCCCTCGGCCTTCCGCTCGATCTCGTCCTCTACAGCAGCACCAAGCGTCCCTTCACGGTGACCGACAAAGGCCAGCCGATCACGAGCTTGTTTGCGTAAAGTAGTCCAGTTGCGCCGCAACTGGCTCAGACCTTTCTTCACAGAGTGTCTCAATGAAGAGGCAGTCTTCTTCTTGCGCATAGATACTCAGGACTCACTCCGAGGCTGTAGCGGATTGATCCATCGCAGGCCGGGGAATTTGGCAAAGTCAGTGTCGCAGGAGGCGAGTTCGCAGCCATGCTCGATGGCAAGGGCAGCGAGGTGGGCATCCATCAGAAGATTGCCACTCGCGGAAGTCGCGAGGATCAGCTTTTCAAACTCCTTCCAGTGGAACAGGCCGGGAGTCACAAGCTGAGTGTTGGGATAAGCGAGCCAAGCGCTCACTTTGGCTGCCGCTTCAGCAGGTGTCAGTGGATTTGTCGCGATTTTCGGATGCGTCGAGATGCGCAGAAAGCCGTTCAGAGTGGGCCAGCATAGGGCCACTTTGTCTTGGCCATTCATCAAGGCATCCCACCAAGCACACACGACGGCGTGGTGAGGCGATGTCGTATCCTCGGCATAGAGCAGGATATTGACGTCCACGAGAATCATTTCCAACCCGGACCCTCAGCTTCATCAATCCAGTCTGACCATTTGTGCGAGCCATTGCCAACTTTCAGGCCCAAGGGGCTTGCCTGAGTGACGTAAGGTTGCGTTAGCCTCATTGGCTGCGAAAGGGCTGGTCCGCGCTTGCGATTAACGAGCTGGATCATCTCTAGCAGGGCACGCTGAATGCTCTGCGCGTCCTCTGGTTCGAGGGCTTCAAACTCCTTTTCGAGATTCATAGCAATGGCGTCCATGGTGGGAGAATAACGGATTTTGGTCCTGTTGGCAATGAGGGGGATTGCAAAGCAGTTCAGGATGCGAAGTCAGAATGAGTGTAAAAGGTCCCAGGGCGTGGGTGCCTGCGCAGTTGCCCGCAGGGCAATGATTTACTCAAATTCATCTTCTGCGACCTCCTCGCCCGCTTCAAGCCCGAGGATGAGCGCATCGCCGCCACCCTCAGCAATTCCACGGAACCCATCCCCGTCACCGAGATCAGCAGCATCGATGAACCCACCACCCGCCGCAACCTCAAGCTCCTCACCAACCGCTCCATCGTCGTCCCCCAGGGAGGCGAAGAAAAAACAGACGGTGTGACGAATGGTTCACCCTCCTGCCGCACAAGCCATCATCTCGCAGCTCAACCATGGATGACGATTGATCCCACGAGCTTATCGAGCTTCTCCCTCACCTCTCTCTCTCCATGGCCCATCTGCAACAAAAGGTGTGTGTAGTTGCTCATCGCATGCTGGAAGTAAGGATGCGGATGCCCAGTTCCTTGAGTGAATAGGACTAAAATTTCCATCATCCGCCTCATGAGCGGCTCAGCCTCACCCAGGCGGTTCGTTGCCTGCAGCAACCGTGCGATGTTGTTCAAGCGATTGGCGACCAGAGGATGATCCGGGCCGAAGGAGCCTTCATCAATGCTCAGAACCCTCCACATTAGCGGCTCCGCTTCCTCAAATCGGTTTATAGCAAACAAGAAGCCAGCGAGGTTATTTAAGCTGCCAGAAACCACGGGATGATCTGGGCCGAAAGCCACTTCTGACAGACTTAGCGCCCGCCGCATGAGCGGCTCGGCTTCCTCAAGTCGGTTTTTGGAATATAAGAACGTTGCGAGGCTGTTCAGACAGATTGCCACCTTGGGATTGTCAAAGCTCGGAGCAGATTCCAAGATTCCAAGCGCCCGTCGCATGAGCAACTCCGCTTCCTCCAGTTTATTCATTTCTTGCAGCAGCCGACCTAGGTTGTTCAGTGAAATGACTAAAGTGAGGTGGTCCGAATCGCTGGACACTTCATCAATGGCCAATGCTCGCCGCATCATCGACTCCGCCTCCTCGCGCCGGTTCGTCTCCGCTAACAAACTGGCGAGGTCAGTCAGGGTCGTAGCGACATCAGGATGGTCTAGACCGTGGTGCTTCTCTTCGAGGGACAGCGCCTGCCGGTAGAGGGGTTCGGCGGTGCTGTAGTCGGCGCGGGTCTTGAACAACAGGGCGGTGGCTCTGAGCAAATGACTTGTGGGTTCAAAAACGGAGTAAGTGACACCAGCCTGCGAGGTGGCTAGGGCGTGAGAAGTAAGTGGCAGGGCAACGGGCCAGTTGCGGACATCGACGGTATCAGAAGGGTAAACGAGATTGATCCAATGAAGTGCGGAAACGAGATCAGGGGGAGGCACAGGAGGCCGCGCATTTTCCCTGAATATTTCCTGTTGGCTACTATACATTGAAATCCCGGTGGCTTGAATCTGCTGCTGCCTTGTTATCTCCAGATTCAACCTGTGGATCGCAAATGCTTTCCCATTCCCGATATCAACAAGGTATCGTGCGAGATGGAGTCGTTCGATTTCGCCCAAGTGTCGATTTTCATTCATGGGATTGGGACGAGAGTCGAGAATACTTCGCGGAATGGGATCAGGCGCGAACCATGATAAGATACGGAACAGTTCTTTCGCGCTTTTGCTGAGTTGGGCGACGCTGGTCTCGTAGGTGATGGCGAGGCTCTTGGGATACTTCATCGTTTCCTCGTCGTGCCAATCTAGGGCATCGGAACGGTGGGATTCCCAGAGGGCGATGTAGTCGGCATAGCTGATGGAGTTGGCGCTGATGTGGGCTCCTGCTTGCTCCAGGGCGAGGGCAAGGCAGTCGAGGAGTTGGACAAGAGCGGCAACTTTCTCGTGGTCGTCGTCCTTTATGGGGCGGCGTTCTTCGGTGCGCTCGTTGAGGAAAGCGATGGAGGCGGCTGCGCTGAGAACGTCGAGATCGAGCGACTTGACATGGCCAGTCCAGTCGCTGATTCGGGAGGTGATGAGTACGTGGCCGGTGGCGAGTTTGGCGAGGAGAGCTTTGGTCTCCTCGGCAGCTTCGTCGGTGTCCACGTTGTCGATGATGAGGAACCAGCCGGGGTGGAGTTTCAGCCAGCGGAGGGCGGCTTCGACTTGGAGGGCTTGCTCCTTTTCGTTCTGCTCGGGGAGATTCAGGACGAGGGGGCCGCAGAGGGAGGCGAGGTTGCGGTGCAGGGCCTCGGGGGTGTCGGCGGAGATGAAGAGGAGGGCGCGGTAGTCGTCGGCGTGTTTCCAGGCGTATTCGATGGCGGCGCGGGTTTTGCCGACGCCGCCCATGCCGTGGATGGTGCGCTTGCCTTTGATGACGACGGGGCCTTCGGCGGTGAGGTGGTGGCGGAGTTCGGTGAGGAACTCATCGCGGCCTTTGAACAGGGTGCCGAGGGAGGTGTAGGGGAGGTTGGTGGGCTTGCCGGCGAGGACGGTGATTTCAAACTTGATGGCCTCAATGGCCTGCTTCAAGCCACGCGCGGGATCGGAGGGCTGGTCCCACTGGCTGAAGGTGCCGTAGGTGTTCCGCGTGTCTTTGGCGAACTCAGTGATGAAGGTTTGCTGCCGGTGGGCAAGCTCGGGTGGCTCAGGAGCGAATGCGGTGGGCAATTCATCGCCATCGATAAAGAAGGTGTAGATGGGGCGTCCGAGGTCGCGGGCGACGAGGAGTTCGAGTTGGGAGTAGGAAAAGAGGTGGTCCTTCGTGCGCGGGTCTTTGAGGCCGTGGATGGGCTGCTCGGCCTTCGTGATGGGATCGTGCGGTCCGGTGCCATAGGCGGAGCCGATGAGACAGATGACGGCATCGCACTGATGAAGGTGATCAACGAGCATCCCTCTGATATCATGAGTAGAAGGATAGAATCCCTCTTCGATGATGACCTCAATGCCACGCTGGCGTAGAATCTCGGCGATCTGCTGGCCGAGGGATTTAAGCCCGGCGGTGGTGCGGGAGATGAAGACGCGGGGTGGGCGGGGCATGCCTCAAGGTTTGGCGGCATTTGCAGTGCCAGAAAAGTGAATTTTTTAGGCCTTGTACCAAGTTCCTCGAATTTGATAGGGATGTCAGTTTAGTCATCACCAATGCTCGAAGATGGACTTGGGCTTTGGAGGGATGTGGGTGAAAGACGATTTCCCATTCCGGCACAACTCATGCGAGAATCGGGTGTTCGGACACGATTTGAATCCATGCGCCTGCTTTACTTCCTTCTGCTCCTGCTGGGCATCTCGATCTCGAATGCCCAGCAGATTGATCTCGAAAAAATCTTTGAGGAGCGCAATCTGGGGCCGGTGGGGGAGCTGCTGGCACGCGGGGATTATGAACTCGTGGCTCGCATTGGCGAAGCGGCGGCGGAGAAGGGACTCAAGGCGCCGGAGTGGCGGATTCTGCGGATCAAGGCACTGCGGGAAATGGGACAGATCGAAACGGCGCTGGAGGAAACTGGGAAGGCGCTGGTGCTGTATCCGGGACACTTCGAAATCCTCCTGCTGCGCCATGATCTGGCACACATGCTGGGACGGGCGGATGTGGTGGCGGAGTCCTTGAAGGGAATCAATGAAGCGGCGAAATCAAAGGCCGCGAAGGATCGAACTGCTATTGAATCGGTGGTGCTTGGCCAGGCGGCCGTGATGCTCGGTGCCGATGCACAGAAAGTGATCGCGCAGTATTTCAAGCTGGCGCAGGGCAAGGATGCCAAGTTGGAGGCGGCGTATCTGGCCGAAGGAAATCTCGCGCTCGATAAAGATGACGCGAAGCGCGCGGCGGATGTGTTTCGTGCCGGACTGAAGGCACATGGCGAGACTGCTGATCTGCGGCTGGGGCTTGCGAGAGCCTTTCAATCGAGTGATCGCGAGAAGGCGACGGAGAACTTGAAGAAGGCGCTGGAGTTGAATCCCCATCTTGCTGCCGCGCATCTGCTGAGGGCGGAACAACTCATTGGCGGAGAAAAGTTCATCGAGGCCGAGGCGGCCATTCAGCAAGTGCTGGATCAAGATGGGCAGAACCCTATGGCATGGTCGCTGCGGGCCGTCGTGGCGTATCTGTTCATGGCTGATGCCAGCAAGATGGAGGAGGCGCGGGCGCATGCTTTGGAGCGGTGGGGGAAAAATCCCGAGGTGGATCACACCATTGGGCGCTGTTTGTCGCGAGCCTATCGTTTTGCCGAGAGCTCGGCCCGCCAGCGTCAGGCGCTGCAGTTTGATCCGAAGTATCTGCCGGCCAAGATGCAGCTCTGCCATGACCTGCTCCGCCTCGGAGATGAAGAGGAGGCATGGAAGCTCGCGGAGCTGATCCGCAAGGAGGATGGCTACAACATTCAGGCGCACAATCTGGCGCTGCTGGAGAAGGAGATGAATGGCTACACCACGCAGACCTTTGAGGACTTCATCTTGAAAATGCCCAAGCGCGACTGGCCCATCTACGGCGCGCGTGCGCTTGCACTGCTGCGCGATGCGAAGACGGTGCTGGGCGCGAAATACGGCATGGACTTGAAGCGGCCGGTGCTGGTGGAGTTCTTCGGTGCGCAGCAGGATTTCGCCATTCGCACCTTCGGAGCGCTGGGCGGGCAGGGGATGCTGGGGGTGTGCTTTGGCACGGTGGTGACCATGAACAGCCCCGGCAGTCTGGCCCATGGCCGCAACAACTGGGAGAGCACGCTGTGGCACGAGTTCTGCCATGTCATCACGCTCACCGTCACGAAGAACCGCATGCCGCGCTGGTTGAGCGAGGGCATCAGCGTTCACGAAGAGCGCCAGCGCGATCCCGCTTGGGGCATGTGGATGAATGACAGGTTTCGCGAGATGGTGCTTGATGAGGAAACTCTGACGCCCCTGACGCGTCTCAGCGGAGCCTTCATGGCGCCAAAGACGCAGGATCATCTGATGTTTGCCTACTATGAGTCCAGCCAAGCCGTGGAGTTTCTGCTGGAGAAATTCGGCAAGGACAAGTTCCAGGGCATTCTGCAGGAGCTCGCCGCCGGCAAGCGGATCAACGATGCGATCGCCGCGAACGTGGGCGACATTGAAGAAGTCGAAAAGCAGTTTGCCCAGTTCATCACCGCCAAGGCCAAAAGCTTTGGAGACAAAGCCGACTGGGAAGAACCCAAGGCCGAGCAACTGAATCCCTTCGAACCAGGTTCATTCACCGAGTTCCTGAAGCAGCATCCCACGAACCTCTGGGCGCTGCAAAAAGAGGCAGAAAAACTGATTCAGACCAAGAAGTGGGCTGAGGTGCTGCCGCTGGCTGACAAGATCATCGAACTGCTGCCTGACAGCTACGAAGCCGACAGCGGCTACGCGCTGAAGGTGCAGGCGCTGCGCCAGTTGAAGCGCACGGATGATGAAGTCGCCGTACTGCGGCAGATCGCGGCAAAATCATCCAGTGCACAAAGTTCCTTCCTGCGCTTGATCGAATTGGACGTGCCCGCGCAGCGCTGGCCGGAAGTGAAAGCCAATGCCCTGCGTTCGATGGCCTTGAATCCCTTTCTCGTGACGCCGCAAAGGGCGCTGGCAGATGCCTGTGCCGCTCTGAACGAAACGCCCGAGGCGATTGCTGCTTATGAACGTGTACTTTTGCTCGATCCCAGCGGCGGTGCACAGACGCATTTCAAACTGGCAGCATTGCTCCGCGCATCCGATGCCACGAAGGCGAAGCGCCATCTGCTGGATTCACTGGCCCTTGCTCCAAGGAACCGCGAAGGACTGGCTCTCTTGGCGGAGTGGAAGTGATCACGGAGTGGCCTTTGAGAAAAGGCGCAGGGTGCCGAGTTCCCGTGTCAGTGAATCCAACTCGGATAGGTCTTTTCCAAGGACCCAAGCATGGATCTTGTAGACGCCGCCCAATGCAAAAAGGGTCGTCTGGTAGATCGAGCCATCGGCCTTGGTCTTGCGATGCCACGTGACTTTGTGGATTCCGATTTTGCCGGCATGTCGCGAGCAGCCAGCCTCGGGCTTGAAAGACGGATGCCCACCGATGTAAAAACCAATCTCTCCCTCTGCGGGCGATTGTGGGATGCCATGATAAACCCTGAAGTCAGGTCCTGCTACCTTGTGCCAGCGCATGGAGACGCTGGACTTTGGGCCGAGCAGATGTGCCTTCTCCACTTTGGAAAGGGCGGGTGCTTGTTTGCTGGAGCACGAGGCCAGAATGGCGGTGAGAAGGACGATGAACGCGATGCGGTGCATGGTTGTGATGAGGTTGAACTGATGAGTGCTCGGCTTTTGGGGCTATGACATTTCCATCTCCAGCGCCTCCACTCCCTCATACCTTGCACACAGCGCATCAATCTCCACTTGCTCCATCACCATGAACGCCGTCGATAGCGCATCCGACAGTGCGGCGGTGGGGGCTAGGGCGTAGGTGCGGCGGTTCTTGATGGGAACGGGTGCAAACAGGCGCGGGTTCATGATGTGCGCGCCTTTAACGGCAAAGCCGGAACCACTGACAGCGCGATTGAAAAGAGCGGTTCTTTTTTCACCGCCGCCGAGGGTGATGGACCACGCCTCTTTGCCGCTTGGAGCACCAATGGCGAGGATCGTGCTGTCTCCGGCATTGAGGACAAAGTTGGGTATCTTCCAGTCCTGCAGCACATCGGCGGCTTGATCAAGGGCGTAGCCTTTCCCCATGGCTCCGAGGTCGAAGATCATGTCGGTGGCATGCACGGTGACGCTCATGGTTTCTTCTTCGAGTTCAAAGCGCTGACTGCCGATGATCTGGCGCGCTTGATCCAGCACGTCTTTGCTGACCTGCCTTGGCTCGCCTTCGGACGTGATGAATAGATTCATGAGCGGACCGATAGTGATGTCGAAGGCTCCCGCAGTTTCCTGATGCATGGCCTTGGCCAGCGAGAGGCAGTCCCACGCGGCCATGCCGACGCGGATACTCTCGCCTGCTTTAAGCTGCCCGAGGCGATAGATGTCACTGCTGGCGCGGAAGCGGCTCAGATCGTCTTCGAGCCGGGCGATTTCTTGAAACACAGCCTGCGCGGCTTGTGCTGCGTAGGTTTCATCGGCATCGGCATGATTGATGATCACGTCGAAGGTGGTGGCCATCGCATTGTGGGTGAAGCGATGGTGTTGTGGTGCGGACTCGCTCACGGTTTGGCTGCTTCCTGCTGCTTGCGAAGGCTGTGACGGTCCCAGAGGGATTGTTCGATCCACAGATTGAGCATCACGCCGGGGCGAAGGCCGAAGAGATCTGGAGTGGTGTAGGTTTTGCCGGCGAATTTGGCCTCCAGTGCGGACTTCATTTCGGGTTCAGCGATGATGACCCGTGCGTCAATGGTCTCGGGTATCGTGGTGGTATAGTGGACGCTTTTGATGTCGCGCCAGTACCAGGGCAGCGGCCAGCCTGCATCGCGATTGATGACGAGAACATTGAAGGCGTCATCTGGCGCGGTCTTTTGCAGATCCCGTACCTGTGGCAGGAGTCGCATTAAATGGGTGGAGGTGTGCGAGTAAACGTAAGGATTGCGCGAATCGGCGGCGTATCGATGAATGGCCAGGTTGGTCTGCGAAAGGAGATGATAAAGACCGAGGCCGAAGGCGATCTTGAACACGAGCCGCGAGAATTTCCCGGTGAGCGCGCCCGAGATGGCGGCGGCACCCACTCCGGCAAGCATAGTCAGCGCATGCTGAGCGCTGAGGATGGACCAAGGCGTCTTGTAGGCGAGGAAGGAATAGATGGAGAAGAGGGCTAGGGTGTAAACGGAGAGGAACACGAGAAAGGCCTGCCGCGTCGGCTGCTTCATGTGGTTTCCCAGAAATGCATAGAGCATGCCGACGATGCCGAGGCCGCCGATCATGGCCTCGCTCCACACAAGGCCGTCTTTGCGCCAGAAGATGAGCGTGAGGTAGTAGTGCCAGGGCTTTTCATGGCCGCTGCCACCGGAGCGTTCGAAGTAGTTCAAGTAGGTCGTGGCGCTGTCTTTCACGGCCTGCCAGTCTTTGAAGCCACCAGAGTAGATCGTGATGCTGGTAACAATGGCGGCGATGATGACCCAAACCCAGGGGGTGGTTGCACGGCGCTTGTTGGAGCCGAGGTCATAGCCGCTGCGACGGGGGGCGAAGTCACCGACCATCACTTTGGTGACGGCGAATCCGATGAGTCCGGCAACAACATTGATGGCAAAGGTTTCCTTGGTGGCATGCTGCATGCCGATGGCGAAGCCGGCCAGCACCAGCCACCAGCGCCCTCCGCCCTGGGAGTAGTGCCACAGGGAGGCGATGCTGAGCGTGATGAACAGCACCAGCGGCACCTCCATGATGAAATAGCGCGAGTAATAGACCTCCATCGGCGAGATGGCGATGAGCAGCATCGCGAACCCCGTGGCAAGCCGGCCGAGTGCATTGCGCAGCAGCAGAGTTGTCAGCAGGAGCAGCAGACCACAAACCACCGGCACGGTGCGCAGCTGGGCTTCGGTCCAGGTGGAAGAGTCCCCCCAGCCAGCGAGTCCGGACCAGATGCGTGTGATGTAGTGCAGCCCAGGGCCGTGGAAGTCTTTCGGGTCGTATTTGAAATGGCCGGTTGCTTGGAATTCGGCGGACTTCATCGCGAGGATGGCCTCGTCGGTGTGCATCGGGCGCTCGCCTAGGGTAGGAAAGCGGTAATAAGCGCCAAGGAAAAGAGAGACTAGGGCGAAGATCGTCAGGCCAATGCGGCCGAGAGATTTTTTCTGAGGAGGGGGCATGGGAGAATGACGGATGTCGAAAGCAGAATGCGAGCCGGGCAGCGCACAGCAATAGGGGAGGACTAAATAAGTTCGCGGCGTTCGACCTGAAGGCTTTGCTGACGGGTGCGGCGCAGGTGAAAGCGCTCCTGGGTGGGGGGCAGGGTTTCGCTGCCGCCGTGCTCCACGACCACGGTGACGTACTGCGGATGCACGGACATTTCGAGAAAGCGCAGCACGGGGGTGCCGCGCGTGCGGAAGAAGCAGTGCAGGGGAATGTGCGGATGCGCAGCATTCCATAGCCAGCGTGCAGGCGTAAAGCGCTCCTCATCCATCAGCGCACATAGGATCTCACGCATCACCATCTCGCCGTACTTACGCGACCATTTCCAGGCCTCGCGGCGGTTCATGAGTTCATTGAACTTGGCGACGAGCGGGTTGGCGTGCGCCTGCTCCATTTCCTGGATGAGCTCGCCAGTGTGAACGGCCATCGCCGTGCGGAATTCCTCACGTGATATTTGACCGCTGTCCAGCCAGCGGAAGAGCTGCTGCGGCGTGGGGACTGGATCGAGGGAAAGCATGGCGAATCGCCCAAGTTTGGCGCGTTCGCGGGCGTTCGCAAATTCACTCTTGGCCCAATAGAGCCTATTCCTTGATGTTCTGCGGGATGTTGAGGATGCGCAGCAGATTGTGATAGCGGTCGGTCCAGAGGCGGACGTCCTGCTTGAGTTCGGTTTCGTCGCCGAGCAGATCGGGAGGGGTGGCTTTGAGAAAAGCTTCGTTGCGGGTGACGAGGATGTAGTCGGTCGAATCATCGTCCCCGTCAGCTTCGGTGGCGATGCGTGTGGTTTTGAAGCCAGCATCAGCGGCGATTTTTTCGATCACCGGAGCCAGGATCAAATAGGTGTTGGTGATATGGACGGCAATGATGCCGTCCGGCTTCATATGGCGGTCATAGATGGCAAAGGCTTCCTTGGTCAGCAAGTGCACCGGTACAGAGTCACCGCTAAAGGCATCGAGCAGCAGCGCATCAAACTGTTGCGACTTCTCTCGTTCGAGGGCGAGGCGCGCATCCGAGATGACGATCTCCACCTTGGCTCCGCGTTTCTCAGCATCGCTCAGATAGAAGAAGTGTTTTTTCGCAATGCGCACCACGTCGGGATTGATGTCGTAGAAGCGGAAGGTCTGACCGCTTTTGGCATAAGTGGCGACGGTGCCTGCGCCCATACCGACCACTCCGATGCGTGCGTCTGGCCGGTCCTTGAGGCTGTCGAGCGTTTTGCCGATGCCAGTCGGGTGGCCATAATAGCTTGTGGGTTCTTCGCGCAATGCGGGTGCCAGATTTTGCATGCCGTGGATGATGCCGCCGTTGGTGAGTTCAAGGGACTTCAGGCCGATGTCGTTCGTGGTCTCAGTGACGGAGAGCATGCCGTAAAAGTTGCGCACGCGTTCCAGTTTTGGGTCACGCTTGAAGCCCAGATCGCACATCAAAAGCAGGACCAAGGTAAAGTACATGCCCAGCAGGGTGAGGGTGGCAAAGGCGGGCCGCATGCGCCCACGCTGAATGAAACGGAAAATGAGCAGCGCCAGGCAGAAGCCGATGACACCCAGAGCGCTGTAGATGGCCGCTGCCGGTGGCATGTGTTCCTGCTTCATCATTTCTTGCAGCTTGTCGTAGGTGAGGATGCCGCATTGATTCAACGCCCAGATAAACCAGCAGGTCTCGCCGGTGATGATCAAGGCCAGTAGCCATTCCCACACACGGTTCACTTTCAGCACAGAGCGCAGCAAGATGCAGCAGGCGAGTGCGGCCACCACGATGAGGCTGATCGGCCATTCGGCAAATGTGGTGAAAACGTGCGGAGCGCCGAGACTCACGAACAATCCGCCCAGCGCACCGCCGAAGGACATCAGGAGATAAAACTCGGTGAGCCGCCGCGGGGCGGGTTTCAGCCGCGTGAGTTCACCATGGCAGAGCATGCAGGCGATGAACATGGCGCTGAAGGACCAGCCCAGTTCCCAGATGAAGTTGGGCGCCAGTTTGATGGTGCTGAGGTGGAAAGTTTGGCCAGTCACCCGGTTCAGCCATGGTTCTGCATGCTCATGCATCTTGTTCTCGAACACAGTCCAGAAGGGCTGTTTTTGCATCAGGTTCTGCGTGCATGTGAGGAACAAAACGGGCAGCGCCAGCAGCGCCCACAACGCGCAGATGCGTGCATACCAGCGCTCATGCTCAAAACAGATGATGAAGGTGAGTAGGTAGAGGCTCAGCGGCACGACCCACAAGAAAGGGATCACCGCCACGTCCTGACAGACGTGATTCGTCGCTGAAAGCAGCACGCAGCTTGCCAGCGCAGGCAGGAGCACCCACTGGATGCGCTTCCACCAGCCGGGTTGATCGGCGGCGGTGTCGATCACCACCGTGGGTTTGGCCTCTGCCTCAATGGCGTGATTGCGGTCCAGCCAGATGCCGGCCACAGAGAGCACGACAAAGGCACCGAAGCCCACTGCCCAGAGCGTCGTCTGCTCCATCACATCCCAGTGGACTTCGAAGAACAACGGGTAGCTCAGCAGCGCTGCGAGCGAGCCGATGTTGGAAAGCGCATACAGCCGCCATGGACTGGCACCGTTCGTCGTACGTGTGAACCACACCTGCACCAGCGGACTCGTGCTGGAGAGCACGAAGTAGGGCAGCCCCACGCTGACGAACAGCAGCAGCAAGATACGCAACGCCGGATCTTCAGATCCCGTCGGCTTCCACATCTCTCCAGGAGCGATGGGCAGCATGGCGATCGCCGCGCCAAGCAGGACCCCATGTATAATTCCCTGCCAGCGGCGTGGCAGCAGCGTCAGTGTGTGCGCGTAGGCGTAGCCTGCAAACAGCAGCACCTGGAAAAACAGCATGCACGTCGTCCACACACCCGGACTGCCGCCGAACCATGGCAGGATGAATTTGCTGATGATCGGCTGCACCTGAAACAGCAGAAAAGCGCTCAGCAGGCTCAGTGCCGCAAGGATGAGACCGGGGACAGCACGGGAAGGGGAGGTGGACATGGGAGAAAGGACGCGAGGCTGGCATATCGTCCTGTTTGTGGGAAGATAAAAGTAAGGACATTGTGCAGAGCTGCTGGCAATCCACGCATGCCGCGACATCATGCCGCATGCCGCCACCGCCCCGCCGCCCATTTCGTCCTCGCCTCTCACCGCAGCGTGAACCGGGTAGTCGCGAGCAGGAGGATCGTCGGCAAGGCGATCGTCCGCAGGGGAATGGTGCGCAAAGCAATCGTTCACAAGGCAGTCGTGATTACGGCAATCATCCTCAGGGCAACCGCGAGCAAGGACCTCGTGAACCATTCAAACGTCCGCAAGGCAACCGTGCCCAACGCAAACTTGCGAAGAGCAGCCACACGCACGGCACCTCCTGGGAAAAATCCGCCGACTGGTACGACGGCATCATTGGCGAGCGCGGCTCCGAACTCTACCAGGCCGTCGTTATTCCCGGTGCGCTCAGTCTGCTGGCACCCAAGCGCGGCGAACGCGTGCTCGACCTCGGTTGCGGCCAGGGCGTCTTCAGCCGCGCTCTCGCACAGGAAGGATGCCTAGTGACCGGAGTCGATGCCGCCCCAACGCTGATTCAAAAAGCGCGTACCTATCCCGTGAAGCCCCCGGTGCGTTACCTCGCCCGCGATGCCGCGCAGATCGAGGACCTCGGTGAGTTCGATGCCGCCTCCGCCATCCTCTGCGTGCAAAACATGGAGCACCTCGATGTCGTCAGTGCCGCTGCTGCCAAAGTTCTCAAGTCCGGTGGTCGCATGCTCTGGGTGGTCAATCATCCTGCCTTCCGCATCCCGCGTCAGACGAGCTGGGGCAACGATGAAGCTGCCAAGGTTCAGTACCGCCGCATCGATGCCTACAGCAGCACCCTGAGCATCCCCATCATCATGCACCCCGGCAGGCCCGACAGCGAGACCACCACCTCCTTTCACCGCAGCCTGCAAACCCTCACCGGTACCGGCTTCGGCGCAGGCCTGCGGCTTGCAGGCATTGAAGAATGGTACTCGCACAAAGAAAGCCAGCCCGGCCCCCGCGCCGCCGCTGAGAACCGCTCTCGGAAAGAGTTTCCCCTCTTTCTGGCGCTGCTGTGGGAGAAGCGGTGAGTGCCAAATGATCGAATGTGCCCGAATTGGTCGCATCCGTCCTTTCTCGCCCAGTGAGATTTCATGACGAGTTTCGCCGGCTTCTCCGATGCTACGAGGGCGCCTGCGATCCTTCAGGCGGCGATTCAAGATCCGCTATCTCGTCAATAGCTTGATGGCGGCTATGGAGCAGTTAATCACGCCTACTGCGAGTGCTATGGCATTGAGCAAACCGAAAACACATGTCCACCACCGCTTTTGGCAGAGAGCTATCCCAATCAGAATGACGATTCCGATCCAAGGTTGATGAAAGTAGATTGAGAGCGGTGTTACGATCATCGCTGCTAACAGCGGCCAGAAGGCTGATAAAAACTCAATGGATGAATGTTGCGGCTTGGGTCGAATGGCGATTGGGGCCTTTATTGTGAGCGGAAAAACTGGCGCTCCTGATTCGACCCAAGTCAACAATGCGTCCGCCTCGGCTCGCACGTCAGCTTCTTCATGGGTGGCATATCTCCTGTAGGTATCCAGGCCGCTTCTAGCAGCATCCTCGATGGTGGGAGCAGAGGGATGGAGTACTCCTTCAACGCTGCGTTGTCTACATTCCGCACACATGCGAATGAAGTGAATCAACTCATAGGCAATACTGCCCACACACGTGCTGCCCGCCTGGTTTGGGAGGTCACGCCACTCAAGAAGTTTGAGCACGCTCTGCATGACAAAAGGTGTTGCTGAATGGAGCGAGTACTGGTGGAAAATGGAACTGTAGAGAAAGCCGTTCACAGCTTCTTCTCTCTCGTCAACATTCGCAGAGATCAGGCATCGAAGCTGGCGTGGCGCATCAGTTGCGACCCCATAAGCATGGGCCACTTCTGACCAAGGTAATGAGTCAATGAAGTTGAACGGGTCGTCTTTCATCAGGATTTTTGCATGACGGACCCACTGTCAATCATCTCATACCAGCCTCACATACCGTCTTCCCGGCAGCGCTCGAATCATCCGCTTCATCTCCAGCCGCATCAGCGTCGCTGACACCGTTGCGGTGGTCAGCCCCGAATTCGTCGTGATGTCGTTGATGTGGGCTTCGTCGGTGCTGATGGCGTTGTAGAGGATTTCTTCCTCCAGCGTAAGCGTGACGACGGGGCGTGATTCTTCGACCTTGGGCGCTTTGGGCGCGGTGGGGAAGAGGGTCATCAAATCATCGAGCACATCGGCTCCATCCATGATGAGCTTGGCCCCTTGTTGAATGAGGCGGTTGCAACCGGCGGAAGTCGGTTTGTCGATGGGGCCGGGCACGGCATACACGGTGCGGCCCTGCTCGGTGGCCTGCTGCGCGGTGATGAGGGAGCCACTGCGCAGCGGGGCCTCCACGACGATCAAGCCGCAGGTCCAGCCAGCGACGATGCGGTTGCGGTAGGGAAAGGTTTGTTTGTCGGCGGGGCGATCCACCGGGTACTCGCTCACTACCGCGCCGTTTTGCGCGATGCGTTCGGCCAGCGCCATGTTCTCAGGCGGGTACAATTTGCCCATGCCAGAGCCGATGACCGCCACTGTGCGGCCTTTGGCAGCCAGCGCGGCCTCATGCGCTGCGGTGTCGATGCCACGGGCAAGTCCGCTCACGACGGTGTAACCGGCATAGGCGATCTGAAAGCTGAGCTTCTTGGCGGTGCTGAGACCGTAATGCGTGGCGTGGCGGCTGCCGACGACGCCGAGAGCGTTGTGGTCGCGCTTGGTGAGTTCACCCCAGACGGTGAGGACGAGCGGCGGGTTGTAGATTTCGCGCAGCAGTGGCGGATAGAGCTCATCTTCCTGCGTGAGCAGGGTGAGATCGCGCTCCTTAACCTTCTTGAGTTCACCTTCGAGATCGACCTGCGTTTCCCATCCCGCGATGTTCTCTGCCTGCGCGAGGCCGAAACCTTCGATCTGCAGAATGTCGCTGCTTTTGGCGCTGAGAATGCGTTCAGGGCTGCCGAAGTGCTGCAAAAGTTTGCGCACACGCACGGGGCCGACCTGCGGGAGCAGGTTCAGTACAAGCCAGGCCTCGGTGTAGGTCATTGCACGCTGAGGCTCAGGCGGCGGAGGCTGTGGCTTCGCCGTTTTTCGCGGCAGCGGCGGCGGATTCAGGCAGCGCGACGTTCGTTTGCGCCGAGCCGGATCCGATCAGTTTGCGGAAGATTTTCTGGGGGAAGGACTGGCCTTTTTCCTCGTTTTCAAGCTGGCCGAGAGCCGCCGATTTGGCCATCTCCCATGCCGGGGCAAAGCCAGGGGCGCTGATGACCATCTGTTTCTCGGCACGGGCCAGAATTTCGAGCTCGCGCTGCATCTTGTTGTCGGGGCGCTCGTTGAGGCGGGCGACCTGCATTCGCAGGTTTTCGTTTTCCTGCTTCAGCGCGTTGCGCTCTTTGTTGATGTCTTGGCTTTGCTTGGAGTCGAGGTCCAGCTTGTCGCTGAGCATGCCTTTGTAGCGCTTGAGTTCGCGCTTGGTCTTCCAGTGGCCCCATAGGGACTGCACGAGGAAGATGCCACAGAATACGATGCCGTAGATGAAGGTGTTCTGGGGAGAGAGGAGTTCTTTAAACATGGCGGTCGAAAGCTAATGCATGCCCCGTCGTGTGCAACCGGGCAAAAAGCGGGTGGGGTGTGGCGGGGGACTGGAGAAAAAAGATTGGGATTCAGTCTCCCGAAAGAAGACTATGAGGGGGGGCGAAGGCGTAGTGGTCAAACAACCTCTCCCGAAACATGACATAGCGCAGCAGTTCACCCATGTCGAAAACGACATGCTGGTTGCGAATGTAGTCTGGAAAATTGGAGTCGGGCAGCATTGCGGTGTTAATGGCTGCATTGCTGTTGAAGCGGTTCAAGAAGTTGACATCTTTGATCGATTCCAACGGGTAGTACTGAGAGCAGACTTGACGCCTCATGTCGTGATACATGAAAGGAATGTCAATCTGCGCTTGGTTGCCACAGCGTTCGCATGCGAATACATTGATTTTTCCATCGAAGAAATCCTTCTTGGCCTCCGGAGAGACGTCCACATTGAGGGTTCTCCAAACGACCACCTGCTGGGAGTGGCGGCATTTGGGACAGTCGAGTTTTCTGGTGTCTTCGAGTGACATGTTGTCCTAAAAAGGGTGGATTGATGGAAATCCGAAATAGCGACAAGCCGCAGGCTTGTCGAGACTTTCCTCGCGCGCATGGATGTCTGGTTGCATCCCGCGGCGGCTTCGCCTAGATGCGGTTAGATCAACCATGCCCCACGCCCTTCTTCTCAAATTCCCCGGAACCAATTGCGATGCCGAAACCGCACGTGCCTTGGAGGCGGCCGGTTTCACGGCGGAGGTGCTGCCGGTGGCCCTGCTGGAAGCCAGCTCACTCGACAAGGCGCAGATGATCGTGTTTTCCGGCGGCTTCAGCTATGGTGACTATGTGATGTCCGGCCGCATCGCCCAGCTTATCACGAAATCGAAACTCGGTTACCAGTTGAAAACCTTCGTGGACAAGGGCGGCTACGCTCTGGGCATTTGCAATGGCTTCCAAATTCTGACCCAGCTCGATCTCCTGCCGAAGGGCAGCCTGATTCACAACACCAGCGGCAAGTTCATCTGCCGCTGGGTGGGCCTGAAAAAGACCAAGGGCAAGGCCAGCCCCTACCTCAGCAAGTTGCCCGAGAACTTTGAACTTCCAGTGGCCCACGCGGAAGGTCGTCTTGTGACGGAAGGCGACGCTGCTGCGGGCTACGTGAAGTCCGGCCATGCAGCTTTGCTTTACGAGACCAATGTGAATGGCTCCACGAATGCAATCGCCGGACTGCAGGATGACACAGGCCGTGTCTTTGGCCTCATGCCGCATCCAGAACGCTTCATCTTCAAGAGCCAGCACTACGATCCAGATTGGAACGGAGACACCCAGTACGGCTGGGGCCACTACCTGTTCCAGTCGGCCCGCGAGGCGCTGAACTAAGCCTTTAGGGCTAGGGAGCTATCTGGATTTGTATCCAGTATTTATGGCCAATGTGGTCCAGCCTGAACTTTTTCGCTTGTGAGATTATGGTAATTATATATAATGCATATTAATTACTTAGTTTCATGAAATCAGACTCCTCTCCACATTCCAGCACTCGCACGACTCAGTTAGCTTTGGCCCTGATTCTCATGCTCTCCGGCTTTTGTTCGCTGGTGTATCAGACGGTTTGGCTGCGTGAGTTCCGGCTGGTGTTTGGCGGGGCAGCCCCGGCTGCCGCGGCTGTCATGGCAGTGTTCATGGGGGGGCTCGGCTTTGGCGGCAAACTTTTCGGCTCCTGGGTGGAGCGCGTGGGGCGGCCCTTTCGGTTTTATGCCCGGCTTGAGGTTGGCATCGCTATTGCAGCGGTGGCCTCCCCCTCGCTTCTGGGTCTGGCACGTTCATTGTACCTGAAGACGGGAGGCACCGCCGGAATGGGGCTCGCACCGGCGACCTGTCTGCAATTGCTCATGACGGCTCTGGTGCTGGGAGTCCCTTGCTTCCTGATGGGCGGCACGCTGCCAGCGGCGATGAAATTCGCCCAGCGCGATGACGATCCACGTCGTTCGACCACCGCTTTCTTTTACGGCATTAACATCGCTGGAGCGGTATGCGGGGCCGCCTTGAGCACTTTCTGGCTGCTGCCAACGCTGGGAAACAAAGGGGCGCTCACCATCGCCGTGCTGGCCAATCTCGGCATCGCCCTCGCAGCGGGTGCCATCTCAATGTTTCAGGAAAAAGAGCCACGTCCGCTGGTTCCGGCAGATGAAAACGCACCTGAGGAAAAAGTGGGAGCCAAGGCACCGGCCGCCTTCGTGCTGGCCGCAGCTTTCATGAGCGGTTTCACCTTCTTCGTCGCGGAGCTGGTGTGGTATCGCATTTCCACGCCGCTGCTTGGCGGATCGGTTTACGGGTTTGGTCTTGTGCTGTGTGTCGTTCTCACCGGCATGGGCATTGGTGGTCTGCTGTATGCGCTGATTTTGAAAAAGGCGGAGCCAAGTATTTCAGGCTTCACCATCGTCTCCGCCCTGCAGGCGCTTGCCATTTTGCTGCCCTTTGCGCTGGGAGATCGCATCGCGCATCTGGCGCTCATCTTGAATGACAGCCTTCGCGGATTGGGCCTTGGAGAGATGGCCGTGGGCTGGGCTGTCGTCATGGGGGCGCTGGCGTTCCTGCCTTCTCTGCTCAGCGGCATCCAGTTTCCGCTGCTTGTATCATTGCTTGGCCGTGGCAATGCAGGCGTGGGGCAGCAGCTTGGGCGTGCCTATCTTTGGAATACCTTTGGCTCCATCACCGGCTCGTTGCTAGGTGGTTTCCTGCTCGTGCCGCTCCTCGGATTGAAAGGCTGCTGGCTGCTCGCCGCGCTGCTGGTGGCCGCGATGTCCGCCGCATCGCTGTGGCTGCAGCTTCGCCGCAAGGAGGGGGATGAAGGCAGCTTTGCCTCCCGCTTCACCTGGAATGGCCGCATGGCTCTCGCAGCGCTCTTCGTTTGCGGATTTTTCGCCTTTGGCACCACGGGGCCTACGGCGGTGTGGATGCACACGCCCATCGGCTACGGACGCGTCTCACAGCAGTACCGCACTGCACTGGGGCTGGAAACCTGGCAGCGCAATGCCCAGCGCTCTCTGGTTCAGGCCTATGATGGCCGTGAGACGAGCGTGGCCGTCGTCGGCGGTATGCAGTATGCCTTTTTGACCAATGGCAAGAGCGATGGCTCCGCCGTGGGCGATGCCGCCACGCAGGTCATGCTGGGCATCACGGGGGCTGTTTTGCATCCGAATCCGCAGAACGCCTGCGTCGTGGGGCTCGGCACCGGCACAACGGCGGGTTGGCTGGCAGATGTTCCCGGCATGCAGCGGGTGGATGTCCTCGAACTCGAAGAGGAAATCCGCAAGGTCGCGAAGTTTTTTGATCCCGTGAGCCGCAACGCGATGCAGCATCCGCGCATTAACAACATTACCGGAGACGCGCGGGAGTTCCTCCTGACCAAAGGCGAGAACTACGATCTCATCGTCTCCGAGCCCTCCAATCCCTGCCGGGCAGGTGTGGCCAATCTCTACACACGTGAGTTCTACCGCAATGCCAGCCAGCGCCTGACCAAGAACGGCATCTTTTGCCAGTGGTTGCAGGGGTATGAAGTCGAGCCAGGCACCATCACCACCGTCATCAGCACGCTGCGCCAGGTCTTCCCGAAAGTGGAAGTCTGGGCCACGCAGAGCGTGGACATGCTGCTGATCTGCTCAAATGACGAGGCTCCCTGGCAGCTCGAATCCCTGCGCAAGCGTGTCAAACTGGAGCCGATGGCCGAGGCGCTGCGGCGCTTTTGGAAAACGGACAGCGCCGAAGGTTTCCTGACCGGATGCCTCGCCAACAGCGAGTATTGCACAGCACTGGCTGCTTCCTCCAAAGTGGTGAACACCGATGACATGAACCGCCTCGAGTTCAGCTTTGCCCGCAGTGTGGCCAAGCACACCAACTGCTCGTTCGATCTCGCTCGCGCCGCCACACGTGCCGGCTGTTATCTGCCCAAGGTCGATGCGGCCATCGACATGCCGCTCTACCTTGCTGAGCGTGTGCACATGCCTGGGCGCCTGTGGGAGTCCGCCTCAGCCGATGTGCTTTCGGCAGACACGCCTGCGGAGGTTCGTGGACGGGTGGAATCTTTGAAGCTGTTCTGGAAGCAGAATTACGCCGGTTACCTTGCCGCCCCCATGCCAGCCGCACCCGTGCTGGCTGACCGCATTCTTCAGGCGCTTGCCAAGGCACGCACAGGGGCGCCGGATGCGTTTGCAGCCATTGATGCCATTCAAACGCTCTCTGCCGCAGATGCTCATTTCTTGAAGGCCATCGCCAGTCACGTGCGGAAGCAGCCGGCAGAGGTGCTTGTCCACATTGAACAGGGACTCGACAGCCTCATGACGTCGCCATGGTGCCGAATTCCGCTGGTAGCTGAGGCTGTGGAGATCCTCAGCGAACTAACACGCTCCAAAACAGTGCTGCAGGATCCGCGCTTCCTCGTGATCTTTGAGAAACTGGGGCGCGACTATCCCGTGAATGTCGCACGCACCAGCCTGCTGGGCATGCGCTGTGAAATGGCCATGCACCTCAAAGTGCCGCAGCAGCTCGCAGCCATTGAAAGCCTAGGACTGCCCTTTCCCTGGCATGGCCGCACGCTTGCCATGCGTGTCAGTGCCTTCATGCAGGCGAATGATCCACGGCTTGAAACTGCCATGGCAGACATGAACCGCTATCTCGACCAGGGCGGCATCATCGGTGGTGAGGCACCTCCTTTTGTCGTCCAGGTCAAGCAGCCTGTGCCAGCTGTCGCGCCAGTGCAGCCGATGGTGATCGGGGTCCAGGCTGGGGAGTGATTTTCTCCTGCTGTGAGATCGTGGCAATTTCATGCGGTTGTGGTCGTATGATTCAGCACCCCTGAATGTCTTTCCTTGCCTCGCATCCTGTACTTCGTCTCATCGCCTCGCCCCAGCACCTGTGGCGCACCCTTTCTCTGGGCATCAAGACCATCTGGCTGCACAAGCTGCGCTCCTTTCTGACGGCGCTCGGGGTGGTGTTTGGCGTGGCCTCCGTGGTGGCCATGCTCGCCATTGGTGAAGGCGCGAGCCACGAAGCACAGGAACAGATCCGCAAGCTCGGCAGCCAGAACATCATCCTGCACAGCGTCAAACCACCGGACGGGCAGGGGTCCAACGGCGAATCGCGCAGCATGATCAGCGAATACGGGCTCACCCTGCGTGACATCGAGCAGATCCGCCAGACGGTGCCCGGCATCCGCGTCGTGGTGCCCAGTCGCTACATTTCGGAGAATATTTGGAATCTGGACCGCAGTGTGGACGGCCACGTCATGGGGGTGCTGCCCGTGTATCCGGAGATGCGCAACCGCCGCATTCTGGCGGGGCGTTTTTTCAATGAACTCGAAATGCACGACTTGCTCCCGGTCTGTGTCATCAATCAAACCGTCGCCGCGCGTCTCTTCCAGTTATCCTCACCCGTGGGCAAATCCGTCCGGGTGAAAGGCTTCTACTACAAGGTCATCGGCATCCTTGAGGATGAAGGCCAGATGGTGGGCACGGATGCCGGTGGCGGCAGTCCTTCAGCGGATGCGCAGGCGCAGATCATGATCCCGTTCGCCACGCTCATGGATCAGTATGGCGAGGTGTTCTTCCGCTTCCGCACCGGCAGTTTCGAAGCCGAAAAGGTGCAGTTTCATGAGGCCGTGGTCCGGGTGGATGATGTCAAGATGGTGGAAAGCCGCGCCGAGGCCATTCGCCACCTCATGACCAGCAATCACAAAAAGGAAGACTGGCGCATCATCGTCCCCGTGGAACTGCTGAAGCAGGCCGAGCGCACCAAGCAGATCTTCAGCATCGTGCTCGGCAGCATCGCCGCCATCTCCCTCCTCGTTGGCGGCATCGGCATCATGAACATCATGCTCGCCAGTGTCACCGAACGCACCCGTGAAATCGGCATCCGCCGCGCCCTCGGTGCGCGGCAGAACGACATCGTCGTACAGTTTCTCATCGAAACCGTGCTTCTAGCCGGAGTCGGTGGCGTCCTCGGCGTGGCCCTCGGCCTCAGCATCCCCATGGCCGTTACCAAATTCGCCGGTGTCACCACCGTCATCAAAATGTGGTCGCCCATCCTCGCCTTCTCCATCTCCGTCCTCACCGGCATCGCGTTTGGGATTTATCCAGCAAGACGTGCCGCCATGATGAATCCGGTGGAGGCGCTGAGGCACAATTAACTCACACCCGCTCCGCCTTGTGCTTCGCAAAGATAGCGAGGCAGCGGTCGCGTTCTTCGTGGTGATCGACCATGGGAAGGGGATAGCCTTTGGCCAAAGGCAGGCCGGGGGCAGGGGGCTTATGGAGGAGTTCGGCGGGGACGTGCTTGAGCTCCGGCACCCACTGCTTGATGTAGGTGCCTTCGGGATCGAAGCGGACGCTTTGCAGCCAGGGGTTCTGAATGCGGAAGTAGGGGGCGGCATCGGCACCGGTGCCAGCGGACCATTGCCAGCCGCCGTTGTTGCTGGCGTTGTCGCCATCCACGAGCTGCTGCATGAAGAAGGCTTCACCGAGGCGCCAGTCGCAGTGCAGATCTTTTGTGAGGAACATGGCGGTGATCATGCGCAGGCGATTGTGCATGAGGCCGGTTTGCAGGAGCTGGCGCATTCCGGCATCCACGATGGGGAAGCCGGTGGTGCCGGTGGTCCAGCGCTGGAAATCCGCCTTGCTTCCTGGCCAGGGGAGCCCCTGCCAGTCGGGGGCGAATTCCTGCTCAAAGACGTGCGGGTAATGCCAGAGGATGGCGACGTAGAACTCCCGCCACGCGAGTTCTTTGACATAGGTCTGGACGGAAGGCTGCGCGGCGGTGGTGCAGGCCATGCAGCGCTCATAAATTTCGCGGATGCTGAGGAGGCCAAAGCGCAGATCCTGGCTGAGCAGGGAGGTGGTCTGGCCGGCGGGGATGTTGCGCTGCGGGCCGTAGCCGTTGAGGATGCCCGAATCGATGAAGAGCTTCAGGCGATCACGTGCGGCGCGCTCACCGGGGGCGGGGATCTGGGCGCTACAGGGGGGCAATTCCCAGTGCGCGAGCGTAGGGGGCGGCAGGCTGCTGATGGTGGCGTCCGCTGGCGGGCCGAGTGAGGTGATGCGGCCCAGAGGCGCGGTCTTCGGCAGACTGAGCCAGTTTTTGGAATAGGGCGTGTAAACGCGATATGGCAGCCCACCACCCGTGAGGACGGTTTCGGGCTCGTGAAGGACGCTGTCCTGGTAGGAATGGCACGCGATGCCGAGGCGGACGCAGAGCGATTGGACCTTGGCCTCCATGGCGCGGCCAAAGATGTCGTAGTCGCGGTTGAAATACACGGCCTCCGCACCCGTCTCGCGGATGAGGCGCTCTAGCTCGGCATCCGCGCTGCCGCTGCGCAGGATGAGGCGGCTGCCGAGTGTGGTCAGATTTTTGGACAGGGAGTCAAGACAGCCACATAGGAACTGCTGGCGGTTCGGGCCGGTCCAGCCGTGCTTCTGCTTCCAATCGCTGAGAATATAAACGGGAATGACCTGGTCTGCGGCCTTGGCGGCATGGTGCAGAGCGGTGTTGTCAGTGAGGCGAAGATCGCGGCGAAACCAGTGTAAAACGGTGCGGGGCATGCAGAAAAGTGGAGATGAAAGGGCAAGATACGGTCAGGATCGAACAAAGGGCGGGGTGAATCTTCACAGCATCGAACATCAGGTTCATGATGAATATTTCGCTGGGCTGCCGTTACTAGTAGCGCCATATCACATCCTCCCCCCCCCCAACCCCGAACTTTATCACATGTCTTCGAATTCGCCTGACACCGACGAACCGAAATCGTTAACCGCCGCTTGGATCACCTCGATTGTTCTGATCGTGGTGTATGTAATCGGTCTGCTGATCTTCCCGCCCCTGTATGACGCGCCCAAGGGCGAAGCCTCCAGCTTTGTGCTCTTCATCGGCCGCTTCCACCCCATCTTTCTGCATCTGCCGGTGGGCATCCTGAGTGTACTGGTCTTTTTTGAACTGATCTGCTCCACCCGGCGCGGCGAACAGAAGTTTGGCGAAGCCTCACTGCTGATGCTGGTGCTTGGCTCGGCGGGTGCGATTTTGGCGGTGTTTGCCGGCATCATGCTGTCACGCGAAGGCGGGTATGTGGGCGGTAATTTCAGCCTGCATCAGACCATGGGGTTGCTCGGCACGGCGGGTGTGTTGATCGCGCTGGTGATCCGGCTCATGGGGATGGGCCGCAACAGCATGGAACTGCTGAACGCCTACCGCGCGGTGTACTTCGTCAGTTTTGGCATCATGGGCCTCGGTGCTCACTTCGGTGGCAACATGAGCCACGGGAACAAATTCCTCATCGAGCATGCGCCTGAGTGGTTCAAAGCTCCAATGGTGGCCACTGAGAAGTTGCTGCTGAGTTTGGTGGAAAAACCGAAGCCGGAAAAAGCCACGACAGCAGTCACACCCGCTCCACCTGCGGAAGTGAAGCCCGAGGTCAAACCAGTGGCGATGGACAAAGCCCCCACGCCTCCGCCGCCCGCTCCCACCCCTGGTGGCGGTGAAAAGCTCGTCTTCCAGCACGTCATTCTCCCGGTTCTCACAGCCAAGTGCAACAAGTGCCACAGCGAGGAGAAGTCGAAGGGCGACCTCCGCATGGATACCTACGAAATGGCGATGAAGGGCGGCGAGAGTGGCAAGAATTTCGTGGCCGGAAACTTGAAGGACAGCCTCAGCATCGTGCGCATCCTGCTGCCTGACAGCGATGACGAACACATGCCGCCGGAAGGCAAGGACCAGCTCACGCCGGAGGAAACTGCCCTCCTTAAATGGTGGGTGGAGCAGGGGGCCAGCGGCACCCAGACGGTCAATGATGCGAAATTCCCTGCCGAGTTGCAGGCCACTGTTGATGGAATTCTGAAAGGCTAGTCCAATTCACGCCTTTTGTTGCCTGTACCATTCCTGTTAATTTTTGTCTCATTCATGAAACCAACCTCCCTCCTTTTCGCCCTGGCACTCGCCTTCACCGCGCATGCCGCCGATGACAAAGCCGCCGCAGATCCCGCCGTCGCCGCTGCGATGCAGAAAGTGAACGCTACCGGCGCTTCGCTGATGCCCGTCGCCGCTGACGCGAAGACCTTCCGCTTCACTGCGCTGAATGTCGCCAAAGAGTTCGGGGATGCAGGCCTAGAACCGCTGGTGCCCATCGCCGACAAAATCGCCTCGCTCGACATCGCGCGCAGCAAGGTAACTGACGGCGGCCTCAAGGCCTTGGCTGGCATGAAGAACCTCAAGGAACTGCACCTCGAAGGCACGGCCATCAGCGATGCCGGGATTGATCAGCTCAAGGGCCTCGCGGAACTCGAATACATCAACCTCTACAACACCAAGGTCACGGATGCGGGCCTCGCCAAACTCGCCGGACTCGGCAAGCTCAAGGCCATCTATCTCTGGCAGAGCGGTGTGACGAAGGCCGGCGTGGCCGCTTTGAAAGCGAAGCTGCCCAAGGCCCACGTCAACACCGGCTGGACCGCCGAGGACGATGCCAAGCCCACCGCCGTGGTCGCGGCTGCCGCACCGGCCGCTGCACCTGCAAAGCCCGCTGCCACGCCGGCACCGGCCGCCGCCAAACCCGCTGCGCCTGCAGCCGCACCTGCTGCGGGTGGCAAACTGGATCCCGCCATCGCCGCGAAGGCCGTGCTTTATAAGGACGTTGTCGCTTCCATCATGAGCGCGAAGTGCACTGCCTGCCACGGCGTGGAAAAGAAGAAGGGCAAGCTTCAGCTTCATGACTACGCCTCCATTTTGAAAGGCGGCAGCGATGGCGCGACGACCGTGATTGCGAAGAACACCAAGGACAGCCTCCTGCTGGTCCGCGCCAATCTGCCGAAGGATGACGACGACCACATGCCGCCGAGCGATGAGCCGCAGCTCACGAAGGAAGAGATCGCCGTGCTCAAGTGGTGGATCGAAACCGGTGCCTCCGAAACCGCCACCGTGGCCTCACTGAAAGCTCCGGCGGATGTCGAAGGCGCTCTGGCCGTGCTGCTTGCCAAAGGCCTTCCAAAAACCGAGGCCGTGGCCAAGGTGACCAAGCCCAAAGCCAAGCCTCTCACCGATGCTGAGAAGAAGCAGGTGGCGGAAATTTCTGCCAAGATGCAGGCCCTTAACGCCTCGCTCATGCCGCTGGCTCAGGACACCGAGCAGCTTCGCCTTGGCGTGATCAATGCCGCAGACAAATTTGGCGACAAGGAACTCGCGCTGCTGGCCCCCATTGCCACGCAGATTCTCTGGGTCGATCTCTCCCGTAGCCAGGTCACCGATGCCGCCGTGGAAACACTGGCGAAGATGACCAACCTTGAGCGCCTCCATCTTGAAAACACCAAGATCACCGATGCCGGCCTCGCCAAACTCGGCGCGCTGCCAAACCTCGAATACCTCAATATCTACGGCACCAAGACCACGGATGGCGGCATCGCCAAGCTGGCTTCCGCCAAGGGTTTGAAGAAGCTGTTTGTGTGGGAAACCGGAGTGACGCAGGCCGGAGCCAAGGCGCTCGAAGGCCAGGTGCCCGGCCTCAAGGTGAACGTCGGCCTCACGGCAGAAGAGATCGCCAAACTCACCGCTCCTCCTCCTGCGCCGCCAGCACCCGCTCCGGCCCCTGCGAAGCCTGCCGCTGCACCCGCAAAACCCGCTGCCGCTCCTGCGACGACTCCAGCCACTCCTGCAAAACCCGCCGCTGCTCCTGCCGCAGGCAGTGATGTCATCAAGACAGCCATGAAGCAGTATCACAAAGGCGATGACGCCCTCTGCAAGAAGGTGGGCACAACCGCCACCGATGCGGAGCTGGCCACGCTGCTCAAAGTCTATCAGGACATGTGCGCTGCCACACCGCCGAAAGGTGACAAGACCGCATGGGTCACCAAATGTCAGGCGCTCATTGGCGCGGTGAAAAAGGTGCAGGCGAAAGACGCCGCCGGAGCCGCTGCCTACAAGGCTGCGGTGAACTGCAAAGCCTGCCACACCGACCACAAGGGCGCGTGAGCCGCCGCGCCGGGCGAAGCTCAGTGCTGGGAGCGCCGATATTTTATCGGCTCTAGACGCACGTCCCTGCGCCCCGTCGCCAGATTCGCACCACCGTGTCTCTTTGCCACCGCAAGCCAAGACGCGGGCGCGTCAAAACTCACGCGCGGCTCGTATGACTTAAGTCTCCCAAATCTGCGAGCCACATCCTCCATCAAGCACCCTTCATTCCTGGCGGTTTATCTCCGCTTTCCTGCGCATCTTCGTGGCAATCACGACTGATGCTGCTAATCATTCCGCTCCCTCATGCGTTCCCTGTCGATGACATTCTTCCAACCATCCTGCGCGCTGCTCGCGTGCAGTCTTCTCCTGACTTCCTGCGATCGTTTGCAGGAGCGTGAAGCCATCACCGAAACGCGTGACATCTCCAGTCATGCTTCGAAGCCGCATGCGGACATTCCCAGCTCCACACGCTTCTATGATGATGCGAAAGAGGAGCCCCAGCAGCGGCCCAACTTCCGCGAACTGCTCACTTGGACCGTGCCAGAGGGCTGGAGTGAGTCCACCACGCCAGATCCCATGGGCATGCGTTTGCTCGACTTGAGATTTGGCCCGAATCAGGAAGGCGAATGCTACATCTCCCTCATACCCGGACCCGCAGGTGGTCTTGAGGCCAACGTGAACCGTTGGCGCACGCAGATGGCGCAGCCGCCATATACGGCGGATGAGATTGCCAAGCTGCCTAAGAAGCCCTTCTTCAACCGCGACGCGACGTTTGTGGCATTCGATGGCGACTTCAAAGGCTTCGGTGCTGAGGCGGCCAAAACCGGCTACCGCATGCTCGGCATCATTCATTCCGCCGATCAGGCCACCATCTTCGTCAAGCTCACCGGACCCAAGGCGCTCGTGGATCAAAACGCCGCCGCCTTTGATGCTTTCTGCCTGTCGATCAAACCGAACCTGCCCAAACAAGAATAGTTTCGGCTGAAGCGCCAGCGCTCGTCGTTCATTGTTTTTGATTTTGTCATTCCCCAGCCCCCGCACCTCCGTCGTGTCCGACTCCTCCAAATCTCTTCCTGCGAAAGTCTTCGCCTTCCTTTCCAGCTTCGGCCTCGCCACCTCGGTGCTGGTCATGTTGCTGGTTCTCACCTTCCTCGGCACGCTGGAGCAGGCGGAGCACGGACTCGTGGCCAGTCAGGCGCGCTACTTTGAGTCCGCGTTCATTGATCGCATCGACATCGGTGCCTGCTGGCGCGCACTCGCATTCAATGCCTACTGGGACATCGGCAACGTGTCCCTGCCGCTCTACATCCTGCCCGGCGGTTACACGCTTATGGCGATCCTCTTCGTGAATCTGCTGTGCGGCGGCATCATGCGCATCCGCAAGTCGCCCAAGACCATCGGCGTCATCATTTCCCACTTCGCCATCCTGTTCATGATTGCCGCTGGCGCGGTAACGCATCACTTCGCTAAAGAGGGCAACCTGAACCTGCGTGAAGGCCAGACCAATGACGAGTTCCTCAGCTTCCATGATCGGGTGATCGAGATCGAAAAACTGCAGGCAGATCCCAAGGCCAAGCGCAGCGTCCTGGTGATCGACGAAGCGAAGTATCGCGATCTTACCGATGGCAAAGGGCGCACCTTCACCAGCGAGAGCCTGCCGTTTGATCTCATGATCACCAGTTGGAGGAAGAACGCCCAGCCCAAGCGCGATGCCGAGGGCAGCCGTGCGGATGCCGTGGACGGCTACTTCATTCAGGAACTGCCTCAGCTCGATGAAGCCGGTGCCGCGATGGCGGACGAGCAGCTTGGCAGCGCCTGCGTGGCCATCGCGAAAATCAAAAAGGGCGACGAAAAGCAGACGGGCATCCTCTGGGAATTTGCCGCCGCGCCTTGGACGGTTACCGTCGGTGCGGACAAATACCTCATCTCGCTAGCGCACCGCACTTACAAGCTGCCCTTCGCGGTGCGGCTGGACCAGACTGAGGAGGAAAAACATCCCGGCACCGAGCGTGCAAGGCGCTTCAGCAGCAAGGTTACCAAAATCAACGGCGACCACGAGGAGAAGCGTTACATCACCATGAACGAACCCGTGCGCAGCGAAGGCTATGCCGTATTCCAGAGCACCTTCAGCTCAGGTGAAAAGGAAGGCACCGGCGTGAAAAGCTCCGGCTTCATGATCGTCGAAAATCCTGCGGATCATTGGCCGCTCATCTCCTGCATCATCGTGGCGGAAGGCCTGCTGCTGCACTTCCTCATGATGCTGGCCCGCTTCATCAAGGTGAACCCCTGGAAGTTTTCTCTCAGCCTCATCGCCGCCTTCAATGCTGCCTTCGCCCTCGCGATGTGGAAGCTGCTCTAACCGCCCTCCGGCCCACGTATTTCTCCGCATGAAAACTCTTCGTTCTACCCTGCTCGCGCTGTTCACACTCAGCGGCTTTGCCACCGCTGCTGAACTGCCGCCGCTCGATCTCTTCCGCGACAAGGAGGTCGTGGAGACCTTCGCGTCCATCCCGGTGCAGGAGTCCGGCCGCATCAAGCCTCTCGAAAACGTCGCCAGCTATCGCCTGCTGCGTTTTCGTGCTCGCCGCAGCATCTGGCTGACGGAAAGCGGTGAAATGGATGGCAAGCCGCTGGTGGATCCCGCCACGCAGAAGCCGATCACCAAAGAAGGCGGCAAGCCCGTGAAGCTGAGTTCCGTGGAATGGATGCTGATGAGCTGGTTCCGTCCGGACATCGGCAGGACGGTGCCGTTGTTCAAGGTAGACAACTCCTCCGCCATCACCGAGCTCGGACTGACGGCCAAGGCCAAGCGCGACCAGTACACCTACGCTGAGATCGAGCCGGCACGGCAGGTCATGATGAAGAAGATGGGCGAGTATCGCGATATTCCCTCCCGGAAACAGACGCCAGAGCAGCGCATGATCGTGCAGCTCGCCGCCAACTTTCTCGATTACGAAATGATCATGGGGCATTTCGATTTCATCCGCGAGCCCGTGGGTGCAGCGCCGAAAGAATTGCCTGAGGGTGTGACTCCGCCGATCCGCCTGTCCAAGAGCCTGAACACACTCATTGCAGCTCTAGTAGCCAACAAAGTTCCAGCGATGCAGATTCCCTGGTTCCGAGATTTTGCGCAGGGGGCACTGGGCGCGATGATGAGTGGAAATCCCGAGCAGCAGTATCGCATCTTCCCACCTGCCCCTGGGCCGAACAATGTCTGGAATGGTCCCGGTGAGATGATCTTCGGCGCGATCAACAGCGGCAAAGACGTGACGGCGGATCAGCTCGCCTGGCTGGCACAGTATGAAGAGGTTTACTTAGCCCTGCCAGATGCGGCGAAGTTCAAGGCCGCCTCCAAGGCGCTGCTGACCAAAATTCAAGACGCTGCCAAAGCGCGCGGGGAAGGGCAGTCCATCGCCTTGGAGCGTCACTCCATGCGGGCAGACTACTTCTTCTATTCGCAGTGGATTTTTCTCGTTGGATTCATCGCCGTGGCGCTCACCTGGGTTTCACCGGGGTCACGCTTTGAAAAAGGTGCCCGGCTGTGCGCATGGCTGCTGCTGGGTGCTGCCACAGCGCTAGCGGTGACGGGTGTGGTGATCCGCTGCATCATCATGCAGCGCCCGCCGATCACCACCTTGTATGAGACGATTCTCTTCATCGGTGCTTCCTGCGCCTTGCTCGGCTTGCTTGCGGAATGGCTCACGAAGCGCGGGCTGGGACTGCTCGTGACGGCCATCGGCGGCACGGCATGCATGTTCCTTTCCATCCAATTTGAGGCCTCCGAAGCCACCGACACCCTGCAGCAGTTGCAGGCCGTGCTGATCACGAACTTCTGGCTCTCGACCCACGTGCCAATGATCAATCTCGGCTACGCCGCTTGCATGGTCGCCGCTTTGATCTCGATGATCTACTTCACCCAGCGCCTCTTTGGTGTGTTTAAAACCGGGGAAGGGGATTCGCGCCTGCTGACCCGCGTCGCCTATGGCTTCATCGCCACCGGCCTGTTCCTCTCGCTGGTGGGCACGGTGCTGGGCGGCATCTGGGCGAACTACAGCTGGGGACGCTTCTGGGGCTGGGATCCGAAGGAAAACGGCGCGCTCATGATCGTGCTGATGTGCCTCGTCATTCTGCATGCGCGCCTCGGCGGTTACATCCGCGAGATCGGCCTGCACTGCTGCAATCTCATCCTCGGGTGCATCGTGATCTTCTCCTGGTTCGGCGTGAATCAGCTGGGCGTCGGTCTGCATGCCTATGGCTTCACGGACGGAATCTGGCCAAAGATTTACGGCTACTGGCTCAGCCAACTGCTTCTGATGGGCTACGGCGTGTATCTGTCGCTCAGCGAGCGCCGGGTCAAAACGCCCAAGGTGGAGAACATCGAGGACGTGAAGCTGGCCAAGTCCCCGGCACACTGAGAGTGAGACGGTGAGTTGATGGTGGTTGCTGGCGCTGAGCGGATTTTCTGTGCTGGGAGCGCCGATATTTTATCGGCTCCGGCGAGCGTCCCTGCACCATTGTCATGGAAAGAAGCTCACAGTAAACTCGGCTCATGTGTCCGTGCTGCGGAGTCATACCCAGAGCCGATAAAATATCGGCGCTCCCAGCTATGAGCTGGAGCCTTGAGCAGGCTGTGCCTGCTTCGGACCCTGCCACCTGTGAGGCGAGTCCCTTCGCCCCTCACTTCGCTTTCCTGAAAGCGATGATGCCCTGGGCGATGCCTTCGGCGATCTTGGCGCGGTACTCTCCCGTCAGCATGTGGGCACGTTCGGTGGGATTGCTGACAAAGCCGCACTCGACGAGCACCGCAGGGTTCTTTGTGGTGGCACGGATGACGTGAAACCCGGCGCTTTTCACCCCACGATTGATCATAGTTGTGCGCTGTACGAGATAGGCCTGGATGTAGGCCGCAAGCATGTAGCTGGAGGAGAAGTGGTAATAGGTCTCTGCACCAGCACCGCTGCCACCGCGGTTGTAGTTGTAATGGATGCTGACGAAGATGGAGTTGCCCCTGCTGTTGCCCAGAGCAGAGCGGTCCTGCAGCGGGATGAAGACGTCCCGGCTGCGGGACATGATGACCTTTAGGCCTTCCTTTCTGAGCAGTTGTTCCACCCGCCGTGCCGTGTCCAGCGCCAGATGCTTTTCATAGACGTAACCGATGGCGGCGCCCCGGTCGTGGGCACCATGGCCGGGATCAAGAATGACTGTGTCAAAGCCTTGGGCCGCGCTTGCCATCATCATTACCGTCATCGCGGTCAAGCAAGTGCTTGTGAACAGGCGTTTCAAAGCATGGCGAGGGGAGGTGAAAGTCGGCATGTGATTCGGGAGGTGCGGGCGAGGCAGGTTTCGCATGAACAAGCCTGCAAGCTCATCTGGGGCACAGTAATCGAAGATGCAGGGAAAGGGTCAAGTGGTTTGCCTGCAAACCTTTGAACAGCCCAGAAAAAAGCCGCCGGATGGGTTCCATCCGGCGGCGTCGATTGCCTTTAGGCTAAGTCACTGATTCAGAGACCCGAAGGTGGCAGACCACCAGGGGCACCTGGAGCACCACCACCCAGAGGGGCTGCAGGAGGGGCACCGCCGGGCAGGCCACCACCCAGAGGGGCTGGGGCACCAATGCCTGCTGGAGGAAGGCCGCCGGGCATCTGGCCCTGTGGGACCATGCCGGAATTGGTGTTCATGCCGCTATTGCCATAGACCACCTGAAGGATGCGCTGCGGGATGCCCTGGGAAGCCTGGGTGAAGAGGTTGAGGCCGCCCGCCATGATTTTGGGGCCGATCATGCCTCTTTTACCTGCCAGAGCTTCAACAGCCACGCTGCCGTCGTTGCGACCGATGATGATCTTGCCACCAGGCCAGGTGCGACCAGGGGCGATCTGACCTGCCACGTCGGCATTCCAAAGAGGAGGCCAGCTGATGGAGACTGGATTTTCATAAACGATGGGCATGTTGCCGACGGTGGTGTCGGTTTGGTTTCCGGTCATCGCCCAGTGGTTTTCACCTGGCATCAGCGCATTGCCATAGTTGGGGGCCTGACCAATGTCGTTGTTCGGGGTGTAACCGGCAGGGCAGCCGAAGATGCGCTCATCCGTCACGATCTGTTCCTGAATCATGAAGCGGTAGGCGTCATTGGCGTTTTGGGCCATGCTTCCTGTCAGGGGGTTCTGCTGGGAGTCAGGATACTGGCTGTTGTTGTCTTTGGAGAACTGCTTGAGCGCGAGGATGATCTGCTTGCAGTTGTTGACACCTTTCATCTGATTGCCTTGGGTCTGGACCATGGTGAAGGCGGGCACGGCCAAGCTCGCGAGAATCGCGATGATCGTGATCACCACCAACAGCTCGATCAGAGTGAAGGCTTGGTTTCGTTTGATTTTCATTGTCTGGGTATGTTTTGGGTTGGTTATGATGTTATGTGGACACCGGATTTAATTCGGCACCCTTGGATTAGACCCAAGTGGGGACTGAAATGCGAGAAAAAAATGTCACCTTTCGAGGCATGGGGACAAAGTCATCCAGAGTGCTGAGAAAGGGCAGGTGCTTGCCTCCAAACCTTGGCACAAAAAAGCCGCCGGATGGCTTGCATCCGGCGGCGTGGAGTGTCGCTAGATTTTATGAAGGATCACAGTCCCGTAGGGGGCAGGCTGGTGGGTGCCTGCGGAACGCTGGGCGCTGAAGCGAGAGGTGGGGTGGGGCTTGGCGTGACCGGAGGAGTAGGTCCGGCATTGCCATAAACCACCGGCAAGACGCGCTGCGGGATGCCGTCTGAGGCCTGGGTAAACAGGTTCAAACCACCGGCCATGCCTTTGGGGCCGACCATTCCTTTGGTGTCAGCCAGAGCTTCGAGAGCGACGCTGCCGTCGTTGCGCCCAATGATGATCTTGCCATCCGCCCAGGTGCGTCCCGGAGCGATCTTGCCTGCCATATCGGCATTCCAGAGCGGCGGCCAGCTTGAGGAGGCTGGGTTTTCAAACACGAGGGGCATGTTGCCCACCGTGGTGTCCGTCTGGCCGGCCGTCATCGCCCAGTGGTTTTCACCGGGCATCAGGGCATTGCCATAGTTGGGGCTCAGACCGATGGTGCCGTCTGGATTGTAACCGGCGGGGCAGCCGAAGATGCGCTCATCCGGAGCGCACTTTTCCTGGATCATGTAGCGGAACGCGTCATTGGCGTTTTGTGCCAGGCTCCCGGTCACCGGATTGGGCACGGTGTCGGGATACTGGCTGCTGTGGTCCTTTGCGAACAGTTTCATCGCGAAGATGACCTGTCTGGCGTTGTTGACGCCTTTATTCTGATTAGCGATCCTCTGAACGATCGTGTAGGCGGGTACCGCCAATCCCGCGAGAATCGCGATGATTGTGATCACCACCAACAACTCGATCAGAGTGAAGGCATGGTTTCGTTTCGTTTTCATTGTATGCGTATGTTTACCTATCGTTTGTTTTATTATGTTATGTGAATAACGGAATAATCCGCTATCCACCCCAATTAGACCCAAACGACGGCTGAAATACGAGACAAGAATTGTGCCGTCCATGACGTGGCGGCAGGCGTAAGGAAAAATCAGGCCAGTGCCAGCAGGGTCACTTTGAGCTCCTGGGATAGCCTGAAAACTTCCTCCCGTCCGAGGAGCAGGGTCATGCCTGCTTCCACGGCGATCAAGTCCACCCCGGCAGCCGCTGCGGTACGGATCGTCTCCGGGCCCACCACGGGTACATCAAAGCGCATGTCCTGATTTGGCTTCGAAACTTTCACCATCGTTGCGCCGCCACGGCCCAGGGCTCCGCCTCGCTTGACGGCTTCGTTCGTGCCTTCAAAGGCCTCCACCGCTAGCACCGTACCGTTTTTCACCACCACCGTCTGGCCGATGTCCAGCCGACTGCTTTCTTTGGCAATTTTAAAACCGTATTCCGCATCCTCCTGCCGCCGTTTTTTGATCTGCGGTCCCGCTACATGGCCTGCCTTGGGCATGAGGTCTTCGAGAAACGTCGTGGCAGGCAGCAGGGTGATGCCATCCTTCGCCAGCTCATTGGCGATGCCCCCAAACAGCGTCTCTGCGTTCCGCTGCTTGAGCTTCGCCATCATGATCAGCGTGCGGAAGTCAGGACGCAGATCGAAGAGATTCTTCGGCGCAATCTGCCCCACCATGACCGTCTGCGTCACGCCCTGCTTTTTGAAAAAGGAGATCATCTTCCCAAGCTGCCCCACACGAAACCACTCAATCGCATCCACCATCCCCGCCAGTTCCGGTTTCGTCTCATTCGTAAACGCCGCCACCACCAACTTCTTCACCCCAGCCTTGCGCGCCGCAGCCACAAAGGTTTCCGGGTAGATGCCGTTTCCGGCAATGAGGGCGATGGTGTCGAGATTCGGGGCGGTCATCAGGCTGAGCGCGGACTTTGGATGCTCACGTGCGGATATTCAACGGTTATGCGCCCCGAGGTGAGGTGGAAGCGGTGCGGACCTCTTTAACGTGATGGCCCGCCGCTAGAGTGTCAGCGATGAACTGCAGGAAGCCTCCTCCGGGACGGCAGGGGATGACGTCGAAGGGGATCAAGGTGCTTTCGAAACGCGCCAGGTTTTTGGTGTGAGCGTCGAACACGCCGAGATTGTCCTTGGCCCGGTAGTAACCACAGCGGGTGACTTTGACGAATACTTGTGCCTCAAACCAGGCGTCGATTTCAGGCTGGGACACCGGCTCTAGTTCAAACCGTGGCTGTGACGAGACAATGGCCAAATCGCCTCCTTGAATGATCATTCCCTCTAGGCGGTTCAAGCCAGGCACAAGTTCGTTTTGCAGGTGCAGGCGCTCCAGATACTCCATCGGGGACGCTTCCCACAGATGGAAACGCCGAGCATCCATGTCTGAAGAAACCAGGGCAAGGTCAATGCCGGGTGAGAGGCCGAAGATGCCATCACGCGTGACCTTGACGTATCGATCTGTGGATTCTTCGTGGTAAATGTCGTGTTCCTGACCTCCGCGCACCACCTTTGCGGCCAAGTCAGACGCGGTCAGCAGCAAACCCAGATTTCCTGCCCATTCACGCAAACCTTCTTTCTGCCTGGCGAGCGAGGGCGACCCAGATGCGTTTCGATCTGGCGATAAGCTTCCTCGGAGGTAATCGAGCGCCGCGAGGATAAGATCCGCGCCATCTGCTCTTGGGTGAGCAGCGGTATCACTGGCGGCTGGCTGGCGGTGGTCTGGGACATCGGCGGACATGATAAGATAGACGATGATCCGGCGATCACAACAGCTAGGTATGTGTCATGTGCACTCGAGCATGGGGCGAACTCGCGGTTTCGGCAAGCGGCGGCCTGCTTGAGTGAGATCGCTGATGACTCCTTCAACGACTTCGCAAAGCTCTTCATAAAGCTTCACGGGATTATCACCATGGATGCTAGTGATCAAATCGGGGCAATGGCCGATGTAAACGCCATCTTTGGCGCTCCAATCGACCCACTTGTGGTATTTGTCGGCGGCTTTCAATGGCACTGCCCTCACAGCTTAAACTTCTCACACTGCCCCATGAACTTACGTGGGTTATCCCACGCCACGCGCTGAATCATCTCAGTCGTCCATCCACGCTGGCGCATGGCTTGCATGGTCTTCGGCACGGCGAGGGGATCGGAGATGCCCCAGTCGCAGGCGCTGTTCATCCAGATGCGCTCGGCGTGGCGCTGCTCCAGCATGTCGATGGCGCGGTTCGGGGTGCATTTGCTTTCGGGATAGAGGGTGATGCCCGCCCAGAAGCCGTGATCGAGGACGTGGTCGATGGTGTGCTCTTCGACGTGGTCGATGATGACGCGCTCGGGCTTGATCTTGGGGAAGTTTTTCAGCGCCTCGACGATCAGGCGCGTGCCCTTGAGCTTGTCTTCCAAATGGGGCGTGTGAATGAGCACAAGAGCATCGTAATCCTGCGCCACCTGCACATGTTGCTCGAAGATTTTCAGCTCGTTGCGGCTGTTCTTGTTCAGGCCGATCTCGCCAATGCCAAGGACACCGGGTTTGTCGATGAACTGCGGGATCAGCGCGATGACGTCGTCCGCCAGTTTCAAATCTTCCGCTTCCTTGGGGTTGATGCACAGCCAGCAGTAGTGCTGGATGCCAAACTTCGCGGCACGCTTGGGCTCATACTCGGTGATCTGGCGGAAGTAGTCGTAGAAGCCGTCGGCGCTGGCGCGGTCATAGCCGGCCCAGAACGCGGGTTCGCAGATCGCCTGGCAGCCGGCGATGGCCATTCGCTCATAATCATCCGTCGTGCGGCTGACCATGTGGCCGTGGGGCTCGATGTAGTTCATTGAGGGGAAGGGGAAGTTGGCGGTTGTTTGCAGTTGTTGGCGATGGTTTGCAGTGGTTTAGCTGAGGCTTGGCAACCATTGCAAACGACGGCCAACAATCGCAAACCACTGCCAACTTCAGTTCTTATACGCTCCAATCGCGCCCTGAATTGCTGCTTTAGCCACGGGCTCCACACTCGGATCACTGAAACTGAGCAGGACATCCTTCGCACGCTGGGGCTGATCTTGAGAAAGGAGGGCAATGGCGTTTTTCAGGGCCTGGACACGGAAGTCGCCTTCCTGCCCGGCGCGCTGGACGCGGTCGAGAAAGGCGGCGAGGTCGATGAGCTTCGAACGCGAGTCCATGAAGCCCAGATCGACCAGATTGACTTGGGTTGGGGGTGTCCAATCGGGCATGTAGCGAATGTAGGCACGCCATGCGCCATCGCAACCGCTGGATGATTGCGCTGGCGATTCTGCATGCCATTGTGGTAGGCTCATGCCCGACCTCCAACCCGATGAACTGAGCCGCTACGCGCGGCACCTGGCGATCCCCGAATTCGGGATCGAGGGCCAGCGCAAGCTGCGGGCGGCGCGGGTGCTGTGCATCGGGGTAGGGGGACTGGGATCGCCCATCAGCATGTATCTGGCGGCGGCAGGCATAGGCGGACTTGGCCTGGTGGACCCGGATGTGGTGGAGATCACCAATCTGCAGCGCCAGATTCTCTTTGGGCAGAAGGACCTCGGGCGCAAAAAACTGGACGCCGCACGCGACCGGCTGGCGGACATCAATCCGCACGTGGACATCCAGGTTTATCCGGAGCTTTTCAATGCGGCGAACGCCCTGAAGATCGCGGCAGACTACGATGTCATCATCGATGGCACGGATAATTTCCCCACGCGCTACCTGAGCAACGATGTGGCCGTGTGGCTGCGAAAGCCGAATGTGTATGGCAGCATCCTGCGCTTTGACGGGCAGGTCGGCGTGTTTGCCCCGCATCTGGGTGCGCCCTGCTACCGCTGCATGTGCCCGCAGCCGCCGCCGCCGGGCATGGTGCCTTCCTGTGCTGAAGGCGGCGTGCTGGGCGTGCTACCGGGCCTTATCGGCACCATGCAGGCGCTGGAGGCCATCAAACTCATCACCGGCATCGGCCAGCCGCTGCTGGGCAAGTTGATGCATGTGGATACGCTCAGCATGCGCTTTCGCACGCTGACCCTGCGCCGCGACCCCACCTGCCCAGTCTGCGGCGAGAATCCCACCATCACCGAACCTATCGACTACCAGAGCTTCTGCGGCATCACCGCCGGTCCTCTCCCCACTGTTCCAACCATGACCGTCCACGAACTCAAAGAACTCCGCGAAAGTGGAGACAACCATTTCCTGCTCGATGTGCGCGAGCCGCATGAGCAAACCATCTCGCGTATCGACGGTGCGGTGCTGATCCCGCTGGGGGAACTCGAAAACCGCACCAACGAACTCCCCCGGGACAAGCGCATTCTCGTCCACTGCAAAAGCGGCGGGCGTAGCGCGCGTGCCGTCAGCCTTCTGCGCGATGAGGGCTTCGAGAATGTTTGGAACATCTCCGGTGGCATCATCGCCTGGGCGCGTGAAATTGACCCCTCCATGGCTGAATACTGATGCAAAACGAAACCCAATGGCTTGATGATTTTCTGCCGCTGATGCGCTGCCCTGACACGCACCAGCCGCTGCGCCGTGCAACGGCGGAAGAGTGCGCCGCGAACAAGGTGGAGGCGGCGCTGACGACTGAAGATGGCACGCGTGTGTTTGTGATTGATAACGGGATTCCGATCTTGCTGCCGAGGTAAGCCTGAGTGCGCAGCATTCTTTACTGGGAGCGCTGGTTTTTAACCGGCTCTGGAAAGCTCCGCAGCGGGAACACGCGCCTTTTTTCCTTGGTGGCTTCATGCCAGGTCCTGTTGCAGGGACGCTCGTCCAGCGCCGATTAAATATCGGCGCTCCCAGCAATGTTCATGTGGTGATCCCACGCTATTTAGCGAGTCTTGCCGCCGCCGCCTCTTCCCTCTGTAGCGCTGCGGTAATGATCTGCTCCGCATGCGTGATGGGCAGGGAGTAATGCCCGTCGATCTCAGACCAGTGGGGCTCCGCCTGTGGGATGAGCTGGGCGATCTGCTGAGTGTAGGTCCAGGCGATGTTGCGGTCCTGTTTACCGTGCCAGAAGCGGATGGGGAAATTGATCTGACTGACTTCGAAGCCCCATTCGCTGAGGTAGATGTCTGCGTCTGCGATCACGCTGCGCGAGCCGCGATCCAACGCGCCGAGCGTGGCATCACGCACCACATCATAGATGCCGGGCAGCAGCAGCACGCGGCGGTCCTCCACGCCCAGCAGTTTCATGAGCCAGCGCAAAGGGGCTTTGTGGGGATTTCCCTTCGCAGCCAGGCCACCCAGGCGCAGGACGAGTCCGAGAATCGTCGGAAAAAAATGCCGCAGCTGGATCATGAAGCGGTAGAGCCAGAACATCTGACGATCGCCGAGAAACTTCAGAGGGGGGGCACCGCAAATGATGGAGGCGGAGAGCAGGCGTTTGTGCAGTTTCAACGCTGTGACGAGCACATATGGCCCGCCACCGGACCAGCCGATCACGTGGTAGTTGTCCGCACCGACGTGGGCGGCGAGTTGAGTCAGCGTATCAGGCCAGTCGAGAAGGGTGCGGCGCGGTTGAAAATCAGACAGGCCGATGCCGGGCCGGTCCGGGCAGATGAGGCGCATGCCGTGCTTTTTGGCCTGCTCATGAAAGAGGGAGCCCTGCACCCGCGAAGAGGGCCAGCCGTGAAAGTAGAAAGCCACTTCACCCCGCGGATCACCGTACTCACCATAGCCCAGCTTGAGGCCGTTGGAGAGGGTGAAGGTGTGGTCAGACATGCAGGGGGCGGAGTGTGGTGTTTCAATGGGCACCTTCAAGCGCCTTTTCTCCCAGCAGCGCACTGCTCTTCGGCACGCGATAGCGGCGCAGACCAAATTGTGTCACGGCCTTCTCCTGCAGATGGGCCACGGCCTCATCGACGGAGTCGGTCCACTTGATCAAGTTGAGATCTTCCGCGCTGATGGTGGCGCCTTTGAGCATGTGTTCCATGAACTGGCGCATCTCTGGCCAGAAATCGCTGCCCATGATGACGATGGGGAAGCTCTTGAGCTTTTTAGTCTGGATGAGTGTCAACGCCTCAAACATTTCGTCCATGGTGCCAAATCCGCCCGGCATGATGATGAAGCCATAGCTGTACTTGATGAGCAGCGTCTTGCGCACGAAAAAATGCTCCATGGTCACCCAGCGGTCGAGGTAAGGATTGTGGCTTTGTTCAAAAGGCAGTCGGATGTTGCAGCCAACGCTGCGTCCTCCAGCATCTTTTGCGCCACGATTGGCAGCTTCCATGATACCAGGGCCGCCACCCGTCAAAACGGTGAAGCCCATCTTCGCAATGGCCGCGCCCATATCCCGCGCTAGCTTGTAATAAGGATGATCCTCTGGGAAGCGTGCCGAGCCAAACACGGTGATGCACGGACCGACGAAATGCAGGGCGCGAAAGCCGAGAATGAAATCCTTGGCCACACTGTAAAGCAGCTGCAGGTCGCGCAGACGGCGGTTCGGGCCGCTGAGTAGCGCACGGTCTTCCAGCTTGCTGCAGAATTGCTCGTCGGCATGGATCTCCGCCGAAGAGCCTTGAGTGACGGGAGCACTGGTTGTCACAATTCCGGGTTCGGGTTCCCGGTCGAGAAGGTTTGAGGCAGGCATGATGGGTTGTATGAACTTGGAGGGCAATCGAGGCGCTTTTGTTCAGCGTGTTGTCGAGTTTGTGCAAAAAAAGCCCGCAGGCTCCGTTCGAGAACCTGCGGGCGCAATGAAACCAAAGGATGCTGCCTATCAGGCAGCGTGCGCTTCTTGCTGAGAATGAGCGTCGGAGTCTTCACCCCGGGTGTTCGGCTTGGCACCGCTGAGCTGCAGCGGGCGGCCCATGAAATCCTTGCTGCTGAGTTCCTGCACGGCGCGGCGTGCTTCTTCCACGCTGCCCATGGTCACAAAGGCGAAGCCCTTGGAGCGCTGGGTGCGGCTGTTGACGACGACTTCGGCATTCTTCACAGCGCCGACACCGTTGAAGAGTTCGAAGAGATCGCTCTCGGTCGCGTCATAAGAAAGGTTGCCGACGTAGAGGCGGTCCGTGGTGATGTCCGAAGGGTTCACCGAAGGAGGAGCTTCACGGCGCACGCGGGGCTCGCGCTGCGGGCGTGGGTTGTCGTTCGTGGAGCGTGGGCCGGCGCTTGGGCCGCGATCCGCCTGTGGGCGGCTTTTCGGCTTTGACTGGCCGAGCAGGCCAAAGCTGATGATGCTCAGAAACTTCTGAAAACCAGAAGGGGCTGCGTTGCGGGTTTCGCGGCCACCTTCACGGGTGGGGCGGGGACCTTCAGGACGGGGTCCACGTGGACGGTTGCGATTGCGATTGCGGCGGTTGCCATTGCCGGAGGAGTTGCCTCCGCCATTGCGATTGGGATAGTCGGACATGAGTTGAGTTTAGGTAGGGGTGGGTTGCGTGTACTGGCAGGGCCGGGGTGCTGGAGAGGGCGGCGGGCGGGAACGGGCGGCTTGCCTCTTCCACGGGTCCGCGGCACGCGGCGGACCGCACACGCGGCCTGCCACAGCACCACCACGGGCTGCTGCGGTTTTCAAAGCTGGGCCGCACTGGCCCTGCCTGCCTTAAAGTCATTTCCGCGCACACTTGCAGCACGCTGGAGATTCCTTTCGGGCGTTCCATCCGCTGGAACGGTTCCTGCTGCGCTGTCGGGGGTCGAAGATGGCGCATGGGGAGTTGACGTTCAAAGGGACGGGCTTCGGAGCACTGAATGAAGGCTCTGAAAACAGCGGGCGGACAGTAATCGGGCGACGGGGGTGGTCAACCGAGAATCACGTACGCATTGCTTGCCCTTGGCGGCCTTTCACGGCATGATGGCCCGATGATCAAACCTGTCGTTTATCTCAAAACTGGCTGCCCTTGGTGCGAAGAAGTCACGGAATACCTTGATGCCAAGCGCATTGACTATGAAGCCGTCGTCGTTTCCGGCAATCGCGAGGCCATGCAGGCCATGATCGAACTCAGCGGCCAAAGCAAAGCCCCCACCATGGACTGGGATGGCGAAGTGCTGGCCGACTTCGGCGTGGATGAACTGGTGCCCTTTTTGAAGAAAAAGGGAGCGGTGTAGCTTGTTTCGGCGTTTGATCCTTGTTACATCCCACTTTCCCCCATGCCCTCCACTGACTCCCGCCCCGCCTCCCGTGCCTTCCTGCTGCCGCTTGCCTTGATCGTCGCCGCTGCTGCGTTTCGCTGGGCCAAGCTGAAAGGCTACGTCACCTTTGAATTACTCGAAAACTTCTCTCCATGGATGGCGCTGGCCTTCACCGGCACGCTGGTCTTTTCCAAACGGGTGCCCTTTATCCTGATCCCGATGCTGCTCGTGGGTATCGACGCCGCAGCTACCGGGCTGCACTCGTTGCTGCAATGGGAGGCCCTGGCAGTGTATCCCTGCTTTGCCGTCGCCGCGCTGCTGGCCAGCCGCAAGCGTGGGCAGATGGGCATGCTCGGCAGCTTGTTGGGGCTGGTCGGCTGCTCGCTGGTCTTCTACTTCTTCACCAACACCGTTTCATGGCTCAGCAATCCCGGCTCCGCCTATTCCCGCGATCTCGCGGGCTGGCTGCAGGCCGTGACGACGGGTGAGCCCGGGCATCTGCCTACCTGGTTCTTCCTGCGCAATTCCCTCGTGAGCGATCTCGGCTTCAGCCTCCTGCTTCTCGCTGCTTTCAATACCGAAGCCGCCTTCCGCCAGCAGCAGCGCATCCCGCTGCGCCAGCCTCTGGCCGCCTGAGCCTCTCACGGCCATGAAGCGCATCGCGTTGCTCCTCGCTCTGGTTTGCGTCGCGCTCCGAGTGCAGGCCGAGACGCTGCACCTATACACCTGGGCAGACTACATCAGCCCGGAGGTGGTGCTGAAGTTTGAGAATCAGCATGGCTGCAAGGTCGTCATCGACACCTTTGACTCGAACGAAAGCATGTTTGCCAAGTTCAAGGCCGGAGCCACCGGCTATGATCTGGTATTTCCCACCGCCTACATGATCCAGGTGATGCACTCGCAGGGCATGCTGGCGGATCTGGATCACAAGCTCATCCCCAACCTGCCGAACATCGACACCGCCGTGCTGTCCAAGGTGAAGGATCAAGCCATGGCACACAGCGTGCCCTACACCCTGGCCTATGCGTGCATTGCCGTGCGTAAAGACAAGATGAAAGCCCAGCCCGCAGACGCCACCTGGGCACTCTTTGACCGCGCCGCCCTAGCCGGACGCATGACCCTGCTCGATGACATGCGCGAAAGCATCGGCGCCGCCCTGAAGTCTCTCGGCCACAGCATCAACACGCGTGATGAAGCCCAGCTAACCGCCGCACGCGACGTCCTCATCCGCTGGAAAAAGAACATCGCCCGCTTTGACAACGAAGGCTACAAGTCCGGCATCGACTCCGCCGAGTTCCTCCTTGTCCATGGCTACAGCGGCGATCTGTTTCAAGTGCAGATGGAAAACCCCAAGGTCGAGATCCTCATCCCGCGTGAAGGCGTCACCCTCGGCTGCGATGCCATGGTCATTCCCAAAACCGCGAAGCAGCCCGCCCTCGCCCACGCCTTCATCAACTTCGTCCTCGATCCCGCCATCGCCGCCGAAAACATGGAATGGATGGGCTACTACTGCCCCAACAAACCCGCGTTAGCGAAAGTCAGCCCCGACTTCCTCAAGAACCCCGCCGTCACCATCCCCGCCGAACTGCAGGCCAAGTGCGAAGTCATTGAAGACCTCGGTCCCGACCTCGTGAAGTACACCAAGGTGTGGGATCAGGTGAAAGCGGCGAGGTAATTCCGTGCTGGGAGCGCTGATATTGTATCGGCTCCGAGTTTAGCGACGAGATGTGGACAAGCATCGCTTTGCGACAAAGCCTCATAGCATGCTAATACTCTAGGGATCCCCGCCTAGCCAAGAACTGCGCCAGCGCAGCGGTGCTGATCGGCTCCCATGAATCAGGTTCTAAGAGTCCTGCGCTTTTTGCAGTTCGCTGATGAGCCTTTCGTAGCGGCGCTGGGGGCAGCATTCTTCGAGGAGGGCACGGAGGGCGGCTTTTTTGCGCACGAAGTGGAAGGCGATGATGTCGCAAACAGCTTCGGCTTCGTCCATCTGCTCCAGTTCCTGCCGCATCTGGCACATGCTATCGCAGCTGTCATCCGTGGGCGGTGGCAGGAGATCCAGGGCACGTGATTTCAGCAGGCGCAGGGTTTGGGTGGGCGCGTGCTGGGTGAGCACGGGCTCCACGCGGGCGATGCGGAAGGGCTTCACCTGATCCCAGCCGGTGATGCGCACGCGGCAGACGCCGTAGAGCATGACCTGCGAGGTTCCATCGGGGTTTTTGACCGAGGCGCGGATCAATCCTGCGGTGGTCACAGGCAGCACATCATTCCCGCCGTCTGAGACGCCGACACAGAACATGCGGTCGGTCTCCAGCGCGTGATTCAGCATGCTGCGGTAGCGTTCTTCAAAGATGAACAGCGGCAGATGGCAAGCGGGGAAGTGGTAGCAGTCGTCCAGTAAAATCATGGGCAGGCTGTGGGGAAGCACGAAGCCTTTGGCCGAGAATGTTTTTGACGAGATTTCCATGGGTCAGGTGGGATACGTCCCCATGTGCCCGATGGTTCCTTGTTTCCTGCTCAACGCCAGTGATTCATGCGGGTGGCGGCAAAGTACGTACGAAAGGGGGGCGTTCCGGGGGGCTGTCGCCTATGCTCGGTGCCAAGTGCTCCTGAGCTTTAGCTCTGTCTGGATTCTGGGGGCAGCGGGGCTTCCCAGAACGAGCTAAAGCTCGGGACTACTTTTCTCAGACCATCACTCAAAGCGGAACGAAAACACGTCGGCATCCTTGAGCACCCAACGCAGACGCACGGGCTTTCCGGCTAGCGCAGAGACATCGCTGCTGGTCTTCCAGGAGATGACGCGGTCGGTGTCGTCAGAAGAGATCGCCTTGCAGTCGGCCAAAGTGAAGCCAGGCAGGGGCTTGCCCTCGGCATCCTGGAGTTCCACGGCTACGGAGCCAGCGGCACCGGTGGAGAGATTCAAGTGCAGCGCCTTGCCGGTGAAAGTGAAGGGCTTGGTGGTCATCTCACCGCCTGCGTAGTCAGCGTGCAGCGAGGCGAAGCCATCGATGCGCAAAGTGAGGCGTTGCAGCAGCGCGGTGCTTTGCCCGTAGTGGCGCTCCACGTAGAGTGACATCTCCGACTTCCCGGTCTGCACCACGCCGCAGGCGGGGTAATTGCTGCGGCTGGTCCAGTTGCGGAAGTCCTGTCCGGGGCGCACAAAACCTTCCATGAAGCTGCGATTATAGGCGGTGGTGCCGGCGCGGCTGGTCATCAGCACGGCTTCGGAGCAGTCTTGGATCAGAGCAGGATAGGCTTTCGTGTCCTCGGCGATGGCTTTTTTGGCCTGATCATCGAGCACGGCCTTGCCGGGCATGAAGCGCGCGGCGGTGGAGATGTAAAGGTGCGGTGCATTGAAATACGGATTCGTCTGGCTGATGTAAATGTGATCCGCCAGCGGCTGGTCGCAGGTCATCTGCACGGCGTCGGTCCAGGTGATATAATCTTTGCTCGTGGCGCGGCTGACCCAGCGCACGCCCTTGGGTTTCCAGGTCCTCTCATCGATCACGCCAGCGGTGAAGACGCGGAAGTAGGCCACGTAGCACTGCTCCGCCTCGGACCAGAACGACACGTTCTGAGAATCAAACGCGCCTTTGGTGATGACCGCCGCCTCCTGCATTTTCTGCCAGTGCAGACCATCCGCCGAGACGAAGGCACTGAGTCCACCGTACTTGCCACCGAGTCCTGCTAGGGCCTTGTAGCGCTGCTCTTTAGGTACACCGGGACGGCGGTCAATGAAGGGCGCGAAGTTGTGCGTGTAGGGAGCCAGATTGGCCAGCATGATATTGTTGTCCTTGCTGCCATTGATCTCATGCAGGCCGAGCTTGGGCTTCACCCAGGTTTTGCCATCGGCAGATTCCGCGTAGCAGGTCACCTCGCCGCTGGTGCCGTCTTTAAAGCCCGCATTACCCCGGTAGTACATCTGGTATTTGTTCGACTCGTCATTGTGAATGACGGTGATGTAGGCGCTGAAGCGGCCTTCCCACGGCTGGTCAAACTCGACCGCGATGCCGGCCTCTTCGGGATGGTGCAGACGCAGCGTGGTGCCTTTCATCTGGTCGATGAGGAGCTTGTCCACGAAGAGTTCACGGCGAGAGCCGATGTTTGTGACTTCAGCGGACGCGATGCCAGTGCAGAGGGCAATGAAGGGCAGGAGAGTGCGGAGCATGCAGAGACATACTGGCAACCATGGGGGGATGTTGCAGGGGGCGAAGCAAAGTACTCACGAACTTGAGTTCGTTCTGGAAAAGCTCGGAGCTTTCCAGAGTGAGCTAAAGCTCACGAGTACTTTCCCAGATCAGAGGCTCTTCAAATACGCCACGATGTCGCTGATGGACTGTGGCGTAAGGCCGAGCTGCTGGGGCTGATACATCAGCGAGCGCTCCATCTTCTTCACGCTGGCGATGCGCTCTTTCGGCACAGTCTGCACGAGGCCGCCCATGCACTTGATCATGACGGGATCGCCGCTGGAGAGGATCATGCCGCTGATGGTGAGGCCGTCCTTGGTTTTGATCTCGCTGCCTTCGTAACCGTGCGAGATGTCGGCGGAGGGATGCGCAATGGCGTTGGCGATGACTTCGCTCGGCTGTTGTTTCCCGAAGGTGCTGAGATCAGGGCCGTATTCCACGCCCATGTTGCCGACCTTGTGGCAGGTGAAGCAGACGGCGATAGCGGCCTGGCCGCTCTTGGCATCGCCGGGGAGTTTGGCGATATCTGCGCCAGTGGGCAGCTTGGGCGCGTCTTTGACTTCAGGCGGCATCTCGACCGCGACGAGCTTCACCTTGGCAGGATCATACAGGCCCAGGGCCTTCAAGCCGCCTTCCACATCGTAGGCTTTCCAGTCGTTGCCTTTGCGATTGAGCAGCCACCATTTGGCCAGATCCTTCATGGGGAAGTCCTTGGCGTTGGCGAGCTCGATCATCGCGCCTGCGGCCTCGCGGCTTTTCACAAAGGCGAGTGCGGTGAGCATGAGCTTGCGCTGTTCTTCGGTCAGCGCGCCATCAAGAGCGCGGGTCTTGAAGGCTTCCACCGCAGCGGCGGGGTGCATGCGCCAGGCGATCCAGGCTTGGGCTTCAGTCCACGCGGCGGGCTTGTCTTTGAGCACTGCGGCATAGAGTTCAGCCTCCTTGCCTTCGCTGCCGAGACCCAGCGCTTCGAGGTTAGCGCGATCTTTTCCATCAAACTGCGCGGCAAGTTTTACCAGCAGTGGGAGGCTCTGGGCAGCGGGGACTTCACGCAGCGTTAGTGCGACTTCGCGGCGCACAGCAGCAGATGAATCCGTGACCATCTTGGTGGCCATGGGCAGCACCTCAACACCGGCACGTCGCAGGGCACGGTAGGCGACGAGGCGCTGATCTTCGGACTTGGAATCGAGCCATGGCTTCACCTTTGCGACGCCATCTTCACCCATCTGTGCGAGCAGCCATGCGGCGCGTGCGGCGATGAAGGCGTTGTCGTCCGTGAGCAAGGCGGCGACGGCAGCCGCGCCTTTCGCGCCCTGGGCTTTCAGCGCAGTGAAGCCGTTGTAGCGCACATTCGGCGCGGGGCTCTTCAGCGCCTCGATCTGGCCTTCTGTCGTATCAAGCTTCATCGCAGGCACCTTGGAAACAAAGCCCTTTGGCGCGATGCGGTAAATGGTGCCGGTGTAGCGGTCATCCAGCGTGCCGTGGCCACCCACGCGGGCATCGAACCAGTCGGCCACGTAGATCGCGCCATCCGGGCCGACGGTCACATCGCTGGGGCGAAAGCGAGTCTTGAGTTCGCCAGAGGGCTTGCCGCCGAGGAAGTCCGAACCGGCGAATTCCTTCTCCTTGTTGGAGGTGAGGAAATCAAAGCGCTCCATCTTCCAGCCTGCGCCATCGAGCTTGGGCAGATAGCCAAAGACGACGTTCTTGCCCGCTTCGCAGGCGAGGAGAAGGCCGTTCCATTTCTTGTCGAGCGCGCCGTTTTCATAGAAGGCCACGCCGGTGGGAGAGCCGCCGCCATAGACATCGCCAGCAGGCATGGTGCCGGGATCTTCCTGCCGCCACTCGGCGGTGGGGGTGTCCTGGCCGGGGCGTTTGTCCGCACCCCAAGAGCGCAGGCCATCGGCGGAGGCAAAGCCGGCATTGCCACCTTCCATCACGGGAGAAACGCGGCAGGCAGGCGGGTCGTCGTTGTCGCTTTGGAAGAGATCGCCCAGGGAGGTAAGGGTCTGCTCGTAGCTGTTGCGGTAATTGTGGCCGATGATGGTGACGTTGCTGCCATCCGGGTTCATGCGTGCGCTGAAGCCGCCGATCCACACATGGCCATCGTCGCTCTTCTGCCCGGCGATGTCCTGCATCATGTAAGGGCTGCCCATGCGGAAGGTCTTGCCGGAGTTATCGGTGAACTTCGCGCCCGTGTTGCCCTGATTCCAATACCACAGGCCGTCGGGTCCGGCGGTGACGCTGTGCAGGCTGTGGTCATGCTGCCGACCGCCGAAGCCGGTGAGCAGCACGTCGCGCTTGTCCACGGCGGGGTCGAATTTGCCATCGCCATTCACATCGGTGTAAACGAGCATCTCGGGTGGCTGTGAGACGACGATTTTATTGCCCAGCACCGCGACACCGAGCGGTGCTGCCAGCGCGGTCTCCTGCACGAAGACGGTGCTCTTGTCCGCACGGCCAGAGCCGGTGGTGTCTTCGAGCACCACGATGCGATCTCCCTCCGGCCTGCGGCTGCCTTTGCTGCGGTAGTTCACGCCTTCAGCCACCCAGAGGCGACCCTGCGCATCGAAGTCGATGTTGGTGGGATTGAAGAAGGCGGGCGAGGTGGCCCATACGGTGACTTCAAGGCCTTCGGGAACGTTGAACATGTCCGCAGGCACGGTGGTCTTGCCGTCGTCCACGATGGGTGGCGCGGGCTTGGGGGCATTGGGCGGTGTTTCGGTATAGACCTGAAATTTAACGGAGGCATTGCTGGCCTTGCCGCCGCGCTCCATGCCACCGTCATCAATGGCGGCCTGGGCGGTGAAGCCCACCACGTCCTTCGGCAGATCATAAACAATCACCGAGCGCGCATGCGTGCCGATGCCGCTTTCAAATTTTTGGCCTTTCACGAGCAGCGCACCGCCCATGGCAGATTTGCCCACGTGTGTGCTGCCGGAGCCTTGGCTGGCGGCTTTCCATGGCAGCTTTGTCAGGTCCTTGGTGGAACCGTCCGCCATGACTAGCTTCGGCTCCAGCCAGTCTGCCCAGTCACAACTGACGCCGTCTTCATCCGAGACGACGAGGAAGAGTTGCTTCGCGCCTTTGAGGGAGGCATCCACCTTGACCAGACGGGATGGGCTTGCGGTGGTGAGCTTCGGGCTTTCAAAGACAGGAGTGGCCGCGATAGCGCCTGAGGCGGTAGCGAGCATTGCGACAAGGATCAGATGGCGGGACGTCATTGGAAAATGGAAATGAAATGTAGTCGGGAGCTAAAGCTCCCTCTGGACTTTGGGAGGAGCGCGACCTTTCCAGAGAGAGCTAAAGCTCGCAACGACTTTGGCTTGTAGCGCGGAAAACATTCTCCACATTCCGCGCATGAAATCCTTCCTGCTTTTTCTGACCGTTGCGCTGCTTTCATCCTGCCAGACCACCACCGAAGAGTACCACGTGGGCAGCGTGGCCGAGGCAAAAGCGTTTGCGAGGAGAGCTGTGGAGATTGGCTACATTCACGCGGGGGGAGAGGCGGCGCTGGTCGCGGAGAAGTCCGTCGGCAGGCCGCCGGAGGGCAAATGGAGCCCGCAAAAGATGGAGAGCTTCCTGAACCAGTATGCGGCGGAACATCCGCGCCTGATGGAGATCAACAAAGCGGCCACCACGGGCAAGATCAGTGAGAAGGAGCGGGTGATTCTGGTGAACGTGCTGCGCGGGCAGGAAGAACGGCTGGCCGAAGCCGAGTTGGCTGAGCGGCAGGCAGCGGCAGACGAGCTTAATCAATCGGCAATGATCAACAGCCAGAGTTCGTCCTATCGGCAGAACTCGGCGCTCATGCAGGACACACCACAGTCAGGGTACTCCGGCTTTGGGACTGGGTTTGGCGGCAGAAGTTTCTGAGAAAATAGCATCGAGCTGAAGCTCGGGAGTACTTTTCACTTCGTCTTCATCACATACACCCCATCCCAATCCGGTGGAGGAGGATTGAGCTTCATGTCGTCGCAGCGCTCGATCATGACGAGCGACGGGTTCGCATCCCGGTGAATCTCGCGTTTGGCAGCGCGTTCAAACAGCGCTCTGGCCACGTCCCAGTCCTGGGACTGATAGGCGGCGATGCCTTTTTCAAAGAGATGGAGGCACTCCTCGGTCTCGGGGGTGATGTGCTTGGTGAAGTCAACGAGTTCGTAAACTTCGGCGGGCTTGCTGCGGCCTTTGACGACGATGCGATCAAGGAAGCGATAGGTGATGTCTTGCTTGTGCCTTTCCGCGAGCGCCTTCGTCTCTCCCGTGATCATGGTGTACACGCCGTAGCTCTTCGCACCGCTCTCGCTTCGGGCGGCGAGGTTCACGGTGTCTCCCATCATGGTGTAGTTGAACCGTCGGCGGGAGCCCATGTTGCCGATGATGGCCTCGCCGGAGTTCAGGCCGATGCGCGTCTTCATCTCATAGACGATCTCCGGCCAGCCACCTTCCTTGCGCCATTTCTCGCGCAGTTCGATCTGGCGCTTCTGCATGAGTAGGGCAGCGCAGCAGGCACCATGGGCATGACCTTCAAAGGGCAGGGGGGCTCCGAACATGCCGACGATGGCGTCGCCGATAAACTTGTCGAGCGTACCGCCGTTGTCGTGCAGGATGTCGGTCATCTCTGAAAGGTAATCGTTCATCAGCGCGACGAGGCGCTCAGGCGTGAGCTTTTCAGAGAAGGAGGAGAACCCAGCGATGTCGCTGAAGAAGGCGGTGATCTCCGCCTGATGTCCGCCAAGCTTTGGCTCCTCACCGGAGGAGATCATCTGCTTGACGACTTGAGGTGACACGAAGGTGCCGAACATGCCGGTGATGCGTCCCTTGGCGCGTGACTCAATGATCAGGCGGTGAAGAATGGAGCCACCCTCAACGAGGACAAAACCGAACACCGGCCAGGCAAGAGGCATGTGAAGGCTCTCGATCTGAAAGTAATAAAAAGCGGTGAAGACATAAGTGCTGATGATCACCGTGGGAACGAACAACGCGAGCCAGATGGGGCCGAAGCGCACGGGAATGATGGTGAGCAGCGCCAGCAGTGCCCAAACTCCGATCAAACGGAGGAAGTCGGGCTTCTTGATGTAGTCGCCACTGAGGATGTTGCTGAGCGCATTGGCGTGCGTGAGCACCAGCGGCGTCTGCGGGCCATGCGGGGTGGGGCCGAGATCTGCGAGTCCTGCAGCGGTCTGGCCGATGAAAAGAATCTGACCAGCGACGGGCGGACGGTCATTGGGCCATTCCTTGTCTTTGAACTCCAGCAAGCTGGCCAGCAGCCCTGCATAGGGAAAGACTTTGAAGGTGTTGGGATGGCGGTAGTTGATCGTCATCTGGCCGCGCTCATCGATGGGGATCTGCCACTGCTTGTGTGCGCCCTTGATACGAATGGAATCACCGAGCACCACCTCCACGGCATCGGTTTCCACTTCTTCGCGGGTGAGCAGCGCTTGCAGCACGAGGCTGGGAAAGACACGTGCACCGCAGCGCACCACCAGCGGAATCTGACGGCGCACGCCATCAGCACCCGGAGGCGAATTCACGAATCCGGCATGAGAACTCTCCGCAATGATGGGCACCGGGAGCAGCACGGTGTCATTGCCAATGAGACGCTTGATGTCTCCTTGGATGTTCGAGATCGCCTTGGTGTTGCCTGCGTACTCGGCTTCAAATTTTGGGCTGTTCTCCAGCGTTTCCGCCGCGGCTGCGGTGATGTAGGTCGTGGATTGCACCAGCACATCGCCGAAGAGTTGATCCTGCTTGGGGTCGGTGCTCGGTTCGGTGAAAAGGACATCAAAGGCCGCCGCCGCAGGCGGGCGTGAGCCCAGCAGCGCCACGAGCTGCGCATGCACCTCCCGCGACCACGGCCAGCGCCCGAGCTTAGCCAGCGCATCTTCATCAATGCCTACCACCAGCACCTGAGGATCTGCGGGCGGATCAGAAGCTGCGCGCGACTGAAAACGCCAGTCCAGCGTGAGGTTTTCCAGTTCTTCACCGAGGCGCGAGACGCTGAAACCCAAGGCCAGCAGCAGCGCTAGCGGCAGCAGGAGGAATTCAAAACGCAGGGAGCGCAGCTGGCGTTTACGTTTGTTCATGTGTGGGAAGGAATGGCGAAACCAGAGCCGAACGTAGTGAGACAGACGACCGTAGGGAGCCCGAAGGGTGAGTGTAACGAATCAATGAGGAATGACGAATGAATGTCCAATGACGAGGCTTGAAGAGAAATTCCAACTCACGGTGCAGTGAGTTTTGTCGTTCGAGCTTGGTCGTTCATTCTTCATTCTATTTCCGCCATTTTGGATTAGGTGCGGGTGTTTTTGAAGATGGTTGAGAAAATGAGATTGAGTTCATGGGCTTCTCTCCACAGCTCGCGGGCTTCGAGACGTTTTTCAGGAGCTGCTGCGGCGATCATGCGGAGGAAATGTTTGGACTCACGAGATTCCTTCCGGCAAGTGCCAATGCGATGCTTGAAATCTTTCTTCGACACTGCGTCGTCTGCTTCGCAGTAATTCGCGCCAACGCTCGTCGAAGCTCCAACCAATTGATCGATCAAACGATTGGTCAGAGAGTTTCGTTCTATAGGCTTCAAAAAACGAATCACAGCTTCTCCGAATCGGGCTGTGCGTTCTTCCAAATCAAAAACACGTTTCGATGCATCCGCATCTTCTCGAACCACACTGATAACCACATCCACCAACGGCTGCCAAAAATCCTCTTCCTCCATCCTTGGTTCTTCGTCATTCATTCCTCATTCCTCATTCTGGTTTCGTCATTTTAATACTTCATGTTCATACCAAAGTGCAATCGACCCGCTGGCGCACTCACCAGCCCGGTGCTGCGCAGATTCCAGCCGTAGGCGAGGCGCACATCAAGGTTGCTGCTGAGATTGTAGCGCAGACCCACGCCTGAGCTTTGCAGATTGAGATTAGGCTCCGAAGCAAAGGCACCCACGCTTTCCAGATAGGCGAAGTCGTAAAAGACAAAGGTGTTCAGGTTGTCCACCTTCTTGCCGCCCCAGGTGGTGAAATGAATCATGGGCAGGTTCAGCTCCAGGTTGGCGACAATGCCGCGATCTCCGCGCGCGGAGCTTTCATCGAAGCCGCGCACGGTCTGGTAGCCACCTGCCAGCACTTGTTCGGTGGGAAGCAGGCGGGTGTTGGAGTACTGGCCCGCTGCGTGCGCCACAGCGGAGAATCCCATGGGCAGACGGATGAGGCGGTCCAGTTCTGCCTTGGCGTACCAATACTTCGCCTGTGAGGCTGCGCGCAGGCTGTCAAAGGCGGCGTAGTTGTTGTGACCCAGCACGTTGCCCGGGCTGTGGATGGCGGAGATCCCAAAGCGTGTGTAGCCCAGCGAGTCGTTGACCTGCAGATTGTACCCAACGCGAAACTGGAACACTTCGGCCGTGTTTTGTGAAAAGCTCTGGCCGCCAAACAGGATGTCGGAAGTCGTGCTTTTGTAGTCGAGCGCGATGGTGGTTTTGTGCTGCACTTTGCTCCAGGCGCTGGCCAGCGGAATGGTGTAAGCGGCGGAGAGTTGGCGATTCCTTCCATGCACGCCAAGTAAGCCGCCAGCCTGTCCGGACTGCGTCGCCGAGTCCACATGCACTCCGAGAAGTTGCAGTCGATGACGCCACGGCAGGGGAATGTCCCAGACGAGGGCATGCGCCTTGAGCCGGTCCAGCTCCTGATTGCCGGTGAAGTTGTAGTTCAGCGACTGCTCCGTTCCAAACATCTGCATCAGGCTGATGCCGCCGGAGATTTGATTCAGCCCCGTGGAGCGCAGGCCGGAATTGGCATAGCCGATGTAGGCTTTGACGGGATTGTTTTCCGTCGTTTTCAAGACGACGTCGCTCGTGCCGTCTTTTTTGCCGCGCTCGTAGATGACGTTGACGTTGCGAATGGGGTTCTCGTTGAGCCAGGCCACGTCGCTGGAGATTTGACGAGTGTCGATTCTCTCTCCGGGCTTCACGCGAACCTGCCGGGCCATGTAGGCGGGGTTGGAGCGTTTGGCTCCCTCCACCTTCACTTCTCCCATCACACCTTCACGCACGATGACCTGCACATGGCCGCGCGTGATGTCCTGCTGGGGCAGGTAAGCATCCACGAGTGGGAAATCTGTGGCCTGATAGGCTTTGTTGATTTTCTTCACCATGCGGTTGAGCACGGCCATGCTGAGCGGCTGCCCCATGAACTCCTGCTGCAAGGAGTCTGCAAGCCCGGCTGGAAGATGCAGAGCGGGGTCCACCACGAGAACCTGGCTCAGATCCTTGTGGATGGATTTGGCGGGCTTGGAGATCAGATGCAGAGCCTTCAACTTCACGCCGAGCGGTTTGGAATCGCCTTCAGCCTTGTCGGTTTCAGGTTTTTGGGATGACGCGGCTTCCTCAGAAAATTTCTGTGCGCGGGGAGCCTCCAGCCGGTCCACCAGCGTACCTGCACCAGTTGCGCTGGGGAACTCCTGGGCGCGCAGGCTGCATGGCAACGTGCAAAGAGCTAGGGCAAGCAGCATGAACTGCGTGAATGAGCGTGATGGCATAAGATGAGTGGCCGTGCGGTCAGCGGAGCGCATGATCAAGTTCCTCCTGGCTTTGAGGGGTGGTGGCGTTGTTGAGTTTGAAGATGACGAATGCTCCCGGCGGGACGCCATCGAGTGCGGTGTTGATCATGCCGTCCCATGAGAGAACCAGCGCGGTGCCGTCCTCTCCCAGCGCCAGCGCAAGTCCCTGCGCTCCGGCGGGCGCGAGCAGCGAGTGGAGCTGGGTCTGTACCGCAGGCGCAGCGGCAGCGCTGGCGGCATCCATGAGGGCCAGACCATTGGATTCAGTCACGATGTAGTCGCCCAGGCCACCGAGGGCGAGTGAGAGTTCGCCAAAGGCTCCTGGTGAGATGCTTGAGAGCAGGGCAGTTTCGATAGTGGCGGGCACCGGCCTGCCATTCACCTCCACGGTGGTGCTGCCAGAGCCAAATTCCAACCGTGCCGTGCCATCGCCACCGAGTGCGCGGACCAGCGTGCTGAATGATTCTGGGTTCGACACCTGATGGAGAAACTGCTGCACGTTGAGCGCGGGCAGGGGATCGCTCAGTGTGATCGACTGCGCACCCGCCTGCACGGTGAGAGGGACTTCTCCATTGCCAATCGCGCCGATGGCGAGTTCGCTCTGAGCCAGCAGACTCATGCTTGCGTTCAGTTGCGCCACGGAGGCCGTGCTGGGAGTTCCTGCGCCTGGTGCGATGGCGAAAAGTCCACCCCCATTTTGCAGGCGGATCGTGCCATCACCACCCAGGCTCATGTTTAGCTCGCGTTCAGCGGTGGCGGAGGTGCTGGAATTCATCTGCGACTGCATCCCCAGACTTGCCGGACCACCGCCGCCCATGGAGCCATTGCCAGTGCCGAAGGTCTGACCGAGAAACGCCGCCGTGGAGGCCGTGCCGGCAATGCCTGCGCCACCTGCCAGAGCCCCTGCGATGCCCTGGGCACCGATGCCACCAGCAGCGCCTGCGATGGAGGTCGAATTGAAGTTGTTGGTCTGTGAAAATCCGTTGGAGGTTGAACCACCTGGTGGATTGAAGTTTTGCAGAAAGACATTGGTCACCGGAGTGATGACGGCACTGGTGGAAAAGCCCGTGGTGGTGATGGTGCCGAAGCCCGGCTTGGTGAGAGGTGAAGTCACCACCTTGGTGCCATCCACAAAGAGCTGATTGTTGCCGCCGCCACCGCTGAGATTTTGCGTGAAGGTGTAGAAACTGGTGACCGTGTTGTCATTCCCGGCACCAAGATTGAGACCGAGGGTGTTCACGCCGGTGAAGGCATAGCTGCGCGTACCGACGGAGATCAGTGACTCACCGATGGTGTAGCCTTGCCCGGTCTGGAGGTTGCTGTCATTGAGGATCAGCGCAGCGAGGGGATTCGCAGCGCCGTTCACCAGGCCATTGATGGTGGCCTGATTCGAAAAGATAAACTGATTGTCTCCCGTGCTGCTGCCGGTGAGGTTTTCGATGGAACTGAAATTCAGCGAACCCAACGCGCCAGCGTTGTTGTCAGTGATCTGAAACACATTGCCACCGGCTGCACCCACGAGGGTGTCCGCATGACTCGCCGAGCCGATGACGTTTTCAATGCTGGTGAAGCTGGAAGCGCTGATGCTGACCGGCCCGGTGGCGGAGGCAAAAGTGACGGTGTCATTGCCTGCACGCCCTGTGACTGAGACGATGCCAGCCGTCAGATGGGAAAGATCGATCACGCCATTGAAGGTGGCGGAAAAACTCTGTGCAAAGATCTGCGGCGCACCCACCAGCCTGCCACCCGTGAGATTCACGGCACCAAGTCCTGCCGACTGCCCGCCGACGCTCTGCAAAGTGATGTCGCCCACGAGGCCGCCATTCAGCGTCAGATCAACGCCTGTGATGCAGTCATTGCTGATGGCTCCGCTTACGGTGATGGAGGCTCCATTTGGCACAGTGCCGCCTCCGGTGGTGTCCAGCGCGGCATTGGCGCCGAGGGAGATGGGACTGCTGATGATGATCTCCCCGCCTGCGGTGGCAATGCCTGCAAAAAGAAGGGTGTTAGATCCATTCAAGCTGACAGCACCGCCGAGGTCGATGATCTGCTCGCTCACGGTGATCTCGCCCAGCGTCAGGATCGTCAAAGGTGCGCGCCATGTCGAAGCGCGGATTTCGACATCTCCGGACGTGGCAGCGCCGATGGTGATGTGGCTCAGGCTAGATGCGAGGGCACCAATGCCGGCGGAATTGATCCGCAGGGTGCCTGCTGCGCCGTCTCCCAGCCCGATGGTGGTGCCTGCGGAGACTGAGCGGATGGCAAGCATGCCTGTGCCGCCAATCGTGGCCGCGCCCGCGATGCTGACGGTGTCGGTGTTGATGATGATCGCGCCGCTGTTCGTGATGGCGATGTCTGCGCCGAGGTCCACACCGGTATTTTGCTCGCCGAGGGGAGTGCCGCTGCCGGTGATGGCAATGGCCGCACCGGCGCTGGTGATGGCCGTTCCGGCATCCTGCAATGACACGCCACGATTGCCGCTGCCATTCAGAGAGCTCGCCACGCCAAGGAGCGTGATGCCGCCCGCTGTGGGCAAGGTGGAGGTGGATTGAATCGTGGACCCATTCAGCATGAGAATGCCGATGTTGCCGTCGCCCGTGTCACCGCTGCGACCATTCAGCGCAATGGCCCCCATGCCGGAGGTGGTGAGTGTGGCGTTGTTCAGGATGATGCCAGTGAAGCTGCCGCCTGTGGCCTCCATGTACTGATTGGCATTCAGTTCCATGCGGCCATCCACCACGGAGATCGTGGAGCCGGAGTTCACGTTGATCTCACGATTCACGGTCATGTAAATCGCTCCAGTGCCAGTGTTGGAAACATGGCTGCCACTCACCTCAATGCCGAAAGCGTGCAGGATGATCGCGCCGCCTTGGGATGATAGATCATTCTTGATGCGGATGTGGTCCGTATTGGTGGTGGCGATGCTGATGCCACCGAAGGCGCTGAGCCCGCTGTCCGCGCCGATGCTGCCAATGGTGAGCCCCAAGGTGTTCACGATCTGAATGGAGCCAATCGTGCCGATGGTCGTCAGGGTCTGGACGGCATTGTCCGCGCTGGTGAGGTAGAAGCCATCGTTGCCAGCAAGCTTGAGTCCCCAGGAGGTGACGGAGCCATGGCCCAGTACGCTGCCGCCTGTCGTTTGCAGCGTGATCACGCCAAAGCTGCCCGCGCTCACCGCGCTGCCAGTGTCCAGCAGGATCGCTCCCGTCAAGGCGCTGCTCGTGGCTCCTGTCCTGCCCACGAGGGTGATGCTGCCGCTGTCTGAAAGGATCTGACCGCCGATGTAAATGGCCTGGAAGTCGCCCTCCAAGGAGGCAGCACCTTGGTTGCCATGGATGGTGACGTTGCCCGAGTGGGTGAATATTTGCGAGCCGGTCAGAATTTGCACACTGCGCCCGGCATTGATGATCAAATCGCCAGTGCCGTGGGACTGAATGAGGCCCGTGCCGCCATTCTGCGTGGCCATGATGAAGTCACGGTCCGCATGGATGGTCAGCGACGCGGAGGAACTCCACTGGATGACACCTTCCAGGGTGATGTCGCCCTGGCCACCGGCGGCGTTGCGGTCCGTTTGAATGATGAGGCTGCCTGAGTTGGAGTCGAGCCACGCGGAAATGTCCGAGGCTTCAAGCGTGTTGGACTGCGCTGGATGGGAGATGGTAGTTCCTGCCACACTGTCGGAAATGAGGATATCATTGGGATCCAGCAGCAGGCTGCCTGCCTGTCCTTGTGGAGCACGTAGGTCAATGCGTCCCGTGAGGGATTCGATGATCAGCGTCTGTTTGCCGGAGAGCTCGGCCTGACCGCCACTGCCGCCGGTCATGCCTCCGCGTGCCTGCAGGCTGCCATGGAAGGTGAGCTGGTCGCTGGCAAAGGCCACCACCGTGCCGCCGCTGCCGCTGTGGATGGCATTGGCCGCAAGGATCGCGCCCGGCTGAATCTCCAACCGCGTGGAGTTCGCCATGCTGGCGTCAAGTCCTAGCGCGCCGCCGCCTGCAAAGATGCTGCCACCGCCGGTGGCTCCGCTGGCACTGACAAGGGCCTTCCCCCCGAGCGTGAGCGAGGTCCCGCCCAGCCGGATAATGCCTCCTGTGCCGCTGCCAGCGTCGGCGCGGATGGTGCCGTCAATGATCGTGGTCGTCATTGCAGCGGCACTCCCTGCGCTGTCCTGCGGTCTGGCATTGATTTCGATCAGTCCGCCTGCGGTTTCACCATCGGCAGAAACGACGATGGCGCGGCGCACTGTGACCTCCCCACCGGTCACCGCGACACTGCCTCCGTGCCCTGTCTTGCCATTGGCATCCACACGTCCGCCCAGGGTGGCACTGCCTCTGCTGCCCGCGTTGATTTTGATCTGCCCGCCGTTCCCTGAGGGACCACGCGCCACCAGCTTGCCTGTGCTCTCGATATGGCCGCCGTTTGCGCTAAGGATGATGCGGCCGCCCTGCCTCGTGGCGGCGGTGGCGGCGATTCGCCCGTTATTGCGAATGGCTAGAGCATACACATTGCCGCCGTGGGCTTTCAACTCAGCGACGTTCGCTTCAATAAGGCCGCTGTTGGTCACCCCGGTTCCACGCTGCGGGCCTGCTGCATTTCGCACGATCACGCGCTCATCGCCTGCGGGCATGATGAGCACATCCGTGCCTGCGGCCAGACCGACGGTGCCGCTCGGGGCGCGGATGGCACCGGAGTTGTTGACCTGCAAACCGATCAAAAAAACATCCCCACTGGAGGCGCGAATGGAGCCCGCATTGGTGACTTCCGCCGTGCTGTTTCCCTGATACACCATCTCTCCACCGGCCATGAACATGCGGTTGCTCAGATCCAAAGTGGAGGCCGTGAGTCCCGCCACATCCACCACGGAACCCTGGCCAAAGATGATGCCGCTGGCATTGATGAGAAACAACTGGCCGTTGGAGGTGAGCGTGCCATTCAAGAGCGATGGCCCGCCATCCAGTACGCGGTTCAGCGTGGCTGAATTCGCATCTGGCACGATGAACTGCGTGTGCTCGCCGCTGGCGATGTTAAAGCTACTCCAGTCAATGACCGCACGATCCGTCTGCTGATGGATGGTGGTCAGTCCGGGGAAAGTGCTTTGAATTTGAGCTTCTCCCAGCACCACCACGCCACCGGTCGGATTCGCGGAAATTTGAACCACTGATCCTTGCAGCAAAATCCATAATGACGCACCCCAAACGAGGGCGCGAACAGTCCTCAAAGATGGACATCCCAAAGACATTCAGTGTTATTGCTGAGGCTTGGAAGTGGCGGCGGCGGTTTGCAGCGGGACGATGACGACTTCGCCATCCTTCGTCTGCACGTAGCCTTTGCCGTTCTCGACAGAGACGGAGTAAAAGGCTCCCTTTGCCACAGCGACGCCACTGGGCGTCTTGATCTTGAAATCCATCTTGCCGGAAGTCTCAGGCTTCACCAGCGCACCGATGGTGCCGTTCTTCAGGTCCAGTAGCACCTTGGGCGCTTCCTTGGACTCGACAATTTCAGCCACCACCGCCTCGGAATCCGGGCCAAGGCGAATCGCGGAGGTCGTGGTCATCGTTACTGTGGCGTTTGAATCCGCACCGGTTTTGAGCGTGCTGCCCACGGCCACGATGTCACCCTCCTTCAGCGCATGCTCGGCTTGCCCTGGAGGTGTCTCCGTCACCGTTCCTTTGACAATGGTTACTTTGCCACTCTGCGGCACCTGCTTCTTCACATTGAGGGGCGTCACGTCCACTTTGCCGTGCTCCACTTTGACGAAGCCTTTGCCATCTTCCACGGCCACCGCAAACATCGTGCCGCGTGCCGCAGCGATACCGCTGGGGGTCTTCACTTTGAAGTCCATGGTCGATTGCGCCTGCGGCTGAATCAGCGCGCCGAGGCTGCCTGACTTGAGATCCACCAGCACCTTTGGCGCTGTGTCAGAGTCCACGAGTTCCACAAACACTGTCTGCGAATTTTCCGCGATGCGAATGGCCGACTGCTTTGTGGTCTTGATCACCGCACGCGAAGCAGCCCCTGTCTTCACCGTGGAACCCACCGGCACCGCATCGCCTACCTTCAGGGGAGTCTCGGCATTGCTACCCATCGGGATGAGCGTCACCTTTCCCACTGCCACCGAAACTGTGCCGGTGGATTCAGCCGCCATAGCCTGCCCGAAAAGAGCAAAAACCGCTATGGCGATGAAGAGTTTCATATTCCTAAATGTGTAGCACTTCATAAAGTCGTCAAAAAATGAATTAACCCAAAATCAAGGATGCGTTGCTATTTTGCGTCATTCTCAAGATTTACTATAACATGCAGGATCGGATTTGCGCTTGTAAGAGCTTCGTAAACTAATGGATTGATTTAGCGGTCTGTGATCCTGCCAAGCATCAAAAACTGTTATTTTGCAAGGGACTGCCGTGCAGATGGGCGACGCATAGACGTACTGCCAGATCCGGTACTGGGAGCGCCGATATTTTATCGGCTCCGGCGAGCGTCCCTGCACCATCGCCACGGAAAGAATCTCCCAATCAACACGGCGCAAGCTCGTGCTGCGGAGCTCTCCCCAGAGCCGGTTAAAAACCAGCGCTCCCAGCCCAGAATCCCGCACCTCCGCACTGGCAACTCCGTACTGGGAGCGCCGATATTTTATCGGCTCCGGCGAGCGTCCCTGCACCATCGCCATGGAAAGAAACTCGCAGTCAATACGGCGCATGCTCGTGCTGCGGAGCCATACCCAGAGCCGGTTAAAAACCAGCGCTCCCAGTACAGAATGGAGTGCCTCATGGCCCGCGCAAAGCTCCATAGGGCTGGAGCATTGATTCGTTTCGCTCACCCTCTGGGCAACCCTTGGTTGTCTATCTTCGCTACGCTCCGGTTCCAGGGCGCTGTCGCGATCTCCATCATTCTGCGACCAGAAGCACCGCCGAGGTTTTCAAACACCCACGAAGATCGAGACGGGTTTCTTCTGAAAGTTGGTGATGCGCGGCAGCATAGCGCCTCTTGGCCCAGCGGATGCCATTTTCAGCAAACTGTTCAAGGCTCAAAGAGCAGCAATTGCGGACCGGGATCCTCTTCCTCTTTGACGGGGTCATCTCCGGCCTGTGGCACGGGCGGCGCGATGGGGCGTAGGGCTTCCTCGCTTTTGTTTCGTGCTTGATTGGCGGCGCTGGAGACGCGGTAGGCCTCCAGTTGCTCGCTTTCGTAGGGCTTGAAGAGGGCGCGGAGCTCATCCGCCTGCATGCCCGGTTGCATCCACGTGAGGGCGGTTTCCCCCTCCAGAATAAGAGGGCTCCGATCGTGAAACTTCGCCATGTAATGTCCAGGCGGCGTGGTGACCACACTCATGGAGGTGATGACGCCGCCGCTCTCGGCATCCTCCGGGCTGCGGCTTTCCCAGACATCCCAGATGCCTGCCAGCAGCACCGGCGCATCGTCCCTGCGGTGGATGAAGTAGGGGCGGTTGCGGTCCGGCCACTCATGCCACCCGCGCACGGGGATGAGGCAGCGCTGGCGCAGGATGGGGCTGCGGTAGGAGGCCAGTTCAAAGATGCTTTCGCAGCGCGCATTGAAGGTGAGGCCAAATTTCTTCGCGACCTCCTTTTTGCTGCCTTTGGCCCACGAAGGCACCAGGCCAAAGCGCATGCGCTCAATGCCGATCTCGTCGGCCTGCACCGTCAAGACATCCGCGTAGTCGGTGGGGCAGATGTTATGGATCACCTGCGTCTCCGCTTTGCTGTCCTCGTCCTTTTTCTTGGGGCGGCGCTCGATACGCAGCTTCTTGCCCGCGAGAGAAAGCGCGGGAAGGCTCGCGAACTGGTTCAGACGGCCACACATGGGGGAAGAAGAGCGCACTCAAGCACAGAGGTAAATCAGAACATGGACGGCGGGGTTTCACGGTGACGCCATTTCCAAGTCAGAGTGTCAGCACCAGTGCCTGCGGGCTCACAATTGTATGGCTCATGCTGCGTGACCTTTCCCGCCTTCGTCCAGAACTCGCCGCTGGCACTCGTTCAGCTTTCGATATGGCCCTCGGCCACGCCGTGCGAAGGTGGCGAAAACGAAGACGGAAGGGAATAGCGTGCGAATGAGGGGCATGTGCGGCGAAGGTTGTGCGTGGGGAGCACTTTTCGAAACGGCAACGAGGTGAGGGTATGATCCCAAACACCGCGATTGATCGGGGCCAGGTTCCGCAACTCAAGGTTTGGCCTGCACCAATGCTGAACGGATCTGTTCAGCGACTTTTTTGGCCATCACCGCCGAGCCACTGGGCATGAAGTGAACGTTGCGCTTCCCTTGCAGCTCAGCCTGGCGGGGTTTCACGAGGGACCAGAGGTCATTCCAAGTCACGCCTTCTTCCAGTATCACACGTTTGGCGATTTCATTGTAGGGCAGCTCGGAGTCCTTGACATACTTCGCGGCATCGCTCTCCGGCACAGGTGTGGTGCTGGCGAAGATGAGCCTGGCGCCAGTTTGCTTCAGCCGTGCGATGATCAGGTGCAAATTCTTCTCATAGAGCTCTGGCGACACGTTTTGATGCCCGCCGTTTGTCGGCGAGGCGTATTCGCCTTTGGCGTTCTTGTCGCTGTCATCGGCGAAGCGGTAAGAGAGATCATGCAGACCGTGATTGAAGTGAATGACATCCCATTTCTCCTTCGGGTCTGGTAACCAGCGAACGAGGCCATACGAACCGAGCGCGGTCTTCGTGGAGCCGCAGTTCGCGGGCACGCGATGCACGTTCGCCACCCCAGCCAGCAGTTTCCGCACCTCCAACGCATAGGCGATGGACACCGAGTCGCCCATCAACAGCACGCGCGGCAGCTTGGGATCATCGATGATGGCGGCGAACTCAGGCGGAGTGGCCGTTTTGGGCTTGGCCGGTGTGTCAGCAGCATGCAGTGCAGAAAGCAGCGCGAGCAGCAGACCCATGGAGAGTGCGAGAAAGCGTTTCATCGGGATGTATGGGTTCACTTCTTCACCCCAGGCACAGGCCACTCATCCGTGCGGAAGGGGGAGGCTGGTAATCCAGCGCCATTGGCGAGGCTGTAGTCAGGCCAGTCTTTCCAGGCGTAACGAACGGCCGCTGGCTGAGCGACTTCAGGGCTGCTGACGACGACAGCCTCGCCGACGATCTTGGCTTCGGCGGGCTTCCATTGCTGATCGGCAGCAGCAATCTGAAAGCCGGTGAGAGCGCCGCCCGTGATGGATTTGAGGCCGCCGTTGGTGTGCTTGAACGAAACCGTGATCGAATTGCCGCTGATGGTCGAGCCGGCGGGGAGAGGACCGCTGATGGCGGGGACATTTTTGCCATAGACGGTGCCGAGTGCCCAGTAGGAGAGGCGCTTGCCGACGTCTTGTTTGTTCTTCGGATGAATGTCCTTCGCATCACCAAGGTCGATGGTGATGGCCATGCCGGTTTTGGGTAGCGCGAGCGTCTTGAGCATGGACTCACGCACGCGCGGCCAGCCTTCGCCGGGCGAGGTGTAGTTGGGGAGCTGCACCCAGGCAAAAGGCACTTCGTCATTCCAAAGCGAGCGCCAGCTCGTGACGAGCTGCGTAAGTTGCTTGTGGTAGAGGCCGGGATTGCCTGCATTGCCTTCGCCTTGATACCAAAGCATGCCGCGCAGTGTGTAGGGCACGAGATTGACAACCTTGCCATTGAAGAGTCCAGCGGGACCACCTTTGAGCTTGTGCATGGCGAGCGGATCCTTTGGCGCGGGGACGACAAAGGGCGTGCCATTGGCCTTGGCTTTTTCGGAGGCGGCTTTCCAGATGGCGATCTGCTTTTGATGCAAAGCGGGAGCCTGCGCCGGATCGAACTTCAAAAAAGTATCGAGCCGCGTGTCGTAGTTCGTCTTCGTCTCAGGGTCGGAGGACTGCATCTCGGCGGCGACCCAGGATTCGATTGGCGTGCCGCCGACGGAGGTGTTGATGAGGCCGACAGGCACCCCGAGCTCTTGGTGGATCTCGCGTCCGAAGAAATACAGTGCGGCAGAAAAGCCCCCGACCGTGTCTGGCGTGCATGTTTGCCATGCGCCTTTGCCCTCGGCCTGCGGCTTCTCGGCCGGGCCGGAGCTTTCGCGATAATGACGGATCAGCGGAAACTTCGCCGCCGCCTTCTCCGCATCGAAGTGATAACACCCCGCGACCGTCATCGCCATGTTCGACTGGCCTGAGCCGAGCCACACCTCGCCCACAAGCACGTCCTTCACCTCGACCTTGCGCCCGTCGTTGCCGGTGACGAGGAGCACTCGCGGCTCTGCGGCAGCCGCGATGGCATCGAGCTTCAGAGACCACTTGCCATCCGCCGCTGCGATGGCCGACTTCGATTGCCCGGCGAAGGAGACGGTTACGGATTCTCCCGCGTCAGCCCAGCCCCACACAGCGATGGGCTTGTCACGTTGCAAAACCATGTGATCGGCCAGGACGGAGGCGAGCTTCAACTCCGCTGCGCTGAGCGGTAGGAGTGACGTGAGTAAAAGAACGGAGAGCAGGGTGAGCGTGGTTTTCATAGAGCGTCTTGGAAGGCGATGGTTCCTTCTGGCGCAAAAAGACGCAAAGTCGCGCCCAAAGTGCTGAGAACAATCCTTTGATTCACCGGATGGATGTCCACAGACTGCACCTACGCGAGATGCTTCAGCAGGGGCTGCGGGCGAAAGGTCGTCTGATCGCGATCAAAGAAATGCACGCCGTGCTCATTGAAGAGCAACAAGTCCGCGCTGGCGGGAACGGGGCGCAGATCATGGTCATGAGTCCCCCGAAGCATTCGCCAAGGATCTCAGCAAACTCGTGTTTTTGCAGGCGGACTCGGCTTTCGAAGCGCAATTGCAGCATTCGAGGGTGACTCTTGTTTTCTACAGGCAGTTGCTCCAACGGCTCTCACTCCTCAAGGCCCATAGAATGAGAGCAAGATACAGTTACTCTAAAGCAAAAAATAACTCATTAAAAGTTTTTGAGCTAGACGGATAGTAAATAGCTTCGAAATGCCATCCTATATATGCAAATCCAATTCCTGCCCATGCATTTGGCCCGACGCCTGAATTTCGTCTTTTTTCTTGGAATTTTGATTGGCCTTTCTCCGCTATTGGTCGAGGCACAGGTAACGCCCGAATCGAAAGAACGGGTTCGGAAGGTGCAAGTGCAAGAGATTGAAAGGTACACAGAGAACGTTGATGGCGGAGATCGCTCGGTTAAATACTTGAGCTATGTCGTCTTACCCGTGATCGGCCTCATTGGCGGCCTCTTGGTCTTACGTCGCTTTTTATTGAGACTTGCATAATAGGCTGACAAAGGTCGAGAACTGTTGTAGAATGGCTGGATGAGCAAGAGAAGAGATCACCAGGAAATGGAAGTCCGTCGGTTGAAGGCCGCGCGGCACT
>JAIXYN010000076.1 GCA_027490195.1 Verrucomicrobiaceae bacterium | reverse complement strand
AGGCCTTTCATCGCCCAGCGCCATCTCCGCCAAACCGCCCGACTGCGAGGACCTTCTCACTCCCCAGCATTTGCCGTGCGCGCACAGACACCTCCCATTCTTCGCACTGTGCGCTTCAAAACTCACTGCATAGTTCCCAGCCAGCCGGTGAGACCATCCGCCATCCTTCTCACGAAGGGGGATCTTCAGACTCTTTTTCAACTGCGCGTGGCAAGACGAATACACACTGTGGAGACTTGTACAATCAGCTCACATCCCCGTCTTGAAGGCCAACGGCCTTCCGAATCATAGCGAAGGAATGCCGAGCCTCGGCGAGGCTTCCCTGCTACTAGACATCCCCCTCCGGGCAGCAAACCCTGCGTCCGCTCCACACACCGCGTCCACCAGCAGCCCCAACCCGCCGTTCCGTTTCGCCTTCGCATGTAGGTGGCTACGGCCATCGGGTTGACGCACGCCCAGCCAGGCTGGCAGAATTTCCTCTGTCGCAAGCGCCCGAAATCATGCAGGATGCCCCCATGCGTTGCGCCCCCGCACTCCTCTCTCTTCTGGCCGTCAGCGTGAGTCTTCACGCAGCCCCGCCTTCCCCTGCCCCGCCTGCGGCCGCACCTGCGCCCGCTCCGGCCCCCAAACCTGTGACCAAGCCCGCCGAGGTGAAACCCGCCCCCAAGGCAGAGCCGAAGACAGATCCCAAAGCACCCGCTTCCCCACCCGTGAAGCCGCCGCCAGAAGACGCCTACACCCAGCTAGAGATGCTCACACGCGCCATGGAAATGGTACGCCAAAATTACGTGGATGACTCCAAGATCACCTATGCTGAGCTGGTAGAGGGCGCGCTGGAAGGCATGCTGCACAAACTTGACCCTCACTGCGAGTACATGGGCAAGTCCCTCTTCGAAGACATGCAGCGTGAGCAGAGCGACACCTCAGAAGGCATCGGTATCACCATCGCACTGCGCCAGAGCATCCTCACCATCATCACCGTGCGCGAAGACGGCCCCGCCTCCGCAGCAGGCGTCCTTTCAGGCGATCAACTCGTGCGCATCAACGAGGTGCTGACAGACTCCGTCGGCATCGCGGAGGCGATGCAGTTGCTGAAAGGCAAGTCCGGCGATGAAGTCCGCCTCACGGTGCGCCGCCCCGGCACCAAGCAGTTCCTCGAATTCAAGGTAAAGCACGAAACACTGGCCGAAACCTCCGTGCACGACCCCATGCTGCTCTCGCCGAAGATGGCGGGAGCTTACAAAATCGGCTACGCCCGCATCTCCCAGTACAACCAGCCCACCGCACGCGAACTGAGCAAAGCCCTCGATGAACTCGAAAAGCAGGGCATGAAAGCCTTCGTGCTCGATCTGCGCAACAACCCCGGCGGCCTCGTGGACAGCGCCGTCGCAGTCTGCGGCGAGTTCCTGCCCGAAGGCACGGTGGTCGTCACTACCGAGGGCCGCGTGGCCTCGCAAAATCCGCCCCCCTTCCGCACCCCTTCACGCAGCGGCAGGGAACCACGCAAGTATCCCATCGCCGTCCTCATCAACCAGGGCAGCGCCAGTGCTTCCGAACTGACCGCAGGTGCCCTGCAGGATTTAAAGCGCGCCATCATCGTGGGCACCACAAGCTTCGGCAAAGGCAGCGTGCAGACCATCCTTCCCATGAAAAACGGTGCCGCCATGCGCCTGACCACCGCGAAGTATTACACGCCAAGCCATCGCACCATCCACGAGGCCGGCGTCGAGCCCAACATCGTCTCCGCCCTCACCTCCGAAGAAGAATTGCGCATCGCCAAATGGCGCGCATCCCACGGCACTGGCGAAGCCGCCGCACTCGAACTCGCCAACCTCGGCGACAAACAACTCGAACGCGCCGTGGACTCTCTCAAAGGCGTCCTCGTCTTCGACGCCTTCGTCGCCCCATCTCTCGCCCCCGCAGCGAAGCCGCTGGAAAGCCGCTAAGCGCCGACTCTCCACTCTTATTCCAGCAAACCGCGCGCGATGATGGCATCGACGGGATTGTAGTCGTCAGAAAAAACCACCTCGGAACGCGGCACTGTTCCAGCAGGAACAAGCGTGCGAATCAGCCTTTCCTCCCACGAGCCGGCAGTGACATAGCGTTCTGTGATGAGCGACCTCAATTTCTCGCGCGAACACATGATGATCATATTCCGCGCCCGATCTCGTGGATAATGTGAGAGAGCCTCCACATCGAAAATTTCCACCGAGGGAAACACCTGGCGCAGCGTCGCGACCATGCCGGCTGCAAGGTCCGCCTTGGGACCACTCACTGCCGCAATGATGTTCATGACGTAAACACCCTGCGGCTCCAGATGGTCGGCCACCAGTTGAAAAAACTCTCGCGTTGCCAGGTGCGATGGAATGGCATGCCGCCCGTTGTAGGCGTCCCCAAAAACGAGGTCCCATTTGCGCTCGCCAGCGAGGCGCAGAAACTGCCTTGCATCAGCCGCATGCGCGTTGACACGGGGATGCTCGTCGAGTTTGAAAAACTTGCGCCCCACATCGATCACCTGCGGATCGATCTCGACAACATCCACCACCGCCTTCGGAAAATCCCGCGACACATTCTCCGGCATGCCAAACGCCCCCGCACCAATGAAGAGCGCAGTGCTCACCTCGGCGGGCTCACGCAGCAGCGCCAGCTTCCAATATTCTTGATAAGGCAGAATAAGTGCGCCCGTGTCAGGATTGATGCCTCCCTCCTGCGTGGAATCGAGCGCCAGCAGTCGGCGCTTGTTCGGCGCCTCGCCTTCCTCAAACACGCTGATGTGATGATAGACTGACTCCCGCTCATGGATCAATCCCTTGAGCGGCGGCTTTTCAGATGTCCAGCCAACGATTCCAGCGATCAGCCCGGCAACAAGCACATGCATCTTGGCCGCATTCCGTGCAAGAATGAACGAGGCCACGGAGAGCAGCAACAGCACCGCACCAGCCCCAACAAAAATCCCGCGCACCCCAAAAGTAGAAAGCAGGAAGAACCCGGACACAAAGGTACCCACAAAGCTGCCCAGCGAGCCCAACATGCTGATCGTTCCAGCCGCCGCGCCCACGTGCGTGTCCTTCTGCGTGAGGCTGTAAAAACGCACGGAGGCAGGTGACACCGCCCCCAGCAGCACCCCGGGCAGCGCAAACAGCACGAGCGAGATCAAGAGCGGCCCGGTAATGACCCCGAAGGCACTCAAAAACAGGCTGAACACCATGTGCAGCGCTGGAATAAAAAACGTCAGCACCGCCGCTCCCGCCAGCAGCCAGCCGATCAAATCCAGCGCCGGCTTGCGATCCGCCAGATGCCCCCCCAGATATCCCCCGACGCTGAAGGCGACCAGAATGACCCCGATGAGCGCGGTGGACGTGTAGATCGTGTTGCCAAAATAGGGTGCCAGCAGGCGGAAAGCACTGATTTCAACGACCATGATCGCTGCGCCTGCAAAGAAGCACACGAGGCCGAGGAACTGGCGCGTTTTGCGGGCAGAGGATTCTTCGACTGCATTGGGTACCGAAGACTTGGAGGGAGTGCGTGACATGGCGTTGGGCGCGGTTGGCGGTCAGTCGTTGTAAAAGACAAGGCTCATGATTTTCCAGCCGGTGGATGTTTTGATGAGCGTGAAACAGTCGGTGCCAAGAGTGATGTCGGCTCCCTTGGTCAGCTTCCAGCGCACACTCGCCTGGGCGGTGCGTTCATCGCTGAGAATTTTCATGTCCGTGGGCACCTCGGTCATCGGCACCGTGGTCGTGGCATGGCTGAGTTTTTGACCATGCAGAAAGTCAGTCAGTCCCTGGCTTTGCGGCACGCCCTGATGAACGAAGACAATGCGCGCCTGCTCATGAAAGCAGGCTCCGTAGCCGTCCATGTCCTTGGCAGACCAAGTGGCGAAATAGCGCTCCAAGAAGACGTGAACATCTTGCTCGTCGGCACGGGCCTGCGGAGCGCAGGAACTTAGGAATGTCGAAACCAGGATGAGGAATGTCGAATGAATGACGAAACTCCGAATGTCGAGCATGACGCGCATGGACTGAAGGAAACGAACTAAAGGGAGAAGAGTCATTCGAAAAGGCGTCAAAATTTCATCATTCGGACTTCATTCGTCATTCCTCATTCTGGTTTCGTCATTGGCGCACAGCGCCCATTATTCTTCCAAAAAGGCCTCTTCTTTGACTCCGATCACACTGAGGATGCGGTTCAAATCTTCCACGCCGTAGTAGTCGATCTCAACGCGCCCCTTCTTCTCGGCGTGATGAATGCTCACATTCGTGGTCAGATGCTGAATCAGCTTCTGCTCCACGGCCTCAATGGCTCGGATAAGGTCCGTCTCCGTGGGCTTCGGCTTGGGCGGCGGCGGCGGATGCAGGATTGCATCGACCGCTTTTTCCGTGGCACGAACCGTGAGGCTCTTGCTGACGATCTGCTGCGCCAGCCGTTCCTGCTCTTCGTGCTGCTTCAGCATCAGCAGCACCTTGGCATGACCTGTCGAAATTTTCGTCGCAACCAGCATGTCGCGGATGCCCTCCGGCAGTTCCAGCAGGCGCATCGTGTTGGCCACGGTGGCGCGGTTCTTGCCCACGCGCTGCGCGATGTCCTCCTGGCGCATGTGGAAATCCTTCGCCAGCCGCGAGTAGGCCTGCGCCTCCTCGATGGGGTTCAACCCTTCGCGCTGCAGGTTTTCGATCAGCGCCATCTCCAGCACGTCCTTGTCGCTGGCTTCGCGAACAATGACGGGAACTTCCTTCAGGCCAAGCTCGCGTGAGGCACGAAAGCGCCGCTCACCAGCGATCAGTTCCAGCTTGCCGTTCACCCGGCGCACGATCAGCGGCTGAATGATGCCGTGCTCGCGGATGGACTCCATGAGCTCCGTGAGCATCTCCGGCTGGAACTCCTTGCGCGGCTGCAGCGGGCTGGGGACAATCTGGTCCAGCGTAACGCGATTCACCACGTCTCCAGGTGCTGGCTGTGCGAGCGCAGGCAGACGCGACACTCCCGACACCGATGTGGATGCCGAAATGAGTGCGCCGAGTCCTTTGCCGAGTGCCGCTTTTGCCATATGGGTGGGCGAGACTAGGGAGCACCCGGGATGTTGCAAATTGGAATCGCGCCGAATGTGCGGGGGGGTCACATCCAAGGCTTTACCAAAGTCAATTCTCGCTCCATCTGATGGCTATGAAAAGCATGACAGGATTTGGCCGGGGCGAAGCACAGCGCTCCGGCGTGACGTGGAGCGTGGAATGCAGTTCCGTGAACCGCAAGCAGCTCGAAGTCGCGGTGAATCTCCCCCGTGAACTCTCCGAGCTGGAAAACGCCGTCCGTACCGAGGTTTCCGCCGCAGTTTCCCGCGGTCGCGTGAATGTGGCCGTGCGCAAGGAATCAGGAGCATCAGGCACCGAAGCGGTGCACGTCGATCAGGAACTGGCCGCGCATTACTACCACGCCATGCACGCCCTGGCCTTGAAACTGGACATTCCACCACAGATTTCCCTGACCGACATCACCCGCCTACCCGGCGTGATCACTCAGGCGCAGACGGAGACTGCCACCGAAGACGCCTGGCCCTCCATCCATGAGGCGCTGGCTGGCGCCCTGAAGCAGCTGAACACCATGCGCAATGCTGAAGGTGCCAGCCTCCGCAGCGACATCGAAGCACGACTTGCGCTGATCGAATCCCTCCTCGAATCCATCCGCGCCAAAGCCGCCACCGTCCCCGAGCACCAGCGCAAAGTCCTACGCCAGCGCCTGGAAGACGCCGGGCTTCCCCTGCCTCTGGATGACGAGCGCCTCGTCAAAGAAATCGCCCTTTTCGCAGATCGCACAGACATCTCCGAAGAGCTCACCCGCGCCGCCAGCCACGTGCAGCAGTTCCGCTCCTACCTCGCCAGCAACACCCCCGCCGGGCGCAGCCTCGATTTCCTCCTGCAGGAGTTTTTCCGCGAGTTCAACACCATGGGCTCCAAGTGCAACAACGCCGAGATCGCCCACCACGTCGTCACCGCCAAAACGGAGCTCGAAAAAATCCGCGAGCAGGTCCAGAACGCGGAGTGAGGCAAAGGAGTCACTGCCCTGGCGGTCCCACCTCCCGCCACTCCACCTTCTCAAACCGCGTCGGGCTTTCATACGAGCCCACCGCCAGTGCAGCAGGTCGTGTAAAGGGATCCCAGTTCCACGGGATGGGCGGATGGAGCACCTTGTTGGTGATTTCGAACTCCTTGAGAAACACACCGTCCACACTCATGCGGATACGTTCGGGACGCACCTCCACCAGCAGCTCATAACTGCGGCCATTTTCGATGGGAAAGCGAAAGCCGTAGCCCTCCTGCAAGGTTGCATTTTGGATGAGCTGCACCCCGGCCAGTCCTTGCTCCCATGCGTCCAGCTCGGCGGAGCCAATAGTGCCGTTGGCGGCTCGAAAGAACAAGGTCACGGAATGTTTTCCGCCTAAACGCGTGAAGCGCATGCGGGCGTCATAAGCGGGCGGCATCTCCCGCTCCAAAGCCATCACGCAAATAGCGCTATTGGAGGTGAGTATGCCGTCCTCATTGGTCCAGTCGCCGCCATAATTGTCATTATAAATGTGCACACCGGCAACGGCATCCACCCATGGGCCAAACGACGGCGGAATGGCGGCAACCGGCACAGTTCTTGTCGCGGCCACAGGGGCTGGCACCGATTTCGAAACAGCAGGCACTTCTTCGGCTCCAGGATTGTCTGTCGGGTGCTGTAGCATCACCGCACCAAGAACCGCCAAAAGCCCAAGGATGACGCAGACAGTCGCCACTCCTGACAAAAGCGGCTGCGCCCGTGAAAGCAGCCTCTGCGCGAAGCTTTCCATCGTGTCAAACCGCCGCTCCGGCTCCGGCCGCAGTGCGCGCATCACCGCCGCGCTGAGCATGGGCGGGGTGCCCCTCCGCGCGAGCTGCGGCGGGGCAAAACTGCCACGCGGCGTCTGCCCGGTAAGTAGCTCATAGGTCAGCACGCCCAGCGCGTAAATGTCCACGCGCACATCCTGCTTCCCGCCCTTGAGCTGCTCCGGTGCCATGTAGTCCACCGTCCCCACTGCGGTGCCGGTAAGCGTGAGCTGCACGCGGCCTTCCAGCAGCGGCACCGCCACGCCAAAGTCCGTCACACGTGCCGTGCCATCGTGGCCGATCAGCACATTCTCTGGCTTCATGTCGCGGTGGATCACGCCCGCCTTATGAGCCGCCGCCAGGCCAGCCGCCACTTCTCCTGCCAGACGTCGCGCCTCAGACAGAGGCAGTCCATGCGGCTGCTTGCGCAGGAGGTCGCGCAGGCTGCCTCCCTCGACGTATTCCATCACGATCGCCGCACCGCCTTCGGGTAGCGGTTGGAAATCATACACCGTCACAATGTTCGGATGTCGCAGCCGCGCCATGATGCGCGCCTCGCGCTCCAGGCGTTCGAGAAAGAGCGGATCATCCGCCACCTCGGCGGCCAGCACCTTAACCGCCACAGGGCGGTCCAGGCTCACCTGCCGTCCCAGATACACCGTGCCCATGCCGCCACGCCCCAGCAAGGACTCAATCACAATGCCTGGCAGTTCAGGCATGGCCGAGACCTGACCTTGGGACGCCAATGTCGTTCGTCCAAGCCCCTGCGCCATCAAGGCCTCCGGCTGCAGACCGGACAGGCGGCGGCGGTACGATTGGGAACTGGGCGTCGGCTCGTCCGGCATGCAGCCTACCAAATCGCAGACTCACGCTGTGCGCAACACCTGCATGAGGTAGCCCATCTCCTCTTCCACGCTGCCACCATCGCGCTCTGTCTCCGCCACCTCGGCGCGCAGGGCCTCGCGAAACCTTGCTCGCAGGCGGTGCACCGCCACTTTGAAGGCGTTGCCATTCATGCCCAGCGCCTGCCCTGCTGTGTCGTACTCGGCGGCGATGCCTTCGCCGCTTAAAAATGGCCGCATGGCTTGGAACTCCTCTGCTTTGCCACGCGCCGCCGCATGCTGCTCCAGTTTGGCCATGGCCTGGTCCAGCACGGTCAGCGCCCACTGGCGGTCAAACATGTGGTCCGCGCTCTCACCCTCCACTTGCTCCACCTCGTACCAAGCTTCCGCCTCCGCCGCGTCGAACGAAATCACATTCCCGCCCCCACGTTTCTGGCGGGAAGCTTTGCGCTGCTCATCATGCACATGACGGCGAAAGGCGGTGAGCATGAAGGTGCGCAGCCGGCCAAGGTTCGGGTCCGCCAGGGCGAACAGTTGCTTGGAAAGCACCTGCACAAAGAAGCCCTGCACATAGTCCTCCGCGTCCTCCGGACTTGCGCCACCGCGGCGGCTCCAGGCGTAGAGCGGAAACCAGTAGGCCGCGCACAGCTCCTCCAAGGCCCGCCGCGCCGGCTCGCCCTGTCCCTGCGATCGGAGCACGAGGCTCCAGCGCGTGGGCTGGAAGGAGGCGGAGCTTTCCATGAGTTGGCGTTGTTTGCAGTTGTTTCCTAGAGGAGCGGCAAACGATAGCGGGTATCTGCCTGACCTGCCACCGGCGGCGGTTGAAAAATCCGTGCAGGGATAAGCCGCTGGCGAGACGGGAATTTTGGCGATTTATTTCGCATCTTCTGTAATCGCCCGCCAGCTTTGGCCAAGAAAGAGCCGTCAAACCCTCCATGTTTTTGAAAACATCTCTCTTTTCTTTCGGACTCCTGCCTCTGCTGCTGGCTGGAGCTCTGTCGGCGCAGGTCACCACCCAGGGCTTTCTCAATCAGCCCCGCACGGAAGCCCCCGGCACGCTCCTCAGCCATCCCGTCACCAACGGCTCCGAGCCCATCGGTCGCACCACCTCCATCAACTACCTCAACGGCTGGATCATCGTCGGGGCGGAGAATCCGGGGTCGCGGTTTGGGTCGGATTTGAGCTTGCGGGTCTATGACATCGCTGATCCGGCAAATCCGGTGCGGCGACAGCCTTCGGACTTTGGGCTGAGCTATCCGAACAACCTTTGGATTCAGGACAACTACGGCTGGAACGCGCACGGCACGGCGCAATACGGCAATCTGCTGCTGCCAGCGCCGATCCGAGTGAATGGCTTCGGCGGACTGGTGGAGCTGGGCGGCACGAATAGCATCCCGCAGCTCGCGCAATTGCCGCTGTGGTATAATCGCAGCAGTCAGGCCGGGCCGTGGAATGCCACGCTGCTGTGGTATAACACGCCGGACTCGGACATCGAGATCGCGAAGGTTTTTACCAACGCCAACGGCTTCGCGCAAAGGCGTGTGCTCGCCACTTTCGATCATGTGGGCCAATACGGCGGCGGGGACTGGCATCCGATTTTCTTTGGCGATCTGCTCATCATGGCCCGCAGCGGTGGTGCGGCCACGGATGGCGTGGTGGTGTATCGGCTGGACTATCAAAACATGGACGATGGCGATCCGAACAACGACAGCATCACGCCGCAAGTTGTCGGTTCACTGCAAGGCGGCTTTCAGGGCTACTGGCCGAATCTTTTCAGCGATGGCACGGGGCTGTATGTGATCGGTTCGACGACGGACATCCTCATTGGTGCGGACATCACGCAGGCTGCGCATCCAGCTGGAAATGGCAGCCTAACGACGGTGGCCAGCCTCACCGTGTCAGACTTCACCAATGCCTCGTATCCGGTCTATCAGGACAACTTCGGCTTCATCCACAATCGCAAGATCGATATGACCCGCTTCCTCGCGGGCGATGCGAATCCCATCGTGCTCACGCTGAATGAAGCGGCACCGCCACGGCCCGCTGGAGCGCCCACGCTGCCGCAGGGCGCAATCGTCGGCGTGAACACCTCGCAGATGTCGCTGCCGCTGGGCAATCTGTGGCTCACCGGCGGTTATCCCATACCCAATTTCAATCAAGGCATGGGCGTGTGGGTTCACCAACAAGCTGCGGACACCACGCCGCCACGCGTGAGCTACCACATCCCGCAGGCAGGCCGCACCAACTACCCGCGCCATGCGCCGCTGAGCTTCCTCGTGCATGAACATCCGCGCACTGGAGGCCCGCGCAATGGCATCGACTTCACCGTGCGTCCGGTGGGCGCAAACGACTCGCTGGGTGCCTTCGTGCCGGGTTTCCTCCTGCACGACTTTTCGGGCAACATGACCTTCACGCCAGATGCGCCGCTGGCAGCCGATACGACCTTCCAAGTGGACTTTTTGAGCGTTCCGGCCTCGCAGATCGGTTTTGTCGATGCGGCGGGGAATTACATCGAACCGTATTCGTTTCGCTTTTCGACCGGTGGTGGCTTGAATGCGTCCACGCCGCCTGCTTTCACCAGTTTGACCGCCAGCAGCTATCAACCGGCTCCGAATCAGGAAATCACCGTCACCGCCGCTGCGACGGGCACGGGCACACTCGATTATCGCTTCAACTTTGACGGCACTTGGGGCGCGTGGAGCACTGCAACGAGCGCCAACTTCACCTACACCTCTGCAAGCCGTCCGCGTGTGCTGGCACAGGTGCGGGATGCGGCGGGCAACATCGTCAACAGCTCCCTGCGCCTGCTCGTCATCACCCCGCCAGCAGGTCCACGCCCGACGCAAAGCAGCACCCTGGCCATCGGCGATGACGCAGGCACACGTCGCGTGTGGTGCGTGAATCCCGACTCCAATACAGTCACTGTGGTGAATGCCGCCACCGGAGCCAAAGAAGGCGAATACGCTGTCGGCGTGAACCCGCGCAGCATCGCCCGTGATGCGAATGGCCGCTACTGGGTCACCTGCCATGGCAGCGATGAAATCCGCGTGCTGAATGCCAATGGATCGACGCACACGACCATCTCGCTCGCGTATGGCTCTGCGCCGTTTGGCGTCGCGGCATCGCCGGATGGCACGCTGCTTTATGTCACTCTTTTCGGCTCCGGCAGTCTGCATCGTTACACAGCGGCGAATCCAGCCGCAGCGCCACTAACGGCGACGGGGCTGAATACGCCGCGAGCCATCGCCATCAGTGGCAATGGGGATCGGGTGCTGGTGACGAGATTCATCTCTGCGGAATTGTTTGCCCAAGTCCGCGAGTTCACCGCCACACTGGGGGCCACGCGAACCTTCTCGCTCACTTTGGCGAACACGGTGGATGGCGGTGATCGTGCTGCCGGTGTGCCGAATTACCTCGCAGGCATCGCGATTTCACCAGATGGCACGCGGGCGTCCATCGTGAGCAAGCAGGACAACACCCTGCGCGGCACTTTCTTCGGCGTGGGCAATCTCACGCACGAAACGACCTCGCGTGCGGTCATCTCCTTCCTCGATTTGAGCGGCAATTTCGAGATCCCAAACTCGCGGCGTGATTTTGACAACAGCGACAGCCCCAGCGCGGTGACTTACACCCCGCTGGGCGATACGATCCTCGTCACCCATCAGGGAAACAATCGCGTCGTCGGTATCGATGCGCTCAATCTCGCGCCACTTTCCGGTCAGATCGTGCCAGGCTCCATGCTCACTCAGCCCGCCGTCATCACGCTGGATGTCGGCACTGGATTGGCACCACAGGGAGTTTTGATGGATGACACGTCGAATCGGCTCTTCACCCAGGACTTCATGGGGCGCAGCGTCACCGTTTTGAATGCCGCGCCGCTTTTGACGCAAAACCAAACTTCGCTGCCACTCATCGCCACCACGAGTGCGGTCACCACCGAGCTCCTCACAGCCCCCGTCCTCCTCGGCAAACAGATCTTCTACAACGCCGCCGATCCACGCATGAGCGCGGACAGCTACATCTCCTGCGCCACCTGCCACGTCGATGGTGGCCACGACGGCCGCGTGTGGGATTTCACCGGCCGTGGCGAAGGCTTCCGCCGCACCACCGATCTGCGTGGCCGCACCGGCCTCGGCCATGGTGCCGTGCATTGGAGCGGCAACTTCGATGAGATTCAGGACTTCGAGCACGACATCCGCGGCCCCTTCGGCGGCACCGGCTTCCTCAATCTCTCGCCGCAACAATTTGCCGCCCAGCATCCCTCCCCCGCCAGTGGCAAAAACGGCCTCAGCACCGAACTCGATGCCCTCGCCGCCTACGTCTCATCACTCACTCCCGCCCACACGCCCCGCAGCCCAACGCGCAGTTCCAACGGCACCTACACCGCCTCCGCCGTGCGCGGACAGGCCGTCTTCGCCGCACAAAATTGCGCCACCTGCCACACCGGCACGGGCTTCACCAACAGCACACAGATGAACGTGGGCACCCAGTCCACCCTCAGCGGCCTGCGCTTGGGACAAACACTCACCGGCATCGACACACCCACCCTCCACGGCCTCCACGCCACCCGCTTATACCTCCATCATGGTCAGGCCGAGTCCCTCACCGATGTCTTCGCCTACGCCGGCGGCACCCTCCGCCTCGCCTCCCAGGCCCAGTATCTCACCACCGTCAATGCCAACGCCGTGGCCACCTACACCGACGACCCCGCTCAAGGCGGCGGCGGCTTTTTTCGCGGCGCACTCGGCGGCACCACTGCCTTCATCGGCAATGACGTCGGCGCAGCCATGCCCGCAGGCGTCCGCTTCACCAATGTCGATGGCGGTCCTGCTGGAGGCACCGCCCGTCTCGCCCTCCGCTACGTGCGCCAGTACAACAACGGCACCGCGCTGCTCAGCATCAATGGCGTCCAGCAGACCCTCAACGTCCTCCGCCAGTTTCCCGACAATGCATGGCAGACCAGCGGCTGGCTCTGGATCGTCGTCGAAGCTCCGCTCAATGCCGGCGCCACCAACACCATCGAGGTCCTGCGTGGAGACGGCGACCTCATCTTGAACGCCCTCCTCGTCTCCAACGCCGCCGACCTCGCCACCGCCCAGCCCCATCGCCTCGTGCAAGGCCTCTCCACTGGAGATCGCGATGACCTCTTCGCCTATCTCCGCCAGCTCGATGGCCGCGATGCCTCAGGGGTCCCGCTCGAACCTCCCGCACCACCTTCCCCGCAGGCCCCCAGCATCGTCAGTGGCCCCACCACGCAGACCCTCGCCGTTGGCAACACGCTCTCCCTCACCGTCGTCGTCGCCGGCACCGGCCCCTTCACCTTCCAGTGGTATTGCGGCCTTACACCCGTCGGCACCGACAGCCCCACCTTCTCCATCCCCGCCGTGCAATTGGGCGATGCAGGCGAATACACGGTGCACGTCACCAATGCCCAGAACACCGCCATCAGTGGCCCCGCCACGATCACCGTGAACGCCCCCCTCGCCATCACCACCAGCACGCTACCACAAGCTACCATCGGCCAGACCTACAACACGGCCCTTGCTGCCACCGGCGGCGTCTCCACACGCACGTGGAGCATCGCCACAGGCATCATGCCCCCCGGCCTCACCCTCTCCTCCACGGGCATCATCACCGGTGCCGCCACCGCTCCCGCACGTGCCGCCATCACCGTTCGTGTTACCGACATATCCGGCACCGCAACTCAAGATCTCATCCTCAATGCCGCACCAGCAGGCGGCTTCGTCAGCGATCCCGATCTCATCCTCCACTACACCTTCAATGAAGGCAGCAGCACCCAGGTCTGGGACAGCGCCCCTGCCGGCAACATCCACGCCACCACCGTCGCCAATGCCGCATGGGTCGCCGATGGCCGCTTCGGCGGCGCTTACGGTCCGGCCGATCGAGCCGGCACCATCCCCCAGTTCTTCCCCACCAATCAGGCCGATCTTAACTTCGACCCACGCGCCCAGGCCTACACCATTTCGGCCTGGATCCGCACCACCATTCCCGGCGGCTACAACACTATCATAGGCAAGGACCAAAGCGTCCCCACCAACAACGTTCAGCTCCGTCTCTGGATGAACGGCACCGCCACCGGCCTGCAGAGCGTCAATGGCAATCAATACGGTGGCACCATCACCACCGCCCCTGCCATGAACGACGGCACGTGGCACCTCGTCACCATGGTGAACTACCTCGACGGTGCCACCTGGCGCACGCGTCTCTACTACGACGCCAGCACCTTCACCGAGTACGCCACAGGCGCTGGTGGCACAGTGCCCGGCCTTCTCCGCGTGGGAGACACCACCCTCGGCGGCAACCCCTGGCGTGGCCAGCTTGATGACCTGCGCATCTACCGCCGTGCCCTCTCGCAGCCCGAGATCGCCTCCCTATACGCCCCGCCGTCAAGCGCCACTGCCACCGCCACCATCACCGCCTCCCCAGGCCAGGACGCCTCCTCCACTCGTCCCTATGCCGAGTTTGATGTCACCTTCGCCGAGCCCATCCAGGGCCTCACCATGGCTGACTTCACCCGCAGCGGCACCGCCAGCCCCACCGCCAGCGCGCTCTTCTCCATTACCGAGGGCACCCACTACCGCGTCCGCCTCACCGGCTTCACCCAGCCCGGCACCGTCACCCTTCAGCTCCCCCCCTCCACTGTCACCACCATCGCCAGCGGCACCGTCAACAACGCCTCCAACATCGCCAGCATCACCTACACCAACCCCTTGGGTGATGACATCGCCTCACTCTCCGACGAGTTCAACGACAGCGCCACCCAGTCCACCTGGCAGCGCGTCTCCACCACCGAAGGCTGGGGCCCCAGCAAGCTCGAGACTTGGAACATCAACACTTCCCGCAGCGGCCACATGCGCCTCATGCCCTACTCCAGTTCCTGGTTTGGCAACTGGACTGGCGAGATGGTCTTCAAATCCGTCACCGGAGACTTCGTCGCCACCACTCGCATGCACGCCAATCGCCGTGGCGGCCTCCCCGGCCGGCCCACCTCCGCCTACAGCCTCGGCGGCATCATGGTCCGCACCCCGCAGGCCTACAGCAATGCCTCCCCCGTGCCCGATCCCGGCCCTGCCACCGTCCTTCCCTGGCCCCCGCCCGCCTTCGGCCAGCCGAACCACTACACCACCCCCTGGTCCCGCGGCTCCGAGAACTACATCTTCCTCTCCTACGGCTACGCCGACACCAACTCCTGGGGCAACGTTCCCAACACCTGGTACTTCGAAATCAAGACCACCGTCAACAGCGCCTCCACCCTCTACGCCATGCAGGCCGGCATTCCTGCCGATACCGACCTCGTCACCCTCCAGATGATCCGTGTCGGCCAGACCTTCCTCCTCCTCCGCCGCCATGGCGAGGCCGGCCCCTGGATCATTCAAGGCCGCTACCAGCGCAACGACATGCCGCAAACTCTCCAGCTCGGCGTCACCACCTACACCGACTGGGAAACCGTGGACAACATGGAGGAGTTCCACCACAACCGCACCGTCGTCACCGGCGGCAGCCCCGACCTCGTCATCGATGCCGACTACTTCCGCCTCCGCCGCCCGAGCGCCGCAGTCACCGCCACCGCCCTGCAGTCCGTCGCCATCACCGGCCAGTCCACCAATCTCGCCCTCCTCTCCAACTCAGCCCTCAACTCCGCCCTGGGCGACAACGCCAGCACCGCCTACGCACCGCCCTCCGACACCTTCAACCGCTGGCTCACCGACCACCTCAGCCCCTCCCAACTTCTCGATCCCTCCCTCACCACGCCCGCTGGCGACATCAACAGCAACGGCGTCCCCAACCTCGTCGAGTTCGCCCTCGGCACCGATGCCCTCTCCCCCCTCTCAATCCAGCTCATCGGCCCACCCGGAAACCGCACCGCCCAGATCACCCTCACCCGCAACGCCGCCGCCACCGGCATCACCCTCGTCATCGAGTCCACCACCGATTTCCTCACCTGGACTCCTTTGGCCACCAGCGTGGACGGCGCGGTTCCGACCGGACCGGCCACGATCAGCGAAGGCGTGGGAACGGTGCGTACCGTGCAGATTCAGACACCTGCGGGTACGGTGCCCACATTTTACCGGGCCCGGGTCGTCTCGCCATGAGGTGTGATTGCAGATTCGCCTAATACCACGCACAACTTAAAACAGGTCTGTATTCCGGACGCAGCGGAAACCTGTTCCCAAACACATGCAAGGCCCAGCGCTCGGGGCTGTAGGTCGGTCATGTTTGGCGTCCAAGGCATTTCATCGCCCAGCGCCATCTCCGCCAAACCGCCCGACTGCGAGGACCTTCGCACTCCCCTGCATTTGCCGTGCGCTCACAGACACCTCCCATTCTTCGCACTGTGCGCTTCAAAAACTCACTGCGTACTTCCCCAGTCAGCCTATGAGACCATCCGCAATCCTTCTCAAGAAGGGGGATCTTCAGACTCTTTTTCAACTGCGCGTGGTATAACAGGCGAATTTCAGGAGCATACGACTTCGATTAGCAATGGAAGCGACAACAGAGACTCACGATGCCCCCGGCTTCGGCAGTCCCTTCGGCACCGACTTCGGTGCCTCCGGCTTCGCCTTCCCATCCTCAGGCAGCCACGCCTCCGGTGCACCGGCTTTCACCATCACATCACGCAGCGTCACACGACTGCCTTCGCGGTGCTTGCACTCCTCAGCCGCCGCCATGAACGCATAAATCTCCAGCGTCTGTTTCGGCGATACCGGCGCCTGCTTCGTCTGAAAAAACTTCACAATCTCGCGCAGCATCGGGGTGTAATCCCCCTCCGATTTCTGCTCCGTGACCTGCTTGTCTCCGAAACGGATCAACTTGTACGCCATCGCGCCTTCATGAATGGCCTGCAACGTTCCTGTGCGCCCCTCGGACCAAAGTCCCGTGACGATCGATTCGGACGCCGTCGTGGTACGGATCACGGAAAGGCAGCCTGTGCCCATCACGGTGAAAAGCGCCTCCGTCGGATGAATGCCATAGAAAAACAGATCGGGGTGAAACGGCAGCACATGCGCCGGCCCATAAGAGATTGCGCTGCGCGCCGGAGTCGGCTCGGCATTGGCGACTTCCAGCACACCGGGATACCAGCGCACCGCAGACGCACTGAACACAGGCACCTGGGCTGCTGTGGCCAGCTTGTAGATTTCCACGACGTCCTTCAGAGAAGCAGCCACTGGCTTGTCCATGAAGACCGGCTTGCCCGCCGCAATAATTTTTCTCATCTGCTCCAAGCGCGGGCGACCTTCCAGGCTCAGCAGCATCACGGCATCCACATCTTTGCAGGCCTCCTCCACACTGCCCACGATGCGCACGCCAAACTTGTCACGCACCGTGGCCGTAAAGCCCTCCACGCGCGTTTTGCTCTCTTCAATGTCAGGACTGCCCCCGGGAAATGCCGCCACCACCCGCGCACCAGGAATATGGTTCGGGTTCGCGGGATCGTTCAGGCGCAGCGTGAACTGCTCCGAATGCGAAGTGTCGAGGCCGATGATGCCAATGCGAAGGTCGTCTGCCATGAGCGTGGTGCTGAACAGCGCCACCACGCATCCCACGACAGGGATGAGCAGGTCTCGGAGACGGCGGGGGGAGCGCATACCTGCAAAATGCAGGCTGGGGGCGGGAAGCGCAACTGTTGAGTCGCTTGACCGTCCCGCCCACCCCGCTAGTTTCGGGCCATGGAAACCGTCAGACTCGGCATCGTTGGGCTTGGAAACATGGGCAAGGCACACCTTGCAAACATTCGCGCAGGCAAAATCCCCGGCCTGCGCGTCACCGCCTTGTGCGAGAGCGTTGGCACCCTGCCCAGCCTCATCGAAGGCGAGAAAGCCTTCACCGACGTCAATCTGATGATCCGCAGCGGTCACATCGACGCCATCCTCATCTGCACCCCTCACTTCAGCCACACCACCATTGGCATCGCTGCCCTCCAGGCTGGCCTCCACGTGCTCGTGGAAAAACCCATCTCCGTCCACAAAGCCGACTGCGAGCGCCTCATCGCCGCCCATACGGACAAGAGCAAAATCTTCGCCGCCATGTTCAACATGCGCACCAACGCCTGCTTCAAGAAGGTCAAAGACCTCATCGACAGCGGCGAACTCGGTGCCGTCCGCCGCGTCCACTGGGAAGTCACCAACTGGTTCCGCACCAACTATTACTACGCCACTGGTGGCTGGCGCGGCACCTGGAAGGGGGAAGGCGGCGGCGTCCTCATGAATCAGTGCCCACACAATCTGGATCTCTTCCAATGGCTCTTCGGCATGCCGCAGAAAATCCGTGGCTTCTGCCAGTTCGGCCGCTTCCACGAGATCGAAGTCGAGGACAATGTCACCGCCGTCATGCAGTATGACAACGGCACCACCGCCACCTTCATCACCAGCACCGGTGAAGCCCCCGGCATCAACAAGCTCGAAATCTCCGCCGAGCAGGGTCGCCTCACCGTCACCGATGGCACCAAGATTCATTTCCAGCGCAACCGCCAGCAGATGAGCAAGTTCTGCATGGAGGCCGACGCCGCCTTCGCCATGCCCGAAAGCTGGCACATGGACATCCAGGTCGATCAGACCGGTGGCCAGCACGTCGAGATCCTGCAAAACTTCACCAACGCCATCCTCAAGGGCGAGAAACTCCTCTCCCCTGCCGAAGAAGGTCTCCACAGCGTCGAACTCGCCAACGCCATCCTCCTCTCCACCTGGCAGGACAAAACCATCGAACTCCCGATGTCCTCCGCCGACTACGAGCGCATCCTCATCGAAAAAGGCGAGCAATCCACCTTCCAAAAAACCAAAGTCGTCGCCAAAGCCACCTCCGACGACTTCGCCAAAAGCTTCCGCTAAAAGCTCGGCAAAAGTCACCGAAAAAAAACGCCGCCCGGGAAACCGCGCGGCGTTTTTTCTGCCTCGTCACTCACCTTACCCTCTACCCTATCCCCGAAGCCCACCGCTTCTGCTCCCAAAGTCGCCCCCCAAGCCAGCGAAGTCCTATCGGCCCTATTCGTCCTATGAGACCTATTCCGGCGGTTTTGCTTCCCCCCAATAGCTTTCACACACTCCACCGCAACACCGGCACACTCATTGCTTGCAACCATTGAACAGAATCTCACGTTTTATCATCTAACACCTCATGCTCTCCCGCCTCACAGCCCTGATCCTCACCCTCTGCATCGGCCTCCCGATGTGCTGGTGCTGCATCACGGCTACCCAGCAGGAAGAGGCCGCCAGTTGCTGCGCCAAACAGCAGCACTCGGCCCCCGAGCATTCCCAGGAGCCGAACTGCCCCTGCGCCAAACACGAAACCGCGCGCGATCTCGCCGCCACCTTCATCAGCGCACCGGCACCTGCCTTGAAGCTCCTGGCAGAACTCGTTTGGTCCACTTCATCTCCGGCCATCCTTTCCCTCGCTGCCTTCGAAATCCACGCGCCCCGTCACGACCACGGGCCGCCATTGCACACGCCGCCGCTCTACACGCGGCATTGCGCCCTGCTGATTTGAAGCCACACGCCATGCGTCTGGAAGCCAGACGCTCCGGGCAATGACTCGATTTCGCGCGGCCGCCGATTGATTGCGCCGCCCTCCAGACCGGCTGCCCGGTCGTCTGGCCTCACCGCCAGTTCAAACGCCACTCCATGGCAAACCGGCATGCGCACGCCTGCGCTGCATGCCGCACCAAATCAAGCAGGCACTTCAAAACACAACACATCCAACACTATGAAAACCATCCTCATGCTCATCGCCGCAGCCTCCGTCGCCACCCTCTCCAGCACCGCTCTTGCCGCCGGCAAGGCCTGTGAAAAGTGCTGCAAGGACAACTGCGCCGCCTGCTGCAAAGACAAGGGCAAGGCCTGTGGCAAAGACTGCTGCAAAGCCGAATAACCCCCGCTCAAAACCACGCCGTCACCCGGAAACGGGTGGCGGCTTTTTGATGACTGTTTGAGTCAGCAGAGCGTTTTGGGGACGAAGAATGAGCGACGCGCACAGCGTATCCCTACCCTCCAGAACTGCGCGTGACCCAGGGCTGGTAGGGAACCGCTGTGCGGGTCCGTGATTTCGGGTCTTTCCCATCGCAGGCGATCCAAAAGGTCCGCCGTCCTTGGGATCTTCGACAGCAAAAGTCAGAGGCCTTCGAAAAGGGGTAATACCATGCTCAATTGAAAACAGGTCTGTTCTCTGAGAGGACATGCGTGCTTTCTGGAACGTAGGTCGGTCGTGTTTGGCGTCGAGGACCGCCCATGCTCCAGCGCCCACTCCGCCAAACCGCCCGACTGCGAGGACGTTCACACGCCCCAGCACCCACGGTGAGCTCAAGGCTGCCCGAACGCTCGCAGGCCCAAGACGTTTGCCTCGCGCTCATGGACGGACGGGCTGTCGCCACGTCCATCCTACGTCCCAGCATGAAGCGCCGGGCCTGATACTCTGCT
>JAIXYN010000063.1 GCA_027490195.1 Verrucomicrobiaceae bacterium | reverse complement strand
ATTCCAGGGACCTGGAGTGCTGAAGTAGAGGTTGGGATCGGCTTCGTTGCTCATGTCAGGATCTACATGCAACAGGTCATTCTTTCAATTCAGAGAGCATGGCTCCCGGCGTTCTCTTTTGAGACATTCCATCCATGAAAGCCTATTTCCATTCTCTAGCTGCGCTGCTGCTCACCACGCTGCCAGCGCTGCACGCGGCCGAACCATCGCGCAAGATCGGTGACGTGCATGCTCCCATCTGGGTCGGGCGTCCGCCGTCGGATGCCGTCAGTGGACTGGTCCGCCTGGAGAACGGCGAACTGCGTCACTACGATTACGGTATCGACCCGACGCCGGAACTGCGTTCTCACCCAGACTTTCTGCCGACGAGTTACGTCTTCAGTCGCGATCAGGGACTGACTTGGGAAACGCAAAAAGTGCCAAAGGGGCATTATGGGGCGGATGCGCGCAGTCCGGTCTCGGGCGAGTATCTGCGGCTGCAAGACAACAAAGATGGTGTTTACCTCATCAAGAGCAAAGGCGGCATCGATGGCGAGTGGACGATGCGCCGACTGTGGGAGATCAAGCCGCCCGGCTCTGAGTTTAACATCACGCCAACGATCATGTTCATCCGCGGTGGGAAGCGCGCCATCGTGCCGTGGAGCTACATTCGCTACAACACTCCCGAGCATCATCACCAGGCTGGCGTGCTCTTCTCGGACGACGATGGCGAGACTTGGCAGCGATCCAACTTGCTCGAAGCACCGCCGCATCAGCCCGACCAGCGCGATCTGTCCGTGCGCTGGCAGAATGGAGCCACGGAGCCCACCGTGGTCGAACTGCGCGATGGTCGCCTGTGGATGATCATCCGCACGTCGCTCGACTATCACTACCAGTCGTTCTCCGCCGATGGCGGGGCGACCTGGAGCCAGCCGGAGCAGTCGCCGTTTTACGGCACGCTCACCAGTCCTCGCATCGAACGACTCAAGGACGGACGTCTGCTCTTCATCTGGAACAACACGACCTCGCTGCCGGAGTTTCCGAAGAATGAGTTCACCGCACCTTTCATCCAGGAGAGTGCGCAGAATGGGCTGGGCGAGGACGCATTCACCAATCGGGACGCCGTTCACGCGGCCATCTCCGATGACGACGGCAAGACTTGGCGAGGCTTCCGCGAGCTGTTCCTCAATGCCCGCCGCAACGACGGGAACTACGGCGAAACCGGAGGTCTCGATCGCAGCGTGCATCAGCCGCAGTTCGTTGAGGTTGAAAACGGACGCATCGTATTGTCCGTGGGCCAGCACTGGCTGCACCGCTCGTTGATCTTGTTCGATCCCGACTGGCTGCTGGAGACGAAACGGCTGGGCGACTTCTCCAACGGTCTCGATGACTGGTCGGTGCAGGGCTACAAGAAGGGCATCCGCGGCCACTGCTCGTTCAACCGCTACGAATCATCCACGCTCGTCCCACATCCCGATGATGCCAAGCGGCGCGTGCTCAACGTGCGCAACTCCGGCCGCACCGACGCCATCTTCCCTCGCGGCGGCGCGACGTGGAATTTCCCCGGTGGCAAGGCAGGCTTCGTGGAGACGCGCATCCGGCTCCAGCAGGACTTCGGCGGCGCCCGCCTCTGCTTGCTCGACCGCTGGCTGAATCCCACCGACCCCACCGTGGCATCGCTCGCTATGGGACATCTCAATGTCGCTGCAGGAGGCAAACTCAAGCCGCAGCAATGGCACACCCTGAGATTCACCTGGAAGTCCGCTGAAGCAGGCTCGGAGATCGAAGTCACTCTCGATGGCCAGCCCTTCGTCAAGCTGCCGGTCACGCGCAGCGCTCTCCACGGCATCAGCTACGTCCATTTCCAATCCACCTCTGCCGACCGCGACTCCGGGCTGCTCATCGAGTCGGTCCGCGCTGAAATGACTCATCCTTGATGGCTATGAAACCCACGCTCACACTCTTCACCACCCTCTTGCTCGCACCGCTGGCCGCGCTGCACGCGGCCGACCACGTCCTTTTCATGAACTCGGACTACAATCACTATTTCGCGGCCGCGCCGGAGGTGAAACGTGGCCCAAGCGACGATTGGGTTGAACCGATGCGTCCCGAATTCACGGTCACGAAGAAGGGGCTTGAAAATTACATCGACGAGATCGCGCGCGGACACCTGACGCATTTTGTCATGAATCTCAACTGCCAGCGCGCCAACTTTCCCTCCAAAACGTTCGAGCCCATCTGGAAGTCACTCGACGAACCTGAACGCGACCACCTCGACTACATTCGCGCGTTGAAGGCGCTCTATGAAAGCGGCGTGGACCCCTACAAGGTGTGGATCGACCGTTGCCGCGTGAAGGGGATACATCCCTGGATTTCGATCCGCATGAACGATCTCCACCGGCACGATGTCCCGAAATCCCCATGGATCTCGACCTTCTGGCACGAACATCCTGAATACCGCTTGAGGCCCGATGGGTGGGATAACGGACTCGACTACACGCTCGAACCCGTCCGCAAGCGCATGCTCGATTTCATCACGGAGGTCCTCAACCGTTACGACCCTGAAGGGCTCGAACTCGACCTCATGCGTTTCCGTCGCTATCTTCCCATCGGACGCGAGAAGGAATGCGCGCCGATCTTCACGGCGTATATGCGGGAAATCCGGAAAGTCGTCAATGCGGCGGCGGCGAAACGCGGCCACACGATTACTCTTTCCGTTCGACTCAAGTCGAAGCCCTCTGGATCGCGCGAACTCGGCATGGAAGCGGACGTCTGGGCGAAGGAAGGCATCGTCGATATGATCGTCCCAACCAGTCCTTGGGAGTCCTTTGATTTCGACATTCCGCTCGCCGAGTGGCGCACCTGGACGGGCGATAAGGTCCTCATCGTTCCCAGTGCCGACGAAGCCATTACCGAAAACGGCAAACGCCGGATCGCGACCTTCGAAGAATATCGCCGCTGGGCCAGCATCATGCATGAACGTGGCGCGAAAGGCCTCTACCTTTTCAATTTCTTCATGCATCCTCAGGACGGCCCCGTCTGGAACGGCGTCCTTTCGGGAGGTCTGGCACCGTCGGCCGCGCTGCATGCCGCTGATAAGCCCGAGCCCGTTGCTAGTGACGACAAGCTGGCTGAGATCCTGTCCCGAAAGCCCTCGGGCATACCACTGGCACCTGTCCTTGATCCGGGGCCGGAGTTTGCCGAGGCAAAGCGCATCTGGCAGGGGTCCGGGAGCATGACCATCAGCCCGAAGGGGCGGATTTGGCTGTCAGAGATGACTGGTGGAAGTTTCGAAGGTGACCGCACCGAGCCGACCTATGTGATCCTCTTCACCAGCGGCGATGGAGGGAAGACGTTCCAAGGACCTGTCGCAGTGGTCAAGTCACCGAGTGGGAAGCACGTGCAAGATCCCGGCCTCTGGACCGATCCACGCGGCCGGCTGTGGTGGTATTACTATGCGAACGGGGGGATGGTCGCCAACATCGCTGATGATCCCGAAGCCGCGAAGCCGCACTTTCAGCCTCCGTTCTTTGTCTCGCAGGGCTTCTTTATCAACAAGCCGACCGTGTTGGCAGATGGCTCATGGCTCTGGACGCCGCACAATAAAATCCCCACCTTGGGATTCAAAGGAGTGACGGTGTATCGGTCGCAGGATGAGGGAAAGAGTTTTTCGTTCATCGGCAGCGTGAACAGCAAGCCCGGCGTGGAGATCCAGATCGGAGAGCCCATCACCGTGGAGCTGCGAGACGGGCGGATCGCCTTGTTTATCCGCACTGTCTCTGGAATCCGCAGGACCATCTCTGCTGACGGCGGCCGGACCTGGGGCGACTTCGACGCACTGCCGGGGCTCAACGCCGTCGTGCATTCCCGCTTCTTCATAAGCCGTCTGAAGTCCGGCAACCTGCTGCTGGTTTACAATCGCCCACCCGAAACGCCCGATCCGCTCGCCATCAAGGGGCCGCTGGTCAATCTGCGACAGCTGCGGGAGCGGACTCACATGACTGCTGTGCTCTCTGAAGACGACGGCGCCACGTGGAAAGGTGGATTGCGACTGGATGATCGCGACAGCCCCTCTTACAGCCCGGATGAATCCCCCCACCGAAGGATTGAGAAGCTCACGACCTACCCAGACGGAGTTCAGACCGACGACGGCTCGATTTGGGTCAGCTACGAACTGAGCCGCTACGGTGCAGATGGACGGGAAATCGTGCTCGCACGCTTCCACGAAGCGGACGTCCTCGCGGGCAAGCTCGTCTCGCCTGAAAGCCGCCTCAAGATTCGTGCGCACAAGCTGACCACACCGCGGCACGACTACATCCCAATCAACCCGCAGAACCCCAACGACGAGGACTTCACCCCGAACGCCGTGCTGATAAACCGGCTGCTCCGCTTTGAACCTGCCGAACAACCCGACGGCATCTTCAAGCTCCAACCGCGACTCGGCGACCTGCAGGGATTGGAGACGGACCTCTTCACCGTGTGCGGCCCGATCCATTTCAAATCGCAGCTCAAGGACGGCGTGCAGGAGATCACCCTCACTCCTCCGGCCAATGTGAAGCTGACTGTGATCGTCCCTGATTACGCGACTGGCAAAACGGGTCCGCTCACCGACGGCACCGTGAGGGAAGACGGTTGGCGCGAGCTGCCACTCACCCCAGGTGAGCCGACCAGCGTCCTCATTCCGACAAGATAAACTCAGAACTCCTTCCCTTTGAAATACATCATGAACCCCCATCTCGCACTCCTCACCGCCCTGCTGCTCGCGCCACTGGCCGCGCTGCACGCGGCCGAGAAGCCGCCGCAGCCTATCGCCACTCTCATCGAGCAGAACTGCACTGAGTGCCACGATGCGGAGACGAAGAAGGGCAAGCTCGATCTCACGGCGCTGACGTTTGATTTGGTTGATCCAAAAGCAATGGACCGATGGGTGCAGGTGTTTGATCGGGTGGAGAATGGCGACATGCCGCCGAAGTCGGAAGACATGAAGCCTGGGGATCGAAAGGCATTGCTGGCGGCTTTGGAGACGTCGTTGCAGGCGGCGAGCACGGCGGCTGCAGCGCAGAAGGGACGCGGGCCGATGCGGCGGCTGAATCGCATCGAGTTTGAGCAAAACTTGCGCGACCTGCTCGCGCTGCCGCATCTCGATATTCGCGACATGTTGCCTGCGGATCGCGAATCGCATCACTTCGACAAGGTCGCGTCCAAGCTGGACATCTCGCACGTGCAGCTCACGGCCTATCTGGATGCGGTGGAGTCGGCGTTGCGTCAGGCCGTGGTGACATCAACTGCGCCGCCGGCGTCGAAAAAGACGCGTGTGGTTGGCAGGAAACTCGGACCCCGTGGCAGCGTTGGCGGCGCGCAGTCGATGTTTTATGCGCGGGACGGCAAGGGACTCGCCGAGTTGAATGTGGAAGAACAGCAAGGAGCGATGGCCACGGATGATCCGAGCCTTGAGATGGCCCTGTTTCGCTCCCCGGGATGGCCTTATGCGGTGTTCCCGGCGAAGACGCTGGCGACCGCTACGGGTGAGTATCGCGTGCGGTTCTCCGCAAGGTCAGTGCTGCAAACGGAGGGCTTTGTCCTCAGGAAAGGCATGCGGCCCGTGCCGATGAACTTCCGCTCGCGCAAGCCGACGAGCCACGACCAAGCCGAGGATGTGCGCATGACTGGCGGCATCATCGACGTGCAGCCCGAGGGCGGCGTGTATGAAACGACGGTCTATTTGCTCGCGGGCCAGACCATCGAGTATGGAATGCTCGGCCTGCCTGTGCCGCAGATCGATGCGCTAGGCAGGACCGGCTATTATCGGTTTCCGCCATTCCCCGAGGGCGGGCAGCCGGGCATTGCGTTTCAGTGGCTGGAGATGGAAGGCCCCATCGCGCCAGCATCTTGGCCGCCCGCTTCGCATCGCGTGCTGTTTGATGATCTCGGTGCCGACGTCAAATCAGCCAAGCCCGCCGAGGATGCGAAACGTCTGCTGAGACGTTTCATCGCCCTCGCCGCACGCGAACCGGTGCCAGAGGAAGCGATCCCGCCGTTTGAGAAACTCGTGCTCGATGCCTTGCAAAACGGTGTGCCACTCGCCGAGGCCTTGCTAGCAGGTTATCAGGCCTTCCTTTGCTCCGATCTGTTTTTGTATCTGCGCGAGCCAATCGCCACAGACGATCACTTTGCCATCGCGAACCGGCTCTCGCATTTCCTCACCGACTCAAGGCCGGATGTTGCACTCGCAACTCTCGCGTCGCAAAAGAAGCTGAGTGATCCCGCAACGTTGCGCACGGAAACGGACCGGCTGATCTCCAGCTCAGGCTTCGAGCGCTTTGTAAATCACTTCACCGATTGCTGGCTGAATCTCCGCGAACTCCGCCGCGATGATCCCGACATCCGGCTCTATCCTGAGTATCGGCTCGATGATTATCTCGTGGAGTCGATGGGCATGGAGACCCGCGCATTCTTCACCGCGATGCTTCGCGAGAACCTGCCCGCCGCTTCGCTCATCAAGAGCGAGTTCGCACTCGTGAATGATCGTCTCGCTCGGCACTACGGCCTGCCTGAGTTGACAGGCTCCGCACTTCGTCGGATCGATTTGCCGAAGGACAGTCCGTATGGTGGGCTCATCACGCAGGGCTCCGTTTTGAAAGTGTCCGCGAATGGCACCAGCACCTCACCCGTGCTGCGTGGCGTGTGGATCATGGATCGTCTCATTGGTCAGCATCCGCCGCCGCCACCACCGGGTATTCCTGCCGTAGAACCGGACATTCGCGGTGCAAAAACCATCCGAGAACTCATCGCCCAGCACACAAAATCCAAAACCTGCGCCACCTGCCACGCGAAGTTTGATCCCGTCGGTCTCGCTCTGGAAAACTTCGACATCCTTGGTGCCTGGCGCACGCGCTATCGCGGCACCAGCGATGGCGAACGCATCACCGGCATCGACCGCGCCGGTCACGACTTTGCCTTCACCCTCGCGGGCAAAGTGGATGCCAGCGGTCAACTCGCTGATGGTCGTCAGTTCGCCAACATCCACGACCTAAAAGCCCTCTTCGCCGCCAACCCACGCCAGCTCGCAAGGAATCTCCTGCACCAGTTCACCCTGTATGCCACCGGCACACCCGTGCAGTTCTCCGACCGCCGCGACATCGAAGCGATGCTCGATGCCTGCGCGCAGGACGGCTACCGCGTGCGGGAT
>JAIXYN010000042.1 GCA_027490195.1 Verrucomicrobiaceae bacterium | reverse complement strand
GAACTCATGAGTCTGCGTCAAGCAGCCAACTTCTGACTGGAGAGCCGGATGCGGGAAACCCGCCAGTCCGGTTCGGAGGGAGGGGCGGCGTTCATCACGCCGTCCCTACCCCTATCTTCAAGCCATGCTTCGCACGGCTTGTTTGAGCTTCCGCTGGCCTCGATTTGTTACCGCCGAAACTCGCTGAACCGCACCTTCAGCTTGTCCTCCAGCTGGGTGATCTGCCATTTTTCCTTGGCGTTGATCAGCGCGAGTGACATGCCTTTCTTCCCGGCGCGGGCGGTTCGGCCGCTGCGGTGGGTGTAGTATTCGAGCTGGTCGGGGAGCTGGTGGTGGATGACGAAGGAGAGGTCTGCCACGTCGATGCCGCGTGCGGCCACGTCGGTGGCGACGACGAACTGGACGCGCTGCTTTTTGAAGGCGCGCATGACTTTGTCGCGCTCCTTCTGCATGAGGTCTCCCTGAAGTACATCCACAGGCAGGCCGAGATCGGCGAGTTCCTGATAGAGCTCCATGGCACCGGCCTTGGTGCGGCAGAAGATGATGCCGCGGCGGTCCTTCTGGCGCTGGAGGAAATCGAAGATGTAGGCGGTTTTTCCGTCCCCTTTGCAAATGGCAAAGCGGTGGTCGATGTCGCGATTGACCACATTGGCCTGATCAATCTGGATCGAGTGCGGGTTGGCGGACATGCTGCCCTTGATGAGGTCCTGGATTCCCGGCGGGAAGGTGGCGGAAAAGAGCCAGGTGCTGCGGCGCATGGCCGCGAGCTTGAGGATTTCCGAGAGCTGCTTCTTGAAGCCCATGCTGAGCATCTCATCCGCCTCATCCAGCACCACGTAACGGACGAATTCCAGCGTCAGCGCATCGCGCTCAATCAAATCCAACAGGCGGCCGGGCGTTGCGACGACGATGTGCGTGGGGCGCTTCAGTGCATCGGTCTGGCGATCGATGTTGTCGCCACCGCTGACGACTTCGATGAAGATTTTCTCCGTGTACTTGGTGAAGCGGAAGAGCTGCTTGCCGATCTGCTTGGCCAGTTCGCGTGTGGGCGCGAGGACCAGCCCCTGAATGTCCCGGTGTTTGGGGTTCATCTTGGTCAGCAGCGGCAGGCCAAAGGCGGCGGTCTTGCCGGTGCCGGTCTGCGCCTGAGCGATGAGATCGCTGCCGTCCTTGAGCAGAAAGGGGATCACCGTGGACTGCACCGCCGTGGGGGTGACGATGCCCAGTTCCTCCAGACCACGGATCATCTCCGGTGGAATTCCGAGGGCGGCAAAGGGATGGGGGTCGGTTTCTGACATCCTGTTTCTTCCATCACAATGGCCCGGAATGCCAGCAGCAATGCGGTTTAACGCGGCAATCGCCACTCGCTGAAACGGCCGGATTCAAGGCTCGCACTTGGAATTGAAAGCCTCACTGGCCTATTCGTGGCGGGTAGTCGTGCTGCCAGCGAATACCGGTCATGGACAAAGACCTCGATCCTGTCGTCTTCGACCACCAACCAGACCTTCAGCAACTGCCCCTTCGGCAGATCGACGGACAGTTCGCTCCAGCATTCGCCCGCGGCATCGAGGATGCGGAGTTGGTCGCGCTTCAAAAGGATCTCGCCAAGAGGAGCGAGGCTGATTCGCACCTCACCCGTGCTTTCAGGCAGCGTGAGGGTGAATTCAGCGACGAAACGGCTCCATGCACCGGCTTCACGCTGCCAGGGCAGTTTCTCGAAGTGCTTCAAGAGTTGCGCAGGCAAGCGCGTGCCGAGCCTGCCATCTGGCAAGGCATGTACTTCACGAGGCAGCGCAAGATGCCCGCCCCAGGGTTGTTTGCCTGGTTTCGCGGGTGTGAGCGGTATCCAGCCAAACAAAACGGGCGTCTCACCATTGAAGGCGATTTGTGCGGCACAGAGGTCTTTGCCTTCCAGCACGCCGTCGGGCTCGTTTTTCCACGGCCCAAGCGGAGAGGTGCTGCTCCAATACACAGGCTGGCCCACCGCGCGGTCATAGATGCTTGCGAGCAAATACCAGCGTGATCCCAACTGAAACATCTGCGGGCACTCGGGCTCGCCGATGGTGCCGGGATCCAGGATGGGACCGTGATCTTTCCAGTGCATCAAATCAGGCGAGGTGGCTAGGCTTACCGCTCCACAGGTTTCCTTGGGGCGTCCTTTCATCCAGGTGGTCATCACACAACCGTAGTGCTTCATCTCGGGAATCCAAAAGATGAAGGGATCGCGGCGCCGCTGGTAGTAGCCAGAGGCAGGCACGTGAAATTCCTTCGGCGCGCAGGCCCAGTGCAGAAGATCGTCGCTCACAGAACTGACCATGCGTCCCTGTGCATGCCCGTAGAAACTGCGGAACACCTTGGCCACTGGGTCATGAAAGACGCCGAGCACGAAATAGGGACTCATCCAGTCTGCGGGTTTTACCTCCTCGTGTGTGAGCGGCGTTTCAATCCAGCGCAGCCAGTCTTTTGATCGCGCAAGTACGGACTCATACTTCCCGGGCTTGAGGGAGTAGAGGAAGCACTCACCCTGATGGAAGAAGGGGTGTACATCGCCCAGCGAGTGATCGTGCGGCTTGAAATGCAGCATCGTCGCCTCTTCCTGCGCTTTGATGAGCGGCGCGAAGAGTTGGAACACAGCTAGTAGCCAAAAAATGCGCATGAATAACATAGGTAAAAGGATGCCTGCCGAGATCGTTCATGCATTCAGCCATTTCATGAAGTTTTTTCTCCTCACGTTTTTCATCAGCAGCGTATCGCTCCTAGCGGCTGAGAAGCCCATCGTGCTGTGGCAGGCGGGAGCTCCGGGGGCTCTGGGCACGGCACCGAAGGACATCCCGACGCTCACGCCTTATGTGCCTGAAAAGGCCAGTGGAGCGGCGATGCTGCTCATCCCGGGCGGCAGCTACTCGGGCATCTATGAGGGGCAGGCGGAGCCGTTTGCGCGCTGGCTCAATGAGCAGGGCATCACGGCCTTCGTGCTGCGCTACCGGCTCGGCAGCGCGGGCTATCGCTATCCGGCGCAGCTTCAGGATGCGGTGGAGTCCATGCGTCAGATCCGCGCCAGTGCCGTACGATGGAAGATCGACCCCGCACGCATCGGCGTGATGGGTTTCTCCGCCGGTGGGCATCTCGTCTCCACCTTGATCAACCGTCCTGAAGACGGCGAGATTGAGGGCCGCAAATCCGCTGTGAGTCCGCGGCCTGATCTTGCCATTCTCTGCTATCCCGTCATCAGCATGATCACCAAGCCGCATGCGACTTCGCGCAAGATGCTCATCGGTGACAAGCCGAGCGACGAACTCGTGCGCCAGACATCCAGCGAGCTGCAAGTGCGCGCCGGCCTGCCGCCCTGCTTTCTCTGGCACACCAGCGAGGACAAACTGGTGCCCGTGGAGCATGCGCAGCTCTATGCCGCTGCGCTGCATCAAAACGGCGTGCCCCATGAGCTCCACCTCTATCAGCATGGCGACCACGGCACCGGTCTCATCGGCACGCAGCATCCGTGGTTCGAGGATCTGGTGTTCTGGCTGAAGGCGCAGAAATGGATCTCTGACCCTTGAGTTCAACTCGCTGACACAAATCCGCTTCGCCTGCGTTCAGAACTGACCATGAAATTTGTCCCGGCCAGCCTGATTTGCTCCGTCCTTAGCGCTTCGCTACTCCTGTCATCCGCACAAGGAGCTGCCAAGCCAAACATTCTCTTTCTCTTTGCCGACGATCAGCGCTTTGACACGCAGAGCTGCGCGGGGCATCCCATTGTGCAGACGCCTACGGTGGACAGTCTCGCTGCACAGGGGGTGCGTTTCAGCAATGCCCACGTCACCACGGCGGTGTGCTGGGTCAGCCGTGCGGTGGTGCTGACGGGCCAGTGGGCGCGCTCCCATGCGCAGCGCGATGCCATCCCCACCGTGAAGCCGGCGGCGCTGGCCACCATGTATCCCGTGCTGCTGCGTGCGGCAGGCTACCGCACTGGCCACATTGGCAAATGGCACATGATTTCCCCTCAGGGCTTCAAGCCGCAGGAGCAGTATGACATTTACGAGGCCATCGGCCGCAATCCGTATTTCAAAACGATGCCGGATGGCACCAAGCGCCATGAGACGGACCTCGTGTGCGACAAGGGCATCGAGTTCATCAAATCTCAGCCCAAAGACAAACCTTTCGCGCTGAATCTGTGGTTCAATGCCGCGCATGCGGAGGACAACGACCACCGCCCGGGCATCGGCCTCTACCCCTGGCCGCAGTCGGTTGATGGCATGTATGAAGACCGCTCCATCCCACCCGCACGACTGGGAGACCCTGCCATCTATGAGGCGCATCCGCAGTTTCTCAAAGACTCCATCAACCGCGAGCGCTGGTTCTGGGGCTACGACACACCGGAGAAATTTGAAACGAACGTGCGCGCCTACTACCGCATGATCAGCGGTGTCGACAAAGCCATCGCACGTGTGCTTGCCACGCTGAAGGAGGCCGGGCTCGCGGACAAAACGATCATCGTCTATTCCGCCGACAACGGCTACTACCTCGGAGATCGCGGGTTTCAGGGCAAGTGGTCGCACTATGAGGAGTCGCTGCGCGTGCCGATGATCGTCTATGATCCGCGACTGCCCAAGGAGCAGCGCGGACGCGTGGTGGATGATCTGGTGCTCAATGTGGACCTGCCCGCCACCTTCATTGACTGGGCCGGAGTGAAGCGCCCGGACGCCTACGAAGGACGCAGCCTTTCAACGTTGATCGAAGGCAAGGGCAGCGACAAACCCTGGCGCGAGCATTTCTTCTGCGAGCACCTCGACCTCGCACCCACGCTCACCTGGGAGGGCATTCGCGGCCAGCGATACGTCTATGCGCGTTACTTCGACCAGAAGCCCGCGTATGAGTTTTTGCATGATCTGGAATCCGACCGTGATGAACTCAAAAACCTCGCATCCGATCCCGCGCATGCGGAGGCCTTGCAGAAAATGCGCGCGCTGTGCGATTCCGAAATGAACTCGCGCGGTGGTGCGCTGCTGCCGATGGACCAGCGCGGTGCGCGCAAAGCTGCTGCCAAGAAGGGTGCAGGCAAGAAGGCCAAGGCCGAATAATGACGCTCACTTTTTCCAATCTATGAAAGCCCTTGTTCTCCTCCTTTCGTCATTCTGCTTTTTGGCTTCGTCCTTTGCCGCTCCGGCGAAGCGTCCCAACATCTTGTTTATTATTGTAGATGACCAGTCGCCCTTTGACTTCAAGTTCTATAATCCGAAGTCGCCGCTGCAGTCACCGAACATCGACAAGCTCGCGGCGGAAGGCATGGTGTTTGATTCCGCACGGCACATGGGCTCCTTCAGCGGCGCGGTGTGCACGCCTTCACGGCACATGATCATGAGCGGGCGCACCGTGTGGCATTTGCCCATCGGCCCAGGTGCGAAGGAGCACTGCCCGCCGAATCTGGAGCTGAACACGCTGGCCGCCGTCTTCAATCGCGCCGGCTACGACACCATGCGCACCTGCAAGCAGGGCAACTCGTATGAGGGCGCGAACAAACAGTTCACCGTGCGGCATGATGCGACCAAGCGCGGCGGCACCGATGAAACCGGAAGCACCTGGCACGGCGACCAGGTGATGAACTACCTGAATGAACGCGAGGCGAAAAAGGACACCGCTCCCTTCCTCATCAACTTCGGCTTTTCGCATCCGCATGACACCCGCGACGGCCGCCCCGAGCTGCTGGCGAAATACGGTGCCACCAATCACGAAGATCCCAATACGCTGCCTGCGCTGAATTCCAAGCAGCCCGCGCTTCCCCCGAACTACCTGCCCGCGCACCCTTTCAACAATGGCGATGCCAACGTGCGCGATGAAGTGGAAGTCAGCGGTGTGTGGAAGAACCGCGATGAAGCCACCATCCGCAACGAGATCGGCCGCGAGTTTGCGTGCAATGAGAACATCGACATCCAGATTGGCCGTGTGCTGGAGAAGCTCAAAGCCATGGGTGAGCTCGACAACACCTACATCGTTTACACGGCAGACCACGGCATCGCCATCGGCCGCCATGGATTGCAGGGGAAACAGAACCTCTACGAGCACACCTGGCGCGTGCCCTTCATTGTCAAAGGCCCCGGCATCAAGCCCGGCTCACGCGTGCCGGGAAACATCTACCTGCTCGACATCGTGGCCACGCTTTGCGACATCGCCGGCATCCCCGCACCGGAGAGCAATGAAGGGCTCAGCTTCAAGCCGGTGCTCGAAGGCAAACAAGCCGCCATGCGCGATGTGATGTACGGCGTGTACTGCGGCGGCACCAAGCCCGGCATGCGCTGCGTGCAGCAAGGCGACTGGAAGCTCATTAAATATGATGCCATGAATGGCGCCGTGCATGAGACGCAGCTTTTCAATCTTGCCGCGAATCCCGACGAACTCCTCAAGGAGCACGGTAGCAAAGACCCCCTGAAGACTAACCTCGCCAGCAATCCCGACTACGCTACCAAGCTTGCTGAAATGGAGGCTCTGCTCCTCCGCGAGATGCGCCGCCTTGATGATCCTTATCGTCTTTGGAACCAGCCGGATGATGGGCTACCGCCAGTGCCGGAGCCTGCGCCGAAGGCCAAGAATGCGAAGAAGAAAAAGGCCAAGCAGTAATCTCTCAAGACATGAAGCACATTGCTCTCATCCTTTCGTCATTCCTCATTCTGGTTTCTTCATTCGCAGCGGAGCAGCGCCCTAATTTTCTCATCATCTACGCCGATGATCTCGGCTATGGCGATGTCTCGACCTACCACGCCTCGGACTGTCACACGCCGAACATCGACAAGCTGGCGGCGGAGGGCATGCTGTTTAAGAACATGCGGGCGAACTGCACGGTTTGCTCGCCTTCGCGCGCGGCGCTGCTCACGGGGCGTTTTCCAGATCGTGTGGGGGTTCCGGGTGTGATTCGCACCAATGCGGAAGACTCGTGGGGTTTTTTTGCGCCTGGCATTCCAACGATTGGGAATGAGTTGAAGAAGGTCGGTTATCACACGGCGGTGATTGGCAAATGGCATCTTGGTCTTGAGTCTCCCAACACGCCGAATGAGCGCGGCTTTGACCTTTTCCACGGCTTCCTCGGCGACATGATGGACAGCTACACCACGCACCTGCGCCAGGCGCACAACTACATGCGGCGCAATGCGGAAGTCATCGACCCCAAGGGCCATGCGACGGACCTCTTCGCGGGATGGGCGGCGGATTACTTTCGTGAACGTGCCAAGGAGAAGCAGCCCTTCTTTCTCTACCTTGCCTTCAATGCGCCGCATTTCCCCATCGAGCCCCCGGACGAATGGGTTGCCAAGGTGAAGGCACGTGAGCCGCAGCTCGATGAAAAACGCGCGCTCAATGCCGCGCTGGTGGAGCATCTGGATGATCGAATCGGCCAACTGCTGGCCGTCTTGAAGGAAACCGGGCTCGATCAAAACACCGTCGTTGCTTTCGGTTCTGACAATGGCGGCTCCTTGCCGCATGCGCAGAACAATGACCCCTGGCGCGATGGCAAGACCAGCCACTACGACGGCGGCCTGCGGGTGCCCTTCATGGTGCGCTGGCCGGGACACATCAAGGCAGGCTCACGCAGCGACTACGCGGGACTGAACTTTGACCTTTTCCCCACCTTTCTCGAACTCGCGGGCGTGAAGCCTTCGTCTGAACTCGATGCGATCAGTCTCGTGCCCATTCTCAACGGCGGAACCATCGACACCCCGCGTGATCTCTACTTCGTCCGTCGTGAAGGCGGCGCTGCTTACGGCGGCAAAAGCTACGAGGCGCTCATACGTGGCGACTGGAAGCTCATGCAAAACACTCCCTACACGCCGCTGGAGCTGTACAATCTCAAAGATGATCCGCAGGAAAAAAACAACCTCATCGGCAAGGCCCCCAAGGTTTTCAAAGAACTCTCCACTGCGCTGCGCCGCCATGTTCAAGTCGGCGGCGCAACTCCCTGGCAGAAACCTGAGGCGCCTTAACGGCTGCGATCTGCCGCGATGAGCGCATCGAGCTTGGCGATGAGTTCTTGCGTCTTCTCCGGTTTCTGGGCGCTCACATCGTTTTCCTCCCCTGGATCGTTCGGCAGGAAGTAGAGCGCGTGGAGACCGGCGGCGTCCTTGTGTGTTTTGACGGAGACCGTGGCTTGGGGTTTCCCCTTTGCCTTGCTACGCACGAGCTTCCAGTCACCCATGCGCAGGCCGAAGCTAGTGCCGTTGTTGTCCTGCAGCAGCAGATGATCACGGCCCTTGGCGCCGGAATCACCCATCAGGGCGGGAAGGACATTGAAGCTGTCACGGCAGGCGTTTTCAGGTAGAGCGACGCCAGTCAGGGCGGCGAGGCTGGACGCGAGGTCAATGGTGCAGACCACCTCCTCTGAGACACCTGGCTGCACGCGGCCTTTCCAGCGGGTGATGAAGGGTGTGCGGGTGCCGCCTTCGAGCACGCTGTATTTGCCGCCGCTGAAAGGTCCGGCGGGCTGGTGGCTTCCGAGCTTTTCCACCGCACCATCCTTGTAGCCGTCGTCGAGCACGGGGCCGTTGTCAGAACACAGCACGATGAGGGTGTTTTCAGCCAGCTTGAACCGGTCGAGCGTCTTCATGAGCTCGCCCACGCACCAGTCAAACTCCACAATGGCATCGCCGCGAAAGCCGAGCGTTGTTTTGCCCTGGAAGCGTTCGTGCGGCATGCGCGGCACATGGATGTCATGACTGGCGAAGAAGAGGAAGAAAGGGCCGTCCTTATGCGCCTCGATCCAAGTTTTGCTGCGATTTACCCATTCATCGGCGAGGTCTTCGTCACGGAATCTTGCGGCCGTGCCGCCGGTGTAGAAGCCGATGCGGGCGATGCCGTTGTGGATAGTGCCGTTGTGGCCGTGGGTCCAGTCCATGCGCAGCGTGCTGCGCTCCGTGATCCCGGTGGGATAATCTTTGCTCGGCGCCTTGTCACCCACCCAGAGTGGGTCTTTGGGGTCGAGGTTCAGCACCCGATGGTCACTGACATAAACCTGCGGTACGCGGTCATTTGTGGTGGGCAGGAGATGGCAGAGATCAAAACCGATCTCGAGTGGGCCGGGCTTCAATTCACCATTCCAGTCCGGCTTCGGATTGCCAAGGCCGAGGTGCCACTTGCCGATCACCGCCGTGGCATAACCGGCCTGTTTCATGAGGGATGCGATCGTGGTCGCCCCCGGCTGGATCAAGGCGGGGCCGTTGGGCGGAGCCACGCCGGTGCCCTTTTGCCGGAACGCATAGGTTCCCGTCAGAAATGAAAAGCGTGTGGGCGTGCAGGTGGAGGCGGAGCAGTAGCCGCTGGTGAAACGAAGCCCTTCGGCGGCAAGCTGGTCGATGTTCGGCGTCTGCAGCGCCTTCGCCCCGTAGCAGCTCACATCCCCAAAGCCGAGGTCGTCCGCCATGATGACGATGATGTTCGGCGGCGTGGCCGCGAAAGCAGCCGGAAGACAAAACGACGACAGCAGGAGTGCGAGGATGGGGAGGCGCATGAAGCTCATCAAACATGAAACGCCGGCGAATGGCAACCCTCGAGGCCGACTTGAAACCTTTACACTTCGCTGATCCTGTCGGAAGATCGGTGCCATATGCTTCGTTCCGAGCGCCCATGAAACGGCTCGTCTGCATCCTTTCGTCCTTCGCCCTTTTGCATTCGTCATTTTCGGCGCAGCCGAATGTCATCCTCATCATGGTCGATGACTTCGGTTACGAATGCGTCAAAGCGAATGGCGGGGAGTCATATCAGACGCCGAACCTCGACAAGCTCGCCGCCAGCGGTGTGCGTTTCGAAAACTGCCATGTGCAGCCGCTTTGCACGCCCACGCGCGTGCAGCTCATGACGGGGCGCTACAACGTGCGCAACTACATCAACTTCGGCACGCTGCTGCGCACGGAGACGACCTTTGGCAATCTCATGCAGAGCGCAGGCTATGCCACCGGCATCTGCGGCAAATGGCAGCTCGGGGGCGAGGTGGATTCGCCGCAGCACTTTGGCTTTGAGGAATCCTGCCTGTGGCAGCAGACGCGCCGCCCGCCGCGCTATGCGAACCCCGGCCTGGAATACAACGGAGTGGAGAAAAACTTCACCCACGGCGAGTACGGCCCCACGCTGGTGAACGACTTCGCGCTTAGTTTCATCACCAAAAACAAAGAGAAGCCCTTCTTTCTCTACTACCCGATGATCCTCACGCACAATCCCTTCCAGCCGACGCCAGACAGTCCGGACTGGGATCCGACGAGCAGCAGCGAGAACAAGCAGCAGTCGCCCAAGCACTTTGCCGACATGACCGCCTACATGGACAAGCTGGTGGGCAGCGTCATCGCAAAGCTCGATGAACTCGGCATCCGCGACAACACGCTGCTGCTCGTCCTCGGCGATAACGGTACCAACACCGGCATCACCAGCCGCTTCAAAGGCGCGGACTACAAGGGTGGCAAAGGCTCCACCACATCGCACGGCACGCATGTGCCGCTCATCGCCAGCTGGCCCGCCGTGATGAAGCAGGGCCGCGTCTCCGCTGATCTCGTCAGCAGCACCGACTTCCTTCCGACGATCTGCGCCGCCGCAGGTGTGAAGCTGCCTGAAGGCACCGATGGCGTGAGCTTTCTGCCTCAGCTCAAAGGAGAAGCGGGCACGCCCCGCGACTGGCTCTACACCTGGTACTCCCCGCGACAGAGCCAGGACTTGACCGTGCGTGAGTACACCTTTGACCACCGCTTCAAACTGTACCGCACCGGCCAGTTCTACGATCTCCGCACTGATGAACTGGAGAAACAGGATATTGCCGCTACCACGCTGAACAGCGAAGCGGCCGCCGCCAAGACCAAACTGCAATCAGCTCTCGATCACTTCAAAGACGCCCGCCCCGTGAAACTGGACGAAGAATTCCAGGCCTCGGGGAAAGGGAAAGACAAGACCAGGAAGCAGGGAAAGAAAAAGCAGAACAAAGCAGAGTAACTGACCATCAAACCACCTCATCATGCGCCATCTCCTATTCCTCCTTTCGTCGTTCGTCATTTTAAATTCATCATTCGCCGCGGAGCCGCCGCCCAATATCCTCTTTGCCATTGCTGATGACTGGGGTCCGCATGCGAGCGCCTATGGCACGCCGTGGGTGAAGACGCCGAACTTTGACCGCGTGGCCAAGGAAGGCATGCTCTTCAGCAATGCCTACACCCCGAATGCGAAGTGTGCGCCCTCACGCGCCTGCATTCTCACCGGGCGCAATTCATGGCAGCTCAAAGAGGCTGCGAATCACATCTGCCACTTCCCGCCGGAGTTCAAAGGTTGGGGCGAAGCCCTCGCGGAGAAAGGCTGGAACGTGGGCTACACCACCAAAGGCTGGGGCCCCGGCGTGGCGGTGGATGCGAATGGCAAGCCCCGCCAGATGACGGGCACATCCTACAACAAGCGCAAAGCGGAAGCACCGACGCCTGAGATCCTGAACTGCGACTACGCGGCAAACTTTAGCGACTTCCTCAATGCCGCACCGGCTGACAAGCCCTGGTGCTTTTGGTATGGCAGCGTGGAGCCGCATCGCGGATATGAATTTGGCAGCGGCGTCGCCAAAGGTGGCAAAAAGCTCACGGACATCGACCACGTGCCCGCCTACTGGCCGGACAACGACGTGATCCGCAATGACATGCTCGACTACGCTTTTGAAGTCGAGCATTTCGACCGCCATCTCGGACGCATGATTGCCGATCTCGAAAAACGCGGACTGCTGGACAACACGCTTGTCATCGTCACCGCAGATCACGGCATGCCCTTCCCGCGCAGCAAAGGCAACGCCAACGTGCAGGCCAATCATGTGCCGCTGGCGATGATGTGGAAGAAGGGCATCCTGCAGCCCGGCCGCAAGATCAGCGATTTCGTGAGCTTCATCGATCTCGCACCAACCCTTGTCGAAGTTGCCGGTTTGAAATGGGGAGACACCGGCATGGCGGAGTCACCGGGCCGCAGCCTGACGGATCTCTTTGCCAACAAACCTGCGCACGTGCGCGATCACGTGCTCATCGGCAAGGAGCGCACCGACGTGGGCCGCCCGCATGACTGGGGCTACCCCATCCGCGCCATCGTGACAAAGGACAGCGTCTTCATCGAAAACTTCGAGCCCTCGCGCTGGCCCGGCGGCAATCCTGAGACCGGCTACATGGACTGCGATGCCGGAGCCACCAAGAGCTTCATCATCGACGCGCATCGCAAAAACCCCGCCGATCCCTTCTGGCAGCTTTGTTTCGGCCTGCGCCCTGGCACCGAATTCTACGACCTCAAAGCCGACCCCGATTTCGTGAAGAACACACTCACCGATCCACGCGCCACCGCATTGAAGAATCAACTTTATACCGAACTCAAACAGCAGGGCGATCCACGCATGTTCGGCCAGGGCGACATTTTCGACAAATACGAGCACGCCTCCAAAGCCAACGTTGGCTTCTACGAGAAATTCATGAGCGGCAAGCCCATGAAAGCCGGATGGATCAATCCGAGCGACATCGAAACCACCAAGCCCGTCCTGCCATGAGACTCCGCATCCTTCTTGTTCTGGTTTCGTCATTCGGAATTCTGCATTCGTCATTCGCTGCGGAGCAGCGTCCCAACATCCTCTTCATCCTCTCCGATGACCACAGCTACCCGTTCATTCACTGCTACGGGCGTGAAGAGATGAAGACGCCGAACCTCGACCGCTTCGCTGCGGAAGGGATCATGTGCCGCCGCATGTTCACGGGTGCGCCGCAGTGTGTGCCTTCGCGCGCCACGATCATGACCGGGCGCTCGCCGGTGGCCTGCCGCATCACGCGGTTTTCTTCTCCGCTGCCACGGGATGAAATCACCTTCCCCGAGATCTTGCGGAAGGATGCTGGTTACTTCGTTGGCTGCTGCGGACGTACGTACCACCTCGACGGTTCCGGACGCGGGCCCGAGGCATCCGCGCAGGTGTTTGATGAGCATCACATGATCACCTTCAAGGATCGCTTCAACTACGTCGATGCGAGCGGTCAGGAAAATGTGCCGACGAAGATGAACGAGTTCTTTGACCAGAGGCCGAAAGACAAACCTTACTTCCTGTGGGTCGGGTTCAGCGATCCGCATCATGCCTGGAATTCCGGTAAAAACCCGCCTGACCCCGCGAAGCTCAAGGTGCCAGGTTTCCTGCCGGATCTGCCCGGCGTACGGAGTGATCTCTCCGCCTACGAAGGCGAGATTGAGCATTGCGACGGCGACTTCCAGCGCGTGCTCGACATCGTCAAAGAACGCGCCGGATTGGAGAACACGCTCGTCATCTTCATGGGCGACAACGGCATGGCCTTTCCCAGCGGCAAAGGCTCGCTGCATGATCCCGGACTCAATGTGCCTCTACTCGCGTGGTGGCCCGGCGTCATCAAACCGGGCGGCGACTCCAGCGCTCTGATCTCCGGTGAAGACATCGCGCCCACCTGCCTCGAAGCCGCCGGACTCCCGGTGCCCGAGCGCATCAGTGGCGTGAGCTTTCTGCCACTGCTCAAAGGCGCAAAGTTTGAGAAGGAACGCCAGCACATCTTCGCCGAACGCGGCCCGCACGGCAGCGCCACCTTCAATGAAAGCACCACCGCCAGCGGCGTGGACTACAGCCGCTGCGTGCGCAGCGCGCGCTACAAGCTCATCTACAACGTCACGCCGAATCTGCGCTACACACCCGTGGACAGTGCGGGCGATCCGAGCTGGAAGGACATCGTCAAAGCGCATGAAGACAAATCGCTCTCCACCGAGTTTGAAACCGTCTGGTTCACCAGTCCGCGCCCCGTGTACGAACTCTATGACCTCAAGGAAGACCCCAGCGAGCTGCACAATCTATACGGCCAGAAAGGTCTGGAGGAAGCCACGCTGGAACTGAAGACCGCGCTGCAAAAGAAGATGATCCTCGACTTCGACTACCTGCCGCTGCCCATCGCCGGAGAGGCCAAATCCAAGGGCAAGGCCCAGGCCAAGAATGATCCCAACCGCGCCGAGCAGTTCAAGAGGCTCGACACCGATCACGATGGAAAACTGAGCCCCGCTGAGTTCAGCGCCAAACGAAACTCGGCCGATGCCGCAGCCTGGTTCAAAGCCCGCGACGTGGATGGCAACGGCTCCGTCGACGCTGCCGAATACACTGCGAGCACCGTGCCCAATCCTCCCAAAAAATAACCCAACCTCTACTCGCTCCAACCATGAAGAAATTCCTTGTCTTCCTCACTCTTGGCCTCTCCCTCCGCGCTGACTTCCTCACTCCGGTCTTCTCCGATGACTTCTCCCGTGACGAAGCCACCCCCGGCAAAGAAGACATCGGCAATGGCTGGACCAGCAACAGCGCGTGGCGCGCCAAAGGGCATCAGCAGGTCGATCTCATCGACGGCGTCATGCACGTCACCAAGCATGCCGAGGCTGATCATGGCGTGGCCATTTTTCATGCGGCGGAGTTCCAGGATGGGATCGTGGAGCTGAGGTTCCGGCTGGGAGAAGGCGATGATCTCGGCGTTGATTTCGTGGATCGTGAGCTCAAGACCGTGCACGCGGGACATCTCTGCATCGCGCGCGTTACCAACAAGGCGGTGACGATCACCGATTCCAAGACCGGCGGCATGGACAACGAGATCCGCGCCCGCCGTGAGAAAGGAGACAAGTCCCCGGAACTCGCAGCGCTGCTCAAATCCAAAACAAAGTCCTTCAAAATCGACCTCAAGCCCAAAGAGTGGCACAGCATGAACATCAAGATCGTCGGTGATCAGATGACTGTCCGCATCGACGATCTGGAAGCCGTTTCATTCAGCAGCGCAGGCATCGCGCATCCGACGAAACGAATGATCACCCTCGCCGTGAATAAATCGGCAGATGTAGATGACGTGAAGGTTTCCAAGCTGAAGTGAGTCATTCACTCATTCCATGCGCTTCATCTTCTTCCTCGGTCTCTTCGCCACGGCGTCTTTGGCGCAATCTCAGCATCAGGTCGTCCAGGGCTGGCCGCAGTTGCCGGAAGGGCATGTGCTCGGCCTTTGTGCCGGGGTCGGTGTCGATGCGCAGAACCGCGTGTACGTTTTTCATCGCAGCGGCCGGGTGTGGTCAAAGCCCTTTCCCAAAGAGGCCATCGCTGCGCCGACCGTGAGCGTGTTCGATGGTGCAACAGGCCGGCTTCTCAGCAGTTGGGGGGCGAACCGCTTCATCATGCCGCATGGGCTGACGGTGGACCGTGCAGGCAATCTGTGGCTCACCGATGTGGGCCTCCATCAGGTCTTCAAGTGTTCGCCGAAAGGTGAGGTGCTGCTCACGCTGGGCGAGGCGAGTGTTCCGGGCAGCGATGACAAACATTTTAATCTGCCCACGGATGTGGCCGTGCTGTCAGACGGCTCCTTTTACGTGAGCGACGGCTACCAAAACACGCGCGTGATGAAATTCACCGCCGCCGGTCGCTTTGAGTTCCAATGGGGCACGAAAGGTCGTGGGCCCGGCGAATTCCATCTGCCGCATGGCATCACCGTGGATGCGCAGGGGCGCGTCATCGTCTGCGACCGTGAGAATGAACGGCTGCAGGTCTTCGACGCGAAGGGCGTCTTCCAGCATGAATGGAAAGGCCCGCACATCGGCAAACCGTATGGCATCGATACCGGTCCCGACGGCCATCTCTTCGTCATTGATGGCGGTTCTCCCGCCCTGCAGCCCCAGTTGCGAGGCAAGGCGGTGGAGCTCGATCCCACAGGGCAGGTGTTCGACAGCTTTGGCAGCCACGGCAAAGCCGCCGGTCAGTTCCAACTCGGGCATGACATTGCCGTTGGCCCGGACGCTGCGGTCTATGTCGCTGAAGGAACAGGCGCACGGGTGCAGAAGTTTGTGCGCAGGAAAGCAGCCGAGTGATGGTCGCCTCACCATCTCCCACTGGTTCGGTGTTGGGACCAAGAGTTTGCTGTGAAAGCAAAGAGGGCGGTCGCGTACTCTATAGCACCATGACCAACCGCCGCCGCTTTCTTGCCACCACGACTTCCGCTCTCGCCTTTCCGTTCATTGCGCGTGGAGCCGCACCTGCGGCGAAGGTTATTGAGACCAAGGTGATCTCCCAGCAGCCGGAGTTTTATCATGGCTGGCCGACTGTGGTGCGCAGGCAGAATGGCGAGCTGTGGCTCTCTTGGTCCGGTGGGCGTGAATCCCATGTGTGCCCCTTTGGGCAGGTGCATGCCATGACCTCGCGTGACAATGGCGCCACCTGGACTTGGCCGCGCGTGCTGCTGGACACCGCCACGGATGACCGCGACTCCGGCGTGCTGGAAACGGCGAAGGGCTCTCTCATCGTCAGTACCTTCACGTCACTGGCTTATGAAGATCATTTCAAGAAGGCCAGCACCTTTGCCGAGCACACGGACAAAGGCTGGACCTCGAAAACCATGCCGCAGGAGCAGTTTGCGAAATGGAAGGCCGCACACGAGCGCCTCAATGACGAAGAGCGCAAAGCGGAACTCGGCGAATGGGTGATCCGCTCCACGGATGGCGGCAAGTCTTGGTCCACCCGCATTCCCACCATTGTAAACAGTCCGCACGGGCCCATCCAGCTCAAGGATGGTCGCCTGCTTTATGCGGGCAAGCAGCTCTGGACTGGCGATAAGAAAGTCGGTGTGGCGGAGTCCAAGGACGACGGCCAAACCTGGCAGTGGCTGGCGGAAATCCCCACGCGAAAAGGCGACAAATCCGCTAGGTCCTATCACGAGCTCCATGCGGTCGAGGCCGCAGATGGCACGCTCATCGCACAGATTCGCAATCACAACGACGCCAACAAGGGTGAGACGCTGCAGACGGAATCCAAAGACGGTGGCAAAACCTGGAGCGAACCGCACAGCATCGGCGTGTGGGGTCTTCCCTCCCACCTGCTGCGCCTGCGTGATGGCCGGCTGCTCATGACCTACGGCCACCGCCGCAAGCCCTACGGTAATCAGGCCCGCATTAGCAGCGACAACGGCCAGACCTGGAGCGAAGCCATGATCCTCTCCGGCGATGGCATCGGCGGTGATCTCGGCTATCCCAGCACTGTCGAGCTGGCCGATGGCACGCTGCTGAGCGTTTGGTATGAGACGATGAAGGAACCAAAGCTCGCCGTGCTGAGGCAGGCCACGTGGCGGGTGGAGTGAGGTCGGCTCAATGAGCAGCGCGCGGAATGCATTCCGTGCTCCTTGTGCAACAGCACCGCCCTGCGCTACATTGCGAACCTGCCATGAAATGTTTTCTGCTCTTGTCTGTCTTCCTCTTTGCGCTGTGCAAGCTGCATGCGCAGACCCCAGCACCCGAAGCCGCGCCTGCCCAGCTCAAACTCAACGCGCCGCTCGATTACCAGGTCTTTCAACGCAGAGATGCTCACAAAGGGAACATTACGATCTCCGGCGTGTTCGCACAGATGCCCAAGGAGGTCTTCGTGCGATCCGTGGTGAATGGACGAACCAGTGGCTGGACACCGCTCAAGGTAGCGATCAAAGACTTGTCATTCAGCGCAGGATATGAACTGCCCGCGGGTGGCTGGTACCGGCTCGAACTTCGCACCCAACTGAATGGCAAGGTGATCGAAGAAGCGACGGTTGAGCACGTCGGCATCGGTGAGATTTTCATTGTCGCGGGTCAGTCAAACTCGGCGAACCATGGTGAAGAAAAGCAATCCACGCAGACAGATCGTGTCTCCGTCTGTGATGGTCGGCGCTGGCAGCTTGCGAACGATCCGCAGCCCGGTGCCAGCGGCAAGGGCGGCAGCTTCATGCCTCCGCTCGGCGATGCACTGGCGAAGAAATTCAATGTGCCGGTCGCCTTCATCCCCTGCGGTATCGGAGCGACCAGTGTGCGGGAATGGCTGCCGAAAGGCGTGCCGTTTCCGCAACCTCCAACGATCGAGTCCCGTGTGCAGAAGCTCCCCGGCGGCGAGTGGGAAAGCAACGGTACGGCCTATGCAAAGTTGCTTCAGCTCATGCAGGACGCCGGCCCGCATGGCTTTCGCGCCGTGCTCTGGCATCAGGGCGAGAGCGATGCGAACCAGAGGGACCCAAATCGCACATTGCCAGGAAAGCTGTATCGCGAGTATCTGGAAAACATCATCACCAACTCCCGCCGCGAAATCGGCTGGCAGGCCCCGTGGTTTGTCGCACAGGTCAGCTACCATGTGCCAGGAGATGAAGCCTCCCCCGACATCCGCGCGGCGCAGGCATCCCTGTGGCGGGACGGCATCGCTCTCGCAGGGCCGGACAGCGATGCCCTCAAGGGCGAACTTCGCGAGCGAGGTGGCAAGGGCGTGCACTTCAGCGGCGCAGGCCTGCGTGAGCATGGCAGCCGTTGGGCCGCTCAAATCACCCCATGGCTGGAGCGGCAGTTGAAATGATTCACTCCCGGCGGGGATTCTCCTGGAGGTAGGTCATCAGAGCCCGGCCAAGGCCCGCACCGATCTTGCCGTAGCCTTCTACGGACATCAGCGGGCTGTTCCAGCACGTTTCGAGCGTCACGGAGATCGTGGCAGCGCCCGTATTCGCCCGCACCCAGCCGCTGCTCATGCGCCCGCGTTCTTCTTCTGTCTTCACATAGGTCGCGAGGCGGTACTTAGGATCCACCTTGAGCGGTTCGACGATGCTGGCGGCGGCAATGTCGATCCAGCGCTGGTAGTTGCGCTGCTGGATGCCCGTCATGCGATCAAAGGCAAAGGGACCGAAGAAAAAAACCGGATCATTGGAGCCGGGATTGTGCAGATCGATGAAGACATCGAGTCCTTGCTTCGCATGAATGTCGCGAATCATGCGCTGTGCCGCAGCCACTTCAGGATAGATCGGCTCGGCCGCCCAGTCGCGATTGTGATCACGCGGCACCGCATCCTTGCCGCCTGCGCCGATGACGGCGTTGTCCACGTCCATGATGGGGATGAAGTGGAGGCAGGTGTTCGCGCGCAAAGCTCGGGCTTCATCACTCGCATACCATTGGATGAAGCCGCGTCCCACCTGGCTGCCGCCTGCCTCCCATGCATGCTGCCGTGAGCCGACCCAAACCTGATGCGCTGCGTTTTCATCGCCAATGCGAATGCCCTGTACCGGGCGGCCACCGAGTGTCTTCGCCAGTTCAAAACGTTTAGCTTCAGGAAGCTTCGCGGCGATGTCGGTGAGCAGCTTGCCCGCATCTGCAGGCACAAACGGCGGCCCCCAGGCCAGCGAAATCTGCGCGGCTCCTGCTGGAATCGTGTAACTCATCACTTTGTCCGCGCTCAGCTTGCCTGGGGCCGAAGGCTGCCATGTTTCACCATCCGCGCTGATCCACGCACACTTGGGCTGGCACCACGCCGCAGCGAGGACGGTCTTATCGCGATAGGGTTTGTTCTGCGCCTGCACTTCGAGGGTGAATGTCTCGCCCACGGTGAGTCCCTCCAGCTTGAACGACCACCAGCAGGGCCAGCCGCGCCCTTCGTGGAGCGCAGGCATGATTCGCAGTGTCTTGGTGGTTTGATCGAGCTGCACCACTTCGGCGTTGCCACCTTCGAAATCGGTCCGCACCCGCAGTTCAGCGTGGGCTGTGATGATAAAAAGAGGAAGAAGGAACAAGCGTTGAATCATCTCTACTCAACGTCACGTTCTGGCTTCATGAAGCATCTGCCCCTCGTTTTTTGCCTTCTCACCTCCACATGCCTTGCTGAGTCCAACTGGCCGCAGTTTCGTGGCGAAGGTGGACTCGGCCTCGGCACTGGCAAACCACCGGTGGAGTTCGGTGCGGATAAGAATCTGAAGTGGCAGGTGGAGGTCCCTTTTGGGCATTCATCTCCGTGCCTCTGGCAGGACAAGATCGCGCTCACGGGTCTGGACAGCGGCAAGCTGGTCACGATTTGCCTGAGCCGCAAGGATGGGCATGAGCTGTGGCGCGCGGCGGCTCCGGCGGAGAAGGTGGAAGGTGCGCACCGCATCGGCAGTCCGGCCACTCCGACGTGCTGCACGGATGGCGAGCGCTTGATCGCCTACTTTGGCTCCTACGGGGTGCTGGCCTATGACTGGAATGGCAAGGTGCTGTGGCAGAAACCGCTGCCTGCACCGATCGTGGAGTTTGGCACCAGTGCCTCGCCCATCATCGCGGATGGCAAGGTGATCATCGTCGCGGATCAGGACGTGGGCAGCTACATGATCGCGCTGGATGTGAAGACGGGCGAGCCCGTGTGGCGTGTGGACCGCAGCGAATTCCGCCGCAGCTTTTCCACCCCATTCATCTGGCGGCATGACGGCATCAAGGAACTCATCGTGAGCGGATCGCTCCGGACGCGCAGCTACGATCTCAAGGACGGCAAACTGCGCTGGTCCGCCAGTGGCATGGCACGCGTGTCCAACACCAGCCCCATTGCGGTGGGTGATGTGCTGATCGTCTGCGGCTGGAATGCGGGGGGTGATCCGGATGACCGCGTGGAGATGGAGCCACATGAGGCCTTCCTCGCCGCGAATGACGCGGACAAAAACGGTCTGCTGAGTGAGAAGGAATTTCCCGAGGGCCCCTTGCGCGACCGCTTCACGATCATCGATGCGGACAAGAACGGTGCGGTCAACCAAGCCGAGTATGACGCCATGCGCGACATCTTCGCCAAGGCGGCGAACCAGCTCTTTGCCATCAAGGCCGGTGGCAGTGGCGACATCACGGACACACATGTGATCTGGCGGCAGACGAAGCAACTGCCGTATGTGTTTTCTCCTGTGATCGCAAATGGGCGCGTCTTCACCGTGAAGGGCGGCGGGCTCGCCTCTGCGTATGATGCAAAGAGTGGCAGCCCGATCTTCCAGGCCGAGCGCCTGGATGCCTCTGGCGAGTACTATGCTTCTGCGGTGACTGCCGATGGCCGTGTGTATGTCACTTCGCAGCGCGGTGTGATCTCCGTCCTGGATGCGTCGAGCGACACGCTGAAAGTGCTGGCGAAGAACGACCTCAAAGCGCCTGTGTTTGCCTCACCTGCGATTGTTGATGGCGTGATCTACGTGCGCACGAACAAGCACGTGTGTGCGTTTGGTCAGTGAGAAACGCGCTCATTTCGAATCAGCAGCCAGAACACGGCGGCAATGATGTAGAGTGCGCCAAAGCCGGCCAGCACGGCATTCCAACCGCCAGCGTGGGCGAGCAGCCAGGGCACGAGGATGGGGAAAGCTGCGGCACCCAGATTGCCGCACATGTTGGTCGTCGCGCTGAGCGTGGCCACATGGGGTCCGCCGATGTTCATAACGGTGGCGCCGAGGCAGGGATTTGCCGTGGCGGCGCAGAACATGCCCGCGCTGATCACCAGCACGGCGATGACCGGATTCGCGACAAACCAGGCGCAGAAAATCAAGCCTGCGCACAGCAGCAAGGCGGTGGCGGTCAGGCCCTGCCGGGCGAGGCGCTGGCTGCCCGTCCGGCGCAGCAGCACATCTGAGAGCAGGCCGCCAGCCATGCAGCCCGTCACATCGGCCAGCAGCGGCAGCGTGGTGAGCCAGCCGGAACCGAGGATGGTCATTCCGCGTGCCTCCTGCAGGTAGGTGGCAAACCAGCTGGCAAAGAAAATATAGCCTGCAGCACGGCAGAACTGCTGGATGCACAGGCACCACAGCGCAGGGCTGCGCAGGAGCAGCCCCCACGGCACACGCGGAGTTTCTGCGGGCTCATGCGGCACATCCTGCTCAATCTGCGCACGTTCTGCGGCATTCACCGCCGGATGCTCCGCCGGCCGGTTCCGGTACCAAACCGCAAACCACGCCGCCCACAGCACGCCGGGCACGGCATACCAGACGAACATCCAGCGCCAGCCGATGCTCACGACGAGCCAGGCCGTCAGCGGCGCGGCGATGATGCTGCCCACGGACATGAAACCGCTGAAGGCACCCGAGGCCGAGGCCTGGGCCGTGCGTGGAAACCAACGCGCCATCACCGTGGTGCCCACCGGCACGAGTCCCGCCTGCGCCATGCCCATGAAGGCGCGTGCACCCGTCATCACGGCCAGATTTCCCCAGGCCAGACACGCCGTGGCCAGTGACCACAGCACGCCGTACAGCGACAACGACCAGCGCGTTCCCAGCCGCTGCGCCAGCATCGCCGCAGGGATCTGACACAGCGCATATGGCCAGAAAAACGAGCTCATGAGCATGCCCGACTGCTCCTTGGTGATGCCGAGCTCCGCACGGATCGTACTCTCCGCCGGTCCCACTCCATTGCGCGTGAAATACGCCAGCGCCGCCCCCGCGCAGATGCCTGCGAGGACGATGAAGCGGGTGCGGGTGGGTTTCATGGCGGGATGATGATGGGTAAAATGATTTTCAGGTCAGATCTTTTCAGAACATTCTTGTACTCGACATCATTTTACCAACCATGCCCATCGAAACATCCATTCCTATCCACTGCATCAGTCAGCAGGAGTTTCACGAGATTGACGCGCGAATGATGGCGCATGCTTTTGACATCCAGAATGAGTTTGGACGATTACTCGACGAAGTCATTTACAAGAAAGCGCTGGCCGAACGCTGCATCCTTGATGGCATGCCGGCCAGACGAGAGGTGGGCATCCGCGTGAGGCACAAATCGTTCGCCAAGGAATACTTCATCGACCTTTTGCTGTGTGACAGCACGGTCATCGAAGCCAAAACGGCCAGGGAAACCCTCGCAGCACATCGCGGCCAGGGAATCAATTACCTGCTGCTTGCTGGAACGAAACACGGCAGCTTGGTGAACTTTCGTCCACCGCGAGTCGCGCGGCATTTTCTCTCCACACGTCTCACGCACGACATTCGCCGCACATTTGAAACCACGGAATCAAACTGGCCGTCTTACGAGGCGTTTACGAAATTGCGAGATAGTATGATTGAACTGGGCCGAGACATTGGCCTGGGCCTCGATCTACCTCTTTATAAGGAGGCCATATCGCATTTGATGCAAAGCACCCGGCATCTCGTGCCTCTGAAGGATGGGAGTTCATTGGTGGGCCATCACGAGATGACTCTGCTGACACCAGATGCAGGCTTGGCTGTAAAGGCCCTGAATGAAACAAGCGACTTCAAAGTCCATCTGCATCGCTTGCTGGTTTTGACGCCACTGTCAGGCATTGCCTGGATCAATTTGAAACTCGGCGAGGTACGCTTTGAGCACCTTAGAAGGTAAAATGATGGCGGGTAGAATGATGTCTTCTGAATTCATCAATCCGAATTATTTTACCCTTCATCATTCTACCAGACCGTCACTCCACCATCGGGGCTGGACTAACGCAGCACGATCTCCTGCTGAATTCGAAACTCGGAGGGGTGCGCTTTGAGCACCTTAGAAGGTAAAATAATGGCGGGTAAAATGATGTCTTCTGAATTCATCAATCCGAATCATTCTACCAGTCTGCGACGCCACCATCGGGGCTGAACTCACGCAGTACGATTTCCTGCTGGAAGGGATGCTTTTTCACCTCCGCTTCGTTGATCGTGATGCCGAGTCCGGGCTTGGTGTTCGGGCGGACGATGCGGCCTTGTTTTTCGATGATGAAGCCTTCCTCCACCACGTCCTGACGCCACGGCACATCGTTGTGCACGGTTTCGCAGATGATGTAGCTGGGCTGTGAAAAGCCAAACTCCAGCGATGCGGCGGTGCTGACAGGTCCCTGTGGATTGTGCGGTGCCAGGGAGATGCGATGCGCCTCGGCCAGCGCGGCGATGCGTTTGGCGGCGCTCAGGCCACCGCAGTGGGTGATGTCGAGCTGGCAGATTTCGACTGCGCGTTTCTCAAACATGTCCTTGAAGGCCTCCAGGTTCGTCACGCGCTCGCCACTGGCCACGGGTGTGGTGAGGGCGGCATTGATGCGGGCGAGTCCGTCCACGCATTCAGGCCAGCAGGGTTCTTCAAAGAAGTAGAGGCCGAAGTCATCCAGGGCCTTGCCAAACTTCAGCCCCATCGCAGGCGAGGGCCGCGCATGGCAGTCCACCATGATGTCGATGTCCGGTCCCACGGCCTCGCGCATGGCGGCCACGGCTGCTGCGGCGGCGCGCACGGGCTTCTGGCCCTCGATGGGCATCGTGCTGGGCACCGCCATGCTTTTGAAGGCGGTGTAGCCATCCGCCACGGCGGCCTGCGCCAGCTCGGCAAAGCGTTTGGCGTTGTCCGCAGGCGTTTGATAAAAGTCCTCCATCTTGCCGCCGCCGAGGTGGCAGTAGGTGCGCACAAAATCACGCACTGGACCGCCGAAGACCTTGGAGAGCGGCAAGTTCGCCACCTTGCCGACGATGTCCCACAGCGCGAGATCAATGCCTGCGATAGCCGTGGCGCGCACGATGCCGTGCCCATGCCAGAAGTGCTGCCGGTACATCACCTGCCACAGGTACTCCACTCGCGTCGGGTCTTCGCCGATGAGGAGATGCGCCATGTCTTCGATTGCGCCGACGATGCTGCGCGTGTGCCACTCCAGCGTCGCCTCGCCCCAGCCGATGAGACCGGGCTGGTCCGTGACGACTTTGACGAAGATCCAGTTTCGCATCCGCGCGTGGCAGACGAGTGTTTCGATGGCGGTGATTTTCATGAGGCGATGTGGTGGGAAAGAGATTCGATCAACTGCTCCAGACTGCCCGCCGCGACGACGGCGATGGTTTCCTGGTAGATGCCGGTGTCGTAAAGCTCACGCGGTGGCAGGTAGGAGGCACCCCAGTCTGCGGCGATGGTGGCGACGAGGATGACTTTATTCGGGAAACGGCGGCGCAGTTCGGTTTGCAGGAGGCTGTAGCTTTCTCCCTGCACCCCTACCCACACCGCATCGCCCATGTGCCAGACGACGACTTGCAACGGATAGCGATCTCCCGGCGGAAGCTGATTGAGGCGATGCAGCAGGCGGGTTTTGCGCTCGGCCATCGCACGGCTGTCGGCGGCGCGGGGTTCATCGCCAGCGGCGCGCGCGGCGGATTCGGCGGCTTTGAATTGATCGAGTTCGGCCTGCACCTGCACCACGGTGGGCTGGCCAGGGCGGTAGTGCAGCGGTTCGTGCCAGCGCTGCAGCTTCCACCCGGCTTTGGTGTCCAGATCGATCTTCTCGTGCTTCCACGCGCCGAGGGTCGCGCCGGAGACGACGGGACCTTGATAAACGAAGGTGGTGCCTGCGGCGGGTAGCGCAGTGAGGGCCGAGAGCGCGGCGTAGCCCAGCTCACGGCCATTGCGATCCGCGACGGCGGTGTCGCCGACGAAGCCCTCGCGCGGACCGAGTTCGCCGCTGGCACCTTGCAGAAATAGGCAGGGCGCGGAGGTCTCGCGCTCCACGAGTTCGCGCATCGCGCCGATGTAATCGGGACTGATGAGCGTGTTCTCCCACGCGAGCGTGGTGGGATGGCAAGCGTAGTTCACGATGCTGGCGAGCATCTGCCCGTCATCCGCCGTCACCCGCGCAACGATCACGCTGTCATCCGCAGGCACGCCGGGATTGTGGCCGCAGATGAACTGGCTGCCGTCCCAGAAGTCGCGCTGCGTGGCCAGGCTGCAGCGGCCACGGCCATAAACGATGCCCGCTGGTTGCAATGAGGCCATGCATTGCTGCACCAGCTGGCCCGCCTTCTCGCCCAGCGCATCCAGGTAGGGCGGAATCAAATCGCCACCTGGTAGCGCTGCACGGTCCAGCCCCATGAGACCCGCACCGTGGGTATGGGAGAAGACCACAAGCACCTCATCCTTAGCCACGCCGCCGATCGCCGCGGCTTGCGCGACGAGCTGCGCATGCTCCGTGGCTCCCATCACGCAATGATCCAGCGCGAGGAGGATCTGCCGCCCTTTTCCCTCCATGGCCGCAAACACCGCCACCGTAGCTCGCAGCGGCCGGTGCACCCCGGTGGCGCGCTCATGCTTCGCCGCGCCCCACATGCGGTGGTAGATGTCCGCCGGAGGCGTGATGTCACAACACGCGAGCGCAAAACGGCAGCGGCTTTGCGGTGTGGGGTCTTCGGTGCGGGAGGGCTGGCGCATGAGACTTGGTAGAATGATGAAGGGTAAAATGATGAAAAGGCCCGAATCCTTCAAAACATCATTTTACCCGCCATTATTTTACCGCCGACTGCGTAGTCCTCCCATGAAGCTGATGCTCTTCTCCTGCCTGGTTCTTTGCTCTTTCTCTGCATTTGCTGCGGACGCCATCGACATCGGCTCCCGCCGTGAACTCTTCGTGGATGATCTTCTCATCGACAAACTGAGCGGCAAGGCGGAGCAGCGCCTGCATCAGCCGCAGATCCAGGAGATCGTGCTGGTGCATGACCTGCCATGGGAGGGCAGCGGCAGCGGTTACCACAGCGTCTTCAAAGATGGAGACAAGTACCGCATGTACTACAAGAGCTGGCAGCTCACCGTCACAGCACCGGGCAAGGTGAACACCGGCGAGCATCCGCTCTTCACCTGCTACGCGGAAAGCGATGACGGCATTCACTGGCGCAAGCCGGAGCTGGGACTGCATGACTTCAAAGGCTCGAAGGCCAACAACATCGTCATTCCGCATGGCAAGATGGGAAAAGTGAATCCCGATGGCGGTCATCCTGCCGTCTTCAAAGACGAAAATCCCGCCGCACCTGCGGATGCGAAGTATAAGGCCATCGTGCGCTCGAATTCGCCGAAGGGACTGCTGGCGCTGAAATCGCCCGACGGCCTGCGCTGGTCGCCAATGGCGGATGCGCCCGTCATCACGGATGGCGCGTTCGATTCTCAGAACCTCGCGTTTTGGGATGCGCACAGCGGCCAGTATCGCGCTTACTGGCGCTACTTCACCGGCGGCACCACGGATGAAAAGAACTGGAAGCCCACGGGGGATCGCGCCATCCGCACCGCGACCTCGAAAGATTTTATTCATTGGGAAAACCAGCACGATCTGAGCTACGTCGATTCCCCTAGCGAGCAGCTTTACACCAACCAGGTGAAGCCCTACCACCGCGCGCCGCATCTGCTCATCGGCTTTCCCACGCGCTACACCGAGCGCGGCTGGTCCGACAGCATGCGCGCGCTGCCCGAGCGCGAACACCGCGAATGGCGCTCCAAGGCCAGCGACCGCTACGGCATGGCCATCACCGAAGGCTTGTTCATGAGCAGCCGCGACGGCGTGAAATTCAAACGCTGGAACGATGCCTTCCTGCCGCCCGGCATCGAACGCCCCGGTACCTGGAACTACGGCCATCAGTACATCGCGTGGCATCCGGTGGAGACGAAGTCAGCGCTCGAAGGCGCGCCCAACGAACTCAGCTTCTACGCCACCGAAAGCTACTGGACCGGCAAGAGCAGCCAGCTCCGCCGCTACACCCTGCGCCTTGACGGCTTTGTCTCTATTCGCGCTCCGATGAGCGGCGGCGAACTCACCACGAAACACATCACGTTTACCGGCAAGGCGCTCACGATGAATTTCGCTACCTCCGCTGCGGGTGGCATCCAGGTCGAAATTCAGGATGCCGCTGGCAAAGCCATTCCTGGATTCGCGCTCGATGATTCGCAGCCCACTTTCGGTGACTCGATCAATCGCACGGTGACTTGGAAAAGCGGTAGCGATGTGAGTTCACTCGCGGGGAAAGTCGTGAAGCTGCGGTTTGTGCTGAACGACGCGGATTTGTATTCGATCAAGTTTGAGTGAGTCAGCTCACCAAAACCTGCCTCAGGTCATCATTTCTTGAGAGAATAGCGCCCCGTTTTCTTGCCGCCGTTCTTCTCGATCATGCCAGCCTTCAGCAAGGGGCGCAGCAGATCCATGGCTCCCTGTCTTGAAACGCCAAGTGCCTCCCACAACTCCGCCGGGGCCATGCTGCCGTGGTCGGACAGCAGCTTCAACAATTGCTCCTGGCGAGGACGCAGCACTACCTTTTCAGGTGTTTGGCGGCTGAAGGTTTGCACACGCAGCCATGTGCGCTCCAGCGTTTGGTGAAGACCTGCAGCGCAGTACTCCAACCAGCCGGACACGTCTTCTCCAGCCAGCCTCACCGCATCCAGGGCGCGGTAGTAGCCCGGACGGTCTTCCCAGTAGTATTCGTCCACGCTGAAAATGTGGTGGCTGTCGAACCCGCGCCGGTACAGCTCCCACAAACCCAGTGCACGACCCGTTCGTCCGTTGCCATCGGCAAAGGGATGGATGTGCTCAAACTGATAATGCAAGATGGCGGAGCTGAGCACCGGAGACAGCTCAGTGGACTTGGTGTTCCACCATTCGAGCAGTTCAAACATCAGTGCGGACACATCCGCCGCCGGAGGAGGAACATGGCGGCCCACACGCACAGCGATGGTGCGGTAGCGGCCCGCCTCGCCTTGATCCATGACGGTGTCGGCAAGCAGCCGATGCAGCTCAAAGATGTCCTCATGCCGGATTTTCTTTTTCTGGGCATTTTTTTCCACGTAGCGCAGCCCCGCGAAGTAATTGAGCACCTCGCGGCTGGAACGCTGGTCCGCCGCTGCCAGCTCCCGCCCTTCCTCCAGTGCACGCACCTGCTCCAAGGTCAACGGATTGCCTTCGATGGCCGTGGAGGCATGACCATTGCGCGTGCGCGTGTCTTTCTGCAAAGCGGGAATCCACGACAAAGCCACCGCTGCCCCCTGGATGCGCTCCCGCAGCATGGCGATCCCCTCAACCAAGGAAAGCAGGCGTGTGCTGATGGTGAACTGCGGTTCGTAGGCCATGAAGATAAGTCAAGCATGAGTCAAGTTATCAGTCAAGCATACCGTCGTGACAGCAAATTCGATGGCACTGTCACCGCGCGGCTGGAGGTTATGGCTGCCGTGATGCGAGCGCTAAGCGTTGCCAAGCCCTTCAGTTCATGCAATTTGGTCGCGGAGCATTTCAGAAGCCAAGCACGTCACGCCCATGAACGAGCCTGCACCATCGCAGACTCATTCGCATCATCTTGTCACCAGACGGAGGCTTTTAAACCTTCGCCAAAATCGCATTAAACGTCGCGCTCGGACGCAGCGCCGCATCGGCCTTCGCGAGGTCGGGCTTGTAGTAGCCGCCGACGTCGACGGGGTTGCCTTGGACGGCGAGGAGTTCGGCGACGATCTTGGTTTCGTTGGCGGTGAGCTCTTCGGCGATGGGCTTGAAGTGGGCCTGCAGTTCGGCGTCGGCGGTCTGGGCGGCGAGGGCCTGCGCCCAGTAGAGGGCGAGGTAGAAGTGGCTGCCGCGGTTGTCGATGGTGCCGAGTTTGCGGCCGGGGCTGCGATCGTTTTCGAGGAATTTGCCGGTGGCAGCGTCGAGGGCCTCAGCGAGCACCTTGGCCTTGGGCAGGCTGAAGTTTTCGGCGATGTGCTCGAAGCTCGGGGCGAGTGCGAAGAACTCACCGAGGCTGTCCCAGCGGAGGTAGTTCTCTTCAAGGAACTGCTGCACGTGCTTCGGCGCGGAACCGCCGGCACCGGTTTCAAAGAGGCCACCGCCGTTCATGAGCGGAACGATGGAGAGCATCTTGGCGCTGGTGCCGACTTCGAGGATGGGGAAGAGGTCGGTGTTGTAGTCGCGCAGCACGTTGCCGGTGACGGAGATGGTGTCCTCACCTTTGACGATGCGCTCCAGCGAGAAGGTGCAGGCGTCGGCAGGCGTCATGATGCGGATGTCGAGACCGCTGGTGTCGTGGTCCTTGAGGTACTTCTCCACCTTGGCGATGATCTGGGCGTCATGGGCGCGGGCCTTGTCGAGCCAGAAAATGGCGGGCGTGCCGGAGGCGCGGGCGCGTTTGACGGCGAGCTTCACCCAGTCCTGGATGGGCGCGTCCTTGGTCTGGCAGGCGCGCCAGATGTCGCCAGCTTCGACGGCGTGCTCAAGGAGCACGGTGCCTGCGCTGTCGGTCACGCGGACGGTGCCGTCGGCAGGGGCTTCGAAGGTCTTGTTGTGGCTGCCGTATTCTTCAGCGGCCTGGGCCATGAGGCCCACGTTTGGCACGCTGCCCATGGTCTTGGGGTCGAGTGCACCGTTCTTTTTGCAGAAGTCGATCACGGCCTGGTAGATGCCGGCGTAGCTGCTGTCTGGGATGACGGCCAGGGTGTCCTGCTCCTTGCCGGCGGCGTTCCACATCTTGCCACCACCGCGGATCATCGCAGGCATGGAGGCATCGACGATGACGTCGCTGGGCACGTGCAGATTGGTGATGCCTTTGTCGCTGTTCACCATGGCCAGTGCAGGGCCGTTGGCATAGGCGGCCTGGATGTCGGCCTCGACTTCAGCCTTCTTATCTGCAGGCAGCTTGGAAAGCTTCGCGACGAGATCACCGAATCCGTTGTTCAAATCGACACCGATTTCAGCGAACGCAGCGCTGTGCTTCTCAAGGAGGTCCTTGAAGAACACACGCACGGCATGGCCGAAGATGATGGGATCGCTCACCTTCATCATGGTGGCCTTCATGTGCAGAGAGAAGAGCACACCGTCTGCCTTCGCCTTGGCGATCTGGCTTTCGATGAAAGCGACGAGCGCCTTCTTGCTCATGCGCGTTGCGTCGAGGATTTCGCCGGCCTTGAGCGGGGTCTTGTCCTTTAGCACCTTGGTGCTGCCGTCCTTGCCGATGAACTCGATCTTCACGTCTGTGGCAGCTTCCACGCAGACGGATTTCTCATTCGAGAAGAAGTCGTCCTTGCCCATGGTGCCCACGCTGGTCTTGGAATCAGCGGTCCACTTGCCCATGGAATGAGGATGAGCTCTGGCGTAATCCTTGACGGCCTTCGGCGCCCGGCGGTCGGAGTTCCCTTCGCGCAGCACAGGATTCACAGCGCTGCCCATGACCTTGGCGTAGCGGGTCTTGATGTCCTTCTCGGCGTCCGTCTGCGGATTCTCAGGCAGGTTCGGCACGGCGTAGCCTTGGCTCTGCAGCTCAGCGATGGCGGCCTTGAGCTGCGGCTGGGAGGCGGAGACGTTCGGCAGCTTGATGATGTTCGTGGTCGGCTCCAGGCAGAGCTTGCCGAGGTAGGCGAGGTCATCGGACTGCTTCTGCGCATCCGTCAGGAAATCGGGGAAGTTCGCCAAGATGCGGCCTGCCAGGGAGATGTCGCGCGTTTCGACCGTGATGCCAGCGGGCTTCGTGAAGGCCTGCACGATGGGCAGGAACGAAAAGGTGGCCAGCAGGGGAGCTTCGTCGGTCAGGGTATAGATGATCTTTGCGGACATGATTTGGAGGGGAATTGAGAGCGTTAGAGCTAAACGCGACCCCGCTCCAACGCAATCCCAAGGTGCGTTGCTTCTGCTCCCGGCGCACTCAAAACAAGCCTAGCGCACCGCATCACGGATGGCGTGCACCAACAGCTCCGCGACCAGCTCCTGGCCGAGGTCGTTCGGGTGCATGCCGTCCAGCAACATTCCTTCGATGGTGGTCTGGTGCTTGGCGGCAAAGTCAGGGTAGGCCGCGCGGACATCCACCAGCGGCACCTTCAGCTCTGCAGCGAGCTTGCGCAGGGCTTCGTTGTAACCAGCGAGCGTGGCGGAATCGAAACCGTCTTCGGCAGCGGGATCGTAGGGCGGCTTGCCGTAGACCTCGCGCAGCTTGGAGGTCCAGCGCAGCGGATTGGTCGTCATGAGGATGACTTTGGTCTTGGCCTCCTGCGCGGCGGCGATCATGCGGCGCAGATTGGCGAGGTATTCGGTCAGCGGCACGCGGGGTGCCGTGGCGGCTGGGTTCCTGCAGACATCCACGGCGGAGTCATTGATGCCAAACTGCATCACCACTACGCGTGGTTTATATCTGAGTACGTCAGTTTGCAGCCGCTTGAGCGCGTCGCGCGTGGTGTTGCCGCCAATCCCGGCATTGTGCACGCCGAGCGACGAGCCGATGCTTTGCAGCATTGTCTCCACCCGCATGGCATACACCTTGAGTTTGCCGCGTGGCGCGGTGGTGGAATCTCCAAACATGACGATGCCGCCGGGTTTGGGCTCCGCCTTGGGCGGCGGGACAAAGACCGGAATCTCACCGGCCCCGAGGTCTGCGGTGTTGACCTTCATCCGCAGCCCGCCCTGCATCGTGGTGATCCACATCTCGCCGGGTTTGCGTTCGTAAAGGTAAGGATAGGACACCCGGCCCCCGGGCACGTAATTGGCCGCCACGATGACCGGCTTGGACCACGTGGCCGTTTCATCCTCTGAAAACGCCAGCGACAGCTCCACCCGGCTCGATCCACTCTTCGGATCATGCCGCGGCGGCGCATTCCACAGCAGCGCGATGCGCCCATCACTCAGACGCGCCATTTGCGGGCAGCAGGTGACGGCGGCGATCTTTGTTTGCTTCAAGCCCGTCCACTTCAGACCATCAAGCGAGGTCGCCTCCCACAGAAACCCCGACTCCGTGCGCAGCAAAAGGTAAAGCGAGCCGTCTTTGCGCTCAATGACCGTACCTTCGAGGGAGCCCGCGTGATCATGCGTACCGACACCGTAGTCAAGCATATCGCCGCGCTGCCAGCTTTGGCCGAGATCATCCGAAGCCCACATGACCGTGGCATGCCGCCACTGCGGGATGATTTCCTGCCCCACCAATACGATGCGCCCGGACTTCATCTGGATCATCGAGTGGATGCAGCCGCACCACGGTGTGCTAAGCAGCACGGGTTTCTCCCAGGTCTTGCCATCGTCAGTGCTGCGGCAGGAATAGGTCGGCAATACGAAAGCCTTCCAGTCCACGCCCGGTTCACCCCAGTGCCAGCCCTTCGGTTCCTTGCGTTCCGCACCGTTCATCCATGCAGAGATGATGACACCCTCGCGGGTGCGCAGCAGCACGCGCTCGTTGCTGACATTGAACTTCGCCGCTTCAGCAAACAACGGCGTGCTGCTCCACGTGCGGCCTTCATCCACACTGCGCAGCGCATTCTTCGCATCGATGCACAGCACGCCGCCGTCTGCCGTGGTGACAAATGGCCCCTGATGCGTGAAGGGCAGCGCCGTCGCCTTGGGATGCAGCGTCGGTGAGTCAGCGGCGAAGGCAGTGGCGGTGATGCCGAGGAGCAGCGGGAGGAATCTCATGGTGTGTCACTCCTACGCATCGAAACACGGACCTCGTTCTTTTGACATGATGATGCAGGTCTGCTCGGAAGTACGATGGGCACTCCTGGCCGTCGATCAGCGCTCCATCAAAACCCACGATTTCCGAGTCAGCTTGCCACATCGCTGCAGCAGACCGGCCTAAGGCCAGCGTTCCACTTGCCTGCCAGCGGTGCCGTTGATCGACAGGCAGGAGTGCCCATCGTACATCTCCTCACCCCAGCACATTCTCCCCGCGATTCTCCTTCTGCTGAATCGTCATAGGCCAGCCGGGGAACTGATTCGTGGGCTTCCCATCTTTCACATCAATGAGGAAACGGAACGACTCGATGAAGTAAGTCTTCTTCACCGTGTCGAAGGTGATGAAGCCGAAGCCACTGCCTTTCTCATGCGCCTTGTCGTACCGGTTCGCCGCCTTGCCCACCACGGGATTACCCACCGCATACACGTAGGCCTTGTTGCCGAGACCGTCGAGAAATTCGCCCGTGTTGGCGTGCCCGTGTTTGGGGCGGTTCTCGTGCGGCATCTTGAGCTCATCCGGCAGCCACCAGCGCGGATAACCGGCGGAGATGGCGGGCGTGCAGAAGGACCAGTTGCTGTCGCGCTGCTTGTCCACGCCATACTGCGTCAGCGTGGTCAGATGCTGGTCGCCATTGATGTGCAGCGCCATGGAGGGGCGCATGATTTCCACGGCACGATTGCGCGGCGTCTGAGGCCAGCCGCCCGAATCGAGATCTGCTTTCAAGTAACCATCCGGCCCGCCATGATGCGTCGCCACATTGGCAAACACCGTCTGGCTCAGCACGGCCTTCAGCGTGTGCCCGCGCCAGTCCTGCGCCCACTTTTTGAGAAACTCCTCCTGCCGCTCGCCCAGCAGCACGAGGCCCGGCTTGTCCAGCTTTGAGGTGTCAAAATTCACATCAGGCACGTGGTCAGCGCGGCCATTGCCCGTCTCCACATGCTCTGGCCCGCTCTTCCACTGGCGGTCGGCGATGATCGCAAAGCTCACGCCGCCATACACCATGTCACCGTAATACACGCTGATGTCCTGCAGCACCGGCTTGGGATCATAGGCATCCGGATGGTGCGCCACGTTCGTCTTGTGAACTGCATTGACCATGCGCGCAGGCTCAATGTAGCCGCCCTTGGAAGATGCGCCCGTATCGCCCACGTCCATCTTCTTGCCAACCTCACCCCAGATGTTGCCTTGAAACACATCGTGATCATCCGGCAGGCAGAGCGTGGGCGCATTGCGCATCACCTCGCGGAAAGCCCAGCCATGCTGGTAAAACTTGCGCAGGTAGTTCAGGATCGCCGGCTCTGCGGGTTCACGGATGATGCCAAAGCCGCCGTGGTTTTCGTAGATCTGGTCGCCGGAGAAGAAGACGAGATCAGGATCGAGCTTGATGAGATTCTCCGCCACGGGCGCGTACGGGAAGCCGTAGTCGTTCTGGCAGGTCAGCGCCGCCATGCGCAGCGGCTGGCCCTCAGGGTTCGCCTTGATGGTGCCGGCCCACTCGTGCGGCGTCTCGCTGCCGTCCGTGTGCTTTTCGCGATACACCAGCTTGTAGGGCGTGGCCTTCTTCGCATCCCACTTCGGAATGCGGAACGTCGCCACCCATGCATCAGGATCCAGCTTTGCTTCGCCGAGAGATTTCCACACGCCGCCCTTCTGCACCTGCAACTCGACCACCTGACTGTCCTTCGCTCCCATGGGTCCCGTGAGTGCGCTGAGCTTCATCACAAAGCCATCGTCCGTGCGTGAATCGCTCAGCGAGTACATGGACCACAACAGCGGTCCGAAACGATTTTGTGAGGAGACGGCGAAGGCATTTCCTTCCAGGGTCCAGTTTTGGAAGCGGTAGCGCCCTCCTGCTGCTGCACCCGCTTTACCCTTGCCGTTCTTTTTTGCGCCCGCCACCGCACCTGCGGCGAAGTTGTTGGCGATGGAGACATTGCCCATGATTTCGTCCGCGCGGAAGGTATCAGTAATCGTGCCCAGCACTGCTCCAGAATCCACAGCATGCGCGGTCAGTGTCAAAATGCTCTTGTCGAGTTCTGTCGCTCCTTGGAGCGTCAGCCGCACCTGCTTCAAAACACTGCCGTCTTTGAGCGGCGCTGTTTTTGGCCCCATCACAAGCTGATCGCCCTGCCATCCGGCGTTGATGCCCTTCTGCACAAAGCAGTTGCTGCGGTGCTCGTTGATCTCGCTGCGGATGCCAATGCGGAAGCCCGCCCCGCCATCAGACTTGCCGATCTCCAGCCGCGTCAGCATCACGCTCATGGTGAAAGCACCGCCTTGAGTCAGTTGATGCGTCAGCGAATGCACACTGCGACCACCGCCCATGCTCAGGCACTCCGCACCGCCTTCGCTCACACGCCAGTCTTCCATCGGGTTCGCCCAATACTCGCCGCCTAGAAACACACGGTCATGCGTTTTGGCCCAGCCATCGGTCGAGACCGTCGGTTGATCCTTGGCGGCATGGGCGGCTTCACGGGCGCTGAAGCCCATCAGCGTGCCTGCCGTCATCAGCTTGAGTCCAGTGCGTCGGGAGATGTTTCGTTTCATCAGTGCGATGCAACGTCAGCGATGGGCCGCACCCATCACTAAATTTGGACTATTTGCCCCGGCGTGGAATCGCTACTTCGCAAACTCCACCACGGTGCTCACCATCGCATCGCGTTCATCGGTGATGGTGATGAACCAGGTGTTGGCATCAGCGGGCGGTTTGGGGGCGGTGATGGTTCCGTCCTTGATCGTGGCGGGGACAGATTTCCATTCGCGTTTGGAGCGCAGGCCAGTGTCACTGGTGTAGTTGAGCTCGGCTTTCTTTAGCGGCACTTTGCTTTCGCATGTGACGGTGACATGATCGCCGGAAACGACGGGTACGCCCGGATTGGGCGGGGCAGCACCGCCACGGCACTTCGAGTCGATGAACAGTCCGATCTCTTGCGGTGCCCACCCGGGAGGATGGCCGTGCGGCATCTTGATTTGAATTCGAATGTGTTTTTCTCCAGGCACGACGTTGTAGCTCTTCATGTAGCTGTCCAGCACGTAGTGGACGTCGTTGGTGCCATTCACGAAGAGGATGGGCACACGGCAGCGTGGCAGCAGGCTGCCGGGATCGTATTCCTTCACCCACAGCGCGCGGTGTTCGGGGTCCAGCTTGTCGATGCTGGGCTTCTGCACGGATTCGCCTTCATGCAGGAAACCACAGCCATAGACGGGCACGGCGGCTTTGAAGCGGTCATCCAGTGAAGCAACGAGGCAGGTCGTGTACCCACCCCAGCTGATGCCAGTCACAGCGGTGTGCTCTGCATCCACCTCCGGGAAGCTCCGCAGCAGAGAGTGCGCACGCATCACGCTCGCGGCGGCATGGAAGGGCCAGTCATCGCTCGTATCAGGAGTGCGTACGCAGTCGAATTTTTCCGGATGCCCGTGCTGGGGGCCTGCATTCGGCAGCCGCGTGCGCACGCCGCGATGCCCGTTGCCAATCGCCATGCCGGTCTTGGGATCAAACTCGGGCTCAGGCGGGCGCGAGCCGTTCAAATCCATCGCGATGGCCGCATAGCCACGTTTCGCCCACAGGTGCACCCAGTCTGCAAACGCCGTGCCGCCACCGCCATGAATGAGCACCACGCCAGGGAACTTGGTGCCGGGTTTCACCTTCTCTCCCAGCGTGATCGGTGAGGCATAAAAGGCGAAGACCTCCGTGTCATGGCCTTGGTACTTTTCACCCGCATAGGTCAGCGAATGAATCGGCTGATCCTGACGCACCCACTTCATGGCGGGCACATTGTTTTTGAGTTCAGTGAGATTCCACGGGCCCACCTTTTCGGCGTGGAGGGAGGTGGTGAGACAAACGGCGGCGGTAAAAAGAGAAAACCTCATGGCGGGAGATCAAACGCTCCCACGAAGTCGATTCAGCATCTTTTTTCACCAAACAAAACCGCCGCAGTGAGCGACTCCTGGCACTCCCTGCGGCGACTTAGGGTCAATGAGAGATGGACAGCTCTCAGTTGGCCTTTTTCGGACGGCCAAGCACATCGTCCTTGGTCGTGAGCGCGACGGCGACGACCTGGTCGATAAGCTCCTGCTTGATCTTCAGATCCTTCAAGGTGTTCACGAGATTTTCAGCGATGGCGTTGAAATGCTCTTCGGTGAGTCCCATGCCTTCGTGGGCTTTGCGCATGTCCTTGCCGGTCCATGGCAGCGGTCCGCCGAAGGCGGCGCTGAGAAATTCCTTCTGCTTCCGGCGCTGCTTGTCCATGCTCACATTGTCGAAGAAATGCTTCACACGGTTATCGGCCAGCACCTTGACGTAGAAGGCGTCCACCGCAGCCTCCATGGCGGGCTTGCCACCCAGTTTTTGATACAGGCTTTCTTCGCGGGACTTCAGCCATTTTGTTTTGCAGGCCTCTTTGGCAAAGGACCATTTCCGGCCTTCGTATTCAGCGGTGATGGCGGGATCGACCGGCTTGCCGCTGATCGGGCAGACGGTGTTCGTGGCGGCTTCCGTGGCTACGGCGGCTGGATCAATGGCCATGGCGGCATTGACCAGCAGAGTCATGACGAGGCCGATGGTGGCGAGGGATGAGAGAATGAGTTTCATGGTTTGGTTGGTGCAGTTAATAAGTTGCATCATCGATGCATCAATGCGCCGATCCTGCGCAGAGATGAGCATTGCTTGCTCATGCCAATTCCAGCGCACAACGGAGCATGAACAGAGCAGCGACAGGGGCGGTTAATGTTGCATGATAAATGCATGTTTGAGACCAAGCCTGACATTGCCGGACGTGCCGAAATCGAAACGCTGGTGAACACATTCTACGACCGAGTCCGCACTGACGAGGTGCTGGGGTTCATCTTCAACGACGTCGCAAAGACCCACTGGACCACCCATCTGCCGAAGATGTACGCCTTCTGGGAGACGGTGCTCTTCCGTACGGGCGGCTTCACCGGCAATCCCATCGCCGCACATGCCAAGCTCGTCCCGCAAACGCCCATGGGCCGTGCGCAGTTTGACCACTGGCTGCAGCTCTTCTGCAGCACGGTGGACGATCTCTTTGCAGGCGAGAAAGCAGAGCACATCAAAAACTGCGCGGCAGACATGGCGAACGTCATCTACTCGCGCATTAACCAGGTGCCCGATCCCCGTTTCGATCCCGCCAACTTCACTCCGGAACAACGCGCACGTTACACACGTTATCAGCAGCCTGTCGCATGAGCCAGTTCCCCGCCTGCAAACACAAGGCCACCGGCCCGCGCCGCGATGGCCTGCGCTGGCTCGCGTCGGAGCCCTATCGCCTGTTCTTTTTCAGCGGTGCGGTTTGGAGCATCATCGGCGTGGCGCTGTGGCCGCTGTATTATGCGCAGCAGATCGGCTTCTATCCCAGCTTCGTTCACGCACGCATCATGATCGAGGCCTTCGGTGCCGCCTTCGTCGTCGGCTTTCTCGGCACCGCCGGACCGCGCATGGCCACGGCTCCGAAGCTCACACCGCCGGAGCTGCTTTGGCTCTTCGCACTGCATCAGGCCTGCGGCATTTCTCATCTAACGCTGCACATGGCCTGGGGGGATGGGTGCTTCATCGCGCTGCTCGGTTCGCTGCTGCTGTGTCTGGTGATCCGAGTGGTGAAGTTTCGCAAGGAGGCACCGCCGCCGCAATTGCTCCTCGCGCTCACCGGCCTGATCTGCGGCATCACAGGCGCGTCGCTGCTGCTGTCTTCCGCAACCCTGCTCAATCCGCAGCGCCTCCGCCTCGCGAATCTCCTGCTCTACCAAGGCCTGCTGCTGCCGCCGGTGCTGGGCATTGGCGCGTTTGTACTCCCACGCATGCTCGGCGGTGATTTTGGCGATCCCAAAACGGCGGCGCAAAGCCGGACGAAGCTCCTCCGCGCCATCATGGCCGCCGCCCTGCTCATCATCAGCTTCTTTCTGGAAGCCTGCGGCCAAATCATCGCGGGCTATGCGCTACGGGCTCTCGTGGCAGCCGGTTATTTGCTTCTGGAGGTACGATGGAAGACAGCGCAGGCCGGTTCTCTCACTGCAGGTTTGTTATGGGCGCTGATCCTCGGCTGGCTCGGTCTGGCGCTGGCTGGATTCTTCTACGCCCAGCATGCCAGCGTTGAGCACCTGCTCTACATCGGCGGCTTCGGCATGCTCATGCTCATCGTCGGCAGCCGCGTTTTGTTTGGCCACAGTGGCGATCTCGACGGCTTCTTCGTGAAGAGCAAATGGGTACGCTTCCTGATCTTCCTCGGCGTCCTTGCCGCCATCACTCGGGCCACGCCTGCCTGGGTGCCTTCCACGACGGTATCCCATCACATCTACGCCGCCCTGACCTGGGCGCTGCTCGCTCTGTTCTGGCTGCTGTGGCACCGCCGGCGCTTCGTGAAGCGGGACGAGGAAGATTAGCTCTCGCGGGTTCAAACACCCCCGCAAGATCAGCACAGCTTTCCACACAAGCAGAAGGGATTGCCGCTTCATCCTCCCGTTAGTCTCACGCATGAACACAGCGCTGAGCAATCCCGAGTGGTCCAAGGTGGCCTCGATGGCCTACGACGGCTTTGATGAACGTCCCTTTCTCGTCTTCTGGGAGATCACCCGCGCCTGTGCGCTGGCGTGCAAACACTGCCGGGCAGAAGCGCAGTCGCACCGGCATCCCGATGAATTAAATCGTGAGGAATCGAGTCGCCTGATCCGCCAGCTCGCTGAATTGAATCCGCCAATGCTCATCCTTACCGGCGGAGATCCGCTGATGCGCACAGACGCGCTGGATCTTGTGCGCGAGGCGACGGCTGCCGGGTTGCACGTGGGCCTGAGCCCCTCGGCGACGGCTCGGCTTATGAATGCAGATTTTGCAGAGATCAAAGCGGCGGGCGTTGACCGCATCTCCCTGAGCTTGGACGGCGCCTCACGCGAGACGCACGATGCCTTTCGCGGCGTGAAGGGTACCTTTGACCGCACCATCGCGGCAGTACATCGCGCCCATGCGGCGGATCTGAGCGTACAGATCAACACCACGCTCACACGTGGCAACCTGCGAGAGTATGAGGCTTTCAAGAAGCTCATGTTTGAACTGAAACCCGCTATGTGGAGCGTCTTCCTGCTGGTGCCCACCGGTCGTGCCGGCATTGCCGATCTGCCCGATCCCTTGGATATAGAACACGTGTTTCAAGACATGGCCTCCCTCGTCGGCAAGGCCCCTTTCGCCATCAAAACCACGGAGGGGCATCACTTCCGCCGCGTGGTGATTCAAAAGCATGGCGCGGGCGGCAGGCAGCGCCCTGGCATGCGCTCGCCGCTCGGCATTCGCGACGGGCGCGGGGTGATGTTTATTTCGCATAAAGGCGTGGTCTCGCCGAGCGGCTTCCTGCCTTTCGATTGTGGCAATGTACGCGACGAGCATCCGACGGAGATCTACCGGCATCACCCGCTCTTCATGGCGCTACGCGACAACGATGCGCTTGAAGGCAAGTGCGGGCGCTGCGAGTTCCGCACGGTTTGCGGCGGCTCAAGAGCACGCGCCTATGGCGTGACGGGCAATGCGTTTGCGGAAGACCCGGCCTGTGTGTATCAGCCCAAGCAGGGCAGCGCGGTGCTCAGCTAAAGCGAAGGCGGCGTCCAGTCGGGGATGCCACCAGACTTGAGCTGCTTCTCGTACACCTCCCAGAAAGGCTTCGTGGGCGACATGGGCGCGTTTTCGTTGACCATGAGCGGACGTGCTTCCTTCCAGTAGGCCTCGTAGGCCGCGTTCATTTTCTGCACCACTTCGGGATATTCACCACTGACATCGGTCTTCTGATACGGATCGGCTTCGAGATCGTACAACGCACCTTTAGTGGGCTGTGTGGCGGCTTGATTTTTCTTCTTCGGATTGCCAGCACCACCACGCGGACCCACATAGCGGAAGCGCTGGTTGCGCACGCCGTAGTTGACGAATTCCTGCGTGTTCGGTTCGACTCCCGTGGGCCAGCGTGCCACGTGTGTGAAGAGGAAGCGGTCTTCCCACTTGTCGGCCTTGCCCTCGATCAGCGGCAGCAGGCTGCGGCCATCCACCTGATTCTTCGGCAGTTCAGCACCGGCCAGCGCGGCAAAGGTGGGCAGCAGATCGATGTGCGCGGCAATGGTGCTAATGTCACGCCCGGCGTTGATCTTGCCATCCCAGCGGATGAAGAACGGTACGCGCACGCCACCTTCATCGGTGGAGCCTTTCATGCCCACCTGATCGCCGTTGAAGAAGGGATAGCCGGGTGCGACTTCCTTGCCCGCAGCGCCGGGGGCGCCGCCAGCGGTGCCGTTGTCAGACATGAAGATGACCACGGTGTTTTTGTAGAGGTCCCATTCCTTCAGCTTCTCCGCGAGCCGGCCCATGTTTTCGTCGATGTTCTCGATCATGCCGTAGAACCCGGCCTGATCCTTGCTGAAGCCGAGATCGGTGAAGCGCTTCGCATTCTTCTCTGGCGCGATGTAGGGGCCGTGCGGTGCGTTTGTGGTGAGATATGTGAAGAACGGTTTGCCGCTGTCCTTCTGCTGCTTCATCCAGCCGAGCGCGGCAGTGAAGAAGACATCCGTGCAGAAGCCATGTGTCTTCACAAAGCTGCCGTTGTGACGGATGACGGGGTCCATGTACTTGTTGTCCGGTGCATCTGCACATGAGCAGGGATAGGCCTGGCCGATGCCGCCCGCACCGTGGATGAAGGCTTCGTCGAAGCCGCGCTTGTTGGGCTGATAAGCTTCTTCATCACCAAGATGCCATTTGCCGAAGATGCCGGAGGTGTAGCCCGCGGTCTTGAGAACCTGGGGCAGGATCGTCGCGTTCAGCGTCATGCGCTCGCGCTCCAGAATGGTGTGCGTGATGCCGTTCTTCAAATCAGGCCGCCCCGTCATGATGGCGCTTCGCGTAGGCGAGCACGTGGGGCTGACGAGGAAGCGGGTGAATCGCAGGCTCTTCTCATGCAGTGCGTCCAGATTCGGTGTCTTCAGCCATGGATGGCCCACGCAGCCCATCTGGCCGTAGCCCTGGTCATCCGTCATGATCAGAATGATGTTCGGCTTGCTGCTCGCAAGATCAGCGAAGGCATGCAGGGTCAGGACAAAGAGAAGGGTCAGGGCGAATTTCATGGTCGGACTGTGAGGACGCGCGCCAGGCATCGCTCTTTCAACGCAATGCGGCCAAATGCTCCGCCGACTTACTCCGTTTTTCGTGAAATAAATGCCGGGCCTCCGCCTCTCACCGGTATGAAGTCCGTCTTTTTCGCCCTCGCCCTCATGCTTCCTACACTGTCCTGCTCCGCCGCATCCACTCCGCAGCCCGAAGAGGCTGGAAAGGTGGCCTGGGGTCGCGATTTGGACGCGGCGCTGGCTTCCAGCAAACAAACGGGCAAACCAGTGTTCGCCCTGTTTCAGGAGATCCCCGGCTGCGCAGGCTGCAAGCAGTTCGGCCGCGATGTGATGTCGAATCCGTTGCTGGTTGAGGCTATCGAGACCGAGTTCACGCCGCTGCTGATTCACAACAACAAGCCGGGCAGAGACGCAGAAGTGCTGAAGCGTTTCGGTGAGCCAGCGTGGAACTACCAAGTGGTGCGTTTCCTCAATTCAAACGGAGAAGACATCATCCCGCGCAGAGACCAAGTATGGGACACCAGCGGAATCGCAGAGCGCATGATCGCGACGCTGACGCAAGCGAAGCGTCCCGTGCCCGCCTACCTGACACTGCTAGCCGCCGAGCACTCGCCAAAGCTGAAAGAGGCCGTGTTTGCCATGTACTGCTTCTGGACTGGCGAGATGGCGCTGGGCCAGATCGACGGCGTGATCACCACCGAGGCCGGTTTCATGGACGGGCACGAAGTAACACGGGTCAAATATGACCCGGCGGTCATTTCACTGCCGCAGCTGATCGCCGCTGCAGAGAAGGTGGAATGCGCCAATGCTGTCTCAGTTCCTGCGGCGGATCTCTCCAGCGCCAAAACCACGCGGCTCAAGATCGGCAACATCTCCGGCTACCGCACCGCTCCCGTAAGCGATCAGAAAAAACAAATCGGCGGCACTGCGGCAGAAAAGCTGCCTCTCTCACCCGCACAAGCCACAAAGGTGAATGCGTGGATCCGTACCGATGCGGCGAAGGCTTCTAGCTTACTCACGCCCTCGCAGCAGTCACAGTTCAAGACCGGGGTTTGACAATGAGGCTCTCCATCGGCGGCGCGTCGTGCCCGCCCGTGTTATCATAGCCGGGCAGGTCCTTGCCACCGTGGCGCTCCTCGCGTGACTTCACCTCGGGACCATAGGCCATGCGCAGAATTTTGAGGTTTTCGATTTTGTCCTCGGCCCTCACGCCGACCTGCGCACGGTAAATTGCACAATCCTCCACCGTCACGCGGGCATCTCCGCGTCCTCCAGGACCACGTGCACGGATGGCCACCTCATTGTCATCAAACACACAGTGCGAGATCACCGCGTCGATATGCTCTTTCAAATTCAGCGCCGCCCGTGTCGTGATCTGGCTGGGCTGCTTCCACCCATGCAGGTAGCACCGGCGGATCATGAGCTTGCAGCGCTCGCCATCAGGCGGGGTTTTTGAATCAAAGGCGTTCTCGCCCGGACTCTGCCCCGCTTTGAATCCCGGTGCGTCTTCAGCCAGCGGGCCTGCCCACAGGTGGCATTGCTCAATCGTCAGACTGCCGCGTGACCTGCGGTCGGGATCAAACTGAATGGAATCACCCGAGACGTGGGAGATGTCGCAGTTGCGGATGGTGACATCGCCCCAGCGGCCGGTGATGCCATGCGCATCGTTCTGCTCCTCAAAGGTGCCGTTGAGAAGATGATGAATGCGGCAGTTCTCGATCACGACACGCGTGCCAAAAACTCCGACTCCGTTGCCCTTGCCATTGAGGATCTCGCAGTTGCGCAGCGTGACATCGTCTGCGGTGATCTTCACGATGTTGCCGCCCTGGCCCTGCGCATCGACACGGAAGTTTTCATACACACCGGGCTTCGTGATCTCCAGCCGATGGACGAGCTTCGCACCTGCCTGTGTGCCCACCGGACCCGGAGCCCCTGCCAGTTCGGCGGCGTGAAACGAAGTGAACAGACCGCAGGCGGCCCAGCAGATGAGGAAGGTCTTTTGCATGGCACCTAGAACGTTGCCGCAACCCCTCTGTTACCAAGGAATCACCGCACGGTCCTTCACAAATTTCCCGCGCATCGTATGGGGCGCATCCAGCGCCAACCACGTGAGCGTGTCTGCGCCTTCATCCGGTGTACGGGGTGCATCGCTGCCACCCATCTCCGTGCGGCACCAGCCCGGACACATGCTATTGATGATCGCCTCAGGCAATGCGGCGGTGAGCTGCTGGGTGAGCATGTTCAGCGCAGTCTTGCTGATGCAATACGCCGGTGCCCAGGCCTGCGGCTCACCATCCAGTTGTCCGGCACCACTGGAGACATTGACGATGCGCGGCGCACTGGATTTGGCGAGCAGCGGCGCAAACGCCTGACACACCCGCAGCGTGCCGACGACGTTCGTGTTCAGCGTCTCCAGCAACACCTCCGGCTTGAGTTCGAGCAGGCTTTGATAGTGATCCAGCAGGATGGCAGAATTGTTGGCCAGCACATCCAGCCGACCATACTTCTCCTCAATCTGCCCCACCGCTTCTTCCACGCTCGCCTGATCCGTGATGTCGAGCGCCACACTGCCCGCACCACTTCCGATTTGCGCTGCAGCATCGGCGGCCCGAGTGCCATCACGACTGGCGATGATGACCTGCGCACCACGTGCGGCAAGCTGCTTCGCCGCAGCGTATCCAATGCCACGCGTGGCTCCGGTGATGAGAATGACAGGTTTCATGAAGAGGTTGAGGTTACGAATCCTCAGGCCCGCTCCCAGCGAAACTTACGCTCTTCCTCGCGGATCGGTTGATCGTTGATGCTCGCATAGCGTTTGGCCATGTAGCCATTTTCATCAAACTCCCAGTTTTCATTGCCATGGCTGCGCCACCATTGACCGGCATCGTCATGCCACTCGTATTCAAAGCGCACGGCGATGCGGTTTCCCGTAAAAGCCCAGAGCGTTTTCTTGAGCCGGTAGTCCTGTTCCCTCGCCCATTTCTTTTTCAGGAACTCGACGACTTCAGCGCGGCCATTCAAAAACACATCGCGGTTGCGCCACTCAGTGTCAGGTGTGTAGGCGAGCGAGACGCGCTCGGGATCGCGGCTGTTCCAGGCGTCTTCGGCGGCTTGGATTTTCTTGATCGCTGTTTCTTCAGTGAAAGGTGGCAGAGGTGGGCGTGGGTTCATGGTGTTTGCAGTTTGAGTTGCGATTCGAGATCGGCAATGCGCGCCTTCAGCGGCGCAGAGCATTGTGACTCCAGCTTTGGCAAAGCTGCGCAAGTCACAGCCGGAGGTGAAGCTGAAACTCCACGACATGTCCCCACGCGAGCAGATCGACGGCCAGCGCGCTGGAGAGCTCGATCTCGCGCTCATCGGCCAGGAGGGATTGACCGCGGCTAATGAATTTCACAGCGCCAAACTTTGCTCACTCCATGTCTGCGTCGCTGTGGCCGATGGCGATCCGCTCGCGGCGCGAAAAAACATCGTACTCAAAGAGCTGAAGGCCCGCTGGGACTTCATCGTCCTCTGGCAAAAAGGTCGCGCTTCCGCGGCCACGCGCACCTTGGTCGATGCACTGAAGCAGGTCTCCGCATCCTTGCGCTGATCAGTGCAGCCGCAGACCATGCTGCTGCCAGAAGGATTGCAGCTCTGCATGCGAGCCGTTGAACACATTGCGCTCCACCGGCCGGTCGAGATGACCGAAGTAGAGGCTGTTGCGGTAGGCACCGTGGTTGTACACCTTCGGCTGTGAGCGGCCATGCGCCCATTCCACGCCACCGTATTGCCACAGCATCCAGTCAGACCACACCTGATATTGATTGACCAGGCCATGCGGGTTGCCCGGCGCTGGATAATCCGGCCCCGCACCACCGTCGTGAGAATAAAGCGCCAGCCAGTAGGGCATGCGGCGCAGTTTCGCCTTGGTGGCCGGATCGGCTCTGCTGAGGAGCTGCTTCATGTGCGTGCTGTTTTCCAGGTATGCCACAGGGACGACGCCCGTGCGTGATTCCACGCGGTCAATGAAACGTAGAATGTCGGACAGGCGCGACTTTGCATCAAAGTCCGCACACAGCAGCAGCGCCGCTGCATTCCACGCACGGCCACGCGCCAGCGAGTGCGCTCGTGCGCAGAACTGATCCGCCTGTACCACGGCATCCACATGATTTTGCAGGCGGTAGTAAACCCCCGGCAGCAGCCCGGCACGATCTGCAGCGGCGAGGAAGTTCCCACACTTCTCATCCAGGTTCCCACCCTTGCCTGCGCGTGCAATGAGGCCGCTCGCTCCATTTGCCCGCAGCGCGGACACATCATGCTCCGAATAGCCCTGCCCCGCCCGCTGCTTCTCCTTCGGATCATAAGCTGAGACATTGATGATCTGCGGCATGCCCCAGGAGGACACCGGCGTCAAACTGCCCGGCATGCTATCCGGCAGTGGTGCAGTGCATTGAACCAGGACAAGAGCCAGCAGCGGGAAAAGGAGGAGTTTCATGTGAATGTAATCGGTTGTGGCAACAGTCATGGACTGATGACGCTTTGGCAAGGAGCCTCATGCCATTCCAGTGGGTCTGGCAGTGAAAAACCCGCAAATTCAATGTGCAGCACCCGGCGGCGTCTTGCACTGGATGAACGAGAGGACGCATGCAGCAGCAAAGGACGCATCAGCAGCACGTCGCCTGCTTTGGCCTCACAAAGAACCTCCTCATGGGTTTCTCGGCAGTTTTGGATCGCTTCCGCACTCAGTCGGCCCAGTCGATGCGTTCCGGACAGGACTCGCAAAGCTCCGTTGTCCGCGTCGGTATCATCAAGGTGCAGGCGCACAGTGAGCATCTGCTCCAGCAGCTTCATCGGTGGCTGCACATGCGGCACGCCCTCCTTCACACTCCATGGCCCGAATCCTGGCACCTCGGCTTTTTCTTTGAGAGCCAGCGTCAGGTCTTGATGCCACGCAACGAGCCAGTTGGTCTCCGGGCGTTTGTCAAAGTAGATGCCGCGCACCGGAACGGGCTTGTCGGGAAGATGCGGACGCACCAGGTCGGCCAGCAATCTCTGCGCCAGCGCAGCCACCTCTTGAATGCGCAGCATGCCACGGGTGCCAGCTCCACTCGCATCCCCCAGCAAGGACGCCATCGCATGACATCCGGCGGCATCGAGCACATTCGGCACGATGGCGAATCCACGAGTGTCCAGATTGGAGGCGATGTTCATTCAGCCGATGTCTTGCTTGATCCCTGCACATTTGCAAGCCAGCCATGGCTTCGAGAACAACATCAAAACTCCGTCCGCGTCACTTTGCCGCCTTCGGTTGAACGAAGCTCGATCCAGTCAACTTCGACGGGTTGCTCCTGCATGGGCAAATAAAGCCGCACGATGCCCAGCGGACCGCTGGCGGGGATTGTCACACTGATCTCCTGCCAGTCGTTACCCTTCAAGCTGAAGGACACATGTTGAGCTTTGCCACCATTGGCCAGCCAGTCAAAATGTGAAGTCCCGGGCTTGGATTTGATGCGGAAGGTCGCGGTGCTGGGACCACTGTGCTTGCCAGCGGAGAAGCCGAGGAAGCATTCAATGCCGATGTTTGTCACATGCACGATGCCGCCTTTGACAATCGTCTTGCAGTCGCGGGCCTTCCAGCCTTGCAGCGCAGGATCGCTTTCGTCTTTGGCAGGTGCTTTCGCCTTGGCCTTGGGCTGCTGCTTGCCTTCGAGCTCGGGATGGTACTGCTTGGGATCAAAAGCCGGATTCACCACCGGCACCACGGCATGCGTGTCTTTGAGAAAGGTTTCAATCAGCGCGTCCAGCTCCGCCACAAGTTCGGGCTTCTGCGTGGCGAGATTGTTCTTCTCGCTGAGATCATCCTTCAGGTTGAACAGCAGATGTCGGTGCGCCCCCTTTTCACCGCCGTGAAAGATGCGGATGAGTTTCCAGTCATCGCGATGCACGGACACGGCGGGCGGCAGCCAGTCGGGCACGACCGTATAATGAGGGAAGAACTGGAAGATCGCTTTGCTAGGCAGATCGGTGCCCTTCAGCGCAGGTAGAATGCTGCTGCCGTCAAAACGCTGCTCCGCTGCGGGCTGGAGCGCCAGACCTTCGAGCAGTGTGGGGTAATAATCCTCGCTCTGCACCAGCGCATCGCTGCGGCTGCCAGCGGCGGTGATGCCGGGCCAGACAACGATGCCCGGCACCCGTGTGCCGCCTTCAAACAGACAAGCCTTGCCACCGCGCAGCGGCGCATTGCTCGTGGGCGTGGTGCCATCCACCTTGTCATACATGTTGCCGCCGTTGTCGGCGCTGAATATGATGACCGTGTTGTCTGCGATCTTGAGCCGGTCGAGCGTGTCGAGCAGCGTGCCGATGGCGTCGTCCATGCTCTCGACCATCGCCGCATACGTGGGGCTGTGCTGCGGGTCTGCGGGATTCACACGCGCACGATGCTTTTCGATCAGCGCCTTCTTCGCATCAAACGGCGCATGCACGCTGAACATCCAATAATTCATGTAAAAAGGATGATCCCGATGCTTCTCCATGAAGGCCACAGCCTCCTTCGCCATCCGGTCCTCGATGTGCTGGTCCGGCACGTCAGGGTCCGCATCAAAATCGGCAAACTTCCACGGCGCGACATAGCTGCCCGCCGGCCCCGGCCCCGGATGATGCGGCACATCCACATCAAAACCCTGCTGCAACGGCGAGTAAGGTTCCGGGCCCAGGTGCCATTTGCCAAAATGCCCCGTGGCATAGCCCGCATCGTGCAGCGTTTCTGCCAGCGTTCGGTACTCGGTCTTCAGACGCGTTGGCGGCCCAGGTTGCACCACCTTCTGATTCGGCGGCCCCTTCTTGGCCACCGTCGCCTCCAGCACCACCTGCGGCATATGGCAGTTGGGCACGGTGATGCCCGTCCGTGCCGGACTCAGCCCGGTGAGAATCGCCGAACGCGTCGGCGAACACAGCGGACTGGCCGAGTACGCCCGCGTAAAAGTCATGCCCCGCTTTGCCAGCCGCTCGACATTCGGTGTTTGGTAATACTTCGTGGTGCCATACAGCGTCGTGTCGCTCCAGCCAAGATCATCAGCCAGGATGATGATCACATTGGGCTGCGCCGAGAATGAAGACGGCAGGACAGCGAACAGGAAAAGGAATGGGGTGAGGAGAAAATGCTTCATGGTGCAGAGACGGCTTTCAAATGTGCAGCGAGACGCTCGCGCATGCGGTTCATGCGCTCAGCCTGCGCAGGTTGAGCAGCGAGGTTGTGGAGTTCGTCGGGATCGGAGCGAAGGTCGTAGAGCAGTTCGCCGCCGTTTTGTTCCCAGACAATGTAGCGGAAGGCATCCGTGCGCACGCTGTGGCCGGTCAGCTTTGTGTGCGGAGCCACCATCGTGCTGATGGCGACCTGCCGGCCTTTGGCAGTGGCATCATCCAGCATGGGCTTCAAACTCCGGCCCTGCAGATGCTTGGGCTTCGGCAGTCCGGCGAGATCGCAGAGCGTCGGGTAAATATCGACCTGTTCCGCAAGTCCCGCGCGTGTTCCGGGCTCCACGCCAGGCGCGGCGATGAGCAGCGGGACGTGGTTCGCACCTTCAAACAAGGTCTGCTTCGCCCACAGGCCGTGCTCCCCGAGCTGATAGCCATGGTCACCGGTGAGGACGACGACGGTGTTATCCGCGAGTTTCAACTCCTCAAGCCTGGCCAGCACACGGCCGATTTGCGAATCCACAAAGCTCGCGGAGGCCAGGTAGGCCTGCAGCGCATCACGGGCTTCGTCCTTCGTCGGCGCCACATAGCGAAAAACATTGTTGTTGGGCCGCAGCGATGATTGGGGCAGGTGCGTGATCACTTCTCCGTCTGCGCGATAAAACGGCGGCAGCGCGAGCAGTGTCTTGTCGATGGCCTCAAAGAATGCTTTCGGCGCCACATAGGGTGTGTGTGGCCGGATAAAGCCGACGGCGAGGAAGAACGGCTTCGTCTTGAATCCATCGAGTGTGGCCATGGCGTCGTCGGCGATCTGGTAGTCCGTGAAATCGGCCGCCGGCCGCGCTGACGCTGAGTAAGTGCGGTTGTAGCCTTCGCCCTTGGCCTTGGCGCGCGGCTTGTCATCAGGGTCGTTTGCAGTCTTGGCTTCGACGAGGATTTCGCTGTCTTTGTGCAGGGCGGGGCCAAGTTCCACATCCAGCTTCGTCTTCGGATCAGCCACATGGAAGACCTTGCCTACACGTCCGGTGGCATAGCCGTGATCTTTGAAATGCTGCGGCAGCGTCACCACGTCCGGCAGCGCCTTTCGCAGGCTCGTCTTGAGATCCATCACGCCCGTTTTCTCGGGGTAGCAGCCAGTCAGAAACGAGCAGCGGGAGGGATTGCACAGCGCAAACTGCGTGTAGGCATGGTCAAATCGTACACCGCGCGCCGCCAGCGCATCCATCGCAGGCGTATGGACGTGCGTGTTGCCGTAACATGCGAGCGTGGTCGTCAGATCATCGACGATGATGAAGAGCACGTTCGGCTGCGCTGCATGCAGGTGCGAGACGGTGAACAACAAAGACAGGATAAGAAGTGGGCGCATCATGGGCGTTAGTGGAGCTGGCTTGTTTTCACCTCGTCTGAAACTGCAGGGGCTTCACCGCTGCCTTCAAATAGGCGTCATAGCGCTGCCTCAGTTCTTTGACCTTTTCAGGCTGTGCGGAAGCGAGGTCTTGAGTCTCGCCAGGATCATCGCGCAGATTGAAGAGTTCCGCCTTGGGTTCGCTGCGTCTTTCTTTCTTCGTCTTCCGGCCTTCCTTTTTGCGTTCGCCGGTGGCCAGATCCACAGACGGCGTGACGCCGTCGTTGCCGTTGAGGATGAGCTTCCAGTCGCCCATGCGGATGGCACCGTCATTCGCTGTGATGGCGTTGAGCAGGATGTCCTCATGCGGCGAGGGTTTGCCTTCGGTGAGCACAGGCATGATGTCGCGACCATCTAGCGGCAGCTTTTGCTTCAGACTGCCACCGGCGAGCTTCACAAAAGTCGGGAAGAGATCGACAATGTGCAGCGGTTCGGTGATGACGGTGCCGGGCTTGATGCGCCCCGGCCACGCGGCGAGTGCGGGTGAGCGGATGCCGCCTTCATACAGCGAAGATTTGAAGGCCCGGTAGGGCAGATTTCGCCCCGGTGGCATCCCGCCGTTGTCACTGCAAAAAACGATGAGCGTGTTTTCCCGCCGCCCCGTCTCATCGAGTGCGGCAAAGATCCTGCCACAGCCTTCATCGACCGCTGTCATCGTGGCGGCCAAAGTGGCACGCTGCTCATTCATCGCGGGTTGATACGCTGCCACGGCTTCCTTGCTGGGTGCCTGAAGCGGCCCATGCACGCCCGTGAAGGGCACATAAAGGAAGAGCGGTTTGTCCTTCGGTTGTCGCCGGATCACTGCCGCAGCTTCATTGGCCTCCAGCGTGGTCGCATAGCCTTCCTCCACCACATCCTCGCCATTGCGCCGCCAGTCCAGCTCGCCGTTTTTAAAGTAGTTGTGATGCGTGAAGTAATCGATGCCCTCCAAATGACCCAGCGAGTGGTCAAAACCGCGCGCATTCGGCCAGTACGCCTTGTCAAAGTGGCCCACGTGCCATTTGCCGCAGATCGCCGTGGTGTAGCCCGCATCGTGCAGCGCATTGGCGACGGTGCGCTCCTCCAGCGGCATGCCGTACTTCGATTGCTGCCGCAGCACGTTAAGCTGCATGCCCGAGCGAATCGGATAGCGCCCGGTGAGGAATGCCACACGCGTCGGCGTGCAAACCGGCAGCACGTAGAAGTGCTCCAGCTTTGCTCCGCCCGCCGCAAGCTTGTCGAGATTCGGTGTCCTGATGTCGCTGCCATGCCAGCCGACGTCCGCATTGCCCAGATCATCGGCAAGCAGGAAGACGATGTCCGGCTTGACGGATGAAGCCGCAGAAAGGGATACGCCCGCAATGACGAAGAGACTGAAGAAGATGGAGATGAGACATTTCATAATGGGTAGTGGCAGGGGATTTCACACTACTTTGCATCATCCTTTGGAGATGTTGCCGCCTTGCCTTTCTTGGGCTCTCGGGGTTGCCGTCGTCTCTCCTCCGGTTTCGTCGCCTTCACCTCTTCCAAGGGCACCCTCTTTTCGCCGACGCTCGCCGACCACTCATGCAGCAGCGTGCGATGACGCTCGATTTCATCCTTCCGCGACGCATCGCCAATGAGGTTTTTCAGTTCGTAGGGATTGCTGCTCAAGTCGAAGAACGCCTCCTCCTCCGAGCTGGTAAGGATGTATTTCAAATGATCCGTGCGCACCATGCGATGGCCCACACCGAGTCGTTTATCAGGTGGGCCAACGCATTCGGTGATCACGTGATCACGCACGCTCGTAGTCGGAGAGGCGAGGATCGGGCGCAATGATTTACCCATGAGCTGCGGCGGCGCGGTGACTCCAGCGAGATCGAGGATCGTCGGATAAACATCGAGCGATGAGGTAAGCGCATCGCTCTTCGCCTGCTTCACGGTCAGCAGCGGCGAGTGAATGAACATCGGCACTCGCACGGATTCTTCGTGCATGGTGACCTTGTTGCCCAGGCCGTGATTACCGAGAAAGTAGCCGTTGTCGGCAAAGTAGATGATGATCGTGTTCTCGTAGAGTCCGTTCGCTTTGAGTTGCCCGACGAGCGTGCCGATCTGTTCATCCAGGCAGCTCACATCGCCATAATAATGACGAATGACCTCCTTCATCACCGCCTCCGCACGCGGCGGCCCGGCGATCAGACCTTTCGGTGCACCTGGGAAAATAGGCGCGCTATCGCGAAAGGAAATCGCACCCGCCGGGCCTTGGTTGAACAGACTCTCCATCAGCGGCGACTCGCGCCAGTTGGGTTCGAGTTTGATCTCCGCATCCTTGTAAATGTTCTTGAATCGCTGCGGCGCACTCAGCGGCAGATGCGGATTGCGCGGTGTGAGCCAAAGCATAAACGGACGGCCTGACTTTGATTCACGCGCGAGGAACTTCTCCGCCGCCGCAAAAGTCTGCTCATCATTCGGCCCATGGAACTCCTCACCCTCGGCGAAACCAAACGTGGTCGGTGCTCCCAGGTGGGACTTGCCCCAGAGCGCGGTGTGATAGCCAGCTTTGCCGAGCACAGCAGGCAGAGTTTCAAACCGCTTCCCCTTCACCACGCTGTCCACAAAGCCCCGCCCAAACAAACTCACCGCGCCATGCTGCTGTGGATACACGCCGGTGTGAATGCTCGCTCGACTCGCCACACAAATCGGCGAGGCAACGAAGAATCGATCAAACCGAAAGCCCTCGGCAGCGAGCTTGTCCATGTTCGGAGTCTTCACCACCGGGTTGTTGTAACCGATGGCGCGATAAGTCTGATCGTCGGCAAGGATGACGACGAAGTTGGGCGGCGCAGCGAATGACGAGTGTCGAGCAGCAAACACCGAAAGGAGGAGTGTCAAGAAAAGCAGGGACTTCATGTTCGGGTGATAAACTTATGGGGCCGGTGCAGGAGTTGGCAGCCACTCGCCATTATTCGCATTGAATACCTTCGCAGTTGTCTCGGCACTTTGCACTTCCACGCCACTGACTTGAACACCGAGCATGCGCGGGTCTTTGGAGTTCGGATCGAGCTTCATGGGGACCCAACCTTGGGCGCGAAGCTCGAGGCGTACTTGATCTTTGGTGGTGGCGGGCAAAGTCGCGGTGAGGGTGTCGGTGTTTGTAAGCGGGGCGATTTGTTTGCCATCGAGATACAAACCCGCCTCAGCGGTGATGGCCTGCGGTGGTGCCATGAGTTTCAGCGAAATGGTGCAGGCTTTGCCTGAATTAACAGGCAGCACGAGCAAACTGCTCGGCATGGACCAGCGTGCGCCGACCTCTGATCCGTGCCAGCCGAGGAGATAGTGTCCGCTGCCAGCTTCGCCCATCGCGATGCGATAATGCGATCGCGCTTCATCGGTCCACTCGATGCTATCACTTTCGTTCAAGGCCGACTGCGTGCGCTTGCCCGCTTGGTTGTCAATGCGGAAGCCGCCCGCCGCTTGGTTCGCCGTGACGATCGCGCTGGACACACCTTTGCCCACACGCACATGCAGATGATCTTCGCCAAAGGTGCTGCCTTGCACAATGGCCTTGCCCGCATCGATCTGGATGGCGGGTGAGTCGAGATGAGCGATGTCCCAATTGACGAAGTTGCACGCGCTCGCGGTGAATTGGCCCTCCGCACCGCGCATCCACACACAGCGATCCAGCGGCCCCCAAAACGAACAATTGACCAGGCTGACCTTCCCTTTCACCGCCGGGCCGATCTCCATGCCCACGCTGTCCGTGCTTCCCCAGCGTCCGACAAACTCGCCATTGGTGATGAGCAGTCCTGGTGCCTGCGCCTGCTCCACCAAGACCGCTCGCTGGCACGAATCCGCACCGAGGCCCACGAAGTTGCCATTCGCGCTGCCTTTGTCCGTCGCGGTGAATTTGTAGCCCACGCCGTAGCCAAAGCAGAACGTGTTCAGCACATACAGCCAGTCCGTGTGCGCGATCTCGAAGGCCGTGCCGTTCAAGTTCACCCATTGGCAGAAAGGATTGTTCGGATCATAAGTCACACCGAAGGGCCAAAAGTGGACGTTCTCGATGTGGCCGATGTCCATGCACTCAGTTACATACAAGCCGCGCCACGATGGATACCCCGTCACGTTCCGTACCAGCGGCCGATGCGCCAGCACGAAGCGGATGCCTTCATAAGGATTCAGCAGCAGGCACTCGCTGATGCCCACATTCTCCGTGGCCTGCGACGCGATGCATGGCGGATATGGCACTGGAGGCACGTCCGTCTGTTTCCACTCCGGGTAAGTGATGATGAAACCCGCGATGGCCGCATTCGTGCCCGCCAGATTGATGAATGGCGCACCTTCATTCGATCCGCGTCCCGCCATCGCTTGTAAAACGGAACCCGTCAGCTCTGCCGTCTTTCCCGAGCGCACCGTGGGTGGCACGCGGTAGATGCCTTGCAGCGTCACATTCGCCGGAATGGTCAGGTTTCCCGCAATGCGAAACGACCCAGCAGGCACCGTCACCACGCCGCCGCCCGCCTTGCCCGCGTCATCGAGCAAGCGCTGGAAAATAGCGGTGCTGTCCGTTGCACCGTCGGCCTTGGCCCCGGCGCTGACGACATCCCACGAAGAGGTCTGAGCAAACACGCCGCTGGTAAGCAAGCAGGTGAGAATGACGAGGATGTTCCGGGATTTCATAGAGTAATTGAGAAAGTGATGGAATCGCATGCCTGCTACGGCTTGTTTGAGGAAGATGGCGCTGCCAGCAGAAAAGCGATCAACTGCTTCAAGCTCTCTGTCGCCTCGCCGGGCAGCGTTCCAGCGGGGACACGGGTGGAATCCCCAAGCTCAAAAGTGGCTGGCGGGAGATTGAAAAAATACCACGCAGGCTCGAACTGGATCAGGCGGCAGTTATTATCTAGCGCGCTTCGCGTCCACGCGATGATCTCCTCGGGCTTGGTGTCCATGTAGGTGAAGTTGTGCAGCCAGCTTTGATTGGAGAGGCCGAAACCGGCGGCTCCTTCCTTGGGGAAGTGCTCCACCGCTGTGTGCCAGGTGCCAAGGCGCGGGAGCGAGGCTTCATTCGGCTCATTGTTGTTGTAGGTCACGGTCACCACGCCCGGATGTTTGCGCAGCAGCGCTTTGACCTGCTCGGTGTATTTGGGCATCTCGGCATCCCATGGAGAAAAAGGCATCCAGCCAAAGTCAGCCCACTGGACAAACATCGCGTGCTGCCCGGCGAAACGGATGAAACCCTCAGCAAAATCAGGTTGGAAGAAGTTGTCGCCGGGCAGTTTATCGCCAGGGCGTTTCAGCTCGGGATTCGTGGTCTTCATGGCGCGGATGCCGTAGTCCTGGCCGAAGATCTCCATGAAGCGCAGACCCACGAGCCACTCGCCATATGAATTTTTGTAGTCGGCGAGTTGTTCCAACGAAACAGACTGCCCGTGACTGGAATCAAACGGCGCATTCGCCGGACCGTTTGCTCCAAGCGTGAAGGTGTCCGAAGAATACACATCGAACACAAATGGCATTTTCTGCGCCACCAGCGTGTCCAGCATCAGCTTCAGGCGCTGCTTGTCCTTGATCATCGGATTCAGCAGTACGCTGACTTCATACTTCTCCCCCAGTGGCCTCAACGCTATCATCATTCGGACCAGCGCTTCAAAATTTCCATTCGCGACGATGCCGTTGCCAAAGCCTTGGTCGATCGAGAAGAGCATGCGGACTTTTTTCCCGTCCGCCAGACACCAGGAGGCGGAAGAGGCCAGCATAAACGCGACAATGCAGGAAAAGATTTTCATGCTTCGCTGAGATTATCCCGCACCACGGTCTTGCCCTGAGCCCTGTTGATCACCATGAAAGCCGATCTGGAAGTGTTGTCACTGATGTTGGCGAAGAGAACGGCTTCATCGAGAAGCACGTGATCGCGGGCAGCTTGACCATCGATGAAATCGCAGCCTCGCACCTGCAGGCGACCAGATTTGGCGTGGATGAGGGGGCGGAGGGTGTTGCGGGGATCAAGGCAGTGGATGTGACAGTCGGTAAAGCTGACTTTGCCGCCGCCTTCAATGCGGGCGAGGCCAATGCCATTGGCGGCCCACATGCTGCCAAACAATCCGCAGGCGTTGAACGTGAGCGGGGCGTTGTTGGTCGGCTCAACAATGATGTCGCCGTAGATTTGTGAGTTCGTGAATCGTGCGCCGCTGTGGCCCTGCATCTCCACCACATGCACGGCACGATTGCAGCCGTCCGCACCGCCACCAATGACATGCGCGTTGCCTCCGCCTTGATAAGCCGGCGCGTCGCTGGTGCAGCGGATGAACTGGAAGCCGGTCTCATAGTCGATGCAAAAGCAGTTCGTCAGATGCTGCCAGTCTGAGCGGCCAATGACGAATGCTTTGCCCTCTTTTCTACGAAACTCAGCCGCCGCTCCCGTCGCACCCCAGAAGGGCCAGAAGTGTACGTTCTCGACTCGACCCACGTCAATGCAGTGATCAATGAACAACCCCCGATACAGCGGTGCACCATTGAGGTTGCGAATGAAATGACGTCCCGTGTGTCGGCCACCAAAATCCACCCCCTTGTACGGATTAACAAGCAGCACGTCGATGATGGAACAGTTGTCCGCCCCACTGAGCAACGAGCTGATTGTCCAAGGATAGGCGATGGGTGGATTGGTATCGGTTTGCTCAGGATGAAATACTGCGATGCCTTTAAGCGTCGCGTTGTAATCGAGTTGGATGAATGGTGTTCCGTCCGCTTCGCCCTTGCCGCTGAAAGCAAGCAACACCGAGCCATTTGGCGCGCCCTTCCCCAGAGAGTCCGCCGTCCATGGAATGGTCGGCGGTGCGGTGAAGACGCCCTCAAGCGTGACGTTGCGCTTGATGATAAGCTGCCCGTTGAGGCGGTAAGTGCCAGCAGGCACAAACACACTGCCGCCGCCGTTTACCGAAGCCGTGTCGATCGCCCTTTGCAATGCTGCTGTGTCATCCGTAATCCCATCTGCCTTCGTGCCAAACGCCCTCGCATTGATCCCATGATTGCTGCCTGCCGATGCTTCATCTTTCACCTCTGCAGCGCGCGAAGTGCCAAGCATTGCGAGTCCGGCAGAGCAGAAGGCGGTGCGGCGTGTGATGGAAGATGGCATGATCGGAATTAGGTGAAGTCTCAGTGAGAGATCAGTTCGACTCGAATGTCGCGCAGAGACAAACCCAGCTGACCACGACTTCCTTGCGGTGCATAGACCTCGGGGTTGATATTGAAATGAATAAGTTGGTAGTCGCTTGGAACTTCGGAGACGGCGGTGAGTTTCGGCATGGCTTTTTTCATCGCGACAAGAGCGGCTCGAATTTCGGCGGAGGTGACGCGGACTTCGATCTTGCGATAGGCATCAAAGGTTTTGTCGGTGAACATGGCTGAGGCGGGACCAGGATGCAGCCACTGGCTCTCGTGATTGAGAGCAGAGAACAAGATGGGCAACTGAGTGCCGCCTTCCCAATTATCCACATGCACCGTGTCTGGCAAGGCGGCCTTGCCCCGTGGGTCGTACAGTGAGGCCGCCAGCCAGAACTGCTGTTGCGAACGTGCGTCGCGGAAGAGGAAATTCATTGTGATGTAAGGGATGGCCTTGCCTGTTTTCGTAGCTGTGGGCACTTTGAGATCGAAGGACATCGAAAGCTCGCGGTCAGCGATTTTGAACGGCGTGGGCGCTCGGCTCATGTCCCACCACCAGTAGGCGGGCGTGATCGGCAGCAGTGATCCAAGCGCCGGACGTGGATGATCCGAATCAATCCAGATGCCGATTTCTCGCCCGTTCACCTGTACCGCCGTGGCATCAGTCACGGCTGAAAGGCCGCGCTGGCAACCGGCGGGCACCTGCAAACCGGTGAATCGTCCTGCATCCCACTCTTGCGGCACCAGTGGTGTTGTTTTGCCGTAGTTGCCGAGTCGAACATAAAAGCGTTCGCTTTGCGGGTGCAGTTCGCCAATCACACAGGTCTCCACGTCCTTCGCAGTGATCTCGGGTTGTTGGAAGATCGTCTCGATGATGCGCTGTGGCGCTGCATCGACGATTTGATGAATGCCTTTCGCGATGTCAGGGTAAACAGCCATGTTTTCCCAGTTGAATACACACACATACCGGCAGCGCGGTGCAGCAAGTGTGCGCTTTAAGGCATCGCGCCAGGCATTGGCCTCGCCTGAGGGGAGCCAGTATTCACAGGCAGCCCAGTAGGGGGCATCGGTCTTGCCGAGATTGCGCTGCACACCTTTGTCCTGGCGTGGATCAACAGCATGCTTGTAAAAGCTCCAACCGGGGCAGGCGTATGAGTTCACCGGCACATCGTAGAGCAACTCGCCGTCCTTCCAGCCGACACCGTGGGCGAACAATTTCTCTCGTGGCACACCTAGCTTTGTGGCCTCAAGGCAAAGAGTTTCAAGATACCGCTGGCAGACATCTCGGAGATCGCTCTCGGCAATACTGCCACTCGTGCGGATGCCGGATGTCTTCACCGCCGCATAGCCCATCTGCGCCCGACCACGCGACAACACCTTCTCTGCATCAAAGGTAAGCACCGGATCATTCCCCTCAGGCTTTAGTAACAAATCATTGCCACCTTCATAGTGGTATGAACTGCCACCGATGGATGTCTTGTGGCCAAGCTTGATGCCAATGAGCAGATGCTTTTTATCTTCAGGCAAACGCCCCTGCCACTCCAGCACAATTGGCACAAGCCGACGAATCTCAACGAGGCAGGCCTCCACATACCGCGCACTGGCAAGGTTTGGCTGCGGCAATACACGGATCTGCTTTCCCCAGTTCCTCCACGCGATTTTGATCGCCTGCTCCGGTGACCAGCCCGTCCACTCCACATTCTGACGATTCGCCGGATCATAGCCCGGCTTGGTCGCATCCCACCAGTTCCACAAATCCGGCCTTGCATCCCACCAGTGCTCTGTGTCGATTTGCACCACCACCGGCGTGTTCGTTTGCTCCGCAGTTTTCAGGAATACACGCAGCGCTTTCGCCGTCGTCTCCGGCGGCGTGCGAAATACTGAAAAGATGTGGCTAACCCCCGTTTGAATCCGCGAGTCCGCATGATTGGGGAACCGCGTCAGCACTTCGTCGAATGCCTTCCTTCCCAGAGATTCAGGCTCGCCTTGGTACATTCCCTGGCCCGGTGCTCGGTTGAAAACGATGTATTGAACTGGTGCAGCGACGGCTGATGCAGTGAGGCAAAGAAAAGCGGTCAGGAATTGCCTCGAAAGTTTTCTGTTCGCCATCAGAGTTTCTCCTTTGGATTTTCGCCAGCACTCGTCCACCACCGCTTCGCATCGAAGCCGGGGTTCTCTTTGGGAAGCTTTGCCCCAGTGCGTTTGAGCCAAGCATTCAGCGCGTTGGTCAGGTGCAGGGTCTTCTTGGGTCGCTCGGTGGCGAGATCGCGCGTCTCGCTGATGTCTTCGCGCACGTTGTAAAGCTCCGTGCGTGGGCCGATGACCAGTTTGCCGTAGGGCTTGTCGTCAGGAGTGAACCCTGTCGTGTCCAGATAGTCGCCAAACCAATGGATGAGTTTCCAGTCCCCCTCGCGAATGACGGCGCACGGCGTGCGGCCGTAGTTGGTGGTGTAGGTGGGCATGTGCCAGTACAGCGTGGTGCGCTTCAGGTCTTCGGTTCCCTCCAGCAGCGGCAGCAGGCTCTCTCCATCGAGCGGATGCTTCGCCGGCGGCGTGGCCCCGGAGATCGCTGCATACGTGGGATAGAAATCGACGGCATGCACCGGCACGTCGCAGGTCCTTGCCGCTTTCACCTTCTCCGGCCAGCGCACGATGAGCGGCACACGAATGCCGCCTTCATAAGGCGCTCCTTTGCCTTCACGCAGAGGGGTGTTTTTCGTCACGCGCGAGAGCCCGCCGTTGTCACTGGAAAAGACAACGACCGTTCGCTCATGGAGCTTCAGCTCATCAAGCTTCGCGAGCAGACGGCCCACTTCGTTGTCCAGGTGCTCCAGCATCGCGAGGTAGTTTGCGATGGGCCGCTCAGTTGATTTGCCTTCGTTCGACTCAGCTCGTTGGAAACCTCGGGCGACATGCTTTGCGATGAGCACCTCGGGTGCTTCCAGCGGTGTGTGTGGGCTGAAATGGGAGACGAAGGCAAACCACGGCCTGTCTTTGTTCATCTCGATGAAATGGATGATGTCATCGGTGATGGCCGTCACGGTTTTGTCCTCGTGATGCTCGCCACCGTTCGCCGTACCGGCAAAATCGAAGCCATAGCTGTCGAAGTATTTGCCATCCCGATGTTTACTCAGAGGTGCCACAGAAGCGTTGTTGGCGATGTGCCACTTGCCGCTGATGCCGGTCGTATAGCCCGCCTTTCTCAGTGTTGTCGCGAGTGTCGCAACCTCCGGGGCGAGAGCTGCATTCGCCTCCGCTGACAGCATGGGTGCCCTCGAAGGCTCCTTCTCGTTGAGAACCTTGAACACCCCTGTGCGTGCTCCGTATTGACCGGACAAAAACGCCGCTCGTGTCGGTGAGCACTGCGCATCCGCATATGCGGAAGTGAACCTCATGCCCTGCGCCGCGAGCCGATCCAGGTTCGGTGTGGGGACGTCTTTGTTGCCATAACAGCTCAAGGCGTTCCATCCCATGTCGTCCGCGAGAATGTGAAGAACATTCGGCTGCGCCGCGAGGACCGAGCCACTCAGGGAGCAAAGCAAGAGCAGTAAGATGCGCATCTTCATCGGAACGCAGGTTTGAAATCGAGCGTGCGAAACTCAGCAGAACCAGGAGGCAGATGCACCCGCACATGGATCACACGGCCTTTGCCAGCGATTTGAACTTCGCGTGTCTGCCACTCATCATTGCCCTTCACTTCAAACGGAGCGCGATTCGCTGGGAGGAAGTCTTTGTCTCCATCCATGCGCCAGGCGATGGACCCTTGGCCAGCAGCAGCCGTTTTGAATGTGATTTTGGCCGTAACAGGACCGGCGATTTTGAGCTGGCTGCGAGTGATGAAGGTGCCTTTGCCTCCTTTGTCCGCCGTGAGCACGAGCACTCCATCTTTTTCGATCAATCTACCTCCCCGGGCCAGCCAGCCACGCGTGGCGCTGGTACTGGGTTCGGCCTCAGGTTTTGACGCGGGTTTGCCTTCGAGGTAAAAATCAAAGTAATCGTTCCAAGTCGAAGCCATCGGACCGAGCGCGAGTCCCGGCGGATTGAGTTCCCCACACCAACTCGTGAGCTTCGTTCGGAGGCGTGCCGCTATGTCAGGATGCTGCGAGGCGAGGTTGTGCTTCTCTTCCAGATCGGTGGCCAGATCATAGAGGTACTCACGCTCACCGCCGCGCAGCAGCTTCCAGCTTCCCTCGCGGATGGCGCTCTGTGCCATCCAGCGCCACTTCAGCGCTTCATGCGGTGCTGTCCTGATCTCACCTTTGAGATAAGGGATGAGGTTCACCCCATCGAGATCGCCGGGCTTCACAGAAAGGTCCGCCATTGCCGCCGCCGTGGCGGCGACATCCAGCGCACTGACAGGATGATCGTAAGTCTGCCCACCGGGAATCATGCCGGGCCATGCGATGAGAAACGGCACATGCATGCCGCCCTCGGCCAGCATGCCTTTTTCGCCATTGAGCGGTGTGTTCAGACTGCCATCCCAGCCTCCCGCATCGCCTTCCAGCGGCGAGTCCGTCTTGTGAATCTTGAGCGGTGCACCGTTGTCGCCGATGAAGAAGATGAGCGTCTTTTCAGTGAGGCCGTTGTTCTTCAGCGTACTCGTGACGAGCCCCACGCCATCGTCCACCGCAGCCAGCATGCCCAGCGCGGCGCGGCGGCGCTCGGGCATCGCGCCGGGGAAGCGATCCTTGTACGACTGCGGCGCATCCAGCGGCGTGTGTGGCGCGCGGAAGGCGATGTAAAGAAAGAAGGGCTGTTCTTTGTAGCGCTCAATGACCGCTGCCGCAGCCTTTGCACAACCATCGACATGATAAACCGACGGCGGCAGATCGCCCATCGGCCTGTCCTTGCCATCTAGCGTGATGTTGGCCGGAAACTTCTGCTGACCGTGCTGCGAATACACATGCTTGAAACCATGCTTTGGGATCTCACTCTGCGGGCCAAGGTGCCACTTGCCAAACTGCGCCGTGGCGTAGCCAATTTTCTGCAATCGCGTGGCGATGGTGGTCTCCTTGTTGAAGCCATCCAGCGCAGAGCCGTTGTTGTCGAGATTGAAGCGCCCCTGAAACTTCCCCGTCATCAATCCCCCGCGCGAAGGCACGCACTGCGGCGCAGTGCTGTAGCCATGTCTGGCAATGACACCGCTTCGCGCCAGCGCATCCAGATGCGGCGTCTTGACATCTTTCTCCACCCCACGAATCCCAAGATCGGCAAAACCGTGATCATCCGTGTAGATGACAATGATGTTGGGCTTGTCAGCAGCTTGGATAGAGGCATGCAGACAGAACGTAAGACAGGCCAGAGCCCATGGGAATGCTTTCACAGTTGATGGGAGCTGGGGTTCACTTCTTGAACATCTTGTTCCGCTTGTCTCCACCCGACAGAATGTAGGCGATGAGGTCGGCCACTTCGTCCGGGTTCATGCTGTTGATGAGACCGGGCGGCATCAGGGAAACAGGTGAGACTTTGCGGCTTTGGACATCCGTGTTGCGCACTTCGGTGATCTGGCCTGGAGCAGCAGGATTGGTCGCCACCTGCAGGATGCCGCCTTCTTCACCGGTGATGCGGCCCACCACCGTGCCGCCGTTCTTCAGCGCGATGATGCTGCTCTCATACTGGTCGGAGATGACCTTGCTCGGATCGACAATATTCTCCATGAGATCACGCAGCGTGTAGCGATTTCCCGCGCCGGTGAGATCTGGACCCACGCCTCCGCCTTCAGCGCCGAGACGATGACAGGCCTGGCAGGCCGCAGCGATGAAGAGTTCGTGCCCGCGCTCGAAATTACGTCCGCGCTGCTGGTTCTTCGCGAAGGCGACGACTTCATCGACGCTATAATTCTTCCCAGGACCTTTCGGCGGATGAATCACGGCGGGTGCCACATTCTGTATTTTCGGAGTGGCGAGGATCGCGAGTTTCGCGCGCTCTTTCACATCCGACACAGAGGCAAGCGCATCCGTGCGGATGGTGTCGAGAAATCCACGGAACTGATTGCCGCCCAGCCAAGGACCGGTGCTGGCAAACCATGTGAAAAACTCGCGGCGCAGCTCGGGCGTCCATCCTTCTTTGGCAAAGCGCAGACCATAGGCATAGGCGATCTGCTGCTGGTTTGGCCTCGCTTCCCCGCTGCGCAGGAAATTGGGACCATAGCGGTCATTGCGCGCCATGCGCTCCACGGAAAGCCATGAGACGGCATCATCCTTCGCCGTGCGCATGAGCTTGATCGTCTTCGCAACGACTTCATTCGAACCAAGTGCCGCCAGCGTGCGCGACAGCTCACGATTGAGATCATTCGTCTTCGCAGGAAACACCGCATCCAGCCGCGCGATGGTTTGCGTGAGTGCGTCACCCTCCGGCAGCCCATTGCGTGAAACGACGACCTGATACACACGCACCACTGCGATCTGCTGCGCGGCATCAAGCTTGGCATAATCAAGAGCATTGAGCAGCGTCAGCAGCGCGGCCTGATTTTCCTTCCCGCCAAAACGCGCGAGCGCAAGACCGCTCTCAATCACCGCCCACGGTTCCGTTTGTTTCAGCGCACGTGCAGCCCACAGCTTCGCAGGCTGGCGCTCAATGGCCACGCGCGCGGCGTAGCGCACCAGACGGTCCGCGTGTCCGAGATACGGCCATGCCTTGTCGATGGCTTCGGGGCCGGTTCCTTCTTCGTGCAGGCGCTCGAGTTCCACGCGCAGCTTGTGCTCGGGCGTCTCGGTGGGTGCGGCAGCAGGCGCGGTGCTTTCCTTGCCTTCATAGGTCACACGATACAGCGCCGACTGCGTGCGCCGTCCGCCAATGGCGAAATACATCGCTCCATCCTTGCCGATGACGGCATCCGTGAGCGGCAAAGGTTTGCCATAGATAAACTCCTCCAGCTTTGCCTCATAACCCGCACCCTTGGGTGTGAGGTGCACGGCATAGAGCGTTCCGTAGGTCCAGTCGCACGCATAAATAGCGTGCTGGTACTTCGCCGGAAACGCCGCTCCGAGACCTGAGACGACACCCGTTGGACAACCGGGCCCCACATCGACAAGCGGTGGAATGATGTCCGGGCAGTAGCCCAGCAGCTTGCCCGAAGACTCGCGGAAGCCGTAGTCACCGCCGCTGACGACATGATAAATGCGCGTGGGCCGGTACCACGGCGTGCCGGCATCCCATTCCATGTCGCTGTCATAAGTGAAGAGATCGCCGAGGGCATTGAACGCAGTGTCAAAGTGATTGCGCATGCCGTCGGCGATCATCTCGAAGCGTTTGCCATCCGGCGAGACCTTGAGGCTGAAAGCCTGGGGTTCCGTGTCGGAGAACTCCGCCCCCTTGCTCGTGCGCGGCACGATTTGATCATCCGCAAAGGGCCGCGATCCACGCGTGTGCTCGATCTGCGGCTGCGCGGTGCCGTTGCCGCAGGCGAGATACAGGCTCTTTCCATCAGGCGAAAGCGTGATGCTGTGGTTCCCATGCTCGCCTTGGCCTTTGATCTCGCGCAGCAGCGTCTTTTCATCAAACTGGCCTGTGCCTTTCGTGTCTCGCAGACGATACAAGCCCGCGACATTTGGCTTCTCATTCACCAGCGCGTACAAGCTGTCGAAAGCATACAGCAGACCGTGCGCGCCATTGATCTCCGCGCTGAGCTTTTCCACCTGCGCCTTGTCACCGCTGCCCACCGGCGGCGGTGTGAGGCGAAAAAGTCCGCCGTATTGATCCGTCGCCAGCAGACGGCCCTTGTCATCCACCGTGAGCCCGACCCAGGAGCCTTCATCGGCCTTCGAAACCTTGTGAATCAGTTCCACCTTGAACCCCTGCAGCGCCTTGATGTCTTTTGGCGCGATGACTTCGTCTGATGTCGCTGCCGGATTCTTCGTGCGGTCTTTGCTGAAGATCTCGCCATACGGCTTCTTGCCATACGTGTTCACCACCTTTGCAGGCTTCCATTCCTCCGTGTTCGGCGCTGCAGCTAACCACGAAGCATCGGTAAAGATACTGCGCTCGGTGCCATCGCTGAGCGTCACGACGAGAACAGCGAGAAAACCGGCCGCACTGCTTTTGTTCGTGGCTTCGGCACGCAGTTCATTCATCCCGCTCTTGAGCGCCTTCGTCACATCCGCCTGCGTGGGCCGCTGCCAGTCAGGATTGGTCAGCACGAGTTCGCCATTGAGGAAGACCTGTGCGCCGTTGTCACAGCTCACACGCAAAGTCGCTCTCTTGACCGTCACATCCCCGAAACTAAATTCCTTCTTCAATCTCGCCGCGTCCTTCGCCGTGGGCGCATCGCTCCACAGCCACTTCCACTCTGCCGTCACCTCTTCTTTTGCAATTGGCGTGACCTTCTCCGCTTTCGGCTGTGCTTTGCCTTTGTCCTTCACGCCCACCGGTTTCGCGTTTGCAATGAGGCTCTTATCAAAGGCCGCCACACCTCCCTCCGGCAGTTCCTTGAGCATCACATCCTTGATCTGCACCTTCATCGCCGGACCGCGATGAATCTGAAAAGCGAGGATGCCTTCGAGCAGTTGCGTCTTCGCACCAAAGTCGCGCAGGTCGATCGTCTCCTGGCCGTCGATCTTGTGCACCAAGTGATTCCCTTGAGCGATGACTGTGTATTCATGCCACTCGGCAATATCCACCTTCACCGGCTCGTGCTCGCTGACCAGCCACTTCGCACCCTCAGGGTCGATCACCACGCTCTGCCCGTTCTGCACCAAAATGCCGCCCCACTTCTCGCCATAGACCATCGCGTTGTTCGGAGCTGCTGGATGAATGTCGCACTGATACCCACCCACCGACCAATTGCCGGTCTCAGGGAACTCGCGGCTACGGTACTGAATGCCCGTGTTGTTCCCCGCCTGCTTCACCTTCACCCGCAGCTCGAAGTTCTTCACCTTCCCACCGCGCCAGATGAGAAACTGATTGTACTTAAGCTGCTCCGGCCCGGTTGTTTTTCCTGTGATGCAGCCATCTTCAACACTCCAGAGCTCAGGATTGCCATCCCAGCCTGTGAGTTCTTTGCCGTTGAAGAGTGGTTTGAATCCATCCTGAGCCGAAGCAAAGGAGGTAAGCAGCAGGGAGAAAAAGAGGAGACGTTTCATGGATGGGCGTGCGGTTTAAACGCCGGCGCCCGTCAGGACATACCGGCAAAGGATGTGTCGGATTCGGCAAAAACTGACCGGAACCTCGTCTTATTTGGCCTTCTTCTTCGGTTGTTCAATCAAGGCGGTGGCTTCGTGGCCCATCTGGCCCGGTGTCACGGCGTCTTTGAGGAACTCGGCCAGCCGGGCGCGCATGGCAGAGGTGCGTTCGGGTTCCTGGGTGGCGAGGTTTTGCTTTTCGCCGATGTCCGTGGCGAGGTTGTAGAGGGCGAGGGTTTCTCCGGACTCAGCAGCCATGGATTTGCCCTTTTTGCCTTTCGCCTTGGGGGCTCCTTCGCTGTCGGTAGTGCCGCCGTTCATGACGAGCTTCCAGTCGCCCATGCGCAGTGCAGCCACGGTGGGGGACTGCACGCACAGGATGGCATCGTGCGGGGACGGTGCGCCTTGAGTGAGCATGGGCCAGACGTCCTTGCCATCCAGTGCGGTCTTTTGCTCCAAGGTGCCACCGGCAAGCTTCACTAGGGTAGGATACCAGTCCACGGTATGCATGGGTTCTTTGAGGCGTTTACCGGCGGGGATGTGGCCAGGCCAGTTGGCAAAGGCGCAGCCGCGCACGCCGCCCTCATAGATGCTGCCTTTGAAGGCGCGCAAAGGAGTGTTGCTGCCGGGAGGCGGGCCGCCGTTGTCGGTGGAGAAAATAATAAGCGTATTCTCGCGCTGGCCGGTTTTGTCCAAAGCGGCGACGATCTGGCCGATGGCCTCGTCGACGGCGGAGAGCATGCCGGCGAGTTTTTGCCGGGCACCTTTCAGCTCGCCATAGGGCTTGAGGTATTCATCCGGCACCTCGAGCGGTGTGTGCACGCCGTTGAACGGCACGTAGAGAAAGAGGGGCTTGGTTTTGTCCTTCTCCGTGATGATGCGGCAGGCTTCTCGAGAGAGAAGATGAGTGGTGTAGCCTTCCTCTTTGATTTGTTTGCCGTCACGATACCAGTCGAGATCCTGGCCACGCAGGTGGGTGAAGTAGTCGAGCATGCCGAAGTAGTGGCCGTAGTGGTGGTCAAAGCCGCGTGCGGTGGGCAGGTAGGCGGGCTCGAATTCGCCGAGGTGCCATTTGCCGGTGATGGCGGTGGCGTAACCGGCATCGTGCAGCGCATTGGCCAGGGTGCGCTCGGTGAGCGGCAGGCCCCAGGTGGCGTGTGGACGCACTATGGTGTAAACGCCGGTGTGTGTGGCGTAGCGGCCGGTCATCAGCGCGGAGCGCGTGGGCGAGCAGACCGGCTGCACGTAGAGCGACTCCAGCACGGTGCCCTCAGCCGCGAGTTTGTCGATGCTGGGCGTGTGGATGTCTTTGCCGCCATTGAAGCCGCAGTCGGCGTAGCCGAGATCGTCGATGAGCAGGAAGACGATGTTGGGGCGCTGCTCCGTGGCGAATGACGAAGCCAAAATGAGGAATGACGAACAAAGAGTGGCGATGATTTTCATGGGGAAATATTAAAGATGATCCGTCATTTGGCCTTCTTCTTTTTACCAGCGCCGGGATCGACCATGGTGACGGGCTCGCCGATCAGCAGCGGCTTGCCGAAGATGGTCTGCTTGTCGCCCTGCTGTTGCATCCAGGTGTCCACGTCGGTGCGCATTTCACGCAGGCGTTGTGTTTGTGAGGGATCATCGGCGAGGTTGTGCAGTTCGAGAGGATCGTTCTTCAGATCGTAAAGCTCCTCCGCCGGACGCACAGAGTAACGTTTCAGGGTGGCTGCTGCCGCAGGGCTGGATTCAGCCGCAGTGAGCCAGCTCTGCCAGTAGTTGAAGCCGCTGGTCACGTTGCTTGAGCGTGAGATGTGCGTGTGGTGCTGAAACTCGGGATGCAGGTTGCGGATGTATTTCCAGTCACGGGTGCGAACGCTGCGAATGGGATAGACATTGAAGTCGCCATCGCCGCTGTGCGTGGTGAAGATTTTTTCTCGATGTGTGGTGGACGTGCCACGCAGGACATTGGCGAAGGACTTGCCATCGATGCCCTCCGGCACCATGCCGCCGCCGAGGTCGATGAAGGTGGGTAGCAAGTCGGGCCAGCAAATCATGGCGTCACTGGTCGAGGCGGGCTGCAAATGGCCGGGCCATGCGGCGATGAAGGGGATGCGGATGCCGGCATCGTAGAGGTTCCATTTGGCGAAGGGCCACTGCGCGCCGTGGTCGGCGGTATAGATGAAGAGCGTGTCTCCAGGCACCTTGTCCTTGGCCAGTGCCCGCAGTTCGCCAAGCAGGGTGTCTGAACGCGTGATGTCCGAGCAGTAGCGGGCGCGTTGTTCTCGGGTGGCCGGCGTATCCACATGCGTGGGTGGCAGCTTGATGGCTGCAGCATCATAGCCTGCCTTTTCACCCCAGGGCACATGCGGATGATGCGTGCCGAAGAACAGGCAGAGCGGTTTCGATGCATCTCGGTTGGCGAGGAATTTTCCCACTTCGACGGTGTCAATTTCACCTTGCTGCTGGCCGCCCAGAACATCGAAGCCGTGATCCTTGCCGTAGTTTCCATGGGCCACCTTGCCAAAGGCCGCCACCTCATAGCCCAGCGTGTGAAGCACGGGCGGTAGCGAGCGCACATCGGGATTCTTCGCTTTGTGATTCGGCTCCGCGCCATTGCGCGCCGGCCAGAGGCCCGTGCAAAGCGTGGTGCGGCTCGGGCCGCAGGCCGGGGAGGCGATGAAGGCATGGGTGAACTTCATGCCCTCCGCCGCCAGCTTGGCCATGTGCGGCGTGCGGATGTCCGTGGACCCGTAGGGTTCGGAGTCCAGCATGCTGTGATCGTCCGAGATGAAGACGACGATGTTTGGCGGCGCGGCAAAAAGCGGCAGGCTCAGGAGAGCCGCAGCGATCAATGTCAGGGTCTGGTTGGACATGAGCCGGTAACGAAAGATGTTGAGGCAACATCTCAGCAAATGCGCGTCAGGGTGCCGCCTGCTTCTTCTTCTTGGCCTTTTTCGGTGCGACGGTCTCCTGCTTCGCGTTGGGATCAAAGTTCGGATTGGGTGTCGGCATCAGTGCGCCGACTTCCTTGCGCCAGGCGATGAGCTTCGCATGCAGCTCCTTCACCTTGTCAGGCTGGGCAGCGGCCAGATTGTTCTTTTCACCGATGTCCTGCGGGATGTTGTAAAGCTCCAGCGCGCCGTCTTCATGCCACTCGATGAGTTTCCAGTCGCCATCGCGGATGGTGGTGCATGGCGGGCCGCCTTGATTGGCATAGTGAGGGTAGTGCCAGAAGAGCGGCTTGCCGCGAGTTGCGGACTCACCTTTCAGCAAGGGCAGGAAGCTCACGCCATCGAGATGCTGCTCGGGTTTCAACGGCTGGCCTGCGAGTTGCAGCAGAGTAGGATAAAAATCGGTGCTGATGACGGGTGTATCGCAGGTCGTGTCTGGCTTGGTCACGCCGGGTGCCACGACGATCATCGGCTCGCGCACGCCGCCTTCATAGGGCCAGCCTTTGCCGGCACGCAGCGGGAGATTGGAGGTGGGATGTCCTTCCGCAGTGGCGAGGCCGCCGTTGTCAGACATGAAGACGATGATCGTTTTCTCCGTGAGCCCGTTCTTTTCCAAAGTGGAGAGCACGCGGCCAATGGCGGTGTCAAACTGCTCCAGCATCGCGGCATAGACCGGATTGTTCTGCACGAGGCGCACCTGGTTCGTCCGCTCCTGGCCCCAGGCATCGGCGGGTGCCTGCTTCGCTTTTTCCTGCCACTTCGCCACGAGATCGGCACGCGCGCCGATGGGCACATGCGGTGCGTTGTAGGGCAGGTACGCATAGAAAGGCTTGTCTTTGTTGGCCTCAATGAACTTCACTGCCGCGTCGGTGATGCTGTCGGTGTTCTTCGGATCGTCCTGCTTTTTGCCCTTGCCGCCCTTGGGTCCGGTGCCTTCGCTTTCGTCGTGAGTGAAGCCTTGATCTCGTGGCATGAAGCCCGCTCCGCCCAGATGCCATTTGCCGGCAAAGAATGTCTCGTAACCCGCGTCGCGCAGGGATTCTGCGATGGTGACCTCCGCCAACGGCAGCTGACCTGCATTCGGCGCAGGCAGCAGTTTGCCTGCACGGCCACCGGGAATGAAATTGGTGATGCCAAAGCGCGGCGGATATTTCCCGGTCATGAGACTGCCACGCGTGGGCGAGCACACACAGCAGGCCGCATAACCCTGCGTGAACTTCATCCCACGCTTTGCGAGCCCGTCGATGTTCGGCGTTTCATAAAACGTCTTCGGATTGAACGCACCGATGTCCATCTGTCCGAGATCGTCGGCCAAGATGAAAACGATGTTCGGTTTTGTCTCCGCGAACAGTGATGAGGCGAAGGTGAACGCAAGCAGGGCGAGGAACGGGGCTTTCATAATTTGGAAAGATGAGAAAAAACAAAAATGATCTTCAAGGCAGCGGCGGCAGAATCATGGTGCTGTCGTGGGTGTCTGCGTGCCATTGTTTCAGGGCGGCGTAGAGACGTTCGAGGTGCGGGCGCTGCGCTGGGTCAGCGGCCAGGTTGTGGAGTTCGTCGGGATCACTTTGGAGATCGTAGAGCTCGATCACCGGTGGTTTTCCACCCAGGGCATGCGGGTCCATTTCCTGCAGGATACGAAAAGCCTCGGGAAACTGGTCTTTGACGCGCACGGTCTCGCCGTAGATGCGATTGATCCAGGGTTTCATGTCACGCAGGTCGGCATTGATGACCTTGGGCTCATTGAGATGGCTGCGAACGATGAGGTGATGCGTGGCGTCGAGCACACTGCGCTCTTCCATGCCACGCTGCTGGTTCAAGGAGCGGCCGGAGACTTCACTGAAGATGAAGTCATGGCCTTTGGCGTCTGGCTTGACTTCAAGCAGAGGTTTGAGGCTGATGCCGTGGAGAGGTGAATCGTACCGAATGCCAAGGACATCCAGCAAAGTGGGCAAGAGGTCGAGCTCACTGACCAAGGCATCGCTGACGAGCGGCTTGCCTCCGGGAAGGCGAATGACGAGGGGAATGTGCAGGCCCAGATGAAACGGAGTCATCTTGCCATGCTGGTAGGCCGGACCGTGATCCCCCATGAAGATGACGAGGGTGTTTGCTTCCTGACCGGACTCCCGCAGAGCGGCCATGACTTCGCCGACGACTTGGTCGTTGTGCTGCACGCCGTCGAGATACTCGGCCCAATCGCGGCGTGCGATGGGTGTGTCCGGCAGATGCGCAGGCAGTTTCACCTTTGACGGGTCGATGGTGATGGGCTGCTTCTCGCTGTTCACAAACGGCCGGTGAGTGTAGGTCGTACTGTTCTGCAGCAGGAACCATGGCTTTCCCGCCGCCCGGGCGATGACTCCGGTGAGGGCTTGTTTGGAGCCCGGCTTCGGGATGAAGTCATGGTAGGGAAAGCGTTCGTTTGGAGAGACGTGGAGCTTTCCGCACACCGCCGTGTGATAGCCCTGCGCGGCGAGCACTTCGACCATTGTTGCGCCCTGTGAGCGGATGCGCGTGTGCAGGTAGGGCGGAGCTTTTTTCTCCGCCTCTGTGAGTTTGGCGGCGGGCTTGAGGTAGTTGTTGGTGTTATTGACCAGGCCGTTCGTGTGCGAGTGCAGACCGGTCATGATGCAGGCCTTTGATGCTGAGCAAACTGGATAACCTACATAGGCGCGGCGAAACAAGGCCCCGCTGGCCGCCAGCGCATCCATGTGGGGTGTTTTCACATCCGTCGTGCCCAGAGCGCCCATGTGCGCGCCTTGGTCCTCGGTGAGGATGAAAAGGATGTTGGGGCGCTGCTCCGCCGCGAATGACGAGAGCACGCTGAAGAATGACAAAACGAGAATGGCCGGGACGCGATGCATGGTGGGTGGTGCGCGTGTAACGAACGGCTCTGTCAGTAAATCTCAGCAAAAACTGTGTCGGATTCAGCATGCAGGCTTGTCATTCATAGGGCGGCATTTTAGTTTTCTCTGCCATGACCTCGAAATCGACCGCCGGTTCCTCGACTGCCGCCGCCACCAAGCAGGCTGCTGAATACGCCATCTACAAACCCAACGGCCGTGGCACCGGGGGGGTGATCCGTTTTGAGTTCAACCGCAGCAAAGGTGCCGTGTTTGTGGATGCGGCCTCGCAGAGCGGGGAGAAGCAGTTCGACTGGGAGCAGAAGATCACCATGAAATGGGGGCTTTCAGACCTTGGCGCGGTGCTGGCGACGCTGCAGGGACGGCAGGAGCAGGCGAAGCTCTTTCACCAGTCTGAAAAGGCCAACAGCGCTTTTGAACTGACCTTTCGCGATGATCCGCAGAAAGCGCCGTACTTCATGAGCATGTCACGTCAGGATGCGGCATCGAAAAGCGTGAAGAAGGTCACGATTCCCGTCACGCATGCGGAGGCGGTGATTCTCGAAACCGCGCTGCGGGCGGCGATCACGAGGCTGATTGGGTGGTGATGCATCCGCTCGAGCTTCATGGTGGAGGAAAGTGTGGCTGACATCCAATGACGCGCAACTATCCGGAATTGTGCTGTTGAAGATATGCCATACTTCCAACTTTCCTACTTCGTCCGTATGTCCCTGATTCCACGCTCTTCCACTCCATCGCTTGGTTTTTTGTCAGCACTGCTTTGCACGATGGCGGCAGCTCTTTCAGGAGCTGAAGCTGCGGCTGCCACATGGCAGCAGTGTGGTTGGGGTGGCGGTGGCTTCTTTTATGCGGCGGTGCACCACCCAACGCGTGAGGGAGTCATCTACATGGGAGGCGATGTCAATGGTGTTTACAAAACTGACGACAACGGCAAGCGCTGGCGCCTCATTAACAACGGCATCGCATCCTATGCAGTGTATGCGATGGCGGTGAGTGCCAGCGAGCCCGAGGTGGTCTATGCGGCGACGGAGGACGGATTGTCGAAGAGCGTGGATGGTGGCGAGCACTGGCGCACGCTGCCGCACACCGGAAAAAAAGAGCTGCGCATCACCGGTGAACGCAAGCTGAGCATCCGCTGCATCGCGGTGGATCCGCGCAATGGCAAGGTGGTCTATGCCGCAAGCCCTGGCGGTAAGATTTACAAGAGCAGCGATGGCGGCGAGACCTGGGTGGTTTCGTATGAGAAGAAGGCGAGCGGAGAGGCCGATGGTTCGCTGCGCATTCAGTATGGCAAGGTTACGGGCGACTACTTTGGCGACTTCGCGCTGCCCGTCAAACCACCCCAGGACGCCGGCAGCATCCAGGGCATTGGCTTCAGCATGAAAGGCGAGGGCGTAAAGCCCAAGGACTGCTTTCTCATCCTGAAGACAGCTGCAGGCCTGGCCTTTCGCAGCCGGAATCTGAATGAAGCATTCCTGGCAACGGAGATGCAGGAGGTGGTGCTGAAGTCCTCTGACTTCGTGCTCGATTCAGATTATTTGAAGAAACACCCCGAGGCCACAGGCGCGGCTTTCGCCGACAAAGATTGGGTGCAGGTGACGCGGCTGGATTTTACGTGCTCCGGTGCCTTGCCCATGGAGGCCTACGTTGGTCATTTCTCTCGCTTCTTTTTCACACTGAGCGGCGGCGGGGAGGTCATTGTACGCGATCTTAAAGTGGACCAGACGATGCAGACCTTTGGCAGCATTCGCACCGGTGCTCCGCCCGGCGGGCCTGTACACAGCGTGGTTATCGCCAGTACGGACTCATCCCTCGTGGTTGCCGCCACAGAAGACACCGGCCTGCTGCTCAGCCGTGATGCGGGCAGGACGTGGAAGCACTTGCCCACGCCCGCAAAGGCTGCGCACGCGACCTTTGACCCTGCCAACACCGACGTGATGTACGGCGCGTTCTTCAAGAACGGCCTCATGAAATCCACTGATGGCGGCAAAAACTGGACGAAGATTTCTAAAGGCATCGTCAACAACAGCGAGATGCTTGAGGTGGCCGTGAGTACGGCGAATTCGAATGATGTGCATGCCATCGGCGCGGTGGACTGGAATGGCTCCTACTATGCCTCGCACGATGCGGGTGCATCCTGGGAGCGCGTGAACAAAGTGCGTACGGACACGAAGACCAACCCTACGCTGGACGGCTTCAATGGCGGCACCGCCAGTCTGAGTGCGCCGCGCAATCTCTCCATCAGTCCGCACAATCCCCAAGAGATCTTCATCGCCGCCAACTGGCGTCCCTGCCTCAGCACTGATGGTGGTGCCACGTGGACTGAGCGCTCTGCCGGCGCAGACATCTCATGCGTCACTGATATCCGCTTTCTTCACGGCAGGACATACGTCACCGCCATGGATGAGGGTACTCTGATGTCCGAGGATGGTGGTGCCGTCTGGCGTCAGCTCTGGCCGGTCAGGCACACACCCGGCCTCAGCGGGCACGACTGGCGCGTTTGCATTGATGAAGTCAACGGTGCCACGCGCATCCTCAGTACTGCCACGCCCTGGTACAATGTACCGACCTGCGTGATCCGCAGCGAGGACGGCGGCACCACATTTGAACCTGTCACCACCGGCCTGCCGGGGTACACCATCCGCCCCAATACCATGTGGGGGCAGGGACATCCGCGCGCGCTTGCCGTGGATCCGAAAAACCCACAAAACATCTACCTCGGCATCGATGGGGACGCTGCGGAAGGGAAAAGCGGCGGCGGCCTTTTCAAATCACAGGACGGTGGCGTGACGTGGTCGCAGCTACCGCAGCAGCCTGCCAGCCGCCGAATGTTCTATGGGCTCGTGGTGGATCCGACGAACTCAAGCTGCCTGTTTTGGGGAGCCTGCGGGGCCAACGGTGGAGTGCATCGCAGCCTGGATGGCGGCATGTCCTGGGAGCACGTATTCAAGGGGGATAATTTCATCTGGAACCTGCACGCCACCGTTGATGGTACGCTCTATTGCGGTGGGCAGCAGCTCTGGCGCAGCAGCGATCATGGCCGGACGTGGACGCAGCTCACGCGCTTCGCCGCAAAGCGCTCCATCGTCGGCATCGAATCCCATCCGGGAGATTCAAAGACGATGTGGGTATCCGCCGTGAGCTGGGGGGAATGTGCCCGACGGTGCCATCTATAAAACCATAGACGGCGGCACTACCTGGCAGGAAATCACCGGCGGCATCCCGTATGTGAAGCCGCTCGTCCTGCGGTTCAATCCAGCCACCAGCGAACTCTGGGCTGGCGGTGTGGGCTTGTACAAGATCAAGCAATAGGCGCGCAGGAACAGTTCACAGGCGCTAGTGCCTTTGCTAGAGCGCCTCCAATTTCAACGTCAGCGAGTTGTAGCCGAGCGTGCGGTCAAATTTGGCTTCATGCTCGACGCGTTCTTCGGCTTTGAGAATGGTGATGCTCTTCACGCGTTCACAGCACAGACGCAGAAGGGTGCGCAGGATGAGACGGGCATGTGGTGCGCCGAGGCAGAGGTGGGTGCCGAAGCCGAAGGAGAGATGCGGGTTGGGCTTGCGATCGAGGCGGACTTCTTCGGGCTGCGGGAAGGCGTTGGCGTCGAAGTTGGCGGAGGCCCAGGCGAGGGAGATGCGGTCTCCGGCTTTGACGGTGGTGCCATTGACATCGGTGTCTGCCGGACAGACGCGGCCGATGTGAGTTAGCGGCATGAAGACGCGAAAGAACTCCTCGCTGGCGAGGGTGATGCGCTTGGGGTCTGCGCGCAGAAACTCCAGGGCTTCAGGATGTTCGGCGAGATAACCCAGGGCGCAGGAGATTGTATGGATGATGGTGTCACGGCCGCCGGCGAAGGCGAGGTTGGCAAAGCCCATCATCTCCTCCCGTGTGAGCTTGCGCCCGCGATAATCGGCCTGTGTGAGAGCGCTGAAAAAATCTGCGCCGGGATTCGCCTCGGCGCGGTCGAACTGCGCGTGGAGGTAATCCTCCAGTACGTTGCCGGTTTTAAACTCGCCGCCAGTGACTTTGAAGACGTGGATGCCCCAGCCGATCCAGGTTTCGCCTTCGGATGCGGGCACGTTGAGCAGATGGGTCAGGGCGCGTGACTGGATGGGCAGCGCGAACTCGTTGACGATCTCAATCGAGTCGCGGCTCAGTGCTTGCGTGAGCATGCTCTCCATGAGTGCTTCGACCTGTGCGATCATCGCGGGATCTTTGGAGCGTTGGAAAAACGGCTCCACGATGGCGCGGTAGTCGGTGTGCTCGGGTGGATTGGTCTCGATGGGGAGCTGGCGCATGGTGCGCACGGCCTCCTCCGAAGGAATGGGCACACGGAAGGGCGCGTCAGAGCTGAAGGTTTGCCAGTCTTTGGCGGCTTTGCGCACATCTTCGTGACGCAGGATCATGGTGATGTCTTCGCCATGAAAGGGGCACTTCAGCACGCCAGTGGTGCTGCGGACTTCGCGGAAGGGGTCGGAGAAAGCGGGCATGGGAAGGAAAGGACGAATGCGGAATGACGAATTATCAATGCTGAACGCGAGCTGCTTCCAGTGCAACCTTTGCTCTTTGTAGGATGATGCCTGCGGCCTGTGATAAGGCCGTTTGCTCATTTCTTTTTCGCCTTGCCGGCCTTTGGCGCTGGTTTCTGCGGTGCGGTGGGATCTTCGTTGATGGAACCATGCCACTGCGGGGCGATGTTTTTGGCGTTCCAGTCGTCCCAGGCTTTGGAGAGTTGGGCGACGAGTTCGGGCTTGGCTGCGGCGAGGTCGTGCTGCTCGCCGATGTCGGTGCTCAGATCGTAAAGCTGCCAGCCGGACTGGGTTTTGGCTTCCATGTCGCGCACATCGACGAGTTTCCATTGGCCCTGGCGAATGGCTTTCTGCGGACCGAAGCGCCAGGCGAGGGTGTCGTGCGGTGCGGCGGTGGCTTCACCTTTGAGATGCGGCAGGAGATTCACGCCTTCAACGCCGTTGGGCTGCGGGGCTCCGGTGACAGCGCAGGCGGTGGGCAGGATGTCCATGGCGCTCACGGGTTGATCGTAGGTTTTGCCAGCGGGCAGCTTTCCGGGCCAGCTCACAAAGAACGGCACGCGGATACCGCCTTCGAGCGTCTGGCCTTTGTCGCCACGCAGCGGGGTATTGACGCCGGTGTTGTAGGCGAAGAAAGGTTTCCGGCCAGAGCCGCCATTGTCGCTGAAGAAGAACACGAGGGTGTTCGGGTGTTTGGCTTTGAGTTCGGCAGTAATGCGACCGATGTCGTCGTCGAGCCCCAGCAGCAGCGAGAGGTAGCCGCGGCGATTTGGATCGGTGACCTCCGTAGGAATGCGGTCCTTGAGTTTTTCAGCAATCTCCAGCGGTGTGTGAACGGCGTTGTAGGCGAGATAGAGGAACCAGGGCTTGGCCGTGTTGCGGTTCATGAAGCCGAGGGCTTCATCGGTGAAGAGGTCCGTTGTGTAGCCGTCGAGGTGCTGTAGCTCGCGACCACGATAGATCATGTTGTGCGAATGCGCGGAGCCGAACTCAGGCTCGGCATCCTTGTGCAGGAGGAAATTGTGCCCGCCGACGAGGAAGCCCAGAAACTCATCAAAGCCACGCGACTGCGGATGATGCGCGGCATCAAAGCCCTGATGCCATTTGCCGATGAGCGATGTGGCGTAGCCCGCATCGTGCAGGACATTGGCGATGGTGCGCTGAGCCAGCGGCAGGCCGAGCCTAGCCTCATCACCGACATGGGGATTGAACTCGTGGCCGAAGCGCGTCTGCGATTTGCCCGTGAGAAACCCCGCCCGCGAAGGACTGCAATACGGCGCTGTGACATAGCCATTGGTGCAGCGCACACCGCTGGCGGCGAGGGCATCGATGTTCGGCGTTGGCACCGCTTTGCCGCCATGCACGCCGATGTCCGCATAACCCAGATCGTCTGCGATGATGACGAGGATGTTGGGTTTGCCTACCTGCGCTGAAGCTGTGGAAAACAAAGCTGCGGCCAAGATGAAGCCACCGAAGGCGCGAAGAATCATGGATTGGAATTTCATGGGACGTTGATTAACGGAGCATGGATGACGATCTCCCAGCAAAAACCAATGAGGTGGGTTTCTGGAGCTGGAGATCGTGAGTTGAGCTTTGGAGAGAGGCGTGTAGTATCGTTCTCATGGTTTTAGAATCACCCAGCTCAGCGACTCCTCTCGGGCTTTCCCGAGCGTTGTTTTGGGATATGCAGTTGGAGTCGCTGGATCTTGAGAGCCACGCCAAACAGATCATAGCCCGGGTGGTGGAGCGTGGAGGTCTGGAAGGGTGGCATAAACTCCGCAGGCACTATGGTGACGAAAAGCTGCGGCAGGTGGTGACCCGTCTGCGGACTCTTGAGCCACGCACCGTCAATTTCCTCTGCCTGATGCTGAACCTCAATAAAGACGATTTCCGATGCTGCACTTCGAGACCCTTCCCGTCGGCACCCTGGATCTCCTGAAGGATCTGTCTGCGCATCCGGCTCTTCAACAGTTTTCACTGGTGGGAGGCACGGCGCTTGCCCTGCGTTTTGGGCACCGCCGATCCATTGATTTTGATTTCTTCACGCCGGACAGTTTCGATGTCGAGGAGCTGGCGGACACGCTGAGCCGAGAGCTGCCGCAGTTCGCAACGAGCGGTATGAACAAGGTTGGCTTCAATGCTTTGATTGGAGATCTCAAGGTGGATTTTGTAACTTACCGTTATCCGCTGCTTTCCAAGCCCGAGACGCAGGACGGCATTCGCATGTTCAGCCTGCCTGACATCGTGGGGATGAAGCTCAGTGCCATCACGAATCGTGGAGCCAGGAAAGACTTCTATGACCTGCATGCGCTCATTCAACACCTGGGCGTGGACGCGCTGATCGACATCTACCGGCAGAAATACCCCAGCCACGATCCCATGATTGCTCTGCGTAGCATGATCTACTTTGACGATGCCGAGGAGGACGCCGACCCTGACCTTCTCATCAACAAAAGCTGGGAGGAGGTCAAAGAGGAGATCTGTGAAGCGGTGAAGTCATGCAAGACTCTCAAATCTTGAGAGTCTCTGCAGAGATATGACGACACCTCACTTCCCAAACATCGCGTTCGTCTTGTCGCCGCCGCTGAGGACGTAGGCTAGGAGGTCGAGGATTTCGTCTTTCTTGAGCATGGCGAGAAGCATCGGCGGCATGGGGGAGACGGTGCTGAGTTCGATGCTCTTCACTTCTTTGCGATCCACGTTCACGCGCTGGTTGGGATCGGTGAGGTCGGTATTGAGGGTGACGCCGTCGCCGCTGAGGTTCACCACGACGCCGCTCATGATGGAGCCGTCGTTTTTGGTGACGATGATGGGGGCGAACTGCTCGTTGATGACCTTGCTGGGGTTGATGATGTTGTCGAGCAGGTCGTGCGGGCTGTAGCGGCCGCCAGCGCCGGTGAGATCAGGGCCGGTCATACCGCCGGCGTTGCCGAAGCGGTGGCAGGTATAGCAGGCGGCGGCGGTGAACATTTTGCGGCCGTTGTCGAAGCTACGTTTTTTCATGCCGGTCTTGGCGGCGGCGCTGAGTTCATCAAGGGTCCACATCGTCGGCGTGCGGCCCACGAACATGGCGCCGACGTTTTCGATGGCGCTCTTCGCCTCGGGTTTCTTGGCGATGAGTTCGGCGAGCTGCGTGTTTTCTTCGGGGGTGAAGGTGGCGAGCGAGTCTTTGCGGATGAAGTCGATGAAGATGGCGAAGCTGGCGCCGCCCTTGTAGTTCGCGGCTTTGAGGAGGAACTCGAGCTGCTGGGTGCGGAGATCCTTGGTCCAGCCGGTTTTCAGGAAGCGCAGGCTGCGGGCGTATTCGATCTGCGGCTCTTGGCTTTCCGCGGCGGCGATGAGAGCCATGCCTTTGGCTGCGGCGTTCGGGGCCTGGAGATAGGCCAGCGTTTCGGTGAGCAGCCAGTTGAGCTCAAAGTTGTCTGCCGGATAGGCGGGGTCGAGCTTGGCGATGATCGCAGCCACCGTGGCATCATCCGGATTGCCGAAGCGGTGCAGGACGATCTCAGTGAGGCGCACGTAGGCCATGCGCTGCTCGTTGTTGAGCTTCTTGAAGTCGCGCTTCAGCAGCGCGGCCCAGAGCTTGTCGCGCATGGCGGTGTTCACGACGTGATCGGGAGCGCGATGCGTGGGGCAGACGCCCGTTACACGAGTGAGGGCAAGCAGGGCTTCGAGCTGCGCGGTGGCGTTCTTTTCATTGAGCGCCCTGGTTTCCCATTCGGAGACGGGTTGATGCTCCAGCACGGTGCGTGCGGCTGCGCGGATGAAACGGTCCTTGGTGCCGAGATGCGGCCAGGCGAATGCGACGGCTTTCGGGTCGGCTTTGCCGTGGAAGTCTTCGAGTTGGTGGCGGGCTACCGTAGCAAGATCAGAGTCTGCAGGCGCTTGCAGTGTAAGATCCACTTTATTGCCAGTCACAGGAGTTACCTTCAAATCAGTCACGGCATCAGCAGTGCTCTCTTTCCCGGTGTAAGTCACGCGATAGAGTCCCGACTGCACGCGACGGCCGCCGATGGTGAAGTACATCGCGCCGTCTTTGCCGATGATGGCATCGCTGACTGGCAGCGGGCCGCCGGTGACGAATTCTTCCTTCGTGGCGGTGTAGGTGGAACCGCTGGGCTTGAGATGCACGGCGTAGATTTTGCCCCAGCTCCAGTCGAGTACGAAGAAGGCCTCCTGGTATTTGGCGGGAAACTTCGCGCCATAACCGAAGGTGGTGCCGGTGGGCGAGCCGGGGCCGATGTTCAGCGTGGCGGGCAGGTTGTCATAGTAGAACTCGGGGTACTTGCCTGCGCCATTGCGCCAGCCGAATTCCGCACCGCTGACGACGTGATTGATGCGAGTGGGGCGATACCAGGAGGTATTGAAGTCATACTCCATGTCGGCATCATAGACGAAGAGCTCGCCTTCGCGGTTCACGCCACCGTCGAAGATGTTGCGGAAGCCGGAGGCAAAGATCTCGAACTGCTTGCCGTCTGGTGAGACGCGATAAACGATGCCGCCGGGAGCCATGACGTGGCGGTTGTGGCCGCGGCCATCCGGCATGCGTGGCAGCAGGTGGTCGTCTCCCCACAGCTTGGCCACGGGTGAGGTGTCGGGAGTTCCAGCCTTCGGGCCGTCTTTGAGAACGGCGTTGTTGCCGGTGATGAGGTAGAGCGATTTGCCGTCTGGTGTCGGCACGATGGCATGCACGCCGTGGTCGCTGCTGGCGTCAAATTCGCGCAGCATCTCGACCTTGTCCGGCATGTCGTCGTTGTTGCTGTCGGTGACGCGGTAGAGGCCGCTGGGGACCTTCTTCTCGTAATCGTTCACGCCGAGGTAGAGCGCACCGAAGGCAAACAGCATGCCGTTCACGCCGCGAATCTCTGCGGCCACTTTCTGCACATCCGCAGGCTTGAGCGGCTGGCCCGGAGCGGGTGCGTTAAAACGATAGAGACCGCCATACTGATCGCTGGCGTAGATGCGGCCTTTGTCATCGCTGCAAAGATTGACCCAGGAGCCCTGCTCGCCGCCGGGCACGGAGTAGAGCAGCTCCACTTTGAAATCGGCAAGCGTTTTGATGTTGGTGACCGGTGTGGCCACGTTCGCGCCGATGGCTGGACCGACGGCATCCGGGCGCTTCGGTTTCACTTTGGCTGCCTTGGCTTTCGCATCTCCCTTGGCTGGTGCAGGAGCGGGTGTTTGGCCTTTACCTTTGCCCTTCGCGGGTGCTTTGGCCTCGATGATCTGCGCATCGCTGGGGATCGCGGATTTTTCGAATGAGATCACGCCGCCGTCTGGAAGCTCCTTGAGCATGACGTCCTTGATCTGCACCTTCATGGCGGGGCCGCGATGAATCTGGAAAGCGATCAGGCCTTCGAGGGAGCGTTTTGATTCTTCAAAGTCCAGCAGGTCGATGGTCACCTGGCCGTCGATCTTGTGGATAAGGTGATTGCCCTGAGCGATGACGGTGTACTCATGCCATTGGGCGATGTCCACCTTCACCGGCTCATGCTCGGAGGCGAGCCAGCGCTTGCCTTCGGGATCGATCACCACGCCCTGGCCGTTTTGCACGATGATGCCGCGCCCGCGTTCTTCATAGACCATCGCGTTGTTCGGGGTGGCGGGGTGGATGTCGCACTGATAACCGCCGATGGACCACTTGCCGTTTTCCGGCAGTTCCTTGGAGCGGTATTGGATGCCGGTGTTGTTGCCGCTCTGTTTGATCTTCGCGTGCAGCTCAAAGTTCTTCACTTTGCCGCCGCGCCAGATGAGAAACTGATTGTAGGCGAGCTGTTCGGGGCCGGTGGTTTTGCCGGTGATGCAGCCGTCTTCGATGCTCCAGAGTTCTGGATTCCCATCCCAGCCGGTGAGGTCTTTGCCGTTGAAGAGCGGTTTGAAGCCGTCCTGCGCGGAGGCGAAGGAGGCAATCAGGAGAGGAAGGAGAAGGAGACGGTTCATGGTTGGGCGCGTGGTTAAACGTGTCCAACTTTCCAAACGTACCAGCAAAGGATGTGTCGGATTCAGCAATTGGGTCAGGAATCCCGTTGGAAATGGCCTGTCGCATGGCAAATTGGGTCCATGACTGCCACCGTCATCCTCGATAAAACGGGTCGTTTCGTGATCCCCAAGTCCATGCGTGAGCAGTTACAGCTTCGTGCCGGTTCCAAATTGCGCCTTGCTGTCATCGATGATCGAATAGAGCTCAGCGAAGAATTGCCCGAGGCGGAGATTGTCCGGAAGAAGGATGGATTACGAGTGGTCGTGGGCTGGGAGGGCTTTGATGCCGCCAAAGCTGTGCGCGAAATGCGCGAGGAACAGGTGGCAAGGCTGGAAGAGCCTTTCCATAAGAGTTGAGCACGCTCTATTGCCCTATGCAGACGAGTCCGATTTCAACATCTGCTCCAGTTCGACAATCCTCTGCCACATGGCGAGGCGCGGAACTCCTGCATAGCCGGATTCTTGCGCATCATTGATTTCAATGACGATCCATCGGCCGTCGATGCATTGAGCCAAGTCAACGACTACAAACGCCAGGTCAATACGTCTGGCTGCTTCCTCCGCCGTTTTCAGGGCCTCGGCTTTCTCACTTTCGGTCCATTGGTATTTGGCGAATTCAGCGAAGTAGGGGCCGACACCCGCCAGATGCCCTCGCCACCAGAATGAGCGAAATTCAAACGAAGCAGGAATGCGCTGCCCCATGTCCGCCCTTATCGGGCGAAGCCGTTCGAAGCGGCGTATGACCACCTGCTGCCAGTGAAGCATGCGGTCGTTTGCAAAAGCTTCTATGGCGACGCGGTACTCTTCCGGATTGTGAATGATGGAGAGCTTGAATTGATGACGGCTGGTCTGGCGGCTGCCTTTGATGAACAACGGCCATCCAGCCAATTCACCGGCGGTCTCGGCGTCGGGGGCCTTGTCGAACCACCAGCTTTCGGGCGTGAGTCCTTTCAGCAAGGGATACCATTGAGGGAGTTCGCTGCAAAGCTGATGCTGCGCGGGCGAATGAATAAGCCTGACGCCGCGCTCCAAAAGTTCTTTGTAGAGTACGTCGTATTCAAGCACAGCGCCAAAGCGCGCGACGGCGGTTACTTCATTCAAGCTAAACCGTGAGTGCGAACAAGCCAGCAGCTGGCTGAACGCAAAATCGTAGTTGGGCGATTGGATCTTCGCCTCCGCAATCCAGACGCTGCGCTCGATCTGAAAAACATCGATGTCGTCTGGATTGTGCTGCATATAAAACGACCTACTTCATCGGATGCTGCTTCAGCAGCTCGTCAGTGGTGTAGAGCATCATGCGGCCGGGGTTGGCGTCGCGGATGGCTTTGACTTCGGCGGCGGTGATGGGGTCGGCTTTGTTGCCGAAGTGGTTGCGGACGAAGGTGAGGACGCTGGCGATTTCTTCGTCTTTGAGCATGCCGCCGAAGGGGGTCATGGGGACCTGGCCGTTGTATTGTTTGTCGCCGACTTTGAGGGGGCCCATGAGACCGTACATGGCGATCTTGATGAGGCGGTCGCGATCGGTGGTGACCCAGGGGCTGTTGGCGATGCTGGGGAAGGCAGGATCAAGACCGGCGCCGTTGGGCTGATGGCAGGTGACGCAGTGGCCTTCGCGGAAGTAGATTTCCTGGCCGAACTTGAACTGCTTCTTGGCGGCGTCGCTCAGGTAAGCGGGTGGCTGAATGACGGGATGCTCGGGCTTCACGATTTCGGCGATGCCGGCGAGGCGGTCGGCGGCGGTTTTGGTGGCGGCCTTGTTCCAGTCGTCCAGCGGGAGCTTGGAGGCGATGGCAACGATGTTTTTCGCGGCAGGGATGTTGGGCAACCAGGAGGCGGCGACGACGGCTTCGAGGCGCACGCGACCGTGTTCATCAGCGGCGGCTTTTTCGAGGAGGGCGACGTGATCGGAGATGCGGTGGGTGTTGTAGCGCAGCACGCGCACGGCGGCGGCACGGGCGTGGAAGTCGGGGGAGGCGAGCATTTCGCGCAGGAGGCCTTCATCGGCCTCGTTCAGGCCCCAGGTGACCCAGAGCGCTTCGAGCTTGGCGTGGGTGTCTTTCTGCTTGGCGGCCCAGGCTTTGATGGCGGGGAGGACTTCCTTGGCGTCGTGGGCGCGGAGTTCGCGGCGGGCGCGGTAGCGGGTGCGGAGTTCGGGTTCCTTGAGGTCATCGAACAAGGTGGCGAGCGGGGCACCGGCGACGGGCACGGGCTTCACCAGCGGGCGGCCCGTGTGGGTGATGCGGTAGATGCGGCCATGCACGTGGTCGCGCAGAGGGTCGCGCGCATTGTGCTGCATGTGGCCGATGAGGACGTTGTGCCAGTCGATGACGTAGAGGGAGCCATCTGGGGCGAATTCGAGATCCACGGGGCGGAAGTTGCCGTCGGTGCTGACCAGGAGGTCCTGGCGATGCGCGGTTTTCCAGCCGGTGCCGTTGTCTTCAATTTTGACCTGCTTGATGCCGAGGAAGCCGATGGCGTTGCAGTAGATGAGGTCGCCCTGCACTTCGTCGGGGAAGTTGCGGGAGGAGACGATCTCAAGGCCGCTGGTGGGGCGCACTTTGTGGCCGTCCGGCACGAGGTCGGCTGTGGAGGGGGTCTTGCTGCCAAAGGTGGGCTTCACTTCGACCGGCAGGGCCCAGTTCATGGTGGTGCCGGAGGTGTGGAGGAGGAAATCCTGGCCCCACTGGTCAAAGACGAAGCCCCAGGGATTGGGAATGCCCATCTGGATGGTGCGCTCCAGCATGCCGCGCTGCGGGCTGTAGCGGAAGAAGCCGCCATCGACGCAGCGCACGGGGCCGTAGGGGGTCTCGATATTGGAGTGGAGGAAGACGCCCTCACACAGCATGAAGGCGCCGCTGGGGTCGGCGGTGAAGGCGCTGATGGCGTGGTGGGTGTCGTGCGTGTCAAAGCCGCCGAGGACGATCTCCATGCTGTCGGCCTTGTCGTCGCCGTTGGTGTCGCGCAGCAGGATGAGGTTCGGCTCCTGGGTCACATAGACGCCTTCGGTGGCGAATTCGAAACCGATGGGCAGGTGGAGCTTGTCGGCAAAGACGGTTTCCTTGTCGGCCTTGCCGTCACCATTGATGTCTTCGTAGATGAGGATCTTGTCATCCGGCATGGCATCGCCGGGGCGATAGTGCGGGTAGGTGGGCATGGTGGCGACCCAGAGGCGGCCTTTGTTGTCGAAGGACATCTGCATCGGGTTCGCGAGGTTCGGGAACTCCTTCTCGGAGGCAAACATCTCGACCTTGTAGCCTTCGGGGACTTTGAGGGACTTCAGGGCCTCCTCGCCATAAAGGTACTTCTCGCTGCCGTTCTTGACGCTCGGCACGTAGTTCGTTGGCACGGGTGGCAGCACGTGGGTCTTGCTGTCATCCACCTTGAGTTCGGTGGTTTTGCCGGTGGCGACGGCGTGGATGAGGTTATCGCGCAGGGCGGTCATCTCGCGCGATTTCTTCACTTCGTCGGGGTAGTTCTGCGGGCCGTAGGGATTGTAGCGGCGGCCGTGGGCGTGCACGCCATTGAGGATGTTGTAGTCGCTGTTCCAGAACCAGTCTTTTTCCTTCACGGCTTCATGCACCAGCTTGGGGTCGGCCTTCGACTCGTAGCTCGCGTGGCCATAGAGGCCGGTGGCGAGAAGCTTGGCCACTTCCACGTAACCCTTATCGGTGGGGATGAAACCGCCGGTGGTGAAGGATTCGCCGCCTTTGGACTCAAGTTCCTGCGTCGGGGTGAAGAGGTCGATGTAGGTCAGGCCGTGCTTTTTGGCGACTTTCTCAATGGAGCTTGCATAGAGAAGCAGGTTCGAGTTTTCGACGTCGCCCTTGGGCAGATCGCGTTTGGCGCTCTGGTTTTCGTAGGCGATGGGGCTGACGAGGACGACGCGGGGGGCGGTCTTGCCGTTGTAGGCCTTGCTCAGGGTGTGGACGACCCAGGCGTCGAGTTCGGCTTCGAAATTGCCCACCTTGGAGGGGCCGTCGAAGGATTCGTTGTAGCCGAAGAAGCCGACGATGGTGTCTGCCTTCAAATGGGTGAGCCATTGGTCGGGCGTGGCGTAGAAGCCCTGGCCGTTGTGGATGGGCTTGTCGGGATGGAACTTCTCTGCGCCGGGGAAGGCCCACTGCGATGCGCGTGAGGGATGCGGGCGGAAGCCGGGGGTGTCTCCCACATGGCCCATGTTGCGGAAGAAGAGATCGCGGTCAGGGTAGCGGAGCTGAAGCTCGGTTTCGATGCGGCTGTACCAGGTGTCGCGCTCGGCAAGGCCGTTGCCGATGAGAACGATGTGCTCGCCCTTGCTCGGTGGTGCGACGGCTTGGGGGCGTGCGGAGGTGGCGGCAGCGGGTTCCACGCTGGGCTGATGCGGGGCTTTGACTTCTTCCGGCTTTTTCGCGTCTGGCTTCTTGGAGGCTGTCGGCTTGGATTTGTCTTCGGGCACGCCCATGGAAGGGCTGCTGCCTGTGGCGAAGTCGCCGGGTTTCAGATTGCGCTGCTTGAAGTAGCCAGCGTCCTTGGTGAAACCGAAGGCGGTGGGCTTGAAGGGATCGATGAAGGCGACGTCCGCCTTGTCAGGCACGGGCAGCTTCAGGAGGGAGTGCACGGCATTGACGATGAGGCGGCGGAGGTTTTCGTCCGTGTAGTCCAGCGAGGCACCCATGGTGGTGCAAAAGGAGCGGCCCTTGGTGCTGCCGTCCGGAGCAGTGTAGTCGTGCAGCCAGGCGATGGGCTGCATAGGCTCGTTTTTCGGGCCGGCGATGTTCTTCGATTTGGGGTCGAGAGTCTCGGTGACGGCACCGCGCAGCAGGATGGTGTCGCTTTCTGGCTTCACATTCGGAGCGCCATAGACATCCGTGGTGCAGAAGATCTCACCGACGCCGCGCAGGATTTCGTTTTTGCTGTTGGCTTCTACAACCACGCTGCGAGTGCCTTCTTTTTTGTGCTGTCCATGGTGACTCACCCATTTTTCGCCGAGGATTTTGAGGCCGAACTCGCTCCACTTGAAGTCGCCCGTTTTGGCGCTGCCGGTGAAGGCGTGGGTGGCGGTGCGGAAGCCGATGACGGGTTTGCCGGAGTTCAGGAACTTGGCGAAGTGCGCCAGGCTATCGTCGGGGAGCTGGCGGAAGCGGGTGCCGATGATGAGGAGATCTGCATCTGCGAGCATCTCGGTGCCGCGAATGTTTTTCTGGTTGTTGGGGTCGATGTAGCCCGCCTTTTCGTCCGTGGAGAAAAGGACGATGCAGTTGAAGCCGTGGGTTTTGGCCAGGATTTTGGCCAGCATGGGCATGCTCTCTTCGGTGTGGTATTCCTCGTCACCGGCCACCAGGACGATCTTTTTGCCTTTGCCGGCACCGACCGGATTGGCGGCGATTTCGAGATATTCCTGCGCGTGCGCGGATGCGACCGAGCCAAGCAGGGCGAGGGTGAATAGAAGATGCTTCATGGGTTGGGAAAAAACGGACGGGGAAAGCTTATACCGCATGGCGTGATGAAACCGGACAATAAAAATGGGGTTGGGAATGATTCATGACTGAGTCATGCGAGACATCCGCTGGTGAATTTAAGATGCTGAAGTAACCCTTGTTTGTGATTGAACTGTTCTAAGGAACAGTCATGGGTGTGGCATGTTTGCTCTCTGCTTGGACACGATAAATGGTCGGCTCGGTGAGGAGAGACGTAGAGCCACCTCATGATGGACATCACCCGCAAACTCGAAATCCTGGCCGACGCGGCCAAGTATGATGCTTCGTGCGCGAGCAGTGGCGCGGCGCGGAAGGATTCGCGGGGTAGCGCGGGCGTGGGCTCTACGGGTGGGATGGGCATTTGCCATTCCTACACACCGGACGGGCGCTGCGTTTCGCTGATGAAGGTGCTCATGACAAATGCCTGCCTGTATGACTGCCACTACTGCATCAACCGGCGGTCCAGCAATGTGACGCGGGCACGCTTCACGCCGGACGAGGTGGTGCAACTGACGCTGGATTTCTACAAGCGGAACTACATCGAGGGATTGTTTCTGAGCAGCGGGATCATCCGCAGTGCGGATCACACGATGGAGCTGGTGATCGAGGTCGCGCGAAAGCTGCGGGAGGTGCACCAGTTTCGTGGCTACATTCATTTGAAGACGATCCCGGAAGCCTCGCAGGAGCTCATCGCCCTGGCCGGGCGCTATGCGGACCGTATCAGCATCAATGTGGAGCTGCCCAGCCAGCAGAGTCTCAATACGCTGGCCCCGGAGAAAAATCTGGCGCGCACGGAGGAGGCCATGGGGCACATCCGGGGAAAGATCGACGAGCGGCATGCGGAGAAACGCAAACCGGATGCCCCGAAGCCGCCGCCCTTTGCCACGGGCCAGAGCACGCAGATGCTGGTGGGGGCGGATGCCTCGACGGATGCGGTGATTCTCGGGTGTGCGGACAAGCTGTACACCTCGCACCGGCTGCGCCGGGTGTATTACTCGGCCTTCAGCCCGATCCCGGAACCGTCATCGATTTTGCCGCTAAAGGCACCGCCGCTGATCCGCGAGCACCGGCTTTATCAGGCGGACTGGCTGCTGCGGTTCTATGATTTCAAGGTGGAGGAGATCGCCTCCGCCGCCGACCCCAATCTGGATCTGGCGCTGGACCCCAAGCTCTCCTGGGCGCTGCGAAATCGCGCCACCTTTCCGGTGGATGTGAACAAAGCGCCCCGGGAGCTGCTGCTGCGCATTCCGGGTCTGGGCGTGCGCAATGTGGAGCGCATCCTGGGTGCACGGCGCTACACCCGGCTGCGGCTGGCGGATCTGGTGCGGCTGCGACTGCAAATGAAGAAGCTGCTGCCTTTCATCACTGCGGCGGATCATCATCCGGCTAAGCTTGGGCTGGACAGCGACTCGCTGCGGGCGCGCTTTTTACCGCCACCTGAGCAGTTGGAAATCAACTTTGACGCACCGCCCAAGCCTGCCACGAGCGACTTCCTCTCCGTGAGATCCGGGGAGCTCTAAAACCCTAGCATGCGCACCCTCGTCATTGAGCCTGAGTATGAAGCCTGGAGAGCTGCGGCCCGCCAGTTGCTGGCGCAGGGCGTGAGTCCTGAGGAAGTGCTGTGGACGGATGATCGCCAGGAAGCCTCGTTGTTTGTCGGTGAAGCGCCTCCTGATACCACAGCGGTGCCGGGGGACAGTGCCATCAAAGTGTCGGCGGCTTTCATGGATCTGGCACGGAGCGTGGCGGCGCATACGGATGCGCGGCGCTGGGGCATGCTCTACCGGGTGCTGTGGCGGTTGACGCGCGGGGCGGAGCGGCACCTGCTGGCCATGGCGACGGACCGCGATGTGCGCCAACTGCAGGACTGGTCCAAGGCGGTGGGACGGGACATCCACAAGATGCATGCCTTTGTGCGCTTTCGGCTGGTGGGTACGGATGCCGCCACGGGACGCGAGCAGTTCGTGGCGTGGTTTGAGCCAGAGCACCGCATCGTACGACTGGCCACGCCGTTTTTTGAGAAGCGCTTTGCGGGGATGGATTGGTCCATCCTGACGCCCTATGAGTGTGCGCACTGGGATGGCACGCGGCTGCATTTCACCGCAGGCGTGTCACGCAGCAGCGCCCCGGATGAGGACGCGCTGGATGACCTGTGGCGCACCTACTACCGGAACATCTTCAATCCTGCGCGGGTCAAAATCAGCGCCATGCAGTCGGAGATGCCGAAGAAGTACTGGAAGAATCTGCCCGAGGCCTCGCTGATCGCCGGCCTGATCGCCGAGAGCACGGGGCGTGTGCAGGGCATGCTGGAAACCGAGGAACGCGCCGCCAAGCCCGCGCCCAACAATGCGTATTTGAAATCGCTTCACGCTATGAATCAGAGAGAAGCTGCTGCACCCAACCAGGAATCAGACCCGGCATGAAAGGTGTGAAAAAGCAGGATCTTCCTTCCAAGCCCTGTCTCGTCTGCGGGCGGCCCTTCACCTGGCGCAAGAAGTGGGAGAAGGTGTGGGAGGAAGTGAAGTTTTGCAGCGAGCGCTGCCGACGAAGCAAGGGGGGCGCGTTTAGCTCTGTCACCTTGCCAGCGCCGCAATCTCCGCATCGCTAAGGGCACGGTCCCAGAGGGCGAACTCATCCATGGCACCGCTGAGGTGGCGGATGGCGACACCGCCGGATTTGCGGCCGTCGTTCCAGTTGCCGAGTTCGGCCATGCCGATCTTGAGGGCTTCGGTGTCCTTGAGGGGGGAGCGTGTCAGGAGTTCGCCATTGGCGTAGTGGCGTACTTCTTTGGCGACGGGATCAAAGACGACGGCCAGATGGGTCCAGCGGCCAAAGCGTTCCGGGGTGAAGAAGACGGGCGTGTCATGGTCGGCATGGTGGGCACCATTGCTGCCGGCGATGCCGAGGCGCACTTTGCCTTCGCGGGTAATCTGCCAGTGAACTTTGCGGTCGCCCCAGCTTTCGGACATGAAGAGGGAGTTGAAGGTGCGGTCGAGGCCGTTCACGCGCACCCAGACGGCCATGGTCAGGGTCTTGGTTTCGCCGGGAATGTTTAGGCGCACGCGGTCGCTGACATTGCGGAATTCGAGGGCGCGTTTGCCCGGCCAGCGGCCGGTGGTCCAGGAAGCGCCGACGATGCTGCCGTCTTCGATCCGGCCGCCGTTCACGGCGTGATTGCGCAGGGAGCGCGAGCCTTCGTCGTCTTGAAAATCAAAGCGCAGCCGGAGTCCGGCATCGGCGTTTAGTGTGGAGCTGGAGGCCAGCCACTTTTCAAACTGGAAGCGCTGGGACATCGCGCTGCGGGCGTCGATTTCGTTGAGCGAGGCAAAGCTGGAGGCATTCGCGGTGAGCACGGCGGTGTTGCCTGCGATCGCCATGGCCTGGCCTTCTTTGAGGGACTTCATGGTCGCGGTAGGCTGATACAGCTCCACCTCGCCTTTGAACACATGCACTTCCTCATTCGCGGCGCTGACATCGAGGCCGAACTCGGTGCCGAGATCGACGATGGTGCCTTTGGGAGTGTTGATGCGGAAGCCCTTGGCCTGCGGCGGCACCTGGGCGCTGAGTTTGCCGCGTGTGCAGGTCGCTTCGCCGGAGGATACGAGCTGCAATTCGGCGGGGCCTTCGATCAGGACACGCGCGCCTTGATAAAACTCGATCTGCGCGATGCCGGCTTTCAGTTTGAGCCAGCCCGGCGAGAGCGGCGTGCCGGGGGTGATGGTGGCCGAGTCCCATTCCAGATTTACCCCGCGCGTCAGCACGGCCACGGAAGCGGTGGTTTCCTCGGCCTCGGGCTGCTGATCCAATGCGGTATTCATCAACCAGGTGCCCAGCAGGGTGATGCAGGCGGCCATGGCGGCCACGCTGGTGACGGTGGCGAAGGTGAAGCGGCGCTTGGGCAGCAGCGTGGGGCGGATGATGTTGTCCGCCACGAGAGGCTTGGTGGCGCGCAGCATGGCATCCATGTCGAAATGCTGGAGCAGGCGTTCGCCGAGTTCTGGCTGAGCTTGCAGCAACTCGTGCAACTCCTCCGCCTCGGCTGTGGTGAGCGTGCCTTCGAGGTAGTGCTGGATCAGAGTGTCGGTGTCAGGCATGTGAGGGGCCTCCTTGGTTCGACGAGCGCTCGATGCACTCGCGCAGTTTTTCGCGCACGCGGGAGAGGGCGCGGCAGACGGTGTCGGCCTTCATGTTGATCTGATCGGCGATCTGCGGGGTACCGATGTCGTTGTAGTAGTATAGCTCCACCAGTTCGCGGCTTTTTTCCGGCAGCTTTTGCAGGCAGCTGCGCAGCACACTGATCTCCTCCTCGTAGCGCGGCGGGGCTTCGCGTTCTTCAGCCAGCAGGCGGATGTGATCTGCGAGTTTTTGCACCACCTCGGGCTGCTGTTTGGTGCGCTCGCGCCACTGCCGCATGGCGATGTGCCGTGTCATCGTCGCCAGCAGCGGGCGTGCATCCGTGCTCAGGTCCCACTGGGACTCCTTGGCCATGAACTCCAAAAACACTTGCTGGGCGATGTCTTCCATCAGCCCCGGCCAGGGTGCATACTTCAGCGCCACACCCCTCACAAAATCGTGATGGGCGAGGAAAACCTGCGCGGCCTGGGTCTCATGCGTGTTCATGCGTCTGGCAGTATCTCACGCGGGAAGGGGAAACCGGACAGGGTTTTTCGACTGCTTCAAGGATTCGCGGCGAGCCAGTCCGTCGGGGTGATGCCGCCCGCTCGTTGCAGATGCTCGTTGTCCCACGAGATTAGTGGACTCTGGCTTTGTTGGGCGACAGTGGCATAGAGCGCGTCGGCACCTCGGAGAAACTGGCAGGTGCCGATACTCTCCGTTGCAGTCAAGAACGCAGTGTCCATGGCTACTTCCGAAGTGACCATTCGATTCATGAGCGAATGTGTCAGTTGCTGTCCCTGCGCACCATCGCGAAGACGACGAGCCAGCGCACAGGCAACCTCGGTTCTTCCAAAGGCTGGTTGTATCACTGCGATCCCATTCGCGACGACTTTACGCAGGAGATCACGGCTTGGTTGATGAAACTTGTCAGTCGCATCTGCGGCGGAGATCCAAACGCTGGCATCAATCGTCAAGCTCACGCGTTCTCAAGCCGGTTGCGGTCTTGCATGAGAAGCTCCCGCGCCGATGGTCCTGCTGAAGCACGAGAGACCGCCTCGTCCGCCGAGCGGAACCAATCTTCCAGCCAATGCGCATCCGCAGGCTGTGCCGTAGTCGGAACGGATGCATCCTTCTCATCAACCAGCCAACGCTCGTAGAGTTCCACGGTCACTTCAGGTACGCGACGCCCAAGCGAAGCGACCCGAGCAGTCACTTTCTTGTAGAGATCATCTGGGATGTCGATCACGGCTGTCATGGCTCAAGTGTTCTTCAGCGACGAACCCATGTCAACCTTGCCAGGCGGCAGCCTGCTTCTCCGCTGCATTGCCCTTCTACACCGTCACATAATCCCGCATCGTGCTGAGCATGATGACGACGGAGCAGGCGCCGGCGTCGGGGAAGCCGAGGCAGGCTTCGCCGAGGGTTTTGGCACGGCCGAACTGGGCGATCATGGCTTTGCTGGCTTCTTTGCCGGCTTCGGCGGCGGCGGCGACGGCGGTCAGGGCTGCGGTGAGTGAGAGGCCGACGGATTCGCGGGCTTTCGTGGCGGCGGGGGCGAGGGCGTCGATCATGGTTTTGTCGCCGGGCTTGGCGCCACCGCGTTTCATGACGCCTTCGAGGGAGGCTTCGAGCAGGAGGGCAAGGCCTTCGGCATCGAAGAACTCACGGCCTGCGAGGGCTTTGCCTCCCGCGCGATAGACTGTGCCGAAGAGGGCACCGGAGGCACCGCCCATGCTGGTCATCATGGCGGTGCCGGTGGCGACGAAAACCTGCTCCACGCTGTTGGGTTCCATGGGCTCAAGCTGGGCTTTGACAGCCTCCATGCCGCGCTTCATGCCGAGGCCGTGGTCGCCATCGCCGAGATCGCGGTCGGCTTGGGAGAGCATGGGTTCAGCGGCGATGATGGCATCGGCGACTTGCAGCATCATGAGCCGCACTTGGTTGGGTTTGAGTTCCATGGAAGGAGGGGGTGGGGCGATGTGATGGAGGAATGGAGTGGTGGAGTATTGTGGGGTGGAACATTACTCCAACGCTCCAGAACTCCATCACTCCTGCTCAGATGCTTACTTCTTCAGGTCGTTGTATAACGCGAAGCCCTGCTCGGCACTGAGGCCACCGTGGACGACTCCTTGGACGGCCTGCATCATCGCCACAGGCGCGTCGCTTTGGAAAATGTTGCGGCCCATGTCCACGCCGCTCGCACCCTGCGCGATGGCGTTGGCGCACATCTTAAGTGCGTCGAGTTCTGGCAGTTTCTTGCCGCCGGCGATCACGATCGGCACCGGGCAGCAGCTCGTCACCGTGTCGAATTCGTTATCCGTGTAGTAGCACTTCACCACGTTCGCGCCCAGTTCCGCCATGATGCGGGTAGCTAGGCGGAAATACTGCGGGGTGCGTGCCATCGCACGGCCCACGGCGGTCACGCCCATGACGGCGATGCCGTAGCGGCTGGCGGCATCGACGAG